>NZ_JAFBCA010000001.1:0-1213723 GCF_016907475.1 Nocardioides cavernae | reverse complement strand
TCGTCGGAGACGATGTAGGACAGGTAGCCGCTGACGAGGTCGGCCTCGGCCTGGTCCTCGTAGGTCTGGCAGGCGATCAGGTAGCTGAGCAGGACGACCGGGTAGGCGCCCGACTCGGTGGTGGTGCGGTCGATGTCGACGGCCATGTCGACGTCGGCCCGACCCTCGGCGGCCGGCGAGGTCTCGACGACCTTGGCGGCACCCTCGGCGGACGGAGCGACGTACTCCTCGCCCACCTTGACCGAGACGACGGACAGGTCGCCGACCTGGCTCTCGTCGGCGTAGCCGATCGTGCCCTTGCCGCCGGAGACGGCGGAGATCACACCGGACGTGCCCTCGGCGGCCTCGCCCCCCTTGACCGGGAAGGCGTCCTCGGCCTCGTAGGACCACGAGCCGCTGGCCTTGCCGAGGTAGTCGGTGAAGTTCTTCGTGGTGCCCGAGTCGTCGGAGCGGTGCACGGGCGTGATGGCCAGGTCGGGCAGCGTCGCGTCAGGGTTCTGGTCGGCGATCGCCTTGTCGTTCCAGTTCGTGATCTTGTTGTCGAAGATCATCGCGATCGTGTCGGCGTCGAGGTTGAGCGCGTCGACACCGTCGAGGTTGAACGCCACGGCGATCGGCGAGACGTAGGCCGGGACCTCGATCGGGTCCTCGCCACCGCAGCGCTCCTTGGCGGCGCTGAGCTCGCCCTCGTCGTCGTTGAGGTAGGAGTCGGAGCCGGCGAAGCTGACGCCGCCCTCGATGAAGTTGGTGCGCCCGTCACCGGAGCCGACGGGGTCGTAGTTGACCGTCACGTTGCCGTCGTTCATGCCCTGGAAGCCGGTGGACCAGGCGCCCTGCGCCTTCTCCTGCGAGGACGCGCCGGCGCCGTTCAGGTCACCGGACAGGCCGCCGGCCTCAGAGGTGTCGCCGCCCGACTCGGCGCCGGCCTCGTTGGAGGCACCGCACGCGGTGAGGGAGATCGAGAGGGCAAGCACAGCGACGCTCGGGGCGAGCAGCTTGCGGAAGGAAGTGCGATTCACTTCGGGTGCTCCTGATGGAAGTCTGATGAGTGCTGACGATCAGGAAGGTAGGCACCGCAGGAGAACGACCACGGCGCCGTCGGTGAACGCGGGGTGAACTCGACCAGACCGGTTGGCATCACCTGTTCGGGTGTGAGACGACGATCACATGAACTCGTCCCGGCGCGCTTGACGAGCGGCCGTCGAGAGCAATAGAGGGACGCTCAGGGCTCCACGTGCTGGGTCGCCACGACGCGGCCCTTGCGGTGGTGCACCACGAGCATCGACCCGGGCTCGAGCTCGACGTCGGGCACCTGCAGCGCGTCGAGCACGGTCGGGAGCACCGGCCGGTGGGTGCACAGCACCGCGCTGCCGGCGTCGAGGTCGCCGTCGAGGAACCCATCGACGAGGTCGACGACGCCCTCGACGGTCGCGCCCTCCTCGCTCAGCTCGTCGTAGACCTTCACCGGCCAGCCGGTCACGTCGGCGTACGGCACCACCGTCTGCACGCAGCGGGTGCTGGTGGAGGTGTGCGCGGCCGTGACGTCGAAGGCGGCCAAGAGCGGCACGAGCCGCTGGGCCTGGGTCTCCCCGAGCCGGACCAGCGGTCGTCGCCGGTCGTCCTTCTTCCACCCGTTGCGGGAGCGCGCCTCGGCGTGGCGCAGCACCGCCAGCGCCCGGGTACGCCGTCGCAGCGGGCGTGCCTCGGCCAGGGTGGCGCGGTCGTAGGAGTAGGTGAGCCGCTGCTGCGCGTCCTTCCAGTCCACCCACTCGACCGCGTCGACCTCGTCATTGGGGCGGTAGCGGCTCACGTCGTCGCTGCCGGCGACCCGGGCGGTCCAGTAGTCCACGGCCTTCCAGCGGCCGTTGGACATCCGGTAGCGCTGCCTCGACAGCGCCGGCCCGAGGTGCACGTCGAGCCCGGTCTCCTCGGCCACCTCGCGCACCGCGGCGGTGATCACGTGCTCCCCGCGGTCGAGCTTGCCCTTGGGGAAGGACCAGTCGTCGTACTTGGGCCGGTGCACCAGGAGCACCTCGCCGCCCTTGCGGGTCACCACGGCACCAGCAGCGCGCACGTCGCGGGGCTCCATGGAAGTAGTCTCACATCCACCCCGACCCGCGAGGAGCCCCGTGCCACATCGTGACGTCCCGCGCGCCGGGACCCGCGGCCGGAGCCGGGGCCGGACCCGCGCCGCGCTGGCCGTCGTCGCGGTGCTCGTCGTGGCAGCCGCCGGGATCGTCGTGTGGCGCGCCCTCACGCCCTCGACGCCCCTCCAGCAGGCGATGGAGCTGGCGCCGGCCGACGCGACCCGCTTCTCCTGGACCGACTGGGACGGCGTACGCCGCGAGCTGGACGCCGGCGTCGGCGCGGACTCGTCGGCCGAGGAGGTCGACGCCTTCCTGGTCGAGGCCTTCGCCGCCGACCTGTCGTCCACGTCGGCGCTCGGGACGTCAGCCGGTGTGATGCAGGAGGAGCTGGGCTTCTCCCCCGCCACCGTCTCGTGGGAGCTGCTCGCCCAGTCGGGCGCGGGAGCGGTCGACGTGCTGAAGGTCGACGACGACGTCGACCTGGACGCGGTCGCGGACCGCCTGGCCGACCTGGGCTGGACCGAGCCCGACGAGGAGGACGGCGTGTGGGTCGGTGGTCCCGACGTGCTGGCCGGGGTCGGCTCGATGCTGACCCCCGAGCTGCAGCACGTCGCCCTGCTCGCCGACGACAACCTCGTGCTGACCTCCGACCAGGCCCCCTTCCTGGAGCAGGTGTTGGAGGGGGACGGCGCGCCCGACGACCTGGCCGACCTCGCCGCGTCGCTGGACGAACCGCTGGCCGCGGCGGTTTACGACGGCGCGTACGCCTGCGAGCACCTCGCCATGGCGCAGGCCGACGAGGACGCGCAGGCCGAGGCCGACCAGCTCGTCGAGGCGGCGGGCGAGGTCCACCCGCTGACCGGGTTCGCCATGGGCGTACTGCCGGGGGGCGACGTACGCGCGGTGCTGCAGGTCGAGGACGCGGACGACGCCGCCGATGACGCGGAGGCGCGTGCGCGGCTGGCGGCGGGACCGGCGCCCGGGCAGGGCGGGGAGTTCGCCGACAGGTTCTCGGTGGAGCGGGCCGGCGCCGAGGGGCGCGAGGTGGTGCTCGACCTGCGCCCGGTCGAGGGCAGCTACGTGCTCTCGGACCTCACGAGCGGCCCGGTGCTGTTCGCCACCTGCTGAGCCAGGGCGGCGCTGTCAGTCCTGCGGCTTGCGGGGCGTGACCCCGAGGAGGCGGTCGATCTCCTCCTGCGACAAGTGGTCGTCGGACTCGCTTGCCGCGATGATCAGCGTGGTCGTGAGCTCGACCTCGCCGAGGAGGTCACCATCCTCGAGGGTCACGTCGAACTGGTCATGCATCGTCACCCTCCTGACGTCCTCGACTGTTTGTTGGGCCACACGACTTTATGCGTCCGAGCCAAGTCTGACCGACCCGGAAGCGGCGCAACATGACCCGAATGAGTCAAGTGTGCCCCGAAATCGAGTCTGGCCCCACCCCACTGAGGGGGAGGAGCCAGACTCTTGATCAGATCTGGAACAGGTCCAGCGTCAGCCGATCAGAGCGGACGGACGTTCTCCGCCTGCGGGCCCTTCGGGCCCTGGGTGACGTCGAACTCGACCTTCTGGTTCTCATCCAGCGACTTGTAGCCGTTGGACTGGATGGCCGAGTAGTGCACGAAGACGTCGTCGCCGCCGTCCTCCTGCGCAATGAAGCCGAAACCCTTCTCGGCGTTGAACCACTTCACGGTGCCTTGAGCCATGTGCTCGGTACTCCTGTTATCGGAACGAGAAGCCATCACGTCGACGGCTCCGCATCAAGTGCGGTGACACGTCGCTCCGACTTACAAGCTGGAAAGGCCCGAAGAGGGAAACGCCGTTGGATCACAAACTCCGCGGGCGTCAACCTGCTGGAACTTGCACCTGTTGCAGGACCAACCCTACCAACAAATCGCCCGACGTCACCGGTCGCGGACCACCTACTGGTGAACAGTCGACCAACGGACCTGCCGACCGGCCTCCCGGACGCCCCTGACACCATCCAGAAGTGACCAGCGACGTCGTCCTTCCGCACCTTCCGCGCGTCGCTGTGTGCGGCATCAGCCTCGAGGCGTCGACGTTCTCCCCCGCCCTCACGACGGCGGCGATGCTGGCCCCCCGGCGGGGCCGCGAGGTGCTCGACGCGTGGGAGTTCTGGCGGCCCGGCGGTGCCCTGGCGGACCGTGCTCGGTGGCTCGGCGTCCTCCAGGCGCGCAGCATCGCGGGTGGCGCCATCCCGGCCGACGACTACGTCCTGCTCAAGGCCGAGATCCTCGCCGGGCTCGTCGCGGCCGTGGCCGACGCGCCCCTCGACGGCGTGGTGCTCGACATCCACGGAGCCGCGAGCGTCGCCGGCCTCGTCGACATGGAGGGCGACCTGGCGGTCGCCGTGCGCGACGTGGTGGGGCCGGCCTGCCTGATCAGCAGCGGGATGGACCTCCACGGCAATGTGTCGCGCACCCTCGCGGAGACGGTCGACCTGCTGACGACGTACCGCACCGCGCCGCACGTCGACTGGCAGGAGACGAAGGAGCGGGCCGCCCGCAACCTCCTCGACCGGCTCGCGCTGCCGCCGGGGCGTCGCCGCCCGGCGAAGGCCTGGGTGCCGGTGCCGATCCTGCTGCCCGGCGAGATGACCAGCACCCGCCAGGAGCCGGCGACGAGCCTGTACGCCCGCGTGCCGGAGATCGAGGCGCTCGACGGGATCCTCGACGCGGGGATCTGGATCGGCTACCCGTGGGCCGACGAGCCGCGCAACGGGGCGGTCGTGATGGTCGTCGGCGACGACGCCGACCTGGCGATGACCGAGGCGACCGCGCTGGCCAGCGACCTGTGGGAGCGGCGCGAGGAGTTCGGCTTCGTCGCGCCGACCGGGTCGTTCGACGAGGTGATGGCAGCCGCCCTCGCGTCACCCGTCACGCCCTACTTCGTGTCCGACTCCGGCGACAACCCCACCGCCGGCGGCGCCGGCGACGTGACCTGGACGCTCACCGAGCTGCTGGCCAGCGAGGAGCTGGCGGCGAGCGGCAGGCGCGCGATCTACGCCTCCATCCCCGACGCCATGGGCGCGCTGGCGGCCGCGGAGGCCGGGGTCGGCGCCGACGTGCGCCTCACGCTGGGCGCTCGGGTCGACGCCCGCCCGGCCCCGCCGGTGGAGGTCGCCGGCGAGGTGGTGGCGGTCGTGCCGTCCGACGACAACCTGGAGGTCGTCGTGCGCACGGCGACGGTCGACGTCATCGTCACCCGCCGGCGCCGGCCGTACCACCTCGAGCAGGACTTCACCCGGCTCGGCCTGGACCCGCGCAGCGCCGACGTCGTCGTGGTCAAGATCGGCTACCTCGAGCCCGAGCTCTTCGACATGGCCGCCGACTGGATGCTGGCGCTCACCCCGGGCGGCGTGGACCAGGACCTGGTGCGGCTCGGTCACCGGCGGGTCCGGCGCCCGATGTTCCCGCTCGACGACGTCAGCGGCGTCGACCCGCTCGCGGACGCCGAGCTGTTCCCCGGCGACACCGCCCGGCTATCTCCCGAGGGCTGACATCACCTCGGCGAGCACCTCGGCGCTGGTCACGCTGCGACGCCCGTCGTCGTAGCCGGCGGACGACCCCGCCGCCACGACCGTGCCCGGGGCGCGCAGGTGCACCTCGCGGGCGCCGGTCTCCGCGACGATGCGCGCTGCGTTCGCCGGTCGTACGCCACCCCCGACCGCGATGCGCACGTCCTCGCCGCCGCGGCGCACCAGGTCGGCGAGCTCCGGGAGGTGGTCGAGCGCCGCGCCGGGGCCGCCCGAGGTCAGCACGCGGGAGACGCCGAGGTCGGCCAACAGCGCCAGCGCGGACGGCTGGTCCGGCACGGAGTCGAAGGCCTTGTGGAAGGTGACCGGTGCGTCGCCGCTCGCGGCCACGAGTCGTCGTACGGCACCCGCGTCGACGTCGCCGTCGGGTGTCAGGGTGCCGACGACGAACCCGAGCCGCGCCGACCCCGCGAGCGCCCCGCGCACCGCCTCGATGTCGGCGACCATGACCTCGACCTCCTCCGGGGAGTGGACGAAGTCGCCTGGCCGGGCGCGCACGAGCACCCGGATCTCGAGCCCGGGGGCCGCGGCCGCGCAGTGCCGCACGAAGCCGAGCGTCGGCGTCGTGCCGCCGTCGGCCAGCCCGGCGCACACCTCCAGGGCGTCCGCGCCCGCCGCAGCGGCGAGCGCGGCCCCACCGACGTCCTCCAGGCAGATCTCGACCAGGGTGTGCATGGACCCACGCTAGGGCGTGTCCCTGGGCGTGCGGTCACGCGTGCAGGTCGCGGAGCACGCGGTGGAAGGCGGCCTTGCCCTCGAAGCCGATGCCGGGGCGGTCGTCGAGCCGCACCCGTCCGCCCTCCACGACGGCGTCGTCGGCGAATCCGCCGGTCGGCTGGAACTCGCCCGGGTAGGACTCGTTGCCGCCGAGCCGCAGGGCGGCGGCGATGTGGAGGGAGAACTGGTGGCCGCCGTGCGGGATGCAGCGTCGCGAGGACCAGCCGTGCTGGGTGAGCATGTCCTGGATGCGGCGGTACTCCACGAGGCCGTAGCTCAGGGCCGGGTCCACCTGGATCCAGTCGCGGTCGGGCCGCAGTCCGCCGTAGCGGACGAGGTTGCGGGCGTCCTGGAGGGAGAACAGGTTCTCCCCCGTGGCGATCGGGCCGCGGTAGTGCTCGGCGAGGGTCGCGTTGAGCCGGTAGTCCAGCGGGTCGCCGACCTCCTCGTACCAGAACAGCCCGTAGGGGTCGATCGCCCGGCCGTAGGCCAGCGCGGTGTCGAGGTCGAAGCGTCCGTTGACGTCCACCGCGAGCCGCGACCCGTCGCCGCCCAGCACCTCGATCACGGCTTCGATGCGACGCAGGTCCTCGGCCAGGTCAGCTCCGCCGATCTTCATCTTGACCACCTCGTAGCCCGCGTCGAGGAAGCGGCGCATCTCGTCCCGCAGGTCGCCCAGCGTCTTGCCGGGCGCGTAGTAGCCGCCCGCGGCGTAGACGAACACCGACTCGTCGGACCCGCCGTCGCCGTAGTGCTCGGCGATCCAGCGGTGCAGCGGCACGCCCGCGACCTTGGCCGCGAGGTCGTGCAGCGCCATGTCGACGACGCCGACGGCGACCGACCGCTCCCCGTGGCCGCCGGGCTTCTCGTTGCGCATCATCACGTCCCAGGCCGCGCTCGGCGACAGGCCGCCCGTCTCGTCGAGGAGGCTCTCGGGGTCGGCCTCGAGGAGTCGCGGCAGGATGCGGCGGCGCAGGATCTCGCCCGCGGAGTAGCGGCCGTTGGAGTTGAAGCCGTAGCCGACGACCGGCTCGCCGTCGACCAGGACGTCGCTCACCAGCGCGAGGACCGAGCAGTCCATCGTCGAGAAGTCGATGAAGGCGTTGCTCATCGACGAGCTGATCGGGATGACGCCCTCGTGGGCGGAGACGATCCTCATGGCATGGCTCCCAGTTCTTATAAGATGCGAGATCTGCACCCTACGCACACGCCGCCACTACTCGCGAATCGGTCTTATAAGATCAGCGCGTGGCCGATCCCCTCTTCACCAGCAAGGCCGACGTCGCCTACGCGCGCATCCGCCAGCAGATCCTCGACGGCTCGCTCGAGGCCGGCTCGCCCCTCGCGCAGTACGAGCTCGCCGCCGAGCTGGGCATCAGCATCACGCCGCTCCGCGAGGCCGTACGACGACTCAGCGGGGAGGGCTGGATCCGGCTCGACACCCACCGCAACGCCCGCGTCGCCGAGCTCGACCTCCACGAGGCCCGGCAGCTGCTCGAGGCCCGGCGTGCCCTCGAGCCGGCAGCCGTCGCGCTGGCCGCCGAGCGCCGCACGGACGAGGACGTCGTACGGATGCAGGCGGCGCTCAAGCGGCTCAAGCCCGTCACCCGGAAGTGGGGCGAGACGGCGCTCGCCGCGCACCGCGACGTCCACCGCGCCCTCTACTCCGCCTCGCACAACGACGTCGTCGTCCGCATGCTCGACGACCTCTGGGACAAGTCGGACCGCTACCGGCGCGTCGGGCTGCAGCTGCCACCGGGCGGGGAGGACCGCACCCGCGACTTCGAGGAGCACCACGAGCTCGTCCGGCTCGTCGTGGACGGGGACGCCGCTGCCGCGGCCGAGCTGATGGCCGCCCACATCGACCACAGCCTCGCCGCGGCCGTGCTCACGGCGGACGCCGACCACAGCTGAGTGCGCCAGGTGCCGCGAGAGTGACCGGTCAGGAGCGACGTCGGGCCAGCAGCATCGCAAGCCCCGCCAGCACGAGTCCCAGCCCGAGCAGGATCCACCACGGGCGGACGGTGCTCCCCGTGTCCGGGAGAGCCCCCGTGTCCGGCAGAGCCTCGCACTCGCCCGTGACCTGCACGTCGCGCGTCACGGTGACGGTTCCGCCCCGGTCGTCGGTGACCTGCCAGCTGATCGTGACGTCGGTGGCAGCCAGCGCCTCGACCAGCAGGTCGCCGGAGTCGGTGATCGTCACGTCGACGCCGTTCGGTGCCTGCACCGAACCGGGGACGAGCCGGAGCTCGTCACCGTTGGCGTCCGTGACCCCCTCGATCGGATCGAGGGTGACACCATCGTCGCAGTCGACGAGGACCGCCTCGGCCGGCGCCACCTCGGGGGCGACGTTGCGGAACACGCCGAAGTCGGCATCGGTCACCGGCTCGGTCGTCAGCCGGACCAGGGTCTCGGCCGGGTCCCCGCCGTCGCGGTCGGACAAGGGAGTCGTCCGGTCCGGCAGGGTCGTGGGGTCGAGCTCCACGAGGTACGCGCCGGGCACCAGGCCGGGCACCAGGTAGAACGGCTCTCCCGGTCGGGGCTCGCCACCGGTGAACGCCGCGCGGACCCGGCGGCCCTGTCGTGGCGTGAACGATCCGCCGGACGGGGTGGTCCTGGTGGCCAGCGCGACGTCGTCGCCACCACCCACGGCACCGTCAGGCCCCAGGTAGGTGACGGTCACACCTACGTCACCGAGGGCGGGCTCGGACCGCTGACGCGCCTCGTCACGGTTGACGTCGCCCCACACGAGATCTCCCACGGCGAGTCCGCCGGCGTACCCGAAGTCGAGGTCGAGGTTGGTGGCTCCGATGGCAAGGGTGAACGACGCGGCGGAGTCGCGGGTGCCGTCGGGGTCGAAGGTCTGGGCCATGCCTGCGCGGAGGGTGTCGGTGGCGACGGCGACCCGGAACTCCCCGGCCGGCAGTCCGGTGAACAGGTAACCGCCGGAGGCGTCGGTGACCTGCACCAGCTGGCCGTCGTCGGCGTTGCCCAGGACGCCGTCCGACCCGGCCCAGCGCAGCGTCAACCGCGTGCCCGGGAGCCCGGGCTCGTCCTCGTCCTGGACGCCGTCGGCGTCGAGGTCCCACCACACCCGGTCGCCGGCCCTGCCGGTGCCGCGATAGCCGAAGTCGACGTCGCGGGCGTCCTCGCCCCGGGCGAGTGTCCGGTCTGCGGTCTGGTCCAGTCCCCCGTCGAGGTCGAAGGTGGGGACGAGCCCGGCCGGGACCGTGGCTCGGTCGACGGTCACGCGCACGCCGCCGGGCGGCAGGTTCCGGGCCACGTACAGGCCACCGGTGCCGGTCGTGACCGTCCCGAAGCCGACGTCGTCGGCCGTGCCGAGGTCGCCGTCGAAGCCGGCCCAGGTGACGCGCAGCCCGACGCCCGGGATCGGCGGCTCGCCTGCCTCTGGTACGCCGTCGGCGTCGAGGTCGACCCACACCAGGTCGCCCACCGACCCGGTGCCGGCGAGGCCGAAGTCGATGTCGAGGTCGTCGCCGGTGATGGTGCGGTCGGTGGTGCCGTCCAGCGTGCTGTCGGGGTCGGCGGTGACGGCCAGGGTGGTCGCAGGAGCACCGGCGAGCGCCACCCTGACCTCGCCGTCCGGGACCCCGGTGACCGACCAGCGGCCATCGGCGCCGGTCCTCCCGGCCGGGAGCGCCACGTCGTCGGCCGTGCCGAAGTCGCCGTCGGCACCCGCCCACAGCACCGTCACGCGCTGGCCCGGCACCCCTGGTTCGGCCGGGTCACCCGTGTCGGGGCCGAGCCCGTCGGCGTCGACGTCGAGCCAGACCAGGTCGCCGATCTCGTGGATGCCGCGGTAGCCGAAGTCCGCCCCGCGGTCATCGAGACCGGTGACGAGCACCCTGGTCGTCTCGTCGTCCAGCGTGCCGTCCGGGTCGAAGGTCTGGCTCGTGCCCGGCGCGAGGGTCGCGGAGACGACCGTGACGCGCACCTGTCCCGCCGGGAGGTTCCGCACGAGGTACAACCCGTCGGCATCGGTGGTCCGGGACACCGGGATGTCGTCGGCGGTGTCGAGGTCGCCGTCGAAGCCGGCCCAGACGACGTCCAGGTCGACGCCCGCGAGGCCCGGCTCGAGGAGGTCCTGGACGCCGTCGCCGTTGCTGTCGAACCACACCCGGTCGCCGACGCTGGCGGTGCCGGCGTACCCGAAGTCGACGTCGTCGGCGTCCTCCGCGGGCCCCAGGTCCCGGACGGCTCGTCCGTCGGGATCGTCGGTGCCGCCGTCGAGGTCGTACGTCGGCACGACGCCCACGGGCAGGCTCCCGGGGTCGACGACGACGCGGGTCCGGCCCGGCGGCAGCCCGGTGACCAGGTATCCACCGGCCGGCCCCGTGGTCACCGTGCCGAGGTCGACGTCATCGTCGGTGCCGAACTCGTCGTCGAAGCCGACCCACGTGATCTCGAGGTCGACCCCGGGGATGCCCGGCTCGCCGGCTTGCTGGGAGCCGTCGGCATCGAGGTCCAGCCACACGGTGTCCCCGAGGCTGCGGGTACCGGTGTAGCCGAAGTCCTGGGTGAGGTCGACCTCGTTGTCGGCGAGCTGCGTTTGCGCCGTGGAATCGTTGCCCCCGTCGGGGTCGGCGGTGTTGGCCAGCCCGGCCGGCGGGGCCACGGTGATGGTGTAGGCACCCGGGGGCAGCCAGTCCGAGGCGATGTCCGGGTCGTCGGTCGACCAGCGTCCGTCGGCAGCGGTGACGCGGGTCAGTGTGCGTCCGCCGGGTCCTTCGATCGTCACCCTCACGCCCGGGATCCCCGGCTCGTCGGAGTCGCCGGTGTCGGGTCCGAGTCCGTCTTCGTCGACGTCGAGCCACACCAGGTCGCCGAGGACACCTCCGGCCAGGTCCACGTGCCCCTCGTCGGTGATCGGGGGGTCGTCGGGCCCCAGGTAGTCGCGCACGTCCGGGTTGCCCTCGCGGTCGGCGGCGACCAGCCCGTGGAAGTCCGTGACCTCCGCGACGTTGACGAACTCGGGACCCGCGATGAGCTCCGAGCGGGGGAAGTCAGGCGGCACCAGCAGCTGGTAGGTGATCCGGATGGTGTCGCCGGGCAGCAGCGCCGGGACCAGGAAGCCCAGGCACGCGTCACCCGGCCCCAGGGTCCGGTCGGTGGCCTCCCAGCCCGGACCGCTGGTCACGCTCGCCACGGTCAGCCGGGCGTCGCCGGTGCAGCTGCCGCCCGAGCTCACGCTGTCCGGCTCGTCGACGACCTCCACGTCGTACGCCGTCCAGTCGCCGTCGTTGGTCACTGCCACCTCATAGGTGACCGTGCCACCACGGACCCCGAGCTTGGGCGTGGTCGGTGTCGTCTGCTCGAAGCCTCCGTCCGCCGCGGTCTGCACCCGCTTGACCATCGACACGTCCGGCTCGGCGATGTCGATGGTCGCGTCGTCGGTCAGGGTGTCGTTGGTGTAGTCGAGGGTGGCGGTGTTGGTCAGGCTGTCACCCGCCCCGAGTGCCGGGTCGTCCTCGACCCGGACGCGGTAGGTGATGAACACGCGCCGCGGCACGTCGCTTGCGTCGAGGACGGCGAGGTCCCAGCGCGGGGTGTCGGTGCCGGCGGTGCCGTTCTCCTCAGGTGTCGCGTACTGCGCGCGCTCGGCGTCGCTGCATCCGGTGCAGGTGGCCGTCACGGTCTCCAGGAAGGTCGTCGCACCGCCGGAGAGGTCGTCGGTGAACGTGACCACGTCGGGCCCGAAGTCGAGGTGGGCGGGGAAGAAGAGCTCGACGGTGTAGGTCGCCTGGTCGCCGATGGTGTGCAGGACGGGTTCGACGCTCTTGGCGATGGACGGCCCGCCGACCGTGATCGAGGCGGAGTCGGTCGCGACGTAGCCCGGGCAGCCGGCGGGCGAGCACGGCGAGGCCGCGGAGCGTTCGCCGTCCTGGGCGCCTTGCAGCGAGCTGGTCGTGACCCGGGCGGTGTTGGTCAGGGTGGCGCCGGCCTGGAGGTCGTCCTCGAGCCGCACGGTGTAGCCGAGCGTGAACGACGCGCCGGGGGCCAGGCCGGGTCGGCCATCGCCGTCGGGGTCGGGCGGGAGCGTCCAGGTGATGGTGTCGCCTGCGACGGTGCCGCCGTCGGGGTTGTCGACGATCTCGGCAACGGCGGAGCCGCTAAAGTCGTCGGTCACGGTCAGGTCGTGGGCGGTGGACACCTGGGTGCCGGACAGGTTGGTGACGACGAGCTGGTAGCCGACCTCGGTGCCGGGCAGCACGGTCTCCGTGGTCGAGGCTCGCTTGTCGATCGCGATGTTCGGCTCCACCAGCTGGGTGTCGACCTGCCGGCTGACCGTGCGGGTGGCCGTGCCAGCTCCCGTGTCGATGTCGAAGCTCAGCTGTGCCACGTTGCGCACGAACCCCGGGCGGCGGTTCAACGGCTCACCGCCACCGGACGGCACGTCCTCGACGACGGCGTCGAACCTCAGGACCGCGCACCCGTCCTGGCTACCCAGGACCACCTCGTCGATGGTGTAGGTGATGAGGTCCCCGGCCACGATCAGGGGGCCGCCCGGGGTGGGCGTGATGGGAGGGTCGGCGTAGGCGCAGGGGGCACCGACGGCTACTTCCGCGGTCTGCACCTGCACCGTGGCCGGCAGGAGTCGCAGACCACGGTCGGCGAGGTTGTCGGTCAGCACGTAGTCGGTGGCCGTGGTGTTGGCCGACTGGCGGCCCTCGACGGTGAAGGAGATCACCTCACCGATCGTCGCCTGGTTCGTCCGCGCGTTGCCCGGTTCGGTGCCGTTCGGCGGGGGGACGGACGTCACTCGCGTCTTGGTGAGCGCGATGCCCGGCGAGAACACGTGGGCGTCGTCGCGCGCCGGGTCGGTGTTGGCGTCGGGGTTGCGGCTCGGGTCGATGTTGTCGCGCGGGACGTACTCGAAGTCGGCGCCGGTGTTGGTGGTCGAGTGGTACTCGACGACTCCCGCCTGGTTGGTCCAGCTGACGGCGACCGGGACCGGGTTGGGCATGGTCCACACGTAGGACAGCGTGATCGTCTCCCCCGCGGGGATCGTGAGCCCGGTCCAGACGATGTCGTTGCCGGAGCACCCACCGCCGCTGCTGATGTCACTGACCTGGCTGTCGCAGTCGGCGTCCAGCCCCCCGAGGCCCTGGTCGTCGACTGGCAGCAGGTCACGCACCTCGATGTCGACCGCGTCGCTGGTGCCGTCGTTGGTCACCTCGAGGGCATAGGTGACCTGGGTGCCACCAGCGACGTTGGTGACGGTGTCGGCCGGCGGGTCGAAGGTGGTGCCCGGGTCGGTCTCGGCGATCCCCTTGACCAGGTCGAGGTGCGCCTCGGTGAGCTCGACGACCGCATCGTCGGGGACCACGAAGATCTCGCCGCTGGTGTTCTGGTACTGGACGCGGGCGCTGTTCGTGAGCGTGCCCCCGGACTCGATCAGATCCGGTGGCACGCCGCCGTCGAGCACCGCTCCGAACACCACCTGGGCGGTCTGCGCCGGCTCTACCGAGTTGGGTGGGAGCAGCGTCCAGTCGATCCGCTGTCCGGTGGCCGGCGTGCCGGAGACGTCGGCCGGCTCGACGTTGTCGGGCGGGACCTCGTTGTCCGGTCCGGGCACGGCCCCGGGCGGGTCCTCGTATCGCAGACCAGGGGGCAGGAAGTCGGTCATCGTGGCTTCGATCGTGTCCAGCCCGTCGGGGGGATCGGCGGTCAGCCGGAAGCAGACCCGGTCCCCCGGACCGGTGCTGGCGACGCTGTCGGGGTTCCAGTCGACATCCGCGCCGTCCCCGCACTCCTCACCGTCCGGGGCCCGACCGACGTCCTTGCGGAACGACACGCCAGAACCCGACTGCTCGGCGGCGGAGTCGTCGACGACCTCGTTGGTGTCGAACCCGGCCGGCTCGTCCGGACCCTCCGACCCGAAGGTGGTGACGTCCGCCGCCAGGTCGACGGTGTTGGTCCAGGTGTCGTTGGCCGACACCGGCGCGCCGTTCGCGTACGACGTCAGCGCCTCGGTGGCGAAGCTGACGATGAACGTCTCCGACGGGCCGAAGGTCTCAGTCAGGTCCCACTCGAGGGTGGTCTGCCCGGGACCGGGCACGTTGTAGGTGGTGGCGGTGTAGGGCGGCACCGGGTCCGGCTGCGTCACCGTGCACCGCGGGTTGGCGCTGCCGATCGGGCAGACGCCGTCGGGCGCGACATCGACCAGGGTGAGGCCCGCGACGCCGCCGTCCACGACGTACTCCGAGGTCTCGAGGTAGAGCTGCCAGCTCGAGACCGCTCCCTGGTCGATCTGGGGGCTGTCGACGAACTTGTGCACCGACAGGTCGACCGCCTGCACGGTCTCGGAGTCCTCGACGGTGGTCGAGGTGCCCTCGAAGACGGTGTCCAGCCGGATGCTGTTGGTGTACGACGTCCCCTCACCGACCTGCGTCGTGAACGGGCCGGTGTTGTTGTCGAGGTTGGACCCCTGGTTGCCCGACTCCGGTGTGGGCTCGCCGTTGGGCCACTGCAGGGTGTTCTCCCGCTGCGGGATGCCGGCGACGTACGAGCGTCGGATGATGGTGTCCGGTGGCACGGCGGTGCCGATGTCCCACACGACGTGCGTGTACACCCCGGCGGGCAGGCCTGGAGGGAGCCCGCTCGCGACGGTCTCCACCAGCGTCGGCTCGACGCAGCCTCCGGGGAGGGCCGGTGCGTTGCCCGGGTTCAGTGGGCCCGAGCCCGGGTACTCCTCGGTCAGCGAGTTGTCCTCGTCGCCGCAGCCGAGAAACTCCAGGCCCGCGGGGATCCAGTCATCCACCTGCTCGATCGCGACGCCGGACTCCGCGGAGCCGGTCTCGACCTCGACGGTGTACACGGTCTGGTGGTCGTGCACGCCACGCAGCAGCTCGCCCTCGGTGGAGGGCTCGGACTTCGTGAGCAGCAGCGGCACGAGGGTCGTCGATCCGCCGGCCGAGCCGGTCTGGGTGAAGTCGGTGACCACGACGGTGACCGGGTCGCCGCCGGTCGAGGCGTCGATCTGTGGAACCACGGCGTCCTGGTCGTTGACGAACGCCTCCACGTCCGTGTCGATCGTCTCCCCGACCGCCCACAGGTCCGGGCCGTCCCCCTGGTCGTGCGCCAGGGAGTACCGGAACCGGAACCGGCCACCGGGCACGATGTCGACGATGTTCTCCCACGCCACCACCGTGGCGACCACGTCACCCGCGGCGTTCGTCTCGGTGATGACCTGGGACGGCGACTGGTCCGACGAGGAGACCGACACGCCGGGCGGCAGCCGGACGAAGAAGCCGAGGTTGTAGGCGGTGTCGTCGCCCGGGTTGGTGAAGGTCAGCTCGACCGAGGTCTCACGGCCGATGAGCGTCTGGGCCGGGATGCTCTGCGACACCTCGATCGCAGGCGCGGCCGACGCGGGCACGTTCCACCCGGTGACGTACTGCAGGCACGCGGCGATGAGGCACGCAGCGATCAGCGTGCCTGCGAGCCGAGATCCGCGCCCCCGCAGGGGGGCCCCTCCCAGGCGTGACCGTCGCTCCATCTGCCTCCTCGGTGGAGGCCCGCGGTCCGGCGACCCCGAGCGCCTACCCATGCTACGGCGAGCCGAGCCTCACGCGGGAGACCGAACGGTGCCTCACCCGTCCCGGGTGACGCGCGGTCAGCGAGGCACGCTCGAGACGAGGTGACCGAACGCGACCAGCCTGTCGTCGGTATGGAACAGCTCTGCGCACGTCGTCAGCGTCAACAGCCGCTGTCCTGGGCGCTGCCGTGGCTGCGTCTCCCCGGCCGGGTTCGTGGGCAGGCGACCCAGCACCCACGTCTCGTCGAACCCGACCGTCAGGTCGTCCCCGCCTGTGTCGAGGACGTAGGTGTGGACGGCCTCGGCGGTCTCCACGAGCACCTGGTCCCCCGGTTGCAGGTCCGGCATGTCGGCGAGCGGTTCACCGTGCGTCACCCGGTGCCCGGCGATCGCGACGTTCCCCACCTCGCCCGGTTGTGCCGTGCCCTCGACGTGCCCGAACCCTGCGGCCAGCGCCTCGTCCGAGGTGCCCTCGACAAGAGGGACGGCGTAGTCGTCCCCGAACGCCGGGATCCTGACGAGCGCCGTCACCTCACCCTCGTCCACCGTCGTCACCGGCTGGCCGACCTCCCACTCCTGCCGGAGCTCGTCGGCGATCGCGGCATGCCGGCGCTCGGACACCCATGTGGTGCCCCAGAACTGCCACGCGACCCAGCCGAGGACCGCCACGCCCGCGAGGATGAGCAGCGCACCCGCCGCGAGCCGAAAGCGTCCTCGGGATCCCGACCTGGCCACGACCCAGTGTGACAGGTTGGCGCGCTGGCCAGTCTGGGATGAGCGCCGCAGGCAAGGGGTCCTCCGCCTTCGTCCACGGGCGCGTGAAGTACGCACGTGCGCCCGCGCCCACAGACACGAAGCGCCCATCCCGATCGTCGGGCCCGTCATCCCCGACTGAGGACGACGCCGCGGGGCCTACGACGGAGCCTGCGGACTCAGCACCGTTCGCACGAGCAGAATGGCGAGGTCGTCGGCGAGCTGGTCGCCGTGGAAGTCGTGGACCGCGTCGACGAGGCGGGTCGAGATCTCGGCCGCAGTACCCGCGGCGGCACATCGAAGGACGGCGGTGACGCGCTCGACCCCGAACATCTCGCGTTCCCGACGTGCCTCGACGAGGCCGTCGGTGAAGACGCACAGGAGGTCCGCAGGGCCCAGGTGGACGGTGGTGTCGTGGAGCTCGGGATCGTCGAACAACGCGAGCGCGGTCCCCAAGGCACCTACCTCCTCGGCCTCACCGGCGGCCCGGAGCACGATCGGAGGGTGGTGCCCGGCCAAGGTGAACACCACGGTGGCCCCCTCGTGCTCCGGGCGCACCTGCCCGTACACAAGCGTGCAGTGACGCTCGAGGCCGGCGTGGCCCAGCAGGCTGGTGTTCACCTTCCGCACCGTCTCGCTGGGCAAGGCGTCGGCGGCCGCCAGGGCACGAAGTGTGTACCTCGTGGCCGCACTCACCGTCGCCGCCTCCGCGCCCTTCCCGCTCACGTCGCCCAGCACGAAGCCCCACGTGTCCTGGCCCAGGTCGAACACGTCCAGGAAGTCACCACCCACCTCCCGACCGTCCCCCGCAGGCAGGTACTGGCTCGCGAGCTCGATGCCCCGGACGTCGGGAAGCGTCGGCGGCACCATGCTGGCCTGCAAGGCCGCCGCCACCCGCGACTGGTCCTCCAGGATGCGCTCGAGGCGCTGTCGGTCGTGGACCCGCTCGGTGATCTCGTGCAGCACCACCACGACACCCGCCGGACGGCCTGCCCCGTCGCTGAGCTGCTGGCGGGAGACGTCGAACGTCCGGCGGTGCACGGCTCCATCGAGACCGGGCAGGTCCAGCTCCACCGTCCCTTCGTCCGAGGCGTCGGTCGGCACGACGTCCTCCAGCCACCGGCCCAGCGACGCGGTGCGGCTCGTTCCGAGCAGCTCGATGGCTGCCGGGTTGTGGTCGACGATGCGCCCATAGGGGTCGGTGACGAAGACGGCGTCGGCCATCCTCTCGAGCACGGCGCTGCGGGCGAGGGGCCCGAGGTCGACCAGCCGCTCGTGGAAGAGCCCCCAGACCAGCACCGCCCCGGTGAGGGTGAACGCGAACGGGGTGAGGTCGATGGACGCGAACCACCCGACGTTGGTGTTGTACAGCGCGTTCACCGCCAGGGGGACGAGCGCGGCGACGACGAGCACCACGGCCATCCGACGGTAGGTGCGTGCCAGGCGCCCCGTGGTGACGACGAACAGCACGGTGGCGCCGACGAGGACGAGGTAGTTGTAGCCGAAGAACGTGTTGAACAACGGCCCCGCCTGGACCTCGGGGACCTCGCCGTCCGCGGCCGGGGGGTACGACCTCATCAGGTCGTGCGTCGCTGGGACCGCGAGCAGCAGCGTCGTGACCACTGGTACGACGGCGAGGGCGCACAGCAGCCGCCACGTCACCCACCGCTGCCGGCCGACGTACTGCAGCACGAACACCAGCCACGCCGGCGCGAGGATGACGATGCCGAGGTACTTGAGGTCACCCACCCTGCTCTTCAGCGCGATGTCGTCGACGCCCAGCTCGACCGCGTAGGCGAGCCCCCACCAGGCCCCCGCCAGGAGCAGGACGGCCAGGCTCCAGCCCATGCGCGCGTCCCGGCGCCAGGCGACGTACGCCGCCAGGCAGGCCAGAGCGATCCCCGCCGTCGCCATGACCGTCGCGAAGGACGTCAGCACCCCGAGTCCCATTCCGCCCCCTCAAGCGGCACAACTCCCGACCACCGCCCCCCACGAAACCGCGACGGGAGCAGCTGGCCGCGATCCGTTCATTGTCGTGACACGCCAACACCTACTGTCACGACCTCGTCCACCTCCCCAGTTTTGGGGTCATGTCCAGTACCGGACTCGACACCACAGCAGTCGCGCACGGGATCTCGGGGCGCTTGCGAGCCGACGGCCGCGATCACGCGGGTCCGTCGAGAGGCACGCTGGCGAACCGGCCTCAGGCGGACCTCTCGCTGGGTCTCGGCAGGCTGACACTGACCAAGAAGTCGCCGGTTCAACCATGGTTGTGCCAACGCGATGCCCGGGATAGACCTAGTCCTGCTCACGGGGTTCCCGACGATGCTCGCTCACGCAGCGAGCGCCGGCGGGCACCTCGTGAGACCAGCTCGCGACACGACCGAGCTCGCAACAACCTCGATCGCCACCCCCACCTACATCTTGGTTGCCTTCACGGCCTCAGCAACGTGACGACCGCACATGTCGATGAGCGGGCTCACTCACTGATGCCGCTCGGGGAAGGTCGCCCACACCGACTTGAACCCGCGATCGTCGGTGCTGAAGCCCCATGCGCTGCTGAGCGACTCCACGATCACCAGTCCACGGCCGTGGACGTCCATGCAGCCCGACGCGGATCGAACTGGGATCGCATCCGAGCCGTCCTGTACGCCGAGCAGGACTGTCCCGCCCGCCATCGACAGGGTTACGACGAACGGTGTCCGAGCATGATCCATGGCGTTGGTTGCAAGTTCGCTGGCGACCAGGCGGATGTCCTCCACGAGATGCGGGAGGCGGTGCGCCGCGAGGTGACGGCACACGAAGTCACGTGCCCGACCAGCGCTCACGGCCTCGCATTCAAGGACGACCTGGTGCGACCAGTCCGGCGGACTCGCCATGCCAGACCCTCCATCGCCTCACAGTCACGGGCCGGGCAAGGGCAGGCGCTACGCGCGAATGCGGGGCAGGACCTTCAATGTATGCCTTGCCAACGCGCGTGCACCATCACAGCGGCTGGCATCCATGGACCCGACGCCAGGAGCGACGAGTCACTTGCGCAGGTCTCCCGCGGAGGCTGCGACGAGAAGCAGACCCTGCAGCGCCGCGAGCTGTCGATCGCCCGCGTGGATGGCGTGCTCGGCCAGGTGCCGCGTCGACCTACTCGCGCCGGCGATCAGCTCGGCACGGGAGCTCAGTATGGAGGCGCGAGCATGAGCGGCCAGCCGGTCCACGAACAACTTGTCCAGCGCCTCCCCGTCGAGCCCGACGAGAGTCTCGGCGACCGGTGGACTGGTCCTCTCGGCCCTTCCCCAGTCGCGCAGCAGGGCCGAGATGGCGTCGAAGCGCTCGGTCTGGACCGACAAGGTTTCACGGGCCAGGGCTCGGACTTTCGGGCTCGAGCTGCGGGCCGCGTCCGCACAGATCGCCATGATCGGCTCCAGCGCCGCCACGGCGTACTCCAGGTAGCGGAGGTCGGTGGCGTTGCCCTCCGGCTTCGCGTGACCCTCCGGTCGTCCGGCCCAGATGATCACGGTGACCCCACTGCTCGTACCGGCAACGCCGAGCGGACGGTCTCGCTCTGGATGCCTGGGGACTGGACGGCGGGACGGATGTGCGGCTCGGCCGCGGACGGGAGCGCCACCAGCTCCTCGAGCGCCTGGATGACCTCCATGGGGGTCGGACCCGTCACACCCTCGATGACCGCCAGCAGCGCCGTGACGGAGTCGGCGACCGTGAAGTCCCGGCAGGCGTCCAGGCGTTCGTGCTCGAGGACCGGTCCCAAGCGGCGAGCGGTCACGATGCCCTGGGCCAGCGCCTCGGCGTCGTCGGCATCCACGAGCACCAGCGCGCCGCAGTCGGTCTCCGGCAACCCGCCATCGCGCGAGGCGACCACTCGGCAGCCGGCGTGCTGGGCCTCGATCGACAGTATCCCGAAGGTCTCGTGCCAGTACTGCGCGTTCGAAGGCATCACGACCACGTCGTGCTCGACGAGCAACGACGCCATGTCGGCGGGCGTGCGCCGGGCGGGAACGAGAGCGATGTCGGGGTGCGATCGCAGCAACCGTTCGATGATCGCGCCCTGCGGCTTGTCAGCGCCGGCCGACGTCACCGTGACGGAGACGGAGTCAGGATCGAACAAGTCGGTGTGCAGCGCCGAGAGCAGGGTGTAGATCCCCTTCTCGGGCGTGAGCCGCCCGGCGTACAGGACGCGGGTCACCTCGTCGTTCCTGTCCGCCCGAGGCCGGGTCGCGAACTCCGGTTCGGCGAACGGGTAGACCACATGGATCGTGTCGAGTCCTACGTCGAGGAAGTCCGCCCAGAGTGCGGCTGCGTAGCGGCTGGTCGCGATGAGCGTGCGGTCCCGTGTCCCGGCCACCACGGATGCTTGCGCCTGCTGTCGCAGCGGTGGGGGCACGTGGAGGACCTGGTAGGCGGGGTGCATGGTGGTCGTCGGAGGGGCCTCGCTGACGAACACGAGAGTGTCGTCCAGACTCCCCAGGGCGCCGAGGGCGGCGACCGAGTGGAAGGGGACGTCGTCGAACTCGTCACGGCCGTCGGCCGTCCCCAGTCCGATGGTGACCACGCGAGCCTCGATCCCGCGCCGGGTGAGTTCGCGCACCTGACCCACCGTGTAGTTCTCCGACCCACCCGTGCCGGCCGGCAGACGCTCTCCGGGTGACCAGACGAACGAGATCACTCGACACCTGACCTGCGTAGGTGATCCGCGTGCTCGAGGGGCCGTGCCGTGCTGAGCTGCGAGGTCATCTCGCTACCGCCTGGGATTGCTGCCTACGTCAGAGCCCGCACGCCTCGTGACCGTGGCACGGACCTGACACTGGCAGTCGACCTCCAACCTAGCGCGGTCCTCCCGACGCCGAGGACGGGTCTCACCGCCCGTGGTCCGAGATCCGGCTGGTCTCTGCGAGGACGGCGTCGCCACACAGTCCCCCCGCACTGCTGGGCCCTGCTCAGAAGCCGTGGCGGTGAAGGGCCACACGGATCACACACGTGTCCTGAGGTTTGTTCCTACCCGACGTGTCCGGGTAGCCGGCCGCCTCTGAGAGGATCCGCAGCAGGAGCATGGGTTGTCTGAGGGTTCATCGGATTGAAGTCCCCATGTCCCGGGCCTCTAGCTCAATTGGTAGAGCAGCGGACTTTTAATCCGTTGGTTCAGGGTTCGAGCCCCTGGAGGCCTACCAGTCGTACCGCTCCACCCGCAGGGTCGCTGTGCCCGTCGCCCGGGGGCCGGCGTAGACGAAGAAGGTCGCCTCGTCCCACAGGAATGTCGTCGACAGCCAGAAGTCGGCGGCGGTGCCCGGATGACCTCCGGTGGATCCCGCCGAGTCGCCGCGGGACCAGCCGACGTGGAACAACGTGTCGGCCGCGAAGGACGAGTCGGCGAACGACACGTCGACGCGGTCGCTCGTCACGGAGGGGCCGGCGTCGTAGGGGACGACGGTGACCTGGCCCGGCGTCGACACCGCGATGTCGACGTCGGTGGTCCAGAGCGTGTCGTCGTCACCCAGCGGCGTGGGGACCGGTGTCATCTCGGGGGCGACCACCGCTGTCACGACGCGGATCCTGCCGGTGTCGTCGCACGGGTTGACCGACATCACCAGGTCACCGGTGCGGTAGGTCCACAGCACGGGTGGGTACTGAGGGCTCACGACGTTCTGCGAGACCATCGTCCACAGAGGGCCTTCGTCCACGAAGCCGATGCGCCGGCCGCACAGCTCGCCGTCCGCGTCGAGCACCTCGACGGAGAAGACCTGCTCGGCCGTCGTGATGGGCACCCGAACGAGCGTGGACGCGTCGGGGACTCCGCCCAGGTCGTACGTCACCAGGGGTCCGTCGACGGTCGCCGTCAGGGTGCCGGGTGCGGAGGCGAAGTAGCGGGCACCTGTCGGGCCGAAGGGGTAGGACACCAGCTGGGTGTAGGTGCCGGCGACGGTCGGCGAGACCTTCGGCGACGTCGTGTAGGTGTCGATCGGCTCGCCGTCGGGACCGAAGAGCTCCTCGAGGAGGTGCGCCGGGCCGTCGTCGGACAACGTCACCGTCAGCCCGGCCGGGACCGTGGTCCGCACGACGGCCACCCGTCCGGGTTGCTCGAGCGAGATGCGGTCGGTCCGGTCGAGGGACACGTCGGCGACCCGCGCCGAGAGCACCACCTGACCGGGTCGGTCAACCACGTCGTGGGGCCCAGGCGTGAAGCGCAGGGTGTACGCACCGGTCTCGGGCAGCCGCCAGACGTGGCCCTCCCGCTGCAGCCGCCCCCAGCGGGGTACGACGTCGCCGGACGGCGCGATCAGCGTCGGGGTGCTGCGCGGGAGTGCGCCGGTCTCGGGCGGTCGCGCGTACTCCGAGACGACGGATCCGGCGTCGCCGTCGAAGGCCATCTCCACCAGCTGTCCGGGCAGCGAGCTGACCAGGTCTCGTGCCGGCTCGTCGACCTCGGCGGGGACCACCCGGGGCGTGGACAGGGTGATGCTGCCGGTCGCCTCCGACCACAGGTCCTCGCGCGTCAGCCGGATCGTGTGGTCGCCGGACCGGTCAGCGGTCCGGGTGACGGCGTCGCCACTGAGCAGCACCGGCTCCCCCGTCGGCGGCACCAGGGTGGCTGACGCCACCGGCGTGCCCACCCAGGTCCAGCGCTGACCGGCCTGCAGGTCGACGACGAGGTCGAGGACGCGCTGCCCGGGCTGGAAGGTCACGGACGTGGTCGCGTCGAGGGGGACGCTCCGCGGGCCGGGCGAGGCGAAGCCGAAGCTGTCGGACACCGCGCCGGCGCGCTCGCCCGCCGCCGGGACGACGTACCGGTAGGACAGCCCGAGCTCGATGCGGAACACGTCGGAGAACCGGCCGTCGGCCTCGACCCCGACGGGGGCACCTTCAGGCGTCCACCCGCCGTCCCGCTGCACCTCGCGCTGCACCTGGTCGTCGCTCGTCAGACCGGTGCTCGTGCCGACGACCTGGGCGAAGCCGGACGACGGGTAGTGGGTCGCGATCGCGGTGAGGGTGGGCGCGACATCCGGATCGGGGTCGGGCGTCGGGTCGGGCGTCGGACTCGGGTCCGGCGTGGGCTGGGGGGCCGGATCCGGGTCCGGCGCGGGAGGCGTCGGCAGGGCAGCGACTGTGACGTCGCTGGTGGCCGCCGCCTGCCGGGCACCGCCCGCGGGCGCCACCCAGCGCAGCTGCCACCCGGGCTCGCTGGTCACCGTGTCGGCCCAGGAGCCGTCGCCGGACACGAGCGCCGAACCCGCAGCCGCCCAGGCTCCGTCGACCGGCCGTCGCTGCCGCTCGAGGAGGACGCCGCCCAGCTCGGGCGCGGCACCCACCACCCGGGTGACCACGCCACCACCGGCAGCAGCGTCGTACGACACCGCGGTGAGCGTCAGCGCCGGGGTCCACGTCGCGCGGACGGTCACGAGCTGCGACCGCGCCCGGGACTGCCCCGTGCGGCGCGGGAGGAGGACCCGGAAGGTGCTGTCCCCGCGCGGCGGCACGGTGCGGAAGCCGTAGCCCCCGAACCGGTTCGTCCGGTCGACGCCGACCCGGCGCCATCCGCCAGCGGTCCTGATCTCCAGCCGCACCTGCGACCGCGGCGCGACGTGACGCACCATGCCCGTGAGCGCGACCGGCCTCCCGGCGTCGACGATCGACGGCCGCACCCTGATCCCCACCGACGGCGGGACGGCGTGCGTGCGCTCGGAGGACGACCCGCTCGGCCCGCTCGGCCCGGGCACCGGGGCGGCGTACGACGGCACGGCGACCGCAGCAGCCACCAGCGTGGTCACCCACCACGTCGCCAGTCGTCCCACCGCACACCCCCGAGTCGGGCGCACCAGACCGGGTCCCCGATCGTCGGGCCGGTGGGCGCTGGCTGATTCCAGCACGCGCGCGGGTCGTCGACAAGCCTCCCCAGAGGGGGGTCGAAGCGGGCCTCGCGCGCCCGTCAGCCCGAGATCACACCCGCGCCGACTGGGAGGGTTTGGCCCGGCTGGCGAGAATGGCTCCTCACGCCCGCCCCTGCACCACCGGAGTCACATGTCCGCGCCATCGCCTGCTGTCCTCGACGCAACGACCGGGATCCGGGACAGCGAGCGTCAGCCCTACGCGTTCCTGGTGGCCAACGCAGCGCTCATCGGTGCCGTCACGTTCGTCGCCAGCTGGATGCTGGACCGGCCGGTGGCCGACCCCGAGGGCAGCTTCCTGGGGCCGTCGTGGGTCCGCCTTCCGGTGCTGTGCCTGACGGCGATCGTCCTCGACGTGCTCCCGCGCGCGCTGTGGCAGGGACGGCTCGACCCGGCCCGCACGGTCGCGGCGGTGCGGCACCGCGTGCGCACGCACTGGACCCGCGCACGCCTGCAGCTGGTGGTCGTCGGGATCTCGTGCTTCTACGTGGTCTACGTCGCCTACCGCAACCTCAAGTCCCTGCTGCCGCTGGTGCGGGACATGAAGTACGACAGCGAGCTGCGCGTGCTGGACCGCCTCCTGCTCCTGGGGCACGACCCCGCGACCCTGACGCAGGACCTCTTCGGGACCGGCTTCTCGGCGCACGTGCTGTCCGCGGTCTACCTCGCCTACATCCCACTCGTCGCGATCCTGGTGACCGTCTGGCTGGTCTGGTCACGCAACATCGGCCACGGCTGGTGGTTCGTCACCGCGCAGGGGATCGCGTGGACGCTCGGCACGGTGTCCTACTACCTGCTGCCGACGCTGGGCCCGGGGATCATGTACCCCTGGCTGACCAGCGACCTCATCCCCAACGGCACGTCCGACCTGATGGACTCGCTCGTCTACTCGCGCCACGGGTTCCTCTGGGGCGAGGGCGACTACCAGGGCGTCGCCGGCTTCGCCAGCCTGCACACCGCGATCGCCCTGCTCTGGGCGCTCATGGCGCAGCACACGGTCCGCAGCCAGGTGATCCGCACCGTCTTCTGGGTCAACTTCGCGCTGACGGTCGTCGCGACGCTCTACTTCGGCTGGCACTACATCGCCGACGACCTGGCCGGCGCCGCCATCGCGATCGTCGCGTTCCGGCTCGCGGCCCGGGTCACCGGCAACCGCCTCCCGTCCCGGCGGCGCTCATCAGAGGTCACCGAGCACGGCCCTCGACCTGCGGTGGCGGACTGACGACCCATCTGGCCGTCAGCCGACGGGCGTACGACGTCAGGCGCCGCCGACGCGGTCGGCCGGAACGCCGCGAGCGCCGGAGTCGGTGAGCTCCGCCTCGCGGGCCGCTGCGGCCTCCAGCTCCTGGCGACGGGTCTCCTCCATCATCACGCGAGAGGCGTCGTAGATCCCCGGGTCGGAGACCAGGTCGGCCGCGCCACGACGCAGCCGCGCGAGCGCTGCGCGAGCGAAGACCTGCTGCTCGGTGGTGGTGCGCTCCGAGCGGTTGTTGCTGGCGAAGGTGATCGCCCAGCGCATCAGCGCGGAGACCTGGTTCTTGAAGCCGGTGAGGTAGACGAGGTGGACCCCGAGCCACATCAGCCAGGCGACGATGCCGGTGAGCCGGAGCTTGCCGACCATCGCGACGGCGTCGAACCGGCTGATGATCGCCATCGAGCCCTTGTCGAAGTACTTGAACGGCGGCTGGGGCTGCTTGCCCTCGATCCGGTTGCGGATCTCCTTGGAGGCGTACTTCGCACCCTGGATCGCCACCTGCGCCACACCCGGGAGGTTGTCGAGGGCGATCATGTCGCCGACGACGAACACCTCGGGGTGGCCGGGCAGCGTGAGGTCGGGGTTGACCGCGATGCGACCGGCGCGGTCGAGCGGGGCGCCGGTCTGCTCGGACAGGGTCTTGCCGAGCGGATTGGCCTGCACGCCCGCGGCCCAGATCTTCGCGACGGAGTTGATCCGCTCGGTGCGGCCGTCCTTGAACTTGACCTCGAGACCGCGTTCGTCGACCTCGGTCACCATCCCACCGAGCATCACCTCGACGCCGAGCTTCTCCAGCTCGCCCTTGGCCTTCTCGCCGAGCTTGGCGCCGAACGGCGGCAGCACCTGGCCGGCGGCGTCGATGAGGACCACGCGTGCAGTGCGGGTGTTGATGGCGCGGAAGTCCTTGCGGAGCGTGCGGTGCGCGAGCTCGGCGATCTGGCCGGCCATCTCCACACCGGTGGGGCCGGCGCCGACGACCACGAAGGTCAGGAGGTGGTCGACGTCGTCACCGCGCGTCGCGCCCAGCTCGGCCATCTCGAAGGCGCCGAAGATGCGGCCGCGCAGCTCGAGGGCGTCGTCGATGCTCTTCATGCCGGGCGCGAACTCGGCGAAGTGGTCGTTGCCGAAGTAGGACTGGCCGGCGCCCGCGGCGACCAGCAGCGAGTCGTACGACGTCACGGTGTCGCGGCCCAGCA
Source organism: Nocardioides cavernae (assembly GCF_016907475.1). NCBI lineage: Bacteria > Bacillati > Actinomycetota > Actinomycetes > Propionibacteriales > Nocardioidaceae > Nocardioides > Nocardioides cavernae. The sequence goes on along the minus strand of NZ_JAFBCA010000001.1, from coordinate 1,186,708 downwards.
CCTGCGAGGTGACCGTCTTGGCGGTGAGGTCGATGTCGGTGACCTCGCCCAGGATCACCGTGGCGTTGTCCTGCGAGCTGAGAACCTCGCGGGTGGGCGGGGCGATCTCGCCCTCCGACAGGATGCCGGTCGCGACCTGGTAGAGCAGCGGCTGGAACAGGTGGTGCGTGGTCTTCGCGATGACGGTGACGTCGACGTCCGCGTGGCGGAGCGCCTTCGTGCCGAAGAGACCGCCGAAGCCGGACCCGATCACCACGACCTTGTGTCGGGGGGATTGCGTCGCGGGCGAGGTCATGGAAGCTCCTGGGGTCGAAGGTGCGTCGTGCCGTCCACTGCCACGTCCATTCTCCTCCTCGGCCGTGCGCCGCGCGAAACGCCGGGCGCGTCGCCTTGCTCACACCACTACCCACACTCGCGAAGAACTATGGTGACGTCGAGGTTTGAACCACCCGCTCCTGGGCAATCATGGCTCCACTGGACTGTCCACCCCCGGCCCTCACCCCCCGTTGAAAAGAGTCCCAGTGCCGCTGACCTCCGAGTTGACGCTGGCGTCCTCGCCGCGCGCTGCGGCCGACGCGCGTCGCTGGGTGGGCGACGTCTGCGAGCGCCTCGACCGGTCCGACCTCGTCGAGTGCGCCGAGCTGGGGGTCTCCGAGCTGGTGGCCAACGCGATCCTGCATGCGGCCGCCCCCTACAAGGTCCGCGTGCGGGGCACCGCCTCGCACCCGCGCATCGAGGTGGTCGACGGCTCGCCCCGGCCCCCGGTGCCGCCCATCCCGGTCGAGGGCGACGACCTCGACCTGCTGCTCACCTTCGGTCGCGGGTTGTCGATGGTCGCCCAGTGCGCCGTGGCCTGGGGCGCGACGATCGAGTCCGACGGCAAGATCGTCTGGTTCGAGCCGGCGCCCGAGATGACCGACGCCGGGTCGGTCGAGTGGGTCATCGACCACCACGACCGCACTGCGCCCGAGCCGACCAGCGAGGGCGCGGTCGACGTACGCCTGCTCCGCATCGACGTCCCGCTCTACACCTCGCTCAAGCAGCAGTACCACGAGCTGCGCCGCGAGCTGCGCCTGCTGTCGCTCTCGCACCAGTCCGACTACCCGCTCGCCGGGGACCTGACGTCGATGTTCGCCAACTTCGAGCGGCAGTTCCCCGACACCTTCCGCGAGCAGATCGCCGTGGCGGAGACGCGCGGGCTCCCCCGCGTGGACGTCGCGTTCCCGATGGTTCGCGAGGCCGGCCCCATCTTCGTGACCATGACCGAGATGTTCGACGTCGCCGACGCGTTCTGCCGGGCCGAGCGACTGCTGTCCATGGCCCGCACGCCGCGCCAGCGCGCGCTGCACAACTGGCTGCTCGCCGAGCTGGTCCACCAGCTCGACGGTGCGTCCGCCCGGCCGTGGGACGGCAGCCCGGGCTCGGCGTCCTCCACGAGCCGGGTCGGGTGACGCGCCGCCCCCTCCGGGCCGTCGACGTCCTGCTCGTCGCTGCCGGCGGTGCCGTCGGCGCGGTGCTGCGCCACCTCGTCGACGTCGCCGCTCCCGACACGTTGTTCCCCTGGCCCACGCTGGCCATCAACGTCGTCGGGGCGTTCGTCCTCGGGGCGCTGCCCATCCTGGCCGTCGTACGCCGATCGCCTCGGGTCGCGGCGACCCTCGGCCCGGGCCTCCTGGGTGGCTTCACGACGGTGTCGGCCTGGGCCGGGCAGACGCGCGACCTCGCCGCCGGTGGCCACGTCGTCGTCGCCGGCGCCTACCTCGCCCTCACCCTCGCCGCCGGGCTGTCCGCCGCCGCGCTCGGCCAGCACCTGTCCGGCCGCCCCGAGCCCGAGGAGGCCGTGGCATGAGCACCCCCCGACGTTCTTCTCCTCCGCTTCGCTCCCCCGAACGACGCCGCGGGGACCCCGCATGACGGTGCTCCTCGTCGCCCTCGGCGCCGCGGTGGGCGCTCCGCTGCGCTACGTCGTCGCGCGGCTCGACGGCTACGTCCCGCGCGGGATGCTCGCGGTCAACACCGTCGGGTCGGGTTTGTTCGGGCTGTTCGCCGCGCTGTCGCTCGGCGAGGCCGCGTGGGCGCTGCTGGCGACGGGCTTCTGCGGTGGCTTCACGTCGTTCTCGACCTTCGCCGTGCAGGCCGTCGAGCGTCCGGCGCGTGCGGCCGCGGGCTACGTCGTCGCCACGACCGTGCTCGCGGTGGCGGCCTGCGCCCTCGGCTACGCGGTCGGCGCCGGCCTGTCCTGACGGACCGCTAGCCCCAGCCGAGCTCGTGGAGGCGCCCGTCGTCGAGCCCGAAGTGGTGCGCGACCTCGTGGACGACGGTGATGCGCACCTCCTCCTCGAGGTCCTCGACGGTGTCGGCCATGTCGAGCAGCGGGCCACGGAAGAGCAGGATCCGGTCGGGCAGCATGCCAGCGTGGTTGGCCGGCCGCTCGGTGAGCGCCAGCCCGTCGTAGAGGCCGAGCAGGTCGGGGTCGTCCGCCGGCGCCTCCGGCTCGACGAGCACCACGACGTTGTCCACGAGCCGCGCGAGGTCGTCGGGGAGGCCGTCGAGGGCCCGCTCCACCATGGCGTCGAACGCGGCGGGGTCGAGGTCGATCGGCATGCCACCACCCTAGGAGCGGCGTCGAAACGGCCACCCGCGTCGTCGTACGGCGCCGAAATGACCGAAAGGGTGAGCCTGTGGCTCACCCTTTCGGTCATGCGTTGGCGACCCCGACGGGACTCGAACCCGCGGCCTCCGCCGTGACAGGGCGGCGCGCTAACCAACTGCGCTACGGGGCCAGGATGCTGCTGCTTCTCCGGTCGTGCTGGTGAAGCGGGTGGAACTCTAACCCATGCTCTTCGGTGACACCCAATCGGCGTCGAACCCCGGCCGGATCGCACCCCCAACCGGATTCGAACCGGCGCTACCGCCGTGAAAGGGCGGGGTCCTGGGCCGCTAGACGATGGGGGCCAGCTCGTCCGGGACGGACCCGATCGAGCAGCGCCCAGCATAGGGGCAGCGGCCTCCGGGCTCCCAACCATTGCCGATCCGTGGCCCGAACGACGCGGATCACTGCCCGACCCGCGGACAAGTTTTGGCAGACGCCACACGACTTGCCAAACGTTTGACTAATCTTGCCTCGTGAGCAACGAGCGGCAGCTGCGTTTCCTCGTGGTCGATGACAACGAGGACATTCGCGACGTCTTCTGCCGCCTGGTCGAGCGAGCCGGTCACGTCGCCTCCACGGCGTACGACGGCCAGGACGCAGTGGAGACCCTGGAGCGCGACCGCTTCGACGTCATGCTGCTCGACCTGACCATGCCTCGGATGACGGGCGTCGAGGTGGTGCGCTGGCTGCGCGACCGGCCCGACGTGGCGCCTGCGCTGCGCATCGTCGTCATCTCCGCCTGGGCCGGCGAGAACCGCGCGGTCCTCCAAGAACTCGGCATCACGACAGTCATGCAGAAGCCGCTTCGCATCCAGCAGCTGACCGACCTGATCGCCGAGACGCTGCGCGACCTGGAGTCCTGACCCCGACCCCTGTCATCACCACGGGAGACGAGCTCCGCGTAGTACCCCAGTACGCCGACCCCGGCGTGCACCGTCCACCCCACCCTGGAGAAACAACATGATGAACCGCATCCGCACCGCCATCGAGCGCAAGCGCATCGTCAGCGCGATGCCCTACGGCTGGCGTCCCGGCCCGCCGCGCAGCTGAAGCATCGGTGCTCGGGAGCAATCACGACACCGTGGTGAACATGGACAGCGTCGAGTTGGCCGGTGGCCAGCTCGGCGCTGTCCTCACTGCACCCCGAGGTGGGATGGCGCCCTTGGCCCCCGGGGGGCCCTGGCTCGCCACCACTCCCGCCTTGGTCAAGGAAGTCCTCACCGACCCGGAGCGATTCGACTTCCCCGGAGACGTCAGCCGAGGGAGCGACCTGTCCGGCAGTCGTGGCGAGACGCGGACGGGCCACACGCTCTACTCGCCGGTTCCTGCTGCTGCGGTGTCTCGAGGTTCCGACGTCTTCGGCTCCGAGTGGCGCACCGCTCTGGCCGAGCACGAGCACGTCCGAGCGGACGAGCCGTACGACGCGATGCAGCTGCTCCGCCGACCAGTCGCCCGCTCCACCACGTCGGCCGTACTGCCGCACCTGGACACAGCGACCCGCGACGCCGTCGGTGACCTCGTGCTGGACTGGATCGACGCGCTTGCCCCGGTCATCGCTTCGCACCGGCCGCCACGCCGCTGGACCCGCATCCGCCGTGCCGAGACCGCCGCACGGGTGGCCCTCGAGGACTTTCTGGCCTCGGTGCGCGGCCTCGAACAGACGCCCCAACAGGTCGCCACCATGTTGGCGGCAGGCATCCAGGTACCCATCGCAGCCGGGGCCTTCCTGCTCGCTTGGTCGGGCGCACATCGAGACGAGCCGGACGCCGATCCTGTTCACGTCGTGTGGGAGACCCTGCGCCTGACCTCTCCCTCCTGGATCACGGCGCGGGTCACCACACGCAGAGTGGAGATCGGCGGGGCCACGATCCCGGCCGGCCGGGTGGTGTTCGCCAGCCCGCTGCTCCTGGGTCGGTTCCCTGAGCTGGTCCCTGGCGACCCATCGGAGATCGCGTCATTCGATCCCACCCGCTGGCAGACGCACGAGCAGCGGCCGGGAGCGTGGCTACCCTTCGGGGCAGGCCCCCACATGTGCCCCGGGCGCAACCTGGGCATCGCTCAGCTCACGACCGTGGCACAGTGGGCATCAGCTTTTGAGATCAGTCTGAGCGAGCACGTCTCGATCGACCAGAGTCGTGGCATCGCACCGTCCCCGTGCCGCTTCACCGTCACCCCCCGGAGGAGTTCGTCGCCGTGATCGAGCACGCCTCGCTGCAGGCCGTCTCTTCACGCGAACCCGCCTCCCCGGAGGCCGTTGACCTGGCGATGACGATCCTTGCCGGCGAGATCAGCGTCGACGACGCCATCGCCCGCGCGGCAGACCACCTCCTGACCATCGACCGTGTCGAAGCCGTCGTGATCGCGCTGACCACGTTCCTGCCCACTGACCAAACGGGCTGGACCGTCCTCGGGGGCCGCGCCTGGTTGCGGGAGTGGGTGCGAGATGGTGCGCCCGGAAAGATCGTCCCGCCACCGGGGGCGGGGCCGGAGCAGGCCCTGAGCATGCCTTGGCTCTCCCAAGTCGGTCGCCGCGGCGTCGCCGTGCTCCCCGACCGCGAGCTGCTACCCCCCGAGGCGGCGCAGGACCGCACCGAGCTGGCAGCCGTGGGCGTGGCGGCTCTGGGCATGACCGCCTTCCTGGCCGACGGTCGCATGTTCGGCAGCGTCGCCATCACGAGCTCCGTCGCGGGCGCATGGCAGCAGGCCACGGTCCAGGACTTCCGGCTCCTGGCGTCCGCCATCAAGGTCCGGCTCACCCTCGAGCAGTCCCGCCGCTCGCTGGCCGAGGCCATCGAGGCGGGCGCAGAGGCACAGCTGGCCACCCAGCAGCTCTTCGGTGCGGTGGGGCACGAGCTGCGTACGCCACTGTCCGCAATCCTCGGCTACACCGAGGTCCTGCTCGACGACGCCGAGCACGGGTCCGCCGACGACGTCTCCTCCGGCATGAAGCGCGACGGACCGGTCATCGTGCGCTCCTGCGAGCGGCTGCTCACCATCGTCGACAGCCTCCTCGGGGCGGGCCGCGCCCTGTCGACCGACGACCAGCGCCAGGAGATCTCGTTGGCCGACGCGGTCGCCGACGTCATCCACTGGCACCGCACCCCCGCGCGCACGGCCGGCGTCGACATGCAGGCGGTGGTCGACCCGTCCCTCGCGGCGTGGGGCCACCCCTCCGCCGTGCGACAGGTCCTCGCCAACCTCCTGGGCAACGCGATCGCCCACCACCGCCCCACCGGCGGCTCCGTGCACCTCACCGCCGAGGCGCTCGTGGGCGAGAGCGCCAAGCCGATGGTGCGCATCGTCGTCCGCGACGACGGCCCGGGGCTCACGCCCGAGCAGCTCCAGCACGCCTTCGAGCCGTTCGTCCGCTTCGCCGCGCCGACCACCCAGGGCAGCGGGCTGGGCCTGTCGCTGTCCCGCACCATCGCCGAGCGCGAGGGCGGCGCGGTCCGTGGCGAGTCGACCCTGGGCACCGGTTCGTCGTTCTGGCTCGAGCTGCCCGCCTACGTCCCGCGGAGCGACTGAGCCGATTGCCGTCCGCCCGCGGGGCTCATGTATCCTCGTCCCCGCTTGGGCAGGTAGCTCAGTTGGTACGAGCGATCGCCTGAAAAGTGATAGGTCGGCGGTTCGACCCCGCCCCTGCCCACAAGCACAGAAGGGCCCCGGTCACGTCCCGACCGGGGCCCTTCTGCGTGTCCTCGCCCGGTCTGGTCCGGGCGGACGGATCGGCACCCGCGGCCTACCGTGGTGTGGTGCCGCAGGTCGAGGAAGGCACCTTCAGCAACGGAGTGCCCTACCTGAGGACCGGCCGCGGGCCGGTGCTCCTGGTGGCGGCCGGGCTCACGACCGAGCACGCCACGCCGAAGGGGACCGCCCGACGGGCGTCGCTCGCGTGGGCAGCGCCGTTCGCCGCCCACTTCACCGTCTACCTCGTCAACCGGCGCCCGGGCCTTTCCGCCGGGACCTCGATGTCCGACCTGGCCGCGGACTACGCGTCGGTCATCGAGGACGACCTCGGCGAGCCGGTCCTCCTCCACGGGACGTCGACGGGCGGGTCGGTCGCGCTCCAGCTCGCGGTGGACCGGCCCGCGCTCGTACGCCGTCTCGTGGTCGCCGCCGCCGCGTGCCGGCTCTCGCCCGTGGGGAGGTCGGTGATGGTGGAGGTGGCACGGCTGACCGAGGTGGGTGACACCCGTGCCGCGACCGCTGCCATGGTGGCCGCCGGCACGCCTCCCCGGCTGCGCCTCCTGACCCGTCCGGCCGGTTGGGTGATGGGGCAGTTCACCGCCAAGGACCAGAGCGACATGCTCGTCGTGATCGCCGCCGAGGACGTCTTCGACACCGAGCCGCACCTCGACCGGGTCACGGCGCCGACCCTGGTGCTGGGCGGGACGGCCGACGGCTTCTACTCCCGCGACCTCTTCGAACGGACGGCCGCAGGCATCCCCCGAGGACGGGCGGTCGTGTGGGAGGGCCGGTCGCACGTCGGCGTGGCGGGCGGACGGGTGCCGGCCGCGGTGGGACTGGGCTACCTGCTGGCCGAGTGAGGTCCGGCAGGATGGGCCGGTGCTCCCCCGCCTCGAGATCGTCCGCCGGCTGCGCCCGGTCGACCTGGTCGCACCCGGTTCCGTGCAGGTCGACACCGACCGGGCGGGCGAGGTCGCGATGCCGGCCGTGGCGCCGTACGTCGCAGCGACCACGGCCGGTCTCGACGGACCGGTGGCGCTGCACCTCGGCGAGCACCGCTTCGCGGCGTCCCTGACCGACGGATCGGTGTCCCTCGACGTCCCCGGCGCCGGGACGCTCCGGAGCCGTCGGTTCCACCGGGCCGAGGAGCCGACCGGCCTCGGCGTGAGCCTGACCGGCACCCACGTGACGGCCTGGAGCCGCGAGGCGGCGGGGTGGGTCGCCCGGGCCCGGCACGACCTGCGGGAGGTCGCGAGCGGCACCGGCCCGCAGGTCGACACCCGCGACGAGGACGCCCTGGCGGGGATGGGGGTCGAGCTCCCCGTCGGCGGCGGCACCGCCGGACGGTTCGGCCAGCTAGGACTGCGCGACACCCGCTTCGTCACCGGCGACGACGGCCGCCCGGTCCGGGACGACGGCGCGCTGTGGCTGACGGCGACGTCGGCGGGTCCCGGGTTCTTCGACACCGCCCACACCAGCGTGTGGCGCTTCGACCCCGAGGCCCTGGAGGTCACGCACTCCGCCGACCTGTTCTTCCGCAGGCCCGACCGGCCGGGGGTCTTCGGCGACCACGCCACCCACCTCGTCCGCGCTGACGGTGGCTGGCTGGTGGCGACCAGCACGTGGGGCGACTTCGAGGCGCCGACGACCCGGGCGGGGCGGCGTACGTCGGCGGGGTTGCGGGTCACCCTCGCCGAGTCCGACACCGACCTCCTGCGAGGCGCGCACGTCCTCGACACCCGCGAGCTCCCCCTGCCCGTCGACGGACTGGGCTCGATCGCCACGTGGGACCCCCACCTCGTCCGGCGCGACGGCGAGTGGCTCGTCGGCTTCGTCAGCGCGCGCCGGTTCTTCGACTTCCACCCGGCCGTCGCCGCCGGACCGACGCTCGACGACCTGCGGCTGCTGGGCGCGGCGAGCGACCGTACGTCGACCGAGGGCACGACGCTCGTCGAGGTCGACGGCCGGATGGCGGTGCTCGCCAGCGACGGACGCGACTCCCGACGCGGCCGGCGCGCTCGCTTCCCGGCGTACGACCTCACGATGACCGAGACGGGGACGCTGGACGCGCCCTACCCCACCAACCTGCCGTGGCCCACGGTCGCCGAGGTCGACGGCCGGTGGCTGATGGTCACCTTCAACGGCCGGGCCGCGGGCGGGAAGCTGCTCGGCTACGGCACCCACGGCGACCTCGTCGTGATGCGGTCGTCCTGATGCGGTCCGCGCGTTCTCGCCGGACTATTCTGGAGGTGACGGCGGTCACCACCCCTCGACCGCGCTGACCAGGTCCGCACACCCCGCGGCCGCACCCACCAGAAAAGGACCCATGAGCATGTCTGGAGTACCCAGTTCCGGCGTCGACGTCTTCGAGCTCGGCAGCGAGCACGAGCAGGTCGTCTTCTGCAACGATCGCGCGACCGGCCTGCGGGCCATCATCGCCATCCACTCCACTGCACTGGGCCCGGCCCTCGGCGGGACGCGGTTCTACCCCTACGCCAGCACCGACGACGCGATCGTCGACGTCCTCAACCTCTCGCGCGGGATGTCGTACAAGAACGCGCTCGCCGGCCTCGACCTGGGCGGCGGCAAGGCCGTCATCATCGGCGACCCGGCCGAGCTGAAGACCGAGGCCCTGCTGCGCGCCTACGGCCGCTTCGTGCAGTCGCTCGACGGGCGCTACTTCACCGCCTGCGACGTGGGCACCTTCAGCGAGGACATGGACCACATCGCGCGCGAGTGCGACTTCGTCACCGGCCGCACCGTCGCCCACGGGGGCGCGGGCGACAGCTCGGTGCTCACGGCGTTCGGCACCTTCCAGGGCATGCGCGCCGCTGCCGAGCAGGCGTGGGGCGAGCCCACCCTCGCCGGACGCACCGTCGGTGTCGCCGGCGTCGGCAAGGTCGGTCGCCACCTGGTCCGCCACCTGATCGAGGACGGCGCCAGCGTCGTCGTCACCGACGTCCACGCGCCGTCGGTCGAGGCGATCCGCGAGCAGTTCCCGCAGGTCACCGCGGTCGCCACCACCGAGGAGCTTGTCGCGAGCGAGATCGACGTCTACGCCCCGTGCGCCATGGGCGGCGCGATCAGCGACGAGGTGCTCGACGTGCTCAGCGCCACGATCATCTGCGGCGCGGCCAACAACCAGCTCGCGCACCCCGGCGTCGAGAAGACGATCGAGGAGCGCGGCGTCCTCTACGCACCCGACTACTGCGTGAACTCCGGCGGCGTCATCCAGGTCGCCGACGAGCTCGAGGGCTTCTCCTTCGAGCGCGCGCAGCAGCGCGCGACCGGCATCTTCGAGACGACCCGCAAGGTGTTCGAGCTCGCCAAGGCCGACGGGGTCACCACGGCCGAGGCCGCCGACCGGCTCGCCGAGCGTCGCATGCGCGAGGTCGGCCGCCTGCGCGGCATCCACCTCGGCTGACGCCGATCGGGCACTTCCTCGCGGACCAGCACGCCGACCGGGCGGTTCCTCGCGCAGCCAGCGCGAGGACCTGCCTGGTCACTGCGTTCCAGCGCGAGGAACTGCCCGGTCACCTGACCGTCCCAGGGCGCGGCCGTACGCCGCACCACCCGGTCGCCCGGATGGGGTGATCAGGTGCGATCAGTCAGTCTGCGCGACGACGCGGGTCGGCATAGTCCGACCACTCGTCGCCATCGGTATCGACCTCACTGGTGGGGTGAGTGTCTTCTCCGTGCAGCTCCTTCGCCAGCGCGCCGAAGTCCGTCTCGTGAGTCCGGTACTTCAGGTCGCGGGCAACCTTCGTCTGCTTTGCCTTCGCTCGGCCGCGCCCCATAGGGTCGACCCCCTCGCACACTTGGCCGGGGCTGTCGGAGAGCCTCCCGACGCGCCCGGTCTGATCGGTTACATATCGTGGGGACAACGCTACCTGAGCCGTGGGTGTTCCCGCACACCAAGACCGGGCATTTCGTGCTCGAAGTGCCGAATCTCATCACCAGCCGGGGTGCTGGCCCTCCAGGACGACCTTGCCGCCGTTCTCGGCGTCCGCCCGGGCCTCGCCCGCGACCCAGGCCCGGATGCCGTGGCCGGCAAGCACTGAGATGGCCGTGTCGACCGATTCCGGGGCGGTCAGCGACACCATGCCGACGCCGCAGTTGAGGGTCGCCTCGAGGTCGGCCTGGGCCACCCCGCCCACCCGGCGGACGACGTCGAAGACCGGCTGCGGGGTCCACGTCGAGCGGTCGATGCGCACCGACAGCTCCTCGGGGAGCACCCGCTCGAGGTTGGCGGCGAGACCGCCGCCGGTCACGTGGGACATGGCGTGCGTCTCGGTGCGGTCGGCGAGGTCGAGGCACGCCTTGGCGTAGATGCGGGTGGGCTCGAGCAGCTCCTCGCCCAGCGTGCGACCGAAGTCGTCGACCTGACGCTCGACGGTCCAGCCTGCCTTCTCGAGCAGGACGTGGCGGACGAGGGAGTAGCCGTTGGAGTGCAGGCCGCTGGCCTCCATGGCGATCACGACGTCGCCGGGACGGACGCGGCCGGGGCCGAGGAGCTTGCTGGCCTCCACGACACCGGTGGTGGCGCCCGCGACGTCGTAGTCGTCGGGGTCGAGCAGGCCGGGGTGCTCGGCGGTCTCGCCGCCGATGAGCGCGCAGCCGGCGACCACGCAGGCCTCGGCGATGCCCTTGACGATCGCCGCGATGCGCTCGGGCACCACCCGGCCGCAGGCGATGTAGTCGGTCATGAACAGCGGCTCGGCACCGCACACGACGAGGTCGTCGACGACCATGCCGACGAGGTCGAACCCGATGGTGTCGTGGACGTCCATCAGCTGCGCGATGGCGACCTTGGTGCCGACGCCGTCGGTCGAGGTCGCGAGGAGCGGGCGCTCGTAGCGGGTCAGCGCGGAGGCGTCGAAGAGCCCGGCGAAGCCACCGAGGCCGCCGATCATCTCGGGACGGCGGGCCTTCTCCACCCAGCCCTTCATCAGGTCGATCGCCCGGTCGGCCGCCTCGATCGAGACCCCGGCGGCGGCGTATGCCCCAGAAGTGGTGTCAGTGGGCTGGTCGGTCACACGGAGCTCCTCGGGTGGCGGCGCGCGGATCGGGGTGCGGGTCAGGGGTTGTTGAGGACCGGCAGGGCCCGCCCCATGGTGGGCGACTGGAGCGTCGCCTCGAGCAGGTGCTTGCCGAGCAGGCTCTCGTCGGGCAGCTCGATGGGGTACTCCCCGGTGAAGCACGCCTGGCAGAGGCGCTCGGCCGGCTGGTCGGTCGCCTCGATCATGCCCTCGAGCGAGATGTAGCCGAGCGTGTCGGCTCCGACGCTGGCGGCGATCTCCTCGGGGGTCAGGCCGTTGGCGATCAGCTCCGCTCGGGTGGCGAAGTCGATGCCGTAGAAGCACGGCCACTTGACCGGCGGGCTGGAGATCCGCACGTGCACCTCGAGGGCGCCCGCCTCGCGGAGCATCCGCACCTGCGCACGCTGGGTGTTGCCCCGCACGATCGAGTCGTCGACCACGACGATCCGCTTGCCGCGGATCATGTGCTCGAGGGCGTTGAGCTTGAGCCGGATGCCGAGCTGGCGCAGCGTCTGGCTGGGCTGGATGAACGTGCGGCCGACGTAGGCGTTCTTGACGAAGCCCTGCCCGAACGGGATGCCCGACTCGGCGGCGTACCCGGACGCCGCGGGTGTGCCGGACTCCGGCACGGGCATGACCAGGTCGGCATCGACCGGGAACTCGCGGGCCAGCCGGCGTCCCATCTCGACGCGCGCCTCGTGGACGTTGCGGCCGCTGATGGTGGCGTCGGGTCGCGCCAGGTAGACGTACTCGAAGACACAGCCCTTGCGGGCCGGCTCGGCGAACGTGTGGGAGCGCAGGCCGTTCTCGTCGATGACGATCATCTCACCGGGCTCGACCTCGCGGACCACGCTGGCGCCGATGGTGGCCAGCGCGGCGTCCTCGCTGGCGACGACCCAGCCGCGGTCGAGGCGGCCGAGCACGAGCGGTCGGATGCCCTGCGGGTCCCGGGCGGCGTAGAGGGTGTGCTCGTTCATCCAGACGAAGCAGTAGGCGCCGCGCAGCTGCGGGAGGACCTCCAGCGCGCGCTGCTCGAGCGAGGTGTCGGGGTGGTGGGCGAGCAGGGCGGTGACGAGGCTGGTGTCGTTGGTCGCGCCCTCGACGCCCTTGATCTCGAGCTCACCGGCGGGGCCGGGGAGGTCGGTGACCATCTCGCGCAGCTCGTGGGTGTTGATCAGGTTGCCGTTGTGGCCGAGCGCGATGGAGCCGTCCGCGGTGGGCCGGAAGGTCGGCTGGGCGTTGTGCCAGGTGCTGGCGCCCGTCGTGGAGTAGCGGGAGTGGCCGATCGCGAGATGGCCCTTGAGCGAGTCGAGGGTCGGCTCGTCGAAGACCTGCGAGACCAGGCCCATGTCCTTGTAGACCAGGATCTGCCGCCCGTTGCTGACCGCGATGCCCGCCGACTCCTGGCCGCGGTGCTGCAGGGCGTAGAGCCCGAAGTAGGTCAGCTTGGCGACGTCCTCACCGGGGGCCCAGACGCCGAAGACACCGCAGGCATCCTGCGGGCCCTGGTCGTGGGGGTCGATTGCCGTGGTCAGACGGCCGTCGCCGCCCTTCCGCTTGCTGATCGGCTGGGGCACGGCCCCGAGTCTACGGGCGAAAGCGCCCAGCGCCGCACCGACGCCGTACGCCGGTCATCATCCGCCGGTGAGGATCGAGCGGACGCGGTGGAAGGCCAGGTGTGCGGCAGCCTTGCCGACGGCCGGGAGCGGTACGACGGCGAGCAGGGCGTGCGTGCGTGTCCAGGACGGGTCCGAGGGGAGCGCGCCCTCCGGGCCGGCGTACATCGGCGTCATCGCACGCCCGACCGCATCCTCGAGCCCGATCGGCGGCGTGCCGTGGCTCGGCTTCCACGTGTGGCCGGGGCGGCAGACCATGTCGTGGCGGAGCGACTCGATCAGCGACGTGACGGTGTGGAAGGGCGCGGTCGTGGTGAGGGCGGCCGCGAGCCCGACGAGTCCGGGTGGCGCGACCGGCACCGGGACGCGGAGCCGGGCCAGGCCCGCCGCGCGGCCGCACACCTGCAGCAGGTCGGGATAGGCGATGACGTCCGGTCCGCCGAGGTCGATGGCACCGCTCAGGGACTCGTCGGTCAGCGCGTCGTCGACCGCCCTCAGGACGTCGGAGACGGCGACGGGCTGGACCGAGCTCTGCATCCACTTCGGCACCGGCTGCACGAGGAACAGGGTCGCGACCTGCCGGATGATCTCGAACGACGTCGACCCCGCCCCGATCACGACGCCGGCACGCAGCGCGACGGACCCGTCGATGGCCGCCAGCAGGATCCGTTCGACCTCCAGCCGGGAGGCTATGTGGGTCGACAGCTCCGCCTCCGGCACGTCGGGGACGAGTCCCGAAAGGTAGACGAGGCGTCGTACGCCGCTCGCGGCCACCGCGGCCGCGACGGTCTCGGCAGCCACCCGGTCGCGGTCGCTGAAGTCGCTGCGGTCGAGGGAGTGGACGAGGTAGACGACGGCGTCGACGTCCTCGACCGCCTCCCCGACTGCGGCGGGGTCGGTGACGTCGCACCGGATCGCACGGACCCGGTCGTCCCAGCCGAAGCGGTCGGGCCGCGGCGGCGACGACGACGCGGCCACGACGTCGTACCCGTGCTCGAGCAGGTGGGGCACGAGGCGCGAACCGATGTAGCCGGTGGCGCCGAGGACGAGGACCCTCACGCTTCGCCCAGGTGCTTGAGGAGGTTGCGGGAGAAGACGGTGCCCATGTGCTTCACGACGCCGGCCATGACGCGCTCGACCGCGGGCCGGGCCAGGCCGGGCAGCGGGAGGTTGCAGGCGATCTGCAGGTCGATGCTCACGTCGGTGCCGCCGTCGGCACGGTCGCTGAGGTCATAGGTGCCGTTGACGGCGGTCATCTCGTCGGGCCGGTCCGGGTCGTGCGTGAAGACGATCCGGTCCTGGGGCTGCAGCTCCATCACCTCGGTGAACTTCGGCGCCACGGAGAGGCCCAGCACCGGGATGGTGCCCATCCGCCAGGTCCACCGGTCGCCCTCCACGTCGATGCTCGTGACGTAGGGCGTGATCTTCGCGATCAGGTCGGCATCGGTGAGAGCGGCCCACACCTCGCTGCGCGGTGAGCGGAGCACGGCCGAGGAGCGGTCGCGGGCACGGAAGGTCGCCATGGCCGCCACGCTACCGACGGCGGCCACACGCGGGACCACCCTGTCAGCGGTGTCCCATCCACGTCCCGGCGCTTCGGGACGTGGGTGGGCCACCGCTCACTGGACGGTCAGCCTCGGGGCAGCTCCCCGAGGTTGCGGAGCAGGAGCGCCTCGGCCTTGACGACCTTCTCGAACTCGGCGAGGTGGAGTCCCTCGTTGGCGCCGTGGGCGCGGGTGTCGGGGTCCTCGACGCCGGTGACCAGCACGCTGGCCTGCGGGAACGTCTCGAGGAACTCGGCGATGAAGGGGATCGAGCCGCCGACGCCCATGTCGACCGGGGCGGTGCCGTCCCAGGCCTCGGCGAACGCAGCGCGCGCGGCGTCGTACGCCGGACCGCTGGCGTCGATCTGCGTCGCCTCACCGGTGTCGACGACGGTCGTCGTGAGGGTCGCGCCCCAGGGGGTGTGCTTCTCGAGGTGGGCCTGGAGGCACTGGACGGCGTTGGCGGTCGTGTCGCCGGGGGCGATCCGCATGCTGATGCGGCAGCGGGCGGCGGGGACGAGGGTGTTGGAGGCGCCCTCGACCTTGGGGGCGTCGAGGCCGGTGATGCTGATCGACGGCTTGGTCCACAGGCGCTCGACGACCGAGCCGGAGCCGATCCACTCGATGCCCTCGGCGGCGCCGGACTCGGCGCGGAGGCGGGCCTCGGGGTACTCCACGTCGGCGGCGGGGCCGGCGTGGAGGCCCTCCACCGCGACGTTGCCGGCGTCGTCGTTGAGCGAGGCGATGACCCGGCTCAGCGTCATGATCGAGTCGGGGACGAGGCCGCCCCACATGCCACTGTGGACGGCGTGGGTCAGTGTGCGGATCTCGACGTCCATCCGGACCAGGCCGCGCAGCGACGTGGTGAGGGCGGGCTCGCCGATGTCCCAGTTGCCGGAGTCGGCGATGACGATGACGTCGGCGGCGAGGCGCTCCTTGTTGGCCTCGAGCAGCTCGACGAGGGTGTCGGAACCGACCTCCTCCTCGCCCTCGATGAACATCACCAGGTTGACCGGCAGGTCGTCGCCGAAGACCCGGACCGCGCCGAGGTGGGCGGCGATGCCGGCCTTGTCGTCGGCCGCGCCGCGGCCGTACAGCCGGTCGCCGCGCTCGGTGGGCTCCCACGGCGGGGAGTCCCAGTCGGCGTGGTCGTTCTCGGGCTGGACGTCGTGGTGGGCGTAGAGCAGAACCGTCGGGGCGCCCTCGGGGCCGGCCTTCTTCGCGATCACGGCGGGCGGCGCGCCGTCGTGGGCGCGCACGATCTCGCACTCGAAGCCCTCCGCCGCGAACAGGTCGCGAGTGGCCTCGGCGCTGCGCTCGACCTCGCCGGCGCGGGCCGGGTCGGCGGACACGGACTGGATGCGGACGAGGTCCTCGAGGTCACGGCGGATGCCGGGCATGACCTCGGCGAGGCGGGCAGAGATGTCGACAGTCATCCCGACACCCTAGGTCCCCTCGTTCACCCGTCGAGAGACGCCCGGTCGCCGTGGCGCCGCTCCAGCATCAGCTGGCGCTCGGTGTCGGCGAAGCCGAGCCGGCGGTAGATGCCGATGGCCTCGCCGTCGTCGTCCGCGACGATCACGAGCGTCCGCGCGCCGAGGTGCTCGAGGGCGTAGCGACCCGCCGCGTGCACGGCGGCAGCGGCCAGTCCCTTGCGCCGGTGCTGGAGGTGCGTCTCCACGCTCTGGAAGCGCGCGACCCCGTCTTCGGTGGTGAAGACAGCAGCGGTGCTGACGACCTCTCCGTCGACGAGGACGCCGAACCGGGTGCCGCGACCGGCTGCGACCAGGGACTGCTCCTGCACGTTGCGCCCGCGAGCGAAGCGCATGTGCGACTCCTCGTCGTCGCGCTCCTCGATCGCGACACTCAGCCGCGCCCGGCTCTCCCAGTCGGCCTCGGACTCCAGCGCCCGGACCTCGCCCTCGACCTCGCGGGGAGGCTTCAGCTCGGAGGCGGTGAGAACTGACGCCACGTCGACCACGAGCCCGGCCGCCTCGAAGGCCGCGCGTGCCTCGGGGGTGAGGTCGGGGGTGTCGATGCCGATGCTGACGTGGCCGGCCTCGGGGAACTCGGTGTGGAAGGCGCCCACCACCTCCCGCTCACCGCCGGGCACGGGCGGCCCGGCGAGGAGGATGAAGTTGCCCCAGTAGTACGTCGGGTTGTCCGGCGTACGGACCACGAGGTGGGTGCCGCGGTCCTCCACGACACTGCCGGAGGCGGTCAGCAGGGCGAGGTCGGTGCGGAAGCCGAGCGAGGTCACATTCATGGGGCGCACGCTAGAGGTTGTCGGCGCCCGTGTCGGGGTCGGCCGTCGTGGAGGGCGAATCACCGCGCTCCGGATCGGCCCCGGCGTCCCACTGCCAGTCGCGCACCTCGGGGAGGTCGTCGCCGTGGTCGCGCGTCCACTGACGGGCCCGACGCCGTGTGTCGACCATCAGCTGGCGGACGGCGGCGGCGCGCGGCCCGAGGTCGGGCACGCGGTCGATGACGTCCATCACCAGGTGGTAGCGGTCGGTGTCGTTCATCATCACCATGTCGAACGGCGTGGTCGTCGTGCCCTCCT
Organism: Nocardioides cavernae; assembly: GCF_016907475.1. NCBI lineage: Bacteria > Bacillati > Actinomycetota > Actinomycetes > Propionibacteriales > Nocardioidaceae > Nocardioides > Nocardioides cavernae. The sequence goes on along the minus strand of NZ_JAFBCA010000001.1, from coordinate 1,169,606 downwards.
CCTTGTAGCCGCGAACGTGAAGGTTGTCGTGGTTGGTGCGCCGGTAGGTCAACCGGTGGATCAGCCAGGGATAGCCGTGGTAGGCGAAGACCACCGGCTTGTCGGTGGTGAAGACGGCGTCGAACTCCCGGTCGCCCAGGCCGTGCGGGTGCTCGCGCTCGTCCTGGAGCCGCATCAGGTCGACGACGTTGACGAAGCGCACCCGCAGCTCGGGCAGGTGCTCGCGCAGCAGGGACACCGCGGCGAGCGCCTCCAGGGTGGGTACGTCGCCCGCTGCCGCCACCACCACGTCGGGATCCCCGTCGTCGTTCGAGGCCCAGTCCCAGATGCCGAGGCCGCGGGCGCAGTGCAGGTCGGCCTGCTGGGCGTCGAGCCAGTCGAAGCTCGGCTGCTTGCCGGACACCACGACGTTGACGTAGTGCTCGCTCTGCAGGCAGTGGGCCATCGTGGACAGCAGGGTGTTGGCGTCCGGCGGCAGGTAGACGCGCACGACCTCGGCCTTCTTGTTGAGCACGTGGTCGATGAAGCCGGGGTCCTGGTGGGAGAAGCCGTTGTGGTCCTGGCGCCACACGTGCGAGCTCAGCAGGTAGTTGAGGCTCGCGATGCGCGGACGCCACCCGATCTCGCGAGTGGTCTTGAGCCACTTGGCGTGCTGGTTGAGCATCGAGTCGACGAGGTGGATGAAGGCCTCGTAGCAGCTGAAGAGCCCGTGCCGCCCGGTGAGGAGGTAGCCCTCGAGCCAGCCCTGGCAGGTGTGCTCGGAGAGGATCTCCACCACCCGACCGGACCGGGCGAGGTGCTCGTCGACGTCGGTGAGCTCGCCCGCCCAGACCTTGTCGGTCACCTCGTAGACCGCGTCCAGTCGGTTGGACGCGGTCTCGTCGGGCCCGAAGATGCGGAAGTTCGTGTCGTTGTCGCGGACGACCCCGACGAGCCACTGGCCCAGCACGCGGGTCGGCTCGTGGATGGACGCTCCCGGCCGCACCACCTCGACGGCGCTCTCCCGCCAGTCGGGCAGGCGCAGCGGCCGCTTGAGCAGGCCGCCGTTGGCGTGCGGGTTGGCGCTCATCCGCCGGGTGCCGGCCGGCGCCTGCCGGCGTACCGCCTCCACCGGCCGGCCGTCGTCGCCGAAGAGCTCGTCGGGGGCGTACGAGCGCAGCCACTCCTCGAGCTGCGCGCGGTGCTCGTCGTTGTCCCGGGTCCCGGCCAGCGGCACCTGGTGGGCCCGCCACGTGCCCTCGACCGGCTTGCCGTCGACCTCCGCCGGGCCGGTCCACCCCTTCGGCGTGACGAGCAGGATCATCGGCCACGGCCGGCGCTCCAGGTCGCCGTCCTCCCGGGCGGCGCGCCAGGTCTCGCGGATCATGTCGTGGGCCTCGTCGAGCGCCGCGGCCATCTGCCGGTGCACGTCGGCGGGGTCGTCGCCCTCCACGGTGATCACGTGGTGGCCGTAGCCGCGCAGCAGGCTCTCGAGCTCCTCGCGCGGGATCCGGGCCGGGATGGTCGGGTTGGCGATCTTCCAGCCGTTGAGGGCCAGGATCGGCAGCACCGCACCGTCGTTGACCGGGTCGACGAACTTGTTGCCGTGCCAGCTCGCGGCCAGCGGGCCGGTCTCGAACTCGCCGTCGCCGACCACCGCGGTCACGACGAGGTCGGGGTTGTCCATCGCGGCGCCGTAGGCGTGCGACAGCACGTAGCCGAGCTCGCCGCCCTCGTGGATGGAGCCGGGGGTCTCCGGGGCGACGTGGCTCGGGATGCCGCCGGGGAAGGAGAACTGGCGGAACAGCCTCGACATCCCGTCGCGGTCGTCGCCGATCGCGGGGTACACCTCCGAGTACGTGCCCTCGAGCCACGCGTTGGCCACGGCAGCCGGCCCGCCGTGGCCCGGTCCGCACAGGATGATCGCGTCGACGTCGCGCTCGCGGATCAGCCGGTTGAGGTGCGTCCAGACCAGGTTGAGGCCCGGCGTGGTGCCCCAGTGGCCGAGCAGCCTGGGCTTGATGTCCTCGCGCTCGAGCGGGCGCTCGAGGAGAGGGTTGTCGAGCAGGTAGATCTGCCCGACGGAGAGATAGTTGGCCGCACGGAACCAGAGGTCGAGCTCGCGGACCTGGTCATCGGTGAGGGACGCCATGCTCCTTGGTACCGGAATCCGGCGCCGGTGAACATCACCTGTCCCGGGTCTTGCCCGTCCGGGCCTAGAGCGGGAGGTACGCCGAGAGGTCGGTGCGCTCGCCGCTCGCGACGACCAGCCCTGCGTCGACCGCCTCGCTCCACGTCGTACGACCCGTGGCGAGGGCCAGCCAGGTCTCGCCGTCGGTCTCCACGACGGCCGGCGGGGTGCCTCGGGTGTGCCGCACGCCGGGCACGACCTGGACGGCGGCGAAGGGCGGCACCCGGACCTCGACCGACCGTCCGGGGGCGAGCACCTCGAGGCGCGCGAGGTAGTGCTTGACCAGCGCCCGGGTGTCACCGTCGGCGTGGGCCGTCGCGAGCTGGTCGGGGGTGAGGACCTTGAGTCGGGCAGGCACGCCCCGAGGCTAGACCGACACCAGGAAGGCAGTTCGCGCCAGGTCGGTGCTCGCTGGGCGTGGCCGTTCGACGCCGGCGTGCGAACTGCCTTCCTGGTGCCTCACCCGATCGAGTCGAGGACCTCCATGCACGCCGCCCACGCGGCGCTGTCGGTCTCGATCACGCCGAAGTGGCCGCCGGTGACCTCGACGAGCGTGGCCTCGGCGCCCGCGGCGGTCGCGGCGTCGACGTAGGTCTCGGCCTGGCTGAACGGGACGGTGTCGTCGTCGCGGGCGTGCACCGCCCAGACTGGGACGTCGAGGGGCACCTGGGTGAGCGGGTCGGCCTGCTCGTACGTCGCTGCGTCGGGGTCGCCGAGGAAGGCCAGCGCGGCCCCGTCCCCGAGGTCGTCCGCGACCGCCGCCCGCAGGTCGAGCACCCCGGCCTGGCTGACGACGTGGGTGAGGGCCGGGCCGTCGGCCCAGCGATCGAGGCGCAGCCGCGCGCCCGCCCAGGTGGCGAGGTGCCCGCCTGCCGAGTGGCCCAGCGTGACGACCGGCCCGGTGGCGTCGGCGGCGACCGCACCGATCGCGGCGTGGACGTCGTCGAGGGTCGCAGGGAAGCCGCCGCCGTTGCCGACCCGGCGGTACTCCACGTTGGCCGCCGTCCAGCCGCGCGCCACCAGGTCCTCGGCGAGCGGAGCGCCGTAGTCAGCGCCGTACTGCGCCTTCCAGAACCCGCCGTGGAGGACGACGACCAACCCCCGGCTGGCGCCCTCGGGGACGTGGAGGTCGACCCACTGGCTCGGGTCGTCGCCGTAGGTGATCCGCTCGGTGCCCGTTGCGTCCGCCACGTCCCCCACCCTGCCCGACGGGTCGTCCGAGCAGGCCGCGAGGGCAGGCGCCACGCCGAGGGCGCCGGTGGCGGCGATCGCCATCCGGCGGGAGAGCCTCACTCCCGCTCGCCGTCCTCGTCGCCGTCCGGGTAGGGCTGCACGACCTGCAGCAGGAGGTAGGTGCGACGCCCGGGGTCGCGGCCCCGGGTGCGCTCGGCCCACGAGTCGACGAGGTCGTCGATCTCCTGCCGGAGCTCGTTCGCCTCGTCGTCGGTGAGCTTGAGGGCGTGGTCGGAGGTCGCGAAGACGCCACTGCCCTCGGGCCGGTCCATCCTGAAGGTGCGGTCGATGACTCCGTGCAGACGGGCGAGCTGGCTGGCGCGGAACACGTCGACCGCAGCCCGGCCACCGGGGACGTCCGCGAGCTGCTTGAGGTTGACCGTGAAGCCCTCGCGCGCGGTCGCCCGCCAGACCCGGTCGCGCTTGTCGCGGGCCTCCTCGGGGGCCTCCTCGACCAGGCCGTACTTCGCGAGCTGGCGCAGGTGGAAGCTCGCCTGGTTGGCCGGGATGCCGAGCTCGCGGGCCACGTCGGCAGCTCGGACAGGTCCCGACGCGGAGAGCTCTTCGAGGATCCGGGTGCGCACCGGGTGCGCGATGGCACGCAGGACGCGGGGGTCGCTCAACGGTTGCGGCTCGGGCATGCGACCACCCTAGCGGAATTGCGCACGCACTATTGCGCAACATCACGTGCGCAACATATGGTGCGGACATGCCCGGATACCGACAGCTCTCGAAGAACCGCGACTTCACCGTGCTCTGGATCGGCGACACCGTGAGCGAGCTCGGCAGCGCGCTGTCGATGTTCGCCTTCCCCCTCATCGCCTACGCCCTCAGCGGCTCGGCGCTCACCGCCGCCATGGTCGAGGCCGCCTATCTCGGCGGCCTGTGCGCCACCCTGCTGCCGGCCGGCGTGCTCGCCGACCGCGTCGACCGCAAGCGGATCATGCTCGTGTCCAGCGCCACCGGCTGTGCGGCGTACACCTCGCTCGCGGTCGCAGGGGCGACCGGCAGCCTCACGCTCCCGCACCTCGTCGTGGTCGCGCTGGTCGCTGGCGTGGCGGCCGGAGCCTTCAACCCCGCGCAGCTCTCGGCGATCCGGTCGGTCGTCGCCACCGACGACCTGCCGACCGCCCTCAGCCAGAACCAGGCCCGCCAGCACGTCGCCTCGCTGCTCGGCGGACCGCTCGGGGGTGCGTTGTACGCCGTCACGCGGTGGCTGCCGTTCGCCGTCGACGCGATCACCTTCGCGGTCGCGTGCGCGACGGTCAGTCGCGTGCGCACCGACCTGTCAGCACCGCACCGTCGGCGCGAGCCGCTGCGCCGACAGCTCGGCGAGGGCTTCCGGTTCATCTGGCAGCGCCCGTTCTTCCGCACCTTGATGCTCTGGGCCTCACTGTCCAACCTGGTGACCAACGCGATCTTCTTCGTCGTCCTCCTGCGCATGATCGCCGAGGGCGTGCCCGCCGCCCAGATCGGCCTGGTCTCGATGGCCGCGGGCCTCGGCGGCATCCTCGGCGCGGCGCTGGCACCGAGCCTGATCCACCGGATGCCGACCGGTCGCCTGACCGTCCTCATCGGCTGGATGTGCTGCCTGCCCCTCGTGCCGCTCACGGTGTCGTCGAGCGTGTGGACCGCGTGCGCGTGCACGTTCTTCCTGCTGCTGCTCAGCCCGGTCGCCAACGCCGGCATCAGCTCCTACCGGATGGCCGTCACCCCGGCCCACCTGCAGGGCCGGATCGGCTCGACCAGCCAGTTCACGTCGATGTCGGTGATGCCGCTGGCACCGCTGCTCGGCGGCTACCTGCTCGAGCACCAGGGCGGCGCCACCGCGATCACCGCTCTGGTCGTGGCGTCCGCGCTGCTGGCCGTGCTGCTCACCTCGAGCCGGTCGATCCGGTCGGTGCCCCGTCCTTCGGAGTGGGCCACCCACGAGGAGTCGGCGCCCGAGCCCGTGTTGGCCGCCTGACCCGGCTGGAGTCACCGGATATCCGGTGACTCTCCCGCTTGTCACACCAGATCTGGGTCGCGAAGCGGGAGACTCGGGTGCACAGTACGTCGGTCCGCGCCGGTCGTGGCGCCCTCCTCAACCCACCCGCGAGAAGCGGGCGCCGACCTCGGCGACCTTGTCCGCCAGCTCGGGCGGCGACTCGACGACGAAGTCCGCACCTGAGCCGGCCAGCACCATCACCGGCCAGTCGAGGTCGTCGACGTTCATCTCGAGCACGCAGCCGGTGCCGTCCGCGCTGACGGTCCCCCAGCGGCCCACCTGCGCGGCGAGGTCCTCGGCCGGCATCGCGAGCCGGACGCGTACGGCGTGGCGCTGGGGCATCCGGCGGATGCCCTGATGCACGAACGCGAGGGCGTCGTCGGCCGGGAGCTCGCGCGGGCGGAAGCGCTGGCCGGTCGGCTCGGGGTCGGTGACCCGGTCCAGCCGGAAGCTGCGCCAGTCCGTCCGGTCGCGGTCCCAGGCCACGAGGTACCACCGGCGGCCGAGGGAGACGAGTCGCAGCGGCTCGACGCGGCGATGGCTCACCTCGGCCTCACGGGCGGTGTAGTCGAAGCGGAGCAGCTCGCTGTCGCGGCAGGCCTGCGCCAACGTCGTCAGCACCGTCGCGTCGACGACGGGTGCGCCCTCCCACGGGCCGGGGGCGTCGGTCTGGGACGCGACGGCGTCCATCTGGCGACGCAGCCGCGGCGGCATCAGGGACAGCACCTTGGACAGCGCCTGCACCGACCGGTCGTCGGTCCCTCCGACCGCGCCGACCGCCGCGGTGCGCAGGCCGACGGCGATCGCGACGGCCTCCTCGTCCTCGAGCAGCAGCGGCGGGAGCGAGCCGCCGGCGCGCAGCTGGTAGCCGCCGGCAGCGCCCCGCACGGCGTCCACGGTGTAGCCGAGGTCGCGCAGCCGGTCGACGTCGCGACGGAGCGTGCGGGGGCTCACCTCGAGTCGGTCCGACAGCTCCGGGCCCGGCCAGTAGCGGTGGGTCTGGAGCAGGGACAGCAGCCGCAACATCCGCTCGCTCGTGCTCATGGATCCAGATTAGATGGCAATGCGGACAAGAACTGACCGCATTGCTCCCTAGCGTCGGGGACATGACCTACCACCACCACACCGGACCGGCGATCGTGACGCGTGGCCTGACCCGCCACTTCACCTCGCGCAAGCAGACGGTCGAGGCCGTGCAGGGCCTCGACCTCGAGATCGGGCAGGGCGAGCTGGTCGCCTTCCTCGGACCCAACGGGGCAGGGAAGTCGACGACCCTGCGCATGCTGACCACCCTGATCGCCCCCACCTCGGGCTCGGCGAGCGTCGCCGGCCACGACGTCGTCAGCGCCCAGCGCGACGTACGCCGGGCGATCGGCTTCGTCGGGCAGGGCAACGGCGCCGGGCACCGCCAGCTCGGCCGCGACGAGCTGATCAGCCAGGGCCGTGCCCACGGCCTGTCCCGCGCCGACGCGCGGCGCCGCGCCGCCGAGCTGGTCGAGGACCTCGACCTCACCGCCGTCGCCGACCGCAAGGTCTCCTCCCTCTCCGGCGGCCAGCGCCGCCGGCTCGACATCGCGATGGGGCTGGTCCACCTGCCGCGGGTGCTCTTCCTCGACGAGCCCTCCACCGGCCTCGACCCGCAGAACCGCGCCAACCTCCAGGAGCTGATCCGGCGGCTCCACGCCGAGAGCGGCAGCACCGTCGTGCTCACCACGCACTACCTCGAGGAGGCCGACGCCCTCGCCGGTCGCGTCGTGGTCGTCGACCACGGCCGGGTGATCGCCGACGACACCGCGGCCCGGCTCAAGAGCGGGCTCGGCGACCTGGTCCGGCTCGGCTTCGGCTCGCCGGGCGACTCCGCCCGGGCCGCCGCCCGGCTGGAGCGGGTGCCCGACTCCCGCGTCGAGGTCGACGGCTCCTCGCTCGACCTGCGGGTCATGGACGGCTCCGCGATGGTCGGTGAGCTGCTCGCCGACCTGGCCGCGGACGGCGTACCCCCGACGCGGGTGGAGGTCGCGCGACCCACGCTCGACGACGTCTTCCTCGACCTCACCGGTCGCAGCCTGCGCGAGACCCAGTCCACCGACACCACCGGATCCACCACCTCCACCACCACCGAGACCGAGAGCGAGGTCGCAGCATGAGCACCTTCGTCGCCGACACCTGGAACGTGATGAACCGCGAGCTCAAGCCCGTGTGGCGCGAGCCGATGGCGGTGGTCTTCGCGATGATCCAGCCGCTGGTCTTCCTCGGCCTCTTCGCGCCGCTGCTCCCCGAGATGGCCGACGGCTCGGCGCTGCAGTGGTTCGTGCCGGGCATCGTCGCGATGACCGCGCTGATGGGGGCGTCGTTCACCGGAGCCAACCTGATGGAGGAGATGCAGTCCGGCTCGCACGAGCGGCAGCTGGTCTCGCCGCTGGGCCGCCCGGCGCTGCTGGTCGGCCGCGCACTGAAGGAGGTCGTGCCGATGTTGATGCAGGTCGCGATCATCGTCGCGGTCGTCACGCCGTTCGCCTTCGACCTGCACCTGGGCGGGGTGCTCGTGGCCACGCTGGTGCTGTCGGTCTTCAGCGTCGGGGTCGGCGCGCTGTCGTTCGCGCTGGCGCTCGCGTCGAAGGGCCAGGACTGGATGTTCTGGACGATCCAGCAGACGCTGCTGTTCCCGACCCTCCTGACCGCCGGCGTGCTGCTGCCGGTCGACGGGGCGCCGCGCTGGCTCGAGGTCATCTCGATGCTCAACCCGATGACGTACGTCGTCGACGCGACGCGCGCGCTCTTCGCCGGCACCTTCCCGGCCGACGTCGTCCTGCAGGGCGTGCTCGGCGCCGGGGTCGTCGCGGCCCTCGGGCTCGTCGTCGGGGTGCGGGCGATGCGTCGCTCGAACTGACGCTCCTGCGGGAAAGTCCCCGGATATCCGGGGACTTTCCCACTGGGCACCCCAGATCTCGGGTGCAAGGCGGGAGACTCGGGTGCGAAGTCCCTCCAGAGCTTCAGGAGCCGAGGGCCGCCGGAAGGGTCGCGCGCCAGGCCGCCTTGGCCTCGGCGACGGGGAGGTCGAAGGCACCCTCGACCGAGATCGCGTCGCCGCCGGTGCGCCCGATCGGCGTGACGGGCACGCCGTGCTGCTGTGCCAGCGCGACCAGTGCGTCGGCCTGCTCGTCGGTCACCGTCACCAGCGCGCGGGCGGTGGACTCGGAGAAGAGCGCCACGAACGCGTCGTCAGCCACCGAGGCCAGCGACACGGCAACGCCGATGTCGCGGGAGAACGTCGACTCGGCGAGCGCCTGGGCCAGGCCTCCGTCGGAGAGGTCGTGGGCGCTGGTGACGACGCCGTCGCGAGCGGCGTCCTGCAGCAGCGCGGCGAGCGCCTGCTCGGCCGCGAGGTCGAGCGCCGGCGGCATCCCGCCGAGGTGGCCGTGCACGACGTGCGCCCACTCGGAGCCGGAGAGCTCGTCCCGGGTCTCGCCGAGCAGGAACACCCGCTCCCCCGCGGCGCCGAAGCCGGTCGGCGTACGACGCGTGACGTCGTCGATGACGCCGAGGACCGCCACGACCGGGGTCGGCAGGATCGCCGTCTCGCCGGTCTGGTTGTAGAGGCTGACGTTGCCGCCGGTGACCGGGATGCCGAGCTCGAGGCAGGCGTCCTTGAGTCCGCGGCACGCCTCGGCGAACTGCCACATCACGTCCGGGTCCTCGGGCGAGCCGAAGTTGAGGCAGTCGGAGACGGCGAGCGGGCGGGCGCCGCCGGTGGCGACGTTGCGGTAGGACTCGGCCAGCGCGAGCTGCGCGCCGGTGTAGGGGTCGAGCTTGGCGAAGCGACCGTTGCAGTCGGTGGACACCGAGACGCCGAGGTTGGTGTCGGGGTCGACGCGCACCATGCCGGAGTCGGCCGGCTGGGCGAGGACGGTGTTGCCCTGCACGTAGCGGTCGTACTGGTCGGTGATCCACGACTTGTCGCAGAGGTTGGGCGAGGCGACGAGCTGGAGCAGGGTGTCGCGCAGCTCGGCGCCGGACGACGGACGGGACAGCGACTCGGCACCGTCGGCCTGGAGGGCGTCCTGCCAGGAGGGGCGGGCGAACGGCCGCTGGTAGGTCGGGCCGTCGTGTGCGACGGACCGCGGGGGTACGTCGACGACGCGCTCGCCGTGCCAGTCGATGTGCAGGCGGCCGGAGTCGGTCACCTCACCGACGACGACGGCCTCGACGTCCCACTTCTCGCAGATCGCCATGAACGCGTCGACGTCGTCGGGCTCGACGACCGCCATCATCCGCTCCTGCGACTCGCTCATGAGGATCTCCTCGGGAGCAAGGGTGGAGTCGCGCAGGGGCACGCGGTCGAGCTCGACGTGCATGCCGCCGTCGCCGGCCGAGGCGAGCTCGGAGGTGGCGCACGAGAGCCCGGCGCCGCCGAGGTCCTGGATGCCGGCGATCACGCCGGCCGCGAAGAGCTCGAGCGTGCACTCGATGAGCAGCTTCTCCATGAACGGGTCGCCGACCTGCACGCTCGGCCGCTTGGCCGGGCCGGTCTCGTCGAAGGTCTCGCTGGCGAGCACGGAGACACCGCCGATGCCGTCGCCACCGGTGCGCGCGCCGTAGAGCACGACCTGGTTGCCGGTGCCGGTCGCGTTGGCGAGGTGGAGGTCCTCGTGGCGGAGCACGCCCACGCAGAGCGCGTTGACCAGCGGGTTGCCGGCGTAGGTCTCGTCGAAGACGGCCTCGCCGCCGATGTTGGGCAGGCCGAGGCAGTTGCCGTAGCCGCCGACGCCGGCCACGATCCCGGGCAGCACGCGCGCGGTGTCGGGGGCGTCGAGCGGGCCGAAGCGGAGCGGGTCCATCACCGCGACCGGGCGGGCGCCCATCGCGAGGATGTCGCGGACGATGCCGCCGACGCCGGTGGCCGCGCCCTGGTAGGGCTCGACGAACGACGGGTGGTTGTGGCTCTCGACCTTGAACGTCACGGCGTAGCCCTGACCGATGTCGAGCACGCCGGCGTTCTCGCCGATGCCGGCGAGCATCTTGCCGACCGGCGTCTCCTGCGGGATCTCGCCGAACTGCTTGAGGTGCACCTTGGTGGACTTGTACGAGCAGTGCTCGCTCCACATCACGCTGTACATCGCGAGCTCGGAGCTCGTCGGACGACGGCCCAGGATCTCGCGGATCCGGGCGTATTCGTCGGCCTTGAGGCCGAGGTCGGCCCACGGCTGCTCGCGCTCGGCGTCGGTGGCCGCCAGGGCCACTGTGTCGAGGGTGCCGGTCGCGCCGGACGTCGTGAGACTGGCGTTCGTGGCGGGGCGGGACTGCGGGGCGGCGCTCGTGTCGGGCACGGCGCCAATCTACCGGCGCCGCGGACCAGGTCGGCCGCCGGTCCACCAGGTCGCGACCGGCCCCGAGGTCAGGTCAGCAGCCCGTCGGCGATGACCTCGAGCATCGGACGCACGGTCGCGACCTCGAGGCCGGAGGTGTCGGCGACGGTGGCGACGCCGCCGACGAGGCGCGCGACCTGGAGGGGTGTGACGTCCTCGCGTACGGCGCCCTCCGCCCGCAGCTCGTCGAGCACCCGTCCGCTCGCCGCCTGCAGCACCTCGCACTTGCTGCGGATCGGCGAGCTCTCGTCGCCCATGGCTCCGGTGATCTTGGCCGGGCCGCCCTTGTGCACGCTGATCAGCCGGACGTACTCCTCGAACCAGTTGAGGAGGAGGTCGCGTGGCGCTCCCTCGTGGGCGAGCGCCTTGTCGGCCGTGTCCTGCACGTGGTCGACCCAGGCCTGCATGACCGCGTCGATGAGGTCGTCACGGGTCGGGAAGTGCCGGTAGAGCGTGCCCGGCCCCACACCGGACTGCTTGGCGATGAGGTCGAGGGACGCGTCGTAGCCCTGCTCGCGGAACACCTGTCGGGCCACCTCGACGATGCGGTCACGGTTGCGCTGGGCGTCGGCACGCACGGAGCTTTCCCTTTCGGTCTTGCTAAACGGAGACAGTCTCCGTATTGTCGTTCAGGAAGCGGAGTCATCCTCCGGATCTACTGTACCTCGGCTCCACAGAGTCAGAACAGGACTGCACCTCATGTCATCCACCACCTCCCTGCTCCCCCAGGGATCCCGGCACGAGCTCCCGACCGACCTGCCACCGCAGGCCGGTCGCGCCGCAGCCGGCATCGCGATCGTCCTGGTCGCCCAGCTGATGATCGTGCTCGACGCCACGGTCGTGAACGTCGCGCTCCCGCGCATCGACGCCGACCTCGCCTTCGGCCCCGCGTCCCTGTCGTGGGTCCTCAACGCCTACACGCTCGCCTTCGGCGGGCTCCTGCTCCTCGGCGGGCGCCTCGGCGACGTCCTCGGCCGCCGTCGTACCTTCGAGGTCGGGCTCGCCGTCTTCACGGTCGCCTCCGCGCTCGGCGGACTCGCCCAGACACCTGACCAGCTCGTGGCGACCCGCGCGCTCCAGGGCGTCGGTGCAGCCCTGGCCGCACCGAGCGTGCTGGCCCTCCTGACCACGAGCGCACCCGACGAGGCGGCACGCAACCGCGCCCTCGCGCTCTTCGGCGCGGTCTCCTCGGGCGGCGCCTCCATCGGTCTCGTCCTGGGCGGCCTGCTCACCGACGTCGGGTCGTGGCGGTGGACGCTCTTCATCAACGTGCCCCTCGGCATCGCCGTGCTGCTGCTCGTGGGCCGGTTCGTCGACGAGACCGCGCGTCGCCCCGGGCGCTTCGACCTCGTCGGCGCCGCGAGCGCGACGGTCGGCGCCGTGTCCCTCGTCTGGGCCCTCATCGGAGCTCCCGAGCACGGCTGGGGCTCGGCGCGCACCATCGGCGGCTTCGTCCTCGGCGCGGCGCTGCTCCTGCTGCTCGCCCGGACCGAGACCCGGCACCCGCACCCGATGGTGCAGCCACACCTGGTCCGCAACCGGCGCCGTGTCGGTGCCCTCGCCGCGATGGCACTGGTCGTCGGCGCGAACCTGTCGATGTTCTTCCTCGTCGTCCAGTACGCCCAGACCGTGCTCGGCTTCGGACCGCTGATGTCGGGCGTCGCCTTCCTGCCCTTCAGCCTCGGCATCTTCGCGATGTCGCGAGTCACTCCGTGGCTCATCGGCAGGGTGGGGCCGCGCGCGATGGTGATGACCGGCACGGGCGCGCTCACGCTCGGCTACGCCTGGCTCAGCGCCGCGGGCGCGGACGGCACCTACCTCGGCACCGTCTTCGGCCCGATGGTGATCGCCGGTCTGGCCACCGGCCTGGTGTTCATGCCGATCACGGTCACCGTCCTCGCCGGGGTGGAGCCCGAGCACGCCGGAGCGGCGTCCGGTCTCCTGCAGACCACCCAGCAGCTCGGCAGTGCGATCGGCGTGGCCGTCATCGTCTCGGTGTACGCCGCCGGCGCGGTGCCCGGCCAGCTCGTCCCCGGCCTGCAGGCGGCCTTCCTCACCTCGGCCGGCTTCGCCGCGGTGGCACTGCTGGTGACGGCGGCGCTGCTCCGGGCGCCCGCGCCGCAGGTCGTGGAGCTGGTCGACGAGCGTGAGCCGGAGGCCGTCGCCGAGGCGGCCTGACCTCGGAGGAGCCCCGCCGGGTCGGCCGCGCGCCTACCGGCGGGGCCCCTCCGCGTGACCGCCCGGGGTCGGCTCGTGGACGACCCGCACGGCCTGACGCCGCTCGCCGCCGTCCGCCTGCTCGCCGTCGGCGTCGGCCCCCGCCTCCGGGACGGCGACCTCGGCCAGTTCGTCGGCCTCGTCCGCCTCCTCGCGCTCGTCGTCCCGCCGCGACTCCTTGCCGCCGGCGCGGACCCCCGCCTCGCGCGCCGCCTCCCGCTCGGCCTTGCGGGCCGCGCGCTCGGCACGCTTCTCCTCGAGGGCCGCACGCTTGGCCTCGCGCACCGCTTCCTTCTCCCGGGCGGCGCGGGCGGCCGTCTCCTCCGACGCCGTGCGCTCCAGACGCGGGGTCTGCATCCGGGCCGGCCCGCCACGACCGCTCACCATGCCGCGCGACATGGACCCGGCGCGTGCGGCCATGCCGCCCGCGCCCATCCCGCCGGTGGGTGGCGTGCCGGTGACCGGCCGCTTCGTCCCGCCCCCGCGCCGGGCGAGCAGTCCGCCCGCCGCGGCGGCGGACTGCGACGTCAGCCCTGCCGCGGAGAGTCCCGTCAGGTCGGGGACGGACACCGAGATCGGGGCCACCGGCGGCAGCGCGGAGACGCCGGTCTGGGCTGCGCCCGGCACCGAGGTGGACGGAGGCGCGATCGTGCCGACTCCCGACTCCTCTCCCCCGGGCCCGCCGAACCCCGCGAAGCTGCCCCCGGTGAGCGACAGCAGCTCGGTGCGCACGGTGACCAGCTCGGCGCGGGCCGACCGGAGCCGGGCGCTCTCCTGGTCGAGCGCCACCGTGAGCCGGTGGCGGATGTCGTCGGTCTCGGCCTGGCCTCGGGTGACCTTGCCGCGGTCCTCGTCCTCGGAGGGCTTGAAGACCAGGTGTCGCGACTCCCCGACCACCTCGTGCGGCACCGCCGCGACGGTCGTCCAGGCGCGGTCGAGGTCCTTCTGCGACGACGTCATCAGCGTGGCGGACGCGCGGAGGCAGTCGGCGATCCGGTCGGCCAGAGAGGTGAAGCGGTCGAGGTGGGCGAGCACCTGCCTGCGGTGCTGCTCGTAGCTCTCGGCGGACGCCGCGTCCCACCCCTCGGTGGCGCGCCGCGCGGCGTCGACGAGCTCGTCACCGCGACGTGACACCAGCGCGCTGACCTCGGTCCACCGCTGGGCGGCGGCCTCGAGCGGCCGGACGTCGGCGCGCAGCTCCCACGGGTTGGCCGGCACGGTCAGCGACCTCCCGGTCCCGGCATGATCCCGAACGGCCCCTCGCCCAGCAGGTGGGTGGCGCGCTCGAGCTCGGCGGCGACCGTGTCGTCGGCGCGCAGGGCGTCGCGAGCGGCGTCGACGAGCCCGGCGACGCCCAGCTCGAGCGCGCCGGCGAGCGAGGTCAGGACCTCGTCGGCGTCGCCCAGCGCATCGGCGTACGACGCTGCGAGGTTGGCCGTGCCGGTCGCGTCGCCGAGCGCCACGCACGCCTCGGCGAGCTCCTCGACGGCGTCCGCCCAGTCCTGCCGCATCGCGTCGAGGACGCGCTCGGACGAGCCCGCCAGCTCGACCAGCCGGGCCGGCTCGACCTGCATCAGGGATCGTCTGCCGCTTGCGCTCACCTCAGCGGAATACCCCCGACGGCGGGAGCCAAACACGGTCGCTGTCGACCTGTGGGCAAACATTCCGGGAGGGCCGGTTTCGCGGCGCCGCGTTCGGGGAAGACGATCGAGCACGACCCGCCCCCGCCCGCTCCAGGAGCCGCGATGAACGCCGTGATGACCGTCGACCTCTCCGAGCTCGACGCCTGGTCCGCGCAGGTCCAGCGCGCCGGCGACGACCTCTCCGGCATCGCCCGCAACGGCGGCAACGCGCTCGTCCAGACCGACTTCGGCCCCATCCTCGAGACCATGATGGGCGCCTACAACGCCCTGCTGCCCTCGGTGCACCAGTCGCTGGAGGACAACGGCGCCGGGATGCGCGACCACGCCGAGGCGCTGCGGGCCACTGCCCGCGACTTCACGCTCACCGAGGACGGCGTCGTACGCCGCCACAACGCCGCCGGCGTCGACGGCCGCGACGGGTCGAGCCGCTTCTGGGACGTCGCCGACACCACCATCCGGCGGGCCGGCCCCACCGAGAGCAGCCTGCCCCAGATCAGCTTCGGCTTCCCGTACGACACCGTCTGCGACCTGGTGCGGATGCTGACCGGCTTCGACATCCGCGCCGAGCTCGCGGAGAAGATCGGCGGCGACGTCGTCGGTGCGTCGACCCAGGGCTCGTCCTTCGGCGCGCTCGGCCAGTCGATGCGCGGCGTCGCGTCCAACCTCGAGAGCGGGAGCTCGACGATCTCGCAGACGTGGCAGGGCGGCGCGTCCGACGCGGCGGTCAAGCAGATCGTCAC
Source organism: Nocardioides cavernae (assembly GCF_016907475.1). NCBI lineage: Bacteria > Bacillati > Actinomycetota > Actinomycetes > Propionibacteriales > Nocardioidaceae > Nocardioides > Nocardioides cavernae. The sequence continues at coordinate 1,154,253 of NZ_JAFBCA010000001.1, read as the reverse complement.
GTGGGTCGGCTCGCTCGACGCCCAGGCCGGCCAGCTCGTCCAGATGGGCCAGACCGTCGTGCAGATCTGCCGCGACGCCTGGCAGACCGCCCTCTCGGTGGTGCAGTGCGTGAAGGCGGCGGTGCAGACCGTCTCCTCCGCGCTGGCGACGATGAGCATCCCCGGCGTCGGCTGGGCCCGCGTCGTGCAGGCCGTCTTCCAGGCCTTCCAGGCGGTGATGAAGGCCTACAAGGTGCTGATGAAGCTCATCAACATCCTCCAGCAGGTCAAGTCGCTCATCACGACGGTGAAGAGCTTCTTCGACGGCGACAAGGCGCCCGTCTCGACGCCCGGCGCCCCCGTCTCCACTGGCGCGCCGAGCAGCGTCACGCGCGACCCGAGCACCGTCACCACCCCGACGGTCGGCCAGCGCCCCGTGCCGGTCGCACCTTCTCTGGCATAGCCTCCCGCCATGAGCGACCCCCGCAGCCAGGCGGAGATCCTGGCGGCGATCAGCGAGGCGCGCGAGGACCTGACCGCGAGCCTGGCCGACCTCCGATCGACCGTCGACCAGCTCAACGCGCGCCCGCTGCTCACCGATGAGGAGAAGCAGGCGCTCGAGGAGCAGGCCGAGTCCGGCGAGCTCGGCGAGGACATGAAGACGCTCGTGGAGAAGATCCGCGGCGGCGAGGACACCTGGGAACAGGTCTTCTCCGGCCAGTCCTCCAACGGCGCGCTGCTCCAGGGACACCTGACGCGGATGGTCGAGGAGCACCAGGACGACATCGCGCTGGCGTTCGAGGAGCTCGTCGAGGAGGAAGAGGCCAAGGGCAACTTCCTCCTCGACGACGTGCCGACCGCCGACTGACCACGGCGAACTACAGATCTGTAGTTCTGCCGAACGACTGTTACGCGTGTGACTCATGTGGTTCTCTGGGTGCGCCTGCCCCGCGACACACCCTTCCCCGCCTGCCTGGAGTCACCCATGCGCCGCGCCCGCCAGACCCGACCTCGTACGCTCGTCCGGACCGTGACGGCCGCCCTTGCGCTGGTGCTCGTCGCACCGCTCGTCGGGTCGACGACCGCGACCGCCGACGAGCCCGCACCGCAGGCCCGCAAGCTCGCCTCGCAGCGCCAGGTCGCGCTCGCCACCCCGGGCGACTTCACCGGCTACGGCTTCGACCAGTGCGTCGCGCCGACCCAGTCGGCGATGGACGCGTGGTGGAAGAAGTCACCGTTCACCGCGGTCGGCATCTACATCTCCGGCGACTCCCGCGCCTGCCGCACCCAGCCCAACCTCAGCCCCACCTGGGTCGCCGCCCAGGTCGCCCGCGGCTGGCGACTGCTGCCCATCGCCCTCGGACCGCAGGCGTCGTGCCAGCCACGCTTCCCGCGCTACAAGGACGACTTCAAGATCTCGCCGAGCCCCACCGGCGGCTACGCCACGGCGGCCGCGCAGGGTGCGGCCGAGGCCGACAAGAACGCCGCCGACGCAGCGACGTACGGCATCGGCGCGGGCAGCACGATCTGGTACGACCTCGAGGGCTTCGACCTCACCAACACCCACTGCCGCGAGTCGGCGCTCGTCTTCACGTCCGCGTGGGTCACCCGGATCAAGGCGCTCGGCTACACCGCCGGCTTCTACTCCAGCGCGAGCTCGGGCATCAAGATGCTCGACGACGCCCGCACCCAGCGCCCCGGCCAGTTCGCTCTGCCGGACCGCATCTGGATCGCCCGCTGGGACGGGGCCGCCAACACCTCCACGACCTACATCCCGGAGGACGGCTGGCGTCCCGGCGGTCGGATGAAGCAGTACCTCGGCGGCCACAACGAGACGTGGGGCGGCGTCACGATCAACATCGACAGCAACTTCATCGACCTCGGCGCCGGCTCCCAGCCGCGGCCGGAGGGGCGTTGCCCCGGCACCCGGCTCGGCTTCTGGAAGTACCCCGCGCTCTCGCCGTCCTCCGCGAAGTCCACGCGCGTCAAGGCGCTGCAGTGCCTCCTCGCTGAGCAGGGCACCTACTCGGGTCCGGTCAACGGCTCGTACGACGCCGCCACGATCGCCGGCGCGCGCGCCTGGCAGGCCGCCCGCAAGTTCACCCCGAGCAACACCTTCGAGAAGCGGCACTGGACGGCGCTGCTCGCCGCCGGTGCCCGTACGACGGTCAAGCGCGGGTCGGTCGACGAGTCGGTGCACCGGCTCCAGCGGGCGCTCAACGCGGCCGGCGCGGGGCGCTTCCGGGCGACCGGTGTGTTCGACGCCAAGACCGAGGCGGCCGTGCGGACCTACCAGTCACGCCTGAAGATCGGCGTCTCGGGCGTCGCCACGCGGCAGACCTGGAACAAGCTGCAGCAGGGTCGCTGACCCCAGGGGTGGCCGCGTTTTCGTGATCCCCGGCTGACCGGGGATCACTGACGTCAGGCAGGCGGGCCGACGACGAGCGCGACGCCCGTCAGGCCGGCCACGGCGACGAGGCCTACCAGCGCACCCTGGGCCGGTCGGCGGACCAGCCAGCCGGTGAGCCGCTCGAGGAGGCCGTGCGGAGCCTCGGAGCGCAGGCGCCAGGAGTCACCCAGCAGCCCCGCGCGCTCGGCGTACCGCTCGAAGGGCACCGTCGCGAACGGCGGCACGGCAGCGCCGAGGCCCATCGCCAGCCGGCTGACCGGCCACTTCTGGTCGACGAAAAGGAGCGCGGTCACCAGGCAGTAGGCGATGAACACGACCCCGTGGACCATGCCGAAGACCTGGACGCCGAGCTCGGTGGTCTCGGTGACGTACTTGAGGAACATGCCCGTCAGCAGCAGCGCCCAGGTGACGGCCTCGGCGCGTGCGACGAGACGGTAGAGACGGGTCGGGCTCATGCAAAGGCCTTCTCGACGAGGGAGGTGAAGAACCCGAGCCCGTCGGTGCCGGGACCGGTGAGGTCCTCGACCGCGTGCTCGGGGTGCGGCATGAGGCCGACGACGTTGCCGCGCTCGTTGGAGATGCCGGCGATGTCACGGAGCGAGCCGTTGGGGTTGTCGTCGAGGTAGCGCGCGACCACCCGGCCCTCGCCCTCGAGCATGTCGAGCGTCGGCTCGTCGGCGACGAAGCCGCCCTCGCCGTTCTTCAGCACGATCGTGACCTCAGCACCCTCGGCGTAGGCCGACGTCCACGGGGTGTCGACACGCTCGATGCGCAGCCGCTGGTCACGACAGACGAACTTGCGGTGGTCGTTGCGGATCAGCGCGCCCGGCAGCAGGTGCGACTCGCAGAGGATCTGGAAGCCGTTGCAGATGCCGAGCACGGGCAGGCCCTTGCCGGCCGCCTCGATCACCGACGTCATCACCGGGGCGAAGCGGGAGATGGCGCCGCAGCGGAGGTAGTCGCCGTAGGAGAAGCCGCCGGGGAGCACGATCGCGTCGACGCCCTTGAGGTCGTCGTCGCCGTGCCACAGCGCGACCGCCTCGTTGCCGCCGATCGTGACGGCGCGGCGGGCATCGACGTCGTCGAGCGAGCCGGGGAAGGTGACGACACCGACCTTCATGCGCGACCGGCCTCGTGGGCGACCTCGGCCACCGAGTGCTCCTCGACGTGGACCTCGAAGTCCTCGATCACCGGGTTGGACAGCAGCGTCCCGGCGACCTCCTCGATCTGGGCGAGCACCTCGGGGGTGATCTCGCCGTCGACCTGGAGCTCGAACCGCTTGCCCTGCCGGACGTCGGTGACGAGGTCGAACCCGAGCCGGGGCAGCGCACCGAGCACCGCCTTGCCCTGGGGGTCGAGGATCTCGGGCTTGGGCATGACGTCGACGACGACTCGGGCCACGGGGATGCTCCTGGGTGACAGGGTGGGACGGGCGGTGCCGATTCTACGGAGCCGCCGCGCGGGCGCGCCCGGCGGGCGTGACGGTGGACGCAGCGGGTACGTGTCGATCCGCCCGCGCGCGAACACTGTGCAGGCAGTTCAGGCCATGAGCACCGGCGCCGAGCGTGAGAACGGGGCCGATCGACGCGAACTGCCTTCATGGTGCACGCGCAAGCCCCTCACTCCCGCCGGCGGGCGGCGACGATCACCAGGGCGACCCCGAGGCCGGCGACGAGGGGTCCGAGGATCGCCCAGATGCTCTGGTCGGTCATCGGGCTGCCCTCGAGGTAGCCGAGGCCCTGGAGGGTCCAGACGGCGCCGGTGATCACCATCACCGCACCGAGCGCGATGCCGAGGGCGCGCATCAGCCGAGCTCGCGCTTGAGGATCTTGCCGGTCGCGGTCATCGGGAGCGCGTCGACGAACTCGACGATGCGGGGGTACTTGTAGCCCGCCATCTGCTCCTTGCCCCACGCGACGAGCTCGTCCTCGGTCACCGTGGCGCCGTCCTTGCGGATGACGACGGCCTTGATCTCCTCGCCGTGGCTCTCGTGGGGTACGCCGATGACGGCGGCGAGCGAGACGTCGGGGTGCGTGAGGAGGACCTCCTCGATCTCGCGCGGGTACACGTTGTAGCCGCCGCGGATGATCATGTCCTTGGACCGGTCGACGATGTAGTACCAGCCGTCGGCGTCCTTGCGGCCGAGGTCGCCGGAGCGGAACCAGCCGTCGACGATCGCCTCGGCGGTCGCGTCGGGGCGACCGTAGTAGCCCTTCATGATGTTGGGGCCCTTGATCGCGATCTCGCCGATCACGTCCTCCGCGTCCTCGACGTCCTCGCGCACCCCGGGCTCGGAGCTGATCAGCTTCATCTCGACACCGGGGATCGGCTTGCCGATGGAGCCGACCCGCACGGGCTCGCCCCAGACGGAGAAGCTCGCGACCGGGGAGGTCTCCGAGAGCCCGTAGCCCTCCAGGATCGTGACGCCGAAGCGACGCTCGAACTCGTGGTGCACCTCGACCGGCAGCGCGGACCCGCCCGCGACCGCGACCCGCACCTGGTCGGCGACCTTCTTCACGTCGACGCCGGAGTCGTCGAGCGCGCCGAGCAAGCCCCAGTACATCGTCGGGACGCCGGCGAAGAACGTCACGCCCTCCTGCTCCATCAGCGTCAGCGCCGGGCCGGCCTCGAAGCGCGGCAGCAGCACCACGGTGCCGCCGAAGGCGAAGCCGGCGTTCATGATCACGGTCTGGCCGAAGGAGTGGAACAGCGGCAGCACGCACAGCAGCGTGTCGGGGTTGTCGGCGTCGGCCCCGAAGAGCGCGTCGCTGGCGAGCGCGTTGCTGATCATGTTGCGGTGCATCAGCTCGGCACCCTTGGGCTGACCGGTGGTGCCGGACGTGTAGAGGATGACGGCGGTGTCGTCGGCGCCGACCTCACGCGCCTCGAAGACCGGGGCCTGCCCCCTGAGCGCCTGGCCGAGCGTCTCGGCGCCCTCGATCGGCGAGTCCGCGGCCGGGTCGGCAGTGATCACGAAGAAGTGCTCGCACGAGTCGGTCTGCTCGAAGCCGGCGTGGCCCTCGGCGCCGATCGGCAGCTCCGGGGTGCCCTGGAAGCAGAAGTACGCCTTCGCGTCCGAGTCGTCGAGGTGGTAGGCGACCTCGCGTCCCTTGAGCAGCACGTTGAGCGGCACGACGGTCGCCCCGGCCTTGAGGATGCCGTAGTAGACGATCGGGAAGTACGGCAGGTTCGGGCAGCTCAGCGCGACCTTGTCGCCCGGCTCGATGCCGCGCGAGACCAGCAGGTTGGCGACCTGGTTGGCGGCGGCGTCGACCTGGGCGTACGTCAGGCGGGTGCCGCCCAGCACGACGGCCGTACGGTCCGGGTGGGCCTCGGCGGAGCCTTCGAGCAGCGAGGAGAGGTTCGGCATGGCGCCAACCTACTCAGGGGTGGTCGATCGGTCGACGGCGTCGCACTGCGGGACTTACCGTCCGCCATGGACTTTCTCGCCAGCACGGCCATCGTCATCGTCGGCGCCGTCGTGTTCCTCCCGTTCGTCGCGGTGGGCTTCTTCGGGGCGCTGGCGACGTCGCCGGGCTGGCGCTTCGGCGTGATGGCGTTCGGCGTCGTCCTGCTGGTGCTGGTGTGGTGGCTCGCATCGGGGGCGTGGCGACGGGCAGCCGGCGGTGGTGTTCGGCGGACGCACCGGGGGCAGCGACGAGCTCGCCGACACCGACGGGGCACTCGGGGGCCTCTGGCTGCGCTCGATGCTCCTCCACGCGGGCACCGGGGTGGTCGTCGCGTGGCTGCTCGTCACGCTCATCAACCTGCGCAACAAGACGCGCTCGGCCTGAGGGACTCAGTCGGTGCGCTGCGCGATCCGGTGACCGGCGGTGCGGAGGTCGGCGGCGATCGCCCGCTTGGCCAGCAGCCCCGAGCTGCCCGCCGCGACGGCGTACAACCCCGAGCCGGAGACCTCGCCCTCGCCGACCACACGGCAGCCGTCGCGGGTGCCGATGAAGCGCAGCCGCAGCGTCGCCTCGACCCCGCGCCACGCGCCGCGCTCGGCCCACGACCGGAACGGCTCGAACTCGACGACCTCCAGGCTCGGCCGTACGCCGACCACGGTCAGCTCCGTCCAGGTCTGCCCCAGGTGGGGCTCCTCGTCCTCGGGCACGTCGACCGACAGCAGGCTCGACTGCCACTCGGGACGGCGACGCGGGTCGACGAGGTAGGCGAACGCCTGCTCCGCCGAGTGCGGCAGCTCGACGGTCGCGGTGAACTGCCTCGACGTCAGAACGTCTCCCCGGTCAGCAGCTCGTAGGCCTCGAGGTAGCGCGCCCGGGTGCGGTCGACGACGGCCTCGGGCAGCGGCGGCGGCGCGTCGCCGGACGTGCGGTCCCAGCCGGACTCCCCGGTGAGCCAGTCCCGCACGATCTGCTTGTCGTACGACGACTGGGCGCGGCCGGGCTGCCACTCGTCGGCGGGCCAGAAGCGGGAGCTGTCGGGGGTGAGCACCTCGTCGGCGAGGATCGTCGTGCCGTCCGGTCGCCGGCCGAACTCGAGCTTGGTGTCGGCCAGGATGATGCCGCGCTCGCGGGCGATCGCGTGCGCCTTGTCGTAGACCTCCATGGTGAGCATCCGCAGCTCGGCGGCCGAGTCGTCACCGATCGCCTCGACGACGGCCTCGTAGTCGACGTTCTCGTCGTGGTCGCCGAGGTCGGCCTTGGTGGCGGGCGTGAAGATCGGCTCGGGCAGCCGGCTGCCGTCCTGCAGCCCGGCGGGGAGCGGGATGCCGCAGACCTCGCCGGTGCGGGCGTAGTCGAGCAGGCCGGAGCCCGTGAGGTAGCCACGGGCCACGCACTCGACGGGGAACATCTCGAGCCGCTCGCACACCACCGCGCGGCCGGCGACGGCTGCGGGGACCTCGGTCGAGACCACATGGTTGCCGACCAGTCCGGCGAGCTGGTCGAACCACCACAGCGACATCCGGGTGAGGATCTCGCCCTTGTCGGGGATCGTGGTGTCGAGGACGAAGTCGTAGGCGGAGATGCGGTCGCTGGCGACCATCAGCAGCCGGCCCTCGTGCTCGCCTGCGTCGACCCGGTAGAGGTCGCGGACCTTGCCGGAATGGAGGTGGGTGGTGCCCTCGATCAAAGGGGCTGCGGGAATGTTCAGCTCGGCCACGCGCCGAGCCTAGCCGTCACGCGCGGTGCAGCCACCAGCTCATCCGGCGCGTCATCCACGGCAGGAAGACGTACGTCATGAGCGGGGTCATCACCGACGTCACCAGCACCACGCGCGGCACCAGCGGCCAGCCCGAGATGGTGCGCGAGGCGATGAAGTTGGCGAGCAGGCTGAGCGGCAGGAAGACCATGAAGATGACGACCATCTGCTTCCACCGCGGCGGCGGGACGGGAGCGGCGCTCAACGCCTCGACCGTGGCGGGCTCGTCGAACCACCCCTCGATGCCCGTACGCCGCTCGCGGCGCCGCTCCTCGACGCTGCCGTGCGCCGCCTCGAGCCACCACTCGCGCTGCGGGGAGGCCTCCCACGAGGAGAGGGAGTCGGTGTCGGAGAAGCGGTAGAGCATGTGCCACTCGGTCGAGTCCTCGCTGGGCCGCACCCACCCGGAGCCGAGGAAGCCGTCGAACTTCTCCGCGAGCGACGTCCCGGCCTGCACCCACGCCAGCATCTCCGTCGTGCGGGAGGGGTCGACGTGACGGGTGACGGACACGGTCACGGGGGCGCTCATGCTTCCAGTGTCGGGCGCAGTGGCCGCGGGGCGAAGCCGGGAGCGACGAGATCCCGGCCACGCCGGCCGGGCCTGAGGCACCTCGGGCGCCGCCGGCCGCTGGAGATAGGGCGTCTGCCCGATGTGGGGCAGGGGGCCTTAGCCGGAGCGTGGAGGCATCCACCAGCACCCCAGCCAGGAGCCCACCATGAACAACTCAGCCATCGACGCCACAGCCCGCATCGCCACCTTCCACCGCGCCGACGTCGCCCGCGAGGTCGCCGCGGCCCGAACCGCACGTCGTACCCGCCAGCCCGTCGAGCCGGTCGTCACCGAGGTCCCGTCGCGGCGCCGCAACGGGTGGAGCCGCTGGCTCCCGGCGCCCCGCCCGGCCCACTGATGCCGGTCGCACGTGCCGAACGTCCACCCGTGGTCAACGGCCTCGTCGCCTGCGACCATCGGCAGATGGTCGGGAGGCTCGTCGGCCGCGAGGCCGAGCTGGACCGGATCGCCGGGGCTGTCGTGAACGCCCGCGGCGGCACCAGCCGCTGCCTGCTCGTCACCGGCGAGGCTGGCATCGGGAAGAGCCGACTCGTCGCCGAGGCCGTGGGGAGCCTCGGCGACGCGCTCGTGCTGACCGGGCACGCCGCAGACATGACGACGGGCGAGATCCCGTTCGGCGTCGTCGCCGACACGCTGCGTGACCTCGTGCGGGTCGCCGGCGTCGACGTGCTGCTGCCGGCCGAGCGGGACGCGCTCGCACCCCTGCTCCCCGGCGCAGCCCCGCGGCTGCAGGTCGAGCGGGTGCAGCTGCTCTCGACCTTTCTCGACCTGCTCGAGCGGCTGGCCTGCGAACGGTTGGTCGTGTGGGTCGTCGAAGACCTGCACTGGGCCGACTCGGCGACGCGGGACCTGGTCGGGCTCGCGGCGCGGACCCTGCCGGCAGGTCTGCTGATCGTGGCCACAGTGCGCACCGACGACCCCGAGCGCACGCCGGCCGCCGAGGCCGCCCTGACGTCGTACGTCGCCGGGCTGGCGAGGACTCCCGGGTGTGAGGTGCTGCCGCTGTCGCGCCTGGGCTCGGACGCGGTCCAGCGCCAGCTCCGGGACCTGCTCGGATCGCGACCGTCGGCCGAGGTCGCCAGCCGCGTCGAGCGGCTCAGTGACGGCATCCCCTTCGTGGTGGAGGAGCTGGTGGCCGCTGCCGGGCGGCCGGAGCTGACCACCGCGGCGGCGGTCGCGGCCGGACGGCTGGGCACCCTCACCCCCGAGACGCGGCGGCTGGTGGAGGCCGCGGCGGTCGGCGACGGCCACCTGCGGATCAGCCTGCTCGAGCAGGTCCTCGACGTCACGCCCGAGGAGCTCGACACGGCGCTGGTCGAGGCGCTGCGCGCCGGGATCCTCACGACCGACCACGAGCACGACGCAGTGGGGTTCCGGCACGCGCTGCTGCGCGAGGCGACGAGCCGGGAGACCGGACCGGGCGCGCGGCGCGCGTGGCACCGTCGGTGGGCCGAGGTGCTGGAGGACAACCCGGGCGTGCTGGCGGGCGACCCGGCGCTGCTGGCCGTCGCGGAGCACTGGCACCAGGCGCGGGACGTACGCCGTTCGCTGGCGGCCGCAGTGGCCGCACTCCCCTCGGCGGAGCGGATCGCCGACCCGCACCGCGAGACGCTGTTGTGGAGGCGGGTGCTGTCGGCGTGGGCCTCGCTCCGAGACCCGGAAGCCGTCGCCGGGCTCACGCTGCGCGAAGTCGTGGCGCAGTCCGTGCTCGCCGCGCAGTCGACGGGAATGGCCAGCTTCCTCGCAGTTCTGGATGCGGTGCCAGTTCACCTGCTGGACGAGTCGGAGCGTGCGACTCTCGCCGTCATCCGCGCGATCACCGGCGAGGCCAAGGGCGACATCGATCCCCGCTTTCGCGAGATGACACAGGACCTGTTCGACAGGTTCGACCTCTTCTCCGGCCCGCGCGATCTCTTCTCGCTGTTGGCGCTCAGCCTCGCATTGCGCCTGCCAGCAAGCGACGAGCGCTCAGTCACCGGCATGGACGCGGCTGCCGACATCGCCGCCGAGCTCGCGTCGCCACGCGGTCGCGTGGAGCACGTGGTGCTGCGCTCCCACTCGCGTCAGTTCCGGGGCGACCCCCACGGCGCCGCCGACTACCTCGAGGAACAGCTGGCACAACTGCGCGACCTCCCCGGCCATTACGTGCTGTTCGCCGACGGCAACGTCGTGTGGTGCCGGAGCGTGTGTGGCGAGCACCGCAGGGCGCAGGAGATCGGCGAGGCGGCGCTCGCGCAGCTCCGCCACCCCGAGCTCTCCGTCGGCCTCTGGGAGCACCTGGTCGAGAACCATGCCTTCAGCCTGACCTGCACCGGCGACTGGGCCCGAGCCCGGCAGCTCCTCGAGGAGTCGGCGCCGTGGTGGGAGGACGACCTCCGCACCAGCAACGCGCGCTTGGCGCTCCTCGACGTGGCCCAGCGGGGCGCCACGGACGCGAGCCGATGGACGTCGCTCAGCAGGGAGGTGGTCCCCAGCGGTGCCCACCCGGTCATCGTGCGCCACCTGGTTGCCGCTGCCAGCGCCGCCAGCGGCGACCTGGCGGCAGCACGGTCCGAGTACCGCGCATTGTGGGCCGACGACGGGTCCTTCGTGGCCGACGACTGTCTCTGGTGCGTACTCCGCGACGCGGCCCGTGCAGAGGCCGATGCGGCGACCAACAACCCGGACCGGGACGACCGCGACGAGGCATCCGTCCACATGGACGAGATTGCCGCGGCGGTGGAGCGGTGCCGCCGCTACGGTCGGCTCGGTGAGGTCTGGCCCCTCGACCTCGCCGCCCAGCTCGACCGCTTCCACGGCCGCGACGCCCGCCCGGCGCTGCGGGAGGCCCTGGCGGGCTGGGAACGGATCGGGCACGTCCCCGACGTCGCAGTCACGCACCTGTCGCTGGCGGAGCAGGAGGCGGTCCACGGCGACCGCGATGCGGCCCGGCGCCACCTGGCGGCCGGCCGAGAGGTCGCCGAGCGGCTGGAGGCCGCGCCCCTGCTGGCGCGCGCCGACGCGCTGGCGGAGAGGTGGGCGATCGGCCCGCGAGAGCGTCGTACGGACGGCGTGCTGACCGAGCGCGAGGTCGAGGTGCTGCGACTGGTGGCCGAGGGGATGACCAACGGGCAGATCGGCACGACGCTCTTCATGTCGCCCAAGACGGCGAGCGTCCACGTCTCGCACATCCTCGCGAAGCTCGGGGCGGCCAACCGCACGGAGGCCGCGGCGACGGCGCGTCGGCAGGGGCTGCTCGGCTGACGGCGGGCCACCGGTCCGGTGCGGCCGATGGGTTGTCCAGACACTCCCGGAAGGGTCTGGCGGAGCATTGTCTAGTGACTTAGTCTACTAATGACAGCACCTCACCCCCGGGAGGGAACGTGCCCCGAGCACCACGCCCCGACTTCCTCGTGATCGGCGCCCCCAAGGCCGGCACGACGGCGCTCCACGCCGCACTCGCGCAGCACCCGGACGTCTTCGTGTCGGACCCGAAGGAACCGAAGTACTGGCTGTGCGACGGCGCGCCGCCGCCGGCCTGGCGGGGGCCGGGCGACAAGCACTCCCAGCAGGAGTGGATCTGGCGCGCCGACCGCTACTTCCCGCTCTTCGCCCCGGCGGCGCAGCACCAGGCGCGCGGCGAGAGCACGCCGTTCTACCTGTGGAGCCGCGGCGCCCACCGCCGCATCGCCGAGGACCTGCCCGACGTACGTCTCGTCGCCGTGGTCCGCGACCCGGTGGACCGCGCCTACAGCAACTGGATGCACCTGTGGTCAGACGGCCTCGAGCCGGAGGCGGACTTCGTGTCGGCGTTCGGTCGCGAGGACGAGCGGGTCCGCGCCGGCTGGGCGCCCTTCTGGCGCTACCGCGAGCTCGGGAGGTACGGCGAGCAGCTGGCGCACCTGCACCGCTACGTCGACCCCGAGCGCATCCTCGTCATCCGCTACCGCGACCTCGTCGACGCGCCCGGCGCGACGGTCGACCGGGTGAGCCGGTTCCTCGGGATCCGGGAGGGCCAGGTCGACTCGATCCCGCGCGACAACTCGCGCAGCTTCGTCCCGCCGGGCTGGCGGCCGCGGCTGTTCGGGCCGGTCGTGCGCGGCGGCGCGCGGCTTGGTCAGTTCGCGCCTCCGCAGGTGTGGCGGGCGGTCCACCCGCTGTCGCTCGGCCTGCTGGGCGACCACCGGGACGCGCACCGTCCCCGCCTCGACGCGATCAGCCGGCAGCGTCTGATCGAGAGCTACGCCGACGACGTCCGGCTGCTCGGCGAGCTCACCGGGCAGGACTTCGGCGACTGGCTCAACCCGGAGAGCCGCGGCTCGTTCGCCCAGCGCTCCGCGACGGTGACCCGCCTCGTGGACCGCGACGCCGACCCGGTGCGCCACGCCGAGAACGTGAACGGGGCGGCGCCCCGCGGGGTCAGCGCACGCAGGTGACGAGGTCGTGCGCGCCGTCGGGACGCGCGGCCTCGACGTAGTAGCGCACCCGGCCGTCCGGCAGGGGCACGGCAGTGGCGTAGCGGAAGGCGCCATCGGCGTGCGGGGAGGCGATCGGCGGCTGTGCGGCGCGGGTCAGGACCGTGCCGTCCCAGGTCGCCACCCCGGTGGTCTCGAACCAGTTGGACTCGGCGTCCGGCCGGCCGTCGTACAGCACCGTGCCGTCGGGCAGCACCGCGCTGACCCGCGCGCCGCGGGCGTCCCACTGGCCCTCGCGGCCGGCGAGCACCTCGCCGTGGTCGTCCCACTCCAGGCCGTCGGCGCTGGTGAGCCGCCGCGTGGTCATCCGGTCCTCGTGACCGGGCTCGTCGAGGGGGTGGCAGCACAGCCACATCTCGTAGCCGTCCTCGCCCACCGTGATCACCGGGTCCTTGACGCCGGTGTCGCGGTCGCCCTCGTGGACACGGCGTCGTACGCCGCCGGGCAGGCCCTCGACCGTGTCGGCGGTCAGGCTGTCCACCCACCAGTGCTTGGAGCCGGGGGTCGCGCAGGACAGGTAGAGCCGCCACCCGCCCTCACGGAGCGGCACGAGCACGGGCCGCTCGAAGGACTCGGCGCCGAACGCCTCGCGCGCCACCTCGGTGACCGGCTCGAAGGTGACGCCGTCGTCGGAGCGGGCGACCACCACCGACACGCCCCGTCCGTCGGTCAGCGGCCGGCGGACCCGCCAGGTCAGCCAGAACACTCCGTCGACGAGGACGGCGCTCGCGGCCCCGGCCCAGTTGCCGGCGCCGGGACCCGGGGCGGGCACCACGACCTGGACGTCGTCGTAGGTCGGCGGTGCTGCTGTCACGGTCGTCATTCCCCCACGATAGTCGACAAGATCACTACAGTTCGAGAACGCGGCCGGCGCGGTCAGCCGGTGACCTCGAAGGAGGAGGCCCCGCTCGGCGCCGCAGCGCGGGCGGCGAGGTCGCGCACCCGCGCGGACGGCGGTCCGTGGCGGCACCACTCCACGAGCGCGTCGACGGCGTCGTCCTCCCCCTCGGCGTGCACCAGGACGCTGCCGTCGACCTCGTTGCGCACCCACCCGACGACGCCGAGCCGCTGGGCCTGCTCCTGGGTGTGCCACCGGAACGCCACGCCCTGCACCTGACCGGTCACCCGCGCCTGGATCGCCTTCATGGACCCATCCTGCCCCTCCCGTAGGGCGGTCCTCGGTGCTGGCACCGGGTGAGAGGCTGGCGCGGATGACCCAGGACGAGCAGGCCGAGCGCACGAGCGGCGACGAGGCCGCGTACGAGCCCGACCCCCGCCGCTGGCGGGTGCTCGCCGTGTCCCTCGTCGTCGGCTTCATGTCGCTGCTCGACGTCACCATCGTCAACGTCGCCGTGCCGTCCATCCGGGCCGGGCTCGACACGTCGGCCGCGACCATCCAGTGGGTGGTGTCCGGCTACGCGCTCGCCTTCGGCATGACCCTCGTCGCCGGCGGCCGGCTCGGCGACGCGCACGGCCGGCGCCGGATGATGACGATCGGGCTCATCGGCTTCATCGTCTCGAGCGCCGCCGTGGGCCTGGCCCCCAACGCGGCGGCCATCGTGCTCGCCCGCCTCGCGCAGGGCGCCAGCGCGGGCCTGCTCACCCCGCAGAACTCCGGCCTCATCCAGCAGCTCTTCCGCGGCGCCGAGCGCGGCCGCGCCTTCGGGATGTTCGGCTTCACCGTCGCCGTCGCGTCGGCCACCGGGCCGCTCATCGGCGGCCTGTTGATCGGCGTGCTCGGCGAGGAGAACGGCTGGCGTTCCCTCTTCCTCATCAACGTGCCCATCGGCCTCGTGGCCCTGGTGCTGATCCGTCGGCTGGTGCCCGACAACCACGTCGGCGCCGGGCCGGAGGGCGCGCCGAAGGACCCCCGCATCGACCTCGTCGGCGCGGTGCTGCTGGGCCTCGCCGTGCTGGCGGTGCTGTTCCCGCTGATCAGCCTCGAGGGCGGGGCCGGCCTGCCGCTGGTGGTGCTGGTGGCCTTCCCGCTGCTGGCGTGGGGGTTCGTGCGCTGGGAGGCGCGCACCGTCCGGCTGGGCCGACCGCCGCTGCTCGACGTGTCGCTGCTGCGCGGCCTGCCCGGCTACGCCAACGGCCTGCTCGTCGGCACCCTCTACTTCACCGGCTTCACCGGGATCTTCCTCGTGCTGTCGGTGCACCTGCAGGAGGGCGAGGGGTTCTCGCCGCTGCAGGCCGCCCTGCTGATGACGCCGTTCGCCGTCGGCGCCGCCACCACCTCGCCGCTCGCCGGGCGGCTCGTCGGCACCCTCGGCCGACGGGTGACCCTGGTCGCGCTCGGGGTGATGATGACCGGCACCGCGCTCGCCGCGTGGCTGGTGACCTCGCCGACCGACACCCTGTGGTGGACCCTCGCGCCCGCGATGTTCCTCGCCGGCGTCGGCGGCGGCGGGGTCATCTCCCCCAACTTCACCCTCACCCTCGCCGAGGTGCCGCCCACGATGGGCGGCGCGGCGGGCGGCGCCCTCCAGACCGGCCAGCGGATCGGCTCCGCCCTCGGCGCCGCGCTGCTGATGACCGTCTACCAGGCCGTCGGCACGGTGACCTCAGCCCCCGTGGCGGCCCGGGCGGCCCTGCTCGCGGCCCTCGCCGTCCTGACGCTCGCCTTCGCCGCCGCCGTACGATCCTGGCGGCTCGGTGACTGAGGTGCCGTTCGCCGCTCCAGTGATCCCCGGCTGACCGGGATCGCTGAACTTGTCGGCCCGTGCACGGCCTGACACGTTCAGCGAGAGCCTGACAACCCCCGGGGAGACGGAGGTCGCGGCCCGGTCAGAGGATCGCGCCCGGCACGTACGCCGCTGCGCCGGGGTGGGCGGCCGCGAGGGCCTCGACCCGGGCGACGACCGCGCGGGTCTGGGCCACGGCCGCACCGGTGAACTCGATCGGGTCGGCGACGAGCGCGTCGATCTGCTCGCGCGTCAGGCCCAGCCGCTCGTCGGCGGCGAGCTTGGCGAACACGTCGTTGTCGGCCTGGCCGGCGCGCATCGCGAGCGCGGTGCCGACGGCGGCCTCCTTGATCGCCTCGTGCGCGGCCTCGCGGCCGACCCCGTTGCGGACCGCCGCCATCAGCACCTTGGTCGTGGTGAGGAAGGGCAGGTAGCGGTCGAGCTCGCGCTGGATAACCGCCGGGAACGCACCGAACTCGTCGAGCACGGTGAGGAAGGTCTGGAAGAGCCCGTCGGTGGCGAAGAACGCGTCGGGCAGCGCGACGCGACGTACGACGGAGCAGGAGACGTCGCCCTCGTTCCACTGGTCGCCGGCGAGCTCGCTGACCATCGAGAGGTGGCCGCGGATGATGACGGCGAGGCCGTTGACCCGCTCGCACGAACGGGTGTTCATCTTGTGCGGCATCGCGGACGAGCCGACCTGCCCCTCCTTGAACCCCTCCGTCACCAGCTCGTGGCCGGCCATCAGCCGCACCGTGGTGGCGAGGTTGGACGGGCCGCTGACCAGCTGCACCAGCGCGGAGACGACCTCGAAGTCGAGCGAGCGGGGGTAGACCTGGCCCACGCTCGTCAGCACCCGCTCGAAGCCCAGGTGGCGGGCGACCCGCTCCTCGAGCTCATCGAGGCGCGAGGCGTCGCCGTCGAGCAGGTCGAGCATGTCCTGCGAGGTGCCCATCGGCCCCTTGATGCCGCGCAGCGGGTAGCGCGCGAGCAGCTCCTCGATCCGCTGGACGGCGATCAGCATCTCGTCGGCGATCGTCGCGAAGCGCTTGCCGAGCGTCGTCGCCTGCGCGGCCACGTTGTGCGAGCGGCCGGCCATCACGGTGGCCTCGTGCTCGGCGGCGAGCCGGCCCAGGCGGACCAGGGTGGCGACGGCGCGGTCGCGCACCACCTCGAGCGAGCGGCGCAGCTGCAGCTGCTCGACGTTCTCGGTGAGGTCTCGCGAGGTCATGCCCTTGTGGATGTGCTCGTGCCCGGCGAGCGCGGAGAACTCCTCGATGCGCGCCTTGACGTCGTGGCGGGTGACCCGCTCACGCGCGGCGATCGAGTCGAGGTCGACCTGGTCGACGACCGCCTCGTAGGCCTCGACGACGCCCTCGGGCACCGCGATGCCCAGGTCGCGTTGAGCCCTGAGCACCGCGATCCAGAGCTGCCGCTCGAGGACGATCTTGTGCTCGGGCGACCAGATCTCGGCGAGATCGGCACCGGCATAACGGGTGGCCAGGACGTTGGGGACGCTCACGGGCACCCATCCTCCCATCCGCGGGCGCGCGACGTGACCGCGCGGGACGTCATGAGAAGCGGTCGTCCTGACAGGCGGGCACCATGACGTCGTACGACGGGTCAGCCGGGGCTGTCGGAGGGGACCCAGCCGTCCCACGCGGACCACCAGCGGTCGCCGCGATCGAGCAGGTCCGCGACCTCGGCGGCGGCGGCGAGCGTCGCCAGCAGCTCGTCGTGGGTGATGCGCCCGGACGCCAGGCTGGGGGCGAGGTCCTGCACGTCCTTCCACCGCCACGCGCCATCCGGGGCGATCACGATGTCGAGCTGGAGGTCGTTGACGTCGACGCCGTCGGCGGTGCGCACGACGGGCGTCTCGAAGTTGACGTACCAGGAGAGCAGGCCGGAGGCGTCGAAGAACTTCCACACCGAGTACCAGTCGCCGCTCCGGCGCAGCTTGAGCACCGTCGTGCCGGTCCAGGCCTCGAGGTGCCCCCACGGGTGCGGCACCGGGTGCGGCGGGAAGACCATCGGGGTGCCGTCGGCCTTCACCGTGGCGAGCACCGTCCCGTCGTCGCCGACGACGCGCTCGTCCCACGACGCCCACTCGGCGCCGTGCAGCACCTCACGGACGCGCACGTCCGACCCGCCCGCGAACGGCTCAGCCACGGGACGCGGCGCCCTCGACGACGCCGAGCGGCTCGGCGGCGATGTCGCGGCGCCACTGCGCGCCCGGGAAGCTGATGCTCGAGATGCCCTCGTACGCCTTGGCGCGGGCGTCGGCGACGTCCGACCCGGTCGCCCGGACGGCGAGCACCCGGCCGCCGGCGGTCACCAGCCCGGCGTCGGTCCGCGCGGTGCCGGCGTGGACCACGTCGACGTCGTCCTCGACGGCCAGGGTCTCGGTGCCGACGATCACGTCGCCCGTGCTGGATCCCTCGGGGTAACCCGCGCTGGCCATCACCACCGAGACCGACGCCCCGTCGGCGAAGGTCGGCGCCGGGACGGCCGCGAGGTCGCCGTCGGCGGCCGCGCGCAGCAGGGTGCCGAGCGGGGAGGTCAGCAGGGCGAGCACCGGCTGCACGTCGGGGTCACCGAAGCGGCAGTTGAACTCGATGACCTTCGGGCCGGCCGCGGTCAGGGCGAGCCCGACGTAGAGGCAGCCGACGAACGGCGCACCGCGCCGCTCCATCTCGGCCAGCGTCGGCGCGACGACCTCGGCCACCACGGTGTCGACGATGCCGTCGGGCAGCCAGGTGAGCGGGGCGTAGGAGCCCATGCCGCCCGTGTTGGGCCCGCGGCCGCCGTCGAAGATGCGCTTGAAGTCCTGCGCCGGCAGCAGCGGTCGCCCGACGGTGCCGTCGCAGACGACGAAGAGGGAGAACTCCGGTCCGTCGAGGAACTCCTCGACCACGACCCGGCCGCACCCGGCCGCGTGGGCCAGCGCCTCGTCGCGGTCGGTGGTGACGACGACGCCCTTGCCCGCGGCGAGCGCGTCGTCCTTGACGACGTAGGGCGCCCCGAACGCGTCGAGCGCCGCGGCGACCTCGTCGGGCGTCGTGCAGGTGTGGGAGCCGGCGGTCGGCACGCCGGCGGCGGCCATGACCTCCTTGGAGAAGGCCTTGGACCCCTCGAGCCGGGCCGCGTCACGGGAGGGACCGAACACCGCGACCCCGGCCGCGCGCACGTCGTCGGCGACACCGGCGACGAGCGGGGCCTCGGGGCCGATGACCACCAGGTCCGCCCCGATCGACGTGGCGAGCGCGGCGACGGCCGGACCGTCCATCGGGTCGACCGGGTGCAGGGTGGCGACCTCGCCGATGCCGGGGTTGCCGGGCGCGGCGTGCACCTCGGTCACCGTCGGGTCGGCGGCGAGGGCGAGGACGAGAGCGTGCTCGCGGCCGCCGGTCCCGACGACGAGGGTCCTCACCCGTGCACCACCACGGTCTGCTCGCGCCCCGGTCCGACCCCGACGCCCCAGATCTTCGCGCCCGACATCTCCTCGAGCGCCTGCACGTAGATCTGCGCGTTCTTGGGGAGCTCCTCGAAGGAGCGGCAGCCCGAGATGTCGCTGTTCCAGCCGTCGAAGTACTCGTAGACCGGCTTCGCGTGGTGGAACTCGGTCTGCGTCATCGGCATCTCCTCGACCCGCTGCCCGTCGATCTCGTAGGCCACGCAGACCGGGATCCGGTCCCAGGAGCCGAGGATGTCGAGCTTGGTGAGGAAGAACTCGGTGAGGCCGTTGACCCGGCTGGCGTAGCGCGCGACGACGGCGTCGTACCAGCCGCAGCGGCGGGTGCGTCCGGTGGAGACGCCGATCTCGCCACCGAGGGTCTGGAGCTGGATCCCGTCCTCGTCGAAGAGCTCGGTCGGGAACGGCCCGGAGCCCACACGGGTCGTGTAGGCCTTGATCACGCCGATCACCCGGTCGACGCGGGTGGGGCCGATGCCCGCGCCCACGCACACACCGCCGGCGACCGGGTTGGAGGACGTGACGAACGGGTACGTGCCGTGGTCGACGTCGAGCATCGTGGCCTGGGCGCCCTCGAACAGCACCGTCTGGCCGGCGTCGAGCGCCTGGTTGAGCAGCAGCGAGGTGTCGCACACCATCGGCTCGAGCCGGTCGGCGTACGACAGCAGCTCCTCGACGACCGCGTCGACCTCGATGGCGCGCCGGTTGTAGACCTTGGTGAGCAGGTGGTTGCGCACGTCGAGCGCGGCGTCGATCTTCTCGCGCAGGATCTTCTCGTCGAAGAGGTCGGCGATCCGGACGCCGACGCGGTTGATCTTGTCGGCGTAGGCCGGGCCGATGCCGCGGCCCGTGGTGCCGATCTGGTTCTTGCCGAGGAAGCGCTCGGTGACCTTGTCGATGGTGGCGTGGTAGCTCGCGATGACGTGGGCGTTGGCGCTCACCTTCAGGTCGGCCACCTCCACCCCGCGGGCGAGGAGCCCGTCGAGCTCACGGAACAGCGCCTCCGGGGAGACCACCACGCCGTTGGCGATCACCGAGGTGGCCCCCGGTGTGAGGATGCCGCTCGGCAGCAGGTGGGTGGCGTACTTCTCACCGTCGATCACGATGGTGTGGCCGGCGTTGTGGCCACCACTGGTGCGGACCACGAAGTCGATCGGGTCCGTGGTGGCCAGCAGGTCGGTGGCCTTGCCCTTGCCCTCGTCGCCCCACTGGGCGCCGAGCACGACGATCGCGGGCATCTCAGCCCTCCCTCTGTCATTCGGCAGAAAACGGTCGGTGCGGGAAAAATGCGAAGGGCCCCGGCACAAGGCACCGGGGCTCTTGCGACGCCACGCTATCGCACAGGGGTCGGCTAGGGTCCGGACGTGCGCTCCCTGCTGGTCATCACCAACGCCGACGCCGGCACCTCCGACGAGGAGCGGCTCGCCGAGGCCCTCGTCGTCCTCCGCGAGAAGGCCTCCGTCGAGGTCGCCAAGACCTCCAACCCCGGCGAGCTCGACGGCGTGCTCCACCGCGCCGGCGGCCGTACGGTCGTGGTGGCCGGAGGCGACGGCAGCCTGCACGCGGTCGTGACCGCGCTGCACAAGCGCCGCGAGCTCGACCAGACGACCCTCGCCCTGCTGCCGATGGGCACCGGCAACGACTTCGCTCGCGGCAACGACATCCCGCTCGAGGTCGAGGACGCGGCCCGGCTCGTGCTGTCGGGCGAGCCCCGCAAGGTCGACCTCATCGTCGACGAGACCGGCAACGTCGTGGTCAACAACGTGCACGTCGGTGTCGGAGCGCAGGCCAGCCGCAAGGGCGCGAAGTGGAAGACCCGGCTGGGCGCCGTCGGCGTCGGCAAGGTCAACCTCGGCAAGCTCGGCTACCCCATCGGCGCCGTCCTGTCCGCCTTCCACCCGCCCAGCTGGCGCCTGCGCGTCGAGCTCGACGGCGGGGTCGTCAACGACGTCGACCGGCCGGTGCTGATGGTGGCCATCGGCAACGGCGGCAACGTCGGCGGCGGCACCGAGCTCAACCCCGACGCCGACACCGAGGACGGGCTGCTCGACGTGATGATCAGCCGTGCGGTGAAGCCGGCCGCCAAGCTCGGCTACGTCATGCGCCTGCGCAAGGGCGAGCACGACCAGCGCGACGACGTCGTCACCCTGCGCGGTACGTCGGTGAAGGTGAGCGGCGACGAGTTCTGGCTGTCGGCCGACGGCGAGATCTCCGGGCCCGAGCGCAGCCGCAGCTGGCGCCTCGAGCGGGCGGCGTACGAGATGATCCTGCCCCGCTGACTGAGTCTGCCCCGCGGACTGCCCCGCGGTCAGAGCCAGCCGCGCCGGGCCGCCTCCACGCCCGCCTGGAAGCGGGTGTCCACGCCAAGCTCGGTCATGAGGGCCGCGATGCGTCGCCGGACGGTGCGCAGGCCGATGCCCAGCTGGCGGGCGATGACCTCGTCGGTCGTCCCGGCCATCAGCTGCTCGAGCAGGAACTGCCGTCCGTCGGGGCTCACCCGCCCGGCCTCGGGCTCGGGCATCGGCGCGGCCCGGTCCCACAGCGACTCGAACCACATCGTCAGGGCCGCGACGATCGAGCGCTGGCGCACGTGCACCCGCGGCTCGTCGGTGAAGCCGATGGGCTCGGGGATCACTGCGTGGGTGTCGCCGAGGATGAACATCCGGGTGCGCACCTCCGAGATGATCCGCACCTGCTCCCCCAACCCGGCGCGCACGCGCAGGGCCTCGGGTGCCTCGGTCAGCGCCCGGGCGGGGTAGATCGCTCGGGAGCGTCGACCGGTCGCCATCGCCTCGGCGACCAGCTCGCTGACCTTCGACTCGCGCGGCATCGCCCACGCGTCGGGGCGCAGCCACAGCATGTCGCCGCGGCTGGTGCGCAGCATCAGCTGCAGGAGCTCCAGCGGGTTGCCGCCCGAGCTCAGCTCGCCGTCGAGGGGATGGACCTCGGTGACGTGGCGCGGGTCGGGGCGCGTCGTCGAGGCCACGAGGTGCGGCACCGCGCTCGACAGCTCGGCCAGCATGGCCGCGGACGACGCCGCCGACCGCGCCTGGCGCAGCACGAGCTCGGAGACCGCCTCGGCCAGCGCCGGGACCACGATCCGGTCCTCGGACACCACCACCAGTCCGCGCTCCAGCAGCGGGGCGAGGCTGCGCATCAGCTGGTCGGGCCGCTGCCGCACCAGCTGCGCGACCCCGGTGACGGTGTGACCGGACACGGGGGCCAGACGGAAGTAGAGCTGTTCGGTCCGCCGGTCGAGGCCGAGGGCCGCGAGGACGGAGGACGGGTCGCCGGGCATGGTGGCAGTTTAGTGCCACCGGCACTCAGGATCCGCGTGGCAACGAACGGCCAGTCGATACTGTCTGCGCCGGTCGCCGCGGGGGTGTGCGGCTGGCCCGCTCCTCGGAGCACGGCGTCGGAGCCGCCACGGGGGTCGGCTCCGGCGCCATACGGCGTCCCCTAGCCTTGCCTGCATGGCGCGAGGACGGCAGGGGCAGGGCGATCCGGTCGACTGGGTGACGCGGGCGGCGGACGACGCCGTACGTCACGCGGGCGAGGGCAACCTGGTGACCGTCGCGTCCGGTGCCTCCCCCAGCGGGCCGATCCACCTGGGCAACCTGCGCGAGTTCATCACCCCGCACTTCGTGGCCGAGGAGCTGCGACGCCGCGGCGTCCCGGTTCGACACCTCCACTCGTGGGACGACTTCGACCGGTTCCGCAAGGTGCCGGCCGGCGTGCCGGCCGAGTGGGCCGACCACATCGGGCGCCCGCTGACCGCCGTGCCCGACCCGTGGAAGTGCCACGCCAGCTGGGCCGACCACTTCAAGGCTCCGCTCCAGGACGCGCTGCGCGAGCTCGGCGTGGAGATGGAGGAGATCTCCCAGACGCAGATGTACACCTCCGGCGCCTATCGCGAGCAGGTCCTCGAGTCCGTCGCCCGCCGCGACGAGATCGAGGCGGTGCTCGCCAAGCACCGCACCAGGAAGGTGGCCCCCGCCGAGGACGCGTCCGAGCAGGAGGCCGCCGACCTCGCTGACTCGGTCGCCAACGAGGACGACGAGGAGGGCGACCCGTCGGCGACCTCCTCCGCCGACGCGATCGCCCGCTTCCCCTACCGCCCCTACTGCCGCCGGTGCGGTCGCGACACCGTCACCACGACGGCGTACGACGACGCCACCACGACGCTTTCCTACACCTGCTCCTCGTGCGGATTCGAGGGCACGACCAACCTGTCCACCGACAACGACGGCAAGCTCGTCTGGAAGGTCGACTGGCCGATGCGGTGGGCCTACGAGAAGGTCAACTTCGAGCCCGCCGGTCGCGACCACATGACGCCCGGTTCGTCCTACACCGTCGGCACCGAGATCGTGTCGTCGATCTTCGACTGGCGCGCCCCGGCCCGGGTCATCTACGCGTTCGTCGGCTTCGCCGGCGTGCAGAAGATGTCCTCGTCGGCGGGCGGCGTGCCGACGGCCACGGACGCGCTCCGCATCCTCGAGGCGCCGATGCTGCGGTGGCTCTACGTCCGCCGCGCTCCCACGCAGGCCTTCGACATCGACTTCGGCGCCTCCGTCGTGCGGTTGTACGACGAGTGGGACGCGCTCGGCCGCAAGGCCGCCGACCCGGCCAAGTCCGACGTCGCGACGCTCGCCTGGCACCGCGCCTCCGAGACGGCGTCCACCGGCCGGCTCCCCTCTCCCGCGGTGCCGGTCCCGTTCCGGACGCTGTCGTCGGTCGCCGACGTGACAGCGGGATCGGCCGACCTCATCTCGCGGATCATCGAGTCCTCGGGCTTCCCGCACGACTCGGTCGCCGACCTCGAGCCCCGGCTGTCCAAGGCGATGCAGTGGACGGCCGAGCACGTGCCCGCCGACGAGCGCACCACCGTGCGCGAGGCGCCGGACACCGAGCGGCTGTCCTCGCTCAGCGAGGACGAGGAGCTGTGGCTGCGGATCTTCCTCGATCGGCTCCCCGACGACGGCGACCTCGACGCCGTCACGTCGGTCGTCTACGGGGTGCCCAAGGTCGCGCGCGGCCTCGGCTTCGACGACGCCCCCACCGACCAGGTGAAGGCGGACCAGAAGGACTTCTTCCGGCTGCTCTACAACCTGCTGGTCGACGCCGACCGCGGTCCGCGCCTGCCCACGCTCGTGCTGGCGCTCGGCCCGGCGAAGGTGCGGCAGCTGCTCGGCGCCTGAGCCGTGTGCCGAAAATTCGGGTAAATCTCTTTACCTTTCCTTGTCCTCCGCTCGGGGGGTGGTGCCATGCAGCAAAAGGCTCCAAACCCCCCTCGGAGGAAGACATGCTCACCAACGCACTCGGCTCCGTTCGACGCAGCCTCCCGACCATCGCCATCGCCAGCGTGCTCGTCGCCGCCTCGGCCACCAGTGGCGCCACCGCCGCCCTCGTCATCACCGGCAACGACATCAAGAACGGCACGGTGACCACCAAGGACATCAAGAAGAACAACCTGACGTCCAAGGTCATCAAGAACGGCACGCTCAAGACAGACGACCTCTCGTCGGGCGCCGTCTCGTCGCTCCGCGGCGCGACCGGTCCCGCCGGCGCCGCGGGCGCCCCCGGGGTCTCCGGCTACCAGGTCGTCACCGCGACCACCTCGGTCCCTTCCGGCGCCGGAGCCAGGTTGACCAACGGCTGTCCCGCCGGCAAGCGCGTCCTCGGTGCTGCAGCCGAGCTGAGCGGCTCGTTCGACGGCACCGGTGTCGACATCAACGACGGCGGCACTGGGGCGACGGCGTCCACCTGGAACTACGAGGCGACCGCCGGCACACTCTCTCTCGACCTCATCTGCGCCAACGTCACCTGACACGGCACAGCAAGCACCGGCAGGCGGCTCTCAGGAGCGGCCTGCCGGTCGCCGGCGTCACCTCGGCGTCAGCGTCAGCGGCGGAAGCCGACGGGGTCGCCCAGGTAGCGCTCGAGGTCGGCGCGCACGGCGTCGCCGATCGTCCACGCCGTCTGGGCACGGTGGTCCCACAGCACGTTGACGCACTCCCAGACGGCGGCCGGACGACCGCCCGCCTCCACCCGGAGCTCGGCGGCGACGGTGAAGGACGAGCGGCCGATCCGTGAGACCCACAGCGAGGCGAGGAACGGCTGGTAGGGCACGAACCGCATCTCGGAGTGGTACTCGATCGTCTGCGAGGCAACGAGCTCGGACACGCCGGGGTCGGTGCCGTGCAGCAGCCCGGTCGCCTCCGCCGGGAGGCCCGGCAGGCGGGCGAACCGGAGGAACTCGTAGCGCGCCTCGTCGAGCACCCGGACCGCCTCGACGTTGTCCACGTGACCGGCGAGGTTGATGTCGCGGTAGCGCGCCTGGATCTCGGTCGTGAACGTCTGGCCCATGGGGGAAGTCTGTCCGACCCCCGCCTAGGGTTGGCCCATGACCTCCGGTTTCAACGGCGGCGACCTGATGGCCGGTCCCCCGCCCACCCACCTGCCCGCCGACCCCGCCGACGCCGAGCTCGCCGGGGGCGACTCCCCCGCGGCCGTCGTACGCCGTCACCCGGACTCCCCGGCCGCCTGGGCGGCCCTGGCGCAGCAGGCGCAGGACGCGGGCGCCGACGACGTGACGGTCTACGCCTACTCGCGCGTCGGCTACCACCGCTCGCTCGACCGGCTGCGCCGCAACGGCTGGAAGGGCCACGGACCGGTGCCGTGGGAGCACGAGCCCAACCGCGGCTTCCTGCGCTCGCTCGCGCTCCTCGCCCTCGCCGCCCGGGCGATCGGCGAGACCGACGAGTGGGAGCGGTGCTCGACCTTCCTCCGCGACTCCAGCCCGGCCGCGGCCGACGAGCTGCTGGGCTGACGCCTGACCGCTCGTCGCGTCAGACCGACCGCTGGCCGCGCCACCCCGAAGGAGGGGTGACGGTCGTCACCGCGCGAGTAAGGTCGCGCGGGTGAATTCCGGGAACACACCACCTCAGTCGCGCCCCGAAGAGGGCGTCCCCCCGACCGACAAGGGCAAGATGGCGCTCGCCGCCGTCCTGCTCGCGATCCCCATCATCGCGCTCATGTGGGTGCCGTCCTACAGCAAGGAAGCGCCCGAGCTGTGGGGCTTCCCCTTCTTCTTCTGGTACCAGTTCCTCTGGGTCTTCATCTGCTCCGCCCTGACCTTCGCGGCCTACCGGCTCACGCTGTCGGCCCGCGGCCTGACCTCCCACAAGGTGGGTGAGGACCGATGACACCCGAGGTCACCCTCCTGGCCGCCGACACCGGTGGCGTCAACGGCGTCGCGCTCGCGGTGCTGATCGTCCTGTTCCTGATCGTGACGGTGGCCGGCTTCATGGCCAGCCGCTTCATGCGCGCCGACTCCATGGAGTCCCTCGACGAGTGGGGCCTGGGCGGTCGCAAGTTCGGCACGTGGATCACCTGGTTCCTGCTCGGCGGCGACCTCTACACGGCCTACACGTTCGTCGCGGTGCCTGCGGCGATGTTCACGACCGGCGCCGTGGCGGGCTTCTTCGCCGTGCCCTACACGATCGTGCTCTACCCGATCATCTTCATCTTCATGGCGCGGCTGTGGTCGGTGAGCCACCGGCACGGCTACGTCACGACGGCTGACTTCGTCCGGGGCAGGTACGACGACCGCGGGCTGTCGCTCGCCGTCGCGGTCACCGGCTTCGTGGCCACCATGCCCTACATCGCGCTGCAGCTCGTCGGCATCCAGGCGGTGCTCGAGGTGGCCGGCCTCGGCGGCGGCGACAGCATCCTCGCCAAGGACGCGCCGCTCTTCATCGCCTTCGCACTGCTCGCGGCCTACACCTACTCCAGCGGCCTCCGGGCGCCGGCGGTCATCGCGTTCGTCAAGGACATCCTCATCTACCTCGTCATCATCGTGGCGATCGTCTACCTGCCCGGCCAGGTCGGCGGCTGGGACGCGATCTTCGGCGCCGCGCAGGACAAGATGGAGGCCACCAACGAGGTCACCGGCAAGCCCAACGGGGCCTTCATCCCGGGCGCCGGCCAGTACTGGGCGTACGCCACCCTCGCCCTCGGGTCGGCGATGGCGCTGTTCATGTACCCGCACTCCGTGACGGCCTCGCTGTCGTCCAACTCGCGCAACACGATCCGCCGCAACGCCGCCATCCTGCCGGCGTACTCCTTCGTGCTCGGCCTGCTGGCACTGCTCGGCTGGGTCGCGATCGCAGCGGGCACGCAGCCGATCGGGCTCGACGGCGAGCCCAACGCGCAGCTGGTGATCCCGCAGCTGTTCGAGGACATGTTCCCGGCGTGGTTCGCCGGCGTGGCCTTCGCCGCCATCGCGATCGGCGCCCTGGTGCCGGCCGCGATCATGTCGATCGCAGCGGCCAACACGTTCAGCCGCAACATCTACAAGGAATGGCTGAACAAGGACGCGACGCCGGCGCAGGAGGCCAAGGTCTCCAAGCTGATGTCGCTGCTGGTGAAGGCATTCGCGTTGATCTTCGTGCTCACGCTCGACAAGCAGAACGCGATCAACTTCCAGCTCCTCGGCGGCATCTGGATCCTGCAGACGTTCCCGGCCGTGGTGTTCAGCCTCTTCACCCGCTGGTTCCACCGCTACGGCCTCCTCGTGGGCTGGGCGGCCGGCATGGTCTACGGCACGGTCGAGGCCTACCAGGTGATCAACCCGGTGACCGGCAAGCACTTCGGCGGATCGCTCGGGATGATGCCGGGCATCGGCGAGATGGGCTACATCGCGATCACGGCGTTCACCATCAACGTCGTGCTCGCGATCGTCATCAGCGCGGTCCTCAACGCGATGAAGGTGTCCAACGGGCGCGACGAGACCATCGCGTTCGACTACTTCGCCGACGCCGACGACCCGCGCGTGCAGAAGGACCTCGCGGAGCACCACACGCACGACGACCCCTACGGCGACCCGGACGACATCCCGGGCAACGCGGCGGCGCGCTAGCGGCGTACGCCACCACCGCCGTCACGCGAGCGGTGTGTGAGGGGGGCTCCCGGAGACGGGAATCCTCCTCGCGCACCGCTCGTGGTGTGTCGGCTTGGCTCGCCGGGCGACCGTTGTCCCAGCCACATTCCGAGCGGACGGAAGGTGGCTCAGGCACCGCTCACAGCAAGGTCAGCCGCCCAGCGACGTCCCGGCGGACCGGAGGTTCTGGCAGGCCTCGACGATGCGCTCGGCCATGCCGGCCTCGCCGGCCTTGCCCCAGGCGCGGGGGTCGTACTGCTTCTTGTTGCCGACCTCGCCGTCGACCTTCAGCACGCCGTCGTAGTGGGCGAACATGTGCGCCGCGACGGGGCGGGTGAAGGCGTACTGGGTGTCGGTGTCGACGTTCATCTTCACCACACCGAAGTCGACGGCGTCGCTGATCTCCTGCGCGGTCGAGCCCGAGCCGCCGTGGAAGACGAGGTCGAAGGGGCGGGCGTCGGAGCCGAGGCCGAGCTCCGAGGCGGCGGCCTCCTGCGCGAACTTGAGGATCTCGGGGCGCAGCTTGACGTTGCCCGGCTTGTAGACGCCGTGCACGTTGCCGAAGGTCAGGGCGGTCATGTAGCGACCGCGCTCGCCGGCGCCGAGCGCCTTGATGGTGGCGATGGCGTCCTCGGGGGTGGTGTAGAGCTGGTCGTTGATCTCGTTGGCGACGCCGTCCTCCTCGCCACCGACGACGCCGACCTCGATCTCGAGGACCACGTTGGCCGCGGCGCACCGGGCGAGCAGGTCCTCGGCGATCTGGAGGTTCTCATCGAGGGGCACGGCCGAGCCGTCCCACATGTGCGACTGGAACAGCGGCGCCTCGCCGCGGGCCACGCGCTCGGCGGAGATGTCGAGCAGCGGGCGGACGAAGCCGTCGAGCTTGTCCTTGGGGCAGTGGTCGGTGTGGAGCGCGATGTTGACCGGGTAGTTCTTCGCGACCTCGGCGGCGTAGGCCGCGAACGCGACGGAGCCGGTGACCATGTCCTTCACCGACGGGCCGGACAGGTACTCCGCGCCACCGGTCGAGACCTGGATGATGCCGTCGGAACCGGCGTCGGCGAAGCCCTTGAGCGCGGCGTTCAGGGTCTGGGAGGACGACACGTTGATGGCCGGGTAGGCGAAGGACTTCTCCTTCGCGGCGTCCAGCATCTGTGCGTACACCTCGGGAGTGGCGATGGGCATCTGGAGATCTCCTCTGAAGCGGTCAGGCAGGCGCTCACAACCCTAGTGGCTACCCGCGAGTCCGCCCCGGGCCGACCGGTCGTCTCACCACCTGACCGACGACTGGCAGGCGGGTGACAACCGGCACCGCCTCCGCTCCGTCTCCCGGGGTGGAACACTCACCCGCAGGGGGAACGCAGCATGAGCACCGACATCGACTGGCAGCACGAGCTCGACAGCTCGTTCGGCACCGGCCACGACGTGCCAGCGGGGCACTACGTCGCAGCGGGACGCACGGCCGTACGCCGACGGCGCGCGACCGCGGTCGTCCTCGCCGCCGTCGTGGTGATCGGCGGAGGCACCGCGTGGGCGGTGGCGCCGGGGTCCACGCTGCGCGGCTCGGCGCCCGTGGCGTCCGAGGGCCCGCGCCCGCAGCAGGAGGAGCGGGTGGACGAGAAGAAGGAACGCACCCGCGACCGCGGGCAACCGCGGTCGGTGCCGACGATGACCGTGGCGGAGCGGTTCGGCGACAACCCGGCGCTCATCGAGCCCGACGGGACGGTGAAGATCTCTCCCCTGACCGACGTGGAGCTCCAGCGGGTGGCGAACCCGATGCAGTACACACCCGAGCAGGGACGCTCCGTCGGGCTGCGGGTGATCTACCAGGGCGTCGAGACCTACTCGCTCGTCGCGATGACCGAGGACGGGACCAGCACGTCGACGCACACCAACGGCGCGACGGGCGACTTCCCCGGATGGCTCGCCGACAAGGTGAGCCTCCAGCGAGGCCTCGACGAGCTCAACGGAGTGGACTCCGGGACGAGCCCGAGGAACAGCCCGGACGAGTGGCTGACCCTCGGCCCGGAGGGCAGCCTCGAGTCCGCATCGCCCTACGTCGCGGTGATGGAGGTCCGCGAGGGCGTCGACCTCGGCGACTCCTTCGCGACGGGCGCCGATCGGAGCGGGGTGGCGCGCCTGCAGTTCGCCGGCACACCGGAGTACGTGGCGTGGCGGGTGGTCGCAGGGCGGCTCGAGGTGATCGACGGACCCGGTTCCTTCGGCTCGCTCGACGCCTTCGTCAGCTGGGCCCGCCAGCAGTACGCCTCGGGCGAGGGCATGCGATGAGGGGCACCGACCGCGACGCGGACTTCAGCGAGTTCGTCGCAGCCCGGCAGGCCCACCTGCGCCGGATCGCGTACGCCCTGTGCGGCGACTGGCACAAGGCCGACGACCTGCTCCAGACCTCTCTCACCAAGCTCTACGTCGCGTGGCCGCGCATCCGGCAGCAGGGCGGCGAGGAGGCCTACTGCCGGCAGATCATGGTGCGCGCCAACATCGACGAGTCCCGCCGGCCGTGGCGTCGCGAACGGCCCACCGAGGACCTGCCCGACCACGGCGCGCCCCAACCGACGCCCGTCGAGGAGCGGTCGGCGCTCTTCGACGCGCTCCAGGGGTTGCCGGAGCAGCAGCGCAAGGTCGTCGTGCTGCGTCACTGGCTCGGGCTGTCGGTGCGCGAGACGGCCACCGAGCTCGGCATCAACGAGGGCACCGTCAAGAGCCACAGCAGCCGCGGCCTGGCGGCCCTCGAGGCGGTGCTGGCGCCGCACCGGTAGCAAGGCAGGGGGGTGATGGTTGCACCCTCCCGGGCGCTGGCGCTCGCCCCTCGTCAGGCCTAGGTTGACGTACATGCCACGCCGTCCCGGACCCAGCGCCGCCGTCCTCGTCGGGATGCTCGCCGCTGCCGTCGGGACGGGCGCCGCGACCGCGCGAGCCGCCGACCCGATGGTGGGGGCCCCGGTCGTGGGCCAGTGCCACGACATGGGTCCCGACGAGCTGGCCGCGGCGGCGTACGACGAGGCGCCGGTCGACTGCTCGACCACCCACACCGCGACGACGATCGCGGTGGCGCAGCTTCCCGACGGGCTCGACCTCGGCAGCGGGCGGCTGGAGCGGTTCGCGCTCGAGACCTGCTTCGCGGCCCAGCGAGCCGCGCTCGGCACGACCGCGCGCGGCGTCCGGCTGACGGCATACGACATCGGCTGGTTCGCCCCGACCGCCGAGCAGCAGGCCGCCGGAGCCCGGTGGGTGCGCTGCGACCTCGTGCTCGGCGACGCCCGCGAGCTCCGACCGCTCCCCACCGACGTGCGCATCGGCAAGGGCCGGGCCGACGCGTCCGTGGCGCGGTGCCTCGCCGGACGTGCCGCGCGCGTCACCACCTGCGCGCAGCCGCACACGTTCCGGGCCACGTCCGCGCTCCGCGTCGACGTCACGCGCTACCCGGCACGCAAGGCCCGCGACCGCATCGGCGCGGACCGCTGCCGCAAGGCCGTCTCGACGCTGTCCTACCGGTTCGGCTGGCCGGCGAAGGCCGCCTGGCGGGCCGGGGACCGCACGCTGGTCTGCTACTCGAGGACCACCAGCTAGACCTTGGGAGGAGCCGGGTCCGGGGTGCCGTGGGGACATCCCGGGCCCGGTCGGGGCCCCGGGCGCGGGCGGGCCTCAGCCGCGCCAGGCGTCGTCGCCGGTCAGGTCGGCGTGCTCGCGCACCCAGCTGTGCATCGCGATCGCCGCGGCCGAGCTGGCGTTGATCGAGCGGGTCGAGCCGAACTGGGCGATCGAGAAGGTGCCGTCGCAGACCTCGCGTGCCGACTCGGACAGCCCCGGACCCTCCTGGCCGAAGAGGAAGCACACGCGACGCGGCAGCTCCATCGTCTCGAGGTGGAGCGAGCCCGGCAGGTTGTCGATGCCGAGCAGCCGCACGGGCCCGCCCTCGGCGGCCGGGATCGCGTGGAGGTACGACGCCAGGCTGGCGGCGTCGGGGTGGTGCCGCACGTGCTGGTAGCGGTCGGTCACCATCGCGCCGCGGCGGTTCCACCGGCGGTTGCCGACGATGTGCACCTCGGCCGCGAGGAAGGCGTTGGCGGTGCGCACGATCGTGCCGATGTTGAAGTCGTGCTGCCAGTTCTCGATCGCGACGTGGAAGCCGTGCCGGCGGGTGTCGAGGTCGGCGACGATCGCCGCCATCGTCCAGTAGCGGTAGCGGTCCACCACGTTGCGACGATCACCCTCGCGCAGCAGGTCGGGGTCCCACCGCTCGCCCTCGGGCCACGGCCCCTCCCACGGACCCAAC
Organism: Nocardioides cavernae; assembly: GCF_016907475.1. Classification (NCBI taxonomy): domain Bacteria; kingdom Bacillati; phylum Actinomycetota; class Actinomycetes; order Propionibacteriales; family Nocardioidaceae; genus Nocardioides; species Nocardioides cavernae. Next base: position 1,122,282 of record NZ_JAFBCA010000001.1, on the reverse strand, counting down.
CCCACCTCGGGCGGGCCGTGCGGCATCGGGTCGTACGGCGCCCGCTCCTCGCCGCGCCCGTCGACCTGCTCGTCCGCCTGCTCGTCCGCCTGCCCGCCCTCCTGCTCGCCCTCTTGCATGGCAGCACCCTAGGCAGCCGCGACGAAGCGCGGAGGCCGGGAGTCCGCAGTTAGGGTTGCCTGCGTGAGCACGTTGTGGGACCTGCAGTCCATCCTGACCTCGGGCGTCCAGCCGATGCTCCTCGGCATCGACTGGATGGACCCCAACTGGCTGCTCGACCGCTTCGGCACGGCGCTGTTCTGGATCAGCCTGCTGATCGTCTTCGTCGAGTGCGGGCTGTTCTTCCCGATCCTGCCCGGCGACACCCTCCTGTTCGCGCTCGGCCTGTTCATCGCCACGGGCCAGCTGGACCTGTTCCCCGGCCCTCCGCTCGTCGAGCTGCTGATCGCGATGGCGGCGCTGATCGTCGCCGCGTTCCTCGGCAACGTCGTCGGCTACGAGATCGGGCGCAAGATCGGGCAGCCGCTCTACGAGCGCGACGGCCGCATCATCAAGCGCAAGTACTTCGACCAGACGACCGCGTTCTTCGACCGCCACGGCAACAAGGCGCTGGTCATCGGCCGCTTCGTCCCGTTCGTGCGGACCTACATCACGGTGGTGGCCGGGGTGACCCGGATGGAGCGGCACCGGTTCTTCCTGTGGAGCCTGGTCGGCGCGGTGATGTGGGTGACGTCGATCTGCCTGCTCGGCTTCTTCCTGGGCGACGCGTTCCCGACGCTCGGCGAGAGCATCGACAAGCTGATCGTCGTGATCCTGGCGTTCTCGGTGGTCCCGGTCATCATCGAGTGGTGGCGCCACAAGCGCACCAACGCCGCCGGTGCCGAGATCGGCCCGCAGGACGGTGGGCCCGACCGCGACATCATGGGCCGCGACGTCGACTGAGCGTTCTCTCCTCCGCCCCAGCGGTGCGTGAGCCACCTTCCGCTCCGCCGGAATGTGGGTGGGGCACCGCCCGGGGTGTGTCGGCGTACGCCGCGCCGGGCGGCGGTGAGTGAGACAGGTTCGGGCGCCCGAAAACCTGCGTCACTCACCGCCCCGGGCGGTGACCCTCAGCCGCGAGCGGCGTCGAGGTCGGCCCGGGTCAGCACCGACCGGACCTCGAGACCGACGTCGGCCAGCGGGTCCTCACCCTCCGGCGAACGGTCGATCGCGCAGACGACCACCTCGACGGTCGCGCCGAGCTCCCGCAGCGCGCGCGTGGCGTCGCGGACCGCGCCACCCGTGGTGATCACGTCCTCGATGATCGTGACCCGCCGGCCGGCGACCTCGGGGCCCTCGGCGAGCTTGGCGGTGCCGTAGTCCTTGGCCTTCTTGCGCACGAAGAGGGCCGGCAGCCCCGTCTTCGCCGACACCATCGTCGCGATCGGGATGCCCCCCAGCTCGAGGCCGCCGAGCAGCTCGGTCCCCTCCGGGAGCAGGTCGACCATCCGGGCGGCCACGCGGTCGAGCAGGGCCGGCTGCGCCTCGAAGAGGTACTTGTCGAAGTACGTGTCGGCCACCTGCCCCGAGCGGAGGGTGAACTCCCCCGTGAGGCGGCAGGTCGCGTCGATGTCGGCGGCGAGGGTCGCGTCGGTGGTCACGGCACCGACCCTAGTGGGGCCCGACCGTCCGGTCGCGCTGGGTAGCGTGGGCCCGTGCCCACCGCGAAGCCTCTCGCCGCCCGCCTGGCCCACATCCCGCCGACCGTCTTCAGCGAGATGTCGGCGCTCGCGCTGCGGACCGGCGCCATCAACCTCGGCCAGGGCTTCCCCGACGTCGACGGGCCGGCGTCGGTGGTGGCGGCGGCCGAGGCGGCGCTGGAGGCGGGCGCCAACCAGTACGCCCCCGGCATCGGCGTACCCGCCCTCCGCGCCGCCATCTCGCGGCACCAGCACCGCCACTACGGGCTCGAGCCCGACCCCGACCGCGAGGTCGTCGTCACGACCGGGTGCACCGAGGCGGTCGCCGCCGCGCTGCTCGCGCTGGTCGACCCGGGTGACGAGGTCGTGGTGCTCGAGCCCTACTACGACTCCTACGTCGCGATGCTCGACATGTGCGGTGCCCGCCGGCGACCCGTGACGCTCCGGGCGCCCGACTTCCGCCCGGACCTCGACGAGCTGCGGGCCACGGTCACCGACGACACCCGGCTGATCCTGCTCAACACGCCCCACAACCCCACCGGCACCGTCCTGACCCGCGACGAGCTCCAGGTCGTCGCCGACCTCGCCATCGAGCACGACGTCATCGTGGTGACCGACGAGGTCTACGAGCACCTGGTCTTCGACGACGCGCGCTCGGCCGAGGGCCACGTCCCGATCGCGACCCTGCCGGGGATGTGGGAGCGCACGCTGACGCTGTCGAGCGCCGGCAAGTCCTACAGCTTCACCGGCTGGAAGGTCGGCTGGGCCACCGGTCCCGAGCCGCTCGTCCAGGCCGTCCTCGCGGCCAAGCAGTGGCTCACCTTCACCTCCGGCTCCCCGCTCCAGCCCGCCGTCGCGCACGCGCTCGACCACGAGCCCGACTGGCCCCGCGAGCTGGCCCGCGACCTGCAGGACCGCCGCGACCTGCTCTGCGACGGGCTCACCGCCGCCGGGCTCGTGCCGCGCGTGCCGGAGGGCACCTACTTCGCGACGACCGACGTCAGCCACCTCGGCTGGCCCGACGGACGCGCGTTCTGCCTCGCCCTGCCCGAGGTCGCCGGCGTCGTCGCGATCCCCACACAGGGGTTCTACGACGACCGGGAGGCCGGTCGCCAGCTGGTGCGGTGGGCGTTCTGCAAGGAGCGCGACGTGATCAGCGAGGGCGTACGACGACTCGCCGCCGCCGATCTGTCGCGCTGAGGCCGGTGCCGCGCGAGCTGAATTGACGTCAGTTCAGTTCACGCTCCGGGGCGCCGTGGTCAGGGGTCAGCGCCCCGGGTAGTCCCGCGGCGGGTGCTCGGAGCCGTCCTCGTCGCTCGGCCGCGGCTGGCCGTAGGGGTTGTCCTGCCCACCCTGGCCGGCCTGGCCGTAGGGGTTGTCCTGGCCGGGCTGGCCGGGCTGCCCGTAAGGGTTGTCCTGGCCGTAGGGCGGGCTGCTCGGCGGAGGCGGGTACTGCGGCGAGGACTGCTGGCCGGGCTGCGAGCCGTACTGGTTGCCGCCGTACTGGTTGCCGTACGGGTCACCCGACTGGCCCGGGTAGGCGCCGGCACCCGACGACGACAGGCCCTTGAACCAGTCGCCCGCGCCGCCGACGAAGAGCAGCACGATCACGGCGATCGCGGCGATCAGCGTGACGGCGGAGACACCACTGGTCACGCCGAGCAACGAGAACAGCGCCACGACGGCGCTGGAGATGACGAGCAGGATCCGCGCGACGTTGGAGCGCCGCATGACGAGGACCGCCAGCACGACGGCGATGATCGCCCACACGACCAGCCCCAGGATGACGGCGACCAGCACGCCCACAGCGGCGTCGGCGTCGATGTTGGCGTCCTGGAACTCGGGGACGCGCTCCATCTCGGTGATCACCTGGTCGCGCGCGATGAACAGGCCGAGCGCGGTGAACCCGAACAGCGCCGCGGTGATCGCGGAGAAGACGATGGTGATCCAGGCGGCCGCGGTCACGGTGCCGGGACGCCGGTCGCCGACCGGCGGCTGGCCGTAGGGCTGCTGGCCGTAGGGCGACTGCTGCCCGTAGGGGGAGGGCTGTCCACCCGGCTGCTGGCCGTAGGGGTCCTGGCCGTAGGGCTGGTGCGTCGGTCCGGGCTCGCTCATGCCTCTATCTCACCACGTCGGCGGTAGGCGCCGCCGACGCCGAGCGGGACGAGGGCGAGGGTCAGCGCGGGTCGAGCTGGAACCAGCGCCGCACCTCGACCCGGCGCAGGCACACGACGGTCGCCACGGCGGCCGCGGCGGGCAGCAGGACCAGCGGGGTGTTGAGCACGAGGGCGAGACAGGCACCGGCGCTGAAGGCGGCGCTGATCATCAGGCCGCGGCGCGCCCACTCGCGGCGCGCCATCGCGAAGCCGGCCAGCACCAGCGCCATGACGCACCAGACGACGAAGACACCCGCCAGCGCGAAAACGGTCGTGCGCACCTGCTCGAGGCTCAGGCCGTCGTCGAGCATCTCGGGCTGCTGCTGCTCCATGACGCTGCGCAGGAAGTCCGGGGAGAAGCCCGCGATCGCCAGCCACAGGAGCGAGAGCCCGAGCAGGCCGCCGGCGGTGACGACCGTGATGACGAACGCCGCGACCATCGCGCCCGGACGAGCCTGGAGCAGCTGGCGGCGCTGCCAGTCCGGCGCGGGGTGGGCGGCGTACGGCGCCGGGGCGGGCTGGTGCGGCGGATAGGCCTGGCCGTACGGCGACTCGGCGGGGCCGCCGACGGGGTGCTGCTGGGCGGGCGGACCGGGCTCGCCGAAGGGCCGGCTGGCCGGCGGCGGGACGGACGGCGAGTCGGACGGGGCCGAGGGCGGAGTGGACTGCGGGGTGGAGGGCTCGTCGCTCCCGGCGGGCGGCCGGCCCCACGGGTCGGCCTGTCCGGACGCGTCGCGGTCGGCGCGACCGGCGTTCTTGGACGGAGCCGGGTTCGGCGGGGTCCATCGGCCGGTGGCGAACCACTCGCGGGCGGGCTGGATCCAGAGCATCGCTGCACCCGCAGCGACGAACGACCCCGCCAGGCCGCCGGCGGGGAACCCGGCGACGAAGACGACGACCGCGAACAGCGTCAGGCCCAGGCGCGAGGAGCGGTCGGGCTTGCGGACGTACCAGCCGAGGATCGCGGTCGCGCACGCGCAGGCCGCGGCGACCATGCACGAGAGCCGCAGCAGGTCGGTCGTGCCCGACACGGTGAGCCCGAGCGAGGAGAACGGCGCGTCGGCGAGAACGTCACGGATGGCGTCCTGCGTCTCGAGCGAGCCGAGCGTGGTGACTCGCTCCCACGCGGTCAGGAGCACCACCACCGAGGAGAACATGATGATGCCCGAGGCCAGGGTGACCTGGGGCGGACGTTGCTTGGTGGGCTGGCTCACCGGGCCATTGTCCCAAGTCGCGCCCAACTCCCCCCATCCGCACCCCGGGGCCCCGCTGCGGGGTTTCTCAGGGTCGTCCTCAGGGACCGGCGGGGTGCGGTCCCCGATGTGCCGGGTGCCCGTGCGAGGCGAGGGTTGGACCCATGATCAGCGTCGAGCACCTCACCAAGCAGTACGGCCGGTTCACGGCCGTCGACAACGTCTCCTTCACGGCCGCGACCGGTCGGGTGACCGGCTTCCTCGGCCCCAACGGCGCCGGCAAGTCCACCACCATGCGCATCATGGTCGGCCTCACCCGGCCCAGCACCGGTCAGGTCACCGTCACCGGCCGCGACTACCGCGAGCTGGTCAACCCCGGCCTCGAGGTCGGCGTCCTGCTGGACGCCTCCGCGCAGCACGCCGGGCGCACCGGCCGCGAGATCCTCGCGATCGCCGCGCAGACCATGGGCCTGCCGAAGTCCCGGGTCACCGAGACCCTCGCCCGCGTCGGGCTCACCGCCGACGAGGCCGAGCGCCGGGTCCGCAACTACTCCCTCGGCATGCGCCAGCGCCTCGGCATCGCGACCGCCCTGATCGGCGACCCGCAGGTGCTGATCCTCGACGAGCCCGCCAACGGCCTCGACCCGGCCGGCATCCGCTGGATGCGCGACCTGCTCCGCGGCTTCGCCGACCAGGGCGGCACCGTGCTGCTGTCCTCGCACCTGCTCCACGAGATCGAGGTGATCGCCGACGACATCGTCGTGATCGGCCAGGGCCGCATCGTGGCCCAGGGCAGCAAGGCCGAGCTCCTCGCCGCGGCCGGCACCCTCGTCCGCGCCGCCGACCCCTCCCAGCAGGACCGCCTCGCCCGTGCCCTGCACGAGGCGTCGGTCGTCACCACCCCCATCGACGGCGGCCTGCGCGCCGACGCCGACCCCGAGCTCGTGGGCGAGACGGCACACCGTGCCGGTGTCGTCCTGCGCGAGCTGCGCGCCGCCGACGGCGCCGGCCTGGAGGAGATGTTCCTCGAGCTCACCGCCGAGACCGCTCGTGAAGGAGCAGCAGCATGACCACCCAGACCCACGAGGCCACCCCGGTCCCCGCCGTCGCCGCCACGTCCGCACCCGAGGCACCCGCCGCGCCCCGCGTCGTACGCCCCATCCCCATGACACGCCTGGTCGGCGTCGAGCTGCGCAAGATGTTCGACACCCGCGCAGGCTTCTGGATGATGGCCAGCGTCGGCATCGTGTCCGTCCTCGCCACCGCCGCCGTGATCATCTGGGCGCCCGACGAGGCGATCACCCAGAACACGTTCTCCACCGCGATCGGCATGCCCCTGTCGGTGGTCCTGCCGATCATCGCGATCCTGTCGGTCACCGGGGAGTACAGCCAGCGCACCGGCCTGACGACGTACACGCTGGTGCCGTGGCGGGGCCGCGTGATGTCCGCGAAGGTCGTCTCGACGCTGCTGGTCGGCGTGGTGGCGATGTTCCTCGCCCTCGCGGTCGGCGCGCTCGGCAACGTCGTGGGCTCCGCGATCACCGGCCTCGACGCGACGTGGGACATCTCGCTCGCGCAGTTCGGCAACATCGTGCTCGCCAACGTGCTCGGCATGCTGATGGGCTTCATGCTCGGCGTGCTGTTCCGCAGCTCGGCCGGCGCCATCGTGGGCTACTTCGTCTACTCGCTCGTCCTGCCGGTCGCCTTCGGCACGCTCGCCGCCTTCCAGGAGTGGTTCCGCGACCTGCAGCCGTGGGTCGACGTGAACTTCGCCGTCACCCGGCTCTTCGACCAGACGATGACCGCCGAGTACTGGCAGCAGCTCGGCGTCTCCACCCTGGTCTGGCTCTGGATCCCGCTGGCCATCGGCCTGCGCGCGATCCTGCGTGCCGAGGTGAAGTAGATCCCCTCTGCTTCCCTCGTGCCCATCAGCGGCTGCCGGTCGGGGGACCGGCGGCCGCTGATGTCTGTCTGCTGCAGGAGGTCGCAGAAGTCACCGGATGTCCGGTGACTTGCCCACTTGGAGGCCCAGATCTCGGCCTCGAAGCGGGAGACTGGGGTGCCAAGTCCGACTCTGACAGGCTGGCCACATGCACCCCGACGCCTGGCTGGTCGTCATCGACCCGCAGCGGATCTTCGCCTCCCCCGACAGCGAGTGGGGGTCGCCGATGTTCCCCGACATCGTGGAGCCCGTACGACGGCTCGCCGCCGCCGCGGGCGGGCGCACCGTGGTCACGCGCTGGGTGCCCGCGGCCGAGCCGCAAGGAAGCTGGCGGGCCTACCTCGATGCCTGGCCGTTCGCCGACGTGCCCCACGACGACCCGCTGCTCGACCTCGTGCCCGAGGTGCATGGGCTGACGGAGACGGTGGTCTCGCTGCCGACGTTCGGCAAGTGGGGGTACGCCCTGCAAGCCGTGACCGGGCCGACGCCGCACCTCGTGCTGGCCGGGGTGAGCACCGACTGCTGCGTCGTCTCGACGGCGCTGGCGGCTGCCGACGCGGGCGCGACCATCACCGTCGTCACCGACGCGTGCGCCGGATCGACGCCGGACAACCACCGGGCCGCGATGGACGTGATGGCGCTCTACCCGCCGCAGATCACGCTGGCCACGACGGAAGAAGTGCTCGGTTGAGCCGGGTGATCCACACCGGCCAGGCCCTGGTCGACGTGGTCGTCGAGGTCCCCGACCTCCCGGACCGCGGGCAGAACGTGATGGCCGCCTCGGCCACCGACTACGCCGGCGGCACGGTCACCGTGCTGCTGGCGGCGGCCCGGTTCGGCGCGGAGTGCGTGCAGGCCGGTGCCATCGGCACGGGGCCCCACGGGGACCTGATCCGCGCAGCACTGACCGCCGCCGGGATCGGGGTGTCGGCACCACCTGTCGAGGGCCTCGACACCGGCATCTGCGTGGTCATGGTCGAGCCGAGCGCCGAGCGCACCTTCGTGACCACGCTGGGGGCCGAGCGCCGGATCAGCGTCGAGTCGCTCGGCACCTCCGAGCCGGGCCCGGGCGACCTGGTCTGCGTCACCGGCTTCTCGCTCGCCCTCGACAGCACCCGCGACCCGCTGCTCTCGTGGCTCCCGACCCTCCATCCCGGCGTGGTCGTGGTGCTCGATCCGGGCGCCGCCTTCGCGGGCCTCGACGCCGACGTCCGGGCGGCGATGCTCGAGGTGACCGACGTCTGGTCGAGCAACACCGAGGAGGCGGAGGACCTCCTCCGCGCCGTCGGCCAGGGCGCGCCCGGCGACCTCGGGGCGATCACCACCGCGATCGTCCCGCTGCTGCGCGGCGACGCGGTCGCGATCGTCCGTGACGGGCCGGAGGGCTGCGCGGTCCACGTCGCCGGCACGACGACGTACGTCCCCGGGTTCCCGCAGACGCCCGTCGACACCAACGGTGCCGGCGACACCCACACCGGCGCGCTGCTGGCCGAGGTGGCCGCGGGTACGCCGTGGGAGGAGGGCTGTCGACGGGCCAACGCGGCGGCCGCCATCAAGGTGACCCGGCGCGGGCCGGAGTCCGCCCCGACCGCGGCCGAGGTCGACGCCTTCCTGGGCGGCCGCTGAACGAAACGCCAGCACAGGAGGCCACCGCGCCGTAGGTTGCCGGTCATGCCTCTCTTCGGTCGGTCGAAGGACGACGCTCCTCCCCTGCTCGTGGACGTGCACCTGGCCGCGCGGGTGCAGCCCGTGCACCGGGGCGAGATCTACGAGGAGCCGTTGCAGGCTGCGTTCGACCAGTTCCTCCCGGGCAGCAAGGTCGTGGGCGGTGGGTCCCAGCTCGACCCGACGCAGGGAGTCCTGTCCTGCGACCTCGAGGTCGAGCTCTGCGGCGACCGCGACAAGGGGCTGGACGTCCTGGTCAAGGTGCTGGAGCACTACGGCGCGCCGGTCGGGTCGTCGTACACCGTGGGCGACGAGGCCACCGTGCCCTTCGGACGCACCCACGGCGTCGCGCTCTCCCTCGACGGGACGTCCCTGCCGGCCGAGGTCTATGCGACCAACGACGTCAACGAACTGATCGGCGCGCTGACGACGGAGCTCGGCGAGGTCGCCACGCTCCAGTCGTGGTGGGAAGGACCCCAGCGCACGAACCTCTACTTCTACGGCAACGACGCAGCGCAGATCCGCGACGTGCTGTCGTCGGCAGCGAGCCGCTTCCCGCTCGCGCAGTCGAGCCTCGTGGAGGACATCGCCTAGCGCAGTCGGACCCTGCTAGGAGCGTCGTCCCTGCGACTCGCGCAGCTTGCGCCCACGCTCGATGTCCTCCTGCACCTTGGCGGCGGCCTTGTCGGACTTGCGGGTGTCGCGGGGAGGAAGCTGCAGCTCCTCCTCGGCCGCGATGCCGGCCTGGAGCTGGCGGCCGCGCTCGAGCTCGGCGTCGAGCTCGGCGCCAAAGAGCAGGGCCAGGTTGGTGATCCACAGCCACAGCAGGAACGCGATGACGCCCGCCAGCGAGCCGTACGTCTTGTCGTAGCTGGAGAAGTTCGCGACGTAGAAGCCGAACGCGGCCGAAGCGATCACCCACGCCACGATCGCCACGATCGCGCCAACACTGATCCAGCGGAACTTGGGCTGCTTCACGTTGGGGGTGGCGTAGTAGAGCAGGGCGACGATGAGCACCACGACGGCCAGCAGCACCGGCCACTTGGCGATGCTCCACACCGTCACGGCAGCCGACTCCAGACCGATCGCGCTCCCCACGGCCTCGGCGGCGGGGCCGGTCAGCACGAGGCCGACGGCGACAACGGCAACGAGGACGACGGTCACCAGGGTGACGAGGAGCATCGTCGGGCGGAGCTTCCAGATCGGCCGTCCCTCGTCGATCTCGTAGATGCGGTTCATCCCGCGGCCGAAGGCGCCGACGTAGCCGGACGCCGACCACAGGGCGGTCGCGAGGCCGATGACGAGGGCGAGACCCGCACCCTGGCTCGCGGCGAGGTTCGTCAGCGTGGGCTCGAGGGTGTCCGCGGCCGACGAGGCACCGATGTCGCGCAGGATCTGCAGCAGCGTGTCGACCGTCTGCTGCTGCTGGCCGACGAGCCCGACCAGCGAGAGCAGGGCGATCGCGGCCGGGAAGAGCGCGAGCACGGCGTAGTAGGTCAGCGCCGCGGCGAGGTCGGTGCACTCGTCGTCCATGAACTCGCGCACGGTCTTGCGAAGCGCGTAGACCCACGTCGGCTTCGCGATGTCGGCGGGTGAGTCGGGCTTGCCCGGCGCGTCGGGGGCGGGGGCCGTGCGCTCGCGCTCCTCGCTCCTGGACTCCCCATCGGTGGAGGTGGATCGGTTCGTCATGTCACCCCAGTGCCCGCGCGGGGGCGGCCCATGCGGGGTCGGGCCACTGCCGGGTGGGGCGCTCGACCCGGACGCGGTGGCTCCCCGCCGGCAGGGTCGGCATGCGCGTCGCGTCGGTCGCACCCGGGGTGACCTCGAGGTCCAGCCCGGCCAGCACCCGGATCGTCTCGGACAGCAGGCGCAGGGTCAGGGACTCGCCCGGGCACCGGTGGCCGGACGGGTGGCCGCCGCCCTGCGGCACGAGGTCGAAGGCGGACTCCGCCGCGACCTCGTCGTGGTCGAGGAAGCGGTCGGCGTCGAACAGGCGCGGTGCAGGCCAGCGGCTCTCGTGGTGGTCGATGCCGATGACGTCGAGCAGCAGCCGGTCGCCCTCACGCACCCGGACGCCCGAGACCTCCGCCCCGCGCACGGCGAGCGCGGTGAGCGCGGGCACGAAGGGGGACGTGCGTCGTACCTCCTGCGCGAAGGCGTACCGCTCGTGCACCGCCTCCTGCTGCACCAGGCGCGCCCGCTCCTCCGCGGGCACCGACGCCAGCGCGAGCCCGGCGAAGCAGCCCAGCCAGCTGACGGCGACCGTCGGGCGCAGCACGTTGAGCAGCTCCACCGCCGCCTCGCGGACGTCGAGGTCGGTGGCGGCGATCATCTGCAGGGCGCTGCCGGTCGCGGGGCTCGTCCGTCCCTCACGCGCGTCGCGGACTGCGGTCCGGGCCCAGCGCCCGGCCCACCGGCGAGCACGCCAGCCGCGGACGTACGCCGACCCGGCGAGGCCGAACCCGTCGACGATCTCGGCCAACCGGCGGCTGACGAGGTCGGCCTCCCGGCGGGTGACGTCGAGACCGGCCCAGTGCAGGGTCGCCGCGCCGTAGACGCTCACCAGCTCACGGTGCAGGTCGACCTGCCGCCCGACCCAGCCGCCGGCGCGGGTGACCAGGGCGCCGCGCACCTCGGCGACGAGCGAGTCGAGCCGGTCGGGGTCCAGCACGTCGAGGACCAGCCGCTTGCGGTCCCGGTGCTCGGTGCCGTCCATCCCGTGCACGGCGCCGCGGCCGAAGAGCAGCCGCGCGAGGGGCGGGGGCACCGCTCCCGTACGTCGCACGAGCGACTCGTCGTAGAACGCGCGCGCACCGTCGGGGTCACCGAGGACCACGGTGCGGCGGCCGAGCAGCCGCGAGACATAGGTGTCCGCCCCTCCGCGGGCGGTGCGGTCACGGGCGACGGCGTCGTAGCCGTGGCGCGCCAGCAGGAATCCGAGATCGGTCATCCCTGCCCGTTCCCGCGTAGTCCGCGGCACATGCGCGCCGGCCGCCGCGACCCCTTCGCCGTTCTGCCGCGCGATGGTGGCGGCAGATCGCAGCAGAACGACCCCTGGACATGCAAGGTGCCGCCACCCCAGCGCACCGGGCAGGTCACCCGTCCCGGGCGACCTCGGCGAGCAGCCGGGCGAAGCGGCGGTTGACGTCGAGGGTGGCGTCGGCCGCCACCCGGCTCACGTGGCCCTGGTCCATGAAGCCGTGGATCATCCCGTCGTAGCGGACCAAGTCGACGCGCACGCCCGCGCCGGCGAGCGCGGCGGCGTACGCCTCCCCCTCGTCGCGGAGGAGGTCGCACCCGGCGGTCGCGACCACGGCCGGCGGCAGCCCGGTCAGGTCGCCGTGGAGCGGCGAGTGCCGCCAGTCGCCCGCTGCCGGCGCCTCGCCGGAGAAGTAGAGGGTGTTGATGTGGTCGGTCATCTCCGTCGTCAGGAGGTGGCCGGTGCCGAACTCGTCCTTCGACGGGTGGTGACCGAGCAGGTCGGTGGCGGGGTAGATCAGCAGCTGCGCCGCGATCTCCACCTCGCCGCGCAGCTCCTGCGTCGCGATGGCCGCGAGGTTGCCGCCGGCCGAGTCGCCCGCGACGGCGAGCACGTCGGAGCCGCCGTACGACTCCAGTCGTGCCGCGACGGCACGGACCGCACGGACGGCGTCGTGGGTGGCGGCCGGCCACGGGTGCTCCGGCGCGAGGCGGTAGTCGACGCTGACGAAGACCGCGCCGGTGTCGCGGACCAGCCGGCGCACGACCTGGTCGTGGGTGTCGACGTCGCCGCGGAACCAGCCGCCGCCGTGGAGGTAGACGACCGTCGCGACCGGGCCCTCGACCTCGGCCGGCCGGTAGACGCGCACCGGCAGCGCGTCGACGACCTCGTCGGTCACCACCCCGATGGGTACGACGTCCTCCGGACGCACGCTGTCGACGCGCAGCGCCCGCATGCCGGCGCGCGCCTCGGGGATGGTCATCTCCGAGACGGGCCGCCCGCGCTGCCTCTCGACCTCGCCGATGAAGACGGCGAGGTCGGGGTCGAGCGGCACCTCAGCGCACCGTCATCGGACGAGGCAGGGACGCTTGGGGTCGAACGCCCAGTCGTCGACGAGGTACTGCATGGCGACCGCGTCGTCGCGCGCACCGAGGCCGTGCTCGAGGTAGAGCTCGTGCGCCTGCGCCAGCCGGTCGCGGTCGAGCGCGACGCCGAGTCCCGGGGTGTCGGGCACCTCGATCGCGCCGTCGCGGATCTGCAGCGGATCGGTCGTCAGGCCCTGGCCGTCCTGCCAGATCCAGTGCGTGTCGAGCGCGGTGATCTCGCCCGGGGCGGCCGCGCCGACCTGGGTGAACATCGCCAGCGAGACGTCGAAGTGGTTGTTGGAGTGCGAGCCCCACGTCAGGCCGAAGTCGTGGCACAGCTGGGCGACGCGGACGGAGCCCGCCATCGTCCAGAAGTGCGGGTCGGCGAGCGGGATGTCGACGGCGTTGGTGCGCACCGCGTCGGCCATCTGACGCCAGTCGGTGGCGACCATGTTGGTGGCCGTGCGCAGGCCGGTGCGGCGCTTGAACTGGGCCATCACCTCGCGCCCGGAGTAGCCGCCCTCGGCACCGCACGGGTCCTCGGCGTAGGCGAGGACGTCGTCCTTGCCCGCCAGCAGACGGACCGCGTCCTCGAGCAGCCAGCCGCCGTTGGGGTCGAGGGTGATCCGCGCGTCGGGGAAGCGCTCGTGCAGCGCGGTGACGGCCGCGACCTCCTCCTCGCCGGGCAGCACGCCGCCCTTGAGCTTGAAGTCGGTGAAGCCGTAGCGGGCCTGCGCGGCCTCGGCGAGGCGGACGACCGCCTCGGGGGTCATCGCCTCCTCGCGCCGGACCTTCTCCCAGTCGTCGGCGGCCCCCGAGGACGGGTGCTCGCGGAGGTAGGGCAGGTCGGTGCGGTCGGGGTCGCCGACGTAGAACAGGTAGCCGAGCATCGGCACGCTGTCGCGCTGCTGGCCCTCGCCGAGCAGCTCCGCCACCGGCACGCCGAGCGCCTGGCCCGAGAGGTCGAGCAGCGCCGACTCCAGCGCCGTCACCGCGTGGATGGTGGTGCGGAGGTCGAAGGTCTGCAGGCCGCGCCCGCCGGCGTCGCGGTCGGCGTACGCCGCGGCGACGCGGCGCAGCAGGGTGCGGAACATCGCGACCGGCTGGCCGACGAGGATCTCGGCCGCGTCGGCGATCGTCTGCCTGATCGCCTCGCCGCCGGGCACCTCGCCGAGGCCCTCGCGTCCCTCGGAGTCGGTGACGATCGCGATGTTGCGGGTGAAGAACGGACCGTGGGCGCCGCTCAGGTTGAGCAGCATCGAGTCGTGCCCGGCGACCGGGACGACGTCGACCTTGGCGATCGTGCTCATGCCTCGAGAGTCCCGTCGAGGCGGCGGCGCAGGCCCCAGGGGTTGTCGTCGCGGACGGCGGCGGGGAGCAGCGCGGCCGGCACGTCCTGGTAGGCGACCGGACGCTGGAAGCGCTCGATCGCGAGGCTGCCGACGCTGGTGCTGCGCGAGTCGGACGTCGCCGGGTAGGGACCGCCGTGGACCATCGCGTGGCCGACCTCGACACCGGTCGGCCAGCCGTTGAAGAGCACCCGGCCAGCCTTGAGCTCGAGGACCGGCAGCAGCGCGGACGCGTCCTCGACGTCGCCGTCGGTGGCGTGGACGGTCGCGGTGAGCTGGCCCTCGAGGGCCTCGAGCCGGGGCAGCAGGGAGGCCACGTCGTCGTACCTGACCACGACGCCGGCGGCGCCGAACACCTCGTCGGTCACGGTGCTGTCGTCGATCGCGAGCAGCTCGGCGGGTGCCTCGTAGACCACCGGCGCCGGGGCGTGCTCGCCGGCGGCGGAGCCCTCGCCGACGACGCGGATGCCGTCGGTGCCGCGCAGGCTGGCAGTGCCGCTGGCGTAGGCGTCGGCGATGCCGGGCGTGAGCATCTGCTGGCCGGAGGCTCCGCTGACGGCCTCGCCGGCTGCCAGCAGGAACGCGTCGCCGCGCTCGCCGGACGGCAGGAAGAGCAGGCCGGGGTTGGTGCAGAACTGGCCGGAGCCGAGCGTCAGGCTGCCGACGTACGCCTGGGCGAGCGCGGCGACGTCACCCTCGAGCGCGCCGGGCAGCACGACGACGGGGTTGATCGACGACATCTCGGCGTAGACCGGGATCGGCACGTCGCGCTCGGCGGCGGCACGGACGAGGGCGAGGCCGCCGCCACGCGAGCCGGTGAAGCCGACCGCGGCGATGCGCGGGTCGGCGACGAGCTCCTGGCCGGTCTCGATGCCACCGAGGACGAAGGAGAACGTGCCGGCGGGCAGGCCCGACTTCTCGACGGCGCGGGTGATCGCGCGGGCGACGAGGGTGCCCGTGTCCGGGTGGGCCGGGTGGCCCTTCACGACGACGGGGCAGCCGGCGGCGAGCGCCGACGCGGTGTCGCCGCCCGCGGTGGAGAAGGCGAGCGGGAAGTTGCTGGCCCCGAAGACCGCGACCGGGCCCAGCGGCACCATCCGCTGCCGGATGTCGGCACGCGGCAGGGGCGCACGGTCCGGCAGCGCCGGGTCGATGCGCACGCCGAGGTGGTCGCCCTGCCGGACGACGCCGGCGAACATCCGCAGCTGGCCGGTGGTGCGGCCGACCTCGCCGGTGATCCGCCCCTCGGGCAGCCCGCTCTCGCGGACCGCCTCCGGGATGATCGCGTCCTTGTCGGCCTCGATCTCGGCCGCGACCGCCTCGAGGAAGGCGCTCCGCTCCTCGGGGGTGGTGGCGCGGTAGGCCGCGAACGCCGCGACGGCGGCCGCGGTGGCGGCGGCGACGTCGGGCTGCTCGGAGTCGGTGCCGGCGATGATGGACGTGGCCTGGTCAGACATGGATTCCTTCGGGGTGGGTCGAGGGGGGTCGTGGTGTCAGGCCCTCGAGCCTGCCACCTTGTCCACGAGGGTCTGGAGCTCGTCGCGCTCGGCGTCGAGCAGGTCGGACAGCGGCGGGCGCACCGGACCAGCCGGGCGACCGACGGCGTCGAGGCCGGCCTTGACGATCGACACCGAGTAGCCCGACTCGCGGTCGCGGATCTTGGTGTAGGGGATGACGAAGTCGTTGAGCATCGCGTAGACCGCGTCCCGGTCCTGGCGGCGTACGGCGGCATAGAAGTCGAGCGCGAACTGCGGGACGAAGTTGAAGATCGCGGAGCTGTAGGTCGTCACGCCGAGCTGGAGCAGCGGCAGGGCGAAGACCTCGGCGGTGGGCAGGCCGCCGACGTAGAAGAGGCGGTCGCCGAGCTGGGCGTAGGTGCGGGTCATCTGCTCGATGCCGCCGACGCCGTCCTTGAAGCCGACGAGGTTGGCGTTGCGCTGGCAGGCCTGCTCGAGCGCATCCGTGCCGAGCACGGCGTTGGCGCGGGAGTAGTAGATGACACCGAGGTTGGTCGCAGAGCACACGGCGCTGATGTGCTCGACGAGGCCGCGCTGGCCGGCCTCGGTGAGGTACGGCGGCATGAGCAGGATGCCGTCGGCACCGGCGGCCTCCGCGGCCTTGACCTGCGCGACGGCGTTGACCGTCGAACCCGTCGCGGGGGCCAGCACGGGGACCTTCCCGCCAGCGCCGGCGATGGCGGCGCGTACGACGCGGTCGGTCTCCTCGGCGTTGAGCGAGAAGCCCTCACCCGTGCCACCGGCGGCGAACAGGCCGGCGACGTCGTAGCCGCTGAGCCACTCGAGGTGCGCGAGGTAGGCGGGCTCGTCGAACTGGAGATCGGCGTCGAAGTGGGTGACCGGGAACGACAGCAGGCCGCTGCCCAGGGTCTCGACGAGCTCGGTCGGGCTGTACTTCGTCACGCTGCGTCCTTCGGTCGGCCGTGGGTCGGTGCCCCACGGATGTGGCGGTGCTCACCAACCTAGGAAGACCTGACGATGCCTGTCCAAGCCCGTTTCTGAATCCAGTGATGCCTTGGGGGTATCTACCCGGAGAACGACCTGGTGCCCAGCCAGCGCGGGACGCTCGCGCGGTAGGCGGCGTAGTCGGCGCCGAAGCGATCGGCGAGCGCTCGCTCCTCGGCCGCGATCTGGAAGCGGTCGATCACCGCCACGAAGACGACGACCGGCAGGACGCCCGGCCAGGAGCCCCGGCGGAGCGCGTTGGCGACGAGCAGGCCGGCCATCCCGACGTACATCGGGTTGCGGGTGCGGGAGTTGGGTCCCGAGACGACCAGGGACGACGCCTTGGAGGGGTCGAACGGCTCGACCGTCGTGTGCTGCGCCCGGAAACGCATGGACGCTCCACCGGCCAGCGCGACCGACGTCGCCGCCGTGACGGCCGCGGCCGCCCGCCGTGACCCAGAGGAGGGCGGCGCCCCACGGGACAGGCCGCGCTGGGCGAGCGCGGCAACGAGCGCGAGGAGCGGCGGCGGCGGGCGCTTCATGGGACCACGGTGCCACGACCAGCGGCCCGGGCGCAGCCCTCCAGCCCTGCCGTACGGTGCGCCTGTGACCCCGGACGTCCTCCTCGTCGGCGCCGGCGACCTCGGCGCGGCGGTCGGCCTGCGCCTGGCCGACCTCGGCCACGGCGTGCTCGCCCTGCGGCGCAACGCCTCGCTGGTGCCCGCGCCGCTCGTCGGCCGCTCGGTGGACCTGACGCGCGAGGCCCCGGACCTGTCCGACGTACGTCCCCGCCTCCTCGTCGTCGCGCTGACCGCGCGGCCGCGGACCGAGGAGTCCTACCGAGCGACGTACGTCGACGGGATGGCGCGTGCCCTCGACGCGCTGCCCGAGCCGCCCGAGCGGGCCGTCCTCGTCTCGTCGACCGCCGTGCACGGCAACCGCGACCTCCCGGAGCTCGAGGACGAGACGACTCCCCCGGCCCCGAGCGACGGCCCGGGCCGGATGCTCGTCGCCGCCGAGGAGGCCTTCCACGAGCGCGTCCCGCACGGGAGCGTGCTGCGGCTGTCCGGGTTGTACGGCGGCAGCAGCACGCGGCTGCTCGACCAGGTGCGCGAGGGCCGGATCGACGACCCGCACCGCTGGACCAACCGCATCCACCGCACCGACGCCGCCGCGGCGGTCGTGCACCTGCTGACCATGGACCTCGCGCCGGAGCGGCTCTACCTCGGCACCGACGACGAACCGGCCCAGCTCGGCGACGTGGCGGCCTTCCTCGCCGACCGCCTCGGCGCCCCTGCTCCCCCGCCGGCCGACCGGGCACGTGGCCACGGAAAGCGGCTGTCCAACGCGCGGCTGCGGTCGGCGGGCTGGGCGGCGACGTACCCGTCG
This sequence comes from Nocardioides cavernae, assembly GCF_016907475.1. NCBI lineage: Bacteria > Bacillati > Actinomycetota > Actinomycetes > Propionibacteriales > Nocardioidaceae > Nocardioides > Nocardioides cavernae. Next base: position 1,104,382 of record NZ_JAFBCA010000001.1, on the reverse strand, counting down.
TACCGCGAGGGATATGCGGGCCTCGCAGCCGTCTGAGTCGTCCTCGACCTGGGGTACGTCCGGTCGTTCGGCAGCCAGCGAACCCTCACGGGCCCAGACTGCGGGCATGGCCGTGATGCCCTCGGAAGCACAGCAGCAGGCGATCCACGTCGACCGCCGCCGCCCGGGCCTGGCCCTCCTGGTCGCCCTCCTCGCGGCGGTGCCGTACGCCATCGGGCTGGTGCTGCCCTACTACGCGAACGGCATCCACCTGCGCCCGGCCGACCAGACGATCTACGCCTACGACCTGGGCACCATGTGGCCCTACGACACCGCGCTCGGCGGGGTGGTCGCGTTCGTCGCCATCGTGGGCGTGCCGACGGCGCCATTCATCTCCGGCGGCGTGGCGATGTGGTCGTTGTTCATGGTGTGGAGCTGGCGGCGGACGCTGACCGTGACCGAGGTCCTCCTCTACGCGACCGCCTTCGCGGTCGGGGTCGCGACGATCGCCTGGCTGGCCACGCCGCTGGCGAACGAGCTCCTCACGTGGTTCTGGGACTGACGCGCTTCCCGGCGTTACCCGACGCAGGAGGGGCGATGCAATCCCCCCTACGGAGTGAGCCGAAGGTCTCTGGTGCCGTGTCGGCGCGCCGACCTACCGTGCACGGACCTGTCGATCGCTCGGCTCGCCGGGCACAACTGATGTGGAGAAACATGTCTGCACGACGTTGGACGGCCGTCCTGACCGGACTGGCCCTTCCTCTCGGGATCGTCGCCACCACCACCTCGTCACCGGCGAACGCCATCCCCACCCAGTCGCACTGCGGCACCGAGGCCTCGGGCTCGGGCAACAGCGGATTCGTCAACCATGCCCAGCTCTCCCGGACCCTCGAGGGCATCGAGCGCACCACCAAGGGCGTCGTCGACGTCGAGGTCGTGGGCGAGAGCAACCAGGGCCGCGAGATCTACACCGCTCGCGTCGGCGAGGGCGACACCGTCGTCTTCGTCGAGTCGCAGATCCACGGCAACGAGAACCACGGCACCGAGGCGCTGCTCGACCTGCTCCGTCGCTGGGGCGGTTCGACGCCCGAGGCGGTGGCCCTCCGCAAGGAGGTCACGATCGTGGCGATCCCGCGGCTCAACGTCGACGGCGGCGAGCGCGACACCCGCCAGAACGAGATGATCTGGGCCGACGTCGTGGCCGCCTTCCCGCAGCTCGCGGGCGTCGCGCCGGCGTGGAACTACAACACGCGCGTCGGCGGCTTCGACGTGAACCGCGACTTCAACCCCGACCTCGACTACGTCCCGCAGCCGGCCGACTTCCCGGGCAACAGCGCCGACACCGGCTGGTACATCACGCCGGAGTCCCAGACGGTCCGCGACGTCTACCGGGGGCTGGAGGCCGAGTTCGGCACGGTCGACTACTTCGTCGACCTGCACAACCAGTGGTCCTGCTACGCCACCGAGGACCTCGAGCGCATGTCGCCGCTGTCGATCTCGGCGAAGTTCATCGAGGACCCGGCCGAGTTCGGCACGTGGCCGAAGTTCGACATGGAGGCGTCCGAGCGCGCCAACGTCGCGGTCTACGAGGCGCTCCAGGGCTACGGCAAGTCCGGCTACGGCGACGTGACGCTCTACCCGCAGGACACCAACCTCCCGGGCACCGCGCTCGGCTCGTTCGCCCTGCGCGGCAGCGCGGTGGTGCTCTTCGAGACGTCGAGCCAGACGCAGTACGACGGCATGAAGCGCAACGGCATGCTGCGCAAGCAGATCGAGATCGGGCTCGGCGGCCTGGTCGACTCCGTCGCCGACGGCTCGATCGACACGCTCGACCCGTCGGTCTACGACACCATCCCGCAGCGGGTCTACCTGCCCGCCGACTGACCGGGGAGAAGATCGTGGAGGATCCGAGCCACCTGGTGACTCGGATCTTCCGCGATCCCGGGCTCGTGACGGTCGCAGCGTCCGAGACTCAGCCGGTCGTCATCAACCGGGTCAGGGCCTCGAGCCCGGGCCCGGTCGCCGCCGCGAGCCGCTCGCGGACCCGGTCGAGCTCGGCGGAGCCGGGGTGGTCGGCCGGGATGCGGGCCGGGTTGATCGCCACGGTGTTGGACCACGCCGCGATGTCGGGCTCGGCGCCGAGGGCCATCGAGGCCCGGGTCCCGCGGACGTTCATGTCCGCCCACTGCTGCAGCGAGTTGCCGAAGCGCGACGGCGGGCACAGTCGGTTCTTCTCCGCGTCGTCACGTCGGGTCGCCTCGACGTAGCCGATCGCGGCCGCGCTGAAGCACGGGAAGCCCGCGCGCACCGGCTGGACCGTGATGTCCTCCGGGCGCCAGACGGACATGAGCGGCGGGTTCTTCAGGCCGTCGGCAGCGCAGTGCACCACCACCGCGTCGTCCGCGACCCGCACGGTGGTGCCGTCCTCGAGCTCGAGGCGACCGCGCTCCACGTTGCGCAGGTGCCCGTGGCGTACGACGTTCTCGATGGACCGCAGCAGCTCGAGCTCCCACAGGCCGAGCGTCGGGGCCTTCGCCATGGTGGGTGTGACCGACGGGTCGATGCGTAGCATGACCCCGGCGTCCTCCAGCCGGAGGAACAGCTCGTCGAGCGACGACGAGGCCGCCGCCTCCTCGAACGTCGTCGCCGGCACCCCGAGGAAGACCTCCGGGTCGGGCTGGATCAATGCACGGTTGAGCATCCACGGGTCCCGGGGCCGCACCCAGCAGATCGCGTCGGGGTCCACGCCCTGCCCGAGCAGCCACACGCAGGCATCGGTGGCCGTCTTGCCCGAGCCGACGATGACGTACTGGCTCGGGGCCTCCTCGAGCCGGACCACGTCGTTGACCGTCACGGCGCGCGCGTCGTCGGCGACCGAGAACGGTGCCGACGACTCGGCAGGGATGCTCGGCGCGAGGTAGTGGGCGTTGACGACCCGGCACGACGCCGGCACCTCCCACGTCCTCCCGGAGATGCGCGAGACGACCGTGCGGCCGACGACGTCGCACCCGGTGAGCACCTCGACCCGGCCCGTGCGGCGCAGCCGCTCGACGGCTCGCGCGTAGTAGTCCACGATCTCCGGCTGCGAGGCGCGCACGTGCAGGCCCGCCTCGGGCCCCTGCTCCTGGACGTTCCCGCCGAGCACCGTCGAGGCGACCCCGTAGAACGTCGAGGACTGGTGCAGCCGGACGAACGGGTAGTCCTCCAGCCAGTGGCCGCCCGCGCCGTGGCGGCGGTCGACGATCGCGACGCGTGCGTCGGAGTGGTCGACCAGCGCGTCGGCGAAGCCCATCCCCATCGCGCCGGCCCCCACCACGAGGTAGTCGACGTCCAGTGTGCGAGTCATGGACACACGCTGGCACACCTTCGCGGCCCGCGCCCGGGGCAACCGGTGCCGGTCCAGACGTCACCGTGCCGAAACACCAGCCCGCCACACTGACGCCGTGCACATCACCCGCGCCGACTTCAGCGACCCGCGGCTGGCGGCGTTCCTGCAGGCCCACCTCGACGACATGGAGCCGACCGCGCCGCCGGAGAGCCGGCACGCGCTCGACCTGACCGCGCTGCAGGGGGACGGCGCACGTCTCTGGGTCGGCGCCGACGGTGACGGGATCATCGGCACGGTCGCGCTGGCGGCGGTCAGCGACGGGCACGAGGAGCTGAAGAGCATGCGGACCGAGCCGCGCGTGCGGGGCACCGGGGTGGCGACGGGCCTGCTCGCCCACGCACTCGACGACGCCCGGCGACGCGGGGTGTCCCGGGTGTCCCTCGAGACCGGCTCGATGGAGTTCTTCGAGCCGGCGCGCCGGTTCTACGCGCGCTCCGGCTTCACGCCGTGCGAGCCATTCGGCTCCTACGTCGAGGACCCGCTGAGCAGGTTCATGACGCTGGAGCTGGGTCCGCGCTGACGCCCTCGACGTACGCCGGCAGGGTCAGGGTCGCCGTCGTGCCGCGCCCGCGCTCGGAGTCGATGTCGATCGAGCCGCCGTGGCGGGCGACGATGCGCGCGACGATGGCCAGGCCGAGGCCGGTGCCGGGGCGCGAGAGGGCGGCCGGGTTGGTGGAGCGGAAGAACTCGCGGAACAGCTGCTCCTGGTCGGGCGGCGAGATGCCGATCCCGGTGTCCTCGACGGTGGCGACGACCGAGCCGCCCTGCGTCGTGACGCGCACGGTCACCCGGCCGCCGGGGTCGGTGTACTTGATCGCGTTGGAGGCGAGGTTGGTGAGCAGGCGGTGCAGCTCCTCGGGCTCCCCGGGCACGAACACCGGCTCGTCGGGCAGGTCGGACTCGCAGGTGACGCCCCCCGCGGTGGCCGCCGCGTGGCACTCGTCGCAGACGTCGTGGACGACCCGCCGCAGGTCGACCGCGATGGGGTCGAACTCGCGGTGCGGGTCGGAGACCTGGGCCATGGTGAGCATGTCGTCGATGACCGCGCGCATCCGGGTGGCGCCGCGGGTCGCGGCCGCGACGGACCGGCGGCCGTCCTCGTCGAGACCCGAGGTGTCGAGGAGCTCGAGGTTGGCGCTCATCGAGAAGAGCGGGTTGCGCAGCTCGTGGCCCATCGTGTTGACCACCTCGACGCGGTAGCTGTCGAGCTTGCGGAGGCGGTCGGCGATGGCGCGCTCGAGCTCGAGCTGGCGGGCCTTGCCGACCGCCAGGCCGAGGTCACGGCCGACGTCGCGCGCCGCGTCGATCTCGATGCCGGTCCAGCGGCGGGCGTCGGAGACGCGGGTCAGGACCAGGAAGCCCACGCACTCGCGGCCGACCCCCAGCGGGACGAAGAGCACCGACCCGATGCCGATCCGGTCGAGGAAGCCCAGCAGCCGCTCGGCGTCGCCGCGGGCCAGGCCGGGCTGGTCGAGGCTGTTGCGCGAGAAGGGCGCGACGTACTGGTCGGCCCAGTAGCGGCGTGACAGACGCACGACCACGTCGTCGATCTCGGCGAAGGGCGGCGCGTCGTAGGTGTTGCCGACGGCGTAGGACGTCGTGGTGGACCCGACCCCGTCGGGGTTGAACGCCGTCAGCCACATGCCGACGGCGTCGAAGCACGACACGACCGCGGAGCGGCACGCCTCCAGCACCAGCTCGAGCGTCGGCTCGCCGAGGGCCTGGCGCACGATCGCACGCACCTCCGTGGCCATCCGCACCTGCTCGCTCAGCTCCTCGCGCTCGAGGGCGAGCAGGACGAGCGTCCGCGCCAGTCCGGCGTACTTGGTCAGCACCTTCATCTTCTCCGGCGACGGCAGCCGGCCGTCGTCGGGGATGTCGACCGACAGCAGGCCGCGCAGCCGGCCCTGGTCGTCGTGGAGCGGCGCGGCGAGGAGGTCGAGCGGGTGCCACGCGTCCTCGCCCTCGAGCGGGGTCACGTCGGGGATGTGGCTGTAGGAGAGCGCCTCCACGCTCGCCCGGTCGTGCGGCACGAAGCGCCACACGCCCCACTCGTCGGCGTCGCGGAGCTCGTTCTCGATCGACTCCGCGGGCACCTCCGTGCCGACGAACCCGTCCTCGACCCCGGCAGCGGCGACGACCTCGAAGTGGCCGTCGCGGCGCAGCGTCAGCGACGACTGCGCGAAGCCGGCGAGGGTGGCGACGCCCTCGACGAGCACCTGCAGGTGCTGTCGCGTCTGCTCGTCGGCCCACGGGGTCTCGGCATGGCGCCGTCCCGTGTCCGGTTCGTCGTGCATCTCACTCCCTGCGTCGCGTCGCCCTCGCGGCAACCCCGACTCTAAGCCTCCAGGCCTGACGAGCGCAGGGCTTCCTTGACACTGTGGATGACTCGGCGGCCGCCGGGGCTCAGTCGGCCTGGGCGGTCACGACGTCGAGCACGCGGCGTACGACGGGCGTCACGGCCTCGCGTGACCAGATGGCGTGCAGCTCGACCGGCCGGTCGGGGTCGGCGTCGACCCGCGTGTCGCCGCCGTGGTGGGCGAGCTCCTTGAAGACCACGCCGTCGACGTGCAGCGACGCCGCCGACGCCGGCGCCAGCGTCACCCCCCGCTCCGCCGAGACGAGGAGCATGGCCGTCAGCACCTGGTGCACCCGCTGGTCGATGCGCGGGTGGGCGTTGGCGAAGAAGCGGACCGACAGCTCGTGGAAGTAGCGCGACTGGTCGGGGTTGTAGCCGATGACCGTCTCACCCTCGAAGTCGTCGGAGGTCAGCGGCCGGTCGCTCGCGGCGAGCGGGTGGGCCGCCGGCACGACGGCCATGAAGGGCTCGCGCAGCACCACCCGCGAGCGCAGCAGGGAGGTGTCGAACGGCGGTCGGGCCAGGCCGATGTCGAGCTCGCCGCGGCGGATGCCGTCGACCTGCGCGTTGGTGACCCGCTCGGACAGCACGACCTCCACGTCGGGCAGCTCGGCGGTGAGGCGGCGCAGCAGCGGGCCGAGGATCGAGATCGCCGACACCGCGGTGAAGCCGAGGCGGACGACGCCGGCGGCGCCCGCGTCGACCCGCCGGGCGAGGTCACCCGCACCCTCGACGAGGTTGAGCAACCGGTGGGCCTCGTCGAGGAACGCCACGCCAGCGCCGGTCAGCTCCACCCGCCGGTTGTCGCGCTCCAGGAGACGCGCGCCCACCGACTTCTCCAGCTTCTGGATCTGCCGCGACAGCGGGGGCTGGGTCATCTGGAGCCGCTCGGCGGCCCGCCCGAAGTGCAGCTCCTCGGCCACGGCGACGAACGAGCGGACCTGGTCGAGGGTGATCACGGGGCGAGGGTACGATGCACGAGATGGATCAGTCCATGCCGAATTGGGCTTGGACCGGCATCAATGCGCAAACCTAGTGTCGGTGGTCACACCCCGAACAAGGAGCACCTCCATGCGCAAGCAGTCCCTCAGCCTGGCGGCCATCGCCGCAGGCGCTGCCCTCGCCCTGTCCGCCTGTGGCGGCGTCTCCACCAGCACCGGCGGCGACGACGGGGGCGAGTACCCGTCCGGCGCGGTCGAGATGTACGTCGGTGCCGACCCCGGCGGCTCGAGCGACCTGATCTCCCGCCAGGTCGCCACCGGCCTGACCGACGAGCTGGGCGAGACCTTCTCCGTGATCAACCGGTCCGGCTCCAACGGCGCCCTCGCGGCGGCCGAGGTCGAGCAGGCCGAGCCCAACGGCGACATCATCGCCATCCAGAACGCCTCCCTCTTCGCCATCACCCCTCTGGCCGTGGCCGAGGAGGAGGTCACCGACATCAACGACTTCGACGTCGTCGGTGGCGTCTCGCGCGACGACTACGTCCTGGTGACCAGCGCCGACAACGACTGGGCGACCATCGACGACCTCAAGAGCGCCGGCAAGAAGGTCACCTACGGCACCACCGGCGTGGGCACCGGCTCGCAGCTCTCCTGCGGGCTCACCTACTCGACCGCCGGCATCGACTCCGAGGCCGTGCCCTTCGACGGTGGTGCGCCGGCGCTGACCGCGCTGCTCGGCAACCAGGTCGACACCGCCTGCCTGCAGGTCGGCGAGGCCCGCGAGAACATCGAGAGCGGCAAGATCACCCCCCTCTCGGTCTACGCTCCCGAGCGCATCGACGCACTCCCCGACGTGCCGACGGCCACGGAGCAGGGCATCGACGTCGAGGTCTACCAGTACCGCTTCATGACCACGCCGAAGGGCACCCCGCAGGACGTCAAGGACGCCATCTGGGAGGGCATGCAGGCGACGTTCGAGACCGAGGACTACCAGGCCTTCAACGAGGCGAACAGCCTGACCCCGATGGAGGTCCCCGGTGACGAGGTCGTCGAGGCGCTCGAGAGCGACAAGCAGCGCTACGCCGACCTCGTCGAGCAGTACGACATCAACCTGGCCGAGTGACGGCCCACGCCACCTCCTGACCACGACCCGAGGAGCCGACATGAGTGACGAGCACAGCCGCCCCGGCGGCGGCCGGGGGGACATCCTGGCCGAGCTCGAGGCCGAGGTGGCCCACGAGCTGGAGGAGCAGCGCCCGCCCGCGGGCGGTCCTGCCTACCAGGTCGCGGCCGCGCTCGTGACGCTCGCCGTCGGCGTCCTCGGCGCGGTCCTCGCCTACGGCTACGGGCTCGGGTCGCTGCGGCGACCGGGCCCGGGCCTGTGGCCGTTCGTCATCTCGACGGCGATCATCGCCCTGTCGGTCGTGCTGCTGGTGGTGGGTCGCAGGCTCACCGACAGCGAGCAGTTCAGCCGCGCGAGCGTCCTGCCGCTGGTCGGCCTCGTCACGTTCGTCGGGTTCGCCTTCCTGCTCCCGGTGATCGGGTTCGAGATCCCGGCCCTGCTGCTCAGCATCGTCTGGCTGCGGTTCCTCGGCGGGGAGTCGTGGCGCTCCACCATCGCCGTGTCCGTGGGCACCGTTGCTGCGTTCTACGCCCTGTTCCTCTACGGCCTCGGCATCCCGCTGCCGCACCTGTTCTGAGAGGCACCCCGATGGACGCATTCCTCGACGGCTTCGCCGTCGTCAGCCAGCCCGAGAACCTGCTCTACTGCCTCATCGGCGTGCTCATCGGCATGCTCATCGGCGTGCTGCCCGGCCTCGGCCCGGCCGCCACGATGGCGATCCTGCTGCCGATCGTCGTCACCGTCGACCCCGTGGCCGCCGTCATCATGCTGGCCGGCATCTACTACGGCGCCCAGTACGGCGGCACCATCACCTCGGTGCTGCTCCGCCTGCCGGGCGAGGCCTCATCGGTGGTCACCGTGTTCGACGGCTTCGCACTCGCCAAGCAGGGCAAGGCCGGCACCGCCCTCGGTGTCGCCGCCATCGGCTCCTTCGTCGGCGCGACCTTCTCGATCATCCTGCTCAGCCTCAGCGCTCCGCTGGTCGCGTCCTGGGCGCTCGACTTCGGTCCGGCCGAGTACGCCGCGCTGGCCCTCCTCGGCGTGCTGCTCATCGCCACCATCGGCAGCGGTCATCCCATCAAGGCCCTGATCGCCGCCTGTGTCGGCCTGCTCTTCGCCACCGTGGGACGCGACAGCTTCAGCAACGCCCAGCGGTTCAGCTTCGACAGCATGCAGCTTGCCGACGGGCTCGACTTCGTGGTCGTCGCCATGGGGCTCTTCGGCGTCGCCGAGATCCTCTACAACCTGGAGGAGCGCCACGGCAAGGCGCACGTGCCCGCGGCCGTCAACAACATCTGGCCCTCCCGCAAGGAGCTCAAGCAGGCCAGCCCCGCCATCGGGCGCGGGTCGGTCATCGGCTTCTTCCTCGGCGTCCTCCCCGGTGGCGGTGCCGTGATGGCCTCGCTCGCGGCGTACGCCACCGAGAAGCGCATCTCCAAGACCCCCGAGCGGTTCGGCCGTGGCGCCATCGAGGGCGTCGCGGCACCGGAGAGCGCCAACAACGCGGCCGCCACCTCGTCCTTCATCCCCCTGCTCACCCTCGGCATCCCCGCCAACGCCTCGATGGCGATGCTGTTCGCGGCCCTGCTCGTCCTCGGGATCACGCCCGGTCCCCAGCTGCTCGAGGAACGCCCCGACCTCTTCTGGGGCGTCGTGAACTCCATGTACATCGGCAACGTGCTGCTGCTCGTCCTGAGCCTGCCGCTGGTCGGGATCTTCGTGCGCATCCTCCGCGTGCGGCCGGCGATCCTGGCCCCGATCACGGCGCTGATCACGATCCTGGGCGTGTACACGATCAACAACTCGACCTTCGACATCTTCGTGATGATCGCCTTCGGCATCGTGGGCTACCTGATGAAGAAGGTGGGCTTCGAGCCCGGCCCGATGGTGCTGGCGTTCGTCCTCGGGGCCCTCCTCGAGAACAACGTGCGCCGGGCCCTGCTGATCTTCGACGGCGACCCGACCGGCTTCCTCACCCGCCCCATCTCCGGCACGATCCTGGCGCTCTTCCTGGTCGCCGCCCTGTTCCCGATCGTCCAGGCCGTGCGCCACCGGCGTGCTGCCACCCCGGACGAGACCCACCATCGAGAGGACTCCCTGCGATGACCAGCCCTACGACGATCGTGATCGGCTACGTGCCCAGCCCCGTCGGCGAGGCGGCCCTGGAGGCCGGCCTGGCCGAGGCAGCCGCCCGCGGGGACGACGTCGTCATCCTCAACAGCCCGCGCCGTCGCAGCACCGTGGACGCCGAGCTCATCGACGAGACCGCGTCCGACGAGCTCGTCGCCCGGGCCGCCGCGGCCGGCGTGACCGCCCGAGTCGACCAGTCCGACCACGGCGACGACATCGTCGAGACCTTCGCCGAGGTCGCCGCCGCCGCGTCCGCGCGGCTGGTCGTCATCGGCATGCGCCGCCGCTCGCCGGTCGGCAAGCTCGTCACCGGCAGCGACGCGCAGCGCCTGCTCCTCGACCTCGACGTGCCGATCCTCGCCGTGAAGACGGCCAGGTGAGCCGCGGGTGAGCCGTAGCCGCATCTCCCGCGTCGTCGTCACGCCGGTCGCCTTCGAGGACCCGCCGCTGCTCAACGTCGTCGGCGTCCACCAGCCCTACGCCCTGCGGGCGATCGTCGAGCTGCACACCGAATCGGGCCTCCTCGGCCTCGGCGAGACGTACGCCGACGAGACGCACCTCGGTCGGCTCGAGGCCGTCGCCACCGCGCTGCCCGGCCACGACCCGTACGACCTCAACGGCCTGCGCCGGCTCGTCACCGACGTGCTCGGCCGCGAGACCGGCGGGGGCGGTGCGTCGTTCGGCGGGATGCTCGACGTCGACTCCGCCGTCGACACCGTCTACTCGCCCTTCGAGGTCGCCTGCCTCGACCTGCAGGGCCACGAGGCCGGCGTACCGGTGAGCGACCTTCTCGGCGGAGCCGTCCGCGAGTCCGTGCCGTTCAGCGGCTACCTGTTCTACAAGTGGGCCGGGCACCCCGGCTTCGCGGACGACGCGTGGGGCGAGGCGCTCACCCCCGAGCAGCTCGTCGCCCAGGCGCGCCGGATGGTCGACGGCTGGGGCTTCGGCTCGCTCAAGCTCAAGGGCGGCGTGCTGCCGCCCGAGGACGAGTGCGAGGCGATCGAGGCGCTGCGCGACGCCTTCCCGTCGATGCCGCTGCGGCTCGACCCCAACGGCGCGTGGACCCCCGAGACCTCGCTGAAGGTCGCGTCCCGCCTGGCCGGGGTGGTCGAGTACCTCGAGGACCCGACCCCGGGCATCTCGGGCATGGCCCAGGTCGCCGCGGGCACCGACGTTCCCCTCGCCACCAACATGTGCGTCATCGCGATGGAGCACCTGCCGCCCGCGATCGCGCAGGACGCCGTCCAGGTCGTGCTCTCCGACCACCACCTCTGGGGCGGGCTCAGGAAGTCGGCGCTGCTCGGCGGCATCACCGAGGTCTGGGGCATGGGGCTCTCCATGCACAGCAACTCCCACCTCGGCGTCTCGCTCGCCGCGATGGTGCACCTCGCTGCCGCGACGCCGAACCTCACCTACGCCTGCGACACCCACTTCCCCTGGAAGACCCAGGACGTGGTCACCGACGGCGTGCTGTCCTTCATCGACGGCTCGGTCGCCGTCCCGACGGGCCCCGGGCTCGGGGTCACGCTCGACCGCGACCGGCTCGGCGAGCTGCACGAGCTCTACCTCTCCTGCGGCATACGCCGGCGCGAGGACACCGTCTACATGCGCTCCATCCAGCCCGACTTCGAGGTCAACACCTCCCGCTGGTGACCGGGCACTTCGTCGCGCTACAAACCGCCGACCGGGCACTTCCTCGTAATTGCGTCTTGACTAATATAAGTGTCGAATGACAGAGTCGCGACCATGTTCGACGTAGCCAAGCACCTGGGCGCGGTGACCCGCGCCGTCGAGGACAGCACCCACGAGGGCACGCCCGTCAAGGTCGTGGTCGCCTTCCGCACCTACCCCACCGACGTCGCCGACCTCTGGTCGGCCGTCACGGACCCCGAGCGGATCCCGCGCTGGTTCGCGCCCGTCTCCGGCGACCTCCGCCTCGGCGGCCGCTTCCAGGTCGAGGGCAACGCCGGCGGCGAGGTGGTTGCGTGCGACGAGCCGAAGCACCTCGCCATCACGTGGGAGTTCGGCGGGGACACGTCGTGGGTCGACGTGCACCTCGAGCAGGACGGCGAGGGCGCCAGGCTGACGCTCCGCCACGCGGCCGACGTGTCCGGCAACGAGCACTGGCCGACGTACGGGCCGGGCGCGGTCGGCGTGGGCTGGGAGCTCGGCCTGATGGGCCTCGCCGAGCACCTCGCCACGGGGTCGTCGATCCCGCACGAGGAGGTCGAGGGCTGGGGGGCATCTGACGAGGGCCAGTCCTTCATGACCGGCTCCGCGACCAGCTGGGGCGAGGCCGACGCCGCCACCTCCGGCGACCCGGACGCCTCGCGCGCTGCTGCCGCCAGGACGGCCGCGTTCTACACCGGCGCCGAGCCTCCGGCCTGACCGTGCATGCCTTCGACGTCCTCGGTGACCCCGTACGCCGCCGCATCCTCGAGCTGCTCGCCACGGGTGAGACCAGCGCGGGCGACGTGGCGGCCCGGGTCGGCGGCGAGTTCGGGATCAGCCAGCCGGCAGTGAGCCAGCACCTCAAGGTGCTGCGCGACAACGGCTTCGCGACCGTCCGCGCCGAGGGCACCCGGCGGCTCTACGCCGTCGACCCGTCCGGCCTGCAGGAGGTCGACGCCTGGGTCGAGCAGTTCCGGGTCTTCTGGGACCAGAAGCTCGACGCGCTCGGCACCGAGATCGCCCGCGGCAAGCGAGCCCGCCGCTGACCGGGCCGTAGCGCGAGGAAGTGCCCGGTCGCGATCAACCCACGCGGCGGCGGGTGTTCCCGAGGTGCAGCCGCATGGCGGCGCGGGCGGTCTCCACGTCACCAGCGAGGACCGCGGCGGCGACGTTGTCGTGCTCGCGCTGGACCCGTTCGACGTGGGTGGCATCGGTCATGGAGTACGCGTCGCCGAGCCGGGTGCGCGGGAGCATGATCATCATCGGCCCGAGCGAGCCCAGCAGGTCGACGTAGAAGCGGTTGCCCGTCGCCCGCGCCACGGCGAGGTGGAAGGCGAAGTCGGCCTCGACGGCCCCCTCGTGCCCGGACCGCGTGAAGCCGGCCAGCGCCTCCTCGATCGCCGCCGCATCGAGCGCCGTGCGGTGCAGCGCCGCCAGCGCGGCCGCCTCGCTCTCCACGCCGATGCGGAAGTCGAGCATCGCCAGGACGTCGGCCTGGGTGCGGATCGCGGACGACTCGACGTTGAACGACGACGACTCGGGCACCGCGAGCACGAACGACCCGCGGCCCTGCTGGGTCTCCACGAGGCCCTCGGCCCGGAGCCGGGTCACCGCCTCGCGCACGACGGTGCGCGAGACGGCGTACTCCTCGATGAGCTCCGACTCCGACGGGAGCTTGGCCCCCGGGGCCAGGTCACCGGCCAGGATCTTGTCCTTGAGGCCGGCGACGACGCCCGCCGACAGGGTGGTCATGCCGAGAAGGTAGCGGTCTCCAGCGTCAGCGAGCGCATCCGCTCGGTGAGCGTGAAGCCGAGGCCCGGACGGTCCGGCACGAAGATCTGGCCGTCGCGGATGTCGATGCGCTCCTCGAAGAGCGGGTTGAGCCACTCGAAGTGCTCGACCCACGGCTCGGTGGGATACGTCGCCGCGAGGTGGAGGTGGATCTCCATCGCGTAGTGCGGCGCGAGGTCGAGGCGGTGGTGCGCCGCGAGGGTGGCGAACTTGAGGAACGGCGTGATGCCCCCGATGCGCGGGGCATCCGGCTGCACGATGCCGCGGTAGCCGGCGTCGACGAGGCCCATGTGCTCGGCCACGGAGGTCAGCATCTCGCCGGTGGCGATGGGGGTGTCGAAGGTCTGCGACAGGTCGGCGTGGCCGACGTGGTCCCACGCGTCGAGGGGCTCCTCGATCCAGACCAGGTCGAACTGCTCGAGCTCGCGGCACATCCGACGGGCGCGGGCGCGGTCCCACTGCTGGTTGGCGTCGACCATGAACGGGCCGTCACCGAGGTGCTCGCGCAGCGCGGCGACCCGGCGCAGGTCCTCGCGCCAGTCGGGCTGGCCGACCTTGATCTTGATGCCGCCGATGCCGGACTCGAGGGAGGCGGTGGCCTTCTCCTTGATCTCCTCGACGGAGGCCTGGAGGAAGCCGCCGGAGGTGTTGTAGACGCGGCACGAGTCGCGGTGCGCGCCGAGCAGCTTGGCGAGCGGCAGTCCGGCGCGGCGGGCCTTGAGGTCGTACAGCGCGACGTCGAGCGCGGCGACCGCCTGGGTGGCGACGCCGGAGCGGCCGACGGACGCACCGGCCCACATGAGCGACTCGTAGATCTTGGCGATGTCGCTCGGGTCCTGGCCGATCGCGACGTCCATGATCTCCTTGAGGTGGGCGTACTGCGCCTTGCCGCCCGCTCGCTTGGAGTAGCTGAAGCCCATGCCCTCGAAGCCGTGCTCGGTGGTGAGCTCGACGAAGAGCATCACGGTCTCGGTGAGCGGCTTCTGCCGGCCGGTGAGCACCTTGGCGTCGCTGACGGCGTAGGGCAGCGGCAGCACGACGTGCGACAGCGTGATCGTGCGGATGCGGTCGCCGGCGCTGTTGTGCACGGCCTGGGAGGGCGGGGTGGCGGTCTGCGTCATGGGGGTTCCTCGGGTCGTCACGAACTTGTATGATGAGTGTGCAACTTGTTACACAAGTACGTCAAGCCCCACTCGTGAGGAGCCGTGATGAGCCAGGTCAGCAGCAGTCGGCAGGTCCCCCGCTGGCGGGACCTCGAGCCGTTCCTGCGACCGCGTCCCGTCGAGCGCGATGCCGTACGACGTCGCCTGTCGCGCTGCCTGTCGGTCGACGACGTCGAGCGGCTGGCCCGGCGCCGCGTGCCGGGCGCGGTCTGGGACTACGTCGCCGGCGGCTCCGACTCCGAGCTCGCGATGCGCCGCAACGGCGCCGCCTTCGACCGCATCGAGCTCATGCCGACGACCTTCGGCCAGGTCGCCGCGCCCGACACCAGCGCCACCCTGCTGGGCCGATCCGCCGCGGCGCCGATCGTCCTCGCACCGACCGGCTACACGCGGCTGAGCCACCACACCGGCGAGCGCGCCGCGGCCGTCGCGGCCGAGCAGGCCGGCCTGCCGTACACCCTGTCGACCTACGCCACGACCTCCATCACCGACGTCGCGCGCGCGGCGCCGGGCGGCCGCAACTGGTTCCAGGTCTACCTGATGAAGGACCGTGCCGTGACCCGAGCGCACCTCGACGAGGCGCGCGAGCAGGGCTACGAGGCGCTGGTGCTCACCATCGACACGACCGTCACCGGCATGAAGCGCAAGGGCAAGCAGAACGGCTTCGCCATCCCGCCCCAGCTGACGGCGCGGACGATGGCCGGCATGGCCCGCCACCCCGGCTGGGTCGCCGACATCCTCACCACCCAGCCGCTGCGCTTCGCGACGTTCTCCGAGGGCTCCGCGCACGCCCGGTGGGGCATGTCCAACGAGCTGCGCGAGCAGGAGATCCGGCCCGCCGACATCACCTGGCTGCGCGAGGAGTGGGGCGGCCCGGTCGTCGTCAAGGGCGTCCAGTCCGTCGTCGACGCCGTCGCCGCGGTCGGGGCCGGCGCGGACGCGATCGTGCTGTCCAACCACGGTGGTCGACAGCTCGACCGCGCCCCGGTGCCGTTCGAGCTGCTGCCCGCCGTCGTCGAGGCGGTCGCCGGTCGCGCGGAGGTGTACGTCGACTCGGGCGTCCGCAGCGGCGGTGACGTCGTCGCGGCAGTCGCGCTCGGCGCCACCGGGGTGATGGTGGGACGTGCCTACCTCTACGGCCTCATGGTCGGCGGGCAGCGCGGCGTGACCCATGTGCTCGACGTCCTCACCGACGAGATGCGGCGCGCGATGGGCATGCTCGGCACGCCCACGCTGGCCCACCTCACCCCCGAGCACGCCCGGCTGCGGGACCGATGAGGTCCCCCGGGTCGAGTGCGCTCGCGGTAGCAGTCACGGAGGGGGTGCGCACTCGACCTCGGAACCGGGGCCGCTCAGCCGACCGGGGTCACCAGCTCGCCGCGCTCGAGGAACGCGTCGACGTTGTCGAGCACGAGCCGGCCCATCGCCTCGCGGGTCTCGACGGTCGCGCTGCCGACGTGGGGCAGCAGCACGACGTCGTCGCGCTCCAGGAGGGCCGCGGGCACGCGCGGCTCGTCGGCGAACACGTCCAGCCCGGCACCGGCGATGCGACCGGCCTCGAGCGCAGCGACCAGCGCGTCCTCGTCCACGACCGAGCCGCGGGCGACGTTCACCAGGTAGCCCTCGGGGCCGAGCGCGTCCAGGACGGCGGCGTCCACGAGCCCGTCGGTCCCGGCGCCACCCGGCGTCAGCACCACCAGCACGTCGCTCGCCGCGGCCAGGGCGACCGGGCTGTCGTGGTAGGTCCACGCGACGTCCTTGGGGCTGCGCGAGTGGTAGTGGATCTCGGCACCGAAGGCCTCGAGCCGCTCGGCCGCTGCGGTTCCGATCCGGCCCATGCCGAGCACGCCGACGACCGCGCCTCGCACGTCGCGGGTCAGCGGCATCTTCTCGCCGCGCGCCCACGCACCGCTGCGCACGAACCGGTCGGCGGCCGTGATGCCGCGCAGCACGTCGACGACCAGGAAGGCCGCCAGGTCGGCAACGGCGTCGGTGAGCACGTCGGGGGTGTTGGAGACGACGATGCCGCGGCGCTGCGCCTCGGCCACGTCGACGTTGTCGTAGCCGACGCCGAAGTTCACGATCGCCCGCAGGTCGGGCAGGGCGTCCATCTCCTCCGCGCCGGCCCGCGCACCGCCACCGACCACGGCGACCGCGACACCCGCCGGGTCTCCGAGGTCCTCCCGCTGCGGGGCGGCGTACCGCTCCGACAGCCACTCGCGCACGAAGGGCATGAGCCCGCCGAGCTGGACGACACGGACCGGGTGCTGGGTGTCGGTGGTCACCACGCCATCCTTGCCGGGCGGCGGTCGCGGCGTCCAAGTCGACCTCGCTATCGCGCGATACCCACCCACGACCGGAGCGAGAGGAGCGAGCACCCATGGGCCTGCTGATCGGCTTCACCACGATCCTCGTCGTCATCGCCGCCGGTGCAGCGCTCGCCCACGTCGGCGTGCTCGACCGTCGCTCGCAGCGCACCCTCGGCGAGATCGCGTTCTTCGTCGCCTCCCCCGCCCTCATGGTCGTCACGATCAGCCAGGTCCACCTCGAGACGGCGGCGGCCAACCTCGTCGCCTCGACCGTCTCGCTCGGGGCCTGCTTCGTCGCGTACGTCGTCATCGCGCGGCTGCGCTGGGGCCTCGACACCGGCTCGCTGCTCCTCGGCGCGCTGTCGTCGTCCTACGTCAACGCGGGCAACCTCGGCATCGCCATCGCGGCCTACGTCGTCGGCGACATCACCGTCGTCGTACCGACCCTGCTCGTGCAGATGCTCCTCGTGCAGCCGGCGGCGCTGATCATGCTCGACCGGATCACCGGCCGCGGCGAGGGTGTGGGCCCGGCGTTCCGACGGCTGGTCACCAACCCGCTCACGATCTCCGCCGTCGTCGGCCTGGTGCTCGCGACCACCGGCTGGCGGCTGCCGGCCGCGCTCCTGTCGCCGCTGGAGATGCTGGCCGGTGCGGCAATCCCGCTGATGCTGATGTCGTACGGCGCCGCGCTGAGGCTGAGCCCGCCGATCGGCCGGGCCGGCCACAACGGCGAGGTCGTCCTCGCGACGGTCCTCAAGATGGCCGTCATGCCGCTGGTCGCCTGGCTGGTCGGACTGGCCCTCGGCCTCGACGACCGTGTGCTGCTCGGCGTCGTCATCACCGCGGCCCTGCCGACCGCGCAGAACATCTTCCTGCACGCCACCCGCTACCGCGTCGGAGAGGATGTCTCGCGGGAGACCATCCTGGTGACCACCCTCGCCTCGCTGCCCGTGGCGCTGCTCGTCGCCGTGCTGCTGGGCTGACCCGCACCCCCCCACCCGATCAGAGGAGAACCATGGACGACCTGCTCGACCAGCTGCGCACGAGCATCGGCGCCGACCACGTCCTGACCGAGGACGCCGACGTCGCGGCGTACGTCGTCGACTGGACCGGCACCCACGCCGGGCGGGCCCTCGCAGTGGTGCGGCCGGGCTCGACCGAGGAGGTGGCCGCGGTCGTCGCGGCCTGTGCCGGGGCGGGCGTGGCGGTCGTGCCGCAGGGCGGCAACACCGGGCTGGTCGGCGGCGGGGTGCCCGACGCGTCGGGCAGCCAGGTCGTGCTCTCCCTCGGCCGGATGCGCCGGGTGCGCGAGGTCGACCCGGTCGCCGGCACCGTCACCGTCGACGCCGGCGTCGTGCTGGCCGACGTGCAGGCCGCGGCCGAGAAGGTCGACCGGCTCTTCCCGATGTCGCTGGGTTCCGAGGGCAGCTGCACGATCGGCGGCAACCTCTCGACCAACGCCGGCGGCACCGCGGTGCTGCGCTACGGCATGACCCGCGAGCTCGTGCTCGGCCTCGAGGTCGTGCTGCCCGACGGCCGGGTCTGGGACGGGCTGCGCGGGCTCCGCAAGGACAACACCGGCTACGACCTCACGCAGCTGTTCGTCGGCGCGGAGGGCACGCTCGGCGTCATCACCGGAGCCGTGCTGCGGCTCTTCCCGGCCACTCCGCGGCACGCCACTGCCTGGGTGGCCGTGCCGTCCGTCGACGCCGCGGTCTCCCTGCTCGGCCTGGCCCAGCAGCACGCCGGCGTGCACCTGTCGACGTTCGAGATCGCCAACCGGCAGGCCATCGACCTCGTGCTCGCCCACCTGCCCGGTGCGAGCGACCCGCTGGGCGAGCCGAGCGACTGGTACGTCCTGGTCGAGCTCGCCGGGTCCGCCTCCGACACCGGGCTCGACGAGACCCTGGAGTCGCTGCTCGGCGAGGCCGTCGAGGCCGGCACCGCCGTCGACGCGGCGATCGCCGGCAGCCCCGCGCAGCGTTCGGCCCTGTGGGCCCTGCGGGAGGGCATCTCGGAGGTGCAGAAGGTCGAGGGCGCGACGCTCAAGCACGACGTCACCCTGCCGATCGCCCGGCTCGCGGAGTGGGCGACCACGATCGGGCCGCGCCTGCAGGAGGTCTGCCCGGGCGTGCGGCTGGTGACCTACGGCCACGTCGGCGACGGCAACCTCCACTACAACCTCAACGCGCCCCTGGCCGACGACCGCAGCGACGACGACGCGCTGCGTGCCGCGGCGGCCGACCTGACCGCCGCCATCTACGACTCGGTGGCCCGCGAGGCGGGGTCGATCAGCGCGGAGCACGGGCTCGGCCGCACCAAGGTGGTGGCCGCAGCGTCGTACAAGTCCGACGTCGAGGTCGACCTCATGCGCGCCCTCAAGCACGCGCTCGACCCGGCCGGGCTGATGAACCCGGGCGTCCTCGTCCCACCCACCCAGTAGGGACCCGCCCTAGGCTGCAGGCATGAAGGCACAGACCCTCGGCCGCATCGTCCTCGGCGGCTTCATGGTGACCGCAGGTGTGCTGCACCTCACCACGCAGCGCGAGGAGTTCCGGGCCCAGGTGCCGGACTGGTTCCCGGTCGACGAGGACCTCACCGTGCTCGGCTCCGGCGTCGTGGAGGTCGCGCTGGGCGGGGCGTTCGTCGCGCTGCCGCGGCACCGGCGCACCGTCGGTGCGCTGCTGGCGGCCTTCTTCGTGGCGATCTTCCCGGGCAACATCGCGCAGTACGTCGAGGGCACCCCCGCGTTCGGCCTCGACAGCGACCGCGCCCGCCTCACCCGCCTCTTCTTCCAGCCCGTGCTCGTCCTCTGGGCGCTGTGGGCGGGCGGCCTCCTGGGCCGCCGCCGCCCGGTCCTCGCCGAGGAGCAGCAGCGCGAGGAGGTCGAGACGGGCGAGTAGTTCCCCCGTCCTGGTTTGGGCACGGCCACCCGGGGGAGGTAGGGGTCCAGAGAGAGGGGGGACTCCATGCCCATCACCGTGCCCACCAGGAGCACCAGCAGGACACTCGTCGGCGTCGCCGGCCTGTGCGTCCTCGCACTGGCCGCCACCGCGGCGCCCGTCACCATGGCCACCGCGTCGCAGGACGACCGCCGCCCCGTGGACCTGCTCAGCCCGGCATCGGCCGCCCGCACGACCGCCGACGCCGAGGCTCCCGGCGGTGAGCGATCGCGTGCCGTCGACGTCGACGCCGCCGCGCTCGACGCCGTACGCACCGGCGACCGCATCAGCCTCGCGCTGTTCGACGACACCACCGTCACCGCCGCCGTCGACCGGCGCACCGACGCCGCGGGGATCACGTCGTGGTCCGGCGGCATCATCGGCGAGAAGGGCAGCGTCACCGGTGTCGTGGTCGGCGGGGTCACCCACATCAACGTCGCCTCCGTCGAGCACGGCACCTACGAGGTGCACAGCACGCCCGAGGGCGACTACGTCGTCAACGAGGCGGGCGACCCGCCGGGCGGCGACGACGTCATCGTTCCCGAGCGTCCGGGCAAGGCCGAGTCCCACGACCACGGCACGCAGCCGCGCGCGCAGCGCGACACCGCTGGAAGCGCCGACGCACGGGCGCCGATCGCTGCCGCAGACGCGCCCGACACGGTCGACATCGCCATCGTCTACCCCGCGCAGCTGGTCGCGCAGATGGGGCAGCCCGCGATGGAGGCCCAGTTCGCGCTGGGCATCACCCAGACCAACGAGGCCTTCGCCAGCTCCGGCGTGGGCACCCGGGTGCGGCTGGTGGGCACCCGCCAGGTCGCCGCGACGCAGTCCGCCGACCTGGTCACCAACCTCAAGGCGCTCGGCACGCCAGGCGACGGCATCTTCGACGAGGCACAGGCGCTGCGCGAGGAGACCCACGCCGACCTGGTCAGCCTCTGGCTGGCCGGCAGCGTGCCGGGCGGCGCGTCGTGCGGCATCGCCTACCTCGGCGGCACGGACCCGCAGTACGACCCGCAGTACGCCGCCTGGTCGGTCGTCTACGCCGCCGCCTGCGCCACCGAGTTCCGCGCGTTCGCCCACGAGGTCGGGCACAACCTCAGCGCCCACCACGACGCCGGGGCGTTCCAGCCGCCGACCGAGGGGAAGCCCTACGCCCGCGGCTACGTCGACGTGGCCGCACAGACGATCACGGTGATGGCCTACTACGACCAGTGCGTCCGCGCCCAGGTCAACTGCACCCGGATCGGCTACTTCTCCAACCCCAACGTCGCCTACAACGGGCGCGTCCAGGGCACTGGGGCCACCAACAACGTGCAGGCGATCAACGAGCAGATGGCGGCCGTCGCTGGCTACCGCCAGTCGCAGATCTACCCGGGCACGGCCGCCATCGCCGGACGCCCCCGCTTCAAGGGCACCGCGGAGGCGACGTCGACGGCGTGGTCGCCGGCCGTCAACCTGAGCTACCAGTGGTGGCTCGACGGCGTCGCCGTCCCCGGCGCCACGGCGAGCACCTTCAAGCTGGGACGTCGTGACATCGGCAAGACCCTCACGCTGCAGGTGCTCGGCTCCGCGCCGTTCTACGCGACGGTCGCCGCTCCGGATGCGTCCGTCGTGGTCGGCAAGGCGCTGTTCCGCACGAAGCGGCCCAAGCTCCGCGGCGTGCCGCGCGCCGGCCGGGTGCTCTCGGTCAAGGTGAAGGGCTGGAAGCCCAAGCCCGCCAAGAAGAGCGTCAAGGTGCGCTACCAGTGGCTGAAGAACGGGAAGAAGATCAAGGGCGCCAAGAAGGCGACCTACCGCGTCCGCGCCAAGGACCGCGGCAAGAAGATCTCGGTCCGTGTGACGGCCAAGAAGAAGGGCTACGAGAAGGCCCGGACGAGCTCGAAGAGCATCAAGATCCGCCGCTGACCGCCCGCCGCCGGGCGGGTCACAGGGTCGGCAGCCAGTCGACCCGCCCGGCGAGCACGGCGTACCCCACGAACGCGCCCACGTCGAGCAGCGTGTGGGCGACCACGAACGGCATCACCCGCCCCCAGCGGCGGAAGAGCCAGCCGAACAGCAGCCCCATCGCGAGGTTGCCGATGAAGCCGCCGAGCCCCTGGTAGAGGTGGTAGCTGCCGCGCAGGAGGGCCGCCAGTCCGATGGCGGCGGTGTCGCCGAACCCGATCTGGCGCAACCGCACCTGCACGAAGCCGAGGACGATGAACTCCTCCAGCACGGCGTTCTGCGCGGCCGCCAGCACCAGCACCGGCACCCGCCACCACTCCCCCGGCAACGACTGGGCGACGACCGTCAGGTTGGTGCCGAGCGCGAAGGTCGCGAGGTAGAAGACCACGCCGACCGAGCCGACGCCGGCCGCCAGCAGGGCGCCGCGCCCCCAGTCGCCGAGGGTGCTCCAGCCCCCGTCACGTGCCCAGACGTCCTTGAGCCTGCTGCCGGAGCGCACCAGCAGGTACGCCGCCAATGCCACCGGCACGAGCGCAAAGGCGACCCGCAGCAGCTGGTAGGTCAGGTCGAGCCACGGCCGGTCGGGGGCGAGGGAGTTGTTCAGGTTGGCCGCCTGCGACGACAGCGGTCCCGGGGCGGTGAGTGCCGAGACGATGCTGACGATCGAGTAGACCGCGCTCCGGCCGAGCGAGACGAGCAGCACGAGCGCGAGCTCGGTCCACAGCAGCGCCTTCGCCAGGTCGGGCACGCCACCCGGGACGGGCGTGTCCCGGAGTCGCCACCACGGTCTCGTCGCCTCGGTCGTGGTGCTCACGCCCCCAGCATCCCGCAGCCGGCTGAGGTGGCGCTGAGAACCGTCTCGACCAACGGCACTCGTTGTACGACGATCGACGGGTGAGCACGATCTACGAGGCGGCCGGCGGCATGGAGGTCTTCGTCCGGCTGGCCGAGGCGACGCACCAGCGCTGCCTGGCCGACCCGTTGCTCAACCACCCCTTCTCCCACGCCGACAACCAGCCCGACCACACCGAGCGGCTGGCGGCCTACTGGGCCGAGGCACTCGGCGGCCCGCCGACCTACACCACCGCGATGGGCGGCAGCGAGTCGCACGTGCAGCGCCTGCACGCCGGCGAGGGCGACTACGCCGTCACCGCGAGCCCGCGCTTCGTCCGGTGCGTCGTCGAGTCCTTCGACGAGGCCGGTGTGCCCGACGACCCGAAGGTTCGCCGGGCGATCACCGACTACGTCACGTGGGCCGCGACCGGACCGTTCCAGGCCTGGGGACGCTCGAAGGACGACGTCCCGGACGACCTGTCGCTGACCCACTGGGACTGGGACGGCCCGATCAGGTGAGCACGAGCCCGTCGTCGCCGACGTCCACCGTCACCGCGCCACCGTCGGCGACCGTGCCGGCGATCAGCAGCCGGGCGAGCGGGTCGCCGATGGCCGACTGGATCAGTCGGCGCAGCGGCCGGGCGCCGTAGGCCGGGTCGTAGCCGGTGTCGGCGAGCCAGGCGCGGGCGGCGTCGGTCACCGAGATGGTGATCCGCCGGACCGCGAGCCGCTGCTCGAGCAGCGCGAGCTGCAGGTCGACGATGTGGGCCAGGTCGTCCTTCGACAGGGCCTCGAACAGGACGACCTCGTCGAGCCGGTTGAGGAACTCGGGCTTGAAGTGCGAGCGCACGACCCCCATCACCGACATCTTCTTCGTGTCCGGCATCAGGTTCGGGTCGACCAGGAAGTTGGACCCGAGGTTGGAGGTCAGGATCAGCAGCGTGTTGCGGAAGTCGACCGTGCGCCCCTGGCCGTCGGTGAGCCGGCCGTCGTCGAGCACCTGCAGCAGGATGTCGAAGACCTCGGGGTGCGCCTTCTCGACCTCGTCGAGGAGGACGACGCTGTAGGGGCGTCGCCGCACGGCCTCGGTCAGCTGGCCGCCCTCGTCGTAGCCGACGTAGCCGGGAGGTGCACCGACGAGCCGCGAGACCGAGTGCTTCTCGCTGTACTCGCTCATGTCGATGCGAACGATCGCCCGCTCGTCGTCGAAGAGGAAGTCCGCGAGCGCCTTGGCGAGCTCGGTCTTGCCCGTGCCGGTGGGCCCGAGGAAGAGGAACGACCCGGTCGGCCGGTTGGGGTCGGAGATGCCGGCGCGTGATCGGCGTACGGCGTCGCTGACCGCGGTGACGGCCTCGCGCTGGCCGATCAGGCGCTCACCGATGACCGACTCCATCTCGAGCAGCTTGGCGGTCTCGCCCTGCAGCATCTTGCCGGTGGGGATGCCGGTCCACGCCTCCACGACGTCGGCGATCTGCTCGGCGCCGACCTCCTCGCCGACGAGCGGCTCGAGGTCGACGGCCTCGGCCTTCTCGACCTCGTCGATCTGCTTCTCGAGCGCGGGGACCTGGCCGTACTGGATCTCCGAGGCACCGGCGAGGTCGCCCTCGCGCAGCTTCTTCTCGGCCTCGATCTTGAGCTGGTCGAGCCGGCGGCGCAGCTCACCCTCGCCCTGGAGCTGGTCCTTCTCGCGCTCCCAGCGGGTCTCGAGCTCGCGCAGCTCCTCCTCGCGGTCGGCGAGGTCCTTGCGCAGCACGGTGAGCCGGTCGGCAGAGGCGGCGTCGGTCTCCTTCGCGAGCGCGAACTCCTCCATCTTGAGCCGCTCGACCCGGCGGCGGAGCTGGTCGATCTCCTCGGGCGAGGACTCGTGCTCCATCCGCAGGCGCGACGACGCCTCGTCGATGAGGTCGATGGCCTTGTCGGGCAGCTGGCGGCCGGTGATGTAGCGGTCGGACAGCGTGGCCGCCGCGACCAGCGCGGCGTCGGTGATGCGGACGCCGTGGTGGGCCTCGTACTTCTCCTGGATGCCGCGCAGGATCTGGATGGTGTCCTCGACGCTGGGCTCGCCGACGAAGACCTGCTGGAAGCGGCGCTCCAGCGCCGGGTCCTTCTCGATGCGCTCGCGGTACTCGTCGAGCGTGGTCGCGCCGATCATGTGCAGCTCACCGCGCGCGAGCATCGGCTTGAGCATGTTGCCGGCGTCCATCGCGGAGTCGCCCCCGGCGCCCGCACCGACCACGGTGTGCAGCTCGTCGATGAAGGTGATGACCTGCCCGCCGGCGTCCTTGATCTCCTCGAGGACGGCCTTGAGCCGCTCCTCGAACTCGCCGCGGTACTTCGCGCCGGCCACCATCGCGGCCAGGTCGAGGCTGAGCACCCGCCGGCCCTTGAGCGAGTCGGGCACGTCACCGGCGACGACGCGCTGGGCGAGGCCTTCGACGACCGCGGTCTTGCCGACACCGGGCTCGCCGATGAGGACCGGGTTGTTCTTGGTGCGCCGCGACAGCACCTGGATGACGCGGCGGATCTCGGCGTCGCGGCCGATCACCGGGTCGAGCCGGCCGTCCTCGGCCGACTTCGTGAGGTCGACGGAGTACTTCTCCAGCGACTCGTACGACGCCTCGGCGCTCTCGCTGGTCACGCGCCGGTTGCCGCGGACCGCGGTGATCGCCTCCCGCAGCCCGGCCGCGGTGAGGCTCGCGTCGGTCAGCACCTTCTGCGCGCTCGACTCGACGGTCGCCGTGGCGACCAGGAGGTGGTCGGTGGCGACGTAGTCGTCCTTCATCGACGCCGCGAGGTCGAGCGCCTGCGCCAGCACGCGGGTCAGCGAGGCGGACGCGCTTGGCTGCTGCACCGTCGAGCCGGTGGCCCGGGGCAGCTGCTGCTGCACGCCCTCGGCCTGCGCGAGCAGGACGACGGGATCGACGCCCGCCTTCTGCACGAGGCTGCGGGTGGCGCCGTCCTCCTGCTTGAGCAGGGCGACGAGCAGGTGGATGGGCTCGGTGGTGGTGTTTCCGCCGGTGGTGGCGGCGAGCTGGGCAGCCTCGACGACCTCGCGGCTGCGGGTGGTGAACTTCTCGGCACCGAACTGGCTCAACTCATCTCCTCAGATGTCCGTGGGTCGAGGAGGGCGCCCTTGCGCCCGTCACGAGACCACTGTGGCCTCGCCCGGTGCAACGCACCAGAAGTTGAGTCGATTCCCCTCAACTCTGATCTGTCCCAAACTGGGCAAATCCCTGCCCGGCCCAAGGCTTTACCGTCCATCTGTTTCATTCCGCGAACAACCGGGCACAGTGGTGCTATGAGCAAGTTGATCTTCGACAACCGCTTCATCGGCGCGCTCTTCGTCTTCCTGCTCGTGGTCAACGCGCTCGCCATCCAGTACGGGTGGTACGGCGCCTGAGGATCCTCGCGGGCCCTCACCACACGCATGACACGATCCCCGGGTGTCCACGCCCGGTTTGAGCTCTGACTGCGCGAGCTGCTTCGGCCTCTGCTGCGTGCTGCTCCCCTTCTCCGCCTCGGCCGGTTTCGGCGTCGACAAGCCCGGCGGGAGCCCTTGCCTCAACCTGCTCACCGACGACAGCTGCCGCATCCACGCGACCCTGCGCGAGGACGGGTGGCCCGGATGCACGGTGTTCGAGTGCTTCGGCGCCGGCCAGCAGGTCTCCCAGGTCACCTACGGCGGGACCTCGTGGCGCGAGCAGGACAACCTCGCCGAGATGGCCGCAGTGCTGTCGGTGATGCGCCAGCTCCACGAGATGCTCGTCCACCTCGTCGAGGTCGCCCGGCGCTCGCCCGACCCGGCTGCCGATGTCGTACGCGCCGAGATCGAGCAGCTCACCAGCGCCGATCCCGAGACCCTCCTCCTCGCCGACGTCGACGCCCTGCACGAGCGGGTGGGCGCCCTGCTGTCGGAGGCCAGCGCTCGCGTACGACGGCCGTGGCCCGCCGCTCAGGACCGCACGCGCTCCGATCTCGCCGGCCGACGGCTCGTCGGCGACCACCGCGGCTGGTCGTTCCGCGGCGCGCTCCTGATCGCCGCTGACCTCCGCGGTGCCGACCTGCGTGAGGTCGACCTCCTCGGGGCCGACCTGCGCGACACCGACGTACGCGGCTGCGACCTCTCCACCGCCCTCTTCCTCACCCAGCCCCAGGTCAACGGCGCCATCGGCGACCGGGCGACCACCCTTCCGGAGGGTTTGTCGCGGCCCACACGCTGGGCGTCCTGACCGGACGGAATACCTCGCCGGAGGGTCGTGCTGTGCCTCGTATGACCGTTCCCAGCATCCAGCTCCATGACGGCACGTCCATCCCGCAGCTCGGCTTCGGCGTGTTCCAGATCGACCCGGCCGACACCGCGGAGGCGGTGACGCAGGCGCTCGAGGTCGGCTACCGCCACGTCGACACCGCGGAGATGTACGGCAACGAGAAGGAGGTCGGTGAGGCGCTTCGGTCGTCCGCGATCGCGCGGGACGAGGTCTACGTGACCTCCAAGCTCAACAACGGCTTCCACCGACCGGACGACGCGGAGCGCGCGTTCGAGAAGACCCTCACCGACCTCGGCCTCGACCGCATCGACCTGTTCCTGATCCACTGGCCGCTGCCGACGCGCTACGACGGCGACTTCGTCTCCACCTGGCGCACCATGGCGTCGTTCGTCGAGGACGGCCGCGCGGCGTCGGTGGGCGTCTCGAACTTCCAGCCGGCCCACCTGCAGCGGCTCGTCGACGAGACCGGCGTCGTCCCGGTGATCAACCAGGTCGAGGTCCACCCCTACTTCACCAACGACGACGCGCGCGCGGCCAACGCGAAGCACGGCGTCGCGACCGAGGCGTGGTCGCCGATCGCGCAGGGCCAGGTGCTCGACGACTCCGTGATCACCGAGATCGCCGAGGCGAAGGGCAGGTCGACCGCGCAGGTCACCCTCCGCTGGCACGTCGAGCGCGGCGACATCGTCTTCCCCAAGTCGGTGAACCCCGGGCGGATGAAGGAGAACTTCGAGATCTTCGACTTCTCCCTCACCGACGACGAGGTGGCGCGCATCTCGGGGCTGGACCGCGGCGAGGACGGCCGCACCGGCCCCAACCCCGACACATTCGACTACATCCCCGGCTGACCGGCAGCCGCGGGCCTCCGTCACGTGCACCATGCAGGCAGTTCGCGTCACCGGTCGACGCGCTGAGCGTGGCGCCGGGCGCGGCTGCGGCGAACTGCCTGCACGGTGTCTCCCGGATCGCCGCCTGAGTGCTCATACCCACGCGCGACCCCGCCCGGCTGGCCCAGACTCACCCGCATGGAACCCAGCACCTGGCAGCGCCCGGGCCTTCGCTCCGCCCTTCTGTACGCCGTCGCCGCCAGCCTCCTCGGCAGCATCGTCTCCGCGGTCAGCCGCCTCGAGCTCACCCGTCGTGCCGTCCCCGACGCCGAGCTCCCCGACGGGCCGGTGATCGTGGTCGCCAACCACACGAGCTTCGCCGACGGCATCCTGCTGGCGCTCGTCGGCCGTCGTCTCGGCCGCTCGCTGCGGCTGATGGCGACCGGCGGCGTCTTCCGGTCGGGCGTGGTCGGCCCGGTCGTCCGTCGGCTCGGGTTCATCCCCGTCCTCCGCGGCACCGACGCGGCCGCCGGCTCGCTCGACGCAGCGGCCACCGCGCTCGAGGCCGGCGAGGCCGTCGGCCTCTTCCCCGAGGGCCGCATCACCCGCGACCCGCAGCACTGGCCCGAGCGGTCGAAGACCGGTGCGGTCCGGCTCGCGCTCCGCACCGGCGCGCCGGTCGTCCCCGTCGCCCTGGTCGGCGCGCAGCAGGTCGTGGGCACGACAGGCATCGTCGCCCGACTGCTGCGCAACACGCTCCTGCGCCCGCGGGTGCGGGTCGCGGTCGGGGAGCCGATCGACGTACGACGCCTCGCGGGCGTCAGCGGTGACCAGCCGATCGACGACGCGACCGTGCGCCGGGTGGCCGACGAGGTGATGACCGTGCTCGTGTCGCAGGTCGCCGAGCTGCGCGGCGAGCCCGCGCCCCACCCGACCGGCGTGCCGGCCGAGGCACTCGGCGCCTGACCCGCTCGCCCGACGGCGTCAGGAGTAGCGGTGGCTCTTCGCCGAGTGGCCGCGCTCGCGGGTGCAGGTGCGACCGCTGATGTTGCGGTGGCCGCACAGCTCCTCGGTCGCCGACTGCTCGGACTCGACCTCCGGCTGCGCTGCAGTCCTGGCTGCCTTCTCCGCAGCCGGGGCCGGCGGGGCGACGGGCGCCGCTGCCTTCGGTCGCGCCGGCGCGGAGCCCGCGCGCTTCTGCGCCTCGGCGTACTTCGCCTCGCGCATGGCACGCAGGTTGTCCATCTTGCTCATCGTCCACTCACGTGATGAACCTACGCGTTGGCACCGACAGCGGTGGTCACCGGCTCCAGTCGATCGTGTCGTGGACGGCCTGCAGCCGGCGCCCGCGCACCGGGTCGTGCTGCGCGACCCATGCGATCCGGCCGCGCAGGTGCTCCTCGAAAGCGGGTACGTCGTCGTGGTTCTGGGTGCTCGGTCCGTGCCGGTGGCAGTTGTGCAGGATCGCCCGCAGGAGGTCGACCTGGTGGCGGGCCACCTTCGGCCGCTCGTTGACCACCAGCCCCCCGAGGGTCTGCCGACCGGCGCGTGGCATCACCCCGGTCTTGCGGGCGTTGAGCCGGAATCCCTCGTCCGCGACGATCGACCCGATCGCGTCGATCAGTCGCGACGTGCCCGTGCCCCATCCGCGCTCGCCCGAGAACGCCAGGTCGTCGGCGTACCTCGTGTAGCGGCCGCCCCACGACCGGGCCAGCGCAGTGAGGCGCACGTCGAGCCGGAAGGCCGCCAGGTTGGCCATCGCGGGTGACGTGGGCGCGCCCTGCGGCAGGTGCGGCGCGGCGAGCCGACGACCGAGCCGCCAGTGCGCGTCGAGCATGCCGTCGTCCGCGGGGGTCGGCACGGCCCGCCAGGCCGAGAGCGGCAGGACGCTCGTCACCAGGCCCGCCAGGCAGTGCGCGACCGGCTCGGGGTAGCCGGCGGTGCGCCAGATGCCGTAGACGCGGGAGACGGTCACGCTCGCGAAGAACGCCTCGAGGTCGAGCCGCAGGACGACGCTCCGGTCGGCGTGGGGCGCGGCGTAGGACCGCACCGAGCCTCCGGGCCGGAAGCCCCGGGCCGCGTCGTGCGGCGGGATGAGGGCGGCGAGCTCGTGGAGCAGCCGGCGCTGCACTGCCTTGAGCCGCGGCTTGGGCGCCTCGAGGACGCGGATGGCACCGCTGGACGCCACGCGGTGGGAGACGCGGTAGTGCTGGAGCGGGACGTCGGAGGCGCTGCGCGCCAGGTGTCGGGGGTCGGCGAACCAGTCGAGGTCGGAGGCGCTGAGGTGCAGGAACGACGCGACGTCCGCGAGGTCGTCGAGCACCGGCAGCCGCCACCGGTTGGTGAGCATCTGAGTTGCGACGACGGGTCGCACCAGGGGGACCGCCCGCAGCGCCTTGGCCGCCGCCGGACGCGAGGCGAGGTTGGCGGCCAGCTCGCGGGGACGGTCGACCGGTGCGCGCGGGTAGAGCGCGAGCGTCTGGCGTACGAGCGGCGGCAGCCACCGCGCTCGGCGACCCAGCACCGTCGTACCGCTCGCGACCAGGCCCGGCTGGGTCCACTCGCCGGCGAGGAAGGCGGCCGCCAGCGCGCGCGCCAGGTCGGACCTCATCCGATCGCTGACCCGAGGCGGAGAAGGGTGGCGGGGAGGGAGTGCGGCAGCGCAGCCCGACCTGTCCCGTCGTGCGCGCGATGACCTGCAGCGGAGCGCAGCGAGTCGCGCGCGGTGCCGTGCCCGAACGATCCGGTGGTCCCCGGGGTAGCCCCGGAGAAGCCGACCGGTGACGCGCACCGGTCCGCCGTCTCGAGATTGCGCTGCCGCACCCCGCGCACAGTAGCCGCAGGCCACGACACCTGTGGCCGGTTACGCCTCGAGCCAGGCCGCCAGGTTGGCCAGCGACGCGTCGAGACCCTGCTGGTGCGCCTCGACGTCGATGGCGGGAGGTACGTCGGTGGCGTCGATCGCGACGCGGGCGCCCTCGTCGCGGGCGGTGAAGGTCCACGTCATCGTCATCCGGCCGGCGGTGTCCGGGTCGTCGGAGTCGAACTCGACGCCCCAGACCACGCGCTCGGGCTCGACGAGCTCGTCGATCGCGACGCGGGAGACGTCGGTGCGTTCGGTCGTCTTGCCGCCACCCTCCGGTGCTTCGTCGTAGCGGAGCGTCATGGTGAAGCCACCCCCGACCCGCAGGTCTGCCTCGGCGATCTCGCCGGTCATCCCGTCCGGAGGGAGCCAGGCCGCCAGCGCGTCGGCGTCGACGAAGGCGGCGTACACCTCCTCCGGCGGCGCGCTGACGTCGGTGACGGCCCGGTCGATGCGTGGCACGTCAGGACCCGCGGCGCCACACGACGAGGGACTGCCCGACGGCCTGGTGCAGCACCGGCAGCTTGTTGGTGGGCTGCACCGCCGCCCGCGCGGCGAGCCCGCTCCGCAGCGCCTGGAGCTCGGCGAGGAGCTCCTCGTTGCGGGCGCGGAGCGCGTCGACCTGCAGCTCGAGGTCCATGATGCGGCGCACCCCCTCGATGCCGATGCCTGCCCTGGTGAGGTCGGCGATGTCGCGCAGCCGCTCGATGTCGCGGTGGGAGTAACGGCGACCGCCCCCGCCGGTGCGGCCGGGCTGGATCAGCCCCATCCGCTCGTAGGCGCGCAGGGTCTGCGGGTGCAGGCCGGTCAGCTCCGCGGCGACGGAGATGACGTAGACCGCAGCGTCGGGGGACGGGGGCTGGAAGACGGTGTTCACGGGGTGCTCATCCCTCGAACAGGCCCGCGCGGAGCGGCTTGCCGGCGGTGGCCGCGCGGTAGGCCTCGAGGGCCTCGCGGGCGGTCGGGTCGAGGTTGGCCGGGACCTGCACCTCGACCGTGGCGAGCAGGTCGCCCTTGCTGCCGTCGCGCTTGGTGGCGCCCTTGCCGCGGACCCGGAAGGTGCGGCCGTTGGGCGTTCCCGGTGGCAGCTTGAGGGTCACCGGCGCGCCGCCGAGCGTGGGGATCTTCACCTCGCCGCCGAGGGCCGCCTCGTCGAAGGAGACGGGGACGTCGATGGTGAGGTTGTCGTCCTTGCGGCCGAAGACGCGGTGGGGGGTGACCTTGACCTTGACGAACAGGTCTCCCGGCGGGCCGCCGTTGTCGCCGGGCGCGCCCTTGCCCTTGAGCCGGATCCTCGCGCCGTCCTTGACGCCGGCCGGGATGCGGGCCTGGATGGTGCGCGCCGAGGTGCCGCGACCGCTGCCGTGGCAGGTGGGGCAGGCCTCGTCGTAGACCAGCTGGCGCCCGCCGCAGGCGGGGCAGGTCTCGTTGATGGAGAACGCCCCGCCCGTGCCGGCCACGACGAACCCCGCGCCCTCGCACTCCGGGCAGATGTGCGGGCGGGTGCCGGGCTTGCCGCCGGTGCCCTGGCACGTCGGACAGGCCGTGTCGGAGGTCAGGCGCAGCGACACCGTCACGCCGTCGAGCGCGTCGGTGAAGCCGATGGTCGCCGTGCTCTCGACGTCGGCGCCCCGACGTGGCCGGGCCTGCTGCTGCGTGCGCCCGCGCTGGGCGCCGCCGAACAGGTCGCCGAACATGTCGCCGAGCCCGCCGCCCGCACCGGCGCGGTCGCGGAGCAGGTCGTCGAGGTTGAACCCACCGCCGCCGAAGCCACCGCCACCGCCGCCCATGCCGGGGCCGAAGCCGCCGCGCGACTGCAGCGAGCGGAACTCGTCGTACTTGGCGCGCTTGGCCTCGTCACCGACGACGTCGTAGGCCTCGGCGACGGCCTTGAACGTCTCGTGCTTGGCGTCGTCGCCGGGGTTGGAGTCGGGGTGGTTGGCCCGGGCCAGCTTGCGGTAGGCCTTCTTGATGTCGGCCGCGCTGGCGTCCTTGGCGACGCCGAGGACCTGGTAGAAGTCCTTGGTCGCCCAGTCGTTGCGGAAACCTTCGTTGTCAGCCATGGATCAACCTCCCTCCGTCGTCGACAGGGTCATCGGGTGCGTGGTGCCGCCTCAGGCGTCGACCGGGTCGACCACGAGCACCTGGGCGGCGCGGACGACACGGTCGCCCATCCGGTAGCCGCCCTTGGCGACGTGCTTGACCGTCGTCACCTCGACCTCGGCGTCGGCGCCGAGGTGGCTCAGCGCCTCGTGGAACGTCGGGTCGAACGCGTCACCCGGCTGGCCGAAGCGGACCAGGCCGGCGCTCGCCACGACACGCTCGAGCTGGTCGGCGACCGCCTTGAAGCCACCCTCGAGCTCGCCGTGCTCCTTGGCCCGGTCGATGGTGTCGAGGACCTCGATCACCGGCGTCAGCGCCTTGTAGGCGGCCGACTCGGCCACCAGCTGCCGGTCGCGGTCGACCCGCTTGCGGTAGTTGGCGTACTCGGCCTGGAGCCGCTGCAGGTCGTTGGTCAGGTCGGCGAGCGACCCCTTCATCGCAGCGAGCTCGTGCTCCTCGGTGTCGACGTCGTCGTCGTACGCCGTGTCCACGTGCGGCGGGACGTCGGCCTCGACCTCGGTCTCGTTGGCCATCTCGGCCGCGGCGTCACCGAAGCCGCCCTCGGGAGAGGGAGCCGCGGTGGGCTCCCCCTCCGGGAGGTCGGTCGCCTCGGGGCCCGGGGTGGGCTCGACGGGGCGATCGGTCACTTGGACTCACCCTCGGCGGTCGCGTCGCCGTCGGTCGAGCCGTCGGTCGAGCCGTCGGTCGGCTCGTCGACGATCTCGGCGTCGACCACGTCGTCGTCCGACTCGCCGGTCGCCCCGGTGGCACCACCCGCGGCGGCCTGGTCGGCCTCCGCAGCGGCGTACATCGCAGCGCCCATCTTCTGGCTGGACTCGCCGAGCTTGGTGATGCCGGCGGTGATGTCCTCGGAGGACGCGTCCTCCTTGGCCAGGGTCTCCTTGAGGGCGTCGACGTCGGCCTGGACCTCGGTCTTGACGTCCTCGGGGAGCTTGTCGGAGTTGTCGGTGAGGAACTTCTCGGTCGTGTAGACGAGCTGGTCGCCCTGGTTGCGGGCCTCGACGGCCTCGCGACGCTTGGCGTCCTCCTCGGCGTACTGCTCGGCCTCCTTGACCATGCGGTCGATCTCGTCCTTGCCGAGCGCCGAGCCACCGGAGATGGTCATCGACTGCTCGCGGCCGGACGCCTGGTCCTTGGCCGACACGTGCACGATGCCGTTGGCGTCGATGTCGAAGGTGACCTCGATCTTCGGGACGCCGCGCGGGGCCGGCGGGAGGCCGGTGAGCTCGAAGTTGCCGAGGGGCTGGTTCTGCGACCACATCTGGCGCTCGCCCTGGGCGACCTTGATC
Source organism: Nocardioides cavernae (assembly GCF_016907475.1). NCBI lineage: Bacteria > Bacillati > Actinomycetota > Actinomycetes > Propionibacteriales > Nocardioidaceae > Nocardioides > Nocardioides cavernae. Next base: position 1,070,437 of record NZ_JAFBCA010000001.1, on the reverse strand, counting down.
TCCACCGACGGCTGGTTGTCGTCGGCGGTGGTGAAGATCTCGGACCGCTTGGTGGGGATGGTGGTGTTGCGCTCGATGAGCGTGGTCATCACGCCGCCCTTGGTCTCGATGCCGAGGGAGAGCGGGGTGACGTCGAGGAGCAGCACGTCCTTGACCTCGCCCTTGAGGACACCGGCCTGGAGCGCGGCGCCCACGGCGACGACCTCGTCGGGGTTGACGCCCTTGTTGGGCTGCTTGCCGCCGAGGAGCTCGGTGACCACCTCGGTCACGGCCGGCATGCGGGTCGAGCCGCCGACGAGGACCACGTGGTCGATGTTGGCGATGGCGACGCCACCGTCCTTGAGCACCGACTGGAACGGCGCCTTGGTGCGCTCGAGCAGGTCGGCGGTGAGCTTCTGGAACTCGCTGCGGGTCAGCTTCTCCTCGAAGTGCAGCGGGCCGGACTCGCCGTGCGTGATGTAGGGCAGGTGGACCGTCGTCTCGCTGGAGGACGAGAGCTCGATCTTCGCCTTCTCCGCGGCCTCCTGCAGGCGCTGCTTGGCGATCTTGTCGGCCGCCAGGTCGACGCCGTTGGAGTCCTTGAACTTCTTGACCATCCACTCCACGACGCGGTTGTCCCAGTCGTCGCCACCGAGGTGGTTGTCGCCGGAGGTCGCCTTGACCTCGACGACGCCCTCGCCGATCTCGAGCAGGGACACGTCGAACGTGCCGCCACCGAGGTCGAAGACGAGGATGGTCTGGTCCTCGCCCTTGTCGAGGCCGTAGGCCAGCGCGGCCGCGGTGGGCTCGTTGACGATGCGGCTGACGTTGAGGCCCGCGATCTCGCCGGCCTCCTTGGTCGCCTGGCGCTGGGCGTCGGAGAAGTAGGCGGGGACGGTGATGACCGCGTCGGTCACCGTCTCGCCGAGGTAGGCCTCGGCGTCGCGCTTGAGCTTCTGCAGCACGAACGCGCTGATCTGCTGGGGGGTGAAGGTCTTGTCGTCGATGTCGACCTTCCAGTCCTCGCCCATGTGGCGCTTGACGGACCGGATGGTGCGGTCGACGTTGGTGACCGCCTGTCGCTTGGCGACCTCGCCGACGAGGACCTCGCCGGACTTGGTGAAGGCGACGACGGACGGGGTCGTCCGCGCGCCCTCGGCGTTGGCGATGACGGTGGGCTCGCCACCCTCAAGGACGGCGACGACGGAGTTCGTCGTGCCGAGGTCGATGCCGACCGCTCGAGCCATGGTGTGTTCCTCCTGCGTGTGGATGACGTGAGTCTGCGTGCCATCCTGCCGCGCTACCGCGGAGGAGGCAAAACAGTTGAGTCGATCTGACTCAAGTCTGTTCATGGGGTACAACGCAGGTCGGCGCCGGATGTTCCCCGATCCGGACAGAAATCTCGTGTGACCTGGCTCCCCCTAGCCTTGGCGCATGATCCGCCACACCGTCGCGTTCCGGCTCCACCACGACTCCGGCTCCACCGAGGAGGCCGACTTCCTCGCCGCCGCCCGGGCGCTGGCCGACATCCCGGGCGTCACGGCGTTCGAGCAGCTGCGCCAGACGAGCCCGAAGAACGACTTCGCCTTCGGCTTCTCGATGGAGTTCGCGGACCAGGTGGCGTACGACGGCTACAACGAGCACCCGGTGCACTCCGCCTTCGTCGCGGAGCGCTGGGTGCCGGAGGTCGCGGACTTCCTGGAGATCGACTACGCGCCGCTCTGACGTCGTACTTGTTGGGGGCGTCTGTCACTTGTAGGCGGTTGCAACGGCCTCCAAGTGGCGGAGTCCCCGCACGAGCGGGGACTCCAACAGGAGGACTCGGCGAGGTCAGCGGGACCAGACGTACGGGGTCGTGGTGGTCACGGCCTGCAGCCCGGAGCGCTCGAGGATCGGGCGGGACATGTCGGTGCAGTCGGAGTTGATGAACCGGATGCCGCGGGCCGTCGCCGACCGGGCGCGCGCGGCGACGAGCGCGCGGTAGATCCCGCGGCCGCGGTAGTCGGGCAGCGTCGAGCCGCCCCAGATGCCGGCGAACTCGGTGCCCGGGACCGGGGTGAGCCGGCCGCCGCAGACCACGCGGTCGCCGACCTCGGCGACCCAGAACTCCGAGTCGCCGGACTCGAGCTCGGCCAGCGACGACTCCACCGACGGCCCGCGACCCGTGCCGAAGACCGACTCCTGCGCGTCGAGCATCCGGGTGAGGTCGTCGACGACCGAGGGACCCGGCTCGAGTCGTCGTACGACGACGGGGCCCTCGGGCGTCTCGGCAAGGGGTACGTCGACGTCGAGCAGCGTGGCCTCGCCGATCATCACGGTCTCCCGGGGCTCGGCGACGAACCCGTGGGCGAGGAGCCGCTCGCCGAGGTCGGCGGGCCGGTCGTGCCCGCGCGACTTCCACTCGAACGCCGCGACGCCGGTGTCGTCGCGGTAGTGGGCGACCGTCCGCTCGATGAGCGCGTCGAGCGCCGCACCCTCGAGGCCGCCGAGGTCGCGGTAGGACACGAACCCGCCGTGGTCGAAGACGCCCCACAGGAGCGGCCCCTCGCGCACGACCTCGTGGGCCCGGGCCATCTCGGCGTCGGTGCGGAGCTGCTCGTCGTAGGCCGCCAGGAGGGCGTCGGTCGTCATGGGCGGCAGCCTAGGTCCCGAAGTCAGGGGAATCTCAGGGGTTTTCGCCTGCGCGGAACGGCCTCCAGGCCGCACACTTCTCTGGTGCTCCATCGGGGGAACCTGCGCCGGGTCGTCGGCGCCTCGACCATCGCGCTGCTGATCGCTGCCCTGATGGCGTTCTACGTCGCCGACATCGCCGACGCCGGACCCACCCGGTGCCAGCAGCACCGCCTCGACGCCCGCGAGCGCGCGGCTGTCGTGACGGGTGGCGGCGAGCGGGTCCTGGTGATCGGTGACTCGTGGTCGGTCGGCCTCGGGCAGGACGACCTGACCCGGTCGTGGGCCGGCCGGCTCCCGGGCGAGGTCCACGTCCGCGGCTTCTCCGGATCGGGCTTCAGCGCCGGGGCGAGCGGCTGCGGTCGCGTCTCCTTCCACGACCGCGCGCCGACCGCGCTCGGCGTGCAGCCCCGGCTCGTGGTGGTCGAGGGCGGCCTCAACGACTACGACCAGCCCGACCGCGCCATCAACCGCGGCTTCCGCGAGCTGATGGCCGACCTGGTCGGCCACCGCGTGGTGGTCGTCGGTCCCGCGACGGCCCCGCTCCGGGCCGGCGCCGTGCCCCGGGTCGACGACCGGCTCCAGGTGCTCGCCGACCTGTACGGCGTCCCGTACGTGCGCACGAGCGACCTCGACCTCGACTACCTCGACGACCGGCTCCACCTCACCGAGGACGGGCACCGGGAGTTCGGCGACGCCGTCGCGGACCGCCTCACGGCCGTGACACCCGCCCGGCCGGCCCTGCTCGGCCGCTGACCCGGACGGACCCCGCGCCGATCCGGTGATCGGCGGCTGAGGCCTGCCTGCCCCGGCTATCGGACACTTTTGTCCGGTCATCGGCCGAACAGTGCATCTTCTCGCGTTGCACGAATGTGCAGATCTGCGCGCATTGACGGCCCGTCCGCCGATTGCGAGTTTGTGCAGTGGTCCGCAACACCCCAATCCACCCTCGCGTCGTCCGACGCGAACTCATGATTGGAAACCCCAGTGAAATCACTCCGTCCGGCCGTCCTGGCCGGTGTCGCAGCGTCAGCCGTCGCTGCGTCCTTCCTGGTTCCGACCGTCACCTCGGCCGGCGCCGCACCCTCGGCGGGCGATCCCCGCCTCGACGCCCAGCAGGCGGCCAGCGCCTGGGTCAAGGGCCATTCGACCGCGCTGGAGCGCGCCGCCGCGGACACGTTCGTCCGCTCCGGCACGTTCGAGGGCGACAACGGCATCTACTCGATGGCCTACGAGCGGACCCACGAGGGCCTGCGCGTGGTCGGCGGCGACTTCGTCGTCCTCGCCGACGCCGACGGCCAGGTCGTCGGGTCGTCGGTGGCCCAGGAGGCACCGGTCGACATCGCCTCCACCACCGCCCAGGTGCCCGCGGCCCGCGCGGCCGCCGTCGCCAAGGGCCAGGTCGACGAGGTCAGCGACGCCTCGGCCCCGGAGCTCGTGATCTGGCACCGCGACACCGGCACCCGCCTGGCGTACGAGGTCGAGGTCCGCGGCACCGACGCCGGCGAGGTGTCGTGGCAGAAGGTCTGGGTCGACGCCAAGGACGGGAGCGTCCTCGAGGCGCGCGAGCAGATCGCCCACGGCTCCGGAACGGCTGCCTACTCCGGCCCCAACCCCCTGCCCATCGCGACCAGCGGCTCGGGAAGCAGCTACACCATGACCGACCCGACAGCGACGACGCTGCGCTGCCAGGACGCCGCGACCAACACGACGTTCTCCGGCACCGACGACCTGTGGGGCAACGGCAACGCGACCAACCGCGAGACCGGCTGCGTCGACGCCCTCTACGCCGCGCAGCAGATGAAGGCGATGATGTCGTCGTGGCTCGGCCGCAGCGGCATGAACGGCTCGGGCGGCTGGGTCCCGATCCGCGTCGGCCTCAACGACATCAACGCCTACTACGACGGCACGCAGGTCCAGATCGGCAAGAACCAGGCCGGCGCCTGGATCTCGTCGATGGACGTGGTGGCCCACGAGTTCGGCCACGGCGTCGACGACAAGACCCCCGGCGGCATCTCCGGCGGCGGCACCCAGGAGTTCATCGGCGACGCCCTCGCGGCGGCCACGGAGTACTACGACGGCCAGGTGGCGCCGTACGACTCCCCCGACCACACCGTCGGCGAGGAGGTGAACCTCGTCGGCCAGGGCCCGATCCGCGACGGCTCCAACCCCGCCAACGTGGGTGACCCCTCGTGCTACTCCAGCTCGATCCCGACCGCTGAGGTCCACGCGGCCGCCGGCCCCGGCGACCACTGGTTCTACCTGCTCTCGCGCGGCGGCGTCTCCAAGTGCAACGGCCAGTCCGTGACCGGTCTCGGCGAGCAGGCGGCCATCAAGGTCCTCTACAACGCGATGCTGATGAAGACGAGCTCGTCGAACTACCTCAAGTACCGCACCTGGACCCTCACCGCGGCCAAGAACCTGGACAGCACCTGTGCCCAGTTCAACGCCGTCAAGGCCGCCTGGAACGCCGTCAACGTGCCGGCGCAGGCCGCCGACCCGACGTGCGGTGGCACCACGACGCCCCCGCCCACCGGTGGCAACATCCTCGGCAACCCGGGCTTCGAGTCCGGCGCGACGACCTGGACCGGCACCGCCGGCCCGATCACCAACAACACCGGTCGCCCGGCCCGCACGGGCTCGTGGAAGCTCTGGCTCGGCGGCAACGGCTCCTCGGGCACCGAGACGATCAACCAGTCGGTGACCATCCCGTCCACCGCGACCGCGGCCACGCTGTCGTACTGGATCCGCACCGACACCGCCGAGAGCGGCTCCACGGCGTACGACACCATGCGGGTGCAGGTCGTGGACGGGAGCACCGCCACCACGCTGCGCAGCTTCAGCAACGTGGGCACCAACGCGACGTACACGCAGTTCTCGCACAGCCTCACCGCCTACAAGGGGAAGACGGTCACCATCCGCTTCACCATGACCGAGGACTCGTCGCTGCAGACCAGCTTCGTGGTCGACGACACCGCGCTGAACGTCTCCTGACCTCAGCCACTCCGTGACGGGGCGGGGCAGCACTGCTGCCCCGCCCCGTTCTCGGTCCTACTCCGCCAGCCAGGCAGCCCAGCTGTCGAAGGAGTAGGGCCGGCCCAGGAAGTCGGCGACCAGGTCGGCGGCGTCCTCGCGGCCCCCCATCGCGAGCACCTTGTCGCGGTAGGCGAGGGCGACGTCGGCCGCGAAGAGGTCGTCCGCGTCGAACGCCGAGTACAGGTCCTTCGCGATGACGAGCGACCACATGTAGGTGTAGTAGCCCGACGAGTAGCCGTCGAGATGGCCGAAGGCGCAGTGCATGTGGGCGCCGTCGAGCGGCGGGAACACCGAGTAGCGGCGCTGCAGCTCGTCGCCGTACGACGTGAGGTCGTCGTGCGGGCCGGCGTGGAACCAGTAGGACCGCGCGGCGTACGACATCTGCTGCACGGCGTAGAGGCCCTTGCCGAAATGCTCGGCCCGGCGCATCGCGGCGACCAGGTCGGCCGGGATGGTCTCGCCCGCCTCGTTGCGCGCGAACGTGGCCAGCACGTCGGCGTCCCAGGCCCATTCCTCCAGCATCTGGCTGGGTGCCTCGACGAAGTCCCACTCGGTGGCGACCCCGGAGAAGCGGGCCCACTGACCCTGGCCGGCGAGGACGTGGTGGACGAGGTGGCCGAACTCGTGGAAGAGGGTCACGACCTCGTCGTGCTCCATCAGGCCCCGGTTGAAGTTGCAGACCAGCACGCCCTCGGGGAGCTGCTCGCCGGCGATGCCCTTGACCATGTCGAACTGGGCCGCGTGCTTGAACTTGCCCTCGCGCGGGTGCAGATCCAGGTGGATCCGCCCGATGCGGGTGCCGTCGAGGTCGACGTCGTAGCTGGCGACCTCGTCGTGCCAGGTGCCGGCGTCCTCGCGCGCAACGGGCGTCCACCCGAGGCCGAACAGCCGGCCGGTGACGTCGAGGAGGCCCTGGCGGACCTGCTCGAACGGGAAGTAGGTGCGCACGACCTGGCCGTCGACGTCGTACTGCTCGCGTCGGACGAGCTCGGAGTAGTAGCGCGAGTCGTAGGTCGCCACGGCGTCCGCGGACGGGTCGTCGACGCGCTTGCGCTCGAGGAGGACGCCGACCTCGTCACCGGCGCGCTCCTTCGCCGCCTCGCCCACCCGGTCGATGAAGTCGGCGACGGCCTGGCCGTTGCCGATCATCTTGACCTCGGTGTCGTAGTCGGGCCACGAGTCGTAGCCGAGCAGCTCCGCGGTCTCGCGACGCACCGCCAGGAGGTCCTGGAGCACCTGGTCGTTGGCGGGCCAGGCGACGTTGTTCTGCGCCAGCGCCAGCTCGTGGCGGGCCTCGGCGTCGGACCCGAAGGTGATGAACGGGACGAGGTCGGGGTAGTCGGTGGTGATGGTGACGAGGCCGTCCTCGTCGGGCGCGTGGGCGGCGCGGTAGTCCTCGGGCAGGCCGGCCAGCCGCTCGGGCGCGACCCGGATCGACCGGACGTCGTCGCGGATGTTGCGGCCGAAGTCCTGGGACAGCTTGACGCTCCGTTCGCTGAGAGCGCGGAGCCGGTCGCGGGTGGCGTCGTCCCGGTCGACGCCGGCGCGGCGGAAGTCGCGCAGCGTGTGCTCGAGCACCCGGCGGCCGTCGGCGTCGAGGACCGAGAGGTCGGACGACGTCGCGAGCCGGTCGAAGACGGCGTACAGGTCGCGGTCCAGGCCGAGCTCGGTGACGTACTTCTGCACCTGCTGGCTGAGGTCGTCGGCGAGGTCGCGGACGGCCGAGTCGGGGTGGACCTCGGCCCACAGCGCGACGGCCTCGGCGTTGGCGATCGCGGTCTCGGCCTTGTTCCACGCGACGAGGACGACGGGGGCGTCCGAGGAGCCGGCCTTCACCAGCCCGACCTGCTGCTGCGCCTCCTCGAGCTGGTCGCGGCAGCGCTGCGACACCCACGCGAGCCAGTCACCGTCCCCGGGGAGGTCGACGGGAGCGGGCTGGGTGTCGGTCTGGGCGGCCACGTCAGGAGCCTACGGGCGCCCGGGCGTGGCAGGCAGCACCATGAGGCCGACAGGTCCGTACGACGGTCCGGCCGGGCAGGTTGCCGGACGGCGCTGCGAGGATGTGTCGGTGACCTCGGGGACCACGCAGGACTTCCGCTTCCGCGACATCCTCCTCGTGGCGTACGGGCCCTCGGTCGTCTCCGCCATCGGCCACGGCGCGATGCTGCCCGTGCTCGCACTGCGGGCCCGCGACCTCGGGGCCGACGTCAGCGTCGCGGCCGCCATCGTCGCCCTCCTCGGGGTCGGGCAGCTCCTCGCGAGCCTGCCGGCGGGCGCACTGGTGGCGCGGATCGGCGAGCGGCGGGCGCTGGTCGGCGCGGGCCTCGTCGACGCCTGCGCGATGGCCTTCGCGGCACTGACCGACTCGGTCCTGGGGCTGGCGATCGGGGTCCTGCTCAGCGGCGTGTGCTGGACGTTGTTCCTGATCGCCCGGCAGGGCTTCATGATCGACGTCGTCCCGGAGAGCCACCGGGCGCGGGCGATGTCGCTGCTGGGCGGGTCCTACCGCGTCGGGGTGCTCATCGGGCCACTCATCGGGGCCGGGCTGATCGCGGTGTCCGACCTGACGAGCGTCTTCTGGCTGGGCGCCGGGATGTCCGTGCTCGCCTCCCTGCTCGCGGCCACGATGCCCGACCTCGGCGAGGAGAAGCGCGCCGCCGCCCGAGCGACGGGTCACCTGGGCGTGTGGACGGTGATCGCCGCGCACCGTCGGCTGCTGGCCACGCTGGGGACCGCGGTGGTGATCCTCGGGGCGAGCCGCTCGCTGCGGCTCAGCCTCCTGCCGCTGTGGGCCGACCACGTCGGGTTGTCGGCGTCCACGACGTCCCTCATCTTCGCCGGCGCCGCCGCCCTCGACGTGGCGTTCATGTGGCCGGGCGGCTGGCTGATGGACACACGGGGCCGGATGGTCGTCGCCGTGCCGGTGGTGCTGTCGATGGCCGTCGCGTGCCTGCTGCTGCCGCTCGCGACCGACGCGGTGTCGGTGGCCCTCGTGATGGCGCTCATCGCGTGCGGCAACGGCCTCGGGTCGGGGATCGTGATGACCCTGGGCGCGGACGCCGCCCCCGACGACGGCAGGTCGCAGTTCCTCGGCGCGTGGCGGCTGTGCGGCGACATCGGCAACACGGGCGGGCCGCTGCTCGTCAGCGCGGTGGCCGCCGTCGCGCCGCTCGCGGTCGCGTCCGTGACCGTCGGCCTGCTCGGACTGCTCGGCGCTGGCTGGGTGGGCCACTGGACCAGGCGCGTGGACCTGGCCCGGGCGGCGGCGCTCAGCCGACGGTGATCGTGACCTCGTTGGACACGACGTCGGAGTCGGTGTCGACGACCCGGAACTCGTTGGGACCGGTGCGGCTCGTCTGGACGTACGTCGCGAAGGTGCCGCCGCTGACCGACATGGTCACCGGGAAGTCGGACCACGCGCCGTTCTCCATCCGCTGCACCTGCAGGATGGCGCCCTCGCCGGCCTGGTAGGTCCCGGTCAGGTCGATCTGCTGCATCGGGCTCACCGACTGCTGAGCCGCCGACAGCGAGATGCCCTCCGCCGGCGCCTCCGACGAGGTCTCGGTGCCCGGGCTGGGCTCCGTCTCCTCGGGCGTCGTCTCGGAGCTGGTCTCCGTGGGCTTGGGCAGCCGGAACGTCGCCGAGGACGTCGGGTCGTCGCTGGTCTCGGTGCTGTCGCCGATGCCGGCGGCCTTGACCCCGACGAGGACGGCCAGCCCGCCGAGCAGGCCGATGGCCACGGCGACGCCGACGAGGGCGACGAGGCCGGTCAGCACGGGGCGGTTCTCGGTGTCCATGACGGTGGGCAGGGACCTCTCAAGCGGGGGGGCGGGGACGACGCCATTGTCCGGGACGAGCGGTTGCGGGACCAAGTCGCCCGCCCGTCGGGCGAGCCTGCCACCGCGCGTCGGACAGGATGGGGCCATGCAGTCACCGTTGCGACACGGCAAGGCAGCCATCGGCACGACCATCGCCGGTGGCGCGCTCGCCGCGCTCTCCCAGGCCCCGGAGCGGGCCTCCCGCCTGCTGCGGCACCGCTACCCGACGGTGGCGGTGACCGGCATGACCGGCGTCGGCAAGACCCGTCTGGCCGACCGGCTCTCCCGGCGCGCGAGCGCGGAGTCGGCCGGTGGGGCGGACGTCGGCTCCGCGGTGATGGAACGTCGTACGCGTCGCAACGCGCGGCTGCGCGGCTACCGCTTCCGGGTCGTGCCGGGCGAGAACGCCGCCACCCGGCTCGGCGCGCTCGACGAGGTCTTCCACGACGAGCCCGTCGACGGCGTGCTCCACGTCGTGGCGTGGGGCCACGCGACCCCACGCCGCACGGGCGGCACCACCGGTGCGGCCCTCGCCACCCGCGAGGAGCTGCTGGCCGCCGAGCTCGAGGACTGGGCGATCACGGCACACCGGATCGCGAGCATGGCCGTACGCCGCGACCGACCGACCTGGCTGGTCGTCGCGGTCACCAAGGCCGACCTCTTCGCCGACGACGTCGACGCCGCCGTGCGCTACTACTCCCCCGGCAGCGGCACGCCGTTCGGTGACAAGCTCGACGAGCTGCGCGCGCTCGCCGGCGGCGCCAAGCTGTCGATCGACGTGCTGCCGGTGTGCGCCCGGGGTGGCGACAAGCGCTCCGCGATGCCGGAGAAGGCCTGCAACGACCTCCTCGGGCGCCTCGAGCTGCGGCTGGCGCAGCTCAGCGGCCACGTCTGACCCGTCGGGCACGACCGTCGATCGGACCGAACGACCTCGATCGCCCGGGGTCCGCGCCCAGCGGGCAGGGGCGTACGGCTTCGGTCCGCCTGACGCACGGGTAGCGGCTGGTGAGGGCGTACCGCCCGCCGGTCCAGACCGGACGACCGCATAGTTCACAGTTCCACGACTTCTGGTTTCGACGCCGTTCAGCGGGGCAGAAGGACGCCATGAGGCCGATCGCGATCAACCAGCGGGCGCTGCGCGGCGCCAAGGAGGAGCTCGACTCCGCCCGCGAGGACCTGCGGTCCGCGCTCGGTGACATCGACCACCCCGCCGACGACTTCCCCTGGCGCGACCTGATGGTCGAGGGGGTCCGCAGCCTGGTCGGCGACGCCGAGCAGGTGGCGAAGAAGTGCCGCACCCTCGCCGGGGCCGTCGACGACTCGATCATCGACTTCGACGAGCTCGACTCCATGGTCGGACAGGCCGCCACGTTCGCCGCCCAGCTCGACCAGGTGAAGCCATGACCCGGGTCGTCGTCGACCGGATCGAGACCCAGCAGGACACGCTCCAGTTCGGTGACCCGATCGGCTGCCACTACCACTGGCTCGAGCCCGGCAAGGTCGACTCCTACGGCGACTCCGTCCGCCGGCTCGCCGGCAAGGTCGAGCTCGCCGTCGACGCCTTCGAGCGCACCTCGATGCTGTCCGAGGACGTCTTCGCCGGCGAGGCCGCCGACACGCTCCGCGACCGCGCCGGCCGCCGCCACGAGGAGTCGGCGACCGTCCGCGACAACCTCCGTGGCCTCGGCCGCGCGATCAACGCCTACTCCGACGTGCTGCGCCGGCACCGCGAGGGCCTCGAGCAGCTGCGCGACTTCGCGGTCAGCAGGGGCCTCGAGGTGCGCGGCAACCGCATCTGGCCGCCGGTCGAGACGCTGCCCGGCGACGCCACCCAGAAGCAGGCCGACGCGTGGGAGAGCGACTGGAAGGCCTACCAGGCGTGCTTCGAGGCCAAGATCGAGCTGCGTGACGCCCGCCGGGTCGCCACCCGCGAGCTCGTCAAGGCGCTGGCCGAGCACGCCGGCGTCCACCCCGACAAGGACCGCGCCAAGCTCGTCCCCGCCGGGGGCCACCAGGTGAGCTTCGGTGAGCTCCGCCGCGAGGCGGCCGAGGAGGCCCTCGAGGCCGTGCAGGCGGGTGAGGAGGCCGAGGCGGCCCGCAACACGGTGGACGCGCTCCGGCGTCGGGAGCAGACCGCGCTCGGCAGGCTCGAGGAGCTGGTGATCGCCGAGGCCCCGCCCGAGGAGATCCAGGCCCAGGCCGCCAAGGTCCAGGCGCTGCACCGCGAGCTCACCGAGTCCAGGGTCGAGATGGGCGACGCCGAGGCAGTGGCCCAGCGCGAGCAGGCGCAGGCCAACCGCGCTGCCCGAGACCTCCAGGACGCCGAGGCCGGACGACCCCGCCTCGTCGTCGAGCAGGCCGAGTGGCAGCCGGCGCCGGATCGGCCGACCGACCTCCGCGACCGCTTGGGCTGAGCCTGCGGGTCCATCAGTCGACGGGCTCAGCTCCCGCTGCCCGCCGCTCACGCTCGGCGACGGCATATGGGTCGGTGCGCGAGTCGTAGGACCAGAAGTCACGCAACGCCACCGCCGTGAGCAGCACCCCGCCGACGCACGCGGCGCCACCGCTGACCATCGCACCGCGCACCGACCACGCATCCGCCACGAAGCCGGCGCGGGTCTCGCCGACCATCGGCCCGACCGAGTAGGACAGCATCTCGATGCCGGCAAGCCGGCCGCGCATGGTGTCCGGGATGGTCTGGTTCCAGACCGTCGACCGGAAGACCGCCGACACCATGTCCGCCGCGCCCGACAGCGCGAGGAAGAGGCACGCCAGCCAGAACGACGGCATCAGTCCGGCGAGTGCGATGCAGGCACCGTAGAGGCTGGCGGCGATCACGATTGCGCGGCCGTGGTGGTGCACCCGGCCGACCCAACCGCTGAGCGCTGTCGCGACGAGGGCCCCGACGGTCTCGGCCGAGTAGAGCAGGCCGAGAAGCTCGGGGCGTTCGAACACCTCGTGCGCCAGGGCGGGGAACAGCACGACCGGGATGGCCAGCATCATCGCCGCGATGTCGACGAGGTAGGTGCCGAGCAGGTCGCGGCGACGCAGCGCGTAGGTCAGGCCCTCGTGGATGCCGCGCAGGCTGGGCGGGGTGGTCTCGCCGTCGTGCGGGTAGGGCCGCATGGCCGCGAACAGCAGCGTGGCGATCGCGTAGCCGAACAAGCCGGCCAGGAAGCACCAGCCGACGCCGACGTACGCCACCAGCAGGCCGCCGATGAGAGGGCCGAGGAGGACGCCGAACTGCATGGCGAAGCTGCTCAGCGCGTTGGCCGCCGCGATCTGGTCGTGCCGTACGGTGCGCGGCTCCAGCGCCTCGCGTGACGGGCGCTGCATCGAGCTGACGGCGGCGTAGAGAGCGGCGATGACGAAGATCAGCCACACCCTCGGGTGGGCGGAGAACGCGTTCCACGCGAAGGCACCCATCAGCACGACCTGGGCGATCCCGGTGCCGACGAGCAGCCGGCGTCGGTCGACATGGTCGGCCAGCGCGCCGCCGTACAGACCGAACACGACGAGCGGCCCCAGCTCGACGAGACCGACGAGACCGACGAGGAAGTTGGAGCCGGTGAGGTCGTAGATCGCGAACGGGACGGCGACGTAGGCGACCATGCTGCCGAGGTAGAACACGCTGCCTGCGGTGAAGAGAAGCCGGAAGTCGCGCGACTCGCGCAGCGGCGTCACGTCCATCCGCATCGCGCGGAGCCGGCCGGTCCAGGTCACGAGCGCTCAGTCTCCCGCTCGCGGCCTCCACGCGCACGTGACTTTCTCAGGACACCGGTCGGACCTCGACCACCTCGTGACCCGGGATGGTGCTCGCCCGGCTGGCGGCACAGGTGAGCTGGTGTGCGTCGGCGCCGGCCACCCGGCGTACGACGACGTCGACCTCCCCGCGCCCGGCCACCGCGAACCGGGCGGTGGTGAGGTCGTGGTCGACGCGCACGGCTCCGGGGCGTACGTCGTCGAGCCCGACCAGTGCGTGCTCACGGCGCAGCGCGATGTCGGCGACCTGGACGGCCATCGGCAGGTCCGAGCGGCCCCGCAGGTGCTCGAGCAGCACCTCGCCCCTGGCCGTGGCGGCGGCGACCTCGCGGGCCGACTCCGGCTCGAGCCCGCCGTAGTAGAGGCCGCGCGGCAGCACGACGAGGTTGCCGGCGAACCGGTCGCCGCCGACGTGTGAGGCCTCCCAGACGGCGGCGGCGTGCGGGCCGGACGCCAGCTCGAGGGCGACCGGGCGGCCCAGCTCGGCGCAGCAGGCGTCGTGGCGTCCGTGGGTGCAGACGGCGAGGACGGGGGCGTCCTCCGGTTCGAGGCCGAGCGACCGGCCGGCGCCGAGCGCTGCCAGGTCGAGGTCACGCACCTCGTCGATCCGCTCGAGGTCGGCGGCCTCCGCCCACGAGGCCACGCCCGCGGCGCGCGCGGCGACCACCCGTGTCCGTCCGTCGCTCGCGCGCCTGCCGGGCCGCCGGACGAGCAGCACCCGCACGCGGTGCCGGCGCGACTGTTCCTGCAGGTGGGCGCCGAGCCCGTCGGGCAACCGGGCGTCGCGCAGGGCGTCGGTGCCCCACGGCCCTAGGTGCTCGAGGAGCAGGTAGCTGCGCACCGTCGAGGCCGTGCCCGCGAGCTCGTCGCCACGGGCCCTGCTGGCCGTCGCGCACCGGAAGGCCATCACCGGACGACCTCGAGCAGGCCCTCCCGCACCAGCCGTCGGCTCAGCACGAGCGCGCTCTCGTCGTCGAGCGGGAGGTCGTGCGGCGTCAGCTCGGCGTGGTCGGCGACGTGCTCGAGCGCGGGCCGGACCCGCGACGGCACCCGGAGGACGCGGTCGCCGATCATCACCCGGACCACGTCACCGTCGTCGACGAGGACGCACGGGTGCCCGCGCCGGCGGCGCAGGCGCGTCTGGGCACCGATCCCGGTCGCGAGCGCGTCTCGGTCGAGCAGGGCGCCGGCCAGGCGGGGCGGGCGGCCGCTGACGAAGCCCTCGACCTGGGCCTCGGCGAGCGCGGCGGGGTCGAGGCGGCGTACGGCGTCGGCGACGGCAGTGAGGTGGTCGGCGAGGCCCTCGGCCAGGCGGGCGGGGTCATCGAGGTAGCCGGCAGGCACGTGGTCGTCGGGCACCTCCGCGAGCAGGCGCCCGACCTCGCGCGTCACGAGGCTGCGCCACGTCAGCTGGTTGATGCCGATCGTGAGGTGCAGCGAGACCGACTCCTGCGCCCGGGCGGCATGGGGCGTGCCGGTGGGGAGGTAGGCCACGACCCCCGGCTCGAGCAGCAGGTCGCCCGGCCCGCCCTCGCCGTGCACCTCCCACATCTTGGTGCCGTGGGTCTGCATCACGAACACGTCGTGGGAGTCGGAGTGGACCGCGAAGCCCTGGGCCCCGGCCGGGGTGAGGTAGGCGTTGGCCTGGCAGGGATGGCCGAGCTCGAGCTCCAGCTCCGCGACCAGGTCACCGACGGGCGACCAGTAGCGCTGCAGGCCCTGCAGCACGATGGTGGCGCCCTCGTCGTGCAGGCGCATCAGCTTGACCGGGTCGACCAGCCCGGTGAGCGGCTTGCCGGCCAGGCTGCCGCCACGGGTGAACGACGACTCGGGAAGCACGGTGCCGTTGCGGGCGACCCGGACCGCCGGGGCGCGGATCGCGGTCTCGGTGAGCAGGTGGTCGACGTGGGCGAGCGAGAGCACCTCGGCGCCGTACGACGGATCGGTGCGGTGGACGTGGACCGAGGACGCCCAGACCTTGTCGAGGAAGGTCTGGGCGTCACCGGTGAGACGGTCGAGAGCGCTCAGAGCGCGGTCCCGTCGGTCCCGTCGGTCCCGTCGGCGTCAGAGCCGTCGGCGTCAGTGCCGTCGGTGCCGTCGGCGTCCGTGGAGTCACCGTCGGTGGCATCGGTCGAGTCGCCGTCCGTGCCGTCAGCGTCGGTGCCGTCAGCGTCGGTGCCGTCGGCGTCCGTGCCGGGACCGGCTGCGACGCCGGTCGGGTCGACACCTTCGGTGCTCATCTCGCCGTCGCCGAGGGGGTTGTCAGGAGTGGTCATGGATCCTCCTAGTCGCGCCGCGACGGACGGTCCGCCCCGGGTCTGGCGTCGAGTCTGGTGTTCGCCAGCTCCACCGTCCCACACCCCTGGGGACGTGGTCAGCCCCCGACGGACTCCGACTCGCGGACCTCGAAACGGGTGGTGCCCTTCACCTTGTCGTCGCCGCACGACTGCCGCCTCGGCGGGCCCGGGACGGTCACGAGCTCGTCGGCGGGATCGCCGCCGGCGAGGACGTGCAGCTCGCGGGCCTGGTCGAGCGCCGACCGGCCCGCCCGGCCCCGCGTCCACGGCAGGGGCACCTCGCCGCGCTCGACCGCGGCGCACGCGTCGACAGCGGTGTCGGTGTCGAGCCGGCCGAGCGTGATCCCGCTGGGAAGCCCCAGGAGCGTGCCGGAGAACCGGTGGCCGCCGAGGTGGGTGGTCTCCCACGTCCCCTCGGGCCACGTCTCTGCGAGCCGACCGGCGATCGGTCGGCCGATCTCGGCGCAGCAGCGGTCGCGCTTGCCGTTGGTGCAGACCAGCCACAGCATGCCGTCGTACGCCGACATGCGGGCGAGGTCGAGGTCGAGGAGGTCCTCCGGCCGGTCGAGCACCGCGGCGCGGACCTCGTATCCGGACTCGGTGGCGCGGGCGTGGAAGACGTGGGTGCCGGGCCCGGCGCTGCCGTCGGGCCGGCGGAGCAGGAAGACCTTCAGGTCCACCGAACGGAGGTGCTCGCGGACCGCCTCGGGGAGGCGGTTGTCGCTGACGGCGTCGCGCCCCCACGGGCCGGGGCTCTCCACGAGGAGGACCTCGGCGTCCGTGGGCGCCGTGCCGACCATCGGCTCGTCGTCGACGAGGCTGGCGATCGAGCACCGGAAGTCAGGCATGGCGAGAAGTCTGACCGACGGGTCCCACCCGCCCGCGCTCAGGACCGGGGAACGCCTCGCGCGGCCGCGTCTCAGAGCAGGCCGCGGCGACGGGCCACCGCGGCGGCCTCGGTGCGCGACGCGGCCTCGAGCTTGGCCAGGATGTTGGAGACGTGGACCGACACGGTCTTGGTGCTGATGAAGAGCTGCTTGCCGATCTCGCCGTTGGAGCGCCCCTCCGCGACAAGGGCCAGGATCTCCCCCTCCCGCGGTGTGAGCGTCGCCGTCTGGGCGCCGGTGGCGGGCGCGGGCGAGGACCCCTGGGCGGTGAGCTCGTCGAGCATCGGCCGGGCACCGAGCGCATGGGCCGCCTGCCGCGCCTGGTCGGCGACCGTCCGCGCGCCGGCGGCGTCGCCGACCGCGCGCAGCACCCCGGCCAACCGCACCCGGGTCTGCGCGACCTCCGGGACGGAGTCGTAGGCGACGGCGGTCTCCTCGGCGGCGCGCCACGCCGCGACGAGCTCGCCGGCCGAGGGCGGGTCGACCTGCGCGAGCCAGCGCCAGCGCAGGTGCTCGGCGGTGCGGCGCGCCACCCACATGCGGTACTCCGGGCCGTGGCTGCCGTCGTAGGGCGCATAGAAGTCGATCACCCGGGCGCCGTCGGCCATCAGGCGCTCGACGTCGTAGGCCGCCGACTCGCGCTCCTCGGTCGGCTGGCGTGGCGCCGCGGCAGCGAGCGCGGCCAGGGTCAGGGTGGCGAGCCGTAGCCTCGCCTGGAACCACTCGTGCCACAGCGGCACGACCACCGCCACCACGTCGTCGTAGACCGCCACCGCACCGGCCCCGTCGCCGGCAGCCGCGGCCCGCATGATCTCGGCTCCGCCGGAGGAGATCGCGGTCAGCCCGTCGGTGCCCCAGTAGTCGCGGAGCCGCTCGAGGGCGTGCTCCTTGCGGCGGCCCCGGATGCCGATGGTGATCAGCATCTGGTGGGCGAAGTAGAGCCATTCGTAGACCATGGGCGGGTTCTGGCCGCTGACGTCGAGTAGGTCCCACGCCTCGTCGAGCAGTCCCTGGTGGGTCAGCGCGACGGCGAGCAGCAGCCGTGCCTCGGCGGGGTAGGGCGACCAGGTCAGGCCCCCTACCTCGCTCCGCTCGATCACCTCGCGGTAGACCTCGACGGCCAGGGGCAGGTCGCCCTCGTCGTGGTGGAGCCGGCCGAGCAGGTAGAGCGCCCGCAGCTCGGGCTCGATCAGTCCGGCCCGTCGCGCACGCTCGGCCGCGGCCCGCCACCCGGCGCTCGGGCTCGTGCCGCCCTCCGGGTTGAGACCGGCGACGGTCGCGTGCAGCTCGACGGCGAGGCTGGTGAGGTCGTTGCGCTCGGCCAGCTCGAGGGCCTGGAGCGCGATGCTCCGCGCCTCGTCGGCGTGCCACCCGCCCAGGCTCTGGGCGTGGACGAGGAGCGCCCGGGCCAGCAGCTTGGGCGGGCCGCTCCGCAGCAGCTCGACGGCCTCGGCCGCGGTCTCGCGGGGCGATTCGGTGGTGTCGGTGAGCATCAGCGCCGAGGCCAGGGACGTGAGCAGCTGGCCGCGGTCGACGGCGGCACCCTCGACCGGCACGGTCGCGAGCCGCGCCCGGAGGACCTTCACCGCCTTGTGGACCCGCCCGGAGGCGATCAGCGCCTCGGCGCACCTGCGGGTCAGCGCGAAGACGTCGACGTCGGGCACCGGCTCGCGGGCGGTGTCGACGAGCTCGAGCGCGTCGAGGAAGTGGGTCGCCGCCTCCGAGGGGCCGCCGACGGCCAGCGCCTCCTCCCCCGCCTCGATGGAGGCACGGACGGCGACCGGGCGGTCGTCGGCCCGGCGGGCGTGCTGCGCGAGCTCGGCCGCGGTGCCGATGGCCCTCCCCTCACCCAGCGCAGCGACGAAGGCGGCGTGGAACCGCATCCGCTCGCCGGGCAGCAGGTCGTCGTAGACCGCCTCGCCGAGCAGCGCGTGCCGGAAGGCGTAGGTGCCGCCACGTGAGGCCACCAGGACGTGGGCGTCGACGGCGTTGCGCAGCGCGGCCTCGAGCTCGGCGGAATCGAGGTCGGAGACGGCTGCCAGCAGGTTGTGGCTGACCTGGCGACCCGCCACCGAGACCAGTCGCACGACGCGTCGGGTCGTCTCGTCGAGGCGGTCGAGGTGGACGAGCAGCACGTCGGCGAGCTCGCCGGGGACCTGGCCGGACCACGCGGCGCCGACGAGCTCCTCGATGAAGAACGGGTTGCCCTCGGCGCGGTCGACGATGGACACGTATTCCGCCTCGGACAGCGTGGACGGGTGGAGCGCGCGGACGAGGCGGCGTACGTCGTCGTCGTGGAGCGGCTCGACCGGGAGCCGCTCGACCCCGCGCAGGCGCATCCACTCCGCGACCTGGCGACGGAGCGGATGGCGGCGGTGGAGGTCGTCGGCGCGGTAGGACACGACGAGCGCGACGCCCGGCACCGGTCGGGAGAAGAGGAAGCTGAGCATGTCGCGGGTGGACTCGTCGGCCCAGTGGGCGTCCTCGACCACGACGAGGACCGGGGCGCGCTCGGCGACGGCGGCGAGGAGGTGGCCGAACGCGTCGTAGACGTTGCCGCGGTCGAGGGCCTGGTCGCCCGACGCGGTCTCGCTGCTGCGGATCCGGCGGCCGGGCTGGAGGCGGGCGAGGGTGGGGTGCACCTCGAGCACGCGGGCCGCGACGTCGGGGAGGTCGGCCATGAGGCGACCGAGGATCTCGGAGAAGGGGAGGTAGGGGAGGGAGCTGTCGGCCAGGTCGAGGCAGTGGCCGGCGACGACCTGCCAGTCGGCCTCGAGGGCCGCGTCGCGCAGGGCCATCAGGAGGCGGGTCTTGCCCACGCCGGCATCGCCGCCGACGAGCACGGCCCGGGCGGGGGCGGTGCGGGGATCACCGGCGCCGGGCCCCGAGGGGTCTCCGGACGTGCGAATGCCGAGCTGGGCGGTGAGTTGCTCCAGCTCGGCATCGCGTCCGATGAGATCGGTGGTCCGCAGGGCCGGCACGGACGACATTGTGTCGTGTCGGTCCGACACTCGCGGGTCGATCGCGGTGCGGGTCACTTCTGGGTGTCGTCGGTGCGGACACGGGTCCAGCGGTGGTGCCCGTAGTCCTTCCGGATCCTGTCCTGTCGGTAGGTGATCTCGGCTCCCAGGAAGCTGTCGGTGTTGAACATGTCCTTCTCCTCTTCTCCCCGGTCCGGTTTCGGACCGTGAGTAGAGATTCCGCCCATGAGGTAGGCCGGGACATCGGGCGCGTGCCCTATCTACGGGTGGCCAGCTACCTCAGACGCGGCCCCCGACGGCGTACGACTGGGGTCTGAGGTAGCTGCCGTGCCGGGTGGTCCACCGGAACGGTCGTCCGGGGGCCGCCTGGGTGACCGTCTGCCGGTGAACTACCCGACGACGGGGCGACCGGCCTGCCAGACCCCCGCGACGAGCGGGACGCCGGGACGGTAGGCGAGGTGGACGCACGACGGCGCGTCGAGGAGGACCAGGTCGGCCACCTTGCCGGGGGCGAGGACACCGACGTCGTCGCGGGCGAGGGCGGCCGCGCCCATGGCGGTCGCGCCGTGCAGGGCCTCGGCCGGGGTCATCCGCATCTCGCGGACGGCCAGCGCGATGCAGAGGGCCATGGAGGAGGTGAAGCAGGAGCCGGGGTTGCAGTCGCTGGCCAGTGCGACCCGTACGCCGGCGTCGAGCAGGCCGCGTGCGTCGGGGTAGGGCTGGCGGGTGGAGAACTCGACGCCCGGCAGGAGGGTCGCGATGGTCCTTGAGTCTCTCAGCGACTCGACGTCGAGGTCGCTCAGGAAGGTGCAGTGGTCGACCGCCGTGAGGCCGAGCTCGCAGGCCAGCTGCACGCCTCCGCCGTACGTCAGCTGGTTGGCGTGGAGGCGTCCGCGCAGGCCGCTGTCGGACCCCGCGGCGAGGATGGCTCGCGCCTGGTCGACGTCGAAGGCGCCGTCCTCGCAGAACACGTCGATCCACCGGGCGTGCGGTGCGGCCGCCGCGAGCATGGGGCCGGTGACGAGGTCGACGTAGTCCTCGGGGGTGGTGTCCGCGGGGACGACGTGGGCCCCGAGGAAGGTCGTGTCCTCGGTGAACTGGCGGGCCACCGCGAGGCTGCGCGCCTCGTCGTGGACCGACAGCCCGTATCCGCTCTTGATCTCGACGGAGGTGGTGCCCTGGGCCCGCATCTCGGCGACGAGCCGGGCGACGTGGGAGGTGAGCTGCTCGTCGGTGGCCGCACGGGTCCGGGCGACCGTGGTGCGGATGCCGCCGGCCGTGTAGGGCTGGCCGGTCATCCGTGCCTCGAACTCGGCGGAGCGGTCGCCGGCGAAGACGAGGTGGCTGTGCGAGTCGACGAAGCCGGGGATCACCGCGCGCCCACCGGCGTCGACCTGCACGTCGGCGGCAGGCGCGTCGGCGGCCGGACCGACCCACGCGACCCGGCTGCCCTCCACCACGAGGGCGGCGTCGTGCACCAGCCCGAGGAGTCCGCCCTCGTCGACCCGCGCCGGGTCGTTGGTGGCGAGCTCGCCGATGCCCGTGATCACCGTCGTGTTCATGTCCTGCCCTCTCCCCAGATGCGGGCGATGGCTGCCTCGAGCTCGAGCCCGATGTCGTAGCGCTCGCCCTCCTGCACGACCCACCGGCCGTCGACCATCACGCGCTGCACGTCCTCGGCGGACGCGGCGAAGACCACCGCGCCCTCGTCGCGGCCGGCTCCGGCCGTCCGCGGGCTGGCCGGATCGACGACCACGAGGTCGGCGCGCCGGCCGACGGCGATGGCGCCCGCGTCGTCCCAGCCGAGCGACGCGTGCCCGGCGGTGGTGGCGGCAGTCAGCAGCTCGGCGGCGGTCCAGTGACCGCGCTGCTGGGTGGCCAGCCGCTCGTCGAGCTCGACGGCGCGCATCTCCTCGAAGAGGTCGATCACCGCGTGGCTGTCGGAGCCGAGGGTCAGCCGCGCGCCCGCGTCGTGCAGCCGACGGCTCGGCCCGATGCCGTCGCCCAGGTCGCGCTCGGTCGTCGGGCAGAAGCTCGCGTGGGCGCCGGCTCCGCCGATCAGCTCGATGTCGTCGTCGGTCAGGTGGGTGGCGTGCACGAGGCTGGACGTCGGTCCCAGCAGGCCGTGGTCGGCGAGCAACCGCGCCGGCGTGACGCCGTACGCCTCGAGGCAGGCGGTGTTCTCGGCGACCTGCTCGGAGAGGTGGACGTGGAAGGGCCGGCCGTCGAGGCGTGCGGCCACCGCCGACAGCTCGGCGGCGGGCACCGCGCGGACGGAGTGGACCGCCATGCCGGTGACGGCGTGCGAGGCGGCCGTCACATCGGCGGTCAGGGCGTCGACGCGGTCGGCCCACGCCCCGACGCTGCCGTCGCTGTAGCGGAGCTGGGCACCCTCGGGCGGCACCCCGAAGCCGGACGAGAGGTAGAGCGTGTCGAGCAGCGTGATCCGGATGCCGGCCTGCCGGGCCGCCTCGACCAGCACGTCGCCCATCTCGTTGGGGTCGGCGTAGGTCGAGCCGTCCGGGCGGTGGTGGACGTAGTGGAACTCCCCCACGCACGTGATCCCGGCCGCCGCCATCTCGCGGTAGGTCGCGCGCGCCAGCGCGAGGTAGGTGTCCGGGTCGAGCCGCGCGGCGACGGCGTACATCTGGTCGCGCCAGGTCCAGAACGTGCCGCGCTCGCGCTGGGTGCGGCCGCGCAGCGCGCGGTGGAAGGCGTGGCTGTGGGTGTTGGCGAGTCCGGGGACGACGAGGCCGCGCACCGGGATGGCGCGCGGCGGGTCGGAGTCCGGGGTGACGGAGGTGAAGCGGCCGTCCTCGACCTCGACCAGCACGTCGTCGAGGAAGCGGTCGCCGACCCAGGCGCGCTCGAGGAGGTACGCCGTCACGCGGGGTCCCTGCGGCGTTGTTGGGAGGAGCGAAGCGGGGGACAAGAACGTCGTGGGGTGCTCATGCGGGGTCCCTGCGGCGTTGTTGGGAGGAGCGAAGCGGGGGACAAGAACGTCGTGGGGTGCTCATGCGGGGTCCCTGCGGCGTTGTTGGGAGGAGCGAAGCGGGGGACAAGAACGTCGTGGGGTGCTCATGCGGGGTCCCTGCGGCGTTGTTGGGAGGAGCGAAGCGGGGGACAAGAACGTCGTGGGGTGCTCATGCGGGCGCCCCGGGACGAGCCAGCTCGGCCAGCACGTCGGCGAGAGCCTCGACGCCGGCCAGGCAGTCGGCGGTCTCGGCGTGCTCGTCGGGCGAGTGCGAGACCCCGGTCGGGTTGCGCACGAAGACCATCGCGGTGGGGATGCCGGCGTCGGACAGGATGCCCGCGTCGTGGCCGGCCTGGGTCGGAATGACCGGCCAGCCGGCGAGGCCGGCGAGGCGGGCAGCCAGGTCCGCGTCGAAGGCGACGGAGCCCGAGACGGACTCCGCGGTGACGTCGAGCGACGTGCCGTCGCGGTCGGCGCGGTCGTGCGCCTGCCGCTCGACCGCCTCCACGAGGGTCACCAGAGCCTCGTCGGACGAGGCCCGCG
The DNA here is from genome assembly GCF_016907475.1 of Nocardioides cavernae. NCBI lineage: Bacteria > Bacillati > Actinomycetota > Actinomycetes > Propionibacteriales > Nocardioidaceae > Nocardioides > Nocardioides cavernae. The sequence continues at coordinate 1,047,490 of NZ_JAFBCA010000001.1, read as the reverse complement.
CGTCGAGCCAGGCGGTCACCAGCGACGGGACGGCGTTGGTTCCGTTGGGTTCGACGGTGATGCGGCCGAAGGTGGCGCGCTGACCGGCGATCCGGGCCTGCTTGTTGGCGGCGAGCGCCGTCATGGCGTAGGTCAGCATCGGGTCGCGCCGGTCCTCCATCCGGGTGCTGCCGGCGTGGTTCGCCTGCCCCGCGAAGTCGAAGCGCCACCGTCCGTGCGGCCAGATCTCGCTGGCCAGCCCGACCGCCACGTCGCGGTCGACGAGGTCGCGGCCCTGCTCGACGTGGAGCTCGACGAAGGTGCCGACGCGGTCGAAGTCCAACAGACCCTGCGCAGGGTCGAGTCCGGCGGCGTTGATCGCGTCGGCGAGGAACACGCCGTCGCGGTCGCGCAGCTCCTTCGCCTGCTCCCACGTCGTGGCGCCGGTGACCAGCCGAGATCCGAGGCAGGCACGCCCGAACCGCGACCCCTCCTCCTCGACGAAGACGCCGATGCCGATCGGGCGGTCCGGCTCGAAGCCCCTGGCCCGCAACGTGTCGACGGCCGCGAGCGCGGACGCCACGCCGAGCGGGCCGTCGTACGCACCGCCGTCGAGGACCGAGTCGAGGTGCGAGCCGGTGAGGACCCCCTGGTCGCCGGGGCGCGCGCCGGCGGAGGGCTCCCACCAGGCGACCTGGTTGCCGATGCCGTCGGTCTCGACGGCCAGCCCGCGCGCCGCGCACTCCTCGGCGAACCACGACCTCAGCTCCGACTCGGCCGACGTCCAGGGCTGGCGGAAGTAGCCGCCCGAGGACGCCGATCGCCCGACCGGTGCCAGGTCGCGCCACATCTCCTCGAAGGCCATGCGCCCAGTCCATCGGTCGCGTGCGCGGGGGTCAACGCGAGGGCCCGGCAAGTCGTCTCGGATCCCAGACGATGCTGGCCACCCACGCCGCCGCTGTAACGCCGGGTTGGTGCAGGTACCCACTGGGGTGCTCGGGGGTGGGTACCGCCACTAACCCGGCGTTACAGCGGGAGGACGGGGCGGGTGGGAGGCTCGAGCCATGGAGTTCCGTGAGGTCGTACGCCGTCGACGGATGGTGCGCCGCTACGCCGACCGACCGGTCGACCCGGCGGCCGTCGACCGGATGCTCGAGCACGCGCAGCGCGCGCCGAACGCCGGTTTCACCCAGGGATGGGCGTTCCTGGTGCTGGACAACCCCGAGGACGTCGCGCTCTTCTGGGCGACGACCGGGGCCGACCCCGACGCCCACAACGCCTGGCTCGACGGAATGCGCACGGCCCCGGTGGTGATCGTCCCGCTGACCAGCAAGGCCGCGTACCTCGACCGCTACGCCCTGCCCGACAAGGGCTGGACGGACCGCGACGAGGCGCGCTGGCCGGTCCCCTACTGGTGGGTCGACGCGGGGATGGCGGCGCTGCTCGTCCTGCAGACCGCCGTCGACGAGGGGCTGGGCGCCTGCTTCTTCGGGATCGAGGCACGCCACCTCGACGGCTTCCGGGAGGCCTTCGGCATCCCGGAGGACCACGCGCCGGTCGGCGCGATCACGGTCGGCCACCGCGAGACCGACACCGGCGCTCCCGGGTCACCGGCCCGTCGCGAGCGACGCGGGGACGTCGTCCACCGCGGCCGGTGGTGAGCGCAGCAGCTCGAGGGCGGAGCGCACCTGCTCGAGCAGCGGGCGCGCGGCCGGGTCGAGGCTGACGCACGCGGCGAGCAGGTCGCGCACCTCGTCGGGCACCTCGTCCAGACCCTCCGGCACCAGCGGCATCCGCCGGTGCAGCAGCGGCCACCGGCGTCGGCTCTCCCAGGTGGCCTCGTCTCCGTACGGCGCGGTGCGGGCGAGCGCGTCGATGAGCGTCATGCCCAGCCCCCACACGTCGGTCGCCGCGGACAGGCCACGACCGGTCGCCTGCTCGGGGGCGAGGTAACCCCGGGTGCCCGCACCGGGCCGGCCGCTGCCCGGCCGGCCCGCGAGGCTGAGGTCGATCAGTACCGCCTTGCCGTGGTCGACCACGACGTTGTCGGGCTTGAGGTCGAGGTGCAGCCAGTCGTGGCGATGGAGGTACCCGAGCACCGAGGCGAGCTGGCAGCCCAGCTCGGCCGCGTCGGCGAGGCCGAGCGGCTCGTGCTCGACGAGCGCCGACAGCGTCGCGCCCCGCAGGGTCTCGAGGACGACGGTCGGCGGGTCGTCCAGGACGTCGTAGCCGCGCACCAGGTGCGGGTGGGCGAGCGAGGTGGCGAGGTGCCCCTCGAGCAGCACGGCCTGTCGCACCCGCGGGTCGTCCCGGCGGTCGGCGCGCAGCAGCTTGACCACGCACCGGGTGCCGCGCGCCTCGTCCCAGGCGTCCCAGGTCTCGAGCCGGCGGCCGTCGGCGAGCAGGGTCAGGGGCCGGTAGCCAGCCGGCAGGTCGCCGGTGGGCTGACGCCGCCGGGTCATGCGGGCACCTCGGCCGACGCCGACGCCGGCGCGAGCGCGAGCGCGACCACACGGTCGACGTGCTCGAGGACGACCGGGTCGTGGGTCAGCACCAGCACGGTCCGCTGCCGCTGACCGCTCGTCAGCGCGACCATCAGTCGGCGGGCCGCCTCCGCGTCCAGCCCGGTCGTCGGCTCGTCGAGCACGAGCACGCGACCGGGCCGCAGCAGGGCCCGCGCGACCGCGAGCCGCTGCCGCTGACCCCCCGACAGCGTGCGGCCGCGCTGGCCGATCCGGGTCTCGTAGCCGTGCGGCAGCGCCTCGACGAACTCGTGCGCGCCTGCGTCGCGCGCCGCGGCGCGCACCTCGGCGCGCGTGGCGTCGGGCCGGCCGAGGACGAGGTTGTCGTGCACCGACGCGTCGAGCATGAGCTGCTCCTGGTGGACGACGGTGACGGCGTCACGCACCGACGTGGCGGTGTGCGCCGCGACGTCGTGGCCGTCGATCGCGACGACGCCCGTGTCGGCGACGAGCTGGCGCGACAGGAGCCGGCCGAGGGTGGACTTGCCCGACCCGCTCGGACCGACGAGCGCCACGATCTCACCCGCCGCGACGTCGAGCGACAGCCCGTCGAGCGCAGGCCGCGGCGCACCGGGATAGGCGTACGACGCCTCGCGGACCGACAGCGCGCCCGGACCGCCCGGCAGCGGCGTGGCGCCGTCGCGGTCGCCGCCGGCGGGCTCGTCGAGCAGCTCGACGACCCGCTCGACGCCCGCGCTGGCGGAGTAGAGCGCCGGCACCAGGTCGGCCAGCGTCCGCACCGGCCCGAAGCACTGCATGAGGAGGGTGAGGAAGGCCAGCAGCCCGCCCAGCGTGAGCCGCCCCTCGGCCAGCGACCAGACGCCGAGCCCGACGACGACCAGCACGCCGACCAGCTCGGCGAGGTCGACGAGCGGGAGGAAGAGCGCGCGGATCCTGCTGGCGGCCAGCTCGGCGCCCGCGATGGCGTGGTTGTGGCCGTCGTACGACGCCACGGCCCGGTCCTCGCGGCCGTAGGACTGCACGAGCGCGGCGTTGCCCAGCGCCTCCTCGGTCACGCTGCCGAGCGAGCCGCCCCGCCGACGGCGCTCGCGCGAGACCTCGCGGGTGAGGCGGGCGAACCGCGTGGAGACCCACCAGAAGAGCGGCACCACGACGAGCGAGGCGAGCGCCAGCCGCCAGTCCATCCACACGAGTGCGCCGACCAGGACCAGCAGGCGCACGAGTGCGCCGACGCCCTCGCTGGCCTGCGTCACCATGAACCGCTCGACCGCGGCCACGTCGGACGTCAGCCTGGTGAGGGTGTCGCCGAGGCGGCGGCGGTCGTGGGTCGCCGCCGGCAGCGACAGCACGTGGGCGAAGACGTCGCGGCGCAGGTCGACGAGGAACCGCTGCGAGACGAAGGTGGCGAGGTAGTCGTCGGCGCCCGAGACGACGCCGCTGGCGAGGTTGAGGCCGATGTAGAGGAGCGCGAGCGCGAGGAGCGGCTCGAAGGCCGCCGGGACGAGCACGTCGTCGACCAGCCGCTGGTAGAGGAACGCCTCGGCGACCGCGATCGCCGGGGCAGCCGTGAGGAGCAGGAGGCCGAGCAGCAGCCAGCCACGCAGCGGCCGCAGCCGCGGCCAGAACCGGAGGGCGATGTCGGCCGGCCGGAGCCCGGCCGCGACGTCGACGAGGGCCTCCTGCTCGGGGGCGGCGCGCAGCAGGCCGGCAGCGCGGCGGCGTACGGACATGGGAGCTCCTGCGTCAGGGGCGGGTGGACGAGCGGGACGGGTGGGCGGCCCGGGGGTGGGCCACCCACCCGTCGTGGCGGTGCAGCAGGTGTCGGTCAGCTGGAGCGCGAGCGCGACCGGCTGCGGTTGCGACGACGCCGACGCCGCCGGCGGCGCCCGTCGTCGCTGGACGAGTCGCCGCGGCGGGCCTGGACGGCCGGCGTGAGGGCGGTGATGATTCCGGAGCGGGCCATGGTGGCCTCCTTCGGTTGCGATGTCCGGGTCTTCCCGGCTGACGTGGAGGACTCTCCGGTCCGCACGTGACACCGCCATGAGCTCTGGGTGAGAGCGCCCTCATGGAGCGCCGCGATGCCCTACCGTCTGCCCATGACCGACCGCGTGGTCGCCGCCCTGCAGGCGCTCGTCCGCATCCCGACCGTCTCCGACCGCGACCCCGCGCGCGTCGACACCGACGCCTTCGACCGGCTGCTGGCCGAGCTCGCTACGCAGTTCCCGCTGCTGCACGAGCGGCTGGAGCTCACGCGTGTCGGCACCCACGGCCTGCTCCTCCACTGGGCCGGAGCCAGCGCCGAGCGCCCGGTCGTGCTGATGGCACACCTCGACGTCGTGCCCGTCGACACCGGGGCCCCGTGGCAGCACGACCCGTTCGGCGGCGAGATCCACGACTCCCCCACCGGCCAGGCCATCTGGGGCCGCGGGACGCTCGACGACAAGGGCTGCGTCGCCGCCATCTGCGAGGCCGTCGAGTCCCTCCTCGAGGCCGGGCACAGCCCTGCCCAGGACGTCTGGCTGTCCTTCGGCTGCGACGAGGAGGTCAGCGGCACCGCGGCGGTCGAGGCGGTCGGCGTGCTCCGCGACCGCGGCGTCACCCCGTGGCTCGTGCTCGACGAGGGCGGCGCGATCGCGGGAGGAGCGTTCCCGGGCGTGAAGGCCCCGCTCGGCGTCATCGGCGTCACCGAGAAGGGCACCACCTCGCTCGAGCTCGTCGCCGAGGGGCGCGGCGGGCATGCCTCGACACCCGCGCGGAACGGCCCGACGGCGCGCATCGCCCGCGCCATCCTGCGGATCGAGAAGGCGCCGTTCCCGGCGTCCGCCCCGGCGCCGACGCTCGAGCTGATGCGCCGCCTCGCGCCGCACGTGCCGCTGCCGCTGCGCCCGCTGCTCGGTAGGGCCGACCGGCTGGCCCCGGTGATCACCCGGGTGCTGCTCGCTGCAGGTCCGGAGGCCGCAGCCATGACGCGTACGACGGTCGCGGCCACCACCCTCAGCGGGTCGCCGGCCCTCAACGTGATCGCGTCGACCGCGAAGGCCGGGCTCAACATCCGGGTGATGGTGGGCGACACGGTCGCCGGCGTGGTCGAGCACGTCAGGAAGGCGGTCGACGACGACTCGATCCGCATCGACCTGGTCGAGTCGGGCGAGCCGTCGCCGGTCTCGCCGATGGACGAGGCGTTCGAGCTGCTCGAGGACTGCATCGGCGAGGTCTTCCCCGATGCGGTCGCGACGCCCTACGTGATGATGGCCGCCACCGACTCGCGCCACTTCACCGCGATCAGCGAGCACGTCTACCGCTTCGCCCCCTTCCGGATGACCAAGGCCCAGCGCGAGGCCATCCACTCCTACGACGAGCACATCGGCGTCGCCGACCTCGTCGACGGCGCCCGCTGGTACACGTTGCTGATCGAGAGGCTTCCCGCATGACGACCGCCCCCGCCCCCACCGCGCAGACCGCCGTGAAGGGCCTCGCCACGATCGTCGGCTTCCTGGTGCTGGTGGAGTTCGCGAGCGGCATCCTCCAGGGCTACTACACCCCGATCTACCCGCAGATCGCCGATCACCTCTCGATCAGCGAGGGCGACATCAACTGGTTCGAGGCCGCGCAGCTCATCGTGAGCGCCCTCTGCATCCCGTTGCTCGCGCGGCTCGGGGACCTCTCCGGGCACAAGCGCGTGCTGCTCGTCTCGACCGCCGTGACCGCGCTCGGCTCGTGGTGGCTGGCGTTCGCGCCGTCCTTCACGACCTTCCTCGTGGGCTGGGCGATCCAGGGCGCGTACGTCGTGTGGCTGCCGCTGGAGATCGCGATCGTCCACCGCCGCACGCGCCAGTCCGGTCGCCAGGAGCTGCTCACCCGGCGCGGGGCCGCGATCCTCGTCGGCTCCCTCGAGCTCGCCGTGATCGTGGGTGCGGTCAGCAGCGGCCTGCTCGTCGACACGCTCGACATGAACGTCCTGCTCGCGCTCCCTGCCGTCGTGGTGACCGCGGTCTTCTTCGTGATCCTCTTCGGCATCGAGCAGGCGCCCGGCGACGACACCGGCAGCATCGACTGGACCGGCCTGGCGCTGATCACCGTCGCGCTCGGCGTGCTGATGGGCGGCCTGGTCTGGCTGCGCATCGACGGCGCCGGTTCGCTCCTCGGCTGGTCGACGATCGTGCTGTCGGTCGCGGTGTTCGCCGCGTTCTGGCGCTTCGAGCTGCGCCACCCGGACCCGATCGTCGACGTACGCCTGCTCAGCAGCCCGGCGCAGTGGCCGGTGCAGGTGACGGCGTTCCTCTTCGGCATCCCGGTGCTGGGCGGGCAGATCCCGCTGTCGACCTACGCCCAGGCCGACCCGGCCGAGCGCGGCTACGGGCTGGGCGCGGACCCGGCGTTCATCTCCACGCTGATCGGGCTCTACGTCGTGACCCTGGCGATCGGTGCGTTCACCCTGCCGCTGACGACCCGCCTGTTCGGCGGCGTACGACGCGCGCTGGTCGTCGCGTGCTGCCTCGTCGGGCTGGGCTACCTGCTGTGGCTGCCGTTCAACTCCGAGACCTGGCAGGCGTTGGTCAACATGGGTATCGCCGGCCTGGGCTCGGGCGCCCTGGTGGCCGCGCTGCCCGCCGCCGCGGCGGCCGCCGCGCCGCCCGAGCGCACCGCCATCGCCACCGGCATGACCAACGGCACCAAGACCGTCGGCGGTGCGATCGCCTCCGCGATCTTCGCGATCGCGCTCACCGCGACCGGTTCGCTCGACGCGACGTCGGAGCACGTGGCGCCGTTCAGCGGCTACCTCACCGTGTGGGCCGTCTGCGCCGGCGCGTCCTTCCTCGCCGCGCTCGCCCTCCTCGCCGCACCCCCGCACGCGTTCAGCGACGTACGCAACGACACCGTCCCGCACTGACCTCCGGCGCGTCGGCGACGGACCGCTAGTCTCGGCCCGTCCTCGGCGGCGGGCCGAGCGAGAGCGGGGGGACGCATGAGCGAGACGACGAGCACGGTTCAGGTGGTGGACGAGCAGGCGCGCTTCCGAGCCTTCACGGCTCTCGGCCTTGCGCTCAGCTCGCTGGCAGGCGGCGGGGTGTTCATGACCTCGTTCCAGTGGCTGGCCATGAAGTTCTTCAACGACAACGGGAACGACCAGCTCTACTGGATCGGCGTCGCCGTGGGGCCGCTCGTCATGGGCTGCGCCGCCCTGTGGCTCTCACTGACCGACCGGTCGTCCGCCGACATGCTCGCCCGCCCCCTCGCCCGCGCAGCGCTGGTGCTCTCGGCACTCGCGGTCGTGGGCGCGTTGCTGCTGCTGGCCCTGACCGCCGGCGGCGTCTGAGCCAGACCGCGCCCGACCTCGTCCACGGCCACAGCTACTCGCCCCAGCCGAGCCGGGAGCCCACGCTGCCGACCTGGCGACCAGGCGCGCCCTGACCCGGCGCGTCGGACGACCAGAAGTCCCTACGCCGGCTTGTGCCCGCGCGGGGGCGAAGCACGACCCAACAGGTTGTGGTCGTCCGACGCGCCGTCGTGCGAGGCCCCGTCAGGCGTTGCCGCCGGGCCGCTGCTCGCGGGAGCTGAACGGTGACTCGGGCCGCTCCTGGCGCACGCCGTCGACGGTGAGGTCCACCAGCTCGTTGTAGAACGCCACCCGGCTGGCAACGGCGCCCGCCGCCGGCGCGGGCGAAGAGTAGGTCCAAGCGAGGTTGGGCAGAGCAGGCGGACCCGGCCAGGTCCAGTAGCCGTCGGTCCGGCCCTTGTACGGGCAGTACGAGACGTTGTCGGTCGGCTCCAGCAAGTCGAGCCGTACGTCCTCGGCCGGGAGGTAGAAGCGCGTGGGAAGGTGGGTCTCGAAGAGCAGCACCGGCCGGTCGCTGCTGGCGAGCGTCACGCCGTCGACGGCCACCTCCACCCGCCGCGAGCTTGCGATCGCCTCGACCCGCTTGTGCGGGTCGCGGGGGTGGCCCGTGACCGGCTCGTCCTCCTCGGTCCACTCCAGCAGCCCGGGCTCCCAGGTGACCACCACCCGGTCGGCGAGCGTCTCGTCGGCGAGGGTCCACGCGGCCGCGGGGAGCACGCGGCCCGCTGACGCAACGTCGTACCACTGCGACACCGGGACCTGCGGGCCGAAGAAGGAGAAGCCCTCACGCACCGGCGGACCGGTGGGCGAGAGCACTCCGTCGGCGATCTCGTCGCGACGGAAGGCGTAGACCGGCGGGAACATGCCCTGCCACACGAGCAGCGGCTCGCGGGACTCGACGACCACCTCGCCGTCGAGGCGGCCCCGCACCCACTTGTCGATCGGCTCGGTCCGCACCACCTCGCCAGTGTGCTCCCGCTGCGGACGGCCACGCCACCGTCCGGCACGACCTCCCCGGAGCAGCGCCTCAGCTCGTGAGCGCTCCCTCGAGCCGGGACAGCCCGGGGCCGGTCAGGTCGTCGAGCGCCTCGGCCCGACCGGAGACGGCCATCAACAACGACACCAGCGGACCGCTGACCTCGGCGCCCTCGCCGTGGGACCAGTCGGCGTCGGTCGCCACGAGCCGGAGACCGGCCGCGCGCTGCTTGCCACCGCCCATCCCTACCGACGTCCTCAGCTGGTGGGCAAGGGCGCGCTGGACGGTCTCCGTCGGGTAGTCGCGGCGCACGCCGAGCGGGCGTCGTACGTCCTCGCCGTGGACGACCTCCTCGACGAGCCGGCTGTCGAGGGGAGCGGGAGGGGTCGTACGCCGTCCCACCACCGCCCGCAGGCGGTCGAGCGTCTCGGTCGGGGTCGCCCCCTTCTCGCGCGCGACGCCGGCGTCGTTCTGCCGGTCGAAGTCGAAGCGTGCGCGCACCATGGCGGCCACGATGCCGAGCCGGGTGGTGCGGGCGTTGTCGACGAGGTGGGCGGCGACGTCGTGGACCGTCCAGCCGCCGCACAGCGACGGCGACTCCCACTGCTCGTCGCTCAGCCCGGCCAGGTCCGCGACCAGCGCCTCGCGCTCGCGGCGCACCAGCTCCCACACGTCCGTCATGTCATCAGCCTGTCAGGACCCGGTGACACCGCACTGCCTACGGAACGAGCGGCCCCGCCGTCAACGCGGCAGGTGCGGGGCGGCCGCGGCGGCCTCGATGCTGTCCTCGGACGGCATCAGGAACCACAGCAGCGGGTAGACCAGGATCTGGCTGCCCGGCAGAACGAAGAGCGTGATGACGAACAGCAGCCGGGTCACCCACGGCGTGAGCCCGAAGCGACGGCCCACGCCGGCGCAGACGCCGCCGATGATGGCCCGGTCGGTCGAGCGGACGAGGCCCTGACGGGCGAGGGACGTGCGGATCTTTTCCATGCCTCCAGCATGCGCCGCGCGGGCGCGCCGCACCATCGGGGTCAGCCCCTGCGCCACCCCGAGTCAGGCTCGGGGGTCCGCTCGCCGGGGCGTTTAGGGTGGACGGCACGGAGGTGATCGTGATGTCCGACCTCGAGCCGTCCCAACAGGAGTCCGGCGTCGAGCCCGTACGCAGCGAGCGCGCGCGCGACGACCGCACCGGTCGCTCGGCTGCGGCTGCCCGTATCGCGCAGCAGTCCAGCTGGGTGGACCTCCAGGTGCGCCGCGCGATGGAGCGCGGCGAGTTCGACGACCTGCCCGGACGGGGCAAGCCGATCGAGGACCTCGGCGTCGACCACGACCCGGACTGGTGGGTCAAGAAGCTCGTCGAGCGCGAGAACATCGCCCTCCTGCCGCCGGCCCTCGCCCTGCGCAAGGAGGACGCCGAGCTCGACGGGCGGTTGGACGAGATCACCGCCGAGAGCGAGGTGCGGCGCGAGGTCGAGGACTTCAACAAGCGGGTGATCGAGATCCGCCGGCAGCTGCAGGGCGGCCCGCCGGTGATCACCGCACCGCGGGACGTCGACGCCGAGGTGGCCGCGTGGGGCGAGCGTCGTACGGCCCGGGTCGAGGCCCAACGCGCAGCCGTCGCCGCCGCCCGGCCCGAGCGGCCGGAACGTCGCTGGTGGCGCCGCCGCCGTTGACCGATAGGTCACCCTCCATGGCCCGAACTGACTAGTTCCGACCGATCACCGGGTGCTGTTGCCCCGGGGCACATAGCGTCCGTCAAGTTCGAGTTGACGCGATCCCCGGGGGAAGCATGTCCACGTCCTTGTCCGGCGCTGCCGTGCGCCGGTTTGCCTGCACCGCCATCACCCTCGCCGTGGCTGCGGTGACCCTCCAGGCCGCGCCCGCGAGCGCCGCACCGGCAGCTCCGGAGATCACCGGGCCATCCGGAGACACCGGTCCGTCGGTCGAGGTGACCTGGCAGCCCGTGGAGGACGCCGCTGGCTACGAGGTGCGCATCGACAACGACCCCGCCTTCGGTTCGCCGGAGTGGACGTCCTCCACCGTCAACACCGTCTCGGTGCCGACCAGGCTCCTGCCCAAGGGACAGCAGCACGTGCAGGTGCGGTCCAAGGACGCCGCAGGCGTGTGGAGCGACTGGAGTGCGAGCGGTTTCACGGTCGGGACTGTCGCCGGCCCCACGCTCACAGGCCCCGAGAACGGCATCACGTTGGCCCAGCCCGCCGATCCCCCCCTCCTGACGTGGACCCCGGTCGCCGGCGCCACCACCTACACCGTCGAGGTCGACACCGAGGACGCATTCGTCAGCCCCAGCACGTACACCACCGAAGCGACTGCACTGGTCGTGCCCGACAACCAGGCACCCGACGTCACCTACTTCTGGCGCGTGCGGGCCGACCTCACAGATGGCTACTCCACCGAGTACTCCGACATCCGGACGTACGTCGTGGCGCCCATCGCCCAGCCGGAGATCACGAGCCCGGGCTCCGACGAGGACATCACGGACGTCGTACTGGACTGGAGCCCTGTCGCAGGCGCGAAGTACTACGAGCTCCAAGTCGATGACGACGTCGACTTCGGGTCGCCGGAGTCGGTGCCCGCCAAGATCTACGGCACCCGGTTCTCGCCACGCACGACGTTCGGCAACGACCAGTACTTCTGGCGCGTGCGCGCCCGCGACCTCGACGACAACCCCACGGACTGGGTCCGGCTCGCGGAGGCGGACCACTATGCCTTCGACCGGGTCTGGCGCGAAGTCCCGAGGTCCGTCCACCCCCGTGGAACTGCCCAGGCGCCGGCGACTGTCAGCGACGACTTCTACTACGAGTGGACGCCCGTCCGGCACGCCTCACACTACGAGCTCTGGGTCAGCACCGACCCGAACTTCACCGAGCCGACCTTGGACACGGTGCAGTGTTCCGTTGCTGGGACGACGTACACGCCCGGCGAGCTGACTCCCCTCGACGTCTGCATGCCAGGGGCCGAAGGCGGCACCTACTACTGGAAGGTCCGCCCGATGGACCTGCCGTACCCGAGCGGTGTGGCCGGCATCTTCTCCGACACCCAGGCCTTCGTCTACGAGGATAGGGAGGCCTTCCGTGTCACTGCGCCCGTAAACGGTTCCACCGTCGCGGTGCCCACGCTCGACTGGGCGCCGGTCCCCGGTACTGAGGACTACCAGGTGAACCTCTACAAGGGCAATGGATCCCGGCTGCTCTCCCGCAGGACCCACTCAACGTCGTTCACCCCGATGAACGTCGTGATGAAGCCGGAGGACGGGCCGTTCCGCTACGAGCTCAGCGCCCTCGACGACGGCGGCCGGATCTCGATGACCACCGGCCGGTCCTTCTCCCTCAGCGCCGGGCTCGACACCAGCTCTCCGCTCGAGCCGGTCGGCGCTCCGGCGACGTACGACGCCCCCAACCTCCGGTGGGGAGCCCTGGCGGGCGCCGACCACTACCGGGTCGACATCGGCGACAGCGTCACCGGGAACTGGTTCGCTGACGGTGTTGCGCCCGTACTGGCCGAGAAGCTCCCCTTCCCGGCGGCCACCGACGTGTCGACCCGTTTCCTCGCCGAGGGCACCTACATGTGGCAGGTCTCGGCGTACGACGACAAGGGGGGTCACCTCGAGACAGGTCCTGTTGGCACGTTCACCGTGCTCCCGCTCGGACCGGTAAGCGGCCAGCGCCTCGCCCTTACGGGCACCAGCCTGGACCTGGACAACGCCTGCGCTATGACGCTGGCCGACGGCGCGGACCAGCTCTGTGACGACGTCCCCTCCACGCCGGTGCTCGACTGGGACCCGATTCCCTACGCGTCGGAGTACCGGGTCCACGTGTCGCGCGACGGCGACTTCACGACGCCGCTGGACCCGACTCCGCCCCGCACCGTGAACACCCGGTGGGCGCCCACCTTCACCTATCCGTTCAAGGCACTGCAGGAGAGCCAGGCGCAGACGCCGTACTACTGGTTCATCCAGCCCTGCAAGTCCGCTACCCAGTGCGGTCCTGACCCGACGTCGACCATCAACCCGGCCCGTCATGCCTTCCGCAAGTCCTCGCCGGACCTCGAGCTCCTCGCACCGGCGAAAGGCACCATGGTCACCAGCACCGAGATCACCTTCGCCTGGAGGGACTACTTCGACACGAATGTTGCGACGCCGTACGGCGCGACGGGTGAGGCGAGCTACCAGTCTGCGATGAAGTACCAGTTCCAGATCGACGACGACCCGGCCTTCGCGTCCCCCATCGAGACCGTCGAGGTGGACCAGCCGACGTACACCTCGGCGGACAGGCTCTACCCCGAGGGAACGCTCTACTGGCGGGTGCAGCCGGTTGACGTCAACGACAACAAGCTCGGCTGGTCGGGAACGAGGACGGTGGTCAAGAAGAGCCCCACGCCGGAGCTCAGCTCCCCGCTCGTGACCACCACGGGTGAGGTCCCCGAGGTCAGCGGGTCCGTCGCCTTCACGTGGCGGGCGCAGCCGTTCGCCGGCTCGTACGAGATCCAGGTGGCGGCCAACGCGGACCGCAACTTCTCCGCGACCAACCTCAAGGTGAACCGTTCCACCAAGCGCCCCGCGTACACCACGGGTCTCGCCGGTCAGGCCACTCTGCAGGCGTCTGACACGTCGTACGTCTGGCGGGTGCGCCGCGTCGACCCGACCGGCAACAAGGGTGACTGGTCGGCGGTGGGCGAGTTCAAGGTCGCCCTCGAGCAGCCCACGCCTTTGGCCCCCGACGCCGGAGCCACGGTGGGACCCCGCGGCGTCGTGCTGCGGTGGTCCGCGGTCGCCGAAGCAACCAGGTATCGGGTCGAGTTCCGCACCCAGGGCGCGACATCCGCGACGACCACGACCACCCCGGCCACCGCCTGGGCGCCCGTGACCGCCCTGAAGGTCGGCACGTCGTACCAGTGGCGGGTCGCGTCGGTCGACGTCGACGCTCGCTACTCCGACCCCGGGCCTTGGCGCACCTTCACCGTCGGCGGCGTGCCGACGGCCTCGAGCCCGGCCAGCATCGACGGCACTGGCGTGTTTGGCACGACGCTCACGGCCGTCCCACCGACGTGGAACGTCCCGGGCGTCACGAATACCTATCAGTGGCGTCGCAACGGCGCACCCGTCGATGGCGCCTCCGGCACGACCTACGCCGTCCGCGTTGAGGACATGGATGCCTCGATCACTGTGGTCGTCACCGGCACCTCGACGGAGTTCGGGACCGGCAGCTCGGCCAGTGCGGCCGTCGTGGGCAGGCGCGCTCCGGGCCCGATCGTGACCGCCGAGCCGGTCATCTCCGGCAGCGGCAAGGTCGGCAGCCAGCTGACCTCCACCGCTCCCACCTGGGACACGGCCGAGGCCACCACGACGTTGCAGTGGATGCGCAACAACACCGCGATCTCCGGGGCCACCACACCCACCTACACCGTGGCATCCGGCGACCTCAACGCCTCCATCACGCTGAAGGCGGTCGGTGAGGTTCCCGGTCGGGAGCTGACATCCTCGCTGAGCAACGCGATCATGGCGGTGGAGGGCGCAGCCGCCACGACGTCGGCCCCGCCGAGCATCCAGGGCAGCCCCCAGGTCGGCGCCAAGCTGACCAGCACCGCCCCGACGTGGGACCAGTCCGGCGTGCAGCAGAGCATCCAGTGGCTGCGCAACGGTCAGCCCATCAGCGGCCAGACGACGTCGTCCTACACCGTGCGGCCCGAAGACGTCGACGCGTCGCTGACCGTGCGCTACTCCGGCGCACTGCCGGGGCGGACCACCGCGATCGTCGCCAGCGAGCCCGTCATCGGGCTGCTCGGTGAGGCCCCACAGGCCACCTCGTCGCCGACCATCTCCGGCACGCGCAAGGTGGGCACATCGCTGACCAGCTCGCCGCCCAGCTGGAACCTCTCCGGGGTCCAGCAGTCCGTCGAGTGGCTGCGCGACGGCCAGCCGATCGACGGCCAGACCACGTCGTCCTACGTCGTGCGGCCCGAGGACCTCGAGACCTCCCTCGCCGTGCGCTACACCGGCACACTCCCCGGTCGCGCCACCGGGACCGCGACGAGCAGCGCGGTCGTTGCGCTCCTCGGAGACGCGCCCACGGCCACCACGCCCCCGAGCATCTCGGGAGCCCGCAAGGTAGGCACGGAACTCCTGGCCACCGCCCCGGCGTGGAACCTTCCGGGCGTCGAGCAGACGATCCAGTGGCTCCGCAACGGGCAGCCGATCGCGGGCGAGACCGCAGCGACCTACACCGTCCGCGCCGAGGACGTCAGCGCCTCGCTGGCCGTGCGCTACACCGGCACACTCCCCGGTCGCGCCACCGGGACCGCGACGAGCAGCGCGGTCGTTGCGCTCCTCGGAGACGCGCCCACGGCCACCACGCCCCCGAGCATCTCGGGAGCCCGCAAGGTAGGCACGGAACTCCTGGCCACCGCCCCGGTGTGGAACCTGTCGGGCGTCGAACAGACGATCCAGTGGCTCCGCAACGGCCAGCCGATCGCGGGCGAGACCGCAGCGACCTACACGGTCCGACCCGTCGACGTGAGTGCCGTTCTCACCGTGCGCTACAGCGGCACCGTCCCCGGGCGTGCCGTCGGCACGACCACCAGTGTCGGCGCCACGGGAGTCCAGGGTGACGCGCCGACCGCGCAACCCCTGTCCGCTCCTTCCGGTTCCGGCCAGGTCGGCACGACGCTCGTGGCCCCCGAGGCGACGTGGTCGCCGTCGTCGGTCCAGCAGACGCGTCAGTGGCTCGTCGACGGCCAGGCGATCGCCGGCGAGACCGGTCCGACGTACGTCGTCCGCACGTCGGACATTGGCCGGCGGGTCTCGCTACGGGTGAGTGCCACGATGCCCGGCTGCGCCACGGGCACGGTGACCTCCGCGGGGGTGCTGGTTCCGACCCCGACGCCCACGCCGACGCCCACGCCGACGCCCACGCCGACGCCGACCCCGACCCCGACGCCGACCCCGACCCCGACGCCGACCCCGACGCCGACTCCCGCCCCCACGACCGCCTCGTCGAAGACCGTCCTCAAGGCGCCGAAGTCGGTGACGGCCGGCAAGCGTGCCAAGGTCACGGTCAAGGTCTCGGCGACTGGCGTGTCATCGCCGCTGGGCCTGGTGAAGATCTACGCCGGGCGCAAGCTCGTGGGCCAGGTGAAGCTGACGGCCGGCGCCGGAGGAGGCGCGACCGTGCGTCTCGCCAAGCTCACCCCGGGCAGGTACAAGCTCAAGGCCACGTTCGTAGCGGCGACCGGTGTCGCCGGCTCGAGCTCGAAGGTGGTCGCGCTCAAGGTGGTGCGCTGACGGCCTGGTCAGTCCCAGTCGAGGCCGCCGCGCCGCCACTCGTAGGCGTAGGCGAGCGACAGGTTGAGGATGAACAGCACCACGGCGAGGTAGCCGAAGCTGCCGAGCTGGTCGAAGTGCACCGCCCACGGCACGAGGAACATGATCTCGACGTCGAAGATGATGAACGTCATCGCGACGGTGTAGTAGCGCACCGGGATCGTGCGGGCGTTGCGGCCCGGGTCGGCGACCGGATCGATGCCGCACTCATAGGAGTCGAGCCGGGCGCGGTTGTAGCGCTTCGGTCCGACGACCGAGCTCATCAGCACCGAGCCCACGGCGAACAGGCCGGCGATCGCGGACAGGACCACCACTGGGAGGTAGAGCTCCACGGGTCGCTCCTCGGTCGGGGACGAGTGCCCCAGTCCTAGCAAGACGGGGCAAACGCCCGGACCGGGCGTTGCCTGGCGCACCCGGCGGGACGACACTCGGACGATGACCTCGGACGCGGTCCCGCGAGCGGCGGGCGCGGCGCGGGGGCGGCCCGACTGGGGCGCGGTCCACGCCGACCTCGCCGACGCCCGTGACGGGTTGCCGACCACCGAGCTCGGCCTCCTGGCCGAGTCGGCCTGGTGGGTCGGCAACGCGCCGGAGTCGATGGAGGTCGAGGAGGAGGTCTACCACCGCCTCCTCGCCGAGGGGCGGACCGAGCTGGCAGCCGACCGCGCGCTGCGACTCTCGCTGCAGTGGTTCGTCCGGGGCGACGTCCCGGTGGGTACGGCGTGGCTCTCGCGGGCCCGGCGGGTGATCACCGGCCTGCCGCGAGGCGTCCTGCACGGCTACCTGCTCTACGTCGACCACGCCGTCGACCTGGACCTCACCGGCGACGCCGACGCGGGGGAGGCTGCGGCGCGAGAGATCGCCGACCTGGCGGCCGAGCTCGGCGAGCCCGCCCTCGAGAGCTTCGCCCTCGCCACACGCGGGATGGCGGCCGTGCGCCGCGGCGCGACGGGCGAGGGCTTCGCCGACCTCGACGAGGCGATGCTCCCCGTGGTGGCCGGACAGGTCGACCCCCTCTGGTCCGGCGACCTCTACTGCACGGTCGTCCACCTGTGCGACGAGCTCGGCGACCTGGCCCGGATGCGCGCCTGGACCGAGTCGATGGCCCGATGGGCAGCGCCGCAGGGCCGCACGTTCATGTACGCCCACGTCACGCGCATCCACGAGCTCCAGCTGCTCGTCGCCGAGGGATCGTGGGAGGTCGTCGAGGAGGAGCTCGGGGCGCGCAGCGCCGACCTCGTCGGGGCACACGGCTGGCTGGCCGGCGAGGGCTACTACACGCTCGGCGAGGTACGACGACTGCGCGGCGACGCCGCCGGGGCCGCGCAGGCGTACGCCACCGCGGGCGGCCTCGGCCACGACGCGCTGCCCGGCGCCGCACTCCTGGTCCGCGACGAGGGGCGACCCGCCGACGCCCTGGCCGCCCTGCGGGTCGGGCTCGCGGGCGCCACCCGCCTCGGCCGGGCGCGGATGCTGCTCGCCGCCATCGACCTGGCACTGGCGGGTGGCGAGCCGGACTATGCCCGCACGCTCGTCGACGAGCTGGCGGACACCGCGTCGTGGTTCGCGACGCCCGGGCTCCGCGCCCGGGCCGACCAGGGCCGAGCGGCGCTGCTGATGGCCGAGGGGCGCCCGGCGGACGCGATCCCGCTGCTGGAGCGGGCCGCCGGGGTGTACCGCGACCAGCGACACCGCTACGCCGGCGCCTCGGTCCACGAGGCGCTCGCACACGCCCACCGGGCCGCCGGCGAGACCGACCGCGCCGACGCAGCCGCCGCCACGGCACTCGCGATCTACCGTCGTCTGGGCGCGGCGCCCGACGTCGCCCGACTGGCCGAGGGGCGGAGTCACCCGTGCGGGCTGACCGACAGGGAGGTCGAGGTCCTGGCTGCGGTCGCGGCCGGTGCGACCAACCGCGAGGTGGCGACCAGGCTGGTGATCAGCGAGAAGACCGTCGGGCGGCACCTCAGCAACATCTTCACCAAGGTCGGCGTCCGCACCCGCACGGCCGCCGCGGCCTGGGCACGCGAGCACGACCTGGCCTGAGGCGTACGCCCCACGGGCCCGTCTCGGGATGGGGCGTCCGCCCGACGCGGCCGGCGCCCGCGCGCTCCTACCGTCCAGGGAACACCACCCCGACCCCAGGAGACCGTCATGACCACGCTCGAGTCCGCACCCACGGAAACCCCCGCGACCGCCGATCCCGAGGAGGTGGCCGGCCGGGTCGTCGCGATCCTCAACGACGGCGCGATCTGCCTCCTCGCCAGCCTCGGCCACGAGCTGGGCATCTTCGAGACACTCGCCGCGCTCCCGCCGGCGACGAGTACCCAGGTCGCAGACGCGGCGGGCCTCGACGAGAGGTACGTGCGTGAGTGGCTCGGCGGGATGGTGACCGCGGGCTTCGTGCAGTACGTCCCCGACGACCAGACCTACTACCTCTGCCCCGACCACGCGCCGTTCCTCACCGGCACCGGCCCGGACAACCTCGCCCGCACCATGCGGTTCGTCACCCTCATGGGCCAGGTGCAGCCCAAGGTCGTCGAGACGTTCCGCCACGGCGGCGGACTGTCGTACGACGACTACCCCGGCTTCCACCACCTCCAGGCCGCCGACAGCGCAGCCGTCAACGACGCCTCGCTGCTCGACACCATCATCCCGCTGGCGGGGATGACCGAACGGCTCCAGCAGGGCATCGCCGTCGCCGACATCGGCTGCGGCGAGGGACACGCGGTCAACCTCCTCGCGCGCGCCTTCCCGAGCAGCTCGTTCGTCGGCTACGACTTCAGCGCGGACGCGATCGAGGCGGCCCGTGACGAGGCTGCCGCGTGGGCACTGACCAACGCCCGCTTCGAGGTGCTCGACGTGGCACGCCTGGCCGAGGAGTCGGCGTACGACCTGGTCACGACGTTCGACGCGATCCACGACCAGGCCCACCCGGCCACCGTGCTGGCCAACGTCCGGCGCGCCCTGCGGCCCGACGGTCGCTACCTGATGGTCGACATCAAGGCGTCGAGCAACCTCGAGGAGAACCTGGACCTCCCGTGGGCCTCGTTCCTCTACGCCGCCTCGACGGTCCACTGCATGTCGGTGTCCCTCGGCCAGGGAGGTGACGGCCTCGGGACCGTCTGGGGCGTCCAGACCGCCGAGCGGATGATCCGCGAGGCAGGCTTCTCCGACGTGGTCGTGCACGACCTCGAGGCCGACCCCTTCAACGCCTACTTCGTGGCGAGCCCGTGACAGCCACAGCGAGACATGCGTCATATCCGGGTCCCGGTGCGCGGCGGTAGTTTGCGCCCATGACACGCCCCGCCAAGGACTTCTTCGCGCCCCTCGCCGTCGGTGCGCCCGCGCCGCCGCGCGAGATCCCGGCCCGCCCGAGCCGCGCCATCCACTTCTTCGACCCGGGCAACGCGAAGATGGCCGCCAAGGTGCCCGACATGGTCGGCACGGTCGACGTGCTGCTCGGCAACCTCGAGGACGCGGTCAAGGCGGAGAACAAGGAGAAGTCGCGCCAGGGCCTCGTCGACATCGGGAAGGCCACCGACTTCGGGCCCACGCAGTTCTGGACCCGGATCAACTCGCTCGACAGCCCGTGGGTGCTCGACGACCTCACCACCCTGGTGCCCGAGATCGGCGACAAGCTCGACGTGATCATGGTGCCGAAGGTGCAGGGCGCAGAGGACATCCACTACGTCGACCGCCTGCTCGCGCAGCTCGAGGCGAAGGCCGGCCTCGACCGGCCGATCCTGGTGCACGCGATCCTGGAGACGGCGCGCGGCGTGGCGAACATCGAGGAGATCTGCGCGGCCAGCCCGCGCATGCAGGGCCTGTCGCTCGGTCCGGCCGACCTGGCCGCGGACCGCCGGATGAAGACGACGCGGGTCGGCGGCGGGCACCCCGGCTACCTCGTCCGGCAGGACCCGGTGCGGGACGACCTCGGCGTGCCGCAGTACGACTCCCAGCGGACGTCGTACCAGCAGGACCTGTGGCACTACACGATCGCGCGCATGGTCGACGCGTGCGCGATGCACGGCATCTACCCCTACTACGGGCCGTTCGGCGACATCAAGGACACCGTCGCCTGCGAGGACCAGTTCCGCAACGCGTTCCTCCTGGGCTGCGTCGGCGCCTGGAGCCTGCACCCGGCGCAGATCACGATCGCCAACAAGGTCTTCTCCCCCAGCGTCGAGGACGTCGCCCACGCCCGACGGGTGATCGCCGCGATGGGCGACGGCACCGGTGCCGTGATGATCGACGGGAAGATGGAGGACGACGCCTCGGTGAAGCAGTGCCAGGTGATGGTGGCGCTCGCCGAGGAGCTCGCCGCGATCGACCCCGAGCTCAAGAAGCAGTACGACGCGATCTCGGCGGACGGGGAGGTGCAGGCATGAGCGACTTCACCCCCCTCCGCTCGGTGCTCTACATGCCGAGCTCCAACGAGCGCGCGCTCGAGAAGGCGAAGACGATCGCCTGCGACGGCCTGATCCTCGACCTCGAGGACGCCGTGGCGCCCGACGCCAAGCCGGCGGCCCGCGAGGCGGCGGCCGCCGCGGCCGCCAGCGGCGACTACGGGCGTCGTACGCTCACCATCCGCGTCAACGGTCTCGGCACCCAGTGGCACGACGACGACATCGTCGCCGCCAGCCAGGCCGGACCCGCCGCGATCGTGGTTCCCAAGGTCGACAGCGCCGAGGACGTCGGGCGGCTGGTCACGGCGATGGAGAAGGCCGGTGCGCCCGACCACACCCGGCTCTGGGCGATGGTCGAGACCCCGGTCGCGATCCTCGACGCCCTCGCCATCGCGCGGGCCTCGGAGCGGATCGGTGCCTTCGTCCTCGGCACCAACGACCTGGTCAAGGAGCTGTACGCCGAGCACGTGCCGGGGCGCGCGCCGATCCTGCCCAGCCTGCACACCGCCCTGCTCGCCGGCCGTGCCGCGGGCATCGCCGTCATCGACGGCGTCTACAACGACGTCAAGGACACCGAGGGCTTCCTGTCCGAGTGCGAGCAGGGCCGCCAGATGGGCTTCGACGGCAAGACGCTCATCCACCCCGGCCAGGTCGAGGGCGCCAACGCCGCCTTCGCCCCGAGCGTGCAGGCGGTCGAGGACGCCCGCGGCCTGATCGCGGCCTGGGAGGACGGCAAGGGGGCTGGCGTGGTGACCTTCAACGGCAAGATGGTGGAGAACCTGCACGTCGAGTCCGCACGTCGCACGCTGGCCATCGACGAGGCGATCAAGGCGCTCGGCACCGCCTGACCGGGCCACCCGACGGGGTGGACAGAGGATGGACAGTCCTTCACCCGTAGGGAGGAACCGACTTTGCGAACCGGGTCGGGGACCGCCAGAGTGATCCGGCCCGCCCATCGTGGGCCGGCCGCATCACCCCGCGTCACCTAGGAGATACCCATGATTGTCCTCGGACTGATCCTTCTCATCCTCGGGATCCTGCTTCCCCAGAACATCCTGCTGACCCTCGGCCTGATCCTGATCGTGGTCGGCCTGGTGCTCAACTTCGTTCCGATCGGCGGCTCGGCCCGACGGGTCTGGTAGCGGCTCGCCACCTGGCGACAGGGCCCCGGACACCGCTGGTGTCCGGGGCCCCGCTGCGTCACGGGACGGATATTCGCGTGCCGGGCACGGGGGGACGGGACACAATCCTCCGGTGACGACCGAGGACCAGCAGGTGCCTGC
Organism: Nocardioides cavernae; assembly: GCF_016907475.1. NCBI lineage: Bacteria > Bacillati > Actinomycetota > Actinomycetes > Propionibacteriales > Nocardioidaceae > Nocardioides > Nocardioides cavernae. Next base: position 1,025,680 of record NZ_JAFBCA010000001.1, on the reverse strand, counting down.
CCGCGCCAGGACCCACCACGTCGCGCTGGTCCACGACGGCGCCGTCTGGTCGGCGGACGGAGCGCTCCCCACCTTCGTGCACGCGGACGAGGACGACGGCGACCCGACCCGGACGGCGACCCGCCACGTGGCCGACGGCGTGCACGCCGCCCCGCCGGTCCGGTTGCCCAAGCCCGACGAGGACGTCAGGGCCGACATCCTCCACGTCCTGGCGCTGAGGGACGATCCCGACCGGGTCACCGGCGGCACGTGGTTGCCGATCGGCGACCTACCCGAGCCCTTCGGCGCGAAGGTCGGCACCGCGCTGGCGCAGCACACCGGCACCGCGCCACGACAGCGACCCGACTGGTTCCGCGCCGGGTGGTACGACCGGGTCGAGGCCTGGATCGACGACTTGCTGACCGTCCGCGGTCGCCGGCGAACGGGACCCGTCCGCACGCACCGCGTGTGGTCCATCTCCGCGGTGCTCGAGGTCCCCACGTCGGACGGCGTCCTCTGGTTCAAGGCGTGCTGCGACCACTTCCGCGCCGAGGCAGCGATCCTCCACCGCCTCTCGGAGCGGCTGCCCGACCTGGTGCCGATCGTGGTGGCGGCCGACGAGGCGGAGGGCTGGTTGCTGATGGAGCCGCTCGCCGGTGCGTCGGACCGTGCCGCCGGCGCGCCGCAGGCACTCGCACCGGTGTGGGCGGCAGCCCAGCTCGCGTCGCTCGACTGGCTGGACGCGCTCCGGGCCAGCGGGTGCCCGGACCGCGGCCTCGAACCCACGCTCGCAGCCTGGCGCCGCGTGCTGGCCGACGACCCGGAGATGGCACTGCTGGCCGACGACGAGCGCGTCGCTGTCCTCGGGGCGGCCGACGAGGTGGAGGCGCAGGTCCGGGAGTTCTGGGCGACCGGCCTGCCCGACACGTTGGCCCACGGCGACCTGCACCTCGGCAACGTGGCCTACGACGGACAGGCCCTCCGCCTGTTCGACTGGACCGACGCGTGCATCAGCCATCCGTTCCTCGACGGCAGCCACCTGGCGTACTTCGTGGCGTCCGACACCGCGGGCGAGGACACTGATCAGCTCGTCGGCGCGTTTGCCGAGCCCTGGCGTGAGGCGTACCCGGACGCTGACGTCGACCGCGCCCTGGCCCTCGCGCCGCTCGCCGACCTCGTCTTCCAGACCGTCACCTTCGCCGGGATCGCCGCCGCCACCGAGGAGGGTGCGGGCGACTTCACCGGAGTGGTCGCCCAGCTGGTGAGGTCCTCGGCGCGACGGGTCGGCGCCCTTCCCGCGGACACCTGACCCGCCGCCCCGGACGTACGGCAGCGCGGTCAGGCGCTCTCGGTGCCCCGGCGGAAGCGGTCGTTGATCCAGGTGCTGGCCGTGCCCATCCAGCCGGCGAGGTCGTGGACCAACCGGCCGAGGGTGTCCTGGGTGCGCTCGAACGCAACGGTGTAGCTGGCGGCCGCCTCCTGCGCGGCCGCGCTGACCGAGGCGGTGTCGTCGTCGGCCCGGCGCGGGTAGTCACCGCCGAGGATCGTCGTGTAGACGCCCGAGTCGATCCAGCGCCGCAGCTCGGTGGCCCGGACGACGGCGAAGGGGTGGCTCTGCTGCTGCAACAGCGAGAGCTTGATCAGGGACTCGCGGACGTCACCGCCCTCGTCGTACTCCGACCCCTGCTGGAGGAACGACGTGACGTCGAGCTCGTCGAGCGTCCCGCCGCTCGCGATCTTCATGTGGGTGCGAAGGGCCGCGGTCGGGTCCTGGGTGGCCAGCAGGCCGGCGCGGTCCGCGGACAGCTCGGCCTTGCGCGACCACTCCAGCAGGCCGACGGTCACCATCCGGATGCCGATCGCGCCGCCGGGCACGGCGCTGAGCAGCCCACCGAGGCCGAGGAGCCGCATCAGCAGCGTGCGGTAGACCGCGTGCCCGCTGACGGCGTGGCCGAGCTCGTGGCCGATGACGAAGCGGAGCTCCTCGTCGTCCAGGTGGTGCACCAGGCCCGACGAGAGCAGGATGATCGGCCGGTCCATCCCGATCGTGATGGCGCTCAGCGTCGGGTCGGCGTTGACGTACAGCTCGGGCAGCTCGCTGACGTCGAGGCTCTTCCCCACCTCCGCGAGAAGCCGGTGCAGCCGGGCGAACTGTCGCTCGTCGACGCGCACCGCCGACCCGAGCAGCGTCAGCCGCCCGGCCCGCTCGCGGAAGACCCCCGACATGGTCTTGAGCAGCACGTCGAAGCCCTTGAGCTTGCGCAGTGCGACGAGCGCGCCCTTGTCCGCCGGGTGTTCCCACGCGCGCGAGCTGATGTCCGTGAGCACGACGCGCGAACGCGCCGGCTTCTTCTCCCCCGATGCCATGGAGGGATCCTGACGTACCCCGCCGTGAAAGTCAGCCGTTCGGCGAGGACACCGTCAGGTCAGGCGACCGCCGCTCGCGCGGCCGCCTCGACCTGCGCCCGTCGGTCGGCCCAGAACGCCGCGTCGTGCCCCTCCGCCGCCATCGCCTCCGCGTCGGTGCCGACCGCTCCGTCGAGCTCCTCGCGGAGGATGTCGGCGTGGCCGGCGTGCCGACTGGTCTCGGCGAGCAGGTGCACCAGGACGTTGAAGAGGGGCACCTGTGCGTCGCCCCACCACTCCACCCGGCCGACTGCGTCGAGGTCGAGCGCCGCCACGGTCGCGTCGCTGTGCGCCCACACGCGCCGGTAGCGGTCGACGACGTCGCTGCGCGACTCGTCCGCGGTCGCCCACATGTCACCGAGCCGGTCCGCCTCCACGTCCCACCGCGGCAGCGGCTCGGGGAACGGGCGGTCGAAGACCTCGCCGAGGTAGCGCGCCTCCCAGGTCGCGAGGTGCTTGACCAGCCCGAGGAGGTTGGTCCCGGTGGCGGTCAGCGGGCGCCGGACGTCGTACTCCGACAGGTCGTCGAGCTTGTCGAGCACCGCCTGGCGCTCGTGCTTCAGGTACGAGTGCAGGTTGGCCTTCGCGGCGTCGGCGTCCATGGGACAGCACCCTGTCACCGACGCCGCGACGGCCGCTGCTCACCCGTGCGGGTCGGGGACGAACGGCCCGCGTTCGCGGATCGTGTCCGCGGGCACCGTGTCGCGGGTCCAGAGCGACCCGTCGGCAGCGGCCCGGAGGATCGCCGTGCCGGCCACCTCTGTCTGCTTCGCGATCATGCCGCTGCTGGCCTGGCCCATGTCGCCGCGGGCCTCGTAGAGCACCGAGGCCGAACCCAACAGGCCGTAGGCGTTGCGGGCGATGCCCGGGAACGGGGTGCTCGGGTAGCGCGTGATGTTGGCGTAGCCCTTGCCCTCCAGCGCATCGAGCATCTCCGACACCACCCGCTTGGAGTCGGTCACGACGCCGGCGAACTGCTCGCTGATGCCGAGGGCCGCCGCCTCCTCCTCCGCGTTGGGCCACATCACCGAGCCGGTGATCATCCGGCCGTCGTCGTCGACGTAGGTCCCCTGGTGGTGGAAGTCGACGACCAGCCTCGGCTGCCGCTCGTCCCACAGGAGCCGCATCGCGATCGCCTCGGGCACCGGGTTGTTCGTGTCCGGACCGGGCTGGTACGGGTGGTCGTAGGCGCTCGCGGAGTACGAGTGGTAGCGGTTGATGTCGTAGCCGCGGCCGGCCTGGTAGAACTCGCAGAAGGCCGGGCACGACGTGTCGAAGTTCTGTCGCCACGGCGTGGTGTTGCCGGCCAGGTCGGTCACGTCGGCGTCGAAGCCGTCGACGTTGACGCGCGGGACGATGGTGACGGTGAGCGCGTCCCTGATCGCCCTGGCCTCCGCGGACCCGCCGGTGAGCCCGCGGACGACGCTGATCATGGCGTTGGACACGATGTACTCGTCGCCGTGCTGGTTGGCGACGAACATGATGTCGGTGTCGCCGTCGCCGATCGTCACGACGGGGATCTCGCGGCCGGTGTTGGAGGGGAGCGGCGCCGGGCTGAGGTCGAAGCTTCCCTGCGCGCGGCCCTCGATCGACTCCAGGGTGCTCCAGAGCTGTTCATAGCTGCGGATGGCGTTGGTGTTTTCCCCGCCCTGCGGCCACGGGCCGCCCGGGGTGGTGGGCGGATCGGCGGTCGCCGGTCCCATGGTGCCTGCGGCTGCCAGCGCGACGGCCGCCGCGGCGAGGGCGCACGTCCGGGTGCGCCTGGTGATGGATGAGTGCATGAGCCTGCCTCCCGATAGGTGGTCTCGCGTCCATCCACCCATCGGGTCCGAGGGGTGTCAACGCCTACCGGCCGGTCACCCCTCTACGGGCGAAGGGCGAGCTCAGGCCTCCCGCATCGGCACCCGGACCCCACGCTCGTCGGCGACCTCGATGGCGCGGTCGTAGCCCGCGTCGACGTGGCGGATGACGCCCATGCCGGGGTCGTTGGTCAGCACCCGCTCGATCTTCTCCGCCGCGAGGTCCGTGCCGTCGGCGACGGTGACCTGGCCGGCATGGAGCGACCGACCGATGCCGACGCCGCCGCCGTGGTGGAAGGACACCCAGGTGGCGCCCGACGCGGTGTTGACGAGCGCGTTGAGGATCGCCCAGTCGGCGATGGCGTCGGACCCGTCGAGCATCGCCTCGGTCTCGCGGTAGGGCGAGGCCACCGAGCCGCAGTCGAGGTGGTCGCGGCCGATCACGATCGGCGCCTTGAGCTCGCCGCTGGCGACCATCTCGTTGAACTTCGCCCCGGCCTTCGCGCGGTCGCCGTAGCCGAGCCAGCAGATGCGGGCCGGCAGGCCCTGGAACTGCACCCGCTCGGCGGCCATGTCGAGCCACGCGTGCAGGCGCGCGTACTCCGGCTTCTCGTCGGCCGGGAAGAGCTCCTTGATGGCCCGGTCGGTGGCGTAGATGTCCTCGGGGTCACCGGACAGCGCGGCCCAGCGGAACGGCCCCTTGCCCTCGCAGAAGAGCGGTCGGATGTACGCCGGCACGAAGCCGGGGAACTCGAACGCCCGGTCGTAACCGCCCTTACGGGCCTCGTCGCGGATGGAGTTGCCGTAGTCGAAGACCTCGGCCCCCGCGTCCTGCAGCTCGACCATCGCCCGCACGTGGCGCGCCATCGACTCCTGGCTGCGCTTGGTGAAGCCACGCGGGTCCTCGGTGCGTTCGCGCTCCCAGTCGTCGTACGACGTCCCTGCCGGCAGGTAGAAGAGCGGGTCGTGCGCCGAGGTCTGGTCGGTGACGATGTCGACGAGCGGTCCGTCACCCTGCTCCTGCCGGGCGAGGTGGCGCTCGAGGATCTCGGGCAGCACCTCGGCAGCGTTGCCGAGGAGGCCGATCGACAGGCCGCGCCGCTCGGCGCGGGCCGCGAGCGCGAGCTCGAGAGCGTGGTCGAGGTCGCGCGCCTGGACGTCGAGGTAGCGGGTCTCGAGCCGGCGGTCGATGCGGTGCTGGTCGCACTCGACGCAGATGGCCACGCCGTCGTTCATCGTCACGGCCAGCGGCTGCGCGCCGCCCATGCCGCCGAGTCCGGCAGTCACCGTGATCGTCCCGGCGAGGGTGCCGCCGAACTTCTTGTCGGCGATGGCGGCGAAGGTCTCGAAGGTTCCCTGGAGGATCCCCTGGGTGCCGATGTAGATCCACGAGCCGGCCGTCATCTGGCCGTACATCGTGAGACCGAGGTCCTCGAGCCTGCGGAACTCCTCCCAGTCGGCCCAGTCGCCGACGAGGTTGGAGTTCGCGATCAGCACGCGCGGTGCCCACGCGTGGGTGCGCATCACACCGACGGGCTTGCCCGACTGCACGAGCAGCGTCTCGTCGTCCTCGAGGTCGCGCAGGGTGCGCACGAGGGCGTCGTACGCCTCCCAGCTGCGCGCAGCCTTGCCGGTGCCGCCGTAGACGACGAGGTCCTCGGGGCGCTCGGCGTTGTCGGGGTCGAGGTTGTTCATCAGCATCCGCAGCGGCGCCTCGGTCTGCCACGACTTCGCGGTCAGCTCGGTGCCGGTGGCGGCGTGGATCGGGAGGCGGTGGTTGCCGTGAGGAGCGTCCGTGGTCATGCCTTCATGAAAGCGCCGTGGCGCCGGCGGACGAAAGAGTGCGACCCGGATCGCAGTCTGTGATCCGAGACTGCGCCCCTCCGCCCAGGGTCAGCGAGCGCCGTTACGGGCCCGAGCCCAGGCCCGCGCAGATCCCATCAGCTCGGCCCGGGTGATGTAGGAGTCAGCGGGTCGCAGGTAGGGACGCACCTGGCTCACTCCGTTGGAGCACAGGGCGTCGTTGTGCCAGTTGTGGTCCATCGTGGGAGACCACCAGCACCTCCACAGGGCAGCCGCTGAGGGTGCCGATGCGGAACGCGGACTTCCAGGTCCCGGCAACGCCTGGGCTGCAGGCCCGACCCCGGCCACGCCGAGGACCACCAGGACGATCCCGCAGATGCTCCTTCTCACGACACGTGAACGTAGTACCGGCCGCGAGCTGCGTCTCCAGAACGGCACAACTGCACCGACGCAGGAAGGGATCCCGCGTGTGACCTCAGGCCAGCTCGCCGACCACGGACTCGGCGGCAGCGAGCACGGCGCCGGACTGGACGAGGTCGACGGCGGCCTCGATCTCGGGCGAGAGGTGGCGGTCGGGGCCGGGGCCGGCGATGCCGTTGCTGCGCAGGAGGTCGACGACCGCACCGGTCGCCGGTGACGGGGTGAGGGGCGCGCGGAGGTCGAGCGCGCGGGCCGCGGTCAGCACCTCGACCGCGACCACCCGCGACAGCCCGTCGACGGACCGGCGCAGCTTGCGGGCGGCGTTCCAGCCCATCGACACGTGGTCCTCCTGCATGGCGCTGGAGGGGATGGAGTCCACCGACGCCGGGACCGCGAGCCGCTTCATCTCGGAGACGATCGAGGCCTGGGTGTACTGCGCGATCATGTGCCCGCTGTCGACCCCCGGGTCGGCCGCGAGGAACGGCGGCAGCCCGTGGCTGCGCGCCCGGTCGAGGAAGCGGTCCGTACGACGCTCGCTGATCGACGCGACGTCGGCGGCGACGATCGCGAGGAAGTCGAGCACGTAGCCGACCGGGGCCCCGTGGAAGTTGCCGTTGGACTCGACGCGGTCGCCGACCACCACGGGGTTGTCGATCGCGCTGGCCAGCTCGCGGCCGGCGACGGTCGCGGCGTGCTCGACGGTGTCACGGGCAGCCCCGTGCACCTGCGGCGAGCAGCGCAGCGAGTAGGCGTCCTGGACGCGGTTGCAGTCGCCGGTGCGGTGCGAGGCGACGATCGCGGAGCCGGCCATCAGCGCGGTCAGGTTGACCGCCGACAGGGCCTGGCCGGGGTGGGGGCGGATGTCCTGCAGCTCGGCGGCGAAGACCCGGTCGGTGCCGAGCTGCGCCTCGACGCTCATCGCCGCGGCGACGTCGGCAGTGCGCAGCAGCATCCGCAGGTCGGTGATCGCCATGACGAGCATGCCCAGCATCCCGTCGGTGCCGTTGATGAGCGCGAGGCCCTCCTTGGCGACCAGCTCCACCGGCTCGAGGCCGGCGGCGGCGAGGGCGTCCGCGGCGGGGACCAGCGTGCCGTCGGCGTCGCGGACCTCGCCCTCTCCCATCAGCGCGAGCGCGCAGTGCGAGAGCGGGGCGAGGTCGCCGGAGCAGCCGAGCGAGCCGTACTCCCGCACCACCGGCGTGATGCCGTGCGACAGCAGGTCGGCCATCAGCTGCGCGGTCTCGCGGCGTACGCCGGTGCGACCCGTCGCGAGCGTCGAGAGTCGCAGCAGCATGAGCGCCCGCACCACCTCACGCTCCACCTCGGGACCGGACCCGGCAGCGTGGGACCGCACGAGGGACCGCTGCAGCTGAGCGCGCATCTCGGTGGGGATGTGGCGGGTGGCGAGGGCGCCGAAGCCGGTGCTGACGCCGTAGGTCGGCGTCTCCGCGGCGGCGAGCGCCTCGACCACCCCGCGGGCACGGTCGATCGCGGTCAGCGCGTCGTCGGCGAGGACGACGGAGGCGCCCTCGCGGGCGACGCGGACGAGGTCGTCGAACGAGACGGGGCCGACCCCGACGTGAACGGTCTGCATGCCCCTCATCCAACGCCTGTCGGCGGGTCGCCGCCAGAGGCCGTCGAGCGCCGCAGTCTCGCATCCGAGACCGGATCACTCACCCGTACGGAGGGCACCGAAACCGGCGGCGCGTGGCACGGTGGATGACGTGCGGCCCGCCCGGGCCGCGCAGGCAAGACCGATAACCTAGGAGGTCCCCGATGGACACGACGACATGGATCATCGTCCTGGTCGTGGTGCTGGTCGTGGCGGCGCTCGTCGCCTGGCTGGTCACGCAGCAGCGGAAGAAGAAGCAGCACGAGCACGCCGAGCAGCTGCGGACCGAGGCCCACGAACACGCCCGGGACATCCCGGAGACCCAGGTGCAGGCCAAGGAGGCCGAGGCCGAGGCCGAGCGCGCGCGGCTCGAGGCCGAGCGCGCGCAGACCCGTGCCCGTGAGGCCCAGGTCGCGGCGACCCAGCAGCAGGCGGTGCACGAGGACCGGCTTCGCACGGCTGACCAGGTCGACCCCCGCGTGGACACCTCGTCGGACGACTACGCCCCCGGCACGACGGCCGACGGCCGCAGCACCGCGACGCACGACCCGGACACGGTGCTCGACGCGGACGACCCGCGCCGCACGGACGGGACCGACGAAACCCGCCGCGTCTGATCCGCGCGCCTCGCGACGCAACGCAGGACAGGGACGGCCGGTGCTGGAAGACTGGCCGCCCCTGTCCCGTGAAAGAGGAAGCCCGTGACCACCCTCATCATCGTCCTCGTCATCATCGCCGTCGTGATCGCTGTCGCGGCGTTCCTCGTCCAGAGGAAGAACCGCGAGGCCAACGTCGCCCGCGCCGAGCAGCTCCGCGCCCAGGCCGCGACGCAGGCGCAGTCCACGATCGCCCCCGCCCAGGAGCGCGCGGCGGCCGCTGAGGCCGAGGCCGAGGAGGCCCGCGCCGCAGCCGCCAAGGCCGAAGCGGAGGCCCACGAGGCCCGACTGGCCGCGCAGCAGATCGAGGCGACCCACGAGGGACAGGTCCGCGCGGCCGACCGGGTCGACCCGCGCGTCGACCACAAGGCCGACGACTACGCACCCCAGGTCCCGGGAACCGCCGACCACACCCCGACCCCGCCGTCGGAGGTCAACGCCGAGCCGGCCGCCACCGAGCCGACCGCGACCGAGCCGGCCGCCACCGAGCAGCCGGTGACGGAGCCGGCCACCGAGCCGGCCACCTCGGAGACCGAGGACGGCACCCAGGACGGCACCCAGGACGGTCGGGCCCCGCTGCTCCCGCGCCGCACCCCGGGCGCCAACGAGATGCCCGGCAAGCCGATCGAGCAGACCGACACCGGCGGCGGCTGGTTCACCAAGGGATCCGGCTCCGACAAGGCCTGACCGGCGCGAGTCGTCTGGACCACCCTGACTGATCCCGCCCCCCGCCCTAGAGTCGAGGGTCGGGACCAGTCATGCCACGCCTCGACCTGAACGACCGCGAGCAGTGGGCCCTCCGGGACCTCCTGGCCACCGAGCCCTGTCCGGGGTCCCCCCTGCCGACACGCCACGTGCTGGAGCTGCTGTCGGTGCTGATCCACGCCGACGAGGTGGGCGCGATCTACCAGGACGGCAGCTACGCCGTCACCGACGGGATCTCCCTGGGCGGGATGCCCGGCGTGGACCGGACCCTGCCGCAGGCGACGCCGGGACCGCACTACCTCGGGATCCTGCACTGGGGCGCCCACCCGGTCGCCGCCCAGGCCTGCCTCGGCGGGCTCAGGGGGCGGCAGGACCGTCTCTCCATCGGCTTCCGCAACGGCGCCCACGGCGTGGTCCAGGTCGCCCTGGACCGCTGGAACGGTCCGTTCGACGACCGCGACGTCGCCATGCTGCAGATGCTGGCGCCGCTGCTCGCCCGGCTGTCGCGCGAGCGGCTCACCCCCCAGCTGCCCACGTCGCTCACGACGCAGGAGCGCCGCGTCCTGAGCCACGTGGCGGCTGGGCGGTCCAACGCGGAGATCGCCGAGGCGCTCTTCGTCGCGCCGTCGACGGTGCGCAAGCACCTCGAGAACACCTACCGCAAGCTCGGCGTGACGAACCGGGTCGCCGCCGTGGCCCGCCTCCAGGGCCGCGACCTCCCCGACATCGACCTGCGCGAGCGGCTGGCCCGGCTCAACTGAGGACGAACATTCGCCGGGATGCGAATACCCGTGGCCGCGCGGACTCTTCGACGCTGGGCACACACGCCCAGCCGAAAGGTCCGCCATGAAGAACCTCCGTTCGCGCGCCGTCCTGGTCGCCGCGGCCCTGCTCGCCACCTCGACCCTCGCCAGCTCACCCGCCGCCTCCGACGGCTCAGGTGGGAAGCACCGGCATCCCCACCACGACCCGCCCGCCTCCACCGAGAGTGCCCAGGTGGTGCTCGACTGGCAACGCACCGCGATCGCCACTGTCTATCCGGCAACGCCCATCCCGACAGGCATCCCGGTCCTCGGCTTCACCTCGCTGGCCATCGACGACGCGGTCACGACCTCGCTCAGGTGGGGGTCCAGCTCCGAGACCGCGGCTGTCGCGACAGCGGCACACGACGTGCTGCTCCACTACAACCCGGGTGCTGGCGCCGCCCTCGACGCCCAGCTCGCCACCACCCTCGCCGGCGTGCCCGACGGGGCTGCCGAGGACCGGGGGGCGCGCGCCGGTGAGCGTGCCGCAGCACGGATGATCGCAAGCCGGTCCGGCGACGGCTACGGCGACACCACGATCCACTACACCCTGCCGCCCGGCATCGGCGCGTGGCAGCCGGTCCCCCCGGCGACGGACATGCTCGGCGCGTGGCTGGGATCTGTGCGACCGCTGGTCATCAAGCACCCGGTCCGGGTCGACGGTCCCGACCGGCTCACCAGCGCGGACTACACGACGGACTACAACGAAGTGAAGCTGCTCGGGTCCATGACGTCGGCGATCCGCAGCCAGGCGCAGGCGGACACCGCTGTCTTCTTCAACACCAACCCCGCGATCATGCAGGGGGACGCGCTCATCCGGAACCTCGAGAGCAACCCCAAGAGCCTGGAGCAGACCGCACGGTTGTTCGCGGCCCTGCACGGAGCCATGGCCGACTCGGTGATCCGCTGCTGGCAGCTCAAGCGGGACGTCGGTTTCTGGCGACCCTTCCAGGCCGTCGCCGGGGCTGCCGATGACGGCAACCCGGACACGCAGCCCGAGTCCGGCTGGACGTCGTACCTGCCGACGCCCCCCTACTCCGACTACGTCACCGGGCACGGGTGCCTCACCGGATCTGCGGTCGAGGTGATCAGGACGGTCCTCGGCGAGGACACACAGCTCGAGCTGCGGTCGTTGTCGCTGACCGGCGCGGTGCGCACCTATCCCACGTTGACCGCCCTCGAGTACGACGCGCTCAACTCGCGCATCTGGGGCGGCCTGCACTTCCGCGACGCGATGAGCGACGGCTACTCCATCGGACACCAGACGGCGCGGATGGTGATGAAGAGGCTGGACTGACCCCGGGACGTGCCACGATCGGCCTCGTGAGCCAGGTCCCCGCAGCGACGCGCACCCTGCGCGTGCTGCGGTTCCTGGCCACGCAGGCCGACCCGGTCCCGCTCGACCGCATCGTGCGCGCGTGCGACCTGCCGCGCAGCACGGCGTACCACCTGCTCAACACGATGATCGACGAGGGCTTCGTCGTGCACCTGCCCGACGAGCACCGCTACGGGCTCGGCGTGGCCGCCTTCGAGGTCGGCAGCGGCTTCACCCGCCAGGAGCCGCTGGCCCGCCTCGCGCGCCGGCCGCTCGCCGAGCTCGTCGACCGGACCGGCCACGGCGCCCACCTCGCGGTGCTCCACGGACGCGACGTCCTCTACGTCATCGAGGAGCGGGCACCCGGGCAGCCGCCACTGGTCACCGACGTCGGCGTACGCCTGCCCGCCCACCTGACCGCTTCCGGCCGCACCATCCTCGCCGCGCTGCCGGCCAGCCAGGTCCGGGCGCTGTACCCCGACCGGGGCGCGTTCGTCGACCGCCACGGCAAGGGCCCGTCGTCGTTGAGCGCCCTGCGCGCCGTGCTCTCCGAGACGCGGCAGCGCGGCCACGCGACCGAGGACGGCGAGGTGACGCCCGGGCTGCAGAGCGTCGCCGCTGCCGTGCTCGACCACAACGCGCACCCGGTGGCCGGGGTGGCGGTGACGTTCCCGAGCGACGCCGGCGACGTCGACGCGATCGCGACCGCCGTGACGCTGACGGCCGCCCGGCTGACCCGGCGGGTCAGCGGGAGGGCAGCAGGCGCGCGTTGACGATGATCCGGGTGCGGTAGACCCCGGTCAGGTCGTTGCGGTCGCCGCACGTGATGAGGACCAGGCGCGGGGCGCCGCGATCGCTGAAGAGCCCGGCGACGGCCGAGCGCGTCATTCCGGTGACCCGGCGCACGCGGGTGACCTCGAAGCGGTTTCGTCCTACGACGACGTGGTTGCCGGGGCGCAGCCGGCCGAGCTCGTCGAACACGCCGGGTCCCTTGGACCACGTGTGCCCCGCGAGGACGGCGCTCCCCTGCTGGCCGGGCAGCACGCCCGAGCGCCAGCGGTAGACGTCGCGGACGCTGCGCCCGATCGCGAGGTGGCCGGCCCGCGTCACGCCGACCGGGATGATCCCGGCGTTCACGCCGATCGCCGGGATCGCGAGTCGGCCGAGCGCCGCGGATCGCTCGGTCCCGCCGGCGTCGGTCGTCACCGGACCGGCACCCGCGGGCGCACCCACGAGGACGGCCGCCGAGACCAGCACGACGACCAGCAACCTGCGCATGCCCCACATCGCTCGACACCCCTCCGTCAGCCCGCCGGACGAGCCCCCTCCTCCGGCGCTCGGAGGCTACGCCCGCGCGGGCGCCCGTGACTCGATCTTCGAACACTGTGGGGAGAGCCTTCGAGCAGCGGGCCGACCCGGCCAGCGTGACCCACGGGGCGGCGTCCTCGTTGAGCCGGGACGACGACAAGGAGCACCCGTGGAGCCGACACCCCGTCACGTGCAGCGCATCGCGATCTCCCTGCTGACCGCGGGAGGGCTGGTGGTGGGCGGATTCGTCGCCGCCGCGCCGACCGGGACCGGGCAGGCCGACCTGCCGTCGACCTACGACGCGCAGGCCCGCGAGCGGGCCGAGGTGCGTGCCGAGCAGCGGCCCCACACCCACCGCGCCGGCACGACGGGCACCTCGGCGGTCGCGGCGGTCGCCGGCGACGGTCACGGCCACGTGCACGACGACCCGTCGACCAAGAACGCCGTCAGCCGCAGCGGCGAGGCGGCCGCGGCACCGGACCGCACCACCCCACGACAGCGCGCGGCCAGCCTCGCCCGGGTCGCAGGACAGCGCACGCAGCGCGAGCCGCGACTCACCGGCGTACCCCTGCGGAGCAAGCGTCGCGCGGTCCCGGAGAGCGTCTACGCCATGGCCGGGGGCTGCTACCGCCTGGCGGGAAGCCGGCTGACGTTCCAGGCGACGGGGCTGGGCTCCTACCTGCTCTACGCCCCCGACCGCACCTTCCTCGCCGCGTCGGGGACCGACGGCGCGAGTCTCGCGACCGAGCCGTCACCGCTCGCGGACTGGACCGTGAAGAAGGTCGGCAGGGGCCGGTTCACCTTCACCCTCGCCGACGGCCGCTCGCTGCGGAGGGCGGACGGTGGCCTGGCCACGGGGCCGGCCGAGGCCTTCGCGCTGCGTCGTACGACCGGGTGCGCCGCGTTCCCCGAGGTCGACACCAACGTGCGGGGCCGCCCGTTCGGCGGCGTCTCGCCCTTCCAAGAGGTCCGCGGCTGGGTCGACCCGCACGTCCACGGTCAGACCCACGAGTTCCTCGGCGGCCGCGTCATCTGCAGCCCGCCGTTCCACCGCTACGGCGCACCCGCCGCGCTCGTCGACTGCCCGGACCACCAGGTCGCCGACGGCCGGGGCGCGGCGCTCGAGGACGTGCTCGCCGACAAGACCCCGGGCACCGGCCACGACCCGGTCGGCTGGCCGACGTTCTCCTACTGGCCCAACCCGCACTCGCTGACCCACCAGCAGGTCTACTACCGGTGGCTGGAGCGCAGCTGGCGCGCCGGCCTGCGCATCCACACCAGCCTGCTGACCGAGAACCACGTCCTCTGCACAGTCTACCCGCTCAAGAAGAACTCGTGCGACGACCGCGACTCCGTGCGCCTCCAGGCCAAGGGGATGCGCGCCATGCAGGACTACATCGACGCGCAGTACGGCGGCCCCGGCCGCGGCTGGTACCGCATCGTCACCGACCCGTTCGAGGCGCGGAAGGTCATCAACCAGGGCAAGCTCGCCGTGGTGATGGGCATGGAGACCTCCGTGCCGCTGGGGTGCAACGTCCAGCTCGGGCGGCCCACCTGCACCGAGGAGCAGATGCTCGCGGAGCTCGCCGAGATGAAGCGGCTCGGCGTCAGCCAGATGGAGCTCACCAACAAGTTCGACAACGCCTTCACCGGCGTGGCCGGCGACGCCGGGACCACCGGCACGCTGACCAACAGCGCCAACTTCCTCAGCACCGGGTCGTTCCTGCGGATGCAGCAGTGCCCCGCCGCGTACCCCGCGGGCACCGAGGACCGGCTCCAGTCGCCGAACCTGGGCGACCTCGACAGCCTGGGCGGTGGACAGCAGGCCACCCCCGACCAGGACGCGATCTTCGGCGCCATCTGGAAGCTGTTCGGCGACCTCGGTGTCCAACCGGCCCCCGTCTACCCGGCCGGCCCGCACTGCAACCAGCTCGGGCTCAGCCCGCTCGGCGAGCGGCTCATCTCGGCGATGATCGACCAGCGGATCCTCTTCGACCCCGACCACATGAGCGTCGCCGGGCGCAACGCCGCCCTGGACTACCTCGAGCAGCAGCAGGCCGCCGGGCGTCCCGTCGGCGTCGTGTCGTCCCACTCGTGGTCCACACCCGACGCCTACCCGCGGATCTACCGCCTCGGCGGCTTCGTCGCGCCCTACGCCGGCGACTCGACCGGCTTCGTGGAGAAGTGGCGCCAGCACCTCGGCTGGACCGACCGCCGCTTCTACTTCGGCTTCGGCTTCGGCTCCGACATGAACGGCTTCGGCGCGCAGGGCGACCCGCGCGGTGCCGACGCGGCCGACCCGGTGACGTACCCCTTCACCGGTCTCGCCGGCGTCCGGATCGACCGGCAGCGCAGCGGCGAGCGGGTCTACGACGTGAACACCGACGGCGTCGCGCACTACGGGCTGTACGCCGACTGGGTGGAGGACGCCGAGCACGCGGCGGGTGCCGACGGGCCGGCGCTCGGGGCCGACCTGGCCCGCGGCGCCGAGGCGTACCTCCAGACCTGGGAACGCGCGTGGGGCCTGGCCCCCGACTCGTGTCGCAACCCGGGGCTGCGGCGGTCCGTCAAGGCCTTCACGAGGGCCGCGGACACCGGCTTGGGCGCCCGCGCGTTGATGCGTCGCGTCGGCCAGCCGTGGCAGCGGCTCGGCCGCGCGTTCACCTACTGCGCGAAGAAGCCGGGGAGCAAGCGGGCGCTGATGACGGTCGAGCTCTCCCGCGCCGGCAAGGTGACGGGCGTACGCCGCGGCTGAACGTCAACGGCGTCGCCACCAGCGGGGGTGTCGTGGCGACCCGACCTGCGCCCGCCAGTCGCCGCGCCATGACGCCAGACTCTCCACCTCGTCGACGAAGCCCTGGCGCGCGACGGCCCAGTCGGGGGTCTCGACCAGGGCGCGTGGCGTGCCCCGGTCGCCGGAGTACCAGACCTCGTAGGAACCGTCGTCGAGCGCACGGATCCCGATGTACTCGCTGGAGAGGCCGCCCGGCACCGGGCGACCCTTGACGAAGAAGTGATGGCCCTCCCCCAGACCGCGGGCGACCAGGTGCTCGGCCACCTCGACGAGCTCGTCGGGGACCCGATGAGCGGCCGCGTCCGCGGCTCCGCGTTCGGCCACCCGCCGAGCGAGGTCGCGCAGGTCGTCGGCACGCAGGCCGGGCCAGCCGTGCACGAGCCCGAGCCACTCCTCGGGCAGCGACGACGCGCCGTGGACAGCGCCGAGCAGCGCTCCGGCGATCGCGGCGACCGTGTCGGTGTCGTCGCCCGCGTGCACCGCCGCGCCGAGCGACGCGACGAGCGGAGGACCGTCGCCGACCGGGTGTCGGATCGCCGACCACGCCGCCTGGAGGGCGGTGACGACGTAGCCGTTGGGCGCGAACGCGGACGGCGTACGTCGCTCGGCGTCAGCGATCCAGTCGGCCCACTGGTCCCGGCGGTCGGCCGGGAGCTCTCCGAGCACGGCCGCCAGGTCGGGCACGGCCCCGTCGAGCACGGCGCGCCGGATCGCGTGGCACCACAGCACGCACGCGTCTCCCGCGAGCGGGTCGTGGTGGGTCGCCTCCGACACCCACCGTGCGGCGAGCGTGAGCATCGCCGGGTCGTCGAGGAAGGCGAGCGCGACCGGAGCCGTGCGCATCAACGACCCGTTGCCGGCGGTCCGTCCGGTGCGGCCGTGGAGGCCGGTGGACGCCGAGGCCGCGGCCGACCACGCTCGCCGGGCTTCCTCAGCCGCCACGGCCCCGAGCACCTGCCGCGTCTGCGTGCCGACATCGGTGGCGCCCGCAGCGAGCCAGTCGACCCACCCGGTGACGATCGCATCGAGCGCGTCCACTGTCCGCAGCCCGCGGACGGCGGCCACCCGCGCGATGACGACGGCCATCTGGGTGTCGTCGCTCCACTCGCCGGGCGCATAGGGGCCGAGCCCACCCCCGATCATCCGCGGCACCTCGCCGCGACCCAGTGGCGCCGAGCCGAACTCGTACGGCACTCCGAGGGCGTCGCCGCACGCAGCGCCGAGCAGGACGCCCTGGATCCGGTCGGTCCGGGCCGCGTCCTCGGTGGCGTCGTGCACGGTCGGGGTCAGCGGCTCGGCGGGGCGAGCTCGTTGGTCACGCCCTGGACGTCGGCCAGCTCGGACCGCGCGACGGTGGCCTCGAAGACACCCGGCTCGATCGTGTCGGCGCCGAGGGCCTCGGCCCGGTCGGCGTCGTCGATGAGCAGCAGGACGCGGGCCTGCTCGGGGCCGGAGTCGATGAGCCGGACCGGGACGCCCTGCCAGGTCGCCCGGAACACCACCTCGAACAGCTCGCAGTCCTCCGCCGGAACCGCCGCGGACCACGTCTGCGGACGCACCTGCTCCCACCCCTCGGGACCGGCGTCGGCCCGCACGCTGACCAGCACGCTGTCGCCGACGACGTCGGCGGCGAGCTCGGTGCCGCGCCAGCGGGCCCGCGGCCCGACGAGCGTCGACCACGGCCGCCACCCCTTCGCCCCGCGCCAGCCGCGCGCGACACCGCCGTAGGAGGAGAGGCACTTCTGCTCGCCGTCGGCACGGATCCGCCAGAACTCGGCGCCGAAGCTGTAGCGGGTGCGGCTCAGCTCCCAGACGGGGACCACGGCCTCGTCGCGCAGGAAGCCGGTCGGGTAGAGCGGGGTGCGGCCGGCGTCGGGCGATGCGGGGTTGCTCAGGGTCGCGAGCGGCGGCAGCGCGAAGCGCACCACGTCGACGTACTCCTGGCCACCCTCGTAGCCGTAGGCGCGGAGGATCCTGTCGGGGGTGTCGAGCGCGACGGCGTCGCCGGCCAGCACCACGATCCCGCCGACCTGGTCGTAGCCGTCGTCGACGATCGCGGTCCCGAGACCGTGGGTCAGCAGCTTCTGCAGCACTGGCCGTCCGACGCTCGCCTCAGACATCGATCTCCCTCTCGCGCACGTCGACCACCGTCAGCTCTGCCACCGGCACCTTCCCACGGAACCCGTTGTACTGGTCGCCTTCGAGACCGAGCCGTTCGGCCACGACCGGGGAGCTGCCGAGGATCTCGGCCTCGTCGCCGACCACGCGGCCCAGACCGAACTCCTCGCCCTGCCAGGCCACCGTGACCTGCACGGTGAAGTAGCGCGAGAGGTCGGCCTTGCTCACCCTGGCCCACGCGTCGCCGTCGCGGCGAACGCCGGACTCGAGGTGGGGCGGCAGCGGGCCCGCCTCGCGGGGCACGCGCAGGGTGACCGCGTCGCGGGCGGCAGCGGTCACCTCGTAGGTCGTGGAGTCGACGACGGCGAACGTGCCGCGTTCGGGCAGCGACATCGTCAGTTCCCCTGCGGGATCCACGAGGGCTCACCGTCGACGGTCCGGAGGACGGCGACGAGGCGCTGCGTCCCGGAGTCGGTGACCTCCCACATCTCGGCACCCTCCCTGATCGTCACGGTGTCTCCCCTCGGCACGGCGTACTCGGGGATCACATCATCCGCGGCGCTCGTGAAGCCGTTGCCGGTGAACGGCTGCTTCCAGTCGTCGTAGGTGGTGGGCGACCCGGTCATGTCCTGGTTGCGGGGAACCTCGAAGTTGGGGTTGTCGGCCTGAAACCGGATGACGTGCGTCGAGGTGTCGCTCGTGGCGTGGTGCGTGTTGTCGTAGTCGAGGCGCAGGCCCTCGTTGATCTCGCGAGGCGTGCCGAGGTGCGCCGTGTCGTCGGCGACCGTGACCGCGCCCCTCACCTCGTTGCTGGTGTAGCGGTCGAGGATGTAGTTGTCGACGTCGCCGGGCTGGACGTCCGGACCCTTCGTCTCGTCGAAGTAGGACTGGTCGATCACCTTCTGCATCACCGTGTCGCTGGTGGGGGCCGGGAAGTCCTCACGCACCGCGTTGAGCGTCGCGCGCTCCGCATCCGTCAGGTCGGCGGACGGCTTGTTGATGAGGTCGTTGAGCTCGCTGCGCGAGATCCCGTGGGAGTCGAGGACGCCGTCGACGCGGGAGGAGCCGAGCTGGTCCGGCGAGAACGTGGTGCGGTGCGGGACGTCGTCCATCATCGAGTAGATGCGGGCGTTGTCGAGCCGGGAGAGCCCGTTCAGGTCACCGAGGTCGTCGAGGTGTCGCAGCTTGCCCATGTCGCCGAGGGCGTCGAGGCCGTCCATGGCGAACTTGGTCCCGCGCGTGGCGACCGCACCGGCTCCACCCGTCGCCACGGCGGCGACGGCGTCCGGGACGAGGTGGCCGATCGCGCGGGCCGGGTCGTCGGCCCACGTGTCCCAGTCGAGCAGCGACTTGCCGAGCTCCTTGCCGAAGCCGACAGGATCGGTGGTCAGGCCCGTGTAGATGCCCTGGGCCATCGACCACGCGTTCTCGGCCGAGAGCTCGTACTTCTTCATCAGCTCCTCGGGCGTCAGGTCACCCGTCGCGAGCTTGTAGGAGTCGATGACCATGTTGACGGGGCTGAACGGCACCATCGTCAGCAGGTCCCACACCGCCTCGCCGGCGCCCTCGAAGATGCCGCCGACGAACTTGAGGCCCGACTCCAGCCAGTTGGGCTCCTCCGGTGCGTCGGCGCAACCGGCGCGCACCTCACCCGCACACACCGACGCGGCGTTGTCGAGGTCTGCCCTCGCGGCGTTCAACGCGCCCAGCGCCTCCTGCTGGATCGGGTCGCCCCAGTCGACGAACGGCTCGGCCTGGTCGGTGCCGCCGCTGCTCCAGTAGGACCGCATCCGGCCCAGGTAGGAGTCGTACTGCGTGCGCGCGCTCGCCGACTCCCGCTCCCCGCGCTCGTGCTCGGCCTTGGCCTCGGCGGCCCGCCGCTGCGCGTCCTCGAGGGCGCCGGCGTAGGTCGTCAGGCTGGCGGCGGCCTTCTTGAACCCGTTGCCCGCCTTGACCCAGCGGTCCGGCTCGAGGTCGTGCGCCTCGCGGAACTCGTCGGCGGCGCGGCCGGTCCACCCCGACACGTCGATCTTGGCCAGCGCGTCGCCGGTGTCGTAGAAGAGCTGGCCCTTCTGCTCCATCGTGAGGGCCTTGGCCCGGACGTTGCCGGGGTTGCCCTCGATCACGAAGTCCGGCACGTCACATGACCTTGATCCCGGCGATGGTGCCCTTCAGCGCGGACAGGGCGTCGTAGCCCGCCTTGTCGGTCTCGAAGTAGTTCATCGCGATCTTGCCCAGTCGCCCGGACATCTCCTCGACGTCCTGACAGAGGTTGTTGACGCCCTCCTCCCAGCGGTTCTTGAACTCGTCGAGGGCGTCCCACACGACGTCGCTCCCGACGTCGCCCTTGCCGGGGACCAGGTCCTCGACGTCCTTGTCCTTGAACAGCTGGACGGTCTCGCTGAGCCCCTGGGCGGCCTGGCCCATGCTCTCGAGGTCGACCTCGTAGTCGTACGACGGCATGGGATCCCGATTCCCCGCAGGGCGGTCGCTCAAACCGGGAAGGACGTTCGGGCTCCGGGGTGTGTGAGCGGGCGGCGGACGGGGTAGGAAGGGGTGATCGATCCCAGCGAGAGGGGGCGGCCGTGGCCGTCGGACTTGTCTACTCCGAGATGCAGGCGGCGGCGCAGGCCGTGGCCGACGCGGTGGAGCCGCTGCAGACCACCCTGCAGGAGCTCGGCGCCACCATCGAGACCGAAGCCGGCAAGGGGTTCAAGGGCCAGGCAGCAGCCGGCTTCGGCGAGGCGATCAACGAGTGGTTCGACGTCGCCGTCACTCTCGGCCCGATCCTCGACGGTTACGCCCAGAGCCTGATGTACGTCGCCCAGGAGCACGCCACCAACGACGTGACCCAGGCCGAGCGGGCGGGCAACCTCGCAGACCGCCTGGGCGGTGGTCCCCGATGAGCGACCGCGGGCTCGTGGTCCACCAGGGCTCGCTCTCCACGCTCGAGACCGCCCTGGCCGATGCCACCACGCAGATCACCACGCAGATCGCCGAGCTCCTCGAGCGGGTCGAGTCCCTGACGCCCGGCTGGGACGAGTCGAGCGAGTCGCACATCGCGCAGCTGGAGCACCAGCAGAAGCTCCGCGACGGCGTCGAGCGGCTCACCGATGCCCTCGACCAGATCAAGGCGAAGGTCGCGACCTACCGCGAGGACGCCCGCGAGATCGAGGTCGAGAACGTCGCGATCGTGAACTGATCGCCCACCCAGCACGACGTCAAGTTACCTGCGGGTAGGATCCTTCTCACTCCGCAGGGCCCTGCCGTCGGCATGTTGGGCGGCCCTAGGCTGCGGCTCTGTACGCCCCTACCGAGGAGCAGCCCTTCATGCAGACCTTCGCGATCGTCCTGTCGTTCGCACTGACCGTCGCCGCCGTGGCCATGCTGGTCCCGGCCGTACGGCGCATGCTGGGCGTCATCCGGAGCGGCCAGCCGGCCCCCGGCCGCAGCGACAACCCGGCCGGTCGCACGGTCACGATGCTCAAGGAGACGTTCCTCCACACCCGGATGCTGCAGTGGCACTGGGTCGGCATCATGCACTGGTTCGTCTACGCGGCGTTCCTGTTCCTCAGCACCGCGGTCCTGGCGGCGTACTTCCAGCTCTTCAAGCCCGACTTCGCCTGGCCTCTCATCGGCCACTGGTACCCCTACGAGTGGTTCAGCGAGCTGATCGGCCTGCTCAGCACCGTCGGCATCGTCTACCTGATCGTCTACCGGCAGAAGCACCACCCGCGCTCCGAGGGCCGGCGCAGCCGCTTCTTCGGCTCGACCTTCTGGCAGGCCTACTTCGTCGAGGCGCTGGCGCTGCTCGAGGGCTCGGCGATCCTCTTCGTCCGCGCGGCCGAGTGGAAGCTCGACGAGGAGGTCGGGCGCGCCCACTTCCCGATCGCGTCCTGGATCGGCGACGCGATGTACCCCGTCGACGAGTCGTCGCTGCACAACCTCATCTACTTCATCGCGGCCTTCAAGATCGCGCTGGCGATGATCTGGCTGATGGTGATCGCCCGCAACATCACCATGGGCATCGCGTGGCACCGCTTCACCGCGTGGTTCAACATCTACTTCAAGCGCGAGCCCGACGGCACGACCGCGCTCGGCGCGATGAAGCCGCTCACCTCCGAGGGCAAGGCGATCACCCTCGACGACATCGACGACCTCGACGAGGACTCGGTGCTCGGCGTCGGCAAGGTCGAGGACTTCTCCTGGAAGGGCATCCTCGACTTCACCACCTGCACCGAGTGCGGTCGCTGCCAGTCGCAGTGCCCCGCCTGGAACACCGAGAAGCCGCTCTCCCCCAAGCTCCTCATCACCAGCCTCCGCGACCACGCGTACGCCAAGCACGACGGCGACGAGGCCCACGCCGAGCGCGAGCTGGTCGGCGTCGGCTCCAAGGGCGAGAGCGCCGGTGCGGGCACCGACGTGCTCGACTACTTCTACAACCCCGCCGACGGCGACTTCGTCATCGACGAGGACGTGCTGTGGAGCTGCACCTCGTGCGGCGCCTGCGTCCAGCAGTGCCCCGTCGACATCGAGCACGTCGACCACATCATGGACATGCGGCGCTACCAGCTGCTCGTGGAGTCCAACTTCCCGGCCGAGCTCAACCAGCTGTTCAAGGGTCTGGAGAACAAGGGCAACCCCTGGAACATGTCCGCCACCGCGCGGATGGACTGGGCCAAGGGCCTCGAGTTCGACGTCCCGGTCGTCGGCGAGGACCTCGAGTCCCTCGAGTCGGTCGACTGGCTGTTCTGGGTCGGCTGCGCCGGGGCGTACGAGGACCGCGCCAAGAAGACGACGCGGGCGGTCGCCGAGCTGCTGGACATGGCCGGGATCTCCTTCGGCGTGCTGGGCAACGGCGAGACCTGCACCGGCGACCCGGCTCGTCGCGCCGGCAACGAGTTCGTCTTCCAGGGCCTCGCCCAGCAGAACGTCGAGACGTTCAAGGAGTACAAGGTCAAGAAGGTCGTCTCGACCTGCGCCCACTGCTTCAACACGCTCAAGAACGAGTACAAGGACTTCGGCATCGAGCTCGAGGTCGTGCACCACACGCAGCTGCTCAACCGCCTCGTGCGCGAGGGGAAGCTGACGCCCGTCAAGGACGGCGCCGGCGCCGCGAAGCGCTCGATCACCTACCACGACCCGTGCTACCTCGGCCGCCACAACCAGGTCTACTCGCCGCCCCGCGAGCTGCTCGAGATCCTCCCGGGTGCCGAGTTCGTCGAGATGGAGCGCAACTCCGAGCGCTCCTTCTGCTGCGGCGCCGGTGGCGCGCGCATGTGGATGGAGGAGAACCTCGGCGAGCGGATCAACATGAACCGCACCAGGGAGGCCGTCGGCACCGGCGCCGACCAGATCGCCGTCGGTTGCCCGTTCTGCCGGGTGATGCTGGCCGACGGGCTGACCTCCCAGCAGGCGTCCGGCGAGGCCCGCGAGGAGGTCGAGGTCCTCGACGTCGCGCAGATGCTGCTCGCGTCGGTCAAGGGCGAGCAGGCGACCAAGGCCGCCCCGGGCTCGGCTCCTGCCGCCGCACCGGCCACCGCGTCTGCCGCTGCTGGCGCTGGTGCTGCCGCTGCAGCGACCGCCACCGATGTGGCGACCAAGGACGAGCCGGAGGCCGGTGACGTCACGGTCACCGAGGACACCGTCACCGAGACCGCCGACGTCGGTCCCGCCGCCAAGGCGTCGGGTGGCTCGTCGCTCTTCGACACCCCGGCTCCCGAGGAGACCGCGCCGGCCGCCGAGCCGGCGCCTTCCGGATCGCTGTTCGACACCCCTGCGCCCGCTGAGGCGCCGGCCGCCAAGGCGGACGAGAAGGCCCCGGAGAAGCCGGCCGAGGCGTTCTCCGGCGGGTCGCTCTTCGACACCCCGGCCCCGGAGCCGGAGGCACCGAAGGACGAGGCGCCCTCCGACGCAAAGCCCGCCGCCCAGCCGGCGACGGACCTCGGTTCCGGTGGCTCGCTCTTCGACCTCGGCACCCCCGAGCCGGAGCCCGCCGCTGCGGCAACGCCGCCGGCAGCCATGGAGGAACCCGCCGCTGTCGAGGAGAAGCCCGCTCCCGCTCCCACCGCCGACCTGGGCAGCGGAGGATCGCTCTTCGACATCGCGGCCCCCGAGCCGGCTGCCGCTGGTCCGGCCGCTGCCGAGCCGGCAGCCGCCGAGCCCGAGGCCGACGACGAGGCGACCACGGCGGCACCTGCGGAGAAGCAGCCTGCGGCCGCGGTGGCCGTTGAGTCTCCCAGCGACTCAACGCCCATCACGCCGGCCGCACCCACCCCCCAGGTGGACCTCGGCAGCGGGTCGCTCTTCGATCTCCCGGCGCCCGAGCCGGCGGCCGCCGAGCCCGCTGCAGCCGAGCCCGCTGCCGCAGTGGACCGTGAGTCTCCTGGAGACTCAGAGGCCAGCGAGCCCGCCGTGCCGGTCGCCGAGGCGGCGCCCGAGGCGGAGCCGACGGCTGCCGAGTCGGCGCCCGAGGCGGAGCCGACGGCTGCCGAGTCGGCGCCCGAGGCGGAGCCGACGGCTGCCGAGTCGGCGCCCGCGAGCGCTACGACGTCGACGCCGGCGACCGACGTCGACCTGTCGAGCCTCGGGTCGCTGTTCGACCTCGAGGCGCCCGCGACCCAGCCGGCAACACAGCCGGCAGCCAGTTCCGCGCCGGCCACGACCGAGCCCGAGCCCGAGGCCGCAGTGGACGTTGAGTCTCCCAGCGACTCAGCGCCCAGTGCGCCCGCCGAGGTGGCGGCCGAGGCCGACGCGGCAGCTGCGCCGGAGGCGACGCCCGAGCCGGAGCCGCAGGCGCCGGCTGAGTCCCCGTCTGCACCGCCGAGCGGGTCGGACCTGAGCCAGGCCGCCCTCTTCCGCGACCCCGACGACGCGACGGTACCGACTGATCCCGAGCCGGCTGAGACCGAGTCCGAGCAGGCCGAGACTGCGCCCGCGACCGACCCGGAGACCGTGCTCGACGCGGACGACGCCGACCGCGAGCCCGCAGCCGAGGAGGCGGCGGACGCGAGCGACGTACCTCCCACGTCAGGGGACGAGTCCGAGCCCGCCTCCGACGGCCCGGCTCACACGCCGCGCACGGATGTCGACATCAGCGGTTCGGGTTCGCTCTTCGACCTCTGACGTCCTTCGACTTGTCAGGCTCTCCCTGAACTTGTCGGCCCGTGCATGGGCCGACAAGTTCAGCGATCCCCGGCTGACCGGGGATCACTGAAGAGCGGGGTGATGTCACCGCGACAGCAAATGACATCACCAAGGCATTGACATGACATCACGGTGATGTCAGGGTGGTGCACATGGACATCACCCCGTACGTCGACAGCCTGCGACGCGACCTCGTGGCCGCGTCCGAGGCCGGCAGCGACGAGCTCAAGCAGGCCGCCGAGCGCCTGGCGTACGCCCTCGACCCGAGCGCCCGCCTCGCACTGATGGAGGCCATCTCCCACGCCGCGGCCGAGATCACCGCCGAGCTCCCCGACGGCAGCGTCGACGTCCGGCTGGTGGGCCGCGAGCTCGACTTCGTCGTCGAGGTCACGCCCCAGGCCGCGATGCCCGAGCCGCCCCCGCCGCCGGCACCCCCGGCGCCGCTGGAGGAGGAGGCCGGCGACCTGGCCCGCATCACCCTGCGCATCCCCGAGGGCGTCAAGGCCCGGGCCGAGGAGAAGGCGGCCGCGGCCGGGCAGAGCCTCAACACCTGGATGGTCAACGTGGTGCGCAGCGCCACCAACGACCACTCCATCAACGTCGACATCGACCTCAGCAGCGTCCCCTTCGTCGGCTACGACCCGTTCGCCGGCAACCGCAGGCAGGGGCAGGGCAACCGCCGGATGAGCGGCTGGCTCTGACCACCACGACCTGACGTCCCGGGGCCACCGCGCCCCACCACCCATCGCTCCACGGACCGGCACCGCCGGCCCGGTGGACGAGCACACCCTCAGGAGACCCGATGAGCAACCAGCTGGACCTCACCTTCGACACCCCGGAGCCGATCGGCCTCTACGTCGAGAACGGTCGCGGGAGCGTCGACGTGACCGCCACCGACACCACCGAGACGACCGTCCGGATCACCGGGGAGCGCGCCGAGGAGTTCGACGTGCGCGACCTCGGCGACCGGATCGCCATCATCGCCCCGCACCGCAGCGGCGGGTTCCTCGGCAAGGACCCCCGTGCCGAGATCGTCGTCGAGGTCCCCGTCGCCAGCGGGCTGCAGGCCAAGGTCGGCAGCAGCGACGTGGCGGCCCACGGCCGGTTCGGCGACACCCGCATCGACAGCGGCTCCGGCGACGTGTCCCTCGACGTCGTCGACGGCGACACCTTCGTCCAGACCGGCTCGGGCGACCTGGTCGCCGAGCACCTCCTCGGCGACGCGCGCATCAAGTCCGGCTCGGGCGACGTCCTCGTACGTCACGCCGAGTCCGCGCTGGTCGTCACGACCGGCAGCGGCGACGTCCGCGTCGAGTCCGCCCGCGACGAGCTCGCCGTCAAGACCGGCTCGGGCGACGCCCACGTCCTGTCGATGGGAGGCGAGGCGGTGTTCACCACCGGCTCGGGCGACCTGGTCGTCACCGAGGTCGCCTCGGGCCGCGTGACCGCCAAGACCGCGAGCGGAGACGTGCGCATCGGCGTCGTGTCGGGTACGCCGGTGTGGACCGACGTCCGGACCGCGAGCGGCCGCCTCACCTCCACCCTGCCGAGCACGGGCGAGCCCGCGCCCGACCAGCCCTACCTCGAGGTGCGTGCCACCACCGCCTCGGGCGACGTCACCCTCCACGAGAGCTGACCGCCAGCTGTCCGTTCCGTCCTCAGGACCGACGAGCCGAAAGGAGCATCGCCATGCATGACTCACTCACCGAGATCGAGCTGATCGCACGCCACCGCATCGCCGAGCGCGTGCACTACTCCCCCCGCGCGCCCCGCACCAAGCGCTGATCCCCGCCGCCGCCGGTCAGGACTTCATCGCGACGCCGCGACGCCAGTAGCCCATGAAGGCGACCTGGCTGCGGTCGAATCCGAGCTCCTTGACCAGGTGGCGGCGCAGGCCCGTGACGACCTTGGACTCACCAGCGATCCAGGCATACGTGCCGCCCGCGCCCGCCACGTCGCCCGGGACGTCCTCGCCCGAGGAGGAGTAGAACGGCGTCTCCCACAGGTCGGGGTCGACCTCGTCGGGAGCGACGTCGACGTGGGCGCCCGGGATGCCCAGGTGGGCCACCACGGCGTCGTGCAGACCGAGGCCGAGCTCGTCGCCCTCGCGGGCCAGCCACACGACCTCGACGCCCGCCGGACGACGTACGTCCAGGACGTCGGCGGCGACGGGCACCTCGAGGAACGCCGTCCCCCGGGCGTCGTCGGGCAGCTGCTCGAGCACGGTGCAGACGGCGGGCACGGCGGTCTCGTCGCCCACGAGGAGCAGGTCGGCGCCCGGGCCGGGCGTGAACTCGATGCCGCCGTAGGGGTAGCCCCGCCGGGGCGCGAGCAGCGCGATCCGGTCACCGACCGTGGCCCGCGAGGCCCAGAGCGAGCCGGGGCCGACCATGTCGCCGTCGAGGTGGAGCACCATGTCGACGACGAAGGTCGTCGCGGCCCCGGACCCGCGGACGTCGCGGATCGTGTAGGTGCGCATGTGGCCACGCTCGGCCGCCGGACGCTCGAGCCAGGTCGAGAACCAGGTGTCGTCGGCGCCCTCGGTGGAGGTGATGCCGCCCGTCTCGGGGTCGGGGAGGATGAGCTTGATGCGCTGGTCCCAGCGCGGACCGTCGACACCGAACTCGGCGAGGTCGGGGCTGCCGAGCTCGACGCGGACGAAGGTCGGCGAGAGCCGCTCGACCGCGACCACCTCGACCTCGGTGAAGAGCATGGGCAGGGCGGCCTGGTTCGAGCTGGCGGTCACGGTCATCGGATCTCCTGGCTGGCGTGGCTGGCAGGGGTGGACGGACTGGGGTGGCGCGGCTGGTGACGGCCGACGGGCACGACGAGGGGCGTGTGCGAGACCGGGTCGTCGATGACCCGGTTGTCGAGGCCGAACACCGTCCGCACGACCTCCTCGGTGACGACCTCGCGCGGACTGCCCTCGGCGACGATCTGCCCGGTGTGCAGGGCGACGAGGTGGTCGGCGTAGCGGGCCGAGAGGTTGAGGTCGTGGAGCACCATGACGATGGTGGTGCCGCGCCGGGCGTTGAGCTCGGCGAGGAGGTCGAGCATCTCGACCTGGTGCGCGACGTCGAGGTAGGTCGTGGGCTCGTCGAGCAGCAGCAGGTCGGTGCCCTGCGCGAGCGCCATCGCGATCCACACCCTCTGTCGCTGGCCGCCGGAGAGCTCGTCGACGACCCGGTCGGCGAGCCCCAGGGTGTCGGTGAGGGCGAGCGCCTCCGCGACCGCCTCGTCGTCGGCGCTGGTCCAGCGGCCGAAGGGTCCGTGGTGCGGGTGGCGGCCGCGGCCCACGAGGTCGGCGACGGTCACGCCCTCGGGCGCGACGGGGTTCTGCGGCAGCAGCCCCAGCGTGCGGGCGACCTGCTTCGTCGGCAGCCGGTGGATCGCCTCGCCGTCGAGCAGGACCGAGCCCGAGCGCGGCCGGAGCAGGCGGGCGAGCCCGCGCAGCAGCGTGGACTTGCCGCACGCGTTGGCGCCGACAATGACGGTGATGCGGCCGTGCGGGACCTGCAGGTCCAGGTCGCGCACGACGGCGGTGTCGGTGTAGCCGAGCGTGAGGCTGCTGGCCTCCAGCCGGGCGGGCTGGGTGGGCGTGGCGGTGGTCATGCCGCCCTCCTTCCACGATGTCCTCTGAGGGGGCCGCGGGCGAGCAGCCAGAGCAGGAACGGCGCACCGAAGGCGCCGGTGACGACGCCCACGGGCAGGTTGAGGTCGGCGAAGGCGTAGGCACCGGCGTAGTCGCCCACCAGCACGATCACCGCCCCGACGAGGGCCGCCGCCGGGAGCGTCGTACGGCCGCGGTTGAGCGCGCGGGCGATCGGACCCGACAGGAACGCGACGAACGCGACGGGGCCCGCCGCGGCGACCGCGACGGCCACGAGCAGCACGCCGAGGAGCATGAGCAGGTCGGTGCGGCCGCGCCCGACGCCGAGGCCGGCGGCGGTGTCGTCGCCGAGCTCGGTCGCGCGCAGGGAGCGGGCGACCCACCCGGTGGCGGGCAGCAGCACGGCCAGGGCGAGCGCCAGCAGCCCGATCGCCTGCCACGCGACGCCGTTGACGCTGCCGGTCAGCCAGCGCAGCACCAGCTGGACGTCGTACTCGTCGACGCGGGTGAAGACGTACTGGATGACCGACTGCATGGCGGCGGCGAGGCCGATGCCGGCCAGCACGAGCCGGAAGCCGCCGTGGTCGCCGGCGACCGCGCGCACGGCGAGCGCGACGGCGAGGGCACCGACGATGGCGGCGGCGGAGACCGGCCAACCGGTCCAGCCGGCCAGGGCGATCACCGTGATCGCGGCGGCGCTGGCGCCGAGGCTGATGCCGACGATGTCGGGGCTCGCGAGCGGGTTGCGCAGCGTGGTCTGGAAGATGGCGCCGCCCACGCCGAAGGCCACGCCGACCAGCACGGCCAGCACGGCCCGCGGGAGCTTGGACTCCATCACGATGTAGGTGGCGCCGGGGATCTGCTCCCCGCCGAGGATGCGCACGAAGTCGGGGACCGTGACGGTGTAGTCGCCCAGCAGCACGCGCGCGGCGAAGGCGCCGACCAGCGCGACCGCGAGGCCAGCAAGGAGGCGGCGGTGGTGGCGCACCGGCGCGCGGCGCGCACGTCGTACGACGTCCAGGGCATCCGGCGCGGACGGCGTGGGGGGCTCGGTGGTGAGGGGTCGGCCGAGGGTCACTGTCACAACGCCCTCCCGGTGCGGCGGATCAGGGCGAGGAAGACGGGGACGCCGACGACGGCGGCCATGATGCCGACCTGCACCTCCGACGGCGGCAGCACGACGCGTCCCACCGTGTCGGCGAGGACGACGAGGACAGCGCCGCCGAGCATGGAGAACGGGAGCAGCCGGCGGTGGTCGGGGCCGACGAGGGCGCGTACGACGTGGGGCACGACGAGGCCGACGAAGGCGATCGGCCCGGCCAGCGCGGTCGCCGTGCCGGCGAGCAGGACGATCGCGAGCGCGATCACGAGGCGGTCGCGGGTGGTCCGGCGGCCCAGGCCGCGGGCCAGGTCGTCACCGAGGGCGAGGGTGTTGAGCAGGCGTGCACCGGCGAGCGCCAGCACTGCTCCGAGGATCAGGAACGGGAGGCCGGCGAGGAGCACGTCGGTGCCCCGCCCGGCGACAGTGCCGACCTGCCAGAAGCGGAAGCTCTCCATCGTCTTGCGGTCGGCCAGGAGCAGGCCGGTGGTCCAGCTGGCGAGGCCGGCGCTGAGGGCCGCGCCGGTGATCGCGAGCTTCATCGGGGTCGCACCGTCGCGGCCCAGGGACGCGATGCCGTGGACCGCCGCCGCGGCGACGGCGGCACCGACGAAGGCGAGCGGGAGGAACTGGCCCATCCCGGAGAACCCGAAGGCCGTCATCCCGACGACCATCGCGAAGGTGGCGCCGGCGTTCACGCCGAGGATGCCGGGATCGGCCAGCGGGTTGCGGGTCAGGCCCTGCATGAGCGCCCCCGCCAGCCCGAGGGCGGCGCCGACGGCGAGGCCGAGCAGTGTGCGGTCGAGGCGGGCCTCGACCACGGCGTGCATGGGATGTGCGGCGTCCCAGACGGCGGCGAGCGGCACCGCTCGCGCTCCCACCAGCAGCGACAGCGCGCCGGCACCGGCCAGCGCCACGATCGAGATCGCGACGCTGGCCGGCAGTGCGGGACGACGCCTCTGGCCTCCCCCCGGAGCCCTCGAGACGTCGTCCCGCGTCGGGACGAGGGCGGTCATCAGCCCTCGATGGCCTCGACCACGTGAGGCAGGAAGTCGCTCACGATGACCGGGATGGAGAGGGGCGTGGGGTTGGTGGACGCCATCGCGTTCTGCTTGTCGGTCTCGGCGTACCAGTGGCCGTCGGCGATCGCGGGGATCTGGCCGAGCAGCTTGTCGTTCTCGATCGTCTCGACGCTGTCGGGCGAGTCGACCCAGGTGAGGAAGACGTCGGAGTCGAGGTCGGCCGACTTCTCCGCCGACACGGTGCCGTAGAACTCGCCCGGCTTGATGGCGTCGGCGACCGCCGGCGCGTCGACCATCCCGAAGTCGCGCAGGATCGACACCCGCGGGTCCGCGGGGGCGTACATGCCGACGGTGGAGAGGTCGGTGGCGGCGAGGTAGCCGTAGATCAGCTCCGCGCCCTGGAGCTCGGGGTTGGCCTCGGCGGCCTCGTCGATCGTGGCCTGGGTGTCGGCGGCGACGTCCTCGGCGAGCGCCGTACGACCGAGCGCCTCGCCGACCATCTCGAGCGAGGTCTGCCAGGGGGTGGTCCAGGGTGCCTCCGGGTAGGCGACGACCGGGGCGATCTTGGAGAGCTTGGCGTACTCCGCCTCGGTGATGCCCGAGTTGGTCGCCAGGATCAGGTCGGGCGCGAGCTCGGCGACCTCGTCGATCGGCGCGCCGTCGGCGTCGTCGTAGCGCACGGGCGCCTCGGCGCCGGCCTCCTCGACGGCCGCGTCGAACCAGTCGGTCGAGCCGCCGTCGTTGCCGCCCCACGTGATCTTGGTGGCGCCGACGGGCACGACGCCCAGCGCGAGGGCGTGGTCGTGGTCGGTCCAGCCGAGGGTGGCGACCCGGGTGGGCTCCGACTCGATGGTCGTCTCGCCGAGCGCGTGCTCGATGGTGACGGGGAAGGCGTCGGGGTCGACGGACGTGGTCGACGTCGGCTCCGCCGCCGCGTCCGTGCCGCTGGTGGACCCGGTGCTGCAGCCGGTGAGGGCTGCGGCCAGGACGGTGACCGCGGCCAGGGGCGCGGCGAGGCTTCGCTTCATCAGGACTCCGTGTGCTCGGTAAGGCAAGGCTAACTTAGGGAAGCCTAACCACACAGCACTCGATTAAGGCAACAGGGGTGTGCCGTAATCCGCGATGTGGACCTGACGAACCTCAGATGGACGTGCGGTGGAACCCCTGGAACGACCGGCTCGGGGTCGGGCCGCGCTGTCCCTGGTAGCGCGAGCCGTACTTCTCGGAGCCGTAGGGGTGCTCGCTCGGCGAGGAGAGCCGGAAGAAGCAGAACTGCCCGATCTTCATGCCGGGGTAGAGCTTGATCGGCAGCGTGGCGACGTTGGCCAGCTCGAGCGTGACGTGGCCCGAGAAGCCCGGGTCCACGAACCCCGCGGTCGCGTGGGTGAGCAGCCCGAGCCGGCCCAGCGACGACTTCCCCTCCACCCGCGCGGCGACGTCGTCGGGCAGCGACACGACCTCGTACGTCGACCCCAGCACGAACTCGCCCGGGTGCAGGATGAACGGCTCGTCCCCCTCCGGCTCGACCTCGCGCGTCAGCTCGGACTGGTCGGCCGCCGGGTCGATGTGGGGGTAGCGGTGGTTCTCGAAGACGCGGAAGTAGCGGTCGAGCCGGACGTCGATGCTCGAGGGCTGCATCATCTGCGGGTCCCAGGGCTCGAGGGCGATCCGGCCGGCGTCGATCTCGGCGGCGATGTCGCGATCAGAGAGCAGCACGCGGCCGACCCTAGCCTCAGTTTCGAGACCGCGGCCCTCGTGGCCACAATGGATCGGTGACCTTCCACCGCTACGTCGCCCTGGGCGACTCCTTCACCGAGGGTGTCGGCGACCCCGACCCTGCTCGACCCAACGGCCTGCGCGGCTGGGCCGACCGCGTCGCCGAGGTGCTCGCCCAGCAGACCGACGACTTCGGCTACGCCAACCTCGCCATCCGCGGTCGCAAGCTCGGCGCCATCGTCACCGAGCAGGTCGACGCGGCCCTCGCGCTCCAGCCCGACCTGGTCACCATCCACGGCGGCGGCAACGACGTGCTCCGCCCGCGCGTCGACATCGACGCGCTGGCCCGGACGTACGACGACGCGATCGCGCGGCTCAGCGCGAGCGGCGCGCACGTCGTCATGTTCACCATCTTCGACCCGGGCGCCGGCGGGATCTACGGCCCGATGCGCGGCCGGATGGCGATCTTCAACGAGTGGGTCCGCGAGATCGCCGACCGCCACGGCGCGAGCGTCGTCGACATGTGGCGGATGCGCGACATCGAGATCGCCGGCGTGATGGACACCGACCGGATGCACCTCAACAGCTCCGGCCACACCCACATGGCCCACGCCGTCCTCGAGGCCATCGGCGTCGAGCACGGCCTCGACCCGGTGACCGTCGGTCCGCTCCCTGTCCTCGGACGCCGCGAGACCTGGGCCGCCAACGCGCAGTGGACCCGCGAGTTCCTCGTGCCATGGGTGCACCGCCGGCTCACCGGGCGCTCGTCCGGTGACACCGTCGCGCCCAAGCATCCCGCCCTCTCCACCGTGCGACCCCCGGTCCGGTAGACCCGTCTAGTAGCATCTGGCCCGCCGTCCCCGGACGGCACTGCGGATGTAGCTCAGTTGGTAGAGCGCGACCTTCCCAAGGTCGATGTCGCGAGTTCGAATCTCGTCATCCGCTCCACGTTTGTCTCCAGGTAGGCGCACCTGTCTCTCGGTAGTCGCGCCGAGCTCGACGCTCTGCCCATCGTCGATGTCGCGAGTTCGAATCTCGTCATCCGCTCCACGTTTGTCTCCAGGTAGGCGCACCTGTCTCTCGGTAGTCGCGCCGAGCGCGACGCTCTGCCCATCGTCGATGTCGCGAGTTCGAATCTCGTCATCCGCTCCATCCACGTTTGTCTCCAGCAGGCGCACCGGGCGGTGGCCCACCCACATTCCCGGCCCGCGGAATGTCGCTCACGCACCGCCCGCCGGCGCGCCCCGGCGTGTCCCCGCCCCGGGCGGTGGCCCACCCACATTCCCGGCCCGCGGAATGTCGCTCACGCACCGCCCGCTGCCCCGGCGTGTCGTCGTACGAGCGGTGAGTGACGCACGTTCTGGGGCGCGAAAACCTGTCTCACGCACCGCTCCGACGGATCGAGCGCGTCGCCCACATCCCCCGGATGGGGCAGGAGTGAGACTTGCGACTTCTGGGGCCAAAGAGGACAGTGAGGCGTCCGTCTGTCTCGGATCGAAGGTCTTCCCCCATGCCTGCACTTCCCCGCCCGACCCTCCGCAAGGTCGCCCACCGCATCGCCGACGAGGACGCCTCGCGCCCGCTCTGGCGCCACCCCGTGACCATCGCCGCCGCGGCCCTCGCGCTCACCCTCGGCGCCGTCCCGCTCCTCCCCGACGGCGGGCAGGACGACCGCGGCGAGATCGCCCCGACCGCCGAGACGACCCGTGCTCCCGGCGCCGTCAGCCGCGGCGGAGTCACGCCCGCGATGCGGGCCGAGATCGACCGCGTGCTCGCCGAGGGGGCGGCGCTCGACCGCGCGGAGGGGCGTACGGCGATCGCGCAGGCGTCGGTGCGGTGCGCGACCTTCGAGGGCCAGCGCTACTTCGGCTTCGGCTGGACCAACCAGTCCGAAGAGGTACTCGCGGCGCGGCTGGAGACCCGCCCCACGGCCCGCGCCACCGAGCGCACCGGCGACCTGGACGCCGACGGGCTGCTGGCCCGCGCCCAGTCGCGTACGTCGACCGCACGCACGGAGGCGGAGCGCGCCGAGCTGACGATGGCGGCCCGGTCGGTCGGCAAGGTCTGGATGCTCCGCCACGAGATCCAGGGCGTGCCGCTGCCCGAGGGCTTCGCCGCGCGCCACCCCGAGGTGACGGCGGGCGTCGAGGCCCGCGGCGGCTTCGGGGAGTCCTACCCGAAGCGTTCCAAGATCCTCAGCAGCAAGGTGGCCCAGGCCCAGAACAACACCTACTGGTGCGGCCCGGCGACGATGCAGGCCATCGGCTGGGGCTCGCAGGAGAAGCGGAAGAACCAGTCCTACTGGGCCCGCCGCCTCGGCACCACCACAGCCGGCACCGCGATCTCCGACATGGTGCGCGTGGTCAACAACAAGACCGACTACGACGAGGACACCCATGCCGGTCCCTACGTCGTGCTCGACATCAGCGACTTCAGCTTCAAGCAGTGGTACCGGCTGATGATGCGCCACATCCACGACTACCAGGCGCCCGTCGTCCTCCACCCGTCGCTGCTCACGCAGTACTACCCCTACCTCGACGACGACGCGAGCGGCCACTTCCAGGTCGGCCGCGGCTTCGACCAGAACCCGGGCGGCAACCCGCAGCTCGGCTACTTCGAGCCGTGGGACCAGTCGAAGTTCGACCCCAGCGAGCCGGCGATCGGCCGCGTGCAGTGGCGCAACGCCTACCGCTCGTTCCGCGCCAACCTCGCCCACTTCCAGCACAACATCGGCGTCTGACGTGCGCGGACGTACGACGGCCACCTTGGCGCTGCTGCTCGCGCTGACCGGCTGCGCCGGGACCGACGAGCCCGGCCCGGGCGACGACCCGAGCCACGACGCGAGCCACGACCCGAGCCACACGGAGTCACCGAGCGCGAGCAGCACCGACGAGCCCGCCGACCTGCCGAGCGGTGGCCCGGTCGACGAGCCGGTCGAGGCCGAGCCCGCAGCCGCCCCGCTGGACTGGCAGGACACGGGCGTCGAGGCCGGCACCCGTTACATCAAGGGACCGGAGTGGGAGGCGCTCGGCGACGCCGGCGACACCCGGGTCGAGCTCGCGCGCGACGGCAAGGCCGTGACGGTCGTGGCCGGCCGCGGGCGCACGATCTCCGAGGTCCTGATGAGCGAGGAGTGGGCCGTCGTCGTCCGGCAGGACAAGGCCGAGACCGCTCCGAGCGAGGTGGCGGTCGTCGACCTCGCCACCGGCGAGACGGGCGAGGTCGCCACTCCCCCGGCGGCGAGCGGCGGCTCGTGGGCCCTCACGGCCGGCGACCTCCACTTCCCGACGTACGGCGACGGCGGGGCCTACTGCCTGGCCACCGCGGCCCTGGCCGACAGCAACGGCGAGGACGGCTGGTGCGCCCCCGACCGCAGCGGCTTCTCCGGGCTCACGGCGAGCGAGCACGGGGTCGGGGTGATGACCTTCGACGACACCCGCCCAGTGGCCTGTCGCACTGCCAACCTCCTCGACGGCAGCGGCGTGCCGCAGCCGCTCAAGGGGCCGGACGACTGCACGGCGTGGGACGTCGCCGCCACCGCCGACGGCGCCGTGTGGTCCGAGGTGCCCAAGCCCCGCCGGCAGGAGGAGGCCCGTTTCCACGCCTCCGCCGACGGCACCTTCTTCGACCTCGGGCCGGGTACCACCGGCACCGCCGTCCCCTGCGGCGACTCGGTCTTCTTCGTCCGCGACCCGCAGGGTCCCGACGAGCCGGCGCGGCTGATGCGCTGGACACCGCAGCGCACGCTCGAGGTCGCCTACGAGTCCCCGTCGACCGGCAACGCCTTCCTCGGCGAGCCGACCTGCGGCGGTGGCGTGCTCACGCTGGCGTCGTACGGCGAGAAGGGCGACCAGCACGTCTGGGCTAACGTATCCTGACGTGAGCTTCACCGGATTCCCCGTCGCCGCGCTCGACTTCTACGACGACCTCGAGATGGACAACACCAAGTCCTTCTGGGAGAGCCACAAGCACGTCTGGAAGGAGTCGGTCGAGGCGCCGACGAAGGCGCTGATGGCCGCCCTCGAGCCGGAGTTCGGGACGGCCAAGGTGTTCCGGCCATACCGCGACGTCCGGTTCGCCAAGGACAAGACGCCCTACAAGACCCACCAGGGGGCGTTCGTCGCCGCCGGCCCACGCACGGGCTGGTACTTCGAGATCTCGCCCCGCGGCACGCGGGTCGGTGCCGGGTTCTACGACGCCGACGGACCCACCCTCGCCGCGATCCGCGACGCGATGGCCGACGACAAGACCGGCGCAGCCCTCGACCGGCTCCTCAAGCGGCTCGAGAAGGACGGCTTCGAGGTCGGCGGCGAGCAGCTGAAGACGTCGCCACGCGGCTACGACACCGACCACCCGCGCATCCACCTGCTGCGGCGCAAGCAGCTCTTCGTCGGCCGGTCCTACGGCTTCGAGGCCGACGCGATCGACGCCGGGCTCGTCGACCGGGTGCGCGCCGACTGGAAGTCCCTGCGCCCGCTGGTCAGCTGGTTGCGGGCGGTCCCGGTCGACTGAGGCTCACTCGTACCAGGCGTCGCTGGTGGCGATGGCCTGCATCTCCTCCATCGTCAACACAGGCTGGTCCCACATGACCGAACCCTCCTTCTCTCCGGAGGTGTTGCGGGCGATGACGTCGATCTGCCAGCCATCCGCAGTGGCCAGCGTCAGCGTGCGTTCCTGAAAGGAGGTCGGCACGCCGGTGCCACCCGCGGGTCGCACCTCCTCGCGCAGCAGCCGCGAGCCGTCGGGCAGGGTGGTGCAGTCCGTGTCGGGCGCGGGGTCGCAGACGTGGCTGGGCGGGAGCGGCTCACCACCGTCCGCCACGACGAGCGGATTGTTGTACCACCGGATCCGGAACGACACCTCCGCGCCGTCGACGACGACGTGCGCGACGCGCTGGAGGTCGGCCGAGGTCGCGTCGACGGCGTAAGAGTCCAGCCGGGACGCGCCGGTCATCGCCAGCAGGGTGGTGGCCATCGCGTCCGGGTCGACCAGTGCCCGCAGCTCGTCGGCGGGTGGCGGCCGGTCAGGGTCGGCGGCGCGCGAGGTGACCGCGTCGGGGCGATCCGCCACCCCGGAGCTGGCGCTGTCGGCCTCGCCGAGTCGGGGTACGACGACCGCCACCCCGCCGACGACGCCGATCACGGCGAGCGAGGCGACCGTCGTACCGATCCGGGCGCGGCGCCGGTGAGCGCGTCCGCGGGCAATGCCGCCGCTGACGAGGCGGTCGACGTTGGGGGTGAGGCCGTCACTGGCACGGCGGAGGAGCTCGGTGACGCCGGTGTCGTCGGTGGACATGGGTTCTCCTAGATCTCGAGCAGGTCGCGGAGGGACGGACCCAGCACGGCACGGAGACGGTCGAGGGCGCGGAGCGTGCGGTTGCGCACGGCACCCGGACTGACCCCGAGGGCGTCCGCGGTGTCGGCGACCGACACGTCCTCGAGGAAGCGCATCACCAGGACCGCGCGGTCCAGTGGTGCGAGCTGGGCGAGGGCGGCCCGAAGGGCGAGCGTGGTGGCGGCGTCCCCACCCTGCTCGACCCGCTCGGGCAGGTCGTCGACCGGCGTCTCGTGGTTGCTGCGACGGCGCTGGGCGCTGATGTAGGTGCGCGTCAACGTCGTGTGTGCGTAGGCGACCGGGTGCTCGATCGGTCCGCCCAGGCGACGGTGCCACCGGACGTAGACCTTGGCCAGCGTCTCCTGGACGAGGTCCTCGGCCCGGTGGGCGTCACCGCACATCAGCCACGCGGCTCGGTAGAGCTGAGGGGTCCGCGCGACCGCGAACTCCTCGAACTCCTCCTGCGTGCGGGGCATGTCTCTCCCTGGGTTGATCGGCGTCACCCGTACAGACGCACGGGAGCCCCGTCGCGTCACACCACCGTAGGCACCGGTTCGGGCGACGGGCGGAGTTCGGCCGCCCGTGGCGCGGTGTTCACGCAGGGGTCGGGCGCGTGGCCGAGGCTCGCGCCATGGCGAAGAGACTCTTCATCCTCCACCTCGGTCCCGACCCGGTGGACGTGCAGTCGATGACCGAGGCGCTGGCGGTCGGCGGCGTCCGGACCCCCGCCGTGGACGCCGACGCCCTCGCCCACGCCCAGGTCGAGATCCTGCGCGCGCACCGGGCCGCCGGTCTCCGGCGCAAGGACGTCGAGGGATCGTGGGCACGGGTGTGCCGACGCGCCCGCAAGACCGGCACGGACTGCTTCGTGAGCATGCCGGAGTGGTTCGGGGCGACGCCCGAGCAGGCGGCACTGGCGCTCGACGGCCTCGCGGACTTCCGCGTCGTGCTCGTGGCGACCAGCGGGTTCACCGACCCGCCGCGCGCCTGGCTGTCGCTGGTGAAGGACGAGCGCTCGCACGTGCTGCCCGCCCGGCTCAGCGACGAGCAGCTGGCCGCGCAGGTGGCGCGGATCGCGCTGATGGAGGAGGAGGCGCGCCTCGACCGCCGGCTCGCCAAGGTGTCCCGGCGACGCCGGATGCTCGACCGGAGGCCGGCCGCCTGACGCTGGCGGTCAGTGCGGCTGCCAGGCGTCGTCGTCCTCAGTGAGGGCCGAGACCGCCTGCGGCAGCGTGCCGTCGGCCAGCTGCTGGATGGTGACCTGCTCGAAGACCATCCGGAGCGAGTGCCGGGCGGCGATCCACACGTGCTGGAGCACCTTCGCGCTGTCGTCGTACTCGACCGCCTCGGGGCGCAGGCCGTAGACCGACACGAGCGGCCCGTCGACCGCGCGGATCACGTCGGCGACCGTCACCGACTCGGGCTTGCGCGCGAAGCGCCAGCCGCCCGACTGGCCGCGCTGCGACACCACGATGTCGGCACGTCGGAGGTCGGCGAGGATCGCCTGGAGGAATCCGTGCGGGATGCCCTGCGCCTTGCCGAGCTGCTCGGCGCTGACCGCGGTCCCGTCGGTGCGTACCGCGATCTCGATCAGGGCCCGGAGGGCATAGTCGGCTTTGGCGGAGACGCGCATATGCCCAGTTTGTCAGATATGTCGGCAGAGTCACTGCTCTTGGTCGACACGGAGCCCGCACGCACGCGCGTACGCCGCCCCCGCGGGTGCGGAGACGGCGTACGTCGACGGGCGGAGCGGGTCAGGCGGTGACGGTCTCGAGCTCCGCCTCGTCGGCACGGACGGCGGCCCGGGACAGGCGCTCCTGCTTGACGGCCCACACGATGCCGGACACCCAGAGGACGAAGATGACCGCGGCGGTGACGGCGACGCCGACGCCCGGGACGCCGACGGCCTCGAGCAGCGTCTTGGAGTTGGTGAGGATGATCAGGCCACCGGCGGCCACACCGAGGACGCGGGCGGCGAGGTGCTTGACCAGCCACGCGGCGATCGGGGCGGCGATCACGCCACCGGCGAGCAGCGCGCCGGCGTAGCCCCAGTTGATCCCCTGGGAGCCGAGGCCGAGGAGGAAGCCGAGCGACGCACCGACGGCGACGACGAACTCGGAGGTGTCGATCGAGCCGACGACCTTGCGCGGCTCCAGCCGACCGCTGGAGAGCAGCGACGTGGTGCCGACCGGACCCCAGCCGCCGCCACCGACGGCGTCGAGCGTGCCGGCGACGAGGCCCATCGGGGCGAGGAACATCGCGGAGGGGTGGCCCTTGAAGGTCGGACGGGCGCCGCCGAGGCGCAGGAAGCGGTAGACGACGTAGAAGCCGAGGCTCAGCAGGATCACGGCGACGACCGGCTTGGCGACCGCGGCGTCCATGTTGGACAGCAGCGTCGCCCCGAGGAACGCGCCGACGAACCCGGGGACCGCGAGGATCGACACGGTGCGCCAGTCGACGTTGCCGAACTTGTGGTGCGAGGCGCCGGAGACCAGCGAGGTGCCGAGCTCGGAGAAGTGGACAGCGGCCGAGGCGGCGGCGGGCGCGACCCCGGCTGCGAGCAGCAGCGTCGAGGAGGTCACGCCGTAGGCCATGCCCAGGGAGCCGTCGATGAGCTGGGCGATGAGGCCCACCACGCCGAGAACGATGAGCTTGCGCATGGTGCAGGGTCCTTCCGGGACTGAGTGGCGACCAGTTAGTCGTGCGACTGGGGTATGTCAGGTGAAAGGGTAGACATACTTAGGGTGATAGACAAAACCGATCTAGCCCACGGCGTGTCCTTGCACCGCCGCGGTGGGCGATGTCGTACGTCGAACCCCGCCGTCCGGTCCGGGTTTTCGGCGTTCGTGTTGCGCGAACCCCGGTTGCGAGGCATCCTTTAGTTACTGGCGAGTAGAACTACTCAGTAGGGCTCGCCCCCGAGACCGCAGACCGCACACGGAACAGGTGGAAGCTGTGAGCCACTACAAGACCAATCTCCGCGACATCGAGTTCAACCTCTTCGAGGTGCTCGGCCGCGACGCCGTGCTCGGCACCGGCCCCTTCGGCGAGGTCGACGGCGAGAGCGCTCGCGAGATCCTCCGCGAGGTCGAGCGCCTCTCCCGCGAGGACCTGGCCGCCTCCTACGAGGACAGCGACCGCAACCCGCCCGTCTTCGACCCGGCCACCCACACCGCTCCGGTGCCCGAGTCGTTCAAGAAGAGCTACCAGGCGTGGATGGACTCCGAGTTCTGGCGTCTCCAGGTCTTCGAGGAGATGGGCGGCACCCCCGCCCCCTCGTCCCTGATCTGGGCGCTCGGCGAGATGGTGCTCGGCGCCAACGCGCCCGTGTGGATGTACGCCGCCGGCCCGGCGTTCGCCAACGTCGTCCACCGCAACGGCAACGAGCGCGACAAGGCCGTCGCCCAGCACATGGTCGACCGCCAGTGGGGCTGCACCATGGTCCTCACCGAGCCCGACGCCGGCTCCGACGTCGGCGCCGGCCGCGCGAAGGCCGTCGCCAACGAGGACGGCTCGTGGAACATCACCGGCGTCAAGCGCTTCATCACCAGCGCGACCCACGACATGAGCGAGAACATCATGCACCTCGTCCTCGCGCGCCCCGAGGGCGTCGAGGGCGCCGGCGGCCCCGGCACCAAGGGCCTCTCGCTCTTCTGGATGCCGGAGCACCACTTCGACCCCGAGACCGGCGAGCTGACCGGTGAGCGCAACGGCGTCTACGTCACCAACGTCGAGCACAAGATGGGCATCAAGGTCTCCAACACCTGCGAGGTCACCTTCGGCGACCCGCAGGTCGGCGGCGGCGAGCCGGCCAAGGGCTGGCTGCTCGGCGAGGTCCACAACGGCATCGCCCAGATGTTCCAGGTCATCGAGAACGCCCGCATGATGGTCGGCACGAAGGCCATCGCCACCCTCTCGGCCGGCTACCTCAACGCCCTCGACTACGCCAAGGAGCGGGTCCAGGGCGCCGACCTCACCCAGGCCGCCGACAAGACCGCGCCCCGCGTGACGATCACCCACCACCCCGACGTACGTCGCTCGCTGATGACCCAGAAGTCGTTCGCCGAGGCGATGCGCGCGCTGGTGCTCTACACGGCGACCTGGCAGGACCAGGTGATGATCGCCGAGCACGAGGGCACCACCGACTCCGACGAGGCCCGCCTCGCCGCCGCGGTCAACGACCTGCTGCTCCCGATCGTCAAGGGCTACGGCTCCGAGCGCTCGTGGGTGCTGCTGGGCACCGAGTCGCTGCAGACCTTCGGCGGCTCCGGCTTCCTGCAGGAGTACCCGATCGAGCAGTACGTCCGCGACGCCAAGATCGACACCCTCTACGAGGGCACCACCGCGATCCAGGGCCAGGACTTCTTCTTCCGCAAGATCGTCAAGGACCAGGGCCGCGCGCTCGGCCACCTCGCGAAGGAGATCGAGGGCTTCATCGCCTCCGAGGCCGGCAACGGTCGCCTCAAGAATGAGCGGGCGCTGCTCGCCACCGCGCTCGAGGACGCCAACGCGATCGTCGGCCACATGATCAACGACCTCATGTCGTCGGCCGAGGAGCTGCGCAACATCTACAAGGTGGGCCTCAACACGTCCCGCCTGCTGATGGTGCTCGGCGACGTCGTGTGCGCCTGGCTGCTCCTGCGCCAGGCCGAGGTCGCGCTGGAGAAGCTGGCCGGCGACGTGTCGGACAAGGACAAGGCGTTCTACGAGGGCAAGGTCCTCGCCGCCCAGTTCTTCGCCCAGACCAACCTGCCGAAGATCAGCGCCGAGCGCGCCATCGCCGAGGCCACCACCCTCGACCTGATGGACCTCGACGAGGCGTCCTTCTGAACCTGCTCCGCTGATCGGCGTACTGCTTGTAACGCCGGGTTGGTGCGACTACCCACTGCCTTGCACCACCGTGGGTAGGGCCACCAACCCGGCGTTACAGCGTTCGGCGGATGACAGGTGTCACGGGCAGGTCGTGACACTTCGGTCAGGGACGCGAGGCCGTACGCCGACACGCTAGGAGCATGACAACCCCAGCCATCCGCGCGACCGGGCTGCGCAAGGCCTTCCGATCCACCGACGGCGGCGCCGTGGTCGCGGTCGACGACGTCGACCTGGTCGTCCAGCCCGGGGAGATCGTGGCGTTCCTCGGCCCCAACGGTGCCGGCAAGACCACGACCGTCGACATGCTGCTCGGCCTCACCGCGCCGGACGAAGGGTCGATCGAGGTCTACGGCACGTCGCCGGCCGACGCCGTACGGCAGGGGCTGGTGTCCGCGGTCATGCAGACCGGTGGCCTGCTCAACGACTTCACCGTCGAGGAGACCGTGCGGGCGATCGCCGCCCTGCACGGCCGGTCCGACCGGGTCGAGGTGGTGCTCGACCGCGCGCGGCTCGCCGACCTGGCCGGGCGACGGGTGGAGGCCTGCTCGGGCGGTGAGCAGCAGCGGTTGAAGTTCGCCCTCGCCCTGCTGCCCGACCCGGACCTGGTCGTCCTCGACGAGCCGACCACCGGCATGGACGTCGGTGCGAGGCAGGAGTTCTGGCGGGCGATGCGCGAGGACGCCGCGCTCGGCCGCACCATCGTCTTCGCCACCCACTACCTCGCCGAGGCCGACGAGTTCGCCGAGCGCACCGTCCTGATGAACCACGGCCGCATCGTCCACGACGCCGCGACGACCGACGTGCGGGCGGCGTACGGCGGTCGCACGCTGACCTTCCGGCCACCGGCCGAGGTGGTCGACACCGACGGCATCGACGCCGACTGGCTCGCCCGGGTGCGCACCGCCCTCGAGCCGCTGGGCGTCACCGACGTCGACGTCTCGGCCGCGAGCCTCGAGGCCGCCTTCCTCGCCCTCACCGCAGACAACGAGCCGATCGGAGCCGCACGATGACCGCGACCACCGCCACCACCCAGACCACGGCAGCGACCACCCGCGTCGCGGGCGGGGCGCGCCCCACCCCCCGCCCGGCGATGGTCACCTACGCGCGCCTCGACCTGCGTCGCCAGCTGCGCGACCGGATCGGCATGTTCTTCGTCGTCGGGCTGCCGACGTTCATGTACCTCGTCTTCGGGATCGGCTCCGACGACCCCGTCGGCAGCGGCAACGTCGGGATGTACGTGATGATCTCGATGGCGGCGTACGGCGCCGTCACCGCGACCACCAGCGTCGCCGGGAGCGCTGCGACCGAGCAGGTGATGGGCTGGGGCCGCCAGCTCGGGCTCACGCCCATGCGACCGGTCGCCTTCGTGGCCGCCAAGGCCGGCGTCGCGATGACGGTGGCAGCG
Source organism: Nocardioides cavernae (assembly GCF_016907475.1). Taxonomy (NCBI): domain Bacteria; kingdom Bacillati; phylum Actinomycetota; class Actinomycetes; order Propionibacteriales; family Nocardioidaceae; genus Nocardioides; species Nocardioides cavernae. The sequence continues at coordinate 981,758 of NZ_JAFBCA010000001.1, read as the reverse complement.
GTGCCGGTGCTCGCGATCTTCGCCATCGGTGCCGCCACCGGCGCTCGCGGCGACTGGTCGGACTGGGTGCTGTCGGGCGCGCTCGTCTGGCTCGGCTCCGCGCTCTTCGCGGTGTACGGCCTGGCGGTCTGCCTGGTCTTCCGCGGCAACAACGCGGCCGGCATCGCGTCCGGGATGATCGTGGTGCTGGCCTTCCTGGGCAACGTCTTCACGCCCATGAGCGGCTTCATGCTCGACCTCGGTCGGTTCACGCCCCTCTACGGCTACGTCACGCTGGCCCGCTTCCCGCTCACCGACGGGTGGCTTCCGGTGGGCGGCCGCGACCCGCTGTGGCTGCCGGTCGCTAACGTGCTCGCGTGGACGGTGATCTTCGGGCTGGTGGCGCTGTGGGGCGTACGCCGGAGCCGGGCGCGCACGTGACGGCGACGCCGCTCCCCGACAACCCCTGGGAGAAGTGGGGGTGGGCCTTCGCCGCCATCTGGCTGGTGTTCCTCGCCTTCCCGGTCATCGCCGTCGTCGAGTCCGAGGTGGGGATCCCGGCGAAGGTCGTCGCGCTGCTCTGCATCGCCGGTTTCGCGGTGGCCAACGTGCTCGGCTACTCCTCCCGCCTCAGTTCGTGGTGGGCCCTGGGCATCATGCTGGCGCTGGCGCTGGCCACCGTGCCGGTGATCGGGATCGGGGTCATCTCGTTCACGCCCTACCTCGCGATCCTCTCGGCGCTCGAGCTGCCGGCGCCGTGGTGGAAGTGGGCCGTGGGGCTCTGGGCGGCCTTCCCGTTGCTGTCCCTGCTCGACATCGACGGCTTCCCGACCTTCTTCTTCCTGATGCTCTGGCCGGTCATGATCGGGGGCGTGATGCTGCGGCTCTTCGGCGAGCGTGAGTACGTCGCCAACGCCGCCCTCCGCGAGCACGCCGTGGTCATCGAGCGCGAGCGGGTGGCCCGCGACGTGCACGACGTGCTCGGGCACTCGTTGACGGCGTTGTCGGTGAAGGCCGAGCTCGCCGCGCGGCTCATCGACATCGACCCCGAGCGTGCCAAGGAGGAGCTCGAGTCGATCCAGGCCACCGCACGCCAGGCGCTGGCCGAGGTGCGGGCGACGGTCGGCGGGCTGCGCGCCGGCAACCTCGAGGCCGAGCTCGCCGCCGCACCCCGCGTGCTCGCGGACGCTGGCATCACCACGACCGTCGAGGGATCCGTCGCCGACACCGACCCGCGCCACCGGGCGCTGCTGGCCTGGGTGCTGCGCGAGTCGGTCACCAACGTCGTACGCCACGCGCAGGCACGGTCGGTCGTGATCGAGCTCGGCCCGACCGGCATCGCCGTGACCGACGACGGCTCCGGCTGTGACGGCGCCGAGGGCAACGGCCTGCGCGGCATGCGCGAGCGCGTCACCGGGGTCGGCGGCACCCTCGCCGTCGGTCCGGCCGCTCCCGGCACCCGGGTGGAGGTGGCCCTGCCGTGATCAGGTTGCTGCTCGCCGACGACCAGGCGCTCGTGCGTGGCGCGCTCGCCGCGCTGCTCGACCTCGAGTCCGACCTCGAGGTCGTGGCCCAGGTCGGTCGCGGCGACGAGGTGGTCGACGCCGCCCGCGCCTCGGGAGCCGAGGTGTGCCTGCTCGACATCGAGATGCCCGGCCTCAACGGCATCGACGCCGCCGCGGCCGTACGACGCGAGCTCCCCGGCGTGCGGTCCCTGGTCGTCACGACCTTCGGCCGGCCGGGCTACGTCCGCCGGGCGATCGAGGCGGGGGCGTCGGGCTTCGTCGTCAAGGACACCCCGGCCCGCCAGCTCGCCGACGCCGTACGACGCGTCCACGCCGGCCTGCGGGTCATCGACCCGGACCTCGCCGCGGAGTCGCTGATCGACGGACCGAGCCCGCTCACCGGACGTGAGCGCGAGCTGCTGACCCACGCCCTCGACGGGTCCCCGGTGTCCACGATCGCCGCCCGCGTGCACCTCTCCGAGGGCACGGTCCGCAACCACCTGTCCGCGGCGATCGGGAAGACCGGCGCCACCACCCGCAGCGAGGCGGCCCGGATCGCGCAGGACCGCGGCTGGCTGTGAGGTCGTCCGATCCTGTCCGTCGCCTCGGCGTCACGGTTCGGGGGCGGCGACGTCTCCTCTTCGAGGACGCACCGTGCGGACGGACGGGCTGGACATCATGGAGATCGACCGCGTGACGCCGCACGAGCCGGGGAGCCTGTTCAGCCCCGCCTTCTGGCAGGCGTGCGAGCGCGAGGCCGCCCAGCTGCTACGCGGACTGACCGGCGCCGACGACGAGTAGCTTCGTCAGAGCTCGCGGCGCTCCTCGACGTGGGTCGTCCTCGAGCGCTGGTTGTTCATCACGAGGCCGAGCACGAGCGCCAGGACGCCGGCGATCACGAGGATCCAGCCGACCGTGGTCGGGTCGACGACCTCCTGGAGGGAGTCGGGGAACTCCTTGATCGCGAAGAGCAGGATCAGGCCGAGGACGAGCAGGAGGATGCCGAGTCCGATTCCCATGACGACTCCTTCGTGAGTGGGCGCGCGGCGGGCCGGCAGGGGCAGGACCGCTCCCGCAGCGTAGGACCGGGAGGGGCCGAACGCGGGGACCCCGCTGTGCCGGGTGACGTCGGACCGGTCCCCTACCCTCTCCCCATGACCGATCCCGCGGCCGACGCCGCGACAAGCCCCGAGGCCGAGACCGCGACGGACCGGGAGCGGCTCGCTGCGCTCGTCGCGCTCTGGTGGGGTGCCGTCGACTCCTTCACCAAGGTGCTCGAGCACGTCGCCGACGACCAGTGGTCCACCCCGACCGACCTGCCCGGCTGGGACGTCCGGGCCGTCGCCGCCCACACCGCCCACCTCGAGGCGCTGCTGGCGGGGCGCCCGCACGAGGAGGTCGAGATCGGTGAGGCGCCGCACGCGCGTGGGATGATGGGCCGGTTCACCGAGCAGGGCGTGCTGGCCCGGCGCGACGAGACGCCCGACGACCTCATCACCGAGATCCGCGAGTCGACGACCGCGCGCCACACCCAGCTGCTGGCCGACCCGCCGACGGACGCCTCGGCGCCCGCGCCCGGAGCATTCGGCGCGATCGGCTGGACGACGGGCCTGCTGCTGCGCAACCGCCCGCTCGACGTGTGGATGCACGAGCAGGACGTGCGCCGCGCGCTCGCGATGCCGGGCAACCTCGACTCCGCGGCGGCCGTCCACACCGTCGACTACCTCATGGAGAGCCTCCCCTACGTCGTCGGCAAGCGGGCGCAGGCGCCGGTCGGGTCCGTCGTACGCCTCGAGGTGGCCGGCCACGCGCCGGTGACCGTCGCCGTCGGCGAGGACGGGCGCGGTCGTCGCGCCACCTCCGACGACGGCGAGCCGACCGTCACGCTGGCCATGGACCGCGGGACCTTCGTCGTGCTGGCGGGTGGTCGCCGCGCCACTGCCGCCGACGACGTACGCGTCACCGGCGACACCGCGCTCGGCGAGCGCGTGGTCGCCTCGCTCGGCGTGACCCCGTGAGCGATGCCTGGACGACCGCCGACATCGGCGACCTGACCGGTCGCACCGCCGTCGTCACCGGGCCGACGCTCGGTGGGCTCGGCTTCCACACCGCGCTCGAGCTCGCCCGGCACGGCGCCCGGGTGGTGCTCGCGGGGCGTACGCCCGACAAGCTCGCTGCGGCGGCCGAGGCGATCGCGGTCGAGGTGCCCGCCGCCTCGACCGAGGCGCTGGTCGTCGACCTGTCCGACCTGGGGTCGGTGCGGGCGGCCGGGGAGGCGGCCGCCGGACTCGGCCCGCTGCGCCTGCTGGTCAACAACGCCGGCATCATGGCTCCGCCCCTCCGCCGCACGGGTGACGGGCTGGAGTCGCAGATGGCGACCAACCACTTCGGCCCGTTCCTGTTCACCGGCCTGCTGCTCGACCAGCTGGCCGCGTCGGGTGACGGTCGCGTCGTCACGCTGTCGTCGCAGATGCACCGCGTCGCCCGGTCCGCGCCGGTGGGTGATCCGCGAGGCAGTCACCGCTACAGCCGGTGGCACGTCTACGGGCAGACCAAGCTGGCCAACCTGCTGTTCACGTTCGAGCTCGACCGGCGGCTGCGGCAGGCCGGCACGCCGGTCCGTGCGCTGGCCGCGCACCCGGGTCTCGCCGGCACGCACCTCGCCGTCAACGGACAGCTCGGCACCACCCGCGGCCGACGCGCGGCCGTCCTCGACGGCGCGGTCAAGCTCGTCTCGCAGTCCGCCGAGGCGGGCGCCCGACCGACGCTGATGGCGGCCACCGCCGACCTCCCGGGGGCGACGTACGTCGGACCGAGCGGTCCCGGCGAGGCCGCCGGTCCGCCGCGGATCGTCGGCGCCGCACGACTGGCTCGCGACGACGTGGCGCAGCGACGGCTGTGGGAGAGCAGCGAGGAGACGGTCGGGCTCGCCTGGCCGCCGGCTCGGCCCTAGCGGCGGTCGTGCACCCGGACCAGCCCGGCCCGCGTGCCGAGGTAGGCCGAGCCGTCGCGACCGAGCGTGACGGTCGAGCCGTCGCTGCCGGCGAGCAGCCCGGTGCCGGTGCGCACGCCCCAGCGCCGGCGGCCGGAGTCGGCGTCGATCGCCGTGAGGTACCACGCGCTGACCCCGGTCAGCGACGGCCGCTTCGCCCAGACGTAGAGCAGCCCGTTGGGCCGACTGGCGACCACGCCCGAGGCCGGCGAGACGGCGTCGGTGGTCCAGGTCACCGCGCACCCGTCATCGGTGAGGTCGACCCGCGCCACGCCCGCGCCGGCGGTGAAGCCGAGCAGCGCGCGGCGTGAGGACGCGTAGCCGGCGTCGTTCGCCACCACCACACCCGCACCCAGGTCGGCGAGGGTGCTGCGGGTGCCACCCTCCCCCTTGTCGAACACGGACTGCCGGCAGACAGTGCGACCGTCGTCGCGGGCGAGGAACCGCACTCCCGGGCGGTCCTCGACCTCGTCGGTGATGGCGACCGTCCCGCGGTCGACCAGCACCGGCGCGGACCCGCTCACGCCGTCGTACTCGCTGCGCCAGGTGACCTGCGGGATGCCGTCGCCGCCCACGACCAGGCGGTGCACGGCCTCGTCGGTGACGACGTACGCCGCCCCGGGGTCGACGGCGACGTCGTGCCGGACGTCCTCGCCGAGGTCGACGACGCCGACCTGGCCGGTCGTCGGGTCGAGCGTCCCGACGAGACCGGCGTGGGAGGCAAACCAGATCCGGCCCGACCAGTCAGGTGCGACGGAGACGAGGCAGTCGCCGAAGGAGATGTAGGGCTTGAGGTCCCAGATGGCGTCGGTCTCGAGGTCGGGCTCGCCCTCGTGTGACGTCCGCACGGCCAGCACCTGGCGGTCACCGGTGCCGACCACGGCCCGTTCGGCGTCGTCGAGGTAGAGGGACTCCCCGTCGCAGGGCGAGTCCTCGGGCAGGTCGGGCAGGTCCTGCGACGCCACCGGCCGCAGCGTCTGGGGGTCGACGAGGCGCAGGGCGCGGCCCTCGCCGGCGGCGCAGAGCGCGACGAGGAGACCGGTCGCGGTCTGCTCGAGCCGGCCGCACCGCTGGAGGCCGAACCACGCCGTGTCGACCTCCGGCTGGTGGCCGAGCGGTCCCGGACGGTCTGCCGGCTCGCCGGCGGAGCGGTGGGGGTTGGGCGGGACCTCCTCGGCCGGCACCTGGTGGGGCGACGCCGGGCGACCGACGTACGACGGACCGGCCCACGCGCCCGGGGCCGGCGGGATCGGCAGCCAGCCGTCCGGGACGACCACGACCAGGAGGCCGGCGGTCGCGGCGGTCGCGGCGGTCCAGGCCACGACGCGACGGCTGACGTAGGCGCGGTCCTGGACCCACCAGCGGACACGCGGGACCGCCAGCAGCGCGGCGGCGAGGAGCAGGACCACGGGCCCCAGCGCGACCCACAGCAGCAGGAGCGCGCCGACCAGCCAGACCACCGGGCGACTCTAGGTGAGTCCCACCCGTCACACCGGGAGGCGCATCGGGGAGCACCCGATGCGTGCGTCACACGGTCAGTCGACGGCCGGGCGGGGCAGTGGCGCGGTCAGGGTGAGCTCGGCGAACGAGCCGTGCCCGCCCCCGCTGCGCAGGAAGACGCGTGAGCGGCGCGGCGTCGGCACGCGGGAGGGCGGTGCCTCGTGGATCGGGATGACGTCGGCGTCGGGTCCGTCGGTCGTCCCGGGTCCTGGCCGGGCGACGAGCGCGCCGGTGAACTGCTCGAGCGACTTGATGCGGCCGGTGAGATCGATCCCCTGGGCGTTTCGGTCGTGCTTCATCGGCGGACTCCTTCTGTCCCCACCTGACGGCCCCCCACGGACCGTCTGCAGAGGACACTAGGAGCCGCGCCGCCGGGCTTCCTTTACTCATGGAAGTCTGTGAGAAGCCTTCGGGAGACGGTCCAGACCAGACCTCCCGAGACCCGTGGAACCTTGACCGCCGCTCCGGATCCGAAAGCACGGGAGCACCCTGCAGGCAGTTCGAGCACCAGGACCTCGCCCTCGCGCTCAGCCGCGCGGCGCGAGAGGCGAACTGCCTGCATGGTGCTCGTGCGACGACGACCCACCCAGGTAGTCGGGGTCCGGACGCACGAGAGCCGGAGACCGTGCGACTCCTCGTCGTACGACCTCCGGCTCTGACCGCCAGTCCCCTGTGCTGTCGGTCTTGCGCTGTCAGGTGACCGGCTTGCGGACCGTGGACCCCCCGTCCGCGGCCGCACGCGGTCGCGGCACCAACGGCCGCGCCTCAGCGCTGACGTCGGACCCGGGCTCCCCCACGGATCCGATGCGGATCATCGGGACACGCCCGGTGTGCCGGTCACCCTGGTGGTGCTCGTGGTCATCTCGTTCTCCCCATGTCGAGTGCTCACGACAAGAAGGATGCTCCTGCAGCCGTTCTGATACATCAGTGTTTCTACCGAGGTCCAGACCAGCTTGCTTCACCCGTGGAAGGGGGTCCCGCGACCGGTCGGTCGCGGCCCCCCTTCCTTGCTTCGGCTGTCAGGCGACCTTGCCGACCTTCAGCGTGACGACCTTGGTCGTCCCGCTCGCCGACAGCGTGACCTTCACCTTCAGGACCTTGCCCTTCAGGGCCTTGGTGATCTTCAGCTTCGACGTCGTCGCCTTCTTGATCTTCGCGCTGCCGGCGTACCACTGGAACCGGTAGGCGACCGTCGTCCGCATCTGCGCGATGAGGTTGGCGACCTTGATCGTCTTGCCCACCTTCGGCTTGCCCGTGACCTCGAGGTCATCCGCCACCTGCGTCAGCTGCGACGCCACGCTCGGCGCCGGGACCGGCGCCGGAGTCGGTGCCGGGGCCTGCGTCGGCGCGGGCGCCTGCGTCGGCGTCGGGGTCGGGTTCGGCTCCGGGGTCGGCTCCGGGTTCGACGCGGGCACGTCCACGACGACATCCTTGCCAATGCCCGCCGCGTCCGGCCCGACGACGATGTCGCTCGCCGTCTGCAAGGAGGTTCCTCCGACCCAGCCGACGACCTCTTCGTCGTGCCGGAGGGCAAGTCGGTAGGTGCCGGAGAGGAGGTAGTCGAGGTTGTAGGTCCCGCTCTCGCCGGTCCAGGCGGCCCAGTCCCGCGCGCGCCACTCCCCCCGGTGCGGGATCCAGCGGTACGGAAGCACCTCGAGCCCCTCGACCGGGCTCAGGTCGGGGCGGCGCACCGTCCCGCTGATGCTGGAGCCCTTCTCCATCACCGTCGTCAGACCCGTCAGCGTCTGCCCCTCAGTGAGCTCGATCGGGGTCGCGTCCTCTTCGCGCTGCTGGTTGTCCCACATCTCCGGCATGAAGGAGGTGGAGCCGTTGTAGGCGGAGAACGACAGCAGGTAGCGACCGGGGCGGATACCGGTCAGGGAGTACTGGCCGGATGCGTTGCTGCTCTGCTGTGAGAAGGGCAGGCTGATGAACTCCCAGACCTGCTGCGTGTCGTTCCATCGCCTGACATTCACGTAAGCACCGAGGAGCGGCGTTCCCGCCGACGTCGTCACGAGCCCGGAGATGCTGGCCGGACGCTCTACCACGACGTCCTTCTCCCGGACTGTCGCCTCAGGCCCGACCTGCACGTCCGACGCGGTGGAAGACGACTCGGCGTCGGGCCAGAACTGTTCGACGTACTTGTTGCTCTCGTGCTTGAACCCGATCCGGTAGGTGCCTGCCGCGAGACGTCCGATGTCGTAGTTGCCGTTCGAGCTTGTCCTGGTCGACGAGACCGGGGTCCAGTAGCCGTAGGTCGGGTCCTTCTGGTAGGCCGAGACCACCAACCCCTCGACCGGCAGTCCAGCTCGATCTACTGCGCGACCGGTGATGTGGGACGCGGCCACGAGGTGCGCATCCCGGTTCAGCAGCTGCTGCCCACGTGTGAGCTGGACGGGCGTGGCTGCCTCACGGGTCAGCGCGTTGTCCCAGTACTCGGCGGCCAGCACACCGTTCATCGAGTCCCGGAAGCCGATGCGATAGCTGTCGGTGTCCAGCCCCCTCAGCTCGTAGGTGCCGTCCGGTCCGGTCGTGGTCGATACGGCGCTCCGCCACCACCCGGTGCCCATGCTGATGTCCCACACGTAGGCCTGAACCTCGACACCGGGAGCCGGGACGCCAGTCCCCTTGGTGACCGTGCCGGCGATGAGACCCGCGGCAGCCAGCCCAGCGTCGACATCAGGAGTCACCTGTCCGTCGACGACGGACACCCCGGTGGCGACATCGAGGAACTTCTCGTTGTCGTAGTACTCCGGGAAGTGGCTCCGTGAATCGTCGCGGAAGCCGACGTGATACGTCCCCGGGGCGAGGTTGTCGATCGAGTAGTTGCCGTCGGCGTCGGTCGGGTCGCCGGCGGCCCATGTCCAGGCGCCTGAGCTCCAGCGATAGGCAGTGACCTGGATCCCTTCGAGTGCGGGACCGCCGTCGGTCCTCACGGTGCCGGAGATACCCCCGGTCTCGACGGCGTGGACCGGCACCACGGCGATGCCGGACAAGATGACCAACAGCAGACCGACAGACGCCAGCACGGAACGGCACAACGCGCGCAAGACGAACCCCCACATAGGCAGCCCCCACGGCTGCGTCAAGACATACCTTACGAACGAACGACGACACCCTGAGTCAGAAACCGGCAAAGACCCCCCGTACGGGGGGTCTTTGCCGGTCGAGATGGATGCGTCAGGCGGCTGCCCGCGCCTCGCTCTCGAGCTTGCGGCCGAGCAGGCGCCGGGTACGGCGGTCGCCGGTGGCCATCTTGTAGAGGATCGCGAGCTGCTGCGGCGCGTTCTTCTTGTTCGTCGTCGCGAGCCAGCCGTTGGGGAGCGAGAGCCGGATGACCTTGTGCCAGGCCGAGGCGACCTGCTGCGGCATCGGACGGGCGCAGTAGGTGAGGTCGTACTTCTCGAACAGGGCCTGCACCTTGGGCGCGATCTCGCCGTAGCGGTTGGACGGCAGGTCGGGGAAGAGGTGGTGCTCGATCTGGTGCGACAGGTTGCCGGTCATCAGGTGCAGGAACTTGGAGCCGGAGATGTTGGCGCTGCCGAGCATCTGCCGGACGTACCACTCGCCCTTGCTCTCGCCCTCGATCGAGCGCTTCTCGAAGGTCTCGACGCCCTCCGGGAAGTGCCCGCAGAGGATGACGGAGTTGGACCAGAGGTTGCGCACGACGTTGGCGGTGAAGTTGGCCGCGAGGGTCGGGACGAAGGAACCGGTGGGGATCGACAGGACGGGGTGGACGACGTAGTCCTTGGTGGCCTGCTTGCGGATCTTGCCGAGGACGGCCTTCACGCGGCGGCGGAACTCGGGGTCCTTCGTCTGCTTCTTCTTGATCACCGCGCCGAGCTCGAGGTCGTAGGCGGCGATGCCGTACTCGAAGAAGACGGCGTTGATGAAGCAGAAGAGCGGCTGGGCGAGCGAGGCCGGGGTCCAGGTCTGGTCCTCGTCGACGCGCATGATGCCGTAGCCGAGGTCGTTGTCCTTGCCGATGACGTTGGTGTAGGTGTGGTGGAGCTCGTTGTGGCTGTGCTTCCACTGCTCGGCGGGCGAGGCCATGTCCCACTCCCAGGTCGAGGAGTGGATCTTCGGGTCGCGCATCCAGTCCCACTGGCCGTGCAGGATGTTGTGGCCGATCTCCATGTTGTCGAGAATCTTGGAGATGCTCAGGCCGGCGGTGCCGAGCACCCAGGCCGGCGGGAACGCACTGAAGAGCAGCACCGCGCGCGAGCCGAGCTCGATCTTGCGCTGGGTGTCGATGACGCGACGGATGTACGCCGCGTCGCTGGCGCCGCGGCTGTCGAGGACGTCCTGGCGGATGGCGTCGAGCTCGATGCCGATCTGCTCGATGTCGGCCTCGGTGAGGTGCGCGATCGGGCTGGTCTGGCCGAGGACGGCCTTCTTCTGGATCGTGGTCATGTCGATCTCCTCAGGGGTGGTGGAGGTCAGGCGTCAGTGGTCGATGTGGCACGGGCCGGCGGCGGCGTTGATGCAGGTCTGCACCTTGAGGTCGCCGGTCTCGCCGGGGACGGCGGTGGTGATCGCGCCGTTGCGCAGGTCGCGCACGCTGCCCTCGCGCAGCGGGATGACGCAGCCCATGCAGATGCCCATGCGGCAACCGCTCGGCATCAGCATCCCGGCGTCCTCGGCGGCGTCGAGGATGGGCGTCGCCCCGTCGAGGTCGAGCGTCGTGCCCGAGCTGAAGGTGACTGTGCCGCCGTCGCCGGGCTCGACACGTGCGGTGCGGAACTGCTCGGTGGTCAGGGTGATGCCGGCCGCCTCGTGGTGGGCGGCGAGGGCGTCGAGCAGGCCAGCCGGGCCACAGGCGAGGGTCTGGCGCTCGGCCAGGTCAGGCACCAGGTCGGCCAGGTCGTCGACGGCGAGGACGCCGTGCTCGTCGTCGTACCTCGCGACGAGGTGGATCGCGCCCGCGGCGTCGAGCGCCTCGAGGTCGCGGATGAAGATCGAGTGGGGGTGGCTGGGCGCGACGTGGACGACCACGATGTCGTGGTCGGCGCTGCGATCCGGCCGGAGCACGCCCTCGTCGGTGCTCGGGAAGAGGTTGCGCAGCATGCCGATCACCGGCGTGATGCCGGACCCGGCGGTGACCATGAGGAACTTGCCGCCCTCAGGCGGAAGCACGAACTCGCCGGCCGCCTGCTCGAGGTGGACCAGGGTGCCGGGTCGCGCCTCGTGGACGAGGTGGTTGCTGACCAGGCCGTCGGGAACGGCCTTGACCGTGATCGAGATGCGGCCGTCGCGTCGCGGGCCGTGGGTGAGCGAGTAGGCCCGCCACTGGCGTACGCCGTCGACGTCGATGCCGATGCGGAGGTACTGGCCGGGCACGTGGCCGGCCCAGTCGGCGCCGGGGCGGATCACGATGGTCGCGGCGTCCGCGGTCTCGGGGTGCACCGACTCGATGCGTCCGCGCAGGTCGGCACCGGAGCGCAGGGGCGCGAAGAGGTCCATGAAGTCGGCCGGCAGGTAGGGCGTGGTGGCAGCCTCGGCGACGCGGACGAGCTGGTCGCCCAGTCGCTTGCCGCGGGTGGCGCCGCGTACCGGCGGCTCGAGAGTCGTGCTCATGACACAAATGTCGTCGATCCACTGCGGATCTTCCTGCTCCTCGCACGTGAATCGGGGCTAGACTCTTGTTCGCTGCGAACAAAACTGACCTCAGGAGGCGCGATGTCTGGCCGTGACGTGCGCCCCGCCACACAAATGCAGGCCGTCGTCGGCCTCGACCCGCAGGTGGCCGAGGCGCTGCGGGCGCGGCTGGCCGAGGTCGCGGACCGGGTCGTCCTGACCATCATCGACGAGGTGCCCAGCTATGCCGGCGCGTTCAGCGGGCGGATGGGCGAGGTGATCCGCAACGCGGTGCAGCTCGCGCTCGGCGGCTTCCTCACGCTCGCGACCCGGCAGGACGGCAAGGCCCCACCCAAGGCCCCCGCGATCGAGGGCGCCTACCAGCTGGGGCGCGGCGAGGCCCGCAGCGGCCGGACTGTCGAGGCCCTGCTCGCCGCCTACCGGGTCGGCGCACGCGTGTCGTGGCGCGACATGGCGGACGCAGCCGTCGAGGCCGGGATCGGCGCCGAGCAGCTGGCGCGCTTCGCCGAGCTGGTGTTCGCCTACATCGACGAGCTCTCCGCGTCCTCGGTCGCCGGGCACACCGACGAGCTCGAGAGCAGCGGCCGGGTCCGCCAGCGCAACCTCGAACGGCTGGCCCGCGCACTGCTCACCGGCGCCCCGGCTGACGCGGTCAACGCCGCTGCCGAGCGCGCCGACTGGGAGCCACCGGGTGCGTTGACGGCCGTGGTGCTGCCGGAGTCGCAGGTCTCGCACGCGCTGACCGCGCTCGACCAGCGCACGCTGCAGCCCACCGACGACGTGGCCGGGCTGCCCGAGGGGCATGCACTCCTCCTGATGCCGGGCACCGGTTCGGCGGGCTCGCGTCCCACGTTGCTCCGCGCGCTGCGCGGCACCGACGCGGTCGTCGGCCCCGGCGTGCCGTGGCTCGAAGCGGCAGCGTCGTACCGCCGTGCCCTGCGTTGCGCGGCCCTCGGCGTCGACGGCCTCGTCGACTCCGACGAGCACCTCGCCTCGCTGGTGCTGGCCGCCGACGCCTCCGCCCGGGACGACCTGCGCGCGCGGGTGCTCGCACCGCTTGCCGACCTACGCCCCGCGACGGCCGAGAAGCTGACCGACACCCTCCGCAGCTGGCTGCTCAACCACGGTCGCCGGGACGCGGTGGCCGAGGAGCTGTTCGTCCACGCCCAGACCGTGCGCTACCGCGTCGGCCAGCTCCGGGAGATCTACGGCGACCGGCTCGAGGACCCGGCCTTCGTCCTCGACGCCACGCTCGCGCTGGCCTGACCCAGCGGCCGCCGCGGCCGCTGTAACGCCGGGTTACTGGCGGTACCCCCGGTGGAGCACCCCAGTGGGTAGTCGCACTAACCCGGCGTTACAGCGGAGCCGGCGACCCAGGTCTCGACGACGTGGTCGGCGAAGGACCGCAGCCGGCGGGCGTGCTCGCGGTCCGACGCCCCCTCGAGAGGGTCGGCGTCGAGGAGCACCAGGTCGGCGGGGTGCCCGACCGCGACCGTGCCCCAGCCGTCGGTCGAGGCGGCGAGCGCCTCGCGGGCAGTGATCGACTGCTCGGGGTGCCACGGCTCGCGGTCGTCGTCGGAGCGGTGGACCGCGCTGGCGATCGCGAGCCACGGGTCGAGCGGGGACACCGGGGCGTCGGAGCCGAGGACGACCTCGACGTCGTCGTCGAGCATCCACCGCAGCGGGAAGCACCGCTCGGCACGACCGGGCCAGAGCCGCTCGGTGACGTCGCGGTCGTCGAGGAGGTGAGCGGGCTGCACGCTGGCGCGCACGCCGAGGTGCGCCATGCGGCGTACGTCGTCGCGCGTGGTGAGCTGCACGTGCTCGATGCCGCCGCGGGCGCCGGTGTCCTCGAAGGCGGCGAGCGCCTCGGTGACCGCGCGGTCGCCGATGGCGTGCACGGCGACCTCGAGCCCGCCGGCCGCGGCGCGGGCCAGCAGCGCCCGGAGCTCGTCCGGGCTCTGGTTGGGCTGGCCCTCCTCGAAACCGGGTACGGCCTTCTCCGCGTAGGGCTCGCAGCACCAGGCGGTGCGGGTGTTGAGCGAGCCGTCGCTGATGATCTTGAGCGGACCCATCGTCAGGCGCGGGTCGTCGGCGAGCGGGTCGCCGGAGCGCAGGCCGCGGGCGAGCACGTCGTCGAGCCCGTCGGCGTAGCAGGCGTGTCGGATCCGCAGCAGGTCGGCGCCGCCGGCCCACCGCTCGGCCCAGTCGGCGACGCCGCCGCTGAACTCGAGGTCGACGAGCCCCACCACGCCCTGCGCGGCCGCCGCCTCCATCGAGCGTCGGTAGGCGTCGGGGCCAGTCCCGTCGGTGCCGAGGACGGTCGTCAGGCGCCCGTAGGCCATGAACCACTCGGCCTCGCTGACCACGCTGTCGCGGGTCGGCAGCGCGAGCATGTGCAGCGCCGTCGTGTTCAGCCAGCCATGGTGGCCGTCGCCCGCTATGAGCACGATCGGCTGGTCGGTGTCGATCGCGTCGAGGTCGGAGACCGCGGGGTTGTCGGGCCACGCGGTGGGCCGGTGACCCCACCCGATGACGGGCACGTCGGGCCACTCCTCCAGCCGCGCGCGTACCAGCGCGACCGCCTCGGCGCTGGACCGGGCGGGAGCGAGGTCGAGCCGCGCGGACGTGAGCGTCCACTGGCCGAGGTGCACGTGCTGGTCCCAGAGCCCGGGCATCAACCAGCGCCCGGCGGCGTCGTACGACGTCTCGTCGCCGCTCAGCGACGGCCCGAGCTCGACCACCCGACCCCCGTCGAGGCGTAGGTCGACGGGTCCCGGGACGGCCTCGGTGACGGCGACGAGGCGGGCGTTGCGGATCAGCACGGCACCACGCTAGGTCCAAGCGAGCGGGACCCGGCGAGCGGTCCGCTGGTCAGTGCCCTCCCGGCGGGGCCAGGGGCTCATCGATCGCCACACCGCCCACCCACACCGCGAGCGGGCGGGACAGCGCCGTGACGTCGGTCGCGAGGTCACCGTCGACGACGAGCAGGTCGGCGAGCCGGCCGGTCGCGAGACGACCGGCGTCGATGCCACAGTCCTCGGCGGCCACCGAGGTGGCGGTCGCGAGCGCCTCGTCCACCGGCCACCCGCCCCGCACCAGCTCGGCGACCGAGCGCCACAGGTGGCCGTGCGGCTTGGCGGGCATCGCTCCGGCGTCGAGCCCGGAGACGACGCGGATGCCGTGCTCGCGGAGGCGGACGGAGTTGGCGGCGACGCGGGCGAAGTGCTCGTCGCGGTCGGTGATGCCGATCCGCTCGAGCATCTCGAGGATGTGCGGCGGCATGGCCGACACCGGCGGGAGCCGCGACGGGTCGCTCCCCAGCGTCGGGCACACGGTGACACCCGCGTCCGCGACGCGGGCGAGCAGACCGGAAGGCGGGTCGGCCCCGGCCTCGCTCATGCACGTGAAGTGCTCCAGCCCGTCGATTCCGGCGTCGGTCGCGACCTCCGCCCCGGCGACCGAGTGGGTGTGGGCGACGACCCGGAGGCCGGCGTCGTGGGCGGCACCGACCATCACCCGCAGCGGCACGACGTCGAACTGGGCGCCGAGCTGGTCGCTGCCGGGGGTCAGGAAGCCGCCACTGGCCATCACCTTGACGAGGTCGACGCCGCGCTCCACCCGCTCCGCCAGGGCGCGGTGCACCGTGGGGGGGTCGTCCGGGTCGACGTCACCGCCGAGGAACCAGCAGTGCCCGAGCGGGATCGTGATCGGTGGACCGGCAGCGACCACCCGCGGCAGCCCCTCGCGCTCCCGTCCGCGGTGCTCGAGCACGCGGTAGCCGGCGTCACCGAGGTCGCGGACGCTGGTCACCCCCGCCGTGACCTGCGCCCGCAGGCTGGCCGTCACCACCTCGTCCACTGCCGCCGGGGCGGCCGTGCCGGCCCACTCGAGGCTCCCGGGCGTGCCGGGGAACGCTCCCGACGCGACGAGGTGGACGTGGCAGTCGACCAGCCCGGGCAGGAGGGTGCCGTCGACGTCGGTGACGGGTACGTCGTCCGGCGGGCGGAACGCAGCGGTCTCGACGCCGACGACCCGGTCACCCTCGACGAGCACCGTGGCGCCGTCCGGCAGGAACCGCACCCCGTCGAACGCGCGGCCCGCCCGCAACGCCCACCGGGAGCCCATCTCCCGATGGTGCGCCCGGGCGGCCGTCCGGCGCACCGGCGCGGCTCGGTGGACCAGACCAGCCACCCGGGCTGACATGATGGCGCCGTGAAGTGGCGGGGGCCGGCGGTACTGGTCGCGCTCCTGGCGGTCGGCGCCGGGGGCGGCTACGCCGCGTCCGCACAGAGCCGCGACGGATCCATCGGGTCGGGCGTCCCCGCCCCGGTGCCCGCGCAGGCACCCGAGATGCCGGTCGAGGCGCCCCAGCCTCCCGTCCCCGATCCGACCGACCCCCCGCTCGAGCCGGACATCGCGATGGCCCCGCAGAAGGTCGGCACCGGCAAGTTCGAGATCACCTTCCCCGCGCCCGTCGGGTGGAGCACCAACGCCAACGCCAGCAACGAGTGGAAGTGGAAGAAGCCGGGCACGTCCAACAACACGTACGTGATGCGGATCGAGCAGATCAACAGCCAGGACATCACGATCCAGGACGCGATCAACATCCGCATCGAGCGCCTGCGCGCCGAGCAGGACGACGTGGTCATCGTCGACCGCGGAGCGGAGACGCTGGAGTACACCTACCGCAGCAACGAGGGCAACGCCCGGCACAGCTTCATGCGCTGGCTCGACCTCGACGCCAGCGGCCAGGCCGACGTGGAGATCGTCGTGCACGGCCGTGAGAAGGACGTCCCCGGCACGCGCGACCTCATCCGCCGGGTGGCCGAGGGCATGGAAGGGGCGGGCGGCGGGCCTGTCGGCTGAGCACACCCCCACGGACTAGGTTGGCGCCGTGAACTGGCGGGGGACGGCAGTGCTCGCGCTGCTGCTCGCCATCGGGGTCGCGGCGGGGTTCGGCGCGTCCTGGGTCCTGGGCAAGAACCCGTCGGGCGACGGGACGGCCGCACCTGTGCCCGCCTCACCCAGCCTGCCGGTCGACCCGGTCCCCGAGCTGCTGCCGGATCCGCCGACCCCGGCGCTGGAGACGGGGGTCCCGCTGGTCTCCCAGTCGGTCGGCGCCGGCGACTTCCGGATGACCTTGCCGGTCCCGAAGGGCTGGACCTTCTCCGAGAACTCCCTGAACGAGTGGCAGTGGCGACCGCCCGGCCAGCCGGATTTCGGCTACGTCCTGCGGGTGGAGCAGGTGCTGAGCAACCGCCGGTCGATCGAGTGGACGCTCGACCGACGGATCGACGAGCTCCGCGAGGACGAGACCAACGTCGAAGTGCTCGACCAGACCAACGACAGCCTGCACTTCACCTTCATCACGTCCAACCACCTGCGCCACGGCTACCTGCGGTGGCTCGACCTCACGGGCTCCGACAACGCCCAGGTGGAGATCGCCGTCACCGGCCGGGAGGTCGACGACCCGGGCATGGCCGACCTGATCGCCCGGGTCGGGTCGGGCATCCGGCTCGGCTGAGCGGGCCGCCTCAGATTCCGGAGGCCCGTACGGAGTCGAGGACCCGGTTGGCGATCCCACGGTCGTCGGTGCGGATCTGGACCCAGAGCAGCTGGTTCTGGTTGACCCGGATGACGCGCTCGACGGTGAGGTCGACGCCGGGGCACCCGCTGAAGAAGACCGTCATGTAGTCGTCGTCCCCCCTCTCGTCGAAGTAGGGGCCGCGCTGGACCGAGCACTCGGGGTGGCCGGGCACGCGTGACGGCAACCGGTCGCCGGGCAGGACGCCGACGAAGACCCCCTCGCCGGGGTCGTCGTCGGAGTTCCACCCCGAGCGGGTGCCGGCGGCCACCGATGCCTGCTCGGCGCGGCCCTCGAACGGGACCCACTGCTCGGGGTCCACCTGGCGGGCCCAGGAGGACGGCACGGTGACGAAGACCGTGCCGGTCGAGTCCTTGACGGTCACCTCGGAGGCGGCGGTGCGCTCGAGCGCCCAGCCGGCGCCGGTTCCTGTGGTGAGGGCCAGGACGGCGGCCGCCACCCACGGCCATCGACGACGGCGTGAGCGAGGACCTGGTGACGGGTCGCCGGCAACCCCGGTCGCCTCGGTGCTGGCGGCGGCGCGGGTCAGGTCGGGGTCGGCCGGGACCCAGGTCGCTGGCGTCTCGTCCACCGGCTCGCCCACGGCCTCCACGAGGGCCGCAGTGAACGCCGCGACGTCCGGGAACCGGTCCTCGCGGTCCTTGGCGAGGCCGCGGAGGACCACCTCCTCCACGGCCGGCTCATCGATCTCCATCGGCGCGGGCGGAGCGGGGTTCTCGGCGGCCGCGAGGCTCGCGTGGGCGTAGGGCTGGCGACCCGTCAGCAGGTGGTAGCTCAGGGCGGCGAGCGAGAACTGGTCGGCTCGTGCGTCCAGCCCCTCGCCGAGGGCCTGCTCGGGGGCCACGTAGGAGGGGGTGCCGCCGGCCATGGTGAGCCGTGAGGACATGTCCATCGCCTTGCCGAGGCCGAGGTCGCCGAGCATCGCCACGATGTGTGCGCCGCGTCCGTTCTCCACGGTGCGGAACAGCACGTTGGCGGGCTTCACGTCGCGGTGCAGCACGCCGCGGTCGTGGAGGGCGGTGAGCCCACGGCCGACCTGCGTGATCACCGACACCGCCTGCGACCGCGTCAGTGGGGAGAGCTCGATGAGGTCGGCCAGCGTGCCCTGGTCGGCGTACGCCATCACGAGGTAGGGGCGCTCGTCCTCCAGCTCGCCGGCGTCGTAGACGGTCACGACGTGGGGCGACTCCACCTTGCGGAGGAAGCGGCCCTCCTCGAGGAAGCGCTGGCGGATGTGGTGGTCGCCGGCCCAGTTGTCGGCGAGGACCTTGATGGCGACCGCGCTGTCGAGGTGCTCGTCGTAGGCGAGCCAGACCGTCGCGAACGCTCCTGACCCGATGCGACGGCGCACCGGGTAACGACCGAGACGAGAGGGAGCGGACACCCGGGCATTATCGTGCAGGGGTGGACTATTCGGGGGACCCGGGCGACGCGCTGGCGCCAGACGACATCGACGAGCTCGCGCGGCGCGCCCAGGACGGCGACCGTGACGCGCTCGAGCTGCTGCTCGCCGCGGTGCGCCCGCGGGTGCTGAACATCTGCCGCGGGGTGCTTCCCTACTCGGGGGACGCCGAGGACGCCTGCCAGGAGGCGATGCTCAACGTCGCCACCAAGATCGCGTCGTGGGGCGGTCGCGGCCGGTTCACCACCTGGCTGCACATCGTGTCGGTCAACAGCGCGCGCACGACGTACCGCCGGCTGAAGAACCTCGCCACGCCGACCGACTTCGAGGACGGCGCGCACGACCGTCCCGATCCGCGCACCACCAGCGTCATCGCGGGCACCCGGCTCGACCTGCTCGAGGCGATGGAGACCATCGAGAAGGAGCACCCCCAGTTCGTCGAGCCGCTGCTGCTGCGCGACGTCTACGGCCTGCCGTACGACGAGATCGCCCTGCTCGTCGACGCACCGCTCGGCACCGTCAAGGCGCAGATCCACCACGGCCGCAAGCTCGCCCGGCCGCTGCTGCGCGGTGAGCGGTGACGCACCACCGCGTCCGCGGGGTGCTGGCGGCGGCCCTCTCCCTCTCCGTCCTGGCTGCGTGCTCGGGTGAGTCCGCCGGCACCGAGGAGCGGCAGGACCCGCCTCCCGCCGCCGCGTCCTCGGACAGCGAGGCGCCCGACGACGAGAGGTCGGACGGTCCCGCCTCCGGACCGGTGGTGAGCGAGCCGGAGGAGCCCGACCTCGACCTCGCCGTGTCGACGCCGCGCGAGGACAGCGTCTACCCCGCTGTCGGCGACCCGCGCGTCGACGCGCTGCACTACGAGCTCGACCTGACCTGGGAGCCCGACGCCGAGCACCTCACCGGCGAAGCGGTCATCACCTTCCGTGCGGCCCGGACGGCCCCACGGTTCCAGCTCGACCTCGGGTCGGGCCTCACCGTCGGCGAGGTCGCCCTCGATGGCGAGCCGATCCCCTTCGCCCGTCGCGGCAAGGACCTCGTGCTGCGCGCGCCGATCGAGGAGGACCAGCGCTACGAGCTCAGCCTCGACTACGTCGGCACGCCCGAGCCCGCCCCCGCCCCGACCACGCGAGGCGACTTCAGCACGATCGGCTTCACGGTGACCCGCAAGGGCGAGGTGTGGACGATGCAGGAGCCCTACGGCGCCTACACCTGGTACCCCGTCAACGACCAGCCGTCCGACAAGGCGCTCTACGACATCACCGTCCACGCCCCGTCGGAGTGGACCGGCATCTCCAACGGCGAGCTCACCGAGCTCACCAGCGACGCGGACGGCACGACCACGTCCTGGCAGCTCGACGAGCCGGCGTCGTCGTACCTCATCACGCTCGGGATCGGCGACTACGTCCACAGCAGCAACACCTCCGACGGCGGGCTGCGGGTGGACTACTGGACCCCGCGAGGCATGAAGCGTCCGCTCGACTCGATCAAGACCGCGGCCGCGACGGTCGACTGGGTCGAGACCCGGCTCGGCGACTACCCGTTCGACTCCCTCGGCCTCGTCGTCACCGACTCGCAGAGCGCGATGGAGACCCAGACGATGGTCACGCTCGGCACCAACGACTACGTCCTCTCGCCGCAGGTCATCGCCCACGAGATCGTCCACCAGTGGTACGGCGACCAGGTCTCGCCGTCGGACTGGCGCGACGTCTGGCTCAACGAGGGCATGACGATGCTGCTGCAGTGGGTCTACGAGGACGAGCACGGCCTCCGGCCGCTGCGCCAGAGCGTGCGCCTCGCCCGCTCCGCCGACCAGCAGCTGCGCGACGAGTTCGGTCCGCCCGGCGCCTACGACCCGCGCCAGTTCGGCAGCTCCAACATCTACTACACGCCCGCGCTGATGTGGAACGAGCTCCGCCAGGACCTCGGCGACGACGAGTTCTACGCCGGCGCCCGCTCGTGGCTGGCCGACCGCGACAACACCTCGGTGTCGCGCGAGCAGATCTACGACCACTGGGAGAAGGAGACCGGGCGCGAGCTGTCGGCGTTCTTCGACCGCTGGATCATGGGGCAGCGGACGCCGGCGCCCGGGGTGCCGCAGGGCTGAGCCGGCCCGGGTCAGGTCACCTTCTTTCCCGCCGAGGTCTTGACCACGGTCGCCAGGCCCGCCTTCGCATAGGTCGCCTTGACGCTGACCTTCTTGCCCTTGTCGGCCGCGGTGAGCTTGTAGGTGGCCTTGGTCGCGGCCTTGATCTTCTTGCCGTTGCGCAGCCACTGGTACGTCACGGTGACGCCCGTCGGCGAGACGGTGCCGATGACCGCCTTCAGCTTTTTGCCCACCTTGGAGGTGCCGCTCACCTTGGGCGTCGGGCATGTGATCACGGCCGGCGCGGGTGCGGGCGCGGGCGGCGTCGGGACCGGTGCCGGCGTGGGTGTCGGCGTCGGCGCAGGGGGCGGCGGGGGCGGCGGGGGCGGCGGCGGGACCACCGCCGCGGCCACGGCAGCGGTCTCCGCCGAGGTCGCGGTGGCACCCGTCCAACCCGTCTTCGACGCGGTCACCCGCACCGACAGCTTCTTCCCCACGTCACCGGCGACCGGCGTGTAGCCGCTGGTCGTCGCCCCCGCGATCGCCGATCCGTCGGCGAGCCACTGGTAGGCAAAAGTGGAGTCGGACGGCGTCCACGTGCCGCTCGTCGCCGTCAGCGCCTCGCCCACGGTCGGCGTGGTGTCGCTGATCGACGGGGCGACGGTGTTGTAGACGGTCGTGGTCTCCACGACCGCGGTGGTCTCGACCGAGGTCGCCGAGTCCGGGAGGTGCTCCGCCCGGGCCGCGGTGACCCGCACGGACAGCTTCTTGCCGAGCTGTCCGGCCGGGACCTGGAAGGTCTTGGAGACGGCGCCGCCGATGTCCGTTCCGTCCGAGCGCCACTGGTAGGCGAGCGTGACACCGCTCGGCGTCCAGGTGCCGTCACCGGCTGTCAGCACCTGGCCGACCTCCGGGGTCGTGTCGCTGATGGTGGGCAGCGCCGTGTTGGCCACCTGGGGCTGCGGGGCGACAGCCGACGTGGCTGCCGACGTCGCGCTGTCGGTGACGAAGCCGGCCTTCGAGGCCGTCACCCGGACCGACAGCACCTTGCCCTGGTCGGCTGCGACCACCGTGTACGCCGCTGTCGTTGCGCCCGCGACGGGCGCGCCGTCGGCGAGCCACTGGTAGGCGTACGTGCCGTCGGACGGCGTCCACGTGCCGGGCGTCGCGGTCAGCGACTGGGCCACGGCCGGGGTGGTGTCGCTGATCGTCGGGACCGCGGTGTTGGTCATCCTGGGCGGAGCCGGGACGGCCGCGGTGGCCGCGGACGTGGCGCTCACGCTGGTGAACCCGGCCCTGCTCGCCGTCACCCGCACCGCGAGCGTCTTGCCGATGTCACCGGCGACCACCGCGTAACTGCTGGTCGTCGCCCCGGCGACGGGGCTGCCGCCGGCGAGCCACTGGTAGGCGTAGGTGCCGTCGGCCGGCGTCCAGGTGCCCGTGGTGGCAGTGAGGGTCTGCCCCACCTCGGGGGTGGTGTCGCTGACCGTCGGCAGGCTGTTGTTGACCATCGGGGGCGCGTCTGGCGGACCGATGACGAGGTCCTGCGGGACGGCCGTGCTGGTCGCGCGGGTCGCCGACACGGCCACGGCGCTCCCGGCCGACGGTGAGACGGTGCCCGCGCCGTCGTAGTAGGCCGTCGCGGGCCCGCACCCGCCGCCGACGACCCGGAGCAGGTAGCTGCCGGTGGTCAGCCCGGGGACGACGTACGAGCCGTCGGCCGCGGAGGGACGGGAGTCGCGTCCGACCCGGGTCCCGTCACCCGAGTAGGCCGTCACGACGCAGCCGGCGACGGGGTTGGACGAGGTGTCCCGCACGCGACCGGTGAGTCGGCCACCCTCGACCAGGACCGCGCTCACCCCCGCCTGGGTCGCGGCGGCAGCGAGAGTGAACGTCTGTGAGGCGCCCACACCCAGGTGCTCCGCCTTGCCGTTGTAGAACTGCGCCTCCGCGACGTCGTAGCCCGCGTCGCGGGAGAACTCGGCGCGGTAGGTGCCAGGGACCAGGTTGCTGACGGAGTAGGCGTTGGCGTGGGCGTTCACCGCGGCGCTGGTCGCGAACGCGCCGGTCGTGGCGTCACGGATGACGACCCGGCTGTCCCAGCCGGAGAGCCGCTGCGGGAAGGTCACCGTGCCCGTGACGGTGGCTCCGTCGTCGAGGACGGCGTCGATCCCGGTCACGTCGGAGCCCGTGCCGAGCGCGACAGTGCCGGCAGCGGCCTGCGTGGCTGCGTTGTTCCACCACTCGGAGATTCGGTTGTCGTACGCCGAGAAGCTGATCTTGTAGGTGCCGGGTGGCAGGTGGGCGCGGAATACGCCGTCGGCGTCGGTGCTGTCGGAGTCGAAGAAGCTGTAACCGCCCCCGGTCTGGAGCTGGTAGAAGGTCGTGCTCGCAGTGTCGATGGCGCCGCCGACACCGGTGATCGTGCCGGTGATCGCCCGGCCCCTCGCCAGGGTCGCGTCCACGGCCACGGGTGCTGCCGTCGACAGCGTGACGAGGTTCGCCGAGGCGAGGTCGGCCTTGTCGAGGTGGAACTCCGGGATGAGCCGGTACGACTCGAAGCGGACCTTGTAGTTGCCGGGAGGCAGCGTGTCGATCACGTAGTCACCGTCGGAGCCGGCGAAGTCGCTGGCCAGGACCGGTGCCGATCCGAGGTCGGTGGCACTCGCCGGGTAGACCCTGACCTGCCCCGACACCGGTCCGTCCGGTCCGGACAGCCGTCCCCGGAGGACCGTGGCCGCGGCGAGCTGGGCGTTTATCGACCCCACGTCGGAGGCGGAGACGACCACCGGCTGCGCGGCCGCGGCAGTGGCGGCGTCGTTCCACCACTCGACGAGGTGACCGCTCTGCCGGAACTCGACCCGGTAGGTGCCCGGCGCGACGTACGTCGTCCAGGTGCCGGCGGCCGCGGTCGTCGCGTCGGAGTAGTAGTCCCAGTAGAAGCCACCCTCACCGTCGTCGTACCTGCGCTCGACGGTGACGTCGGCGTCGGCCAGGGGTGAGCCGGTGGGTCCGGTGAGCGTCCCGGAGATGGTGCGCGCGGCAGCCAGTGCGGCATTGGCGGTGGCCGTGCTGCCGATGCCGACGACGATGCGGTCCGCTGCCGCCAACGTGGCCCTGTCGTTCCAGTACTCCGTCACGAACCGGTCGGCACCGATCTCGACGACGTAGGTGCCCGGAGCGAGCGAGTCCACGGTCCATGCGCCGGTCGCGCTCGTCGAGGCGTAGTCCACGTCCTCGAAGTCGCCCGGGGCGACCTCGCGGTAGACGGTGACGTACCCGTCGGTGACCGGTCCTGCCGGCCCGGTGACGGTGCCGCTGATCGTGCCGGCCCGCGCCAGTGCGGCGTTCAGCCCCGTGCGGTTGCTGCCGCTCACGACGACGGGGGTGGCCGCGGACTCGGTCGAGGCGCCGGCGTACCACTGACCGAGGTAGCCCGTCCGGGAGAAGCGGAGCCGGTAGGTGCCGTCGGGCACGGTGGTGCTCCACGAGCCGTCGGCCGCCGTGGTCAGGTCGACGACGCTGCGCCAGCGGACGTCGTCCTGGGTCTGCACGCCGCGCTCGACGCGCACCTCGGCATCGGCGAGGGCCGCTCCGCCTGCGGCCGCGGTGACCGTGCCGGACAGCGTGCGCTGGTTGGAGGCCAGGGTGGCGTTGACGGTCGCGGTGCCGTTGAGCGCCACGGCCACGTCGTCGCCGAGGTCGACGTCGCTCTTGTCGAGGTTGAACTCCGGTGTCATCGCGGCCGCCGAGAAGCCCACCCGGTAGTTGCCGGCGTTGAGGCCGGTGAACGTGTAGGAGCCACCGGCGGTCGTCTGCACCGAGCCCGCCTGCACGAAGCTCGGGTTGGACCACCGGTAGACACGGACGGTGGCGCCGGTCAGGGCGCCCGACGGTCCGCCCACCGTGCCGCTGATCCGGCCGTAGCGGTCGAGGGCGATGTCCTTGCCCGTCTGGTCGGCGCCGGCCGCGACGACGATCCGGGTAGGCCGGGTCGAGGTCGCCGGTTCGCTGTAGAACCGCTGCTGGTGCTCATTCGCCGAGGCGGAGACGCGGTAGGTGCCCGGGGCCACGTCCAGGGAGTACGCCCCGCCCGCCGCGGGCGTCGTGGAGCTGACGAACGACCAGAACGCGCCGTCAGGACCGGTGAGCTTGCGATAGGCGGTGACGGAGGGCGCCGTGAGGGCGCCCCCGGCGCGCGAGGTCACGCTGCCAGTTATCTTCCGCGCCGCCGCCAGCACGAAGCTCGCGGTCGCGGTGCTGTTCTTGGCGGCTGTGATGGTGTCGGCGGCGAACACCTCCGGCTTGTCGTTCCAGCACTCCGGCGCGAGACCCGTTGCCGAGTCCACGCACACCCGGAAGGGGCCGGGGGCCAGACCGGTGAAGGAGTACGCGCCACCGGCGGTCGTGGTGTCCGAGTCGCTCCAGGTCCAGCCCGAGGACGAGAACCGACTAGGGGTGTAGAGCACGACGGAGGCACCCGTGACGGCACCCGACGGCCCCGTGACCGTGCCCGAGACCTGGCCGCCGACGTCGAGGACGGCGTCGGCGGTGGCGGTCGCGCCCTGGGCGACCGCGACGTCGGTGGCGGTCTCGAGGGTGTCCTTGTCCTGGTAGTACTCCGGGAGGTAGCCGCCGGCACCGAAGGTCTGGAAGCGCAGTCGGTAGCTGCCGGTGCGCAGCCCGTCGACGACGTAGCTCCCGGCGTTGTCGGTGAAGCCGCTGCCGGCCGTCTGCCACTGACCGCCGACGAGCCGGTACGCCGTGACCGACACGCTCGGGATCCCCGTGCCGCCCGAGGTCCGGACCGTCCCGGTGATCCTGCCGCCCGCCGTGAGCGCGGCGTTGACGTTCGCGACCGGGGTCTGCCCCACCTGGACCAGTTGCGCGTCGGCGGCGTCGAGGACGTTGTCGTAGTACTCCGTGAGGTAGCCCGTCGCGGCGAACGAGATGCGGGTGGGCCCGGCGGGCACCCGCAGCGTGTACGTCCCGTCCGCTGCGCTGGAGGCGAAGTCGACCTCGTCCCAGTAGGTGTCCCCGAACTCGTCGGTCACCTGTTGCTCCGCGGTCACGCTGGCGTTCGCCACGTTGGCGCCGCCGGTGCCGGTGACCCGCCCGGAGACCGGGGTACGGGCCGCCAGCAGCGCGTTCGCCTGCTGGACCTCGCCCGTCACCACCGTGACGTCGTCCGCCGTGGACACGGAGGTCTTGTCGTTCCAGTACTCCGTGATGTGATTCAGCGCACTGAACCGGAGCCGGTAGGCCTTCGGCGCGAGGCCGGCGAGCTCGTAGTGACCGGACGCATCGGTGCTGGCGAAGGCCGTCGCGAACCAGAACTCGTCGACGTCGTCGTACTCGTAGGCGGTGACGTCCGCTCCCGCGATCGGGCCGCTCGCGTTGCTCACGGTGCCGGCGATGACGGGCGGCGGGATCAGCTGGAGGTCGACGAACTCCGCCCCGAAGTCTGGGTCGACCGCGATCGCGTCGGCGTTGGCGATGGTGCCCGCACTGTCGTAGAAGACCGTGCCCACACCGGACTTGGTCGCGCCGACGTAGTAGGTGCCGTCCAGGCCGCCGAACTCGTACGTCCCGTCGGCGCCGGTGACCTGGGGGCTCCCCACCGCGACCTTCGCCGCGTTGTAGAGGGTGACCGTGGCACCGGAGGCCTCGAAGAAGTCGGGCTCGTAGACGGTGCCCGCGATGGTGCCCGGATCCCCAGGGGCTGCGGACGCCGGCGCGAGGGGCGCCAGCACCACAGCCAGGACGAGGAGGAACAGGCCGACGGGGCCTGCGACGCGACGGTTTGCTCGAGTGACCACAGCGATCTCCGTACAGGCGTGGCCCGAGCCTGATGGACAGCGGATTGCACCGTGGACCGGCCAGGGCCCTGTCAGGGATCCCCTGCTCGGGATTACCTACGCTGGTGTAGGCGCCCCTACCCCTGCGGGTGACCGGCACCGGGGCGGACCGTCGCGACGCATGGCCTAACCTCGCTCAATGAGCGAACGACTGACTGCGCGCGACCTCATCGACCTGGTCCTCGACGAGGGCTCGTGGTCCTCCTGGGACACCGCTCCGACGCGTGACGGCGTCAGCGAGGCGTACGCCGCCGAGCTGGCCGCCGCGGCCGAGAAGTCGGGCGTCGACGAGTCGGTGCTGACCGGCGAGGCGCGGATGCACGGGCGACGAATCGCCGTGCTGGTGGGCGAGTTCGGCTTCCTGGCCGGGTCGATCGGACGGGCCGCGGCCGACCGGATCGTCGCCGGCATCGAGCGGGCGACCCGCGAAGGCCTGCCCCTCGTGGCCGCGCCCGTGAGCGGCGGCACCCGCATGCAGGAGGGCACCCCGGCCTTCGTGCAGATGGTCCGGATCTCCGCGGCCGTGGCCGCGCACCGCACCGCGGGCCTGCCCTACCTCGTCTACCTGCGCCACCCCACCACCGGCGGCGTGATGGCGTCGTGGGGCTCGCTCGGCCACGTGACGGTCGCCGAGCCGGGCGCGCTTGTCGGCTTCCTCGGCCCCCGGGTCTACGAGGCGCTCTACGACCGCCCCTTCCCCGAGGGCGTGCAGACCTCGGAGAACCTCTACGCCCGCGGCATCATCGACGCCGTCCTGCCGCCCGAGGAGATCAAGGAGATCCTCGACCGCGCGCTCAGCATCCTCATGGCGGCCCGGGAGGGCGTCGCCCCGGTCGCGGACCCGGGGCAGGAGAACGTGCCGGACGTCGACGCGTGGGACTGCGTGACCCGGTCGCGGCGCCCGGATCGACCGGGCGTACGACGGCTGCTGCGCTACGCCGCCAGCGACGTCGTACCCCTCAACGGGACCGGGCAGGGCGAACGCGACGCGGGGCTCCTGATCGCGCTCGCGCGCTTCGGCGAGGCGCCGTGCGTCTTCCTCGGCCAGGACCGCCGCGGCCAGACCACCGACCACCCGATGGGACCCGAGGCGCTGCGCGAGGCCAGACGCGGGATGCGGCTGGCGTCCGAGCTCGGGCTGCCGCTCGTGACGGTCATCGACACGCAGGGGGCCGCCCTCTCCGCCGACGCCGAGAACGGCGGGCTGGCCGGTGAGATCGCCCGCTCACTGGCGGACCTCGTCACCCTCGACGCGCCCACGCTGTGCCTGATGCTGGGCGAGGGCAACGGCGGTGGCGCGCTCGCCCTGCTGCCCGCCGACCGGGTGGTTGCGGCACAGCACGCGTGGCTGTCACCGCTGCCGCCCGAAGGCGCCTCTGCGATCGTGCACCGCGACCTCGACCACGCCGCCGAGATGGCGCGGGCGCAGCAGGTGCGGGCCATCGACCTCCACCGCCGGGGCGTGGTCGACCGGATCGTGAGCGAGAAGCCCGATGCGGCCGACGAGGCCGAGGAGTTCTGCCGTCGCGTCGGCGCCGTGCTCGAGCACGAGCTCAGCGCTCTCATCACCTCCGGGCCGGGGTCGGCGGACGAGCGGGCGCGGCGCTACGTCTGACGATCCGAGGCGTGTCGTCACCCGAGCGGTGCGTCGGGGCGTGTCGCCGATCGAGCGGTGTGTGAGGCGGGTTCTCGAGCGTGAGAACCCGCCTGGCTCACCGCTCCTCGGCCGCGTCCGGCGTGTCGTCCGGCGTGTCGTCCTGCTCGTCGGCGCTCTCCGCGGCCTCGGGCTCGTCCGACTCCGCGCGAGCCGCGTCGGCGACGGGGTCGCCGTGCGGGGCGGTGGCCGAGGGGGCGGGCGCGTCGGACAGGCCGACGACCCCGGGCACGGTGCCGGTGAGGGTCGCGAGCATCTGCCGGACGTTGGACAGCTGGGCGTTGATGCTGTCGCGGCGCTGGGCGGCGGCGGCCAGCTCCCGCTCGGACTCGGCGCGTACGCGGTCGGCGGAGGTGCGGGCCTCGGACACCATGGTCGTCGACCTCTCCTCGGCGTCGGCGAGCATCCGGGCGATGCGCTCCTCGGCCTCCACCCGGTTGCGCTCGAGGGTGGCCTCGGTGTCCTTGTTGCGAGCGGCCATCGCGTCGAGCTCGGCCTGGGTCGCGGCCTGCTGGGCCTGGAACTCGGCCGTGGCCTTCTGGCGACGCTCGGCGAGCGTGGTCTCGAAGTCCGCGGCTGCCTGGGCGGCCTTCGCGCGCTGGTCCTCGTAGAGGGCCTCGGCCTCGGCGCGACGCGCGGAGGCGTCGCGCTCGGCGGCGTCCCGCTCCCCGTCGGCTGCCTTGCGCGCGTCGGCGAGGACGCGGGCGCCCTCGGCGTCGGCGTCGCGGCGCGTGTCCTCGGCGTAGCGGTCGGCGTCGGCGCGCAGGGCACCCACCTCCTGCTCGGCCTCCTTGCGCATGGTCTCGACCTCGCCGAGCACCCGGTCACGGACCTCGGCGGCCTCGGCCTCGGCGAGCGAGAGGATCTGCCCGATGCGCTCACCGAGGTGCTCGTACGACGGCGCCTCGGGCTGGTGCGACTCGCGCGCGACGAGCGCCTCGCGGGATGCCGAGGCCTCGCCCTTCGCCGAGTCGGCAGCCGCCTCGGCCGCCTCGAGCCGCTGACGCAGGTCGGCGACCTCCGCCTGGGCCTGACCCACGGCACGCTCGACCTCGCCCGGGTCGTAGCCGCGGCGCACGGTCGTGAACATCTCTTCAGGCATCGGGGGTCTCCTGGCTTGGCGGGGCTGTGGGGGGTGGCGGGGTGTGGGGGTCGCTGGGGGTCGGGTCGGTGTCGTCGGCTCCGGCCTGCGCGCGCTCGGGCACGGAGAGCGCCGCGATGACGCCGGAGAGCTGGCCGAGCTCGGCCGCGATGGTGTCGCGCTGCTCCTTGAGCTGCGCGATCTCGGCCCGGGCGCGCTCGAGCGCGCGGCGGGCGCTGTCGCGGAGCTGGTCGGCCTCGGCGCGGCCCTCGGCGACGAGCGCGACGGACTCCTCGCGTGCGCGGCGGCGGTCCTCGGCTGCGTCGGCCCGGCTGCGGGTGACCTCCTCGGCGACGAGCGCGCGCAGGCTGGCCGCACCGCTCTCGGCCTCGGACCGGCGGCGTTCGAGCCGCTCGACCGCCCGCTCGGACTCGTCGGTCGCGTCGGCGACGATCCGGGCGGCATCGGCCTCGGCCTGCTCGAGGGCGGCCCTGGCCTCGGCCTTCCGCTCGGCGGCCGTGCTGGCGGCGTCCTGGGTGATCTCCTCGGCCCGCTGCTTGGCCTCGGCGAGCTCGAGCGCCATCCGGCCGTTGACCGTGACGATGACGCCGTGGGCGCGCTGGCGGGCCAGCCGTGCGTGGTCACCGGCGTCGGCGTGGGCGGACCTGCGGATCGAGTCGGCCTCGGTGGCCGCGCCGGCGAGCACCGACTCGACGGTCTGCGTGGCCCACGCGGTCTGCTCGGCGGCGTGGCGCAGCTTCTCGTCGCTCTCGGTGCGCGCGGCGGCCAGCATCTCCTCGGCGGACCGGCGCATCTGGTCGACCTCCGCGCCGGTCGTACGGCGCAGGTCCTCGACGTGGAGCGAGGCCTCGTCGCGCATCCGGGCGGACTCGGTGGACGCGCTGGCCCGCAGCGACTCGGCCTCGGCGGTCGCAGAGTCGAGGTGCTGCTGCCCGGCGGTGCGGGCCTCCTCGACGAGGCGGGCCGCGGTCTCCTGGGCGCCGGCGAGCATGGCGTCCGCCTCGGTCCGCGCGCCCTCCAGCAGCTCGGTCTTCTCGCTGGCCGCGGTGTCGCGCAGCTCCTGCGACTCGGCGCGCAGGGAAGCCGCGTCGTCCTGCGCCTGGGCGCGGAGCTTGTCGCTCTCGGTCCGGGCCGCCTCGACCTGCTGGTCCCGGGCACCCTCGGCCGACCTCATCAGGAGCGCGGCCTGCTCGTTGGCGTCCACGACGATCGTGGCGGCCTCCTGGGAGGCGCCGGCGAGCACCTCCTCGGCCTGCGCGCGGGCGCGGCCGGCCTCGGCGCGGTCGCGCTCGGTCTCGACCTTCAGCAGGCGGGTCTGCTCACGCAGGGTGGCGAGGTCGGTCGTGAGGCGCTCGGCCTCCTCGCGTGCCTCCCTGACCAGCTGGTCGGCCACCTGCTGCGCGCGTGCCAGCAGGGCCGCGGTGGTGGGCGGCTCGCCAGGGGTAGCCGTGGCGGAGTCCTGAGCCATCCGCACACTCCTCTTCTCACCCTTACGGAGGGTCCATTGTCGCAGTTCACGGCCTCTCGTGCCAAAAGGAAGCGGCCGGTTGCGCCCACAGCGAACCGCCCTTGCCGGGGGTGGGGCGAGGCGGTGGAGTGCTCACATGTTGCTCCTCGTGCTCGGCGGCACCCGGTTCCTGTCCCGCGAGGTCGCGCTGCAGGCGGTGGCGCGCGGCTGGGACGTCACCTGCGCCTGCCGCGGCGCGTCCGGACCCGTGCCGGAGGGCGCCACCCACCTGCCGTGGGACCGCGCCGACCCGCCGCCGGCCGCAGTGGCCGACGGCGGCTGGGACGCGGTCGTCGACGTGACGCGGCTCCCGTCGCAGGCGAGCAGCGCCGTCGCCGCGACGTCGTACGCCCACTGGGTCTTCGTGTCCACCATCAGCGTCTACGCCGACAACTCATCGTCTGCGATGGAGCCGTTGCTCGAGCCGATCACCGCCGACGTGGATCTTGCGGTGGACCCGGAGGCCTACGGCGGGATGAAGGTGGCGTGCGAGCAGATCGTGCAGTCGGGCGCGACGTCGTCGGTGGTCGCGCGGCCCGGCCTCATCGTCGGGCCCGGCGACCCGACCGGGCGCTTCGCCCACTGGCCGCAGCGGCTGGCTCGTGGCGGCGAGGTGCTGGCGCCGGGGCGACCCGAGGACGTCGTGCAGGTGATCGACGTGCGCGACCTCGCCGCGTGGCTGCTCGTGCTGGCCGAGACGCGCACGACGGGGACGTACGACGCTGTGGGCGAGCCCGTGCCGCTCGGCGACCTGCTGGGGCAGGTGGCCGCCGGCGTCGGCAACACCGACCCGCGGCTCACCTGGGTCGACAGCGACTTCCTCGAAGGCCAGGGCGCCGCGCCCTGGGCCGGCAAGGACTCGCTCCCGCTGTGGCTCCCCCGGCCGGAGTACGACGGCATGCTGGCGCACGACCCGGGCCCGGCCGTCGCTACCGGGCTCCGGCTCCGGCCGCTGGCGGACACCGCTCCGGGCTGCCTCGACTCCCCCGTCACCGCGCTCACGCCCGAGCGGGAGGCCGAGGTGCTGGCGGCCTGGCACGCCCGCTGACGTCGAGGCGGCGCATCCTGACCTCGAAACACGGTCGAGTCGGCGCATCCTGCTCAGGATGCGCCGACTCGACTTTGATCGGCGTCAGGAAGTGCCCGCTCGATCAGAAGAGCAGGGCCGTGCCCGGGTCCTGCAGCATCCCGGCGACGTCGGCGAGGAAGCGCGAGCCCTTCTCGCCGTCGACGTGACGGTGGTCGAAGGACAGCGCCAACGTCGTGACGTCGCGGACCACGATCTCGCCGGTCTCCTCGTCGACCCACGGACGCTTGTTGACCGCGCCGAAGCAGAGGATCGCGGACTCGCCGGGGTTGATGATCGGCGTACCGGCGTCGACGCCGAACACGCCCACGTTGGTGATCGTGAAGGTGCCGCCCACCATCTCGGCCGGCTGCGTCTTGCCGTCGCGAGCGGTGGCGGTGAGCGCGGCGAGCGCCTGGGCCAGCTCGGTCATCGAGAGCGCGTCGGCGTCCTTGACGTTGGGCACCACGAGGCCGCGCGGCGTGGCGGCCGCGATGCCGAGGTTGACGTAGTGCTTGTAGACGACCTCCTGCGCGGCCTCGTCCCAGTAGGAGTTGATCTCCGGGGTGCGCTTCATCGCGAGGATGACGGCGCGGGCGAGGACGAGCAGCGGGCTGACCCGGGTGTCGCGGAACTCCGGGCGCTTCTTCAGCCGCGCGACGAGCTGCATCGCGGCGGTGACGTCGACGGTGATCCACTCGGTGACGTGCGGGCTGGTGAACGCCGACTGGCTCATCGCCGTCGCCATCATCTTGCGCACGCCCTTGATCGGCTCGCGGGTCTCGCGCTCGCCGGACGCGACCGCTGCGGGAGCGGGAGCGGTGACGGCGGGAGCGGTGGAGGCCGGGCCGTTGGCGGCGGACTGGACGTCGTCACGGGTGATCGAGCCCGACGGGCCGGAGCCGGTGAGGGCGCTCAGGTCGACACCCAGGTCCTTGGCGAGCTTGCGCACCGGCGGCTTCGCCAGCGCGCGTACGTCGCTGGGCTCGGCCTGCGCGGCCGCCGGGACGAGCGCCTCGGCGGGGGCGGCGGCGGGCTCGGGGCGCTGGTCGACGGCCGGGACCGGCGACTCGTCGGCCGGCAGCACGTCCTGCGACTGAGCGCCGCCGGGCGAGAACGCGCCCTGCACCTGCAGCTGCGTCTGGGCGCCGGCGTCGGTGCTCGGGGACGCCGAACCGCGACGGGCCCGGCGCATCGGGCCGCGCTCGGCCTTGATCCGGCCGACGAGGGACGCGCCCTCCATCGAGCCGGAGGCGGCCGGGTTGGACAGGTCGATGTCGGCCGGGTCGACCTGGGCCGCACCTGCCTTCTCGGCCATCCCGAGGTACGGGTCGGACTCGGTCTGCTCGGCCGGGGTCGAGGTGGGGGCCACGGGAGCGGCCTCACCCTCGGCGCCGATCGAGATGATCGGGGTGCCGACCGGCACGGTCTCGCCCTCGGCGACGAGCAGCGCCAAGACGGTGCCCTCGTACGGCGAGGGCAGCTCGACGAGCGACTTGGCGGTCTCGATCTCGACGATGACGTCGTTGATCTCGATCGTGTCGCCGACCTTGACCTTCCACGCGACGATCTCGGCCTCGGTCAGGCCCTCGCCGACATCGGGGAGGAGGAACTCAGACATCAGGAAAACCCCTCTCAGTAGGCGAAGCTGCGGTCGACGGCGTCGAGCACGCGGTCGAGGTCGGGGAGGTACTCCTCCTCGATGCGCGACGGCGGGTAGGGCGTGTCGAACGCGCCGACGCGGAGGACCGGGGCCTCGAGGGAGTAGAAGCACTCCTCGGTGACCCGGGCCGCGAGCTCCGCGCCCATGCCGAGGTTGACGTGAGCCTCGTGGGTGACCACGCAGCGACCGGTGCGACGTACGGACTCGTAGACCGGGGCCATGTCGAGCGGCGAGAGGGTGCGCAGGTCGATGACCTCGAGGCTGCGGCCCTCGGACTCGGCGGCCTCGGCGCACTTGAGCGCGGTCTTCACGGTCGGGCCGTAGGCCAGCACCGTCGCGTCGGAGCCCGGTCGGACCACGCGCGAGGTGAAGAGCGGCTCGGGCGTCGCGGTCTCGTCGAGCTCGGCCTTGTCGGCGTGGTACTGCCGCTTGGGCTCGAGGAAGATGACCGGGTCGTCGTGGGCGATCGCCTGCTGGATCATCCAGTAGCCGTCGACCGGGTTGGAGCAGGCCACCACCTTGAGGCCGGGGGTGTGCGCGAACTGCGCCTCCGGGCTCTCCGAGTGGTGCTCGACCGCGCCGATGCCGCCACCGAAGGGGATGCGGATGACGATCGGCATCTTCACCTTGCCCTGCGAGCGGTAGGTGTACTTCGCGACCTGGCACACGATCTGGTCGTAGGCCGGGTAGACGAAGCCGTCGAACTGGATCTCGACGACCGGGCGGTAGCCGCGCAGCGCCATGCCGACGGCGGTGCCGACGATGCCGGACTCCGCGAGCGGGCTGTCGATGACGCGGTCCTCGCCGAAGTCCTTCTGCAGGCCGTCGGTGATGCGGAAGACGCCGCCGAGCTTGCCGACGTCCTCACCCATGAGCAGGACCTTGTCGTCGTCCTCCATGGCCTTGCGCAGGCCCATGTTGAGGCCCTTGGCAAGCGTGATCTTCTGGTTGGCGCTCATCTCAGTGGGCTCCTTCGAACGACTCGAGGTAGGCGGCGAAGCCGTCGCGCTGGGCGGCGATCTCGTCGGTCATCTCGCTGAAGACGTAGCCGAACTGGTCGAGCGGCTTCGGGTCGGGCAGCGCCTTGCAGCCCTCGCGGAGGTGGTGGCCCAGCTCCTTGGCCTCGGCGTCGAGGTCGTCGAAGAACTGCTGGTCGACCAGGCCGTTGCGGCGCAGGTAGACCTTGAGCCGCTCGATCGGGTCCTTGAGCTTCCAGTGCTCGAGCTCGTCGTTGAGGCGGTAGCGCGTCGGGTCGTCGGTCGTGGTGTGCGCGCCCATCCGGTAGGTGTAGGCCTCGACGAACGACGGGCCGTTGCCCTCGCGCGCCCGCTGCAGCGCGGCCTTCGTGACGGCGTACGTCGCGAGCACGTCGTTGCCGTCGACGCGGATGCCCGGGAAGCCGAAGCCCAGCGCGCGCTGGTAGAGCGGGATCCGGGTCTGGCGCTCGATCGGCTCGGAGATGGCCCACTGGTTGTTCTGGCAGAAGAACACCACGGGCGCGTTGTAGGAGGCGGCGAAGATGAACGCCTCGTTGACGTCGCCCTGGGACGACGCGCCGTCGCCGAAGTGGGCGATCACGGCCGAGTCGCGCTCGGGGTCGCCGGTGCCGACGACACCGTCGCGCTGCATGCCCATCGCGTAGCCGGTGGCGTGGAGGGTCTGCGCGCCGATGACGATCGTGTAGAGGCCGAAGTTGTTCTCGTTGGGGTCCCAGCCGCCCTGGTCGACACCGCGGAACAGGCCGAGCAGCCGCAGCGGGTCGACGCCCTTGCAGTAGGCGACGCCGTGCTCGCGGTAGGTCGGGAAGACGTAGTCCTGGGGACGCAGGGCACGGCCGGCGCCGATCTGCGCGGCCTCCTGGCCGAGCAGCTGTGCCCAGATGCCGAGCTCGCCGTGGCGCTGGAGGGCCGTGGCCTCGACGTCGATGCGCCGGGTGAGGACCATGTCGCGGTAGAGCCCGCGGAGCTCCTCGGCCGAGAAGTCGTGGTCGAACTCGGGGTGGTGGACGCGCTCGCCCTCGGGCGTCAGCAGCTGGACGAGGTCGGGTCCACCGTCGGACTGGGACGGTCCGAAGACGTCCGCAAGGTCGGGGCCGAAGCTCACAGGATCGGTCAACGCACTCTCCTCACAATCAGGCAGCGGCAGTCACGGGATCGCCGGACGCCGACGCTTGCACACGTGGTCGCCGGCGTGTGTGACCCCGACCACAGGATGAGGCTCAACGTATCGGCCGGAGCCTGCCAGCACCAATCTGGGCGGGGCCCCTCGCCCCTGTCGTACGACACCCGCAGGAACGCAGATGGGCCGGCGCCGACGGGCCCGTGGGTGACCTGTCGACGCCGGCCCGCCTCCATGGGGGCTGGAGGCGCGGGCAGCAGCTGCTACCCGGTGATGAAGGCGGCCATCACCGGCTCGTGGCCCGCAGGCCGGTGTCGGGCAGGACCTCGGGGGCCACGCACAACGCCGGGATGCGGAGCTTGTCGAGCCGGGTGGAGCCGACCTTCAACGTGACCTTCGCCCGAGGACGTCCGTGGGTGACGAACTTCCTCGCGGTCTGGGACGACACGGAGATCCGGTGGACCTTCGTGCCCACGCGGAGCGTGTAGACGACCTTCTCGCCGGTGCGGTTGGCGAGCCTGGCTCGCACCGTGCCCTGGCAGCTGGCCCGCGCCGAGCCGACGGCCTTCCCGAACGCCTCCTCGGTCAGCACCTCGGGCGGGACCACCGGCGGAACCACCACGGGCGGCGGGGTGCAGACCAGGACGGCAGCGCTCGCCGTCGGGTCCGTCCCCACGGGCTGGTCGACCGTCGCCGTGTTGGTCCAGCTGCGGCAGGCACCGGGGGCGCCACCGGCAAGGGTGAGCGAGTAGGTGTAGCTCTTCACCAGTCCGGCCGCCCAGGTCAGCGCCGGGTCGAGGACGACCCGCTGCCCGGCGACCGTCTTGTCGTCGACGACCTGGACCGTCTTGTTGGTCTCCGAGCGGACGCCGAAGGTGAGGGGCTGCGTCGTGGCGGTCACCGACGCCGAGGTTGCCGCACCGGGCGGGTCCCACGTCGCGGTCACGCTGAGCGTGCCCGACTCGGCCGGCCGGGTGGCGAAGGTGCAGGCCACCGGCAGGGTCCTCGAGCTGTCCTCGGCGACCGTGACGTCCGAGCCGCCCGTCACGGTGCACACCGCGCCGCCACCGAGGTCCGTCGAGGCCGTGACGTCGGCGACGACGTCACCAGCGGCGTACTGGTTGGGGTTGGTGATCGCCACCTCGCCCTGCAGCCGCCACCCGGACTCCGTCCTTGCGCCGGCCCGGGCCGTCACCGTGTAGGTGAAGGTCGCGTTGCCGTTCGCGTCGGCCGTGCGTTGGGTGGCGTCGGCGACCTTGGTGATCGACCAGGCGTGGTCGACGGCGAGGTCGGCCTTGGCCGTGGGCGCCAGCCACAGCGGCTGCTGCACGCAGACCTCGACCGTGGCGTCGTCGGAGTCGGACTCCTTCGAGTCCGTCGCCACGACCTTGGCGGTGTTGTCGTACGTCGTGCACTCACCCGGCACGCCGTCGAACGCCTTCGTGTAGGTGAAGGTCCGCGGCCCGTCGGACGCCTGGACGACCGCCCCACCGGGCACGTCACCCAGCTGGACCTGGGTGTCGGTCACGGTCGCCGTCGCGTCGGTGACGACCACCGTCGCCTGCGCGAAGTCGAACCCGGCCGTGCCCGAGGCGGAGCCGCTGGTGCCGTGGTAGGCCGCCTTGTCCCACGACGCCGTCGCCGTGTTGGTGCCCGTCGTGCTGGCCGTCGCGCCGGGAAGCACGCACGAGTAGTGGAACGTCGACGTCCCCTTCGGGACCGACAGCGGCCCCGCGGGCTTGTCGATCGTGCAGGTCCCGCCGGGCAGCGAGTCACTCAGCTGCACCCCGGAGATCGTCGTCTGGTTGGGGTTCTGGACCGAGATCACGCCGGAGACCACGAAGGCGGTGTCCTTCGCGGCGGACGGGGTCACGACCACGTCGTAGGCGAACGAGGCCGGCGTGCCCTGCGGCACCGTCTGCGACGAGGCGCCCTTCACCGACTTCTCGATCGTCCAGTCGTAGTCCCGCGCGAACGCCGGCTTCGCGGTCTTCGTCACCACCAGGTCGTCGAGGTCCACGCAGACCTTCACCGTCTCGGTGTCGCTGTCCGACTCCTTCGAGTCCGTCGCCACGACCTTTGCGGTGTTGTCGTACGTCGTGCACTCACCCGGTACACCGTCGAACGCCTTCGTGTAGCTGAAGGTCCGCGGCCCGTCGGACGCCTTGACGACCACGCCGTCCGGCGAGGTGCCGTCGAGGTCGACCTGCGTGTCGGTCACGGTCGCCGTCGCGTCGGTGACGACCACCGTCGCCTGCGCGAAGTCGAACCCGGCCGCACCCGAGGCGCTGCCGCTGGTGCCGTAGTAGGCCGCCTTGTCCCACGACGCCGTCGCCGTGTTGGTGCCCGTCGTGCTCGCCGTCGCACCGGGAAGCACGCACGAGTAGTCGAACGTCGACGTCCCCTTCGGGACCGATACCGCCCCTGCAGGCTTGTCGATCGTGCACTGGCCACCGGGCAGCGAGTCGGTCAGCTGCACCCCGGAGATCGTCGTCTGGTTGGGGTTCTGGACCGAGATCACGCCGGTCACCACGAACTCACCGTCACCGCTGATCGACGGCGTCACCACGACGTCGTAGGCGAACGACGCCGGTGTTCCCTCGTCGACCGTCTGCGACCACGAGCCCGTGACCGACTTCTCGATCGCCCAGTCGTAGTCCCGCGCGAACGCCGGCGTCGCGGTCTTGGTCACCACCAGGTCGTCGAGGTCGACGCAGACCTTCACCGTCTCGGTGTCGCTGTCCGACTCCTTCGAGTCCGTCGCCACGACCTTGGCGGTGTTGTCGTACGTCGTGCACTCACCCGGTACGCCGTCGAACGCCTTCGTGTAGGTGAAGGTCCGCGGCCCGTCGGACGCCTTGACGACCACGCCGTCCGGCGAGGTGCCGTCGAGGTCGACCTGGGTGTCGGTCACGATCGCGGTCGCGTCGGTCACCGTCGGCTGCGCGTCGGCGAAGTCGAAGCCGGCCTGTCCGGACGCCGATCCGCTGGTCCCGTGGTAGGCGGCCTTGTCCCACGTGGCGCTCGCCGTGTTGGTGCCCGTCGTGCTCGCCGTCGCACCGGGAAGCACGCACGAGTAGTCGAACGTCGACGTCCCCTTCGGGACCGACAGCGGCCCCGCGGGCTTGTCGATCGTGCAGGTCCCGCCGGGCAGCGAGTCGGTCAGCTGCACCCCGGAGATCGTCGTCTGGTTGGGGTTCTGGACCGAGATCACGCCGGTCACCACGAACTGGCCGTCACCGCTGATCGACGGCGTCACCACGACGTCGTAGGCGAACGACGCCGGTGTTCCCTCGTCGACCGTCTGCGACGACGAGCCCGTGACCGACTTCTCGATCGTCCAGTCGTAGTCCCGCGCGAACGCCGGCTTCGCGGTCTTGGTCACCACCAGGTCGTCGAGGTCGACGCAGACCTCGACCGTCGCGCCGGAGGTGTCGAAGTCGTCGGTGTCGCTCTCGTCGACCCGGGCGACGTTGTCGTAGCTGCGGCACGCGCCGGCCGTCCCGCCCACTGCGGGGTTGGAGTAGGTGGCGACGACCACGCGGTGGTCAGGGGCGTTCCAGACGTCCGTCCACGCGTAGGTGGGCTGACCGATCGGGACCGGGGCTCCGCCGTCGAACGAGTCCGTCACCGTGGCGTGCTCGTCGATCCTGGGCTGCACCGTGATGGCGTACGTCGCCGCTGCCGCCACATTTCCGGGGTGGACGTCCTTCTGCGGGTACGTGGTCTGGTCCCAGCTGACCGTCGCGGTCGTCGTGCCACCGACGAGCGCACCAGCGCCGGGGTCGCACGCGTAGTCGTACGACGTGGTGCCGGCGGCGACGTCCACCTGGACCCCCGGGATGCCCGGGTCGACGTCGACGGCGGCGTTGCTCGGCAGGAAGTGGCACGCGAGGTCGCCGGCGATGCCGATCGTGGCGCGCATGCTCGGGTGCGTGGCGGCCGGGTTGGGGTTGGTGACCGACACCGTGCCGTGCACCTCCTTGCCCGCGGCCGGCCCCTCGGGCAGGGCCTCGAGCTCCACGCGGTACTGGAACGAGGCGGTCGCGCCCTCCTCGATCGTCTTCTTCGCGTCCCCGACGACGCTCTTGTGGACCCGCCAGTCATAGGCGACGCCGTAGGAGCCGGACGCCTGGTTGGCCACCGCGAGGGGCTTGAAGAACAGCTTGTTGGTGAACTTCACCGTGGCCACGCTCGTGCCGCTGCTCCCGACGACCACGCCCGTGTGGACGGTGGTGTCGGGCGCGTAGCCGGCGGGCGTGGCGATCTCCTCGACCGCGTAGGTGCCGGGCTTGGCGGGGTCGATCGTCACGATGCCGTCGGCGACGGTGTCGACGCCGGGCGTGCCGCCGTCCTTGACGACGAGCTCGGCCGCGGCCGCGCCTGCCGCGCCCGGGACCGGGTTCGCGGTGACCCGGAACGTGGCGCCGGGGACGAGCCGCTGGAACTGGTCGCGCTTCTCGATGACGAGCTTGCCGCAGGTGGGCGGCACCGAGATGCCGATGCCGCCGACGAAGTCCAGCAGGGACGACTTCTCCGAGTCGCCGGCGAAGGAGCGGACGTTCATCACGCCGTAGGCACCGCGGCAGTCGCCGACGGTGTCGAAGGAGCTGAGGTTGACCGCGGCCTCGGCGAAGAGCTTGCCCTCACCGGTCGCGCCGTCGAAGCCGGCGCCGGCCGTCGGGGTGGGACACCACGCCGACGGGGTCGCGTAGCCGGGGACCGTGAAGCACGCCGAGTCGAAGGTCCCGGTCGCGGACTGGGTCCACTTGTAGGCGGCGGTGAGGGCGAAGTTGCCGTTGCCGTCCTGCTCGAAGCGGAGGAGGAGGTCGTTGACGGTGCGGTCCGGCCGGAACTGGACGGAGTCACCGGCCTCCTTGGGGAGGTTGGCCTTCTGGTTGAGCTCGGCCATGAAGGTCATCGTCCCGCTCTCGGCGATGCGCCTGAATCCGAGGAACGCCCAGCTCGAGGACCCGGTGACGAAGTGCGAGTAGACGTCGGAGATGTCGCCCTGGTCGGTGGAGGTGCCGGTGCCCTCCGACCAGTCGCTCGGGTTCTCGAACTCCTTCGAGCCACCGGTGAAGTTGCTGTCGTCGGCGGTCTTCACGGGGTCGGTCGCCGGAGGCGCGACCCCCGGGCTGGTCCAGTCCGTGCCGCCGCCCTCGACGGAGGTGTTGCCGTCGATCTCGAAGCCGGCGGTGACGCCCGCCCCGGCGGACGTCGTGGTCGCGGCCTGCACCGCGACGGTCGGGACGAGCAGGAGGAGCGCGATCGTGCCCCTCAGCCGCCCCGAGCCTCCGTGCCGTCCATCGGCATGGGCCCCTCTGGCCCGTCGTCCCCACTGTGTCGTCATCGTTCGTACGCGTTGCATTGCCCGCCCCCTGGCGCGAGTAGTCCCCACTGAAGCTGATCGGTGACCGACGCCCCCCAGCGCTGTCGACCGTGGTCGCCGTGCGGCCCCAAGTGGCACGGCGGGTGTGTTCAGAGCAGAAGACTGGCGTCAGCGGAACACGACGGGAATCCACCGCGAGGAGGCACCGGGCTTCCTGCGGAGGGGCTTGACCCAACGTTGGTAAAGCGGCCCGGATAGGGGCCGCCCGGACCAGACCACGTACCCAAGTTGGGACAGGCCGGGGACGAGGAGAGCCGGCGCCGACGGGATCCGTGGGGACCCGTTGACGCCGGCTCGGTGTCGTACGCCGCTGGCGTCAGCCGCGACCGTGCGGGGTGCGCCAGCCCGACTCGTCGGGGCCGACGGGGACGATCTGCGTCGGGTTGATGTCGGTGTGGACGACGTAGTAGTGCCTCTTGATCTGGTCGAAGTCCACCTCGTCGGCGAAGCCCGGCGTCTGGAACAGGTCGCGGGCGTAGCCCCAGAGGTTCGGCATCTCGGTGAGCTTGTTGCGGTTGCACTTGAAGTGCCCGTGGTAGACCGCGTCGAAGCGCACCAGCGTGGTGAAGAGCCGGACGTCGGCCTCGGTGATCGCGTCGCCCATCAGGTAGCGCCGGTCGGCGAGCCGGTCCTCGAGCCAGTCGAGCGTCGTGAACAGGCGGTCGTACGCGTCCTCGTACGCCTCCTGCGACCCGGCGAAGCCGCAGCGGTAGACGCCGTTGTTGACCTCGGTGAAGACGCGCTTCATCACCGACACCATCTCTTCGCGGAGGTCGGCGGGCCACAGGTCGGGGGCGTCGGGCCGCTGGTGCTCGCGCCACTCGAAGGCGAGGTCGTGGGTGATCTGGGGGAAGTCGTTGGTCACGACCTGGCCCGACGCGACCTCGACGATCGCCGGCACCGTGATGCCGCGCGGGTAGTCGGACTGGCGCGCGAAGTAGGCCTCCTGCAGGCGCTCGATGCCGAGCACCGGGTCCCTACCGCCCTCGTCGAGGTCGAAGGTCCAGCTGCGTGCGTCGTGGGTCGGGCCGGGTGCGCCCCAGGAGATGACGTCCTCGAGGCCGAGCAGGGAGCGGACGATGATCGAGCGATGCGCCCACGGGCAGGCACGGGCGGCGATCAGCCGGTAGCGGCCGGGCTCGGCCTTCCAGACCGGCACGTCGCGCGGGCTGTCCTTCGACCCGCTCGGGAACTGGTCGTCGAGGGGGTCAGCCGACCGCTCGCCCGCCAGCACGCGGTCGGGCAGGTAGGACATGTCGCGCTCGAAGGGCTTGCCCTTGGTCGCGTACGTCGCCGTGTCGTTCACTCTTCAACCATACCCGCGGGCGGCCGAGGACATACCTTCTGAGGCGTGAGTGCCACCTTCGCCACCAGCGACCCCCACGGCCACCTGGCCGAGCTGACCGCCGCGCTGCAGGAGGCCGGCCTCCTCGACGAGGAGTCCCACTGGTGCGGCGGCAGCTCGACGCTGTGGGTCCTCGGCGACCTCCTCGACCGGGGTCCGGACGGGCTCGGCGTGATCGCGCTCGTACGCCGCCTCGTCGACGAGGCCGCGGCGGCCGGCGGCTCGGTGCACCCGTTGCTCGGCAACCACGAGGTCATCGCCCTGGGCACCCGGTTGTTCGGCCGCACCGAGGTGGTCCACCGCGGGGTCGTGCGGACCTTCGAGTCGATCTGGGCCCGCAACGGTGGACGCGACTCCGACCAGGACGGGATCGACGCCGAGCTCTTCGCCTGGCTGGCCGGGCTCCCGGCGGTCGGTCTCGACGGCGACCACCTCCTCATGCACTCCGACACGCTGGCCTACCTCGAGTGGGGCGACACCGTCGACGACGTCAACCGGGCCGTGCGCGAGATCCTCGCCGGGGACGACCCGGTGGCGTGGTTCGACGTGCTGGTCGGCCTCGGCCGGCGCCACGAGTACGCCGGGGCGTCCGGTCCAGCGGCCGCCCGGACCCTGCTCGACACACTCGGCGGGCGACGCATCGTCCACGGCCACAGCATCATCGGCGACTACTTCGACGAGCCGTTCGACTCCTACTCCGAGCCGCGGCTCTACGCCGACGGCCTCGCGCTCGACATCGACGGCGGGATCTACGAAGGCGGTCCGTGCCTGGTCGCCCGCCTCTCGGGGTAGCCCACCCGAGGTCTGCCGCGCTGCCGGGCGTCCGTCGGCGTCCCCCGACCGGAGGTTGTCAGGCTCTCCCTGTCAGCCGGGGATCACTGGGCAGCGGGAGCGAAGCGGGCGGCCACCTCGACGACCCGGTCGAAGGCCTCGGCCTCGCCGATGCTGACGCGGACGCCGTCGCCGGCGAACGGGCGGACCGAGATCCCCAGCTCGCCACAGGCGGCTGCGAAGTCGAGCG
Organism: Nocardioides cavernae; assembly: GCF_016907475.1. Classification (NCBI taxonomy): domain Bacteria; kingdom Bacillati; phylum Actinomycetota; class Actinomycetes; order Propionibacteriales; family Nocardioidaceae; genus Nocardioides; species Nocardioides cavernae. The sequence goes on along the minus strand of NZ_JAFBCA010000001.1, from coordinate 938,362 downwards.
CGCGGTCGCCCAGCGGGAACCACACGAAGTTGCCCTGCGCGTCCGGCAGGTCCCAGCCGACCTCGCGCAGCCGCGCGACCAGGTCGGCACGGCGGGCGACGAGGTCCTCGACCCGGACGAACAGCTCGGCCTGCGCCGCGAGGGAGGCGATCGCCGCGGCCTGGGCGACGTGGCTGACACCGAACGGCAGCGAGACGGCGCGGAGGGCGGCCGCGAGCGGTGCGGGAGCGACGGCGTACCCGACCCGGAAGCCGGCGAGGCCGTAGGCCTTGGAGAAGGTGCGCGTCAGCACGACGTTGCCGTGGCGGCGGTAGGTGGCGATCCCGTCGATGGCGTCGTCCATCCGCACGAACTCGAGGTAGGCCTCGTCGACCACGACCACCACGTGCGAGGGCACCTTCGCGATGAAGGCGTCGAGCTCGGACTGCGTGACGGCCGGGCCGGTCGGGTTGTTGGGGGTGCAGACGATGACGACCTTGGTGCGGTCGGTGACCGCCGCGGCCATGGCGTCGAGGTCGTGGCGACCGTCGGCCGTGACCGGCACCTGCACGCTGCGCGCCCCGCCGGCGGTGACCGCGATCGGATAGGCCTCGAAGGAGCGCCAGGCGTAGACGACCTCGTCGCCGGGCTCACAGAAGGCGTTGACGAGCTGGTAGATCAGCGCGACCGACCCCGTCGCCGCGGCGACGTCCTCCGTCGGCACGCCCATCGTGTCGGCCAGGGCGGCGTAGAGCGCGGAGCTCCCCATGTCGGGGTAGCGGTTCATCTCCGCCGCCGCCTCGCGGGCGGCGTCGAGCACGCCCGGCAGCGGCGGGTAGGGGTTCTCGTTGGAGGAGAGCTTGTACGACGTCAGCCCGGGTCGGGCGACGGGCGGCTTGCCGGCGACGTACGCCGGGATGGCGAGCACGTTCGGCCGGGGCTGCGGGGACGCAGGGATGGAGGGCATGACCCGCACCCTAGTGAGCGACGGGCTGCTCCGGTCGTTGCCGGCTCCGCCACGGCCGGACGACCGGGAGCAGGACCAGGCCGATCGCGAAGCCGATGCCCGCACCGAGGACGTTGTCGACCAGGTCGGTGACGTCGCACGCGCGGTCCAGACGGGCGAGCTGCAGCTGGGTGAGCTCGATCGCGAGGCTGTACGCCGCCAGGGCGACGAGGCCGACCGGGGCGAGCACGAGGCCCGACCACCAGCGTCCGACGGCCAGCACGAGGAAGATGCCGGCCGGCACGAAGAGCAGCACGTTGAGGGTCCGCTGGTCGAACCCGAGGACCTCGAACGCCGCCCCCGACGGGCCGCCGTAGTCCCACGAGCACGCCTCGCTGCGGCGCTCGGCCGGCACGATCCCGACGTCCGGGCGCGTCGGGACGAGGGTCACCAGCGCGATCGCGACGAGCGACCAGAGCAGGCCGGCGACCGAGACCGCGGACGCGGTGCCGAGCCGGGGGCGCAGCACCGTCACGAGGAGCGCGGCGACGACGGCCGTCGCGAGGGCGCCGAGCACCATGACGCCCGTGCCGCCGATCGTCACCACGCGGCACACCGTAACCGCCGGCTCCCGCCGGCTGGCCGCTACATCGCGGGTCTCGATACATGCCGTCACGACCTCGCAGGCTCGGTCGCGGGGCCACTCGACCTCCCGCCACACGCGGCGATCTCGTTCCTCGGTCCCGCTAGTGTCGTGACATGAGGTTCCTGATGTGGCTGCTGACGTACGCAGCGGGCCTGGCCGTCGCGGCCTGGCTGCTGGACGGCATCTGGTTCGAGGGCGCGACGAACGGCAGTGCCGAGTTCCAGGACAAGTGGCTCGAGGTGCTGGGCGTGGCGCTCATCCTCGGCCTGGTGTCGACCTTCGTCGAGCCCGTGGTCAAGCTGCTGTCGCTGCCGTTCATCATCCTGACCCTGGGCTTCCTGCTGCTGGTGATCAATGCGGCCATGCTGCTGTTCACCGCCTGGCTCGCCGACATCTTCGACCTCGGCTTCCACGTCGACGGCTTCTGGAACGCGCTCCTCGGCTCGATCATCATCACGATCGTCGGCTGGGGCGTCCGCGTCGCGATCCCGTTCCGCGGCTGATGCCGGCCGTCCCCCCGCAGCGCGCCGAGGGTCCCTATCGGGTCGCCCTCGTCTGCCTCGGCAACATCTGCCGCTCGCCGATGGCCCACGTCGTGCTCGAGAGCCGGCTCGCCGACGCCGGCCTCGCCGACCGCGTAGAGGTGGCCTCGTCCGGCACCGGCGGCTGGCACGTCGGCAACCCGATGGACCCGCGCGCCGCGGCCACCCTGACCGCCGCCGGCTACGACGCGAGCCGGCACCGCGCCCGGCAGTACGACGCGACCTGGCCCGAGGCGTACGACCTCGTGCTCGTGATGGACGAGGTCAACCTGGCCGACGTCGGCGGACGCACCGAGCGGGTCGGCATGTTCCGCGACCTCGATCCGGCGGATCCGGGTGGCTCGGTCCCGGACCCGTACTACGGTGGGGACGACGGGTTCGAGGAGGTGCTGGCAATGGTCGAGCGCACGAGCGACGGGATCGTGGCGGCCCTGCAGGCGGCGATCGAGAGCCACCCGAGCGACCGGGCGGGCGGGGGCCGAGCCTGATGGCTCGCCAGCCGCTGGTCGCCAGGCGTGCCGAGGAGCTCCTCGGCACGGCCGTGGTCGCGACCTCTCCGGTGGCGGGCGGCGACATCGCCACGGCCACGCGGCTGCGGCTGTCCAGCGGGCAGACCGCGCTGATGAAGACGCTCCCCCACGCACCGGAGGGGTTCTTCGAGGCAGAGGCCGCCGGGCTGCGGTGGCTCGCCGAGGTCGAGGGCGGCGTCCCGGTGCCCGAGGTGCTCGCCGCCGCCAGCGACTGCGTCGTCGTCGAGTGGGTCGAGCAGAGCTCGAAGACGCCGGTCGAGGCCGCCGTCACCTTCGGCCAGCAGCTGGCCGCCACCCACGCCGCGGGCGCGGACGGGTGGGGCCTCGACCACGACGGCTTCATCGGGCGGCTGCCGCTGCCCAACAAGACCGCCGACTCGTGGCCGGAGTTCTACGCCGTGCGTCGCGTCCTGCCCTACCTCAAGCTGGCCCGCGACCGCGGCTCGATCTCGGAGACCGACGCGGCCGCCGTCGAGGCGGTGGTCGGCAAGCTGACCGGCCTGCTCCCCGACGAGGCGCCCGCCCGGCTCCACGGCGACCTCTGGAACGGCAACTGCCTCTGGGGCCAGGACCTCGCCATCCACGTCATCGACCCCGCAGCGCACGGCGGCCACCGCGAGCTCGACCTGGCGATGCTGCACCTGTTCGGCCTCACGCACCTGCCGCGGGTGATGGCGGCGTACGACGAGGCGCAGCCGCTCGCCGAGGGCTGGGAGGACCGGCTCGGGATCCACCAGCTCTTCCCGCTGCTCGTGCACGCGTGCATGTTCGGCGGCGGCTACGGCGCCCGCGCGGGGGCTGTGGCGGCGCGCTACTCGTGAGCCGGGAGGCGCGACCTCACCCGAAGTCGCCTCGCAGGCCCTTGCTCCGGATGTCGAGGAGCGCCTCGAGGTCGACGTAGTCATCGTGCACGTCGAGAAGCCAGGCGAGGAGGGCGAGCTCCTCGGCCAGCGGCAGGTGCACCCCGTCCTCCGCCTGACCGACGACCACGTTGAGGTGCGCGCCCACCGGCTCGGTGCCCTCGCCTCGGTCGAGCATCTCGACGACGCTCTTGACGTACTCGTCGATCCGCCCGAGGCGCAGCGGACCGACCGGCACCCCGCGGTCGACCAGCCACCGGAGCGCGCGTCCCGACATCACCCAAGGCCGCTGGGTGACCTCGCCAGCCGCGAGGGGGTCGAGCATGCCGCGGTGCCGGGCGGCCCATCCCGCAGACGTGCGCGAGAGCGTCTCGGCGGACTGCACGAGCTGGTCGAAGGAAAGCGGCGGATCCACGACAGTGTCGTCTGGCCCCTCGAAGGGCAACAGATCGCAGACCGGAACCTCGCACAACCGGGCAGCCGTCGAGCCGACTCGCTCGTCCCGCAGGGCCAACCGCAGATCCCTGCGGTTGAGAGCCTCGGCAAGGAAGTCGACCGGCAACGGACCGCCCAGCACGTGGCCCAGCCAGTCGAAGAGACCCACCTCGACGTCGAGGTCCAGCGTCTCGGGAACCCGGAAGCCGGCGGCCGTGCGCTCGGCCACCAACGCCGCCAAGGCGTGGAGGTCCACGGGCCGATCAGCTCCCAGGGCCGCCCGCACGTCGGGTCGGGCCAGCACGGCGACGTACGTCGACCGCAGCTCGCCTTGGACCCCGACCGCCGGAACAGCTTCGGCGACGGACCCCAGCAGCGCCTCCAGGAGGTCGTCGGCGTCCGCATCCCCCCACTGCGTGGCAGATGCGGGCGCGAGCACCATGCTCCGTCCCGAGAACACCGCATCCGACCTGGGCTCGGGGCGGTCACGGGCACCGACGCGGGTCAGCCCCGCCAGCGCGAGCCGGATCAGCGAGTCGCAGCCGATCCGCACGCCTAGGTCCCGGCCGAGCTCCTGCGCCTCGGCGACGAACTGGTCCTCGCCGCCCCGCGTGTCCCGGATCGACCGCAGTCGCGCGTCGAGCTCGGCCGCCGTGCTGATCCTCGTCACGTGCCGATCATCTCAGCGTCTCTGCCCGCGCCCACCGATCGGCCGTGCCGTGAAGGGCGACAGCTTTTCAGGATCACCTCAGGAGCCGGTGGCATCCTTGGCCTGTGAGTGAGTCCAGGCCCCGAGTACTGGTCGTCGACGACGACCGGGCCGTGCGCGACTCCCTGCGCCGGTCGCTGGAGTTCAACGGCTACGAGGTCGTGCTGGCCGCCGACGGCGCTGAGGGCCTCGTGGCGGTCGGGGCACAGCACCCCGACGTCGTGGTGGTCGACGTGATGATGCCGCGGCTCGACGGGATCGAGACGACGCGCGCGCTGCGGGCAGCGGGCAACGACGTACCGATCCTGGTCCTGACCGCGCGCGACGCGGTCGGCGACCGGGTCGAGGGACTCGACGCAGGGGCGGACGACTACCTCACCAAGCCCTTCGCGCTGGAGGAGCTGCTGGCCCGGCTGCGTGCGCTGCTGCGCCGCGTCGTGCCCGACGGCGACGGGGAGAGCGAGGTGCTCGCCTTCTCCGACCTCACCATGGACGTCGCGAGCCGTGACGTGGCCCGCGGCGGTCGGCCGATCGAGCTGACCCGCACCGAGTTCACACTGCTGGAGATGTTCCTGCGCCGCCCGCGCCGGGTGCTCGACCGCTCGTTCATCCTCGAGGAGGTCTGGGGCTACGACTTCCCCACCAGCGCCAACTCGCTCGAGGTCTACGTCGGCTACCTGCGACGCAAGACCGAGGCCGAGGGCGAGCCGCGGCTGATCCAGACCGTGCGCGGCGTCGGCTACGTGCTGAAGGAATCATGAACACCGCCACCGCCTGGCCCGACGGGCGCTGGCACTACCGCAGGTCGCTCGCGTCACGTGTCGCCGTGCTCACCACGATCGCCGTCGGCATCTCGATCGCGATCATGGCGTTCACCGCCTTCGTGGTGATGCGCCAGCAGCTGATGAGCTCGCTCGACCAGTCGTTGCTCAACCGCGCGCACAAGGCGACGGCCAACACCACGCTGTCGCGGGTCACCGCGGGCGGCGTCCCGTCGTGGATGCTGGGCGCCGCCGACGTCCGGATCATCGTCATCACCGCCGACGGCAAGGGCATGTCGGGCTCCGACATCCCCCACTTCTCGCTCGGCCAGCAGGAGTACGACGTCGTCACCGGTCAGCGCGAGTCCGTCGTGCGCACCCTCGTCACGAAGGAGGGCGAGCGGTTCCGGGTCGCCACCGTGCAGGCCGGCAGAGGCGAGGCGCTGATCCTCGCCCAGCCACTGGCGCCCAACGACCGGACGCTGGAGAAGCTCGGCGGGGTGCTGTTCGTCTTCGGCGCGCTCGGCGTGCTGGCCGCGCTGCTCGCCGGTTGGCTGGTGGCCCGCAACGGGCTGCGGCCCCTGCGCCGGCTCACCTCCAGGGTCGAGCACATCGCGATGACCGAGGACCTCCGACCGTTGCGGGTGGAGGGTGACGACGAGGTCGCCCGGCTCGCCACCGCGTTCAACCAGATGCTGCTCGCCCTCGGCGCCTCCCGCGACCGCCAGCGTCGGCTCGTCGCCGACGCCAGCCACGAGCTCCGTACGCCGCTCACCTCCCTGCGCACCAACCTCGACCTGCTGCGCCAGGCCGAGGGCAACACGGCGCTGCCGGCCGATGCCCGGCTCGAGCTCCTCGACGACGTCCGCGGCCAGATCGAGGAGCTCAGCGCGCTCGTCGGCGACCTGGTCGAGCTCGCCCGCGACGAGCCGACGACCCGGGTGGTCGCCGAGGTGGACCTCACCGACGTCGTCGAGCGGGCGGTGACGCGCGTACGACGTCGTGCGCAGGACGTGTCCTTCGACGTCGACCTCGGCCCGTGGCGGGTCGTCGGCGACTCCAACAGCCTCGAGCGGGCGGTCACCAACCTGCTCGACAACGCCGCCAAGTGGAGCCCGCCGCAGGGCACCGTCACGGTTCGGCTGTCCGACGGCGTGCTCACCGTCGACGACCAGGGCACCGGGGTCGCCGAGGCCGACCGGCCGCACGTCTTCGAGCGCTTCTACCGGGCCGAGGAGTCGCGGGCCATGCCCGGCTCGGGCCTCGGCCTGGCCATCGTGCGCCAGGTGATCGACCGCCACGGCGGCCAGCTCCAGGTGACCGAGGCCCCCGGTGGCGGGGCGCGCTTCGCGCTGTGGCTGCCCGGCGTCGCCGCTGTAACGCCGGGTTAGTGCCACTACCCACCCCCGAGCACCCCAGTGGGTAGTTGCAGTAACCCGGCGTTACAGCGCGTCCGGGAGATCGAAGACGTGGAGGAGCCGCTCGGCCTTCCACTCCGACTCGGCCCACTCCTCGGCGACGTCGGACTTCACGGTGATGCCGCCGCCGGTGCCGAGGGTCCAGGTGCCGCTGCCGTCGGTCATCAGCGACCGGATCACGACGCCGAGGTCGGCCGGGCCGTCGCCGCTGATCCAGCCGAACGCGCCGGCGTACGCCCCGCGCGGGCTCGACTCGACCTCCTCGACGATCTCCATCGTGCGCAGCTTGGGCGCGCCCGTCATGGAGCCGGCCGGGAAGAGCGCGCGCAGCGCGGCGACCGTCGACACGTCGTCGCGCAGGCGCCCGCGCACCGTCGACACGAGCTGGTGGACCGACTCGTAGGACTCGACCTCCATCAGGACCGGCACCTCGACCGACCCGACCTCGCACACCACCGACAGGTCGTTGCGGAGCAGGTCGACGATCATCAGGTTCTCCGCGCGGTTCTTCGGGTCGCGCGCGAGCCGCTCGCGGTGGTGCTCGTCCTCCTCGGCGGTCGCGCCGCGCGGGGTGGTGCCCTTGATCGGCTTGGTCTCCAGGTGCCGGTCGGCGGTGACGAGGGCGTACCTCTCCGGCGAGCTCGACAGCAGCCACGCGCGCGCGCCGTCGACGTCGTGCTGGAGGAAGCCGCTGTACGGCGCCGGGTTGAGCTCGCGCAGCCGGAGGTACGCCGTCACCGGGTCGAGGTCGGACCGGCGGGACAGCCGGTGGGTGAGGTTGACCTCGTAGGAGTTGCCGGCGTGCAGGTGCTCCTGGACGCGCGCGAAGGCATCGATGTACGAGCTTGGTGGGGAAGTCTGGCGCTCGTAGGCGGTTGCAACCCCCTCCGAGTGTTGGAGTCCCCGCACGTGCGGGGACTCCGACGGGGCCGAGGCGGGGAGGGCGTGCTCGAACACCCGCACCGCGCGCGGCCGCATCCAGATCGCGTCGGGGAGGGTCGGGTCGGGGGTGGCGGGGAGGTCGGTGCGCGAGGCGTAGCCGAGGTAGCCGAACCACTGCTCGCCCGCCGCGATGCGCTGCTCGAGCACGTCGAAGACGTCGTCACCGACGACGGTCGCGACCCCGCCTGCGTGCAGGCTGACCTCGCGCCGGGCGGCGGACCACGACAGGGACGCGTCGTTCTCGTCGAGCCAGCCGATGATCGAGCGCCGGCCCGACCACTCGCGCGCGCCACCCCCGTCGAGCCAGAAGCAGCGTGCGTGCCGTGCCGCCACGGAGCGGAAGAACGAGACGGGGTCGGTCATCCGGGGTCCCCTCGGCGTTGTCCGGAGGAGCGGAGCGGGGGAGGAGAAGGGCGTGGGGTGGTACGGAGGAAGTTCCTGACGAGGTCCTCGCCGTGCTCCGACAGGACCGACTCGGGGTGGAACTGCACGCCCTCGAGCGGCAGCGAGGCGTGGCGCACGCCCATCACGACACCGTCCTCGCTCCACGCGGTCGCCACGAGCCCGTCGGGCAGCGAGACGGCGCCCAGCGAGTGGTAGCGGACAGCGGCGAAGCCCTGCGGCAGCCCGGAGAAGACCCCTGCGCCGTCGTGCCGGACCGTCGCGACGTCGCCGTGCGCCGGGGGCAGCCGCCGCACCGTGCCGCCGTACGCCGTCACCAGTCCCTGCATGCCGAGGCACACGCCGAGCACGGGGCGGTTGCCGTCGAGCAGGACCGCGTTGCCCACCGAGAAGTCGGCGTGCACGGCAGGGTGCCCGGGGCCCGGCGACAGCACGACGTGCGAGTGGGCGAGCACTTCCTCGGCGGTGACCTCGTCGTGCTGCACCACGCGCGGCAGGACGCCGGTCACCCGGGCGACCAGGTGCACCAGGTTCCACGTGTAGGAGTCGTGGTGGTCGACCACGATCACGTCCGGGTGCACGCTGCGACAGTAGTGCCCGCGGCGGCTACTGCCGTACGACGCGGCACGCCTCCGACACCGGCTGGTCGCCGACCTCCTGGCAACCGTCGAAGGCAGTGAGCTTCGCCATCAGCGCCGCGACCTCCGGGGCCCGCTTCTTGTTCGCGAAGGTGTTGCGCTTCTCGAACCTGTCGCGCTTGTAGCTGTAGTACTCGTAGCCCCACGTGACCTTGCCCGGCCGCGGGTCGAGGTCGAACCTCGCCAGCAGCGCCGTGCGGCTCCGCACCGCGGTGTAGGACGGGATCCGGTCGAGCTCCGAGCCGCTGAACGCCGCGTCCGGGTCGTTGCCGGTCAACGTCTGCTGGGTGTGCTCGAGGAAGGCGTGGGACTGCCGCACCAGCCTCGGGTCCGCCAGGGTCGGGACGAGCGAGAGGCCGCTGCGGTTGGGCGCGGGCGCGAGCCCGGCGAGCTCCTCGAAGGTCGGGGCGAGGTCGATGTTGCTGGTGACCTCGCGGCGCGTGCCGGGCACGACGCCGGGCCCGGTGACGAGGAGCGGCACGCGGACGTCGGTGTCGTACGGCGTCCCCTTGCCGCGGCCCATGCCGTTCTGGCCGAGGTGGAACCCGTTGTCGGAGGTGAGCACGACGTAGGTGTTCGGGCCGACGGAGGAGAGGATCCGCCTCACCAGCCGGTCGGCCGACTGCGCCATCCGCGCGCGGTCGCGGAGGTCGCGGACGGCCACCGCGGCGGGCAGGGTGCGGGTGGTGTTCCACGCCCGGGCCCGCTTGCCGTTGGCCAGGCGTGGGCGGTTGTCCTTGCGCGGGTCGGCGAAGCCGGGCAGGTCGTCGACGGTCAGCTTGCCGCAGGCGACGCGGCCGCAGCTGCGCGTGCCGGTGCGGTCGCGGAACATCGGCGGGAAGAGCGGGTCGCCGGCGTAGTGGCCCTCGGGGTTGGTGCGGTTGTGCGGCGCGTAGAGCGCCACCTCGAGGAAGTACGGCGCGCCCGCGGCCTCGTTGGCGGTGACCAGGTCCGTCGCCATGTCGCCGATCACCGCGCCGGCGTACGCCTTGTCCTTGACCCCGTCGCTCGCGCTCGCCGGGGGTGCCGGGTGGTGCACCAGGCGCAGCCGCTGGTCGACGAGGGACGTGCTGGCGAAGTCCCAGCCGTCGTAGGCGGAGCCGAAGACGGTGTTGAACGTCGTCCAGCCCGGCACGACCGGCGGGAGCGCCCGGCCCGGCGACCACTCGTACTCGTTGAGGAACTTGCCGACGAAGCCGGTGTTGTAGCCGGCCTCCTGGAGCCGCACGTTGAACGCGCGCTCGGGGTTGCCGTGGGTGTCGTAGGCGGGCCAGCCGCCGAGCTTCGACGTGCCCTTGTTGGACGTGTTGGTGCGGACGCCGGTCTGGTGCGGGTACTGGCCGGTGAAGAAGCTCGACCGCGACACGCAGCACAGGGAGTCGGTGACGAACGAGTGCGGATAGCTCGCGCCGGCCTTCCGCATCTGCTGCACCGAGCGCATCGTCTGCACGAGGTCCATCGAGAAGTCGTCGAGCATCACGACGACGATGTTGGGCTGCGCGGCGCGTGATGCCGCCGGCGCGAGCTCGGCCACCGCGGACGCGCCGCTCGTCACGCGCTGCGGCGCAGCGTCGTCAGGCGTGCGCGAGCCGTCGCTCGTCCCCCCGGTCGCCCCGCATGCCATCAACGCGACCAGGCACACGCCTGCCCACGCTCCCTTGAAGTACCCCACTGCTCCCCCGTCGTGTCCCGAGCCGGCTACAAGGGTGACGTCGGACGTCCCCGATTCGTTGCCTGCCACGCCGAATTAATGTCTACACGTTCGCTCGACTTTAGCCGAGGCGGGTTTCGCGGTGGCGTCGGGGTCCGCGTATCGAGGGACGTTCTGGTGGGCGAACAGGCCCTCCGGCCTACCAGTTCGTCCCTAGATACCCACGGGTGAGGGCGGCTATCGCGGTCAGACGAGGAGGTCGCGGACCGCCGAGTGGAGCAGGTCGTAGCCGTTCTCGGTGAGGATCGACTCGGCGTGGAACTGGATGCCGCGGTAGTGCGGCCCGACGACCGCGTGGATGTCTCCGGTCGCCTCGTCCGCCTCCACGCGTACGCCCTCGGGCAGCTCAGCGCCGGAGGGGACCCGGCCGACGAAGGTGTTGTAGAAGCCCACGCGCTCGGTGCGACCGTCGAGCCGGACCGGCGACTGGGTGCCCTGGAAGACCACGTCCTTGTAGCCGAGGTCGAGGCCGAGGCGCTGGCAGAGCGTCTGGTGGCCCAGGCACACGGCGAGGAACGGCTGCTCGGAGGCGAGCAGGTCGTCGACGGCGCGGCGGAACGACGCGATCTTGGGGTGGCCGCCCTCGCGCGGGTCGCCCGGTCCGGGTCCGACGATGACCAGGTCGGCCCCGTCGAAGGCCCCGGCCGCGTAGTCCTCGTGCCGGACGACGCGGGCGGTCATGCCGAAGACCCCGAGCACGTGGACGAGCATGTTCACGAAGTCGTCCTCGCCGTGGAGGATCACCACCGACTTCCCGGCCAGCCCCGGGTCGGCCGGCTCGCCGGCCTGGTCGGTCAGCCAGAAGCGGGAGAGCCGTTGGTTGCGGGTGCCGAGGGCCAGTACGACGTCCTCGTCGCGCGCGAGCTCGGCGATGTCGGTGCCGTCGGAGGTCGCCGCCGGCGCCAGGCCGAAAGCGCTGAGGATGCCTCCGGCCTTGGCCCGCGTCTCGGCCACCTCGTAGGCGGCGTCGGAGTCGCGCACCAGCGTCGCGCCGGCCGTCACCTTGAGCTCGCCCGCGGGCGAGACGTCGGCGGTGCGGATCAGGATCGGGCTGTCCATGGTCGGGGTGCCGTCGGGCGAGCGGCCGAAGAGGGCGAGCGCGGCGCCGTAGTAGCCGCGGCCCTCGGGCTCGTAGTCGGCGATCAGCCGGCAGGCGTTCTCGACGGGCGCGCCCGTCACCGTCGCGGCGAACATCGTGTCGCGCAGGATCTCGCGGTGGTCGCGGTCGGAGCGGCCGGCGAGGAGGTACTCCGTGTGGATCAGGTGCGTCATCGGCTTGAGGAACGGCCCGAGCACCTGGCCACCCTCGTGACAGATGTCGCACATCATCTTGAGCTCCTCGTCGACCACCATGAAGAGCTCGAAGACCTCCTTCTCGTCGGCGAGGAAGTCGAGCAGCCGCTCCTTGAGCGCGTCACCGTGCCCCGCCACCCGGAACGTCCCGGAGATCGGGTTCATCCGTACGTCGCCCTTGCGGACCGAGACGTGCCGCTCCGGGCTGGCACCGATGAGGAAGCGCTCGCCGGTGAAGAAGCAGAAGGTCCAGTAGGCGCCGCGCTCCCGCTCCATCAGGCGCCGCAGCACGGTCAGCGCCTTCGCGGCGTCCCAGTCGGCGACGACGGCGCGGTAGTGGCGGCCGATGACCAGGTTGGCCCCCTCGCCCTGGCCGATCTCGTCGCGGATGATCGCCTCGACGACCTTGCCGTAGTCCTCGTCGCTGGTGGCGAACCCACCGCGGTCGGCGAACTCGACCGGCACGTCGGGCAACGCCTCGAGCAGGTCGTCGACCGACACCTCGTGCTCGGCCTCGATGTCGACGACCGTCAACGGCGTGCCGTCGTCGATGGCCGAGAAGCCGCGCTCGTGCACCTGCCGGAACGGCACGGCGACCAGCCGGTCCGCGCTCCGGCCCGGCTCCGGGGCACCGCTCTCCAGCGGGATGTCGAGCAGGCTCGCGACCTCGTGCGGCGTCCCGCCGATCAGGCCCGCCGTCGGTGACGCCTTGCGCCGGATGACCGCCCACGCGCCGTACCCCTGGATCTGCTCCAGGAGGTCTCGGACGGTTGGGGTGTGGGTCATGCGCAGCAGCCTATGGCTGCGCCTGCAGGCGCAGCCGGGGTGTCTCAGTCCAGCTGGGTCGCGATCCACTCCTGGAGCTCGGCGACGCCGTCGCGGAGGCTCCATCGGGGCTCCCACCCGAGCTGGCGCACGGTGTCCTCGACGGTGCAGGACGCGTGCCGGACGTCGCCGTCACGGTACTGACCGGTGACGTGCGGCTCAGGGGCCGAGTGGTAGCGGGCGATCTCGCGGGCGAGGTCGGCGATCGTCGTCCGCACCCCGCTGCCGACGTCGACGGTGCGCATGTGGTCGGCCGGTTTGCGGGCGATGACCGCCACCAGGGCGCTGACCACGTCGTCGATGTAGACGAAGTCGCGGGTGATGTCGCCGTCCTCGTAGAGCGGGATCGACTGCCCCTCGCGGGCCAGCCGCGAGAAGAGCGAGACGATGCCGGTGTAGGGGTTGGAGAGCGACTGGCGAGGGCCGTACACGTTCTGCAGCCGCAGAACCGAGAGCCTGGTGTCGTGCGACCCGGTCCAGGCGGCGAGGATCTGCTCCTGCGCGAGCTTGGTGGCGCCGTAGACGTTGATCGGGCTCGGGTGGGTGCCGGTCACGGAGTTGGGCACGTGGGCGGCCCGGTCGCCGTGGTCCCACCGGCCGGCCGAGAGCTGGGCGTGCGTGCGCAGCCCGGGCTGGAAGGTCGAGCCGTCGGGGTTGCGCCACAGCCCCTCGCCGTAGACCGCCCGCGAGCTCGTCAGCACGACGTGGGAGGGCACGTGGCCGGCGCGGGTGAGGGCGTCGAGGAGCTGGGTGGTGCCGACGACGTTGACCATGCCGTGGCGGGTGCTCTCGGACAAGGACTGCGCCGTGCCGGTCTCGGCGGCGAGGTGCACCACCGTGTCGGGCCGCAGGTCGGCGACGACCGCGTCGAGGTCCTCCGCGCTCGTGACGTCGCCGACGCGAAGGTCCACGGCGTCCGGGAGGTCGGCCGGCGGCTCGGAGCCCGGGTGCACCTGCGGGTGCAGGTTGTCGACGACGACCCACTGCTCGGCGGAGTCCGCGATCTCGCGGGCCAGCGTCGTGCCGATGAAGCCAGCGCCGCCGGTGACAAGGACGCGGCCACCTGCCTGCTGCGAGGACATGGGTCGACCCTATGAGACTCGGCGCGAAACCCGGATGTCGCTGGGCCACGGCACTGGCAGACTCGCCCCCATGACGCCGCAGCCCCGCCTGCTCCCGCCTCCGGCCGCCTGAGCCGGAGCGGTCCGCCGCTCCCCACGAGCCCCTCTCCCGACTTGCACCGGAGCGTCCCCGTCATGCCCACTTCGTCCCCGTCCCACCTGCGCGGCCTCGCCGAGGTCGCCGCCGCCAGCGTCCTGTGGGGCACCGGCGGCCTCGCGGTCCAGCTGATCCGCGAGCGCGAGGCCCTCTCCCCCGTCACGATCAGCGCCTGGCGGATGGTGATCGCCGCCGCGGTGCTGCTGGTCGCCCTCCTCCTGCTGCGCCGCGGCGGCGAGCTCGTCGACCTCGCCCGCACCCGGCCGTGGCAGCTGCTGGCCGTCGGCGTCGGCACCGCCGCCTACCAGGGGTTCTACTTCGTCTCGGTCACGCAGGTCGGCGTGGCCGTCTCGACCGTGGTCAGCCTCGGGGTCGCGCCCGTCCTGCTGACCGCAGCGGAGTCCGTACGCTACCGGCGTACGCCGACCCGCTCACGGCTGGCGGTCCTGGCCGCGGCACTCACCGGGCTGGTGCTGGTCAGCGTGGCGGGCCACGAGTCCGCCACCGGTCCCGCGCCGGTGGCGGGCGTGCTGCTCGCGCTCGCGTCGGGGACGACGTACGCGCTCACGACCGTTGCCGGAGGCTCCATCAGCAGGCAGGCCTCGCCGCTCGTGCTGACGAGCGGGATGAGCCTGGTCGGAGCCGTCACCCTGGTGCCGTGCCTGGCGCTGGTCGACGGGCCGCTCGTCACCGACGACCCCGCCGCGGTGGCGTGGCTGCTCTACCTCGGGGCGCTCACGATGGCCCTGGCCTACGTCCTGCTCTACTCCGGGCTGCGGGTGGTCGCACCGAGCACCGCCGTCACGGCGAGCCTCGTCGAGCCGGTCACCGCCGCCGTCGTCGCGGCGGTCGTGCTGTCGGAGGCCCTGGGCCCGGCCGCGGTCGTCGGCATCCTGCTGGTGCTCGGCGCGGTGGCCGGGCTCGGCCGGGCGAGCACAGCCGCCGGGCCGGTGCTGCCGGACGCCAAGGCGCCTGACGGCTACGGGTAGTCGACCTCGACGGTCACCCAGTCGACCAGCATGCTCTGCCGGGTGCCGCCGGCGACGGCGTGCTCGGGCGCGACGTCCTTGTTGGACAGGCGGACCTGGATGGGCACGGCGTTGCCTGGCACCCGGCGGGGATCCGGCGCCGAGGCGATCTCGTAGGGGCGGTTGCCGGCGGTGTCGCTCGCCGAGAACAGCACTGTGTCACCACCGACGGTGAACTCGGCGGAGTACTGCCAGAACGCGCTCCAGGGCTCGGCCCCGGCGGGGAAGAGCTGGGTCACCGGAGTCGTCACGGGCGCCCTCCCGGTGGCCGCGCAGGCGTTGACAGCGGTCTCAGGCGTGTCGTCGTAGCAGATGTGGGAGGCGAACTGGGCGCCCGCCGGCTTGAGGGGGCCGTAGCTCTCGATCACGTCGATCTCGCGCGGGTCGGTGCCGTTGGGGTGCTGCACCCAGAGGGCGGCGTAGTTGCTGCCGGTGTCGGGCACGAGAAGGCTCGCCGTCACACGCACCCGGGTGCCGGCGGGGAAGGTCCAGCCTTGGTTGGTGCGGACCTGCGAGAGATGTCCGACATCGAGCTGGCCCAGCCCGTTCTGTGCGGCCCCGTTGGCGAAGAGCATGTTGTGCCACTGCTCGGGCCACACCCCCGCCGGGCCGTCGAACCCGTCGTGGAACACGGTCTCCCACCCGGAGACCGGAGTGGGCTCAGGGGCTGGCGTGGGGGCAGGTTCGGGAACGGCAGGCGCGGGCTCGGGAGTCGGGTCCAGAGCGGCGATGACCCCCGGGCCCCCACCGAACCCGGCGGGCGCGTCGGCCACGACGAGCAGCAGGAACGCCACGACGACCGTTCCAAGCGCGCGCGCTAGCTGGGACATCACCCTCCTGGACGTGTGTGCGGGTCGGACCGGGACCTGGACGTCAGAGGCTACGTGCCGCTACCGACCGCGGGCATCTCCCGGGCTCAGCCGACGGTGGTCAGCAGCTGGGTCGCGCGGGTGAGGACGACGTGGAGGGTCGCCCGGCCGGTGGCCGACTCGTCCTCGATCGGCGTACGGCCTCGGGGAGGTCGGCGCCGAGCCCCACCCGGCGGGCGCAGCCGGCGGCGAAGGCGTAGATCTCGGCGGAGTTTGCGGTAGATGGTGGACAGGTCAGACCGCGTCTTGCGTCGCTGGGCGGTCACAGAATCTTCAGCACCGACTCGGGGACGCGCGGGCAGGTGCTCACAAGGACTGTGGCCGTCCGACCAAGAACGCCTGCGCCCCCAACACCTTCCAGGCCAGGGGCACCTTGAGGTAGATCGCGACCAGGCGCGGACCCGACGGAAGGCGCGACTTCGTCGTGTACGGCAGGAAGCGCGGGATATTGAGCTCGACGTCGAGGCCTGCAGCGGTGAAGGCCTCAACGAGTGCTCGGTCGTCTACGGGGGTGATGTGGTCGAAGAACATCCAGTAGTCACGTGCGCAGTAGCGGACGTTGGGCTGCAGCACGAGAAGCTTGCCGTCGGGCCGCAACACCCGTCGTGCCTCGACGAGGGTTGACAGGATCACCTCTCGCGGGACGTGCTCAAAGAAGTTGCTGATGAACACGCGGTCGACGCTGTGGTCGGCGAGGTGGTGCAACGCATCGGAACGCGACACAGTGGCCTCGACGTCGGCGGCCGCGTGGTTGATCAGGTCGGGATTGAGGTCAACCGCGAGCTTGCGGCCGGCGACGATGTTGTTGATGAACTCGCAGTGCCCTGCCGCGATGTCGAGCACGGTGCTGGTCTCCGGCACCCAGCGCTGGAAGTAGTCGCGGCACAGCACGGTCCACAGGTCCCCGCGCATCTCGCCCTGCTGGGCGAAGCGGTTGCGGTACAGCCGGTTGAGCTCGGCGGGGTCAGTCGTCATTACAGCCGGCCGTCCTCGACCGCGTGGGTGACCCACGGGATGACCTCGTCGAGCATCTCGTCGAGGGGGGTCGTGCACTCGAAACCGAGCACGTCCCTGGCCTTCCGCACATCCGGCACGCGCCTCTGGACGTCGTACTCGTACGCCTCGTCTTTCACTATCGTCAGCGGTGCGTCGCCCTTCATCTTTCGCCAGATCACCTCGGCGAGCTCGCGCACGCTGGTCGACTCCGGCGTTGAAAGGTTGAAGTCATTGTTGTAGGCGGCCTCTTGCTCCATGCACTCCACGATGCCCCGTGCCAGATCGCCGCCGTAGGTGTAGTGACGGATCTGGTTGCCCTCACCGAGGATATGGAGCGGGTCCTGGCCCTTGGCGATCTTCTGCACCAGATCCGGTACGACGTGACTCATAGCGAGCTTGACGTTGCCCGAGTCGACCTCGACGTCGCCGAGCGCACGGCCCTCACCGATTCCGACGCAGTTGAAGGGCCGCACGATCGTGTAGGGGAGCTGGTACTGATCCCAGGCGGCCTTGGCGAAGTATTCAACGGCCAGCTTCTGAAAGCCGTAGGACGACAGAGGCGGCGGAATCTTCCGCTCGTCCCCCTCCTTGGACGGCCAGTGCATCGTGGACTCGAAGACCATCGAGGACGACAAGTAGGTGACCTTCTTGAGCTTGCCGTGGCGGAACGCCTCGATGGCCGCGTCGCACTGGCTTGCGATGATCCGCTCGTTTTGCGCGAGCAAATCGTAGGCGTAGGCGTGGAAGTATGAGATGCCGCCAATGAGTGCCGCTCCAGCGATGAAGTGGTCGCAGTCCGAGAGCAGCTTCTTCATGGCCTCGACGTTGCGGGCGTCGTCCTCATAGAAGTGGTAGTTGGGGTGGTTGTCGTAGGACTTTTCCACCTTTCCGTACTTGGAGTAGTTGTCGATACCGACGACCGAGTAGCCGCGCGACAGCAACTCCTCGACAACGTAGCCCCCGATGAAGCCGGCTGAGCCGGAGACCAGGACCTTCTGCGTGGATTCAGTCATGACTGCTCCTCGTTGCGTTGTTGATGGCGGCAATGCGCTCCGCCTCGGCGACGACCTGCTCCAGCGAGAGCTTGGGACCGAACGCGAAGCGGTACCAGCGCAGGTAGAGCGGGATCCAGGCTTTGAGCTGGAAGTTGGAGTCGCCGACGGTGCGGTCGAGCCAGATCGTCGAGATCTCGGCGACGGGCAACCGCAGGCGCCGTGCCTTGGCGGTGAGCTCAATGCCCATCTCGAAGCCGCTGCGTGAGTGAATGCCGACCGCGCGGACGAAGTCGCGATTGTAGGCCTTGAAGCTGTTTGTTGCGTCGCGGGTCCCGACGCGGGCCAAGACGCCGAGCGAGACGCCCGCCCCACGCGACATCATCGACTTGAGAAGGGGGCCACCGACTTGCTGGCCGCCGGGCGCGTAGCGGGACGCGACTGCCACCACGACGCCGCGGTCCACCAACCGGGCCAGCGCGTCGATCTGCCGCGGGTCATCGGACCCGTCGGCCATAGTTACTGCGACGATGCCCTGGGACGCTTGGTCGACGCCGTAACGGATCGCATTGGCAGGGCCGCGGCCGTAGGAAGACACCACCAGCCGTAGTCGCTCGCCGTGCTCGGGGTGGGCCTCGACCGGGGCGACGGTGGTGTCGTCCGCAAAGTCGACGACGACCAGGACTTCTAGCTCGGACTCGACCGAGGCCAGGATCCGGTCGAGGACGGGGAGGATGGCGTCGCCCTCCTGGTAGGCGGGGACGACGACGGAGACGCCAATGCTCATACCGTCGTGCCGTTGCCGAGCATGTTCCACACGTCAACGACCGGTTGGGTCGGTGTGAGCTCTGCGTAGACCTTGTGGGGCGTGGCGATGATCAGCAAGTCGCTGGTCGCCTGGACGGTCTCTAGGTCGACGAGCGAGTCGTCGACCGTGACGTAAGGATCGGTGCACACGACCTCGCGTGCTCGAAACTCCAAGATCCGCTTGAGCTTGTAGGACAGACTCGAGCGGATGTCGTCGCTCTCCCCCTTGAAGGCCATACCAAGGATGCCGACGCGCATCTGCGCGAGGTCGTGCTTGCGTTCGAGCTGCGTCACGACGTAGAGGGGTAGACCTTCGTTGACGAGCATGGCTGAGTGCCCCAGAACGTAGGCGTTGTCGGTGAACGCTGCGAGCTGCATCGTGTCCTTGAACAGGCACGGTCCGGCGGCAAAGCCAGCGCCCGGCATGTCGGCCGCCCGCGGGTAGTCCTGGGCAAGGGCGCGCCGGATCTTGTCGTAGTCGAGCCCGTGGTCGTTGGCCATCACGAAGAACTGGTTGGCCGCCGCGAATTTGATGTAGCGCCAGTTGTTGGTCAGAAGCTTGGCGAGCTCGGCCTCTTCGGGTTCGAGTTCCACGATCTGCCCGGTGAGGTGGCCGAACAACTTGGCTGCACGGTCGCGGACACCTTGGCTGCGGCCGGCCACGATCTGCGGGAGGCTGAACAGCTCCTCCATCGCCCTGCCCTCGACGATCCGTTCGGGACAGAACGCCACATCGACGTCGAGACCTTGGTCAGCGAAGAGGCGCTCGACATTGCGCGTCACGCCTGGGTAGACCGTGGAGCGCAGCACGAGCATCTGACCGTCACGGAAGTGCTCGCGCGATGAGCGAAGAGCGCGGGCGACCGCGTGCGGGTTGGGGTTGAGGTGCTCGTCAACGGGCGTGCCGATCACCACTACGACGTTGTCGGCCCTCGCGATGATCTCCGGGTCGGTCGTCGCGGCCAGCGTTCCCGCGTCGAGGGCACGACGAAGCATCGGCTGCGCGTCCTTCTCCAGGAAGGGCAACTGGCCCGCCGACACGACCTCAACGGCATGCGAATCGATGTCATAGATTCCGACCTCGAGGCCGCGGTCGGCGAAGGCGATGGCCAGCGGTAGACCAACGTGGCCGCACCCACCCATCACCACCACGTCGAGGTCGCGCGAGTCATCGGGTTTCCCCCGTACGTGCATAACCGTCCACCTCCTCCACTCGTTGGCCCAGTTGGGCCCCTTGCAGCGAACGACTTCTACATGTCTCGGCGACCTTAACCGACCAGTCGTTGTTCGGCGGCTGCCTTTGCAGGTGCGTCAACGACCCGCCGTGCAGAGCCCGATCAGGGACCCGGCCGGGACCAGTACCCGCATGGAGGCATCGGGAGCGACGCTCGCAACGTAGCTCAGGGTGTTGGCAGGGAGCACGAGGAAGTTGGTGTCGCTCTGCAGACCTCCGCGGAACAGTGTCGTCTGAATCTCGTAGCCCCCGGCGGCGATCAGGCCGACCTGACCGCCTTTTGAGGAAGCCGGAAGGTCGATCCATCCTCCGACAGGCACCACTCGGTTCGGCATGGGCGCCGCGGAACAGGGCGCGAGGCGGGCGGGGCCTGAAACCTGCGTCAATGACGCCTTCGTGGGCGAGGGTGCGTCAATGGGCTCGCTGACGAGGGCGACCTGGAGATGGGCAGCAGCGTCGAGACGACCTTGGTCGGTGACCGGGATGCGCGGCAGGGCCGCACGAATGTCATCGTCGACGATGCGGTCCTTGTGCATGTCGGTCGCCCACCGCGAATCCAGACTGGCGCTCAGGGTCGGCGCGCCTGAGTCGAGGAGGTCGACAGCGGCGACGAGGCGTTGCTCCAGTCCGAGCGTGTCGGCGCTGCGCTGCACCGTGTAGCGATCCATCGCCAAGGTCCCGTTCACGATCAAGATCCCGATTACTGCAGCGAGCGCCGCAGTGGCCTCCAACATGCGACGCGTGAATTGCCGCGACAGCACCTCGAGGGCACAGGCGACAGCCGGCAGGGTGAGCACGACCCCGAAGTAGACGTAGCGAGAAGCCGCACCGAACTGGGGTCCGTATTGGCCTCTCGAGTGCCCGATGAGGACGAATGCTGCGGCGACAACGAGCAGTCCGGACCACGCCAGCGTGCGCAAGACATATGGTGCCTTCTGGTCAGCGAGCGAGACGAGCAACAGGCATGCCAAGACCATCAACCCCAGGCCAGGCAGGCCGAGACCCTTGTCCCAGATGGCTGCCAAGCCGACCCAGGCGAAGTCCCATGCCTGTGCCCAAGTAGCGCTTGCTGGCGCGGTTGCGTCTGATCCCCACACGACGTACCACGTCAGGTAGACCACAACAGGCGCCGAGACGACCATCACCACCTCGCGGACTCCTCGGACGAGCGCCAGGACCAGGGCGATCCAGCCGACCAGCACCAGAGAGAGCCCCATGGTCGTCAAGGAGAGAGTGAGCAGGAACGACGCCAGCGCTCTCCTCGACAGCGTCTGAGCCTCCTCGCCGAGCAGGACGACCAAGGCGGCGAGCGTAAGGGTGTGAGCCCCGATCGAACCGATCTGCGAGGCCCACAAGGGATTCTCGGCGCCGGCACCGAGGAAGGCGAGGGCAAGGGCGGTCACTACAGAAGGCCACGGTCCCGCGCCCGCCCGGCGCACCAGTGCGTAGACCAAGAGGCTCGTGATGAGGTGGAGGAGCACCGCCAGCATGGCCCACGGGAGGTAGTGCTGGAGGCCCACCACGTTGAACATGGCGCGCAGGACCAGTGTGGGTAGGGCGACCCAATGCTCGTTGTGGGGCTCCATCAGCCCTACCTGGCCCCCGAAGACACCGCGCCAGATGATGTAGGTCCAGTCGTCCATGAAGAACCAGAGCTGCCGGGCGTAGTAAGTCCACAGAACTGACGCTGTGGCCAGGCCGACGCCGAGAACGATCAGGTGCAGGGCGGGACGCTTCGGGCGCCTCACGCCGCCATCGCCACGTCGCACTTTCGTCTCCACCTCAACGGTCCCCCGTCCTGTTGGCAATCTGAATGTTGTGAGGACGGGTTCGTTGCGACATTAGCCGAACGCAAAGCGCCTCTGCCGCAACCACGGGTCGGGCGACAGCTGCCTCACGGTGCGTGACGCGGAACGTTCAGCCGACGGTGGTCAGCAGCTGCGTGGCGCGGGTGAGCACGACGTAGAGGGTCGCCCGGCCGGTGGCCGACTCGTCCTCGATCTCCTGCGGCGAGACGACCACGATGCCGTCGAACTCCAGCCCCTTGGTGTCGAGGCCCGTCAGCACGACGACGCGGTCCTCACCGCTCGGCGTGACGCTCGAGTCGACGGCGGCGCGTGCCCCGGCGGCGTCGTCGGCCAGCTCGGGCCACGACGCCAGCCAGGCGTTGACCTCCGAGCGGCGGGCGACGGGTACGACGATGCCGACGGTGCCCTCGACGCGAGCGGCGGTCGAGGTGACCGCCTCACGCACGGCGGCCTCGAGGTCCTGGACGTGGTCGACGACCCGCGGTTCCTCGCCCGTGCGGCGTACGGCCTCGGGGAGGTCGGCGTCGAGCCCCACCCGGCGGGCGTAGTCGGCGGCGAAGGCGTAGATCTCGGCGGAGTTGCGGTAGTTGGTGGACAGGTGGAACTCGTGGAGCTCCTTGCCCTCGAGCGCCTCGCCCCGGGCGGCGGCAGCCTCCGGGGCGTCGGGCCACGACGACTGCGCCGGGTCGCCGACGATGGTCCAGCTCGCGGTGCGGCCGCGGCGACCGACCATGCGCCACTGCATCGGGGTGAGGTCCTGCGCCTCGTCGATGAGGACGTGGGCGTAGCCGTCGTCCTCGATGCGGTGGGTCGGTGCGGACCAGGCAAGCCCGCCAGGGGCGTACTCGCGCTCGGAGATGGTCGTCAGCTCCTGGAGGTCCACGCCACCCTCGAGCAGGCCGGTCTCGTCGAGGTCGCGCTCGTCGTCGGTGCGCTGCGGGACGTCGCCGAGGGCGTAGCGGAGCTCGTCGACGAGCGGGACGTCCTCGATCGACAGGTCGCCGGCCGCCCACGACTTGAGGAGCACCAGCTGCTCCTCGCGGCTGACCACGCCCTCGCCCACCCGGGCGAGGAAGTCGGGCTCGCGGAGCCAGCCGAAGACCGTCCGGGCGTCGAGCGGCGGCCACCAGGCCGACGCGAACTCCACGAAGCCCTCGTGGCCCAGCATGTCGTCCTCGAACGCCTCACGCCCACGCTCGCGCCCACGCTCGCCGCCGACCTGGCGCCACATGGCGTCGAGCAGCGTCTTGGCCACCCGCGGCAGCTGGCGGTTGCGGCGGCCCTGCGACATCAGCTGCCGACGCAGCCGCCCGAGCAGGCCGGGGTCGAGCACGAGGGTCTCGTCGCGCCAGTAGATCCGGAAGCTCGTCGGCGCACCGGGAGCGTGCTGGCGGGCGGTGCGGCGCAGCAGCTCGGCCATCCGGGTCGCGCCCTTGACGTCGGCGACCGCCGGCTCGTCGTGGCGCGTGGCACGGATGCCGCCGACCACCTCGCCGAGCGAACGCAGCGCGACCGCGGTCTCGCCGAGGCTCGGCAGGACGCGCTCGATGTAGCGCATGAACACCCCGCTGGGACCCACGACCAGCACGCCGCCGCCTTCGTAGCGGCGTCGGTCGGAGTAGAGGAGGAACGCGGCGCGGTGCAGGGCGACGACCGTCTTGCCCGTGCCGGGACCGCCGGAGATCGACACGACGCCCTTGCCGGGCGCGCGGATCGCCTTGTCCTGCTCGGCCTGGATGGTGGCGACGATCGAGTGCATCGAGCGGTCGCGGGCCCGCGAGAGCTGCGCCATCAGGGCGCCCTCGCCGACGATCGGGAGGTCGGTCCCGGCTTCCTGGTCGAGGAGCTCGTCCTCGACGCCGATGACGGTGCGGTGCAGCGAGCGCAGCACGCGTCGGCGGACGACACCGGACGGGGTGGCGGCGGTGGCCTGGTAGAACACGCCGGCGGCCGGGGCGCGCCAGTCGATGAGGAGCACGTCGCGGTCCTCGTTGCGTACGCCGATGCGGCCGATGTAGCGCGGCGCGCGGTCGATGTCAGGGTCGAGGTCGAGGCGACCGAAGACCAGTCCCTCGTGGGCGGCGTCGAGCTGGGCGATCCGCTTGGCGGCCTGGAAGACCATCGCGTCGCGCTCGACGAGGCCGCCCTCGTGCTCCAGCTTGCCGCGGCTGTGACCCTCGGCGGCCAACGCCCGCGCGCTGCGCGCCGACGCCTCCAGCTGCACGTAGACCTCGTCGACGTACGTCTGCTCCGCCGCGATCTCCCGCGCCTCGAGATCCTCGCTCAAGCTCCCGCTCCTCATCCCCCGTGAATCACTGCCCAACGGTCCCGGGCAGGCGGACAAGCGTACCGGCGAGCACCGACGACCACCGACTTCCCGACGATCATGGACTGCTCGACCCTCACGCCAGGAGCAGCACGGCCCCCAGCAGGCACACCACGGCGCCGACCGTGCGGATCAGGTCCACGCGACCGAGGTCGCCGAGCAGCTCCGTGCGCTCCCCTGCCGGGACGGTGGCCAGCCGCCCGTGCAGGGGCGCGGCGATGGCTGCCGTGCTGACCACCGACAGCGCCCCGCCGACCAGGGCCAGCCACGTGCCCGCCGCCTGCGGCTCCGTCGCGGCCGTCCAGGCCAGGACGAGGACGAGCGGGACGTAGAGCGCGCCGACGAGCGGGGCGATCCGACGCGAGTGCCGCTCGTGCGCCACCGGCCACGCCTCGTCCCCGACCTCACCCAGCGCGGGGTAGACGACCAGCGACACGGTCAGCTGGAAGCCGAGGTGTCCTGCCGCGACGAGGAGGAGCGTGACGAGGGCGAGCGGTCGATCGTCGATGACGTCCACGGGCGGCCTCCTTCGACGTGGGTCCTCCCACTTCTCCGACCGGGTGCCGCCCGTGGATGCAGTCCGGGGCTACTTCTTGCGGGAGAGGAAGGCGGTCATCGCCTCGCGCGCCTCGTCGGAGGCGAACAGCCGGGTGCTGGTCTCGGCCATCTCCTCGCCGAGCGCGTCGATCCGCGCGACGAGGTCGCGGTTGAGGATGCGCTTGGACTCGCGGAGGCCCTGGGCCGCCCCGGTCGCCAGGCTGGCGCAGACGGCGGCGACCTCGGCGGCGAGGTCGTCGGCCGGCACCGCCTTCGTCACGAGCCCGTACGCCGCCGCCTCGGCGCCGGTGAAGACCTCGCCGCCGAGCGTGGTCAGGGCTGCGGCGCGCGGAGACATCCGGTGGTGGACGGTGAGGCTGATGATCGCGGCCGCCAGTCCGAGCTTCACCTCGGTGAGCGCGAAGGTGGCGTCCTCGGCGCTGATGGCGATGTCGGCCGCGGCGACGATGCCGATGCCTCCGGCACGGACGGCACCGAGGTTCTTGGTCACGACCGGCTTGTCGAGGGTGGCGATCAGCCGCTGCAGGTCGACGATGCGGCGGGTGCCGGCCTCCATGCCCTCGGTCGACGCCTCGGTGAGGTCGGCACCGGAGCAGAAGACCTTGCCCGAGCTCTCGACCAGCACGGCCCGCACGTCGGGGTCCGCGCCGGCGCGCTCGAGGTGGGCGAAGAGCTCGGTGACGAGCTGCCGGCTCAGCGCGTTGCGGTTGGCGGGGCTGTCGAGGGTGATCGTGGCGACGGCGTCGGCCACGGCGTAGTGCACCAGCTCTGCGGGGGCGTCGGTCATGGCGGTCATCCTGCCGCACCGGATCACTCGTGCGTCCGGTGCTGATCGTCCGGGCCGCCCACATCTCTGGACCTCGGCCGGTCTCGCGGCCCAGCTCGCGAGCGCGCGGGCTGCCGCGAGGCGGTGCCGCGAGCACCTCCGGATACCATCGATGCCGTCGTCCTGCTCGTCGTCGTGCGCCGCCCTCGTCAGCCTGCGCCGGGACGAGTCCAAGCCAGCCTCATCGAGTCGGCTCTCGACGGTGACCGTCGCGACGGCTCCCGCCCATCATGGTGAACCGCTCTGCGGGTGCGCCGGCGCGAAGCGGCCTGCTGGAGGCGGATTGAGGCGGCCGGCTGGCATGATGCGCCCCGTGCCACCCCCACCTGCCGCCGACGGTCCCGACAAGGGCGCACGGCCTGCGCGCGGTCTCCACGGCAGGCTGGATGTCCCGGCCGGGGCAGTAGAGCTCGGGACCGAACTGCTGATCGGTGGCTGGGTGGTCCACGAGCGCCTGCGCATCGACCGGGTGCTGGTGACGGTCGACGACGAGATCGTCGGCCACGCCCGCGTCGACGTGGCCCGCCCCGACGTTTGCGACCGCTGGCCCGACGTCGTAGGGGCGACTCACCGCGGCTGGTCGGTCATCGTGCCGCCGGTCGCCAGCGAGGAGGTGACCGTCCGCGCCTATGCCCACGTGGAAGGCGGGGACGGCGACCCTGCGCGGCTCGGCCCGTGGATCCGCTTCGCTGAGGCGACTCTGCCCGTCGTCGCGACCGGCGAGTCGTTCGGGCGAATCGACGATCCCGGCGAGATACGCCCCGGCGTGCTCCGCGTGTCGGGCGCCGCCCGCGCGCCCGGGGGCCTCACCCGGGTCGAGTTGTCGACCGTGGCAGGCGACGCCGCTTGGGTGCGTGCCCGGCACACGCTCCCGTACGCCCAGCCGCCGTGGGCGACAGACGCAGAGGAGCGGCTCGCAGGTTTCGCAGGCTATGTGCGCGTCCCCTCCGAGGGCACCCTCACGATCCGAGCGGTGGCCGTCGGCACCGACGGCCGCCGCCATGAGCTCACGCCGATAACCGCCGTGGTGGTCGAGCCCGACGTGAGTACCGCGGCGCCTGAGCGTCTCACTACGCTCCTCGACCGGTTCGAGCAGCGCCTGGGCCGCCTCGCCCGGCCAGCATCCCCGGCCCGCATCCTGGTCGCCACTCACGCCCTCGACCTCGGCGGCGCGCAGCTCTACCTCCTCCTCCTTCTGGAGCGTCTCCGCGAGCGCGGCCTGGAATTCTGCATAGTCTCCCGAGCGACCGGCCCCCTCCAGGTCGAGCTCGAGACAGCCGACGTTCCGGTTCTCGTCTTTGGCACCACGCCGAGCGACCGCGAGGTCCTGGAGGGCCAGGTGCTCGCAATCGCCGAGTTCGCCGCCGAGCACGGCGTCGTCGGCTGCCTGGCCAACTCCTTGCCGACCTTCCCGGCCGTGATCGCCGCCCAGCGACTGGGGCTGCCCACCGCGTGGGCGATCCACGAGAGCTTCGACCTCGACGTGTTCTGGACGGAGGCCTACGGACACCTGCCGGCCGACGTCACCGGCGTCGCGGAGGAGGCGCTGGCCAGATGCGACGAGGTGGTCTTCGAGGCCGAGTCGACCCGGCAGCTCTATGCCGACCGCGTACCTGCGGACCGCCGCATCCTGGTGCCTTATGGCGTCGATGCGACCGCGATCGACGCCTACCTCTCCGACAACTCCCAGGCGGCCGCACGGGCCACACTCGGCTTGGCTCCGGACGCACTCGTGCTCGCGTGCGTCGGCACGGTCGAGGCACGCAAGGCCCAGCTGTCGCTGGTCCGGGCATTCGCTCGGATCCCTCCGGACCGGCGCCGCGGCGTCCAGCTCGTGGTCGTCGGCATGAACGCCTCGTCGTACGCCCAATCTCTGCGACTGTTCGTCGCCGACGCCGGAATTGCCGACGCCATCGTGCTTGTCGAGGTCACCCGCGACATCTACCCGTGGTATCTCGCCGCCGACGTGCTGATGTCCGCGTCCGACGTCGAGTCGGTGCCGCGGACCATGCTCGAGGCGATGCTGCTCGGCCGACCCGTCGCCGCGACCGCCGCGTTCGGCGTCGGTGAGCTCGTCACTGACGGCGGCACCGGGTTCCTCTGCGACCCGCTCGACCTCGCCGCGCTGCAGTCGATGCTGGAGCGAGTGATGGCTACACCGCGAGTCGACTTGGCAGCGATGGGGGGCGCAGCGCGTAAGCACGTCGCCGCCACGCACGACCCGTCGGTCTACGTCGACCACTTCGAGGCCCGGTTCTCGACCTGGCTCCGGCGGTGGGCACAATGACGCGATGGGGACTCCAGCAGAGCGGCCCGCCGACGGCCCGGACGCGATGAGCCAGGCCGGGCAGGCGCCCGACGGTGGTCGGACGATGGCGATCGTCGGATACGGCTTCATCGGCCGCCGGATCGGTCGGGCGGCGCTGGCACGTGGATGGCGTGTGCGGGCGCTCAACCTCGAAGACGTGCCAGGCGATCCGATCGAGGTGGTCGTGGGTTCGGCCCAGGACGTCACCGCTATCGAGCGGGTCCTCGACGGGGCCGACCACGTCGTCTACGCGGCCGGCACCGCCAAGCCCGCCGACTCCAACCTCGACCCGATCGGCGATGCCGTCCGCAACCTCGAGCCGCTCATCTCGGTGCTGAGCGCGGCGCGCTCGCGCGACGTCACGGGCGTCAGCTTCCTGTCCTCCGGAGGCACGGTCTACGGCCCCGACGCACCGGTCCCGACGCGGGAGGACGCCCCGCTCTGGCCGATCAGCTCCTACGGGATCATGAAGATCGCCGCCGAGCGCTACGTCGCCATGTACGCACGTCAGATCGGCTTCTCCGCCGACCTGCTCCGCTGCGCCAACGTCTTCGGGCCTGGCGAGCCCACGGCCGGGAGCCAGGGCCTGATTGGCATCGCGCGCGCCCGTCTACTGGCCGCCCAGCCGATCACCGTGTTCGGCGACGGCAGCGCGCGACGCGACTACATTCACGTGGACGACCTGTCCGAGGTCGTCGTACGCCTGGCCGAGCAGCCCGACGGTGTCAGGGTGCTGAACGTAGGTAGCGGGGCCGCGACCTCGATCAGCGAGATCATCGCCGCCCTGAGCCACGCGCACGGCGTCGAGCCTGTGCTCGACGAGCGGCCGGCACGCCCCTCCGACAGCCCTGTCGCGGAGCTCGACGTGTCGAGGCTCCACGAGGTGCTGGACTTCCGTCCGCGCCCCACGGTGGACTGGTTGGCCCAGCCTCCGGGGGAGTCCCATGAGTGATCAGCTCTCGCCCGAGCTCGCCGCTTTCGTCGCCCAGGCACCTGCGGCGCGCGAGCCGCACGTGCCGTTCCTCCGAGCAGCCGTCGAAGGCCTGGCCCCCGGGTCCTTGGTCCTTGACGTGGGCGCCGGCGAGGCGCCCTACCGCGAGCTCTTCAGCGCCTTCGACTACCGCACGACGGACTGGGCCGGGTCCTTCTACACGCCGAGCCACGGGGTCGACTACGTCGCCCCGGCGCACGACATGCCCCTCGACGACGACAGCGTCGACGCCGTGGTCTGCACCCAGGTGCTCGAGCACGTGGCCGAGCCGGTCGAGGTGCTGGTGGAGCTGCGCCGCGTCCTCAGGCCGGGCGGTCGGCTGATCGTGACCGCGCCGCTGACGTGGTACCTCCACGAGCTGCCGCACGACTACTACCGCTACACCGCTTACGGCCTGCGCCACGTGCTCGCGAAGGCCGGCTTCGCCGAGATCGACATCCACCCCATGAACGACTCCCCCAGCACCATCGGTGCGCTGCTCCGCGAGGCGCGGTGGCTCCTGGGATCCGCCGAGACGGACGGCCTCGACGAGCGGCGCGTGGCGGCCGGCGATTTGCTGGCGCAGGCCGCGACCATGGTCGAGTCCATCGGGTGGCTGGACACCCAGTGGTTGATGCCGATCAGCTTCTCCGCGACCGCTCGCAACCCCCAGGAGACCGCCGGATGACCATGCCCGACCTGACCGTCATCCTCAACGGGCATCGAGAGGGCATCCTCGCGCACCACACGCTTCGCACGCTCCACCGCTCGGTCTCTCACGCCCACAAGGCCGGGTTGGCGATCGAGGTCCTCGCCGTCCTCGACAACGCGGACGACGTCACCCGTACGGTGATCGGCGAGGCGGCCGGACCGAACGGGTACCTCCAAGAGGTGGCCGACGCCCGGGTGATCGAGGTGTCCGTCGCCGACCTCGGGCTGGCGCGCAACCATGGAGTGCGCGAGGCCAGCGCTCCCTACATCGCGGTGCTGGACGCCGACAACCTGCCGTCGCTGACTTGGCTCCTCGAGGCGCACCGCACCGCGTCCGACCATGGAGAGCCGTGCGTGGTCCATCCCGAGTCACTCGTGATCTTCGAGGGCCGCGCCGTCGTGTGGCCCCAGTGGTCCACGCGCGACCCGCGATTCCGTGCGGAGAACTTCTACGACCAGAACTACTGGGATGCCTGCTGCCTCGCCTCGCGCGAGGTCTTCGAGCGGCACCCGTACGACGCAACAGGACGCGACAGCGGGTTTGGGCCGGAGGACTGGCATTGGAACACCGAGGTGGTCGCCGCCGGGACGCCCCACCTCGTCGCCAAGGGCACGGTGCTCTTCTACCGCGCCAAGACCGTCGGATCGCTCATGAGTGCACACCGCGCGGGCGGCAGCCTGATCCACCAGACCCCGTTCCTGACCGACCCCGAGATCGCGGCGGCGACCTTGGACGAGGCTCGCAGCCACGGCCGGGACGAGGCGCCCCGCCGCTCGCGACTCCTGAAGCGCCTAGTGCGCGAGACGAGCGGCAAGCAGGCGCGGCGACGCCTCTTGGACGCCGAGGTGCCGCCTGCTCCGCTGACGCCGACCCAGGAGCGCCTGGCGCGTCTGCGGCCCGGCTTCGTCGACCCTGCCCACTACCGATACCTATACAACGCCCCCGGCCTCTCCGACGACGAGGCCGTCGAGCACTTCCGCACCGTGGGCCGGGAAGCAGGGCGTCGTGGGTGGCTCAGCCGGGAGGAGCTCGACTGGCTGCGCCCGGACCGCTTCCGGGTGCACCACTACCGAGCGCTGCACCACGACGTCGTCGGCCTCTCGGCCGAGCAAGCCCGCATCCACTACCTGACAACCGGGCACGCGGAGGGGCGTCGGGCGGTCCTGAGGAAGGGCGAGTTGAAGGACCTGGCGACGCTGGTCCTGGACGACTACCGCGATCGCTACCCGGACCTGGCGCAGCACAACGACAACCAACTCGTGCAGCACTACCTCGAGTGGGGACGCGACGAGAAGAGAATCACCCGGTTCACCGTGACCGAGCGCAGGTGGGCCGAGGCCGTGACCGTTTCCGACGAGGTCGAGGCCGAGTGGCGAGAGATGCACGGCTACGAGCCGTGGGTGCCGGTGCCGACGGCGAGCGTCCTCGAGAACTACCACTACGTCGGCCCCCCCTACGACGGATCGCTCACCGCTGGCAGCGCTGTCTGGTGGCAGGCGATCGCCGCGCTCGACGGCGCGCGACCCGACGTCATCTTCTTCGCCCCGTGGGTGAGGATGGGGGGCGGAGACCTCCTGCTGGCGCGCTACGCGACTGCGATGACGCGTGCGCGCCCGGACCTGACGGTAGCCGTCATCACCACTCACGGCCGGTCGACGCACCCGGAGCTGCTCGGCGACGACGTCACCCTGGTCGACCTCCACTCCATGGCGGGCTACTCGGAGATGGACCTGCCGGAGCGGCAGCGCATGGCGGCGATGCTGGTCGGCCAGTTCCGCCCCCGGGTCGTGCACATCTTCAACTCCCCCGAGGCCTACGACGCGGTCCAGCACTACAAGCGGTCGGTCTCCGCTCACAGCCGCATCTTCCTGTCCACCTTCGCGATCGACTACGGTGCGGACGGCGAGATCTACAGCCAGTTGGCGCGACGGCCGGCCGACTACCTCGACGTGGTCGACCGGGTGATCGTCGACAACCACGCGATCGTCGACCAGTTCCACACAATCTTCGGGATGCCGCGATCACGCTTCGCGGTCCACCACCAGCCCGTCGAACTGCCTCCGCGGCGAGCCTGGACGGCCCGGCAGCCCGACGCCCCGCTCCAGGTGCTGTGGGCGGCGCGTTTCGACCGGCAGAAGCGCCTCGACGTGCTCGCAGATGTCGCGGAGGCTGCCGCCGGCCGCGGACTGCCCGTGGACTGGCACGTGTACGGCGCGCCGGTCATCGCGTCGGCCGCTGACAATGCCGAGGCGATCGCACGGCTCGAGCAGGCCGGGGCCACTTTTCATGGCACCTATTCCTCGCTCGACGACCTGCCGCTTGACGACATCGACGCGTTCCTTCTGACGTCCGAGAACGAGGGGATCCCGCTCACCCTCCTCGACATTGTGGCCCGCCGCGTCCCCGTGGTGGCGCCGCTGGTCGGGGGGATCGGCGAGCTCGTCAGCGAGAACACCGGCTGGCCGGTCGGGCGCTTCGACGACGCGGACGCCTACATCGATGTCCTCGAACGCCTGAGGGCGGACCGGGAGGAGGCGGACCGGCGAGCGGACGCCGGCTACCTCCTGCTTGCCGACGACTTTTCCTGGGACGCATACCACCGCCGTCTACAGGAGATTCCGGGCTACCTGCCCTGAGGCTGATCTAGCCCGGGGACCGTGGCAAGCCGTTTGGCGACCAGTGGGGCCATGGTGCGCGCGAAGTACTGCAGCAGATGGTTCTGGTCGCCGTACACCGGCATGCCACCGACGACGGCGTGGCACCGACGGTGGTCGCACACCACGTCTGTGAGGTCCACGACGGTGACCCCGTCCTGGCCGGCGGCTGCAACCACGAGCGGGTCCGGGGTCCGCACCACGGCGGCGAGCGCGGCGCACGGGTCGGGCCTCGTCGAGGCCTCGGCGAGGCACTCCGGCACCGGACCGCGGCCCAGGTAG
Source organism: Nocardioides cavernae (assembly GCF_016907475.1). Taxonomy (NCBI): domain Bacteria; kingdom Bacillati; phylum Actinomycetota; class Actinomycetes; order Propionibacteriales; family Nocardioidaceae; genus Nocardioides; species Nocardioides cavernae. The sequence goes on along the minus strand of NZ_JAFBCA010000001.1, from coordinate 906,137 downwards.
GGCGGATCGGCCATCACCACAACCTGCTTGCCAGCCTCGACCCAGCCGGCCCACAGCTCACGAAGCTGCTCCACGACCCCGTCGGGATCCGCGCTCGCATAGTCGCGAGCGATGCCCGACATCACGATCACGTCGATGTCCGGGTCGTCGGCGAGTGCCGTCCTGACCTGATGGCTCCACGCCCGACAGCTCGCGATCATCGGCTCGGTGCCCCACGAGGCGTGCACGTCGCCCGTCGTGGGCAAGCAGGATGACTTCACCTGCATCTCGACATTCCAACCGCGCTCTCGAGCGATCGTGTCGAGCGTCGAGGCCCATTGACCCGCGTGTGAGTCGCCAACGAGCGCGAGCCGCTGGACGGCCTCTTGCTTCGGCACGCCGAACTCGCACGGGCTGGGGTCCGGGTCCTCCGGCTCAACCTGGCAGGTAGTGCCCCACGTCGGGGTGTAGGGCGAGTTGACGATCGTCAGCAGGGACGACCCAGCGACGGCGAGCTCGTGGGAGTCAGGACAGCCCGACGCGGTCGCGGCGGCGCCGACGCATGGTCCCCCGTCGGCGACGAGCTCCTCCATCTCGGCCTGGACCGCCTGGAGGTCATCCTCGACGGTCGTGGGAATGTAGATTGCAACGCCGGCGACTGCCGCCATCGAGATCGCGGCACCTGAGAGGGTCATCGCCGCCGGTCGTGCCGTGAGCCACCGGGCACGGCGGAGCGGGTCCTCGACGAACCTGGTGCTCAGCTGGGCGGTCAGCAGCGTGACGAGCAGGATGGCCAGGCCGAGCCCGGGTGTCATCGGCCGCTGGAGCGCGATGGGAGCGAACACGATGAGCGGCCAGTGCCATAGGTACACCGAGTAGGAGATGTCACCCAGCCATACCGGCCCGCGCAATGCTCGGGGGGCGGGACGACCCGCCGAGCCCGTCCCGGCCCAGATCACGAGCGCGCACCCAGCCACCGGCAGCAGCGTCGACAGTCCGGGCACGCCCGAGTCGTCGCCGAACAGGCAGATGCTGCCGACCATCAGCAACCACCCCGGGATCGCGACCCACCGGGGACGTACGGCGCCCTGTGCGGCCGCGAGGGCGGCGAGCACGCCGCCGGCGGCAAACTCCCAGACGCGACCAGGCGTGATGAAGTAGGCGGCATCGGGGTGCGCCTCGACGCTCCAGACGGCGAAGGCCAAGGACGCCACGCCGAGGATGGCGAGTCCGGTGCCGACCGTCCGGCGTGGCGTGAGGCCTCGTGGGCGGAGTGCTCCTGAGGCGCCTCCGCGCCGCAAGGCCAGCCACCACGTGCCCAGCACCAGCAACGGCCACACGAGATAGAACTGCTCCTCGACCGAGAGGGACCAGAAGTGCGTGACCGGTGAGGCGGTCTGCGCCGAGGTGAAGTAGTCCTGCGCGGAGCGGGCAAGCTGCCAGTTCTCGAAGTAGAGCGCGCTCGCGAGTACCTCCGACATTACCTGGGGCCAGCGAGTCTGCGGCAGCCATGCGACCGTGGCCGCCGCGCACACAGCGAGCACGGTCAGAGAGGCGGGCAGAAGCCTGCGGGCCCGCCGGGCCCAGAAGCGGGCGAGCGAGATGCGGCCCTCACGCTCGAGCTCGCCAAGGAGGTGGGCCGTGATCAGGAAGCCCGAGATGACGAAGAAGATGTCGACGCCCAGGTAGCCGCCGGTGAGCCTGTTCGGGAAGAGATGGTTGAGCACGACAGCCATGACGGCGAGGGCTCGCAGGAACTGGATGTCGGTCCGGACACCAGCACGGGCGGGGAGAGCAGCGGCGCGTCGAGCGCCTTCGTCCGGTCCAGGCACCCGCACAGGCTAGGTGGCCCCGGCCCCGCACAGCCAAACGCCAGCCAATCCGTTCGCCGTTGCGCACCGAACACCGCCCATGCACTCCCCCGACCAGCGCTCCCGGCCGCGCACCCTGCGCCACGCGGCGTACGGCGTGCTCGCCACCGTCGTCGGTCTCGCCGCCGCCCACCTGGTCGCGGCGCTGACCGTCCCCGCGGCGTCTCCGGTGCTTGCGGTCGGCTCGACCGTCATCGACCTCACGCCCACGCCGCTCAAGGAGTGGGCCATCCGCCAGTTCGGCAGCGCCGACAAGCTGGTCCTGGTCGGCTCGGTGACGCTGGTCGTGCTGCTGCTGGCCGCGGTCGCCGGCATCGTCACCGCCCGCTGGGAGACGCCCGGACTGCTCGTCCTGGTGGGCCTCGCCGGCGTCGCGGGAGTGCTGGCCGTCCTGCGCCCGGGTTCCGGGCCGCTGGACCTCGTACCTGCCCTGGTCGCCGCCGCGGTCGGAGCCACCTCGTTGTGGTGGCTGCACCGTGTCGACGACCGGGGTCACCCGGAACCGTCGCCGGGGGGCGACGGTCCCACTCGACGCGGGGTCGTGCTGGCCTCCGGCGCACTCGCTGCGGCTGCAGTGGCCATGGGGGGCCTCGGTCGCTGGGTGACGTCGTACCGCCTCGGCGGGACGGACGTCGCCCTGCCGGTGGCCACCGACCCCGCGTCGTCCTTCCCCACCGGTCTCGAGGAGAGGTACGACGGCATCACCCCGCTGCGCACCCCGACCGGGGACTTCTACCGGGTCGACACCCGGCTCACGCTCCCCGCTGTGGACGTCGAGTCGTGGACGCTCACCATCGACGGCGACGTCGACCAGGAGGTCACGCTGACCTTCGACGACCTCGCCGCGATGGACACCGTCGAGCGCGACATCACCCTCACCTGCGTCTCCAACGAGGTCGGCGGACCCTACGTCGGCGGCGCCCGCTGGCTCGGCGTACCGCTCGCCGCCGTGCTCGCCCGGGCCGGCATCGACGCGACGAAGGCCGACCAGATCCTGTCCACCGACGTCGACGGGATGACGATCTCCACGCCGCTCGACGTGGCGCTGGACGGGCGCGACGCGATCATCGCGATCGGCATGAACGGCGGCCCCCTGCCGCGCACCCACGGCTTCCCCGCGCGGATGGTCGTCCCCGGGCTCTACGGCTTCGTCAGCGCGTGCAAGTGGATCACCCGCATGACGCTGACGACGTACGACGCCGAGCAGGCGTACTGGACCGAGCGTGACTGGGTCGTCGACGCGCCGATCAAGATCTCGAGCCGCATCGACACGCCCAAGCCGCTGTCGGAGACCGATGCCGGCACCGTGGTCGTCGGCGGCATCGCCTGGGCCCAGGGCGTCGGCATCGACAAGGTCGAGGTGCGCGTCGACGGTGGCCCCTGGCAGCCCGCGAAGCTCGGGCCCCAGGTCAACGACGACTACTGGCGCCAGTGGTACCTCGAGTGGGACGCCGAGCCTGGCCGGCACCTCATCGCCTCTCGCGCCACCAACAAGGACGGCGACGTGCAGACCGACGTCCGGATGCGGCCCTTCCCCGAGGGATCGAGCGGCCTGCAGGAGATCTCGGTCCTCATCGCCTGATCCGCCTGATCCCCTCCGGGGCGTCGTCTGGCGGTGAGTGAGACAGGTTCCGCGCCTCCGGAACCTGTCTCACTCACCGCCCGGCGCCGCCCACGTCGGCGTGTCCAAGGATTGTCCAAAGTTTTTCGAGGAATCACCCATCCACCCACGACGCGGCCCCGAACACCTCTCGACAGCGGGCCCCCCACGGCCCACCGATCAAAGGCTTCCAACCGAAAGGCAGTGTCATGAACACCAAGCTCCGCACCCGCTCCATGGGCCTCGCCGCCCTCGCGCTGACCGCGTCCATGGGCCTGGCTGCCTGTGGCAGCGAGAGCGACACCGACAGCGCTTCCGAGCCCACCACGTCCGAGTCGAGCTCCGAGACCCCCATGGAGGAGTCCGAGTCGCCGATGGAGTCCGAGGAGCCGATGGCCGCCGACGCACCGTTCGGTCCCGGCTGCGCCGGCGTCCCGACGTCCGGTGAGGGATCCGTCGAGGGCATGGCCGACGACCCGGTCGCGACCGCCGCGTCGAACAACCCGCTCCTCAAGACGCTGGTCGCCGCCGTCACCGAGGCAGACCTCGTCGACACGCTCAACTCCGCCGAGAACCTCACGGTCTTCGCGCCCACCGACGACGCGTTCGCCGCGATCCCGAAGAAGGACCTCAACGCCCTCCTGAAGGACAAGGAGATGCTGACCACCGTCCTGACCCACCACGTGGTCGGCGAGAGCCTCACCCCCGAGAACCTCGCGGGCGAGCACGAGACCCTGGCCGGCGACATGCTCACCGTCGAGGGCGAGGGCGAGGACTTCACCATCGGTGAGGCCAGCGTCGTGTGCGGCAACGTGCAGACCGCCAACGCGACCGTCTACGTGGTCGACCAGGTCCTGATGCCGCAGATGTGATCGTCGGCTGACGATCACTACGTAAGGATGACTGACGTGGACCACGTGAGGCCCGTACCGGACGGGGTGCCCGAGGGCGCCCCGTCCGGGGGCGACCCGGCTCGGCTGTCCGACCTGCTCCGGCAGGCAGCGCGGGGCGACGAAGCGGCCTTCGCCGCGTTCTACGACGCGACGTCGGCGCGGGCCTACGGCCTGGCGCTGCGCGTGGTCCGCAACCCGGCGCACGCCGAGGAGGTCGCCCAGGAGGCCTACCTCGACGCCTGGCGGTCCAGCACGAGGTACGACGCCGAGCGCGGCAGCGCGGTCGGCTGGTTGCTGACCATCGTCCACCGCAAGGCCGTCGACCGGGTCCGCTCGGTCGAGGCCGCCACGTCCCGCGACGAGACGTGGAACCGCGAGGCCGCGCCGACCGACCACGACCAGACCTCCGAGGCCGCACACGCCTCGCTCGACGCAGCCCGCGTGCGCGGCGCGGTCGCCACCCTGACCGACGTGCAGCGCCAGGCCGTCGAGCTCACCTACTTCGGCGGCTACACGCACACCGAAGTGGCTACCTTGCTGGACGTCCCGCTCGGGACGGCCAAGACACGAATACGCGACGGACTGATCCGCCTGCGGGACCTGATGGGAGTGGCGTCATGAGTGAGATGGACATCCACAAGCTCACGGGCGCCTACGCCATGGACGCTCTCGACGAGCTCGAGCGTGCGCGGTTCGAGCAGCACCTCGCCACGTGCGAGGACTGCCGCGCCGAGGTCGCCGAGCTCCGCGAGACGGCTGCCCTGCTGTCCGAGACCGTCGCGGTCACGCCGCCGGCGGCGCTGCGCGACTCGGTCCTCGCCGGCATCTCCCAGATCCGCCCGCTCGCCCCTGAGGTGACCGCGTCCCCGTCGCGCCACGCCGACCGACCGGCAGCACGGGGGCGGGGCTGGGTGCCCTTTCTGGTCGCGGCGGCACTCGCGCTCATCGTCGGGGTCGGCGCCCTGGTGACGCAGCCCTGGGCCCCGTCCGACGAGGTCGAGCGGCTGACCGCGGCCGAGCAGGTCCTCCAGGCCCCCGACGCGCAGGCGGTCTCCGTCGACCTCGGCGAAGCAGGCAACGCGACCGTCACCCGGTCGAAGTCCCAGGACCGTGCGGTGATCACCACCGAGGACATGGTCTCCGCCCCTTCGGGCAAGGACTACGAGCTGTGGTTCATCGATGGTGACCAGTTCGTCTCGGCCGGGTTGATGCCCGACGAGCCGGACCAGACCGTCGTCCTCGACGGGTCCGCTGGGGCGGCCGCCGCCGTCGGCATCACGGTCGAGCCGGACGGAGGCTCCACGCAGCCCACCAGCGACCCGATCGCCGTCTTCGACCTGACCCAGGCGGCATGACCGCCCACGCACCACGCCGGATCGCCGTCGTCGGCTCCGGCGTGGCGGGTCTCACCGCGGCCTGGATCGCCTCGCGCACCGCCCACGTGACCCTCTACGAGGCCGACGACCGCCTCGGCGGCCACGCCGACACCCACCGCGTCGCGACCCCCGACGGCGCGCTGGCCATCGACACCGGATTCATCGTCCACAACCGCCGGACCTACCCCACCCTGCTGCGGCTCTTCGCCGAGCTGGGTGTGGCGACCCAGCCCTCGGAGATGTCCCTGTCGGTCAGCGACGCCGGCACGGGCGTCGAGTACGCCGGTGCGCTCGGCGTTCGCGGCCTGTTCGCCCAGCGGTCCTCGCTCCGATCGCGCGAGCACTGGCGGATGCTGCTGGAGATCCCCCGCTTCCACCGCCGGGCGAAGGCCCTGCTCGCCGAGGGCGCTGCGTCATCCGGATCGTCACCCACCGGTGCGGGTTCGTATGACGCCGGGGCCGACCAGACGCTGCGCGACTTCCTGCGCGACGGCGGCTTCTCCCCCGGGTTCGTCCGACACTTCATGGAGCCGCTGGTGGCGGCCGTCTGGTCGTGCGACCCGGCGACGTCCCTGGACTACCCCGCCCGCTACCTCTTCACCTTCCTCGAGCACCACGGGATGCTCGGCGTCTTCGGCTCGCCGGAGTGGCGCACGGTCACCGGCGGCTCAGCGACGTACGTCGCCGCGGTGGCCGCCGGCCTGCAGGAGGTCCGGCTGGAGACCAAGGTGACGTCGGTGCACGAGCTCGCCGACGGCGTCGAGGTCACCGACGGCAGCGGCGCGACCACCCGCTTCGACGCGGTCGTGGTCGCCACGCACCCCTCCCACGCGCTCGCGATGCTCGAGTCGCCGACCGACCTCCAGCGCGAGGTCCTCGCCGCGCTGCCCTACAGCAGCAACCCCGCGCTCCTCCACACCGACGCCTCGCTGCTGCCGACCGCGCCCGGCGCCCGGGCATCGTGGAACTACCGGAGGCCGGAGGACGAGGGCCGGGGAGTCACCGTCACCTACGACCTCACCCGCCTCCAGCGGCTGCCCACCGACACCCACTACCTCGTCACCCTGGGCGGCGAGGGCCTCGTCGACCCGGCGAGCGTCATCGACCGGATGGAGTACGAGCACCCGCTCTACACGCCCGCGTCGGTGGCCGCATCGCGCCGGCTCCCCGCGATCAACACGACGCGGATCGTCTTCGCCGGGGCCTACCACGGCTGGGGCTTCCACGAGGACGGCGCACGCTCGGGTCTCGCGGCCGCCACCCACCTCGGCCTGCCCTGGGTCCGCACCACCCCGACGCTGCCGCGGCCGGGCCGCTTCGAGACCACCATCCGCCACACCCGGCGCACCCCGTTCCGGCGCACCTTCGAGCACCGCTCGACCTTCTGGCTCGTCGACCTCGACGACCTGCCCGACCACGGCGTGCTGGCGCGGTTCGAGGCACGCGACCACCTCGGTGCGCCCGACGCCACGCTGCGCGACAACGTCGAGTCGTTCCTCGCCGACAACGGCGTCTCGCTCGGCGACGGCGACCGTCCCGGCACGATCCTGATGGCGGCGCACCCGCGCTCGCTCGGCCACTGCTTCAACCCGATCAGCGTGTTCTGGTGCTTCGACGACCGGGCGCGCCAGGCGGGCGTGGTCGTCGAGGTGCACAACACCTACGGCGACCGGCACGCCTACCTCGTCCACCCCGACGAGCAGGGCCGCGCCCGCACCGACAAGGCGCTCTACGTCTCGCCCTTCCACGGCGTCGACGGCACGTACGACGTCGCCGTGCCCGTCCCGACCGACCGCCTCGACATCGCGATCACGCTGCGTGGTCACGACGACGGGTCCGCGCCCTTCAGCGCGAGCCTCACCGGCACCCGCAGCGACGTACCCGTCCGCCGGACCCTCGGCGCGGCGCTGCGCGGCAGCGCGCTCATCCGCGCGCACGGCATCTGGCTGTGGACCCGCCGGCTGCCGGTCCGTCCCCGACCGACCCATCGACAGGAGGGAGTCCGATGACCCTCGAGAAGAACCACGAAGACCAGTCTCGTGACGGGCACCAGGGTGCCTTCCTCGACCACCGCGAGGGCACGCAGGGCATGCCCGCCCTCGAGCAGCTGCCTTCCGGGCCCCGCACCGCCGTCTCGGCCGCCGTCGCGCGGCGCCTCTTCCGCGCCGCCGTCGCCCGCCTGGACGTCACGGTCGTGGAGGCGCCGTCCGGCCGCACCTACGGGCGCGGTGGACCGCGGATGCGCCTGCACCGGCCCGAGGAGTTCTACGCCCGGGTGGGTCGCGACGGCCTGATCGGCTTCGGCGAGGCCTACCTGACCGGCGCCTGGGACGCCGACGACCTGGCCGGCTTCCTCACCGTGCCGGCGGCCCGGATGGCGACGTTGGTCCCGGAGCCGCTGCAACGGCTCCGTGCCCTCGTCACGCCCCGGCTGCCCAGCCACCAGCGCAGCACCGAGGCCAACAGCCAGGCCAACGTCTCGCACCACTACGACCTGTCCAACGAGCTCTTCGCGCTCTTCCTCGATGAGACGCTGAGCTATTCGTCCGCGCTCTTCGACACCTCCGTCCTCCCGGCCGGCAAGGGCCCCGGCTCCGTCGGTGACCACCTGGTCGCCACGCCACCAGAGCCCACCGACGACCGGGACCCGACCGTCCACAAACCCGACCTCGCGGACGCGCAGGGCCGCAAGGTCGAGCGCCTCCTCGACGAGGCCGGCGTCACCGCGGGCACCCGGGTCCTCGAGATCGGGACCGGGTGGGGCGAGCTCGCCATCCGTGCCGCCCGGCGGGGCGCGCGCGTCCACACGATCACGCTGTCGGTCGAGCAGCTCGAGCTCGCCGAGGAGCGGATCGCCGCGGCCGGGTTCGCCGACCGCGTCCACGTCGAGCTGATGGACTACCGCGCGCTCGCCGCCACCGGGGCGACGTACGACGCTGTGCTGTCCGTGGAGATGGTCGAGGCCGTCGGCCACGAGTTCTGGGGCACCTACTTCAGCACCATCGACCGCGTGCTGGCGCCCGGCGGCCGAGTCGCGATCCAGGCGATCACGATGCCGCACGACCGGATGCTCGCCACCCGCGACGGCCACACCTGGATCAACAAGTACATCTTCCCCGGCGGCTTCCTCCCCAGCGTCGAGGTCATCGACCAGGTCACCCGCGGCGAGACAACCCTCCGGCTGACAGGGCAGCTCGCGATGGGCGACCACTACGCCGAGACGCTGCGCCGCTGGGACCGCCGGTTCCTCGCCCAGCGGGACGCCGTCCTCGCCCTCGGCTTCGACGACCTCTTCATGCGGGTCTGGCACTTCTACCTCGCCTACTCGCAAGCCGGTTTCGCGAGCGGCTACCTCGACGTCTCGCAGCTCACCTTCACCCGGGAGGACCGGTGACACCCGTGACCCGGACCGCACCGTCCGACACCACGCTCACGTCCGCGGGCGTCGCGGACCGCCTCGCCGCAGCGGTCCGGCCGTTCATCGGGGGCGACCTGCCGGTGCGCCTGCAGGCGTGGGACGGCTCGGTCGCCGGACCCGCCGGCGCCCCGCTGGTGGTGCTGCGGTCCCCCGACGCGCTGCGCCGGCTGCTGTGGCACCCGGGCGAGCTCGGCGCCGCGCAGGCCTACGTGACCGGCGAGCTCGACGTGCCCGAGCAGGACGGCTGGGACCTCGGCTCCGCCCTCACCCACGCCTTCGCGGTCGGCGCCGAACGCGGCCTGTCCGGCGTACGCCTCTCGCCGCGCGCCCTGGTCGACGCGGTCCGCACCGCCGCCGACCTCGGCGCGCTCGGCCGGCCGCCGGCACCGCCGGCGTCGCAGGCGCAGATCAAGGGCCGGCTGCACAGCCTCGCCCGCGACCGGTCGTCGATCAGCCACCACTACGACCTCTCCAACGAGTTCTACTCCCTCGTCCTCGAGCCGCAGATGGCCTACAGCTGCGGCTACCACGCGACGCCGGACACCCCGCTCGAGGAGGCGCAGCGCGCCAAGCTCGACCTCGTCTGCACCAAGCTCGGGCTCGAGCCGGGGACGAGGATGCTGGACGTCGGCTGCGGCTGGGGCTCGCTCTCGCTGCACGCGGCCGAGCACTTCGGGGCACAGGTCACCGGGGTGACGATCTCGGCGGAGCAGAAGGCGTTCATCGACGCCCGGATCGCTGAGCGCGGGCTGCAGGACCGGGTCGAGATCCGGCTGCAGGACTACCGCGAGGTCCCCGAGCGCGACCACTTCGACGCGGTCGGCTCGCTGGAGATGGGCGAGCACGTCGGTGCGCGCAACTACGCGACGTACGTCGAGGTGCTGCGCCGCGCGGTCCGGCCGGGTGGGCGGGTGCTGGTCCAGCAGATGTCGCGCCAGGGCGCCGGTGGCGGCAAGCACCCGGGCGGCGGCCCGTTCATCGAGTCGTTCATCGCCCCCGACATGACGATGCGGCCGGTCGGCGAGACCGTCGGCCTGATCGAGGCGGGCGGGCTCGAGGTGCGTGACGTGCACGCGATGCGCGAGCACTACGTGCACACCGTCGCGGGCTGGACGGCCAACTTCGAGGCCAACCTGCCGCGCCTGCGCGAGCTCGTCGGCGAGGAGGTCGTCCGCGTGTGGCGGCTCTACCTCGTCGGCGGCGCGCTCGCGTTCCGCGACGGTCGGATGGGCGTCGACCAGGTCCTGGCCGTCCGCCCCGGCGGTCCCCACACCCTGCCGGCGGTCCGCGCGTGGTGAGTGCCGCGCTGGTCGCGCTCCTCGCGGCAGCCGTCGTCATGGGGTCGACGGCGGCGGTGAGCCGTCGCCTGGACAGGGTCGCCGTGGTCGACGTGGCCTGGGGGCTGGCGTTCGTCGCGATCGCCCTCGCCCTGGCGCTCGTGTGGCCCGATGCCCACTCCTGGCTCCTCGCCGCCCTCGTCACCGCGTGGGGCGGCCGACTCGCGTGGCACATCGGGCGCCGCTCGCGCGGGCACGGCGAGGACCCGCGCTACGAGAAGATGCTCGGCGGGCCGGGCTGGTCCTCCGGCGCGGGCCGCGTCGTCACCAAGGTCTTCCTGACGCAGGCCGTCGTCGCGTTCCTCATCTCCGCGCCGGTCCAGGTCGCGGCGGCGTACGACGTCCGCTGGTGGACCGTGGTGTGGGCGGGTGTCGTGGTCTGGGCGGTGGGGGTGTTCTTCGAGGTCGTCGGCGACGCGCAGCTCGAGGCCTACAAGGCCCAGCCGCGCGAGTCGCGACCGATGATCCTCGACACCGGCCTGTGGGGCTGGAGCCGGCACCCCAACTACTTCGGCGACGCCTGCGTGTGGTGGGGACTCTGGATCGCCGGCGCACTGGCGCTGGGCTGGCTTCCGGGCCTGCTCACCGTGTGGGCGCCCGCCGCGATGACGTACTTCGTGCGCAACGTGACCGGCGCCAAGCTGCTCGAGCGGACGATGTCGCAGCGCGAGGGGTGGGACGAGTACGCCGCCCGAGTGCCGCTCTTCGTCCCGCGTCCCCCGCGAGGCTGAGGTCGAACCGGGATCTCCGGGGCACCGGCCGGGGGTTCTGTGGGCCTGACGACCGTCTTCGGGTGACAATGCGCCCGTGGGTGAGCAGGAGGGGCTCGACTGCGCCATCGAGGCGATGCAGGCGGGGGACGAGGCGGCGTTCCGCGTCGTCTACCGTCATGTCCAGCCACCGCTCCTGCGCTACCTCACCGTCCTGGTCGGCCCCTCCGAGGCCGAGGACGTCGCCAGCGAGGCCTGGGCGCAGGCCTTCCGCGACCTCGACCGGTTCAGCGGCGACGCCGACGGCTTCCGCGGGTGGATCACCACCATCGGCCGCAACCGTGCCCTCGACCACCTGCGCCACGCCCGGCGCCGGCCGGTCGCCGACGAGTCGGTCGAGGACCTCGTGGACCTGCCGGACGACATCGACCTCGAGGCCGACATCATCGGCAAGGTCAACTCCGATGCCGTGATCCGGCTGATCGGCACCCTGCCCCGCGACCAGGCCGAGGCCATCATGCTGCGCACGGTTCTCGGCTTCGACGCACCCACCGCGGCCCGCATCCTCGGCAAGCGCCCCGGCGCCGTGCGCGCGGCGGCCCACCGCGGCCTCAAGCAGCTGGCCAAGCGAATCTCCGAGGAGCCGTAACACCTGTGACTGCCGTGACGCTGAAGGGAGTGAGATGAGCACCCCGGACCCCCGCCTGTCCCGCCGTGATGCCGAGCGCCTGCTCGACGCCCCCGCGGAGCACGACAACGTCCTCGGGTGGGCCCTCACCGCCGCCAGTGCTCCGGCGCACCCGAGCGAGCTCCACGGCGAGGACGCAGCGGCAGCGGCCTTCCAGTCCGCCCGACTCTCGCCCGCACCGTCGACGAGGAGCGGGTACGTCTCGCCCTCGCGACTCGGGGGCCGCGCCGCCACCCGGGCCGTCATCGCGACCGGCGCCGTCGTCGCCCTGACCTCCGGTGGCTTCGCCCTCGCCAGCTCCACCGACCTACCGGGCCTGCCCGGGTTCCCGGGCCTGCCCGGCCTCCCCGGCCAGGCGTCCGACCGGGCCAGCGACTCCACGGCCGATGCACCACGCGGCGCGGCCGGCTCCGTCACCCCGGGTGACAGCGGCAGCGCGGACGGAAGTCCTTCCGGGTCCGCCAGCGGCTCACCCGGAGCCTCCGGTTCGAGCGGCTCCTCCACCTCGACGACGTCGCCCGGGTCCCCGTCCGCCACTCCGTCCGAGTCCCCGTCAGGGACCACCGACGGTCCGGCCACCCCGTCGCCCAGCTTCGAGGGACTGTGCCGGGCCTTCCAGGCCACCGACCGCTCCGACGCCGGCTCGTCGCTCGACAGCGCCGCCTTCCTCGCGCTCGCGACCCAGGCCGGCGGCGCCGACCGGATCGCCACCTACTGCGTCGACCTCATCGGCCCGCCGAAGCAGACCGGCAAGCCGACCCCGTCTCCCTCTCCCGGCAAGCCCACCGACCAGCCGACGAACGGCAACCAGGGGAACCAGAACAACTCGGGGAACCAGGGCAACCAGGGCAACCAGAACTCCGGCAACAACAACGCCGGCAGCCAGAACAACAGCTCCACGAACCAGCCGAACCCGAACAGCCAGAGCAACAACGGCAACGGGAACGGGAACGGGCCGGGGAAGTCCGGCAGCTCGTCGAACCCGAGCCCGGCGACCACGCCGGCCACCCCCACCAGTCCAGCCAGCCCCACCACCAGTCCGACCGACCCCGGCAAGCCGGGGAACCCGGACAAGGGGGGCGGCGCACACACGTCCGGGTGACCCCCGGCGGCGGCCGCGTTCCGCAGGACCGGCTCTCGCACCCCGCACGTCGACCTCCCGCCGACGTACGGGATCCCCCCAGAACCGCGAGATCCACGTCCTACCAACGCACAGACAACGGCATGGCCCTCCCCCGGGGTCATGCCGTTGTCGCGTCCCCGCCGGCCCCGCCCTGTCCGCGGCACGCGTTAGGTTCGTCGGCATGGGCCGGCCGGTCTCCGCGCAGGAGGACACCAACCGACGGATGCTGCGCGCCCGCGACGAGATGGACCGCCGCTACGCCGAGCCCCTCGACGTACCCACCCTCGCCGCCATCGCGCACCTGTCGGTGTCGCAGTTCGGGCGGGTGTTCAAGGAGGTCTACGGCGAGACCCCGCACCGCTACCTCCAGCGGCGCCGGGTGGAGCGGGCGATGACGCTGCTGCGCCAGACCGACCGACCGGTGACGGACGTGGCATGGGACGTCGGGTTCGCCAGTCTCGGCACCTTCAGCCGCACCTTCAGCAACGTCGTCGGGTGCTCACCCACGGAGTTCCGCGCGGGCCACACCCCGGTCGCGGTGCCGTCGTGCTTCATCGCCGCGTGGACGCGGCCCCGCGAGCGGGAGGCGCCGGCCGGGCCCGACCGGGCCGTGGCGAGGGCCGGCCCGAGGACAGTGGTTTCGGAGAAGCGGGAGGGGGTCGTCGCTGGCTAGCGTCGTCGTCATGAACACCAACCACATCACCAGCCTCCACATCCGCAGCGTGCCGGTCCTCGACCAGGACGAGGCGCTCGACTTCTACACCACCCACCTCGGCTTCGAGGTGCGCGACGACATCGACCTCGGATTCATGCGCTGGCTGACCGTCGGCGTCCCGGGCCAGGACACCTCGATCCTGCTCGAGCTCGTCGGGGCGCCCATGCACGACGAGACGACCGCCGCACAGGTGCGCGAGCTCGTGGCCAAGGGCGCGCTCGGCGGGGTCTTCCTGCTCAGCGACGACGTGCACGCGACCTACGCCGCGCTCCGCGACGCCGGTGTCGAGATCACCCAGGAGCCGGTCGAGCAGCCCTACGGCACCGACTTCGGCATCCGCGACCCGTTCGGCAACCACGTCCGCATCAACCAGCCGGCCACGGCCTGAAGGGACCTCGATGAGCTACCCACCGCCGATCTACCACGGCGACTCCGGCGAGGTGTCGGCCCACGTCGTGCCGGCGGACGTCGAGCCCGCCGTGGTCTACCCCAACGGCAACAAGGTCTTCTACCTCGCCCAGGGCACAGCCACCCAGGGCACCTTCGGCCTCTACCGGTGGGAGTTCGCCGGACCCGAGAGCGGCCCGGGCGCCCACTTCCACCGCACCATCACCGAGTCGTTCTACGTCCTCGAGGGCACCGTCACGATCTACGACGGGACCGACTGGGTGACGTGCCACGCCGGCGACTTCGCCCACGTCCCCGCAGGCGGGATCCACGGCTTCCGCAACCAGGACGGGGCCGCCAAGATGCTCCTCCACTTCGCGCCGGGCGCACCGCGCGAGGCCTACTTCGAGGGGCTGGCCGCCGGGATGGGCAACCTCGACGGCGACGCCTACGACCGGTTCATGCGAGAGCACGACAACCACTGGGTCTGAGCGAGGTCGGATGGATCAGGTCACTGCGGCGTTCGACGCCACCCCGCGCCGGGACTTCCTCCCGCGCGCGGTGCGGCGTCGGGCGTCGTACGACGGTCCGCTGGGGATCGCGGCGGGCCAGACCAACTCCCAGCCCCGCACGGTCGACGACATGCTGCGGCTGCTCGACGTCCGCGCCGGGCAGCGGGTGCTCGACGTCGGGGCGGGGAGCGGGTGGACGACCGCGCTGCTGGCGCACCTGGTCGGGCCGGCCGGGTCCGTGCTCGGCGTCGAGCTGGAGCCGGAGCTGGTGTCGTTCGGCTCCGGCAACCTGGCGCGCACCGACCGCCCGTGGGCGTCGATCCGACAGGCCGAGCCCGGCGTGCTCGGCGACGCCGACGGAGCGCCGTACGACCGCATCCTCGTCTCCGCGATGGCCGACGCGCTGCCCGTCGCCCTGGTCGACCAGCTCGCCGACGACGGCGTCCTGGTGGTGCCGGTGGACGGGACGATGCTGCGGGTGACCAACCCGGGGGCCGTCGTCACCGCGCACGGGCGCTATCGGTTCGTGCCGCTGCGCTGAGGCGCTGCGCGGCCCGACTGCCTGGCCAGCCGGACCGGCAGGCTCGCCGCCGCCTCGAGGGGGCCGCGGACCCGGAGCAGCCGGAGCCCCGCCCCGATCGCCAGGAGCACCACGACGTGGGTGAGGTAGGTCGTGGGCTCCTCCGGCGGCCACACCGCCTCGGTGCGCATCACGACGTGCAGCGAGTAGAGCGTGAGCGTCGCGGCGCCGGCACCGAAGAGGACGGCGAGCACGGCGGTCGCCGGCCGGGGCAGCAGGCGTTCCACGAGCAGGCAGAGCGCGATCACCAGGACCGCGCTGCCGATGGTCTGGGCGAGGTCGAACGGCGTCGCCGAGTGGGGCGCGACGAGCAACAGCCAGCTCCAGTCGCCGTCGGCGGGCGTCGTGCCGAACATCCCGGTCGCGTTCTCCGACGCCACCGCCGGGTCGACGAGCGTCCGCGAGACCTGCGTCGCGAGCACCGCCACCGACAGTCCGCCGAGGGCCAGGCCGCCGAGCAGCGAGGTGTCGCGCAGGTCGAGGCGACCGAGCACCAGACCGGCGAGGAGGTAGGCCAGCCACGGCACGACCGGGTAGTAGCCGGTGAACAGCAGCTCGCTCGCCAGCTGCCCGGGGTCGGCCAGCTGTTGGAACGTCGGGCTGTCGAACCCCCGCTCCGGCAGGCGCGGCCGCACCAGGTGCGAGACCACCGGCGCGAGGGCGACCCACGCGACGGTGAGCGGCAGGAGCGAGCGGACGCCCAGGAGCGTGAACGGCAGGCCCAGGACGAACAGCACGCCGTAGTAGGTGAGGATGATCGCGATGCCGGTGTCCAGGCCGCCCAGCAGCAGCCCGAGCGTCCCGATCAGCAGCGCCCGGACGGCGATGCCGAGGGTGCGCAGCGCGAGCGGCCGACCCCGCAGTGGCTCGCGGGTCATCAGCGCGAGGCTCACCCCGGCGAGCACCGCGAAGAGCGCCGACGCCCGTCCCCCTGCCAGCCACTGGGCGGTGGTGAGGTCCCCCGCGGGCGTGCGCTCGTCGAGCACGTGGGTGGCGACCATGCCGAGCAGAGCGAGGCACCGGGCGACGTCCAGCCCGACGAGGCGGCCGCCCTGCGTCCCGGTCATGGGCCCCATCCTGCCGGGAGGCTCGCGAACAAGCTGAGGCACTCAGACGCCGGGGCGGGCGACCTGCTCGGCGAGGCGTGCGGGCGCCTGGAGGCAGTAGGAGTCGGTGAGCAGCTCGGCGAGCTCGTCCCAGTCGGTGTCGTCGTCGAGGAGCAGCCCGATGTAGTTGTCGCCCCAACCGGAGCGGAAGTAGGGGCCACCCATGTGCTCGAAGGCGGCCACCTCGTCGGACTCGCCGCGGAAGGTGATCCGGAAGAGCTGGTCCTCCCCTCCGAAGACGTGGGCCACCGTCGCACCTCCCACGCGCCACCGCGTGCCGGTCCACGCCGACTCCTGCCGGCAGCTCGGGAGCGCGCCGAGCACCGCGTCGATGCGCAGCACCCACTCCTCGGGCACGAGGGGACGGTCGGCGAGGGCCACGGTGCGATCCTGCCACCGCGCACCGACACCATGAAGGCAGTTCGCCTCCCTGTCACCGTCGGTCACGCTCGGCACCGCGCCGTCGCGCTCGAACTGCCTTCATGGCGCTCGTGCGGCGGGGACCAGCGGCGTCAGCGGAGCGGGCGCACCACGGCTGAGCAAACGGACAGGGGTGGTGCCCGGCTCGGCCGGACACCACCCCTCTGTCGCTGCGTCAGGCCAGGCGACCGAGCTTGACCACCCGCGCCGAGCGGGCGTCGTAGTTGGCGTCACCGCGGTAGGTGGCAGCCAGCTTCCACGAGCCGCGGGGCACCTTGGGCAGCGCCACGACGGCCTTGCCGCGGACCAGGGTGGCCCGGACCTTCTTGGTGACCTTGCCCGAGGTGAGCTTGACCAGCACCTTGCCGGTGGGAGCGACGCCGGTGGCGACACCGACGACCTTGACGACAGCCTTGCCGGCCTTCGTGGTCGTCGGCTTCCTCTTCACCGTGACCTTGACGGACGTCGCCCTGGCCTTGCCGACCACGAGGGTGCCCGTGCCGGTCGAGGTCCGCACCGACGCGTCCCCGGCGTAGCTCGCCGTCAGCGTCCGCGTGCCGGTGCCCAACGACGACGGCAGGGTGAAGACCGCCTTGCCGCCGCTGAGCGACGCGGTGAGGTCGGACCCCGTCCCGGTGAGGGTGACCGCCCCAGTGGGCTGGGCACCGGTCGCGGCGACGGAGACGGTGACGGTGGCGGCCTTGCCGTAGGTCGTGGAGGCGGCGCTGACCGTGGTGGTCGACACAGCCTTGTCCGCAGGCGCGGGTGCGGTCGCGGTCACCGACCGGGTGGCGGTGGACTCGCGGACGATGCCGTCGGCGGAGCCGCTGTAGTGGAACGTCAGCGAGTGGCTGCCGGCCGCCAGTGCCGGGAGGCTGACAGCGGCCGCCCCGTCCACGAGGTCCGCGGAGGTGAGGACGGTCGCACCCTCGCGGACCTCGATCCGACCCGTCGGCTTGTCGACCGTGCTCGCCGGCGCGGTGCCGGCGTTCGCCGTGTTGAGCGAGCGGAAGCCGCTGTAGTCGGGAGCGGTGACGCTCACCTGCACCGGCGTGACGACCCCGGGCGCGACCGACTCCGCGAACGTCGCCGACACGGTGCTGGCGTGTCCGCCGCCGAGGACGGCGAGCACGTCCCGGACGCGACCGATCCCCTCCTTGGCGAACGCGCGCTGGTTCTCCATCGCGTTGAGGTTGGCCTCGGAGGCACTCGGCGCGTTGCCGATGAGGGTCGTGTTGGTCCGCGGGAGGTCCTGTCCCTGGACGTACCACCACTCGGTCATGTACTCGGTGAAGGTCCCGTCGGCGTTCTTGCGGATCGCCTGGTCGAGGACCGGCGCCGGGTTGCCCTGGGCGTCCTTGTGGTCCTTGTTGTACGTCAGGAGGTGGCCCACCTGGATCTTGCGGGCCTCGGCGAGGGTGCCCGAGGGGTCCCCGCCGGGGTAGTAGCGCACCGGGTTGACGTTCGCCGTGCCCGGGTCGCCGGTCTTGCGGTACTGGGTGAAGGCGTTGGAGAGATAGGTGTTGACCAGGTCGCCGTAGAGGTACGACGGGCGGCTGTTGACGGCCTCCGCGCCGACGAGCGCGTTGTCGCGGATGTGCAGCAGGTTGCCGCTGCCGTTGGACGCCGTCGGGTCGTTGGTGTTCAGCACGAAGTCGAAGGCGTACACGGTCTTGATGCCG
The DNA here is from genome assembly GCF_016907475.1 of Nocardioides cavernae. Taxonomy (NCBI): domain Bacteria; kingdom Bacillati; phylum Actinomycetota; class Actinomycetes; order Propionibacteriales; family Nocardioidaceae; genus Nocardioides; species Nocardioides cavernae. Next base: position 887,740 of record NZ_JAFBCA010000001.1, on the reverse strand, counting down.
TTCTGCTGCGCGGCCTTGTTGGTGGCCTTGATGATCGCGGCCGTGTTGTGGCACCAGGTGCCGCCGAAGAGCAGGGCGAAGTCACCGGGGCTCTGCAGGATGTGCAGCAGCTCGGGGTAGGTCACCGACTGCACGCGGAACCCGTCCGCTGCGTCCGAGGCGTCGAAGATGTCGCCGCCGAACTTGGTGTCGTCGGGGTAGCGCACGTCGTGGCGTCGGTTGTGCTCACCGCCGAGGAAGTCGAACTGCGTGTCGACGCCGAGCGTGCCGGCCGAGGTGAGCACCTCGGCGACGTCCTCGCGGTAGGCGGTGACCTCGGCGGGCGTGTCCAGGTCGCCCGTCGCGACCGGGGCGGTGAGGGCGGCCGTGATCCTGTTGGTGTCGCCACCGGACCCGTCGTAGACGAACAGGTAGGGATCCTGGGCGTGGGCCTGGGTGAACGGCGTCTCGGCGTCCTTGCCGAGGTAGTTGTCGACCAGCGCGGTGCCGTACTTGCCGACGAAGGCCTTGCCCGCGTCGGAGAGCTCGAGGCGGCTGGGGTCGAAGACGTCGAGGTCCTTGCCGTCGAGGCGGGGGTCGAAGTTGTAGACCTTCGTGATCCCGTTCGCCTTGGCCACCGCGTCGATGTGGCCGAGCGCGTTCTGCAGCGTGGCGTCCTGGGGGCCACCGATGACGAAGGCGAACTTGCCGGGCTTCTTCAGCAGGTACTCGAAGCGCTCGAGGGTGGCGGTCTCGAACACCGACCCGGGGGCGACGGACGCGTACTTGGCGTCGAACCAGTCGATCGTCGCGCCCTTGGTCGCCGGAGGTACGGCGGAGGTGGCCGCCTCTGCGGTCTGACCGGCGGCCGTCGACGGCAGCGCGCCGGCGAAGGTGGCGCCGACGGCCAGGGACAGCGCTGGCACGAGGGCGCCGAGCACCCGGCGTACGTTGCGTGGTCTGGACATGGATGTTTTCCTGTTCTCGAATGAGTCGTGTCGATGTGGATCGGCAGATGTGTTCGCTCGGGAGGCCCGGTGTTGCCGCACCGGGCCACCCGTCCTTCGTGCGGAGGTCAGGCCCGGGCGGGCTCGACCTCGGTGTCGGCCAGGGCCGAGCTGCCACGACGGCGCTTGGTGACCGCGTGGCCCCCGAGGGCCACCGCCGTCGCGCCGACGAGCCCGAGCAGGAGGAGCAGGCCGCCTCGGCTGGACGAGCCGGGGGCCGTAGCGGCGACCTCGTCGGTCGGCGCCTCGGACGCCGCGGCGGGCGTGACGGCTGCAGCGACCGTGACGGGGTTGCTGCTCAGCTCGACCCCGTCGTAGAGCACGACCACGTGGTGGTCACCGGCCTCGACGGTCTCCGGCACCAGGGCCTCCACCTCGAAGCGTCCCTTGCCGTCGGTCTGGACCTGGGCGAGCAGGACCGGGTCGGAGTGGAGCTCGACGCTCAGGTCCGGGACGTTGCGGGCGAAGCCGCGACCGGCGACGACGACCCGCTCGCCCGCGGTGAGGTCACCGGTGACCGTGACGGTGCCGCGCACCAGGGTGGGGTCCTGACCGATCGTCACCTTGTCGGAGGGGCCCGACGTCTCGGGGCTCCCCGACCCGTAGACCGCGCTGACCGTGGCCCGGTAGACGCCGTCGCGGACGTCGGTGAAGGTGTGGGTCATGGTGGTGGCGGCCACGGTGGCCCGGGGTCCGCGCTGCAGGGCGACCCGGTACTCGACGAGCCCGGTGCGCGCGCCGGTGGGCGGTTGCCAGGCCACGGTCACGTCCGTGCCGTCGACGGTGACTGTGGGCGGAGCCAGCAGCGCGGAGACCTGCTCGGCCTGCTCCTCCGCGGTCTCCTCGGCCGTCGGGGTCGATGACGGGGTCGCGGTCGACGCGGGTGAGCTGCTGTCCGTGCTGTCGTCTCCGACGTTCGTCGAGCCGCTGCTGCCGTTCTTGCCACCACCGGTGCCGGTGTTGCCGCTACCGCTGCTGCCGGTGCTGCCGCTGTTCCCGGAGCTGCCGGTGTTGCCGCTGCTGCCGGTGCCCGGGGACGGTGTGGCGCTCGGGCTGTTCGTGGTCGGCTGCGCGGTCGGGCTCGACGTCGTCGGCTGCGCGGTGGGCGACTGCGTCGGGGTCGGCGTCGGCGTCGGGGTCGGCGTCGGCGTCGGGGTGGGTGTCTGCTGGTCGGCGTAGCTGTGCGGACCGCCGCCGACGTGTGTGCCGTTGCGGTTGGGGTAGACCGGGTTGTTGTTGCCGTCGAGGATGCAGCCCGAGATCCACAGGCAGGTCTCGTCGTCGACGCAGGGCAGGTCGTCGCCGCCGTCGATCCAGCGATCGCCGGCCATCTTGGCCGAGACGGGCGTCTCGGCGGACGGCGCGGACGGGGCGGACGGGGCGGCGTGTGCAGGACTCAGCACGGCCGGCAGCAACGCGGCCGAGCCAGCGATGGCGAGGCCCGCGAGCAGGCGGGACGAGCGTCGTCGAGGCATGGGTGGCATGGGTCGGGACCTTTCGGTGGTGGGATCGGGCTCAGGGGGCCAGCGCCGGGCGGCGCGGCTCGGTGTCGGACTCGTGCTCGGTGTCGGACTCGTGCTCGTGCTCGTGCTCGGACTCGTGCTCGGGGAGGGGTTCGCGGTGCCCGTCCTGGTCGGTCGGCACCTCGGTCGTCGTGACCACGCCCCGGCTGAGGAAGACGGCGTCGTCCAGGCGGCCCTCGCGTCGGGCCACGATCGTGGTCGCCACGCCGGCGGCGGTGACGTTGGTCAGGGTGCGGGCCATGTCGGCGACGGTGCTGATGGGCAGGGTCAGCGCGAGGAACTCGAGCGGCAGACCGGCTGCCGCGAGCACCGTCGTGGTGGTGATCGTCGCGGTGCCGGGAACCCCTGCGGTGCCGAGCGAGACCAGCAGGCACAGCACGGCCAGCACCGCGTAGTCGGCGGCGCCGTACGCCATGCCTGTGGCGTTGATCCCCCAGATCGCCACCAGGAGCGGCCAGATCGCGGCACAGCCGGGCATGCCGAGGTTGGCGCCCAGCGGGGCGGTGAAGCCGGCGATCTCACGCGGGACGCCGATGCGGTGCGTGAGCACGTCGGTCGTCACCGGGAGGGTGCCGATGCTGCTCTGGGTGGTGAAGGCAGTGGTCTGTGCGGGCAGGAACGACCGGAACCACGTCAGGGGGTTGACGTCGGCCGCGACGCGGAGCAGCACGCCGTTGACGAGGTAGGCGTCGACGAAGCAGAGCAGGTAGCTGATGCCGAGCAGGCCGATCAACGACCACAGGGCCGCACGGTTGCCCGCGGCGTCGGAGACCGCGACCGTGGTCAGGCCGAGCACGGCGTACGGCGTGAGGGCGATGACGTAGCCCACGACGCGGTAGATGATCACCCGGGCGGCCTCGATCAACCGGGTCACCGGCTCGACGACCTGGGGCTCGCGACCGGCGACGGCCGCGTAGGCGACCGCGATCAGCAGCGTGAAGATGATGACCGGGATCACCTTGCCGTCGGCGAGGTCCCCGACGATGTTCTTCGGGAAGAAGTCGACCACCACGTCCGGCACCGGCCGCACGATGCGGCTGAGCGACTCGGTGTCGACGTCGCTGCCCCCACCGAGCTCGGCGCCGCGTCCGACGCCGAGGCTGAGCGCGACGCCGAGAGTGAGGACGATCGCGATCCCGGTGGTGAGGACCAGCCAGCCGACCGACCGAAGGCCCACCCGGCGCAGGGTCCCTGCCGTGCCGAACCCCGTCACGCTGGAGAGGATCGAGACGATGATGAGCGGCCCCACGAGGGCCATGAGCCCGTTGACGTAGATGCTGCCGATCGGCTCGACGTACTCGACGTGCCCCTGGAAGCCCACGCCGACCGCGACGCCGAGCGGGATCGCGAGGAGGGTGCGGGCGGTGAAGCCGATGCGGCGACGGGCGAGATGCAGGCCGAGGATGAGCATGGCGACGACCGCAAGGGCCGCCAGGTCGTACCAGTTCACGGGCGTGTGCTTTCTTCGGGCGGCCTGGGCGACTGCCCGGCACTATTGTCTAGTTAGTTACTGGAGAATAGGCCGAAGTCGCTCGCCCGAGAGCAGAAAGTCGCCCGCGGGTGGCAGGAACTGCCGAGGGATGCGACACGAAGTGCCGACCACCACGCAGAGCAGCACCCCGAGCACGGGGCTCGAGGTGCTGCTGCGTAGGTCGTGCGCGTCAGTAGGACTTCGGCAGCCCCAGGCTGTGCATCGCGACGAAGTTGAGGATCATCTCCCGGCTGACCGGGGCGATCCGGCCGGCGCGGGCGGCGACCAGCAGACCGGCCATGCCGTACTCCTGCGTGATGCCGTTGCCGCCGTGGGTCTGCACTGCCGCGTCGACCGCGTGCACGGCGGCCTCGGCAGCGGCGTACTTCGCCATGTTGGCGGCCTCGCCGGCCGCCATGTCGTCGCCGGCGTCGACCAGCGCGGACGCCTTCTGGGTCATCAGCCGGGCGAGCTCGTTCTCGATGTGGGCCGTCGCGAGCGGGTGGGCGATGGCCTGGTGGGAGCCGATCGGGGCCTTGAAGACGGTGCGCTCCTTGGCGTACGACGACGCCTTGGCGAGGGCGTGGCGGGCCAGGCCGGTCGAGAAGGAGGCCGCCATGATCCGCTCTGGGTTGAGGCCTGCGAACAGCTGCACCAGGCCGCCGTCCTCGTCGCCGACCAGCGCCTCGCGCGGGAGCCGGACGTCGTCGATGAAGACCTGGAACTGCTTCTCGGGGCTGACGATCTCCATCGGGATCGCGGTGTACTCGAGACCGGCCGCGTCGGTCGGCACGACGAAGAGGCAGGGCTTGAGCTTGCCCGTCCTCGCGTCCTCCGCGCGCGCCACGACGAGCACGTTGGCGGCCTCGTCGACGCCGGAGATGTAGATCTTCTGGCCCTTGAGCACCCACTCGTCGCCGTCACGGCGGGCGGTGGTCGTGATGTTGTGCGAGTTCGTGCCGGCGTCGGGCTCGGTGATCGCGAAGGCCATCGTGGCGGTGCCGTCGCAGATCCCTGGCAGCCACTGCTGCTTCTGCTCCTCGGTGCCGTAGCGGGCGATGACGGTGCCGCAGATCGCCGGGCTGACGACCATCATCAGCAGCGGGCAGCCCTGCGCGGCGAGCTCCTCGCAGACCGCGGCCACGTCGCCGATGCCGCCGCCCCCGCCGCCGTACTCCTCCGGGATGTTGATGCCGAGGTAGCCCGCCTTGGCGATCTCGAGCCACAGCTCGGTGGTCTTCTCGCCCGAGCGGGCGCGCTCGACGAACCAGTCGCGTCCGTAGCCGCTCGCCAGCCGTGCCACCTGGCGGCGCAGCTCCTGACGCTCCTCGGTCTCGGTGAAGTTGCTCATGCAGGCTCCTCGACTTCCTTCGTGGCCACTACTGCCAGGACCTCCCCGGACGCGACCTGCGACCCGGGCTCGACGTTGATCTCGGTGACGGTGCCGTCATGGGGCGCCGTCACGGTGTGCTGCATCTTCATCGCCTCCAGCACGAGGACGACGTCGCCCGCGGCCACCTCGGCGCCGGTCTCCACCTTGACCGCCACGACCGTGCCGGGCATCGGGGCGAGCAGCGAGCCGCTCGCCACTGCGTCGTCGGGGTCGGTGAAGCGCGGCACCTCGCGTAGGCGCGCGGACCCAACCGGGCTGTCGACCCAGACCTCACGCGGGGCGCCGGGGCGTACGGACGAGATGTGTCCGCGCGTCTCCGTGACGACCCCGTCGACCTCGAGCCGGGCGTGGGTCGGCGACACCTCCAGGACGGTCGCGCCGTCCACGGCGAACCCGTCGCGCGTGCCCCACCACTCGACCGGGTCGTGCCCCTCGAACGTCGTCCGCTGCGGCTCGCTGACGACGTTGCGCCAGGCGGCGGGGACGCCCTGCTGGACCCTGCGCCTCGCCGCGTCGTCGGCGGCCAGCATGAGGGCGCCAGCGACGAGCGCGGTGCGGTCGATGGACGGTGAGTCTCCGGGAGACTCAGCGGAGATCGGACGCGACTCCAGCCACGTCGTCGTCATCTCGCCGGCCACGAACACCGGGTCGGTGAGGATCTCGACGAGCTGGTCGCGGTTGGTCGTCACGCCGTGGATGCGGGCCCGGCGGAGTGCCGCGACGAGCATCCGGATCGCCTGTTCGCGGGTCGGCGCCCACGCCATCACCTTGGCCAGCATGGCGTCGTAGAACGTCGACACCTCGTCGCCCGACGCGAAGCCGCTGTCCACGCGGATGCCGGAGGACGCCAGTCGATCGAACGCCCCGTCGGCGGGCAGGTCGAAGGTGAGCAGTCGACCGCTCTGCGGGACGTACGACGCGTCCTCGGCGTAGAGCCGGACCTCGATCGCGTGCCCCTGGTCGTACGCCGCAAGGGCGCGATCGCCACGGACGGTGCGCGCCAGTCCGCGGCCCTCGGCGACGGCGATCTGGAGCGCGACGAGGTCCTCGTCGCGCACGAGCTCGGTCACCGGGTGCTCGACCTGGAGCCGGGTGTTCATCTCGAGGAAGAAGAACCGGTCGGTCGCAGGGTCGTGGAGGAACTCCACGGTGCCGGCGCCGCGATAGCCGATGCGCTGCGCCAGGCTGGCGGCTGCCTCCTCCATCGTCACGCGCGAGCGTGGGGACAGGGCGGGTGCCGGCGCCTCCTCCACGACCTTCTGGTGGCGGCGCTGCACCGAGCAGTCGCGGGTGCCGAAGACCTCGACGACGGTGCCGACGTCGGGGTCCTCGGCCGCGACGAGCTGCACCTCGACGTGGCGCCCGGCCTCGACGTAGGGCTCGACGAAGACCGTCCCGTCACCGAAGGCAGACTCGGCCTCCGCCCGCGCCGCCTCGATCTCGGCCTCGAGCCGGTCCAGGGTGCGTACGACGCGCATGCCGCGCCCGCCGCCACCGGCCGACGCCTTCACCAGCAGCGGGAGGTCGGCCTCGGTCGGGTCCTCGGGTGCGGTGAGGACGGGGACGCCGGCCTTCTCGGCGATCTCCTTGGCGCGGACCTTGTCGCCCATGGCCTCGATGGCCTCGGGCGGCGGTCCGACCCAGGTCAGGCCGGCGTCGATGACGGCCTGTGCGAAGGCGGCGTTCTCGGACAGGAAGCCGTAGCCGGGATGGATCGCGTCGGCACCGGACCTGCGTGCCGCCTCGATGACCAGGTCGGCGCGGAGGTAGGTGTCGGCGGGCGTGTTGCCGGGGAGGCGTACGGCCCGGTCGGCCTCGGCCACGAACGGCATCCCGGCATCGGCGTCGGAGTGGACCGCGACGGTCTCGATGCCGAGCCGTCGGCAGGTGGCGAAGACGCGTCGGGCGATCTCGCCGCGGTTGGCGACCAGGAGTCTCTGGATCATGGTCGGAACACCCCGAATCCCTCGGCACCCTTGATCGGCGCGTTCTCGATGACGCTGAGGCAGATGGCCAGCACGGTGCGGGTGTCGCGGGGGTCGATGACGCCGTCGTCGTAGAGCATCCCGGACAGCACGTAGGGCAGCGACTGCTCCTCGACCATCTGCTCGACCATCGCGCGCATGCCGGCGTCGCCCTCCTCGTCGTACGCCTGTCCCTTGCCCTCGGCCGCCGCGCGGGCGACGATCGACAGCACGCCGGCGAGCTGGGCCGGGCCCATCACGGCCGACTTGGCGCTGGGCCAGGTGAAGAGGAAGCGCGGGTCGTAGGCGCGGCCGTTCATGCCGTAGTTGCCGGCCCCGTAGGACGCACCCATGATCACGCTGAGGTGGGGCACGGTGCTGTTGGAGACGGCGTTGATCATCATCGCGCCGTGCTTGATGATCCCGCCCTGCTCGTACTCCTTGCCGACCATGTAGCCGGTCGTGTTGTGGAGGAAGAGCAGCGGGGTGTCGGCCTGGTTGGCGAGCTGGATGAACTGGGTCGCCTTCTGCGCCTCCTCGGAGAACAGCACGCCCTGGGCGTTGGCGAGGATGCCGATCGGGCGGCCGTGCAGCTGCGCCCACCCGGTGACGAGCGAGGTGCCGTAGAGCGGCTTGAACTCGTCGAACGGACGCCCGTTGCGCTCGCTCGTCCCGTCGACGACCCGGAGGATGACCTCGCGCGGGTCGAACGGCTCCTTGAGGTCCGTCGGGACCAGGTCGAGCAGGCCCTCGGGGTCGGCGTCGGGCTCGGCGAACCCGCCCGTGAAGTCCCCGGATATCCGGGGACTTTCACACTGAGCACCCGAGATCTGGGGGGCGAAGTGGGAAACCTGGGTGCGAAGTGCCGGCTTCCGCCGGTTCAGCCGGGCCACGATCCGGCGCCCGATGCGGATCGCGTCGTGCTCGTCCTCGGCGAGGTAGTCGGCGAGGCCGGAGACCCGGGCGTGCATCTCCGCGCCGCCGAGCGACTCGTCGTCGGACTCCTCGCCGGTCGCCATCTTCACCAGCGGCGGACCGCCGAGGAAGACCTTGGCGCCGCCGCGGACGAAGACGGTGTAGTCGCTCATGCCGGGGACGTACGCCCCGCCGGCGGTCGAGTTGCCGAAGACCAGCGCGATCGTCGGCTGCCGCCGGGCGGAGGCGCGGGTCAGGTCGCGGAAGAGCCGCCCCCCGGGGATGAAGATCTCCTTCTGCGTCGGCAGGTCCGCGCCGCCCGACTCGACGAGGGAGATCGTCGGGAGGTTGTTCTCCTCGGCGATCTGCGAGGCGCGGAAGATCTTCTTCACCGTCCACGGGTTGGAGGCGCCGCCCTTGACGGTGGGGTCGTTGGCGCTGATCAGGCACTCCACGCCCTCGACGACACCGATGCCGGTGACGACCGACGCGCCGACGGTGAAGTCCGAGCCCCACCCGGCCAGCGGCGAGAGCTCCAGGAACGCCGACCCGGGGTCGAGGAGCAGCTCGATCCGCTCGCGTGCGGTGAGCTTGCCGCGGGCGTGGTGGCGGTCGACGTACTTCTCCCCGCCGCCCGCCACCGCGACCGCGTGCTGCGCGTCGAGGTCGGCGAGCTTCTCCAGCATCGCGGTCCGGTTGCTGTTCATGCTTCGACCACCGCCTTCATCCGCTCGAGCGTCGTACGCATGCCGTTCCGGTTCGTGCGTCGGCGCAGCGGCCCGAGCACCAGCCAGTAGACCCGCGTCGGAAGGTTGCTGCCGAGCCTGAAGTACTCCGTGACCAGCGTCCCGCCGTCCTTCGGCTCGAGCCGGTAGCCCCAGTTGTTGACGTTCAGGTCATCGGTGCCGACGGCGAACTCGAAGACCTCCTCGACCTCACACTGCGTGACCTTGCACAGGCTCCAGTAGGTGGGCCCGACGCCGTTGCGCTTCACGTGGCCCTTGAAGTACGCCCCGACCTCGGGCCCGGCGGAACCGCGGGTCCACCTCGCCTCGAACGTCTCCGGGCTGAACTCCCCGATCCGGGTCACGTCGCTGACGAGGTCCCAGACCTCCGCGGGTGGGGCGTCCATCCAGACCGAGACCTGGTCCCCCAGCGACGGCAGCTTGATCATCGACATTCCTCTCATGACGCATAGCCCAACAGCTTGGCCGTCAGGTCGCGCAGCACCTCGTCGGCGCCACCCCCGATCGGCAGGAGCCGGGCGTCGCGGTAGTGCCGCTCCACCTCGGTGCCGTGCATGTAGCCGGTGCCGCCGAAGAGCTGCACCGCTCGGTCACAGACGTACGCCGCGCAGTCCACCGCGGTCTGCTTGGCCAGGCAGGCCTCCGCGACGACGAACTCGCCAGCGGCGTGCCGCGCGGCGACGTCGCGGGTGTAGGTGCGGGCGACCTCGACCTGGCGCCGCATCTCGACCAGCGTGTGCTGGACGGACTGGTTGGCCGACAGCGGTCGGCCGAACGTCTCGCGCTCTCGGGCGTACGCCGCCGCGAGGTCGAGCGAACGGGCGGCGATGCCGTAGCCGTGGACCGCCAGCGCGATCCGCTCGACGACGAACTGCTCCGCGATCTGGCCGAACCCCGAGTCCTGCGCGCCGACGAGGTTGGCCGCCGGCACCCGCACGTCGACGTACGACAGCTCGGCGGTGTCGGAGCAGTGCCACCCCATCTTCTGCAGCGATCGGGAGACCGTGAAGCCCGGCGTCCCCCTCTCGACGACCAGCAGCGAGATGCCGCCGTGCCCGGGGCCTCCCGTGCGGACCGCGGTGGTCACGAAGTCGGCGCGGACGCCGGAGGTGATGAAGGTCTTGGCGCCGTTGACGACGTAGTGGTCACCGTCGCGCACGGCCGTGGTGGTGATGCGCGCGACGTCGGAGCCGCCGCCGGGCTCGGTGATGGCGAGCGACCCGATCGTGTCGCCGGCCAGCGTCGGGCGGACGAACCGGTCGACGAGGTCGGCGTTGCCGCTGGCGGCGATGTGGGGCAGCGCGATGCCGGCAGTGAACAGCCCGGCCATCAGGCCGCTCGACGCGCCCGCCTCGAACATCGCCTCCTGCAGCACGACGCTGTCCACCAGGTCACCGCCACCGCCGCCGACCTCCTCGGGGAACGCGGCGCCGATCAGGCCGAGGTCCCCGGCCGTGCGGTGCAGCGCGCGCGGGATCTCGCCGGCGTCCTCCCACTCCTGCAGGTGCGGCACGACCTCCCGGCGGACGAACTCCGCCGCGGAGGCGCGGAGCGCCTCGTGCTCCGTGGTCATACGAGACTCTCCTCGATCGAGACCAACCGCGAGCGCAGCCACTCACCGAGCGCCTTGGCCTGCGGGTCGAACCGGGTGGACGCGGCGACGCCCTGGCCGAGCAGGCCGTGCACGACGAGGTTGACCGCACCCAGGTGCGGCAGCAGCCAGACGTCGACGTCGAGGTCGGCCGCCTCGGGCAGCAGCGTGGGGATGCCGCGCGGCGACATGAGCTTGAACAGCCACTGCACGCGGGCGTCGTACGTCGCCGGGTCGGCGCCGTCGTGGGCGACCCAGAGACCGATGTTGGCGTCGCCGCCCTTGTCGCCGGAGCGCGCGTGGACGAACGTCCCCAGCGGCAGGCGTCGGGTCAGGGTGTCGGCGTGCGCCGGGTAGGGCGACGGGCGCCGGCCGGGCACCTCGACCTCGGTGGTGTACGCCGTCGGGTCGGCGACGACCTCCCGGCGACCGTCGGCGTGGACGACGGTGTGCGTGACGTCCGAACGGTCGACGTACTCGGCGCGGTAGACGCCGAACGGCGTGGCCGGCGCGGGCGGTGCCGTCAGGGTGAAGCCGGGGTAGGAGCCGAGGGCGAGCTCGACGGCGGCGGCTGTGAAGGCGCGGCCGACGGGGTCGGGTGATGGGTCCTTCACGGTGCAGCGCAGGAGCGTGGAGGCAGCCTCCTGGGTGTCGGCGTCGGCGGTCGGCTCGCTGGCCTCCGACCAGGTCACCTCGGCCGCCGTGAGCCGGGGCCCGAGCTGCTCACGCACCCAGGCAGCCTTGGCCTCGACGTCGAGGCCTGTGAGGACGAGCTCCACCTGGTTGCGCCAGCCGCCGAGCTCGTTGACGCACACCTTGAGCCGCTCGGGCGGGGCCTCGCCGGTGACGCCGAGGATCGCGACCCGGTCCTCGCCCTCCTGCTCGAGCCGGACGGAGTCGAGATGCGCGGTGACGTCGGGCCCGACGTAGCGCGTCGACTGGATCTCGTAGACGAGCTGCGCAGTGACGGTGTCGACGGTGACGGCGCCGCCGGTGCCGGCGTGCTTGGTGATCACGCTCGACCCGTCGGCCGCGACCTCCGCGACCGGGAAGCCGAGCGGCCGGTCGCGGTGGGGCAGGTCGAGGAAGCCGCTGAAGTTGCCGCCGGTCGCCTGGGTGCCGCACTCGATGACGTGGCCGGCGACGACCGCGCCCGCCAGCTCGTCGTACGACGTCGGGGTCCAGCCGTGGTGTGCGACGGCCGGACCGACGACGAGCGAGGCGTCGGTGACCCGGCCGGTGACGACGACGTCCGCGCCCGCAGACAGCGCCGCGGCGATGCCGAAGCCGCCGAGGTAGGCGTTGGCGGTGAGCGCGCCCTCGAAGGAGAGGTGGCGCACGTCGTCGCCCTCGACGTGGGCGACCTGCGGGTCGAGACCCAGACCTGCGGCGACCTCGCGCACCTTGTCGGCCAGGCCGGCCGGGTTGAGGCCGCCGGAGTTGGCGACGATCCGCACGCCCTTCTCCAGCGCGAGCCCGAAGCAGTCCTCGAGCTGGCGGACGAAGGTGCGGGCGTAGCCGAGCGAGGGATCCTTGAGCTGGTCCTTGCCGAGGATGAGCATCGTCAGCTCGGCGAGGTAGTCGCCGGTCAGCACGTCCAGGCTCTGCCCGTCCTCGTTGGCGCCCTCCAGCATCTCGCGCATCGCGCTCAGCCGGTCGCCGTAGAAGCCGGAGCAGTTGCCGATGCGGATCACGCCGCTGGTCGGCCCGGTCACCTCGGGCTCCGTCCCTCGCCCGGCTGGCCGGCGAAGGCCTGGGCGATGTCGAGCCACCGGTCGACGTCGGCGCCGGTGGCGACGAGGTCGGTGTCGGCGCGGTGGAGACGCTGGGTGACCAGCCGGCAGAAGTCGCCCGCGCTGCCGGTGAGCGTCTGCGCGGCGTCCTCCGGTCCCCACGACCACACGTCGCCGGACGGCGCGGCGAGGTCGACGCGGAACTCCTCGGCGGGTGCGTCGAGGCCGTGCACGGCAAACGCGAAGCCGCGGGTGCGGACGCCGAGGTGGGCGACGTGGCGGATGCGGTCAGTGTCGTCGACCGGGGCGCCGAGGCCCTCGTGCACGTCGAGGCCGTGGGCCCACGTCTCCATCAACCGGGCGGTCGCCATCGAGGTCGGCGACATCGGCGGACCGAACCACGGCATCTTCTCGCCCCGCGGCATCGCGACGAGCGTCGCCCGGAGGTCGGCCCGCGCGCGGTGCCAGCGCTCGAGGAGTCCGGGCTCCCGGGCGATGGCGAGCGCCTGCGCGTCGACGTAGCCCGTCGGGTCGGCGATGGCGCCGAGGACGACCTCGTCCCACGCCTCCTTGTCGGTCGCCGCCTTGACCGCGACCTCGTCGGTCCACGCGAGGTGGGCGACCTGGTTCGCGACGTCCCAGCCGGGGGCGGGCGTCGGCGTACGCCACCCGTCCTCATCGAGGCCGGCGACCAGCTGCTCGAGCCGGTCGCCCTCGGCCTCGAGGTCGGCGAGCACCTGCGTCAGTACGTCCGTCACTCCTGGGTCCCCTCGTCGTCGTCGCGGTCGAGCTCGCGGTCGAGCACGTCGGCCCACTCCCGCAGGATCCGACGACGCCGCGCGGAGTCGTCGGTGATCGTGGAGGCCAGGCCCAGCCCGCGCACCAGGTCGAGGGTCGCCTGCACCAGCTCGCGCACGCCCGGCCGCGACTCGTCGACGCCGAGCGCGGCGACCGTCATCCGGTGTGCCTCGCGGCCGACCCGCTGCTCCAGCGGGCCGACGGCGGCGAGCAGGGCGTCGTCAGTGCGGGCCGCGACCCAGAGCTCGAGCGCGGCGGCGAAGACCGGCGAGGCGAAGTGGTCGCCGAGCATCTCGACGACCGCACGCGTACGCCGTCCGCCGGTCGGCAGGTGTGCCACCGCCTCGGCCAGCTCGGCACCGCGGCGCTCGGTGAGGTGCTCGACGGCAGCGACGACGAGGTCGTTCTTGGTCGGGAAGTGGTGCAGCTGCGCGCCGCGGCTCACGCCCGCCCGGTCCGAGACGAGGGTCGTCGAGGTGCCCGCGAAGCCGCGCTCGACCAGCAGCTCGACCGTCGCCTCCAGCAGCCGTGCCCGCATCGCCCGGGTCCGGTCGGCCTGCGGCACGCGCGCGGCTGCCGTCGAGGACGCGGAGGGGGAGGTCACGCACGCAAGACTGCCGTTCGACAAACAAACAGTCAAGCCTGACTTTTTATGGGACTTGGGTCAGCGTCCCCACCGCTCCACAGATGGAGGTCGCTCCCAACCACAGGTCGCCCTCCGGGACCGAGGCGCGCCAGGCGTACCAGCCGCTCTCGTCCACCTGGAAGCTGATCGACGTGAACGTGCCGTTGCCCGGTCGGCGCTGGACAACGTCGCGATGGTTGCCGGTGCAGGCCTCGGTGGCCGTGCCGTAGGGCCCGTAGAGCGACGTGGTGACGTCGATCGGCCCGCCGAAGGGCAGCCCGGCGACGGTGACCTGGGCCGAGACGACGTCGGACGGGGCCGCGCTGCTCGGGGCCGTGAGACTCACCGTCGCTCGGGCGCGCACGCGCACCGGCGCGCCGCACGAGGCCACCGGCACGCTGGTGTCGGTGCCGTCGACGGCGACGCGCCACAGGTAGTAGCCCCCCGCCGACGGCGCGATGGCGGGCGAGGCGTAGGCGCCGTCGCCGACCACCGGCATCGACACCGTCGCGACGGCGGCACCACTGCAGCTGGCAGCCGACGCCGACGCGAACGGTCCGTGCAGGGACGCCGTGGCCGTGCGGCTGGAACCGTCACCGCCGATCGTGGCCACGACCCTGGCCGGGGAGCCGGCCACGAGCACGGCCGGGTCCGCCGCCAATGTCAGCGACTGCGGGCCGCGGACCGCGACCCGCGCGCTGGCCACGATCGTGCGCCGCACACCGCCCTCCGCCGCGGAGGCCTGCCGCTTGCGGTCCCCACGGCGCACCCGCAGCCAGTGCAGGGGTACCTGGCCCACCTCGGCGACGACCGTCCGCCACCCGGCGAGCGGCGCGGCCAGTCGCACCACCGCCCGTCCGTCGTCACCGGTCACGGTGTCGATCGGCCCCGCCGCCGGCTGGGACGGCCCGCCGTCGGGCGAGGTCACGCGCACCGGCAGCCCGGCGACCGGCCCTCCGTGACCGTCGGTCACGCGAACCGTCACGCCGGTCACCCCGCCGACATCCGCGGTGCTGGCGACCACGGCGACCTGGTGCGGCCCGGCGCTGGCTCGCGAGCCGCGCAGCATCAGGCGTACGTAGCGGCGCACCGTGGCCGGGTCACCGGAGGCCCGGATCCGGGCGGCCCCTCGGGGCGCACCGAACCGCCAGGCGCGGCCCCCGAGCAGGTGCAGCACCGCCGCGTCGACGGCAGCGGCCTGCACGGCGTCCTTGTGGCCGCCGTACTTCGACAGGATCCAGGCGGCGCGCTCGGTGGCGGCGCCCGAGGGGCCCTTCGGCCCGCGCAGGTTGGAGGTGGCGTCGGCCGGGCGGAAGCCGGCCCGGTTGGGGCGACGCCCCGGCGTGATCACGAAGACGGGGGTTCCGTCGACGCGGTAGCCACCGATCCAGCCACCCGCAGCGTGGCCGGTCTTCGGGATGCGGAAGCCGGCCCAGTGCCTGCCGCGGTCGTCGGCGCCGGCCGCACGAGGCGCCGGCAGCGCCACGAGGGCGGTGGCTGCCGCCAGCAGGACAGCGAGAAGCGCGGCGGTGGCGCGGCGGCGTACGGCGCGGGCGGTCGGTGTCGTGGTGGTGGACATTGCGCTGGCTCCTCACCCCAGGGGTCCGGGGTCCTGTGTCCCCGGATCGGTGGGTGCGCCGGACGGGCTCGGGTGCCGCGTCGGGCTGGGCTGGGGGGTCTGGCTGGGCGTCTGGCTGGGCGTCTGGCTGGGGCTGGGGTGGTGGGTCGGCGTCGACGTGGGAGTCGGGGTCGGGGTGGGAGTCGGGGTGGGAGTCGGGGTGTACGTCGGCGTGGAGGTGGGCGTGGCTGTCGGGCTGGGCGTGGAGGTGGGGGTGGGAGACGGCCCGCCGCTCGGCTCCGCTGCCGCGGCGAGGGCGGGAGCCTCGACCTCGGCGACGCGGACCTCGCCGGCGACGGGCGCGGCCGTGGGAGAGGTCGCCGACCACTCGTAGGTGCCGCCGTCGAGCCCGTCGAGGACGAGCCGGTTGCCGTCGCGGCTGCGGACGACGACGCTGCGTACGACGTTGCTGCCGGACGGGCCGGCGACCTCGAACCGCACCCGGGCCGGCCGCTGGGTGGCACGGACGACGAAGGCCGCAGCTCCCTGCGCGGCGGCGACCGGACGCACCAGGACCTCCCGGGCGGCGGGCACCCGACGGTTGCCGTCCGGCTCGGCGGCCGTCCCCGTCGGCTGGTCCGCGGTGCCGCCGGCGGGGGCCGGGGCGGGCTGCGCGCCGTCGGGGCCGAGGTTGGCGATCGACAGCGAGGCTGCCAGGACGAGGGCCGCCCCCACCGCCAGCCGGGCGGCGGTCGCCCGCCAGGACAAGCCGGCCGGCCCCGTGGGGGACAGGGGGATCGGTGGGGGCGGCGGATCGAGGGGCCGGGCGCGGCGCGGGGCGGGCACGGCGACGGGTGGAGCGGGCCGCGCCCCGGGGCCCGGGACGGCGACCGGTACAGCGACGGGGACGACGGGCGTCCGGACCGGGGCGGGGGCATGGACCACGACCGGAGCGGCCTCGACGAGCGTCACGAGCGCGGGCGACGGCACGACCCCGAGCTCGGTGCGGACGACCTCGCGGTAGCGATCGAGCTCGCGCACCGCCCCGGCCCGGTCGTCACGTCCGAGGAGGGCGCGGATGAGCAGCTCGCTCGCCGACTCGCGCAGCGGCTCGAGGCGGGCCACGGCGCGGGCGGCGTCCTCGGCGAGCCCGGTGTCACCATGCTCGAGCGCCCGGCGGGAGAGGCGCTCGAGTGCGCCGACCCGCTCGCGCTCGAGGTCGTCGCGCTGCTCCTCGACCCATCCGTCGTACCAGCCGGGCAGCAGCTCCTCCCCCGCCAGCGTGACGAGCAGCGACCGGTCGACCCCCGGGTCGGTCACGGCCGCCCGGAGGGCGTCGACGTCCACCACCACGTCGGCCGCGAGCCCGATGCTGGTCCGGTCGGCGGCGAGCAGACCGGCGCACCGCTGGTGGGTCTGCGCCACCGCCCGCCGGAGGCTGGCCAGCGCACGCGTGTCGGTGCTGTCCGGCCAGAGCGTGCCGGCGACCTGGGCACGGGCCCGCGTGCCGCCGAGCGCGAGCAGCGCACACAGGCGCTGCTCGCGGCCGCCGAGCACGACGACGTCGCCGTCCACGACGAGCTGCCACCCGCCGAGGAGGCTCAGGCCACGGCTAGTGGCAGATCTGGTCGCGCGACTGGTCTCCCGCATGGTCGATCACCGAGACATCCCTCTCCCCCACCGCTCTCGCTTGCCCGAGGCGCGGTGATCCCTTGCGAGCAGCCTGACGGGGCCCCACCCGTAGGGGCGAACGACCGAAAGGATTTCCCCACGATTGGGGTCGACGTCTGGACCGGTCACGGTGCAGGTGGCGGGCGTATGGCGCGGTCACGCAGGAGTCACGCGAGGTCGTGTCGGATGTGCCCGCCAGAGAACACCGCACAGAGGGGGGAGGTGAACATCATGCGGGAACTGTCATTCGCCGAGCTCGACACCGAGCGCACCGAGCTTCTTCCGACCCGGGAGACGCTGACCTTCGGCAACACCAACTTCGCCAACATCGTGGCGAACAACTCGTCCATGGCCCTCAACGCCGCCACTTTCGCGTCCCTCGCACACAGCGAGGCGTGGCAGGCGATCACGGTCTACCAGGGCTGACGGCCTCGCGTGGCCTCCCTGCGGAGGGGGAGGCCACGCAGGTCACCGTCCTTCGCCCCGACCAGCACGAGAGGAGGTGAACCGGCATGGTCCGACCCGAGATCGCCATGGCCGACCTCGACGCCGAGACGGCCACGCCGCTGCCTCGTCGGGAGACGTTGAGCTGCCAGTTCGCGTGCGTCAACGTCACCAACGTCGTGGGTGTCAATCTCGCCCTCGCCGTCAACGCAGCGACCATCGGCTCCCAGGCCAATGCACTGGCGCTGCAGTACCTAGCCTCGGTGCAGATGCACATGCCGTGAGACCCGGCGGCGGGTGCGTTTGCTCTGGCGCGCCCGCCGCCGTCACCGGATCCACCCACCAGAGCAGACAGAGCACCCAGAGCGATGGACCTGACGACCGCAGAGCACATGACGACCGCTCCACCACCTGCCACCGGGCAGCGGTGGCGGCAGGCGCGCGGCCTGGAGTTCCTGGGCCCCGTCCAGGGCTCGGGCCTCAAGGACCCGGCCTTCCTGGTGCGACGGGTGGACGACCAGGTGGTGCAGCTGTCCGAGCTGCTCCACCTGGTGGTGCGCGCCGTCGAGCCGCCCCGGCCCGCCGAGCAGGTGGCCGACGACGTGAGTGCGGCGTACGGCCGGACGTTGAGCGTCGACGGCCTTGCCCACCTGGTCACCACCCGGCTCGAGCCGCTCGGGCTGGTGATCCCCGACGAGTCGCCCGAACCGACGCGGTCGGTGCGGGCGCGGCCGCTCCTGGCGCTGACCGCGAAGGGCACGTTGGTGCCGGCCCGGATCGTCGACAAGCTGGCCCGGGTCCTGGCTCCGGTCTTCTGGCCGCCGCTGGTGGCGCTGGTGCTCGCCGCCCTCGTCGTCGCGGACGTCGTCCTCGTGATGCGGGGCGACATCTGGGCGGCGATCGGCGAGCTCTTCGCCACCCCGACGATCGCCCTGCTGATCTACGGCATGCTCACGACCGCGGCCGTCGTCCACGAGCTTGGGCACGCGGCCGCCTGCCGCTACGGCGGTGCGACTCCGGGCGAGATCGGCTTCGGGCTCTACCTCGTCTTCCCCGCCTTCTACACCGACGTGACCGACTCCTACCGCCTCGGCCGGGTCGGCCGGGTGCGCACCGACCTCGGCGGGCTGCACTTCAACGCGCTCACGGTGCTGGTGCTCGCGGCGGCGTACGTCTCGACCGGCAGCGGCGTGCTGCTCCTGACCGCGCTGGTCCTGCAGTTCCAGATGCTCCAGCAGCTCATCCCGGTGGTCCGCTTCGACGGCTACTACGTGCTCTCCGACCTGGCCGGCGTGCCGGACCTGTTCGCCCGGGTCGGACCGGTGATGCGGAGCCTGCGTCCGGGGCACCCCGTCGACCCGCGCGTGACCGAGCTGCGTCCGCGCTCGCGGCGGTTCGTGACCGGCTGGGTGGTGGTCGTCGTGCCGCTCCTGGTCGGCGCGTTCGCCTGGGCGATCTGGTACCTGCCGGAGTTCGTCGAACGGGGTCGCGACGGGGTCCGGTTGCAGCAGCTGGTCTTCGACCTCGCCTGGGAACGACGCGACTGGGCGGTCATGGCGCTGGCGGTGGTCTCGATCGCCCTCCTGCTGCTGCCGATCCTGGGCGTCGTGCTGGCGCTGTGGCGGGTCGCGGTGAGCCTGGTCCTGCTGGTCCGGAGCAGGCTCGCGGCGCGGCCGCCCGAGGCGTACGAGCCGAGCGTCGTGCCCGACCCGCCACGGGTCGTCTCCGCGGCCGACTTCACCGACGAGGTGATGTACGCCGCCCCGGTGCCCGTCCCGACGCAAGGCTGGCGCAGCGCGGTCTACCGCGGCAGCGGCCACGTGCTCAACCCCGGGCCGAGCCTCCCCGAGCAGCGGCGCCGCGAGCTCGAGCACCGCCTGCGTACGCCGATCGACGGCTCGAGGCGGGTGGTGGTGATGAGCCGCAAGGGCGGCGTCGGCAAGACCACGATCACGCTCGCCCTGGGCAGCACCTTCGCGCTGCTCCGCGGCGATCGCGTGATCGCCGTCGACGCCAACCCCGACGCGGGCAACCTCGCCCACCGGGTGGCGCCGCCGCACGACCGCACCGTGACCGACGTGCTGCGCGACCTCGACCTGATCACGACGTACGCCGCGCTGCGGCGCTACACCTCGCAGGGCCTCGAGTCGCGGCTCGAGGTGCTCGCCTCCGACGACGACCCCGGCATCGGGCTGGCCCTGGCGCGCGACGACTACCACCGGCTGATCGGGCTGCTCGACCGCTTCTACAACCTGATCCTGCTCGACACCGGCACCGGCATCCTCGACAGCGCCAACCAGGGCCTGCTCACCGAGGCCGACCAGGTCGTGCTCGTGGTGCGGGCCGGGCTGGACGGTGGTCGGGCCGGGGCGCTCACGCTGGACTGGATGGACCAGCACGGGTTCGACGACCTCGTCGCGCGGACGGTCGTCGTGGTCAACGCGGAGCGGCGCGGGAGCGAGCCTCCGGAGCCGATGCGGCGGCACTTCGAGAAGCGGTGTGCCCGCGTCGTGACGGTCCCGTGGGACGACGCCCTCGAGCCGGGCGCGCTGACCGACATGTCCGCGCTCCACCGTCGGACGCGCGACGCGCTGGTCGACATCGCGGCTGCGGTCGCCGACAACTTCGTCGTCGAGGACCAGGCATGAGGGCGCGCGCCGTTGTCGCGCACGCCGTCGTGGCGACCCTGCTGCTGGCCGGCGCCGCCCAGGCGACCTCGCGGGGGCCGGCCGACGAGCGGCGCCACCTCGACCTCGTCGCCAGCGCCCAGCCGAGCGACCAGCGCCGCGACGACCGCGACGTCGTCGTCGACGAGGTCGTGGTCCGCGAGGGCGACCTGAAGGCCGATGCGGTGGCGACCAGCGTGACCGCCTGCCACGGGTGCCGTGGGGAGAGCGCGGTGCTGCAGGTGATCTACGTGCCCGGCCCGGCCGCGGCGCGCTTCGACAACGTCGCCACCGCCTGGACCCAGGACTGCTGGGACTGCCGGGCGACGGCGCTCGCGGTGCAGGTCATCGTGATCGGGCCCGGCACCCGGGCGCGGCCGACCAACCGCGCGCTGTCCGTCGGGGGCTCGTGCGCCACCTGCGTCACCGCGACGGCGGCGTTCCAGGTCGTCGCGCAGGTGGACGCGGTGGGGCCGCTCCCCGACCCGGTCCTCGCCGAGATCACCGCGTGGTTCGACGCGCAGGCGGCCGCCCTCCGGTCCGCGGTCGTGGCCCCGCCGGCACCACGTCGCGCGGAGCGAGCCGCGACCCGCTCGCTCGGCGACCTCCGCCGGGTCGTCGTACGCGCCCTCGACGGGCGCACTCGGTCGGCGCGGGTGACCGTCACCCGCTGAGCCCGAAGCCTGACCACCCGCTCGACGTGCCGCGACCGTGGGACGCTTGTCAGGTGTCCGAGCATGCATCACGCGACCCCGGCGAGCGTCGCATCCTCGTCTCCAGGACGAGCGTGGAAGGGGGTGGCGGATGAGAGTCCGCCGAGCCACCCCCGCTGATGTCGACGCCCTCGTCGACTTCCCCCACGACCCTGGCGTGATCGGACTGCCAGACGGGCAGGTGCGTGCAGACTTCGAGACGGGACGCATGCGGCCGGAGTGGTCCTGGGTGCTCGAGGAGGAAGGGCGCCTGCTGGGTCGTGCCTTGTGGTGGGGTCGTGGCGACACCGTGCCGAGTGTGCTCGACGCGTTGGACGTCCTGCCCGAGGTGCACGATCCGCGGGCGGCCGCGGTCGAGCTGCTGCGTGGCGGCCACGCCGATCTTGCAGCGTCCGGGAAGCAGCAGCTGCCTCCGTACACCCTTCGGCTGCCCGCAGGATGGCGTGCGGACGCGAGAGCGACTCGAGCGGCCACGTGGCCACGTGAGGCCACGTCGGACGTCGGGTTGACCGCGTCGCTCGAGCGGCGCCAGTACGCCTGGACGCCCGCGAACGGGGTTCCTGGGATCAGCACACGGGCCGCGTTCCGGCGGGGGTCGAACGACGAGTTCGTCGAGCTCTTCCGCGAGGCTGCTCGGGGCAGCCTGGACGTCGGGACGCGTCAGGCGCTGGAGTCCACGGACGAGCTCAGCCAGGCCAAGGAAGATCTCGAGTTCTACGAGAGCTGCCCCGGCGAGCGCGACTGGTGGCGAGTCGCGACCGACCGCGACGGCGTGCCGGTGGGTTTCATCGTGCCGTCAGCGACGCCGTACCACCGCAACGTGGGCTACCTCGCCGTGCTGCCGAGCCATCGCGGGCAGGGCCTCGTCGACGACCTGCTGGGCGAGGTGACACGGATCCATGCGGAGGCCGGGGCCGAACGGATCACCGCGACCACCGACATGACGAACCTTCCGATGGCCGCCGCGTTCGATCGCGCGTCCTACCAGGTCACGGAGGTCAGACTCGTGCTGGAAGCGGCGCCCTCCCGGGCAACCTGACCCGGCGAGCTGGTGCGCGACATCACCTCGCCCTGCTCACCGCCGCCGTGGGCACGACACCCCGTCAGACGTCCGTCAGTCGAGGCGGGCGACCAGGGGCAGCCGCGACCGGGCCGTGAGCCCGACGACGGCCGCGGTCAGCAGCGGCAGGGCGAGCACGATCGTGACGACCAGCAGCCAGGGGATGTCGAGGTAGGACGCGGGGTCGCCGACCAGCGCACCGGTCGTGTCGGTCGCATAGCCGCCGCGGCGCGCGGTCAGCGGTTGCGCGATCGCCACGCCCGGGATGAAGCCCACGGCGGCGCCCAGGATCGCGCCGACGAAGCCGACGACGAGGGCGTACGACGCCGCGACCCGTCGCCGGGTGCGCGGAGCCGCGCCGACCGCTGACAGCGTGGCCAGGTCCGGCCGGGCGTCCGAGAGGGCGAGGAAGGTGGCGGTGAGGGTGCCGCCGAGCATCAGGACGCCGCCGAGCGCGCCGAGGACGAGCAGCACCACGACGACCTCGGGGGGGCGCTCGTAGCCACGCTCGACGTAGATGTAGGCATCGTCCGCGATGCCCCGCACCGACTCGGAGATGCGCGTCTCGGCGGCGGGGTCCAGGTCGCCGGCGAGGCGCAGCTGGAGGGTCGACACCTCGATGCCCAGGGCCTCGGCGACGGAGGTCGGCAGCACGGCCGACGTCGGGGCCGGCAGCCGGTCCGACGGTCCCCAGGCCACCAGCTCGGCCGGCACCGTCTCGGCGAGGGTGACCTCGGCCTCGTCGTTGCCCTCGCGCCACGTCTCGGTGCGCACGGTGACGTCGTCGCGACCCTCCACGCTCTCGGTGAGCACCACCGCCCGACCGGCCGCGAGCGCGCGGTCGACGGTTGCGGCCATCGCCTCGTCGAGGCCGAGCCCGGCCGAGGTGTCGGCGACCACCACCTGCGGGCCCCAGGTGGACAGGCAGCAGGCCGCTGCAGGGTTGGCCGACTGGACGGTGGTCGAGGTCCAGCCGCCACCGGACGCGAGGCTCTCGGACGGTCCGCGGAGCTCGCTCGTGTCCACCCCGGGCGCGGCCTCGGCCACGGCTGCCTCGATCCGGTCCCAGACCGGAGCCGGGTCCGGCGCCTCCTCCCCGGGCAGCACGGCGGCCGTCCAGGCGAGGACGCCGGTGCCCATCGGCGCCTGCGCGCTGTAGGTCTTCTCGTCGGCGAGCTCCTGGCTCTCGGTGGCGATGCCGAGCGCCACGACGCCGGCGACGGTCGCGGCCACGGCGGCGACGGCCGGCACCGTGCGCGTGCGGTGGCGCGCGGCGTCGCGGGCGGCGTACCTCGGTGTCAGCGGCAGCCGACGGGCGAGCCGGGCGACGGTCGACACCACGACCGGCACCACCAGGATCATGCCGAGCACCGACACGATGGCGGACGCGCCGATCCAGTAGGCGCCGGCGCTGCTGTCGTCGGAGGTCGCCGCGCCGTAGACGGACGTCGCGATCCCGGCGCCCAGCATCGCCAGGCCGACGAC
Organism: Nocardioides cavernae; assembly: GCF_016907475.1. Taxonomy (NCBI): domain Bacteria; kingdom Bacillati; phylum Actinomycetota; class Actinomycetes; order Propionibacteriales; family Nocardioidaceae; genus Nocardioides; species Nocardioides cavernae. Next base: position 864,398 of record NZ_JAFBCA010000001.1, on the reverse strand, counting down.
CGGGGTCGATGCGCGCGGCTTGCGGTCGCCGCGCCGCCCGGCCAGCACGGCGACGACGTCCTGCCGGCTTGCCAGCCACGCGGGCACGACCGAGGCGAGGACCGCGGACACGATGCCGAAGGCGACGATGGCGGCCAGGTAGCGCCACGGCAGCTCGAACGGCCCGAACCACTCGTTGTTGAAGCGCTGCACGAGCGGCAGGACCGCCCACCCGACCACGAGGCCCAGCACGAGACCGATGGCGGACGCGACCAGCCCCAGCACGACGCCGCTGCCCAGGATGACGCGACGCGCCTGGGCAGGCGTGCCGCCGGAGGCGGCGATCAGGGCGAGCGTGCGGGCGTGCCGGCGCGCGCCGACGGCGAACGCAGGTCCGGCCAGCAGGACGACCTCGATCAGGGCCATCACGACGATCAGGGTGGCCACCGCGAGCAGCTCGTCGCGGCCGGTGTCGTACCCCATCTGCTCGGCCGTCGAGGCGACGTCGGGCGGGTCGGCCAGCACGGACCGCGAGGTGACGATCGCCCCGAGCGCGTTGAGGTCCAGCACGGTCGACCACGGCACCGGCCCGGCCTCGACGAGCCACTCGCCCACGTTGTCGCCGGGTGACGGGAGGTCGTCGGGGGCTCCGATCAGGACCGGGGTGTCGCGGATCGTGGCGTCCACGCCGACCCCGACGAGCGTGAGCGTCGTCCCGTCGACATCGAGCGTGTCGCCGAGCGCGAGGCCCTTGGCGAGCATCGCCGCGTTGGTCACCACCTCGCCGGGCGCGTCGGGCAGGCGGCCGGTCTCCAGCTCGAACAGCCCCTCGGCCATCGGGTCGGTCAGGTCGACGCCGGTGGTCGAGAAGTCGATGAGGCGGTCGTCCAGCCGGGCGCGGGACCAGCCGCTGGTGATCGGCAGCAGCCGGGCGTCGGCGGGCAGGAGGGCGCGTACGTCGTCGTCGGTCGGAGGTGCGTCGGTGTCGATCTCCTCGAGCTGTCCCCACATGCCGCCCATGGGGTCGGGGCTCTGGAACACGCGCCCGCGGCCCTCGGTGCGGATCCGGGCGTCGGCCGCGCCCAGCCGGCGGTCCGCGCCCTCGACGCCGCTCACGTCGGCGGTCTGGATGACCACCGCGGCGGCGCTGACGGCGAGCACCGGCAGGCTGATCATCACCAGCACGAGCGCGCTGCGCCCCCGGTGGCGCAGGGCGTCGCGCCAGGCGATGAGCAGGGCCGGTCGCCAGCCCTTCATACGGGGTTCCCGCGGCGACGTCCGGGGGCGCGCGTCGGGGTGTTCATCGACCCGCTTCCTCGGCGAGGAGCGTCTCCGGCTCGTCGGCGCCGGTCTCGTCGACCACGACGCCGTCGCGCAGGAAGACCACCCGGTCCGCCCACGCCGCGTGCCGGGCCTCGTGTGTCACCATCACCCCGGCCGCGCCGGCGTCGCACCGGGCGCGGAGCAGCCGCAGGATCTCCTCGCCGGTGTCGGTGTCGAGGGCACCGGTGGGCTCGTCGGCGAGGATCAGCCGGCGGTCGCCGACGATCGCGCGGGCGATCGCGACGCGCTGCTGCTGGCCGCCCGACATCTCGTCGGGGAAGCGGTCGGCGAGGTCGACGATGCCGACCTCCTCCAGCGCCGCGAGGGCGAGCCGGCGCGCGACACGACCCTTCTCGCCGTCGAGCTCACGCGGGAGGGCGACGTTCTCGGCGGCGGTGAGCGCGGGGATGAGGTTGAAGTCCTGGAAGACGTAGCCCACCGACGTACGCCGCATCCGGGCGCGCCCGGCGTTGTCGAGCGAGGCCAGGTCGGTGCCCTCGATCCAGACCGAGCCGGAGGTCGGGGCGTCGAGCCCGCCGGCCAGGGTGAGCAGGGTCGACTTGCCGGAGCCGGACGGCCCCATCACGGCGACGAGCTCGCCGGGGTGCGCGCGGAAGGTCACCCCGCGCAGCGCGTGGACCTCGGTGGCGCCCTCGCCGTGGACGCGGGTGACGGCGGCGAGGTGGAGGACGGCGTTCACCGGGCGGCCCCCTCGGTGCTCGTCGCGGCGGGCGCGTCACGGCGTACGACCTCGCGCTCGGTCGCGGCGCGCCGCAGCCTCGCCTCGCAGTGGTCGAGCCAGCGCACCTCGGCCTCGGCGTCGAAGACGAGCGAGTCGAGGACCAGGCTCCAGGCGAGGTCGGCGGGCTCCTCCGGCCGGGCGGCGCGGCCCGAGCGCTTGAGCCGGGTGTAGTCCTGCAGCGAGGCCATGGTGGCGCTGCGCTGGCGCTGGATGATCGTGCCGACGTCCGTGCCGGGCAGGGTCACCGCGATCGCGAGCTTGATCGCCAGCTCGTCGCGCGGGGGCTGGGTGCGAGGCACCGGGGTGGCGAACCACTCCGACACCTCGCCCCGTCCCGCCTCGGTGGCGCGGTAGCTGACGTGCTGACGGTCGCTGCTGGCCTGGTCGGCGGGCTCGTCTCCTTCGTCGGCACCCCCGTGCCCGACGACCTCGACCAGTCCGTCGCGCTCGAGCCGGGTCAGGGTCGTGTAGACCTGCCCGATGTTGAGCGGCCAGGTCTCCCCCGTCCGCTGCTCGAACTCCGCCCGCAGCTGGTAGCCGTACATCGGCCCCTGCTCCAGGATCGCCAGCATCGCCTGCCGGATCGACATCCGCGCCTCCGTGGTCCCTCCACCGCCCCCGTCGGTCGATGGATACCGGGTATATATACCACGTATGCATGCGCGTGTTGGACTGCGGCCGCTGCGTCATACGAAGTCGCACATATGGGTGCGGGTCGGTATGACGCAGACCCGAGCCACGGGGGCAACGTCATGCGAAGCAAGACCCATTGGTGCAGATCCGTATGACGCAGTACGCCTCAGACGGCGGCGACCGTCAGCACCACCCGTGCGCGCTCGTCCTCGGCCAGCCAGCGACGGCGGGCGCGGAGGAGGCGGCGGGTCGACCAGGCGAGGAAGGGCAGGGCCACCACGGCGGGCGCCCAGGCCCACGGCAGCGCGGTGAGGCCGGTGAACAGCATCGCGGTCAGGGTCGTGACGAGCGAGAGCCGCCCGGCGTAGCCGGCCATCGCCGCGTGCGGCGCGGGGGTCGCGCGGGGCGAGGACAGGTCGACGGAGTAGGGCGAGCGGACCGACCAGGTCATCACGATCGCGAGCACCTGCACCAGGACCACCAGCCAGCACGACGCGACGGCGACGCCGGTCACGAGCGGCGGCAGGCCGTTGCGCAGCAGCGCGAGCACGACGGTCACCCCCGACACGGCCGCCATGCACTCGGCGACGACCAGGGCGCGTACGTCGAACACGTCGGCGGGCGACACTGGCAGGGTCTCGCGCCAGACCATGCCCGTGCCGTCGAGGCACCAGGCGTTGACGCCGAAGAGCAGCGCGGCGCCGCTCGCGGTCAGGCCGGGGAGCAGCAGCACCGTCCCCCACTCGAGTCCGGCGACGAGCGCGACCAGGCCGGGGCCGATCCCGAGGACCATCAGTCCGCGGCGCATGCCCACCGAGCGCCACACCGACCCGCGGTCGAGGCGCCGCAGGAGGGCACGGTCGGCGGAGCCCCAGCGCGGCTCGGGCACGTGGCGTGCCTCGTGCACACCCGACTGCACCCGCAGCTCCTCGCGCGGCGGCAGCCCGAGTGCCCAGGCGGCGGGTCGCGCGCCGAGCACGAGCCCGGTCACCGTGAGCAGGAGGAGCGCCCCGAGGGCCAACGGCCAGCGCCCCGTCTGCGCGGTGTCCGCGAGCCACGTGGTGGGGAGCGACCTCGCGAGCGGTGCGAGCAGGCCGGCGAGGTGGAGCGCGGCGAGGACGACGACGATCGCACCGGCGCCGATGCGTACGACGAGCACGCCGCGGGTGGTGCGTCGTACGCCCTCCACGGCCCAGCCGGCGGCCTGCCCGAGGGCCGTCGCGGCGAGGACCCAGGCCAGGACGACCAGCTGGGCGCCGACGAGGTGCCCGGGCGGCGTGACCAGCGCGGTGACGGCGAGGAGGCTCCACGCCTGGACCATCCAGGCGAGGTTGACCGGGGCGAGCAGCAGGGCGCCGAGGTGCTCGGTGACGGGGCTGATCGGGTGGACGGACGCCTCGCTCCGCGACAGCAGCTCGCGGCCGCCGCCGCTGCCCATGGCGGCGCCGACCGCCAGCAGCAGGAAGCCGGCGAAGGCGGCGCCGAGGTTGCTCTCGAGTGCGGCGAGCGCCCGCTCGAGCGGGGCCGAGCCGCTGGACCGCAGGTCCACCCGCGAGGGCGTCACCGCGAAGACCGCGGTCAGCACGACCACGACGGCCAGGCCGAGGAAGGCGGCACCGCGACGGCGTACGGTCCGCGCGCGGAACGCCATCAGGTGGCGGGTGTCGCGAGCCGCCTCCAGCCAGGCGTGCGGCCCGGTGTCAGTCGAGGAGGGCACGGTAGGCCTCGCCGGTGAGGTCGCCGGCCTGCATCGCGGCGACCCGGTTGCCGCCGCGGAGCACGACCGCCTCGCCGCAGGCCTCGAGCGCGAGGTCGCGCAGGTGGGTGGAGAGCAGGACGCAGGCCCCCCGGGCGCGGGCGTCTGCGACGACCTCCAGGGTCGCCTCGACACCGAGCGGGTCGACGCCGTCGAAGGGCTCGTCCAGGAGCAGCACGTCCGGCTCGTGGAGTGCCGCCAGTACGACGCTGAGCCGGCGGCTCATGCCGTGGCTGAAGCCGCCGACCACCCGGTGCGCGACGTCGCCGAGCTCGAAGCGCTCGAGCAGGTCGCGTCCGCGCTCCTCCCAGTCGTCCATCCGCCGCAGGCGCGCGCTGAGCTGCAGGTGCTCCCACGGCGTGGCCCGCGGGACCAGGCCGCCGACGTCGGGGCAGTAGCCGACGGCGCGCTTGACGCCGAGGGCGTCGGTGGCGGCGTCGTGGCCGGCGACGGTGACCGCGCCGGAGGTGGGTGGCACGACTCCGGCCAGGACCTTCATGGTCGTCGACTTGCCGGCGCCGTTGCGCCCGAGGAGGGCGGTGGCGCGGCCGCTGTCGGCGGTCAGGTCGACGCCCGAGACGGCCTCGACGTCGCCGAAACGGACGTGCAGGTCGCGGACGACGACGGCGGGGGTCTGGCTCACCGCACGATTCTCGCCGAGTCGGCGCATCCTCGCCCCGGAAACGCGTCGAGTCGGCGCATCCTCGTCAGGATGCGCCGACTCGGTACCGCTGGGCGCTCAGGATGCGCCGACTCGGTACCGCTGGGCGCTCAGGATGCGCCGCCTCGACACTGCTGGGCGGTCAGCTTGCGCCGCCTCGACCTGCGGGTCAGGCGGGGAAGGTCTCGCCCTTCGCCGCGAGGTCACGGAGGTACGCCGTCGGGCGGAAGCGCTCGCCGTAGGCCTCGGCCAGCTCGTCGGCGCGGTCGAGGAAGGCCTGCAGGCCGACCGGGCCGACGCCGTGGCCGGTCTCGTCGAGCGCCTGCCAGCCGGTCATGAACTGCGCCGCGCCACCGGTGAGCGCCGGGAAGCCGATGCCCATGATCGAGCCGATGTTGGCCGCCGCGGCGGAGGTGATCACGCCCTCCTCGAAGCACTTCGCCGTCTCGATCGCCTCGATGAACAGCATCCGGTCGCGCACGTCGCGGATCGGGACCTGCTGCTCCGCGACCGGGAACTGCTCGGCGAGCCCGGGCCACAGCGTCGTACGACGTCCGTTGTCGTCGTAGTCGTAGAAGCCGGCGCCCTTGAGCCGCGAAGGCCGGCCGAGGCCGATCATCGTGGAGATGACCTCGCCCGCCGGGTAGTCGCCGAGGTCGATGCCCTCGCGGGACGCGGCGTCCTCGGTGGCCTTGCGGATCTTGGCCATCAGCTCCATGTTGAGCTCGTCGCTGATCTGCAGCGGCCCGACCGGGAAGCCGGACGACGTCGCGGCGCGCTCCAGCGAGACCGGGTGGACGCCCTCGGCGAGCATCGCCAGGCCTTCGTTGATCTGGGTGCCGATGACGCGCGAGGTGTAGAAGCCGCGCGAGTCGTTCACGACGATCGGCGTCTTGCGGATCTGCTGCACGACGTCGTACGCCTTCGCCAGCGCGGCGTCGGACGTCTCCTTGCCGCGGATGATCTCGACCAGCGGCATCTTGTCGACGGGGCTGAAGAAGTGCAGCCCGATGAAGTCGGCCGGGCGGTCGACACCCGTCGCGAGCCCGGTGATCGGCAGCGTCGAGGTGTTGGAGCACAGCAGCGCGTCGTCGTCGACGTACGGCGCCACCTCGGCGAAGACCTTCGCCTTGAGGGACGGGTCCTCGAAGACGGCCTCGATGACGAGGTCGCACCCGGCGAGGTCCTCGGGCGAGGCAGTGGGCGTGATGCGGCCGAGGAGCTCGTCGGCCTTGTCCTGCGTGAGCTTGCCGCGCTCGACGCCCTTGGCGTTGAGCTTGGCGGTGTAGGCCTTGCCCTTCTCGGCCGCCTCGAGCGTGACGTCCTTGAGGACGACCTGCATGCCGGCGCGGGCGCAGGAGTAGGCGATGCCGGCGCCCATCATCCCGGCGCCGAGGACGGCGACCTTCGTCGCCTGCCAGCGCTCGATGCCCTGGGGACGGAGCGAGCCGGAGTTGATCGCCTGGAGGTCGAAGAAGAAGGCCTGGATCATGTTCTTGGCCTGCTGGTTGACGACCAGGTTGGTGAAGTAGCGGCTCTCGATGCGCGAGGCGGTGTCGAAGTCCACCTGCGCGCCCTCGACCGCGGCACTCATGATCGCGCGCGGCGCGGGGTAGACGGCGCCCTTGGTCTGCTTGCGGAGCAGGGCTGGGAACGCCGGCAGGAACTGCGCGAGCGCCGGGGTCTTGGGGGTGCCGCCGGGCATCTTGTAGCCCGCGCGGTCCCAGGGGTTCCTCGCCGCGTCCTCGTCGTCGCGGTGCTCGAGGATCCACGTCTTCGCGGCAGGGACGAGCTCCTCGCGGGTCGGCAGCACCTCGTCGACGAGGCCCTTGCCCAGGGCACCCTGCGGGTCGAACTGGGTGCCGGGCATGAGGACGTCCATCAGCGCGGACTGGAGCCCGAGCATGCGTACGACGCGCGTGACCCCGCCGCCGCCGGGCAGCAGGCCGAGCGTGGCCTCGGGCAGCCCGATCTTCACCGAGCGGTCGTCGACGGCGATCCGGCGGTTGGCGGCCAGCGCGATCTCGAGGCCGCCGCCCAGCGCGGCGCCGTTGATGGCAGCCACGACGGGACGGGGGAAGGTCTCGAGGCGGCGGAGGCTGGCCTTGACGGCCTCGCCCATCGCGAAGATCTCCTCGGCGTCGTCGGGCGTCGCCTTCATCATGCTCTTGAGGTTGCCGCCGGCGAAGAAGGTCTTCTTGGCGCTGGTGAGCACGACGCCGGTGACGTCGGCCTGCTCGTCGTACAACCGCTGGACGGCGGCCTCCATCGACGACTGGTAGAGCTCGTTCATCGTGTTGGCGCTGGCCGTCGGGTCGTCGAGCGTCAGGGTGACGATGCCGTCGCTGTCGCGGTCGTAGCGGACGGCGGTCTGGGTGTCGGTGGTGCTCATGCTCTGGGTTCTCCTTCGCGCCACTCATGGTGGCGGCACATTGCACGTCTAGAGGGGAGTCGGCTGCTATCTGCCGCCACCATCGGCGGGCCGCTGGCGGGGGTGGCGGCACATGGCAGGACCAGCCGTCCTGCAGATGCGATCTGCCGCCACCCAGCGGGAGACGTCAGACCAGCTCGACGATCGTCGCGATACCCATGCCACCGCCGACGCAGAGCGTGGCGAGGCCGCGCTTCTGGTCGCGGCGGGCGAGCTCGTCGACGAGGGTGCCGAGGATCATCGCGCCGGTGGCGCCGAGCGGGTGGCCCATGGCGATCGCGCCGCCGTTGACGTTGGTGACGTCGTGGCTGATGCCCATGTCGCGCATGAAGCGCATCGCGACGGCGGCGAACGCCTCGTTGATCTCCCACAGGTCGATGTCGTCGACCTCGAGGCCGGCGCGGGCGAGCGCCTTGCGCGCGGCGGGGGCGGGGCCGGTGAGCATGATCGTCGGGTCGGCGCCCGAGACGGCGGTCGAGATGATCCGCGCTCGCGGCGTCAGGCCCAGCGACGTACCGACCTCCTCGGTGCCGATCGCCATCACGGCCGCGCCGTCGACGATGCCCGAGGAGTTGCCGGCGTGGTGGACGTGGTCGATCGCGGGGATCCAGTGGTACTTCTCGAGCGCCACGTCGTCGAAGCCCGCGTCGCGCCCGATCTGCGCGAACGACGGCTTGAGCCCGGCGAGGCCCTCGACGGACGTGTCCGGGCGGACGGTCTCGTCGCGGTCGAGGACGGTGACCCCGCTGATGTCGCGAACCGGGATCACGGCGCCGTCGAAGTAGCCGTTGGCCCACGCCTTGGCGGCACGGTGGTGCGACTCGGCGGCGTACGCGTCGACGTCCTCGCGGTTCCAGCCCTCGATCGTCGCGATCAGGTCGGCGCCGATGCCCTGCGGCACGAAGCCGGTCTGCAGCGCGGTGGCCGGGTCCATCGCCCAGGCGCCGCCGTCGCTGCCCATCGGCACCCGGCTCATCGACTCGACGCCGCCGGCGATGACGAGGTCCTCGAAGCCCGAGCGCACCCGCTGGGCGGCCTGGTTGACGGCCTCGAGGCCCGAGGCGCAGAAGCGGTTGAGCTGCACACCGGCGACGGTCTCGGGGTAGCCGGCCTTGAGCGCGGCCGTCTTGGCGATGTCTCCGCCCTGGTCGCCGATCGGGGTCACGACGCCGAGCACGACGTCGTCGACGCGGGCCGGGTCGAGCGTGGGGTTGCGGGTCTTGAGCTCGTCGAGGAGTCCGACGACCAGGTCCACCGGCTTCACCTCGTGCAGCGAGCCGACGGTCTTGCCGCGGCCGCGAGGTGTGCGGATGTGGTCGTAGACGAATGCTTCTGCCATGTGGCTGATTGTGACACCATTACTGTCACAGTCCAACAGGTGTGGCGCGCGTCACCCACCCGACGGGGTCTCCAGCGGGAGGGGCTGCTGAGGAGAGGATGGTCCGGTGGAGACCGAGCTGCATGCCGACCTGCCGGAGGGGCACGACGCCGACCTGCTGACCCTGGACGAGCTGACCGAGCGCACCGGCGTGAGCGCGCGCAACGTGCGGTTCTACGCCTCGCGCGGCCTGGTGCCCTCGCCCGTACGACGCGGCCGCTCGGGCTACTACGGCCCCGACCACGTCGCCCGCCTCGAGCTGGTCCGCGAGCTGCAGGGCCACGGCTTCACGCTGTCGGCGATCGAGAAGTACGTCGAGCAGATCCCGGCCACCGCCACGCCGTCCGACATCGCCCGCCACCTCTCGCTCCTCGCCCCCGTCACCGGGGACCGCGACGTCGACGTCCCGGGCGGCCTGTCCGGGATGGGCATCTCCCCCGATGCCGCGCAGGCGGTCGCGGAGGTCTACGCCGAGCACGGCCGCCAGGTCGCCGAGGAGCTCTCGGAGATCGTGCGCACCAAGGTGTGGCCGCAGTTCCGCGAGGCCGGCTACACCGCCGAGCAGCTGCGCGAGTTCATCCACCGCCTGAAGCCGCTGACCATCGCCGGCCTGGTGACGGCCTACGAGCAGGCGATCGACGACAGCCAGGCGTCGTACGACGGCAGGCGGAGATGACCGGGGGTGCGATCTACCTCCTGCTCGGCCTCTCCCTCCTGCTCGCGATCGTCCTGCCCCAGCTCGTCCACCGCATCCCGGTCTCACCGCCGATGGTGCTCGTCGCCCTCGGCATGGCGATCGGGCTGCTCCCGCTCGACGATGCGGTCAGCCTCGATCCGCAGGACCACCACGCGCTGATCACCCACGTCACCGAGTTCACCGTGCTGGTCTCGCTGATGGGCGTCGGGCTCGCGATCGACCGCACCCTCGACCCGCGGTCGTGGCGCTCGTGGCGCACCTGGTCACCGGTGTGGCGGCTGCTGCTGGTCACGATGCCGCTGACCATCCTGGGCGTGGCACTCGTCGGCTGGTGGGTGGCCGGGCTGGCGCCGGCGGTCGCGCTGCTGCTGGGCGCCGCCCTTGCACCGACCGACCCGGTGCTCGCCTCCGACGTGCAGGTGGGCGAGCCGCTGACCGAGGACGTCGACGACGGCGAGGGCACCGGTGACGCCGGTCGCCGCGACGAGGACGACGACATCCGGTTCTCGCTGACCGCCGAGGCCGGGCTCAACGACGGGCTCGCCTTCCCCTTCGTGCACCTGGCGCTGCTCCTCCTCGCCGGCGGCTTCGGCCTCGCCGACGCGGGCGCCTGGCTGGGCTGGTACGTCGTCGGCAAGATCGTCATCGGCGTCCTGGTGGGACTGACCCTCGGCTGGTTGCTCGGCCGACAGGCCTTCCGCTCCCGCAGCGACAAGCTCCGCCTGGCCGACCACGGCGAGCCGATGCTGGCGCTCGCCGCGCTGCTGGCGGCGTACGGCGCCGCGGAGGTCGTCAGCGGCTACGGCTTCCTCGCGGTCTTCGTGTGCGCGATGAGCCTGCGGGCCTCGCACCACGGCCACTCCTACCAGCGCGCGATGCACGGAGTCGTCGAGCGGCTCGAGCGGCTGATGACCCTGCTCGTGCTGCTGGTCCTCGGCATGGCGATGACCCGCGGCCTCCTCGAGCACCTCGACTGGCGCGGCGTGGTCGTCGCGCTGTCCCTCGTCCTCGTCGTACGTCCGCTGGCAGGCTGGATCGCGGTGGGCGTGCTGCCCCGCGACGAACGCCTCGACGGCGGACTCGACCGCGGCGAGATGGCGGCCGTGGCGTTCTTCGGCGTCCGCGGCGTGGGCTCGCTGTTCTACCTCGCGTACGCCGTCAGCCACGAGCACGTCCCCGGCGAGGCCTGGCTGTGGTCGACGGTCGCCTTCACCGTGGTGGTCTCCGTCCTGTTGCACGGGGCGACGGCGACGCCCACGATGGCGCGCCTCGACGCCCGCAGGAAGACCGCCTCCCGGTCCGGATGAGCCGGGACGAGGCCCGCGTGCAGGGTCGGCTGACAGAGTGGAGGCATGGTCACCGTCCTCGTCACCGGCGCCACCGGCTTCATCGGCCGCCGCCTCGTCCCCGCCCTGCTCGACGCCGGGCACGACGTCCGGGCGATGACCCGGCGCCCGGAGTCGTACGACGGCCAGGGTGAGCCGGTCGGCGCCGACGTGTCGGACCGGTCCTCGCTCGACGAGGCGCTGCGCGGCGTCGACGTGGCGATCTACCTCGTCCACTCGCTCGACGACCCCGACTTCGAGCGCAAGGACGCGGACGCCGCGCGCACCTTCAGCGCCGCGGCGGCCGCGGCCGGGGTGAAGCAGATCGTCTACATGGGCGGGCTCGGCGACGACGACCAGGACCTGTCGGCCCACCTGCGCTCGCGGCGTGAGGTGGAGGAGCTCCTGGGCGGCGACGGGGTGCCGGTCACGGTCCTGCGCGCGGCGATCGTCGTCGGCCACGGCGGCATCTCGTGGGAGCTCACCCGACAGCTGGTCAAGAACCTGCCGGCGATGGTCGTGCCCAAGTGGGTCGGCACGCGCACCCAGCCCATCTCGATCGACGACGTGGTGCGCTACCTCGCCGGGGTCGTCGACCACCCCGACGCCCTCGGCCGGGTCTTCGAGATCGGCGGGCCCGACCAGCTCACCTACCGGGAGATGCTCCTGGTCGCCAACGAGGAGAGCGACGGACGCCAGATCCCGATCGTGGTCGTGCCGCTGCTCACGCCTCGCCTGTCGTCGTACTGGCTGGCGCTGGTCACCGACGTCGACGTGACGACCGGGCGCAACCTGATCGACTCGATGTCCACCGAGGTGGTCGTGCGCGACACCTCGATCCGCGACGTCGTGCCGGGCGAGCCGCTGACCTACCGCGAGTCCGTGCGCCGCGCGCTGGCCGACCGGGCGGCGGCCGAGCGCGGGTCAGAAGAGCAGCGGTAGCAGGAAGAGCATCGACAGCGACCAGGTGATGTGGGTCAGGATCGGCGCGAGGATCCCGCCGCTGGCCCGTCGCTCGAGACCGCAGACGGTGCCGAGCAGGATCGCGGCGAAGGCGAGCATGACGTTGCCGGTCGCGAGCGTGGCGACGACGTAGGCGAGCGTCGTCCAGAGCACCGGGTGGCGCGGGATCGCGGCGTACATCGCGCCGCGGAAGAACAGCTCCTCGGCGATGCCGTTGACGAAGGTGATGGCCGCGAGGATCGTCAGCGAGCCCTGGTCGGCGTACTCCAGGACGCTGCTGACGTAGTCCGCGAGGGGATCGATCTCGCGGACCACGAGGGAGCCGAGGACGAAGGCTCCGACGAGCAGCAGGCCGAGCATGATCGGCGCCAGGATCGGCCGGATGAAGACCTCGCCGTCCCCGGCGATGCGGCCGAGGTGGAGCCGACCCGAGAGGAACGCGCCCGCGGCCCAGACCCCGGCCAGCACGACGGCCGCGACGTAGAAGAGGTTGCCGCCCGGCTCGAGCCGCAGCGACCAGCCGAGGACACCCGCACCGACGAGCACGACGACCGCCGCGACGACCTGGCGACGACGGAAGGCCTCCGGGGTGTCTCGTTGGTCGCGCGGGACGACGTCCCACAGCGATCGCTGGATCCAGGCGCGCATGCGGGTCAGCCTAGGAGGACGCCTCTAGGAGTCCGCCCGCAGGAGCTCGCGGACCCGCGGGATGACTTCCTCGCCGTAGAGCCGCACCGACTCCAACCGCTGGTCGTGCGGCAGCGAGCCGACGGAGTACTTCAGCTGGAAGCGGCTCAGGCCGAGGGTCCGGGCCGCCCACGCGATCTTCTGCGCGACCGTCTCCGGCGAACCGACGAACAGCGCGCCCTCCCGGGAGGCCGCCTGCTCGAACTGGATGCGGGAGTACGGCGGCCAGCCGCGCTCGCGACCGATGCGGGTGTAGAGCTCGGCCTGGTTCGGGTAGAGCTGCTCGCGGGCCTGTTCGTCGGTGGCTGCCACGTGTCCCGGGGAGTGCATGCCGATCGGCAGCTCGGGCAGCTCCATCCGGCCGAGCGCCTCGCGGTAGAGGTCGGCGAGCTGGACGAAGCCCGCCGGCGAGCCGCCGATGACGGCGAGCATCAGCGGCATGCCGTACTGCGCGGCGCGCACGACCGACTGCGGTGTGCCGCCGACGCCGATCCAGGCGGGCAGGCGGCCGGCGGCGGTGGTCGGGTAGACCCGCTGGTCGACCAGCGGCGGGCGGACGGTGCCCTCCCACGTCACGGGGCCCTCGTCCTGGAGCGCGGCGAAGAGGTCGAGCTTCTCGGCGAAGAGCCGGTCGTAGTCGGACAGCTCGAGCCCGAAGAGGCCGAACGACTCGATGAACGACCCCCGGCCCAGCTGCACCTCCGCGCGGCCGTTGCTCACCGCGTCGAGGGTGGCGAAGCGCTGGTAGACCCGGATCGGGTCGTCGGAGGACAGCACGGTGACGCCGGTGCCGAGCCGGATCCGCTCGGTCTGCCCGGCGATCGCGGCGAGCACGACGTCGGGCGCCGAGATGGCGTAGTCGGGGCGGTGGTGCTCGCCGAGACCGATGTAGTCGACGCCGACGCGGTCCGCGAGCACCGCCTCCGCGACGGTCTGCCGCAGCGTCTCGGCATGGTTCGCCGGCGCGCCGTCGAGCGGGGCGTCGCCGAACGTGTCGAGGCCCAGCGTGGGGTGCTCGCGCGTGCCGAGCACGGAGAAGTCGAAGTCAGGCATCGGTCCCGCCCTCCTGGTTGGTTGAAGGGTGAACCATTGTCGGGGGTGCGGCATTCCACCCCGTCCCGCCCGCTCCAGTGATCCCCGGCTGACCGGGGATCACTGAACTTGTCAGGCTTTGCACGGGCCGACAACTTCAGCGATCCCCGGCTGGCCGGGGATCGCTGAGGGTGTGGTCGGGCGCGCGACACGCCCGGGATGCACGTTGAGTCTCTCGGAGACTCAGTGGCGAGTACGCCGGTCAGCGACTACGGCTGAACGACGCGGCGCTGTGGCCGCCGCTGCGGGACTGGCCACCCTGGCCGCCACCCTGGCCGCCACCCTGACCACCGCGACGACGACGGTTGCCGCCGCCACCCTGGCCGCCGGAGCCGCCCTGGCCGCCGCCCTGGCCGCCGCCCTGGCCGCCGCCGGAGCGACGACGCTGGCCGCCACCGGTGGGCGAGCCGCTGGGGGTCTCGCTGGTGTAGCTCGTCGGGTTGCCACGACGCGACTGGCCGTTGGTCTGGCCGGTGCTGCGGGCTCGCTTGCGCTGGGCGTTGGCACCGGTCGAGCGACCGCCGCCACCGGTGGCAGGCGCCTCGATGACGAGGCCACCGGGGGTGCTGCGCTCACCGGGGGCGAGCTGCGTGAGCATCGCGTGACCCGGGCCGCTGACCTTGGTGGTGGTCGGCTTGATGCCGGCCAGACGCGTCAGGTCGCGCACGTCGCGCTGCTGCTCGTCGGTCATCAGGGTGATCACGGTGCCTTCGGCGCCGGCGCGGGCCGTACGACCGGAGCGGTGCAGGTAGGCCTTGTGCTCGGTCGGCGGGTCGGCGTGGATCACCAGGGCGACGTCGTCGACGTGGATGCCGCGGGCGGCGATGTCGGTCGCGACCAGCGTCGTGGCCTTGCCGGAGTGGAACATCTCCATGTTGCGCGTACGCGCGTTCTGGCTGAGGTTGCCGTGGAGGTCGACCGAGGGTACGCCGCTCTTGTTGAGCTGGCGGGCCAGCGCCTTGGCGCCGTGCTTGGTGCGGGTGAAGACCACCGTGCGACCGGGCGCGCTCGTCAGGTCGACGAGCACCGGCACGCGCTGGTCACGCGAGACGTGCAGCACGTGGTGCGACATCGTGGATACCGGCGACTGCGCCGAGTCGGCCTCGTGGGTGACCGCGTTGGTCAGGAACCGCTTGACGAGGACGTCGATCGCCTTGTCGAGCGTGGCGGAGAAGAGCATCCGCTGACCGGACTGCGGGGTCTTGTCCATGATGCGGCGCACGCCGGGCAGGAAGCCCAGGTCGGCCATGTGGTCGGCCTCGTCGAGGATGGTGATCTCGACCGCGGACAGGTCGGCGTAGCCCTGGCCCATGAGGTCCTCGAGCCGGCCCGGGCAGGCGAGGACGATGTCGACGCCCTTCTTGAGCGCCGTGACCTGCGGGTTCTGGCCGACGCCGCCGTAGACGACGACGGTCGACAGGCCGGCGGCCTTGGCCAGCGGCAGGAGGGCGGCGTGGATCTGGCCGACCAGCTCGCGGGTCGGCGCCAGGATCAGCGCGCGCGGCTTGCGCGGCATCGCCGGGAGCTTGGACGCGTCGAGGCGGGCGACCAGCGGGAGGAGGAAGGCGTACGTCTTGCCGGAGCCGGTGCGGCCACGGCCGAGGACGTCGCGGCCGGCGAGGCTGTCGGGCAGCGTCGCGGCCTGGATCGGGGTGGGAGTGGTGATGCCCTGCTGCTCCAGGATCTGGGCGAGCGAGGACGGTACGCCGAGGTCGGCGAAGGTCATGTGACTGCTTTCGGTTGGCGTCTCGCCACCGTGAGCCGCGCTGGTCGTTCTGGGATTTCGCGGCGTACGTGCCTCAGTTGTGAGGGAGGGTCCCCGTGAGGGAACCTGCGTCCGGGGCAAGACCGGCCGGACGTCTGTGGACCCAACGCTAGTGGGACTGGTGGTGTTCCCGCGAATCGATTGACGTGTGAGTCGCGACTCAGGCGCTGGCGCGACGGACCAGCGTCGGCGGGATGATCACCCGCATCGGGCGGCTGGAGTGGGGCTCGTCGACGCGCTCGAGGAGCAGCCGGGTCGCCCGCTCGGCCATCTCGTCGACCGGCTGCCGGACGGTGGTCAGGGCCGGGGAGGTGCGCTCGGCGACGCCGAGGTCGTCGAAGCCGACGACGGCGATGTCGGCGGGCACGCGGCGACCGAGCTCGGCGAGCACCTTCAGTGCGCCGGCGGCCATCAGGTCGGAGGCGACCACGAGGCCGTCGATGTCGGGGTGGCGCTCCATGAGCGCCCGGGCCGCGGCCTCGCCGCTGGCCTCGGTGAAGTCGCCGTGCTCGACCGCGTCGGCGGCGAGCCCGGCCGTCGACATCGCCTGGCGCCAGCCGGCGAGCCGGTCCTCGGAGGCCGTCATGTCAGCAGGCCCGGCGATGGTGCCGATCCGCGTGCAGCCGCGGTCGATGAGGGCCTCGGTCGCCTCGCGCTCGCCCGCCACGTTGTCCACGTCGACGTACGCCACCCGGTCGCCGCCGGTCCACGGACGACCGCCGAAGACGCAGGGCAGGCCGATGTCGGCGAGGTGCTCGGCGAGCCGGTCGTCGCGGTGGTGCGACACGACCAGGGCGCCGTCGACGTGGCGGTTGGTGAGGTAGCGCAGCGTCCGCGCCGTCGACGCGCCGGGACGGGCCAGCAGCAGCACCAGCTGGATGTCGCGCTCTCCCAACACCCGGGTCACGCCGCGCAGCGTGCCGGCGAAGAACGGGTCGGAGAAGACGCGGTCGTCGGGCTCGGGGACGACGACGGCGATCGAGTCCGTACGTCGCGTGACGAGGCTGCGGGCCGCGGGGTTGGGGATGTAGCCCAGGGTGCGCACGGCCGTGTCGACGGCCGACTGGGCGCGCGCGCTGACGCGCTGGCCGCCGTTGATCGCACGCGACGCCGTGGCGCGAGAGACGCCCGCAACCCGGGCCACCTCGTCGAGGGTGGGCTGACCCGCGCTCACAGGGCTGCGCGGGGTGGTCACTCGCGCCACGCTAGTGGTCCACGGCCGGTGGCGCGGGCAGGGTCCCGGTGCGGGCGAGCTCGGCGTACCAGTGGGCGCTCGACTTCGGCGTACGACGCTGCGTCGCGTAGTCGACGTGGACGAGCCCGAAGCGCTTGGCGTAGCCGAAGGCCCACTCGAAGTTGTCGTAGAACGACCACTGGAAGAACCCCCGGACGTCGACGCCCTCGTCGATCGCCCGGTGCACCGCACGCAGGTAGGAGTCGAGGAACGCGATCCGGTCGGGGTCGTGCACCCGGCCGTGCTCGTCGAGCCGGTCGTCGAAGGCCGCGCCGGTCTCGGTGAGGTAGATCGGCAGGTGGGGGTAGTCGTCGTGGAGGCGGCGGAGCAGCCGGTGGAGGCCCTCGGGCTGGATCTCCCACCCCATCGCGGTCAGCGGCAGCCCGCGGCTGGGGAAGGTGACGTGCTCGGAGCCGGGGTACGGCGAGAGCGCGGCCCGGGCGGGGTGGTCGGCGCCGATGCCGACGACGTCCGTGCGCGGGTGACCCGAGACCTCGTTGCCGTGGTAGTAGTTCACGCCCAGCACGTCGATCGGGGTCGAGATCACGTCGAGGTCGCCGTCGCGCACCACGTCGAGCCAGGGCCGGTCCTGCCACGTCCGGTCGGCGGTGTCCTCGAGCACGTCGGCGGGGTAGGAGCCGCGGAAGATCGGGTCGAGGAAGAACCGGTTGTGCATCCCGTCGATGCGGCGGGCGGCGTCGACGTCGACCGGGTCTCCTGCGTCGCTCGGGTCGGGCACCGTCAGGTTGAGGCTCAGCCCGAGCCGCTCGGCGCCGCGGCTGCGCAGCTCCTGCGTCGCGAGGCCGTGCGCGAGCAGCAGGTGGTGACCGGCGACGAGACCGGCGGCCCCCTCCTGGCGACCGGGCGCGTGGTGGCCCGCGGAGTAGCCGAGGAAGGCCGAGCACCACGGCTCGTTGAGCGTGGTCCACGTCGGCACCCGGTCGCCGAGCGCCTCGTGCACCGAGACGGCGTAGTCCACGAACCGGTGGACGGTGTCGCGGTTGGTCCAGCCGCCGGCGTCCTCGAGCACCTGCGGCAGGTCCCAGTGGTAGAGCGTGAGCCACGGCGCGATCCCGTGGGAGAGCAGCTCGTCGACGAGTCGGTCGTAGAACGCGAGGCCGGTCGCGTTGACCGGCCCCGCGTCCGGCCGAACCCGCGGCCACGCCACCGAGAAGCGGTACGACGTGGCGCCGAGGTCGGCGAGGAGTTCCACATCGGCCGGCATCCGGTGGTAGTGGTCGCAGGCGACCTCTCCGGTGTCCCCGCCCAGGATCGCTCCGGGGACCCGCGAGAAGGTGTCCCAGATCGAGGGGGTGCGCCCGTCCTCGGTGACGGCGCCCTCGATCTGGTAGGAGGCGGTCGCCATCCCCCACACGAAGTCGTGCGGGAAGTGCGCGCGAGGCGTCGACTCGACGGTGGAGGCGGACGCGGTGTGGGTGGTCATCCCTTGACGGCTCCTTGCATGATGCCTGCCACGAGCTGGCGGCCGGCGACGACGAACAGGACGAGGAGCGGGATCGTGGCCAGCGTGGTGCCGGCCAGGACGAGGCTGTAGTCCTTGAAGAACCCGCTCTGGAGCTGGTTGAGCGCCACCTGGATGGTGGGGTTGCTGTGCGGCAGGGCGATGAGCGGCCAGAAGAAGTCCGTCCACACCTGCATGAAGGTGAAGAGCCACAGGATGGCGGCCGCGGGTCGGGCGGCGGGCGCGGCGACGTGCCAGAAGATGCGGATCTGGGAGCACCCGTCCATGCGGGCGGCCTCGACCAGCTCGTCCGGCACCGCATCGACCAGGTACTGCCGCATGAAGAAGACGCCGAAGGCGGTCACCAGCCACGGGATGATCACCGACGTGATGCTGCCGGTCCAGCCGAACTCCGACATCAGGATGAAGAGCGGTACGACGCCGAGCTGGGTCGGGATTGCCATGGTGGCGATCACGAAGACCAGTAGCGGACCGCGACCACGGAAGCGCAGCTTCGCGAAGGCGTAGCCCGCCAAGGTGCAGAAGAACACCACCGAGCAGGCCGTCACCGTGGACACCAGCAGACTGTTGCCGATGGCCTTCCAGAAGGGGATCGTCGCGATCGCACGCTCGGCGTTGGACCAGAAGTGACCGCCCGGCAGCAGCGGCGGGACGCCCTGGGCGGCGATCTCCTTCGTGTGCGAGCCGAGCAGGAACGACCAGTAGAGCGGAGCGGCCGAGCCGACCAGGAAGGCGGCGAGGAGCCCGTAGACGAGGAACCCCGGACGGCGCGTCATCGGTCTCCTCCCAAGGCTCCGATCCTGCGGATGAGCAGGAAGTTGGCGATGCCGAAGGCGCAGATCACGACGAAGAGCAGCCAGGCCGTGGCCGAGGCCCGGCCCAGGTCGCGCAGCTGCCAGCCGAAGTCGTAGATCAGCATGGTGATGGTGCCGAACTGGCGATCGCTGCCGCCGTTGCGTGCGTTGGTCTCGTCGAAGAGCCGGGGCTCGGCGAAGATCTGGAGGCCGCCGATCGTGGAGGTGATGACGACGAAGATCATCGTCGGGCGGATCATCGGCAGCGTGATGCTGACGAACTGCCGCACCCGGCCGGCGCCGTCGATCGCCGCCGCCTCGTAGAGCTCGCGCGGCACCGCCTGCATGGCGGCGAGGCAGATGAGGGCGTTGTAGCCGGTCCAGCGCCAGTTCACCATGGTCGCAATAGCGACGTGGCTGGCCCACCGCTCGGTGTGCCAGCCGATGGGGTCGATGCCGACGTACCCGAGCAGCTCGTTGATGAGGCCGTAGCGGTCGCCGTACAGGCTGCCGAAGATGATCGCGACGGCGACCGGGGAGACGACGAACGGCAGCAGGATGCTCATCCGCCAGAGCGTGCGGCCGCGGAGCTGGTTGTCGAGCAGCGCCGCCAGCACCACGGCGATGACGATCTGCGGCACGGAGGAGAGCAGGAAGATGCTGATCGTGTTGACCAGCTGCTTGGTGAAGTAGGGGTTGCCGAGGACCTCGCGGAAGTTGTCGAGGCCGACGAACTCGCCCTTGCCGCCGATCAGGCTCCAGTCGTGCACCGACACCCACGCCGTGTAGCCCAGCGGGAACATCCCGACCACCAGGAAGAGCAGGAAGAAGGGCGAGATGTAGAGGTACGGCGAGAGCCGGACGTCGAGCCGGGTCAGTCGTTGGCGCCACTCGGGTCGGGGCGCTCGTCCGGTGGGTCCGGACGCGGAGGGGGAGCCCTCCCGGGGCGAGGACACCGTCTGGGTGCCTCCGCCCCGGGAGGTGGTGGAGTTGCTCACGAGGAGTCCGTCGGTCCGATCAGCCGAGCGCTTCGACGTCGGTCAGGAACTGGTCCCACGACTGGGCAGCGTCCTGGGATCCGTCGTCGACGCGAAGGACCGCGGCCTGGAAGGCCTGGAGGATGTCGGAGTACTTCGGGCCCTTGTAAGGCTGCACCGTCACCGCCTGGGCGCGCTCCGCGAGGATCTCACCGGTGGGCGCATCGTTGAAGAACGCGTTCGTCGCGCTGGTCACCTCGCCCGACTCCAGGGCCTCGACCTGACTGGGGAAGGTGCCCTTGGCGGCGAACGCCTTGACCTGCTGCTCCGGCGCGGTCAGCCAGGCAGCGACCTCCTTGGCCTCCTCGATGTTCTCGCCCTGGGCCGGGACGGTGAGGAACGAGCCTCCCCAGTTGCCGCCGCCGCCGGGGAAGACGTTGGCGATGTCCCAGCCCTTCACGCCCTCGGCGTTGCCCTCGACGACGCCGAGCATCCAGCCCGGGCACGCCATGGTGGCGAAGCCGTCGTTCTGGAACGAGGCGGTCCAGTCGTCGCTCCACTGCGGGAGCTTGGTGGACAGGCCCTTCTCGATGTTGCCGGTGACGTCGGCCCAGACGGCCTCGAGCTCGTCGTTCTCCACCTCGACCGTGTTGTCGTCGGTCTCGAAGGGGTTCTCGACCTGGTTGAGCATGGCCTGCGCAAGCCCGCCGGACGAGTCGTACCACGCGGTGTCGGGGACCTTCTTGATGAACTCCTCGCCGAGGGCGAAGTAGTCGTCCCAGGTGCCCATGAGCCCCGCGACCTCCTCGCGGTCGGTGGGAAGGCCGGCCTTCTCGAACAGGTCGGACCGGTAGCAGATGCCCTCCGGGCCGATGTCGGTGGCGTAGCCGATCATCTGGCCGTCGGCGTTGAGGGTCTTCTCCTCGACCCACGGAAGCCAGCGGCCGTCGACCTCGTCGTCGGTGAGGTCCTCGAAGGCACCTTCCTCGGCGAGGATCGCGGGCATTGCGTCACCCTCGATCGCCTCGATGTCCGACAGGCCGGAGCCTGCCGCGAGCTTGGTGTAGAGGTTGGCCTTCGCGTCGTCCCACGTGCCGACCTTGACCTGCTCGATCTTGATGTCGTCGTTGGCGGCGTTCCACTCGTCGATGAGTCCCTCGTAGCCGAACTCGTTGAACGTCGCCACGGTGATCGTGGTGACGCCGTCTGCGGTCGTCCCGTCGTCGTCACCGCCGCCGCACGCGGCCGCGGTCGTCGCGAGGGTGAGCGCCACCAACGCGCTCGAGGCGAGTCGGTATCGCCGGGTCTTCGATGTCTTCACCACTGCACTCCTGCCGTCCTGGGCCGCCGGGCTCCCTGCCCGGCTGGAAGGTGGACGCGAGTGGTGTGAGAGCGCTTCCACTTCCGTCCGGCAATCACTATGACGCCGGTCACATCAGGTGTCAACGATCGCGAGAGAACGTGTGCGCAAAATGTGGGAGCGCTTCCATTCCTCGGCGTTCACGACCACCGCAGCACCCCGTCGTCGAGCCGCGCCCGCCGGATGGTCCGGGCGTCGTGGAGGTAGTTCTGCCTGAGCGACCACGGGGCCCGCGTGCCCTGCCGGGGAAGCGTGTGGACGACCCGCTGCACGTAGCCGGCGTCGAAGTCCATCAGCGGCACCTCCTCGACCTCCGGGTCGCGCACCGGGACGACCGATCGGGTGCCGGTCGACCGCAGCCGCTCCAGCAGCCGGACGACGTACTCCCCGACGAGGTCGGCCTTGAGCGTCCACGAGGCGTTGGTGTAGCCGATCGTGAAGGCGAAGTTGGGCACGCCCGAGAGCATCATCGCGCGGTAGGCCATGGTCCGGCTCGGCTCGACCCGCTCGCCGTCCACGCTCAGCTCTGCGCCGCCGAACACCTGCAGGTTGAGGCCGGTCGCGGTGACGACGACGTCGGCCTCGAGCCGCTCCCCCGACTCGAGCTCGAGGCCGGTCTCGGTGAAGGTGGCGATGCGGTCGGTCACCACGTCGGCCCGGCCGCGCCTGATGGCCCGGAACAGGTCGCCGTCCGGCACCAGGCACATCCGCTGGTCCCACGGGTCGTAGCTCGGGTTGAAGTGGGTGTCGACCGCGTAGCCGGGCGGGAGCTGGGCGACGTTCGTCCTGCGGACGAGGCGGCGCACGAGGTCCGGGCGCCGCCGGCTCACGCGGTAGAGCGCGGACTGCAGCGCGATGTTCTTCCACCGCGTCGCCACGAACGACCACTCCTCGCCGACGAGCCGCGTCAGCCGACCCTTCACCGCGTCCCTGGCCGGCACCGGGAGGACGTACGTCGGTGAGCGCTGCAGCATCGTGACGTGCGCGGCGCCGCCCGCGGCGAGGGCGGGCACGAGCGTGACCGCGGTCGCGCCCGAGCCGATGACGACGATGCGCTTCCCCGCGAGGTCGAGGTCGTCGGGCCAGTGCTGCGGGTGGACCACCTGGCCGCCGAAGCGCTCCTGGCCCTGGAAGTGCGGCGTGTAGCCCGCGTCGTAGTCGTAGTAGCCGCTGCAGGCCCACAGGAAGTCGGCGGTCATCGTGCGCCGCTCCCCGCCGACCTCGGACGTCACCGTCCACCGCGCGGTGCTCGAGTCCCAGTCGGCCGCGGCGACGCGGTGGCCGTAGCGGACGTGCTGGTCCACGCCGTACTCGCGCGCCGTGTCGCGGAGGTAGTCGAGGATCGAGGCGCCGTCGGCCAGGGCGGTGTCGCCGCGCCACGGCCGGAACCGGTAGCCGAGCGTGTGCATGTCGGAGTCGGAGCGCACGCCCGGGTAGCGGAACAGGTCCCACGTCCCGCCGCTGACCTCGCGCCGCTCCAGGACGGCGTACGACGTCGCGGGCAGGTCCTTGGCGAGGTGGGCCGCCGCGCCGATGCCCGACAGGCCGGCTCCGATGATCAGCACGTCGACGTGCTCGGCAGTCGTCATGCTGACTCCCGCGCGTACAGCTCCACGAAGCGGCCGAGCAGCCGCACCGGCTCGGTCACCATCGCCTCGCGGGCGGCGGTCTTGAGGTGCTCCTGCTCGTGCGGCTCGTAGTAGCCGTGGGCGCTGTAGGCGTCGATCCGGTCGCAGATCGCGACGGCGTCGAGCTCGGGGTGGAACTGGGTGGCGTAGACGTTGCGGCCGATCCGGAAGGCGTGGACCGGGCAGGTGTCGGTGGAGGCGAGCAGCACCGCGCCATCGGGTAGCCGCGCGACCGCCTCCTTGTGGCCGAGGTAGGCCGTGAACTCGGCCGGCAGCATGCCGAAGAGCGGGTCGTCCCGCCCCGCGTCGGTGAGCCGGACGGGCAGCGCGCAGATGGGCTCGCCGAAGGTCCGGTCGACGACACCGCCGAACAAGGTGCCGAGCACGCCGATGCCGTAGCAGGCGCCGAGGAACGGGACGTCCGCCGCGACCACCCGTGCCGCGAGGGCCTCGAGCTCGGCCTCGGCCCGGCGCTGCGCCGGAGACTTCGCGTCCTCCGGGTCCGACATGTTGTAGGGCCCGCCGCCGAGGATGATCCCGGACCAGTCGTCGAGGTCCACCTCCCCGAGCGGTCCTGCCTCGAGGCGGACGCGCACCAGCTCGTCGGACCGCAGGCCGCAGCCGGCGAGCACGGCGTCGTACTCCTGCTGGGCGATGTCGTCCTCGGCGCGGGTGCCGAGGAAGAGGAAGGGCCTCACGGTCTCGATACACCGCCGTCCCGGCTTCGTGCCTCAGCCGCGGGCGGCACTCGACCACCATCGCGTGCGCCGAGCTCGTTCCCCACTCCGCTCACGCCTGCACCGCCGCCCCGCAGGCGATCAGGCCGTCGACATCGGCGATGCCCCAGGCGGCGAGCGCCTCGCGGGTGTGCTCCCCCGGCAGCGCGGGCGGGCTGCTGATGGTGGACGCGGTCCGCGAGAAGCGCGGCGCGGGCGCCGGCTGGGTGACGCCGTCGCGCTCGACGAAGGTGCCGCGCGCCGCGAGGTGCGGGTGGGCGGGCGCCTCGGCGAGGGGTACGACGGGCGCGACGCAGGCGTCCGTGCCGTCGAAGACCTCGGCCCACTCGGCCTGCGTCCTCTCCTTGAACCGCCTGATCAGGGCGCCGCGGATGGTGGCGTGGTTGGCCGGGTCGTCGCGGTCGGGCAGCTCGACGCCGACGCGCTCGACGAGCGCGGCCCAGAACTGCGGCTCGAGCGCCCCGACGCTCACGTGCCGGCCGTCGGCGGTCTCGTAGACGTCGTACCAGGGCGTGCCGCCGTCGAGCAGCCCCGAGCGGCGGGTGCCGGTGTCGAGGCCGAGGGCGGCGAAGGTCGAGGCCATCGCGTTGAGGTGGGCCGTGCCGTCGACGATGGCGGCGTCGACGACCTGGCCCCTTCCGCTCGTGCGCGCCTCGAGGAGCGCGGCGAGGATGCCGATGACGAGGTAGGTCGAGCCGCCGCCGAAGTCGCCGAGGAGGTTGCCCGGGAAGTGCGGCCGGTCGCGGTCCTGGCCGAGGCCGTGGAGGGCGCCGGTGATCCCGATGTAGTTCATGTCGTGGCCCGCGGCCTGGCTCCACGGCCCGCCCTGGCCCCAGCCGGTCATCCGGCCGATGACCAGGCGTTCGTTGCGGGCGTGGCAGGCGTCCGGCCCGAGCCCGAGCCGCTCCATCGCCCCGGGACGCATCCCCTCGACGAGGACGTCGGCCCGCTCGACGAGGTCGAGCACGGCCCCGATCGCCTCCGGTCGCTTGAGGTCGAGCGCGACGCTCGGCCGGCCGCGGTTGAGCACGTCGGCCCGCCCGCTGGCGAACATCCCGCCGCCCGGCCGGTCGATCCGCACCACGTCGGCGCCGAGGTCGGCCAGCAGCATGCACGCGTGCGGCCCCGGGCCGATACCCGCCACCTCGACCACCCGCACGCCCCGCAGCGGCCCGGTCCCCTGCCCCAGCTCGTACGTCATGCGCCCGATCATGACACCGCCGCTGTCAGCGTCGCGACGGTCGTCTCGCGGCCAGCAAGTCCCCGGATATCCGGGGAGGTTCACACTTGGCGCCCCAGATCTCGGGTGCGAAGTGTGAAAGTCACCGGATATCCGGGGACTTCGGCGACCTCGGTCACGGCGGGCTTGCAACTCGTTGCATAGGTCAGGCACCATGGCCCGCATGGCCCTCGAGCACGCCCTCCTCGTCGCGCTCAGCGAGCGCCCGGCGAGCGGGCTCGAGCTGACCCGGCGGTTCGAGAGGTCGCTGGGGTTCTTCTGGCACGCCACCCACCAGCAGATCTACCGCGTGCTGGCGCGGATGGAGGCCGACGGCTGGGTGGGCGTCGAGGTCGTCGAGCAGGAGGGCCGGCCCGACAAGCGGGTCCACACACCGTCGACCGAGGGGCGGCGGGTGCTGGCCGAGTGGCTGGCCACGCCGATGCCGATGGAGACGTTCCGCAGCGAGCTGGCGGTCAAGCTGCGCGGGGCGTCGTACGGCGACCGCGCCGCGCTGGCCTCCAACCTCCTGGCCGCCCGGGCCGACCACGCCACCCGGCTCGCGCACTACGAGGAGCTCGAGCGCGAGCAGTTCCCCGACCCGGCCGACCTCGACGGCGCCGGGCTCGACCAGTGGCTGGTGCTGCGCGGCGGCATCCGCCTCGAACGCTTCTGGATCGACTGGATCACCGACTACCTGCACGCCCACGCGAAGGACTGACATGACGCACCCCCGCTACCCCCACCTGCTCGAGCCGATCACCCTCGGCACCGGTCCGGACGCGCTGATGCTCCGCAACCGCGTCGTCATGGGCTCGATGCACACCGGGCTCGAGGACCACCCGTGGGACATCGACAAGCTCGCGGCGTTCTTCGAGGAGCGGGCGCGCGGGGGCGTCGGCCTGATCATCACCGGCGGCTACGCGCCGACCAAGCGCGGCTGGCTCAAGCCGTTCGCGTCGGAGATGACCAACCGCCTCCACGCCAAGCGGCACGAGCGGATCACCGGCGCCGTCCACGACGCGGGCGGCGCGATCGCGCTGCAGGTCCTGCACGCCGGCCGCTACGGCTACCACCCGCTGTCGCAGAGCGCGTCGGACAAGAAGTCGCCGATCACGCCCTTCAAGCCGAGCGCCATGTCGAGCAAGGAGGTCGACCACACCGCGACCGCCTTCGCCAAGAGCGTCGCGCTCGCCCGCAAGGCCGGCTACGACGCGGTCGAGATCATGGGCTCCGAGGGCTACCTCATCAACCAGTTCCTCGCCGCGCGCACCAACGACCGCGACGACCAGTGGGGCGGCTCGCCCGCGCGCCGCATGCACTTCGCCGTCGAGGTCGTACGCCGCTCGCGTGAGCTGGTCGGCCCGGACTTCCCGATCGTCTACCGGATCTCCCTGCTCGACCTCGTCGAGGGCGGGCAGACCTGGGAGGAGACCGCCGAGCTCGCGCTGCACCTGCAGGCCGCCGGCGTCACCGTCTTCAACACCGGCATCGGCTGGCACGAGGCACGGGTGCCGACGATCATCACGCAGGTGCCGCGCGGCGCCTGGCGCTCCCACACCGCGCGCCTCAAGGAGATCGTCGACGTCCCCGTCTGCGCCTCCAACCGGATCAACACCCCCGAGCTGGCCGAGGACATCCTCGCCGCCGGCGAGGCCGACCTCGTCTCGATGGCGCGGCCGTTGCTGGCCGACGCGGCCTTCGTCGCGAAGGCGATGGACGAGCGCGCCGACGAGATCAACACCTGCATCGCCTGCAACCAGGCCTGCCTCGACCACGTCTTCAGCAACGAGCGCGCCTCCTGCCTGGTCAACCCGCGCGCCTGCCACGAGACCGAGCTCGTGCTGATGCCCACGCTCCGCAAGCAGACCGTCGCGGTGGTCGGAGCCGGCCCGGCCGGCCTCGCCGCCGCCACGTCGGCGGCCGAGCGCGGCTTCGCGGTGACGCTCTTCGAGAAGTCACCCGAGCTCGGCGGCCAGTTCCGCCTCGCGATGGCGGTCCCCGGCAAGGAGGACTTCGCCGACACGCTGCGCTACTTCACCCGTCGCCTCGAGGTCCTCGGCGTCGACGTACGCCTCGCGACGGCCGCGACCGCCGACGACCTCGCCGGCTTCGACCAGGTGGTCGTCGCGACCGGCGTCACCCCGCGACTCCCGGAAATCGCCGGAATCGACCACCCGACCGTGGCGTCGTACGCCGACGTGCTGAGCGGCGCGGTGGTCCCGGGCAAGCGGGTCGCGGTGATCGGCGCGGGCGGCATCGGCGTCGACGTGAGCGTCTTCCTCACCCACGAGGAGGAGGACCTCGACGACTGGATGGCCCACTGGGGCGTCGGCGACCCGGCACTCCACGAGGGCGGTCTCACCGAGGCCAAGCCGCGCACGCCCGCCCGCGAGGTGACGCTGGTGCAGCGCAAGACCACGCCCATCGGCATCGGGCTCGGCAAGACCTCCGGCTGGGCGCACCGCGCGGTGCTCAAGCAGTCCCGGGTGACCCTGGTCAGCGGCGCGACGTACGACCGCATCGACGACGCGGGCCTCCACGTCACCGTCGACGGCGCCACGCGCGTGATCGAGGCCGACACGATCGTCGTGTGCGCCGGCCAGGACTCCGTGCGCGACCTCTACGACGGCCTCGGCCGCGAGGCGCACCTCATCGGCGGTGCCGACGTCGCCGCCGAGCTCGACGCCAAGCGCGCGATCAAGCAGGGCACGGAGGTCGTCGCGGGGCTGTGAGCCCGGACGTCACCTGGCGATACCGTGGGAGCGTCGCGGCTCTCCCGCGACGATGGACGTGAGGAACACCGTGCCGGCTCAGCAGCCCCCGTGGGCAGACTCCTACGCGCCGGGCGTGCCCCTGCACCTCGACTACGGCGACACCACGGTGCTCGACCTGTGGGACGACGCGGTGCGCCACCACCCCGATCGCCCCGCGGTCGACTTCCTGGGCCGGGTGTCGACCTACGCCGAGGTCGACCAGGAGGTACGCCGCGTGGCGGGCGGCCTGCACGCGCTCGGCGTACGTCCCAGTGACAACGTCGCCCTGGTGATGCCGAACTGTCCGCAGAACGTCATCACCTTCTTCGCAGTGCTCCGCCTCGGCGCCGCCGTCGTCGAGCACAACCCGCTCTACACCGCGGCGGAGCTGCGTCGCCCGTTCGTCGACCACGGCGCCCGGGTCGCGATCGTGTGGGACAAGGTCGTGCCGGTCGTCGAAGAGCTCGTCGCCGGCTCGGCCCTCGAGCACGTGGTCGCCGTCGACATGACCACCCGGCTCCCGTGGCGCAAGCGGCTCGCGCTGCGCCTGCCGATCGCGAAGGCGCGCGCCGCCCGGGAGCAGCTGACGGCCCCGGCGCCCCAGGCCGTGCAGTGGGCCGACCTGGCCTCCGCCGCTCCGCTGGACGACTCGCACCCGCGACCGCACCGCGACGACGTCGCGCTCCTGCTCTACACCTCCGGCACGACCGGCGTGCCGAAGGGCGTGCCGCTGCTGCACCGCAACCTCGTCGCCAACGTGATGCAGGGTCGCGCCTGGGTACCGGGACTGAAGGAGGGCGAGGAGTCCTTCCTGGTGGCGCTGCCGTTGTTCCACGCCTACGGCGTGACGGTGAGCGTGCTGCTCGGCGTGGCCCTCGCCGCCAAGCTGGTGCTGCTGCCCAAGCCCGAGATCGGCCTGATCATGGACGCCGTCGCACGTGAGGTGCCGAGCTTCGTGCCGGCGGTGCCGCCGCTCTACCAGCGCATCGTCGACGAGTCGCAGCGCCGCAACGTCTCGATCAAGGGCATCCGCTACGGCCTCTCGGGGGCGATGCCCCTGCCCGCTCCGCTCGTCGAGCGGTGGGAGGCCGTCACGGGCGGGCTGCTCGTGGAGGGCTACGGCCTCACCGAGACGTCACCGGTGATCGTCGGCAACCCGATGACCGGCGCGCGCCGGCCGGGTGCGATCGGGGTGCCGTTCCCCGACGTGGAGATCCGCATCGCTGACCCGGACGACCTCGACCGCGCGGTGCCGCAGGGCGAGCGCGGCGAGCTGCTGGTGCGGGGCCCGCAGGTCTTCGCGGGGTATCGCGGCCTGCCGGACGAGACCGCGGCCGCGTTCCACGACGGGTGGTTCCGCACCGGCGACGTGGTGACCATGTCGCCCGACGGGTTCCTGACGATCGTGGACCGGATCAAGGAGGTCATCATCACCGGAGGGTTCAACGTCTACCCGTCCGAGGTGGAGGCCGTGCTCCGCACGCACGCCGGGGTCGTGGACGTGGCGGTCGTCGGCCTGCCGCACGAGGACGGCGGCGAGGAGGTCGTCGCCGCGGTCGTGCTCGTGGAGGGCGTACCGGTGCAGCCGGACGAGCTGCGGGCGCACACCCGGCAGGGACTCACGCCCTACAAGGTGCCGCGCCGGGTGGTGTTCGTCGAGGAGCTGCCGACCAACCCGATGGGCAAGGTCCTGCGGCGCGAGGTCGTGGCCCGGCTGCAGGACCCGCGCGACTGACGTCGACCGTCCCGCACGGGGCTGGGAGGATCTGCGGGTGAACCGTCGCGCCCTCGTCCGCCGCCCCAGCCCCCGCCTCGCCGAAGGCCTGCTGACCCACCTCGACCGCGTCCCGGTCGACGTCGACCTCGCGCAGCGCCAGTGGGAGGCGTACGTCGCCGCGCTGCAGGCCGAGGGCTGGGAGACGATCGAGGTCCCGCCGGCACCGGACTGCCCCGACTCGGTCTTCGTCGAGGACACCGTGGTGATGTACGGCGACCTCGCCGTCCTCACGCGCCCCGGCGCGGACGAGCGCAAGGCCGAGGTCGAGGGCACCGAGCAGACGCTGCGCGACCTGGGCTTCCGGATCGCCCGCATCGAGTCGCCCGGCACCCTGGACGGCGGGGACGTCCTCAAGCACGACGGCACGGTCTGGGTCGGTCTCGGCGGACGCACCAACCAGGCCGGCATCGACCAGCTCGCCGCGCACCTCGCACCGCTCGGCGCCTCCGTGGTGGCCGTCCCCCTGACCAAGGCGCTGCACCTCAAGTCGGCGGTCACCGCGCTGCCCGACGGCACCGTCGTCGGGTGGGACGAGGTCGTCGACGACCCGTCCGTGTGGGACTCGTTCCTCGCCGTCCCGGAGGAGCCGGGCTCGCACGTCGTGCTGCTCGACGAGGCGACCGTGCTGATGTCCTCGGCTGCCCCCCGGACGCGTGCCCTGTACGAGGAGCGCGGACTGCGCGTGGTGGCCGTCGACGTCACCGAGTACGAGAAGCTCGAGGGCTGCGTCACCTGCCTGTCCGTGCGTCTGCGCGGCTGACGTCCTCCCGGTCCGGACCGGCGGTCCGCCCCCTTGCCAGCGCCTCGTGGCGCGGAGGACTCTGGCCGAAGACACGGACCGAGGAAGCGGGACACGGATGGGTGAGCCGTCGCTGGAGCTGACGCCGCAAACGGCTGCGCTCGCCGGCGCCGCCGACGCCCTGGACTCGGCCGGCCTCGAGCACTGGTTCTTCGGCGGGTGGGCCGTGGACCTGTGGGTCGGTCGCGTCACCCGCGCGCACGAGGACATCGACGTCCTCGTCCAGCGCGCTGACGAGGCCGGGGTCGACGCAGCGCTCACCGCGGCCGGCTGGGTCCACACGCCCCGTGACGACGACCTGGTCGGCACCGAGTACGCCGGGGACGGGTACGCCCTGCAGCTGACGTTCGTCGAGACCGACGACCAGGGCCGGGTCGTCGTACCCGTGCCGGGACAGCCGATCGTGCTGTCCACCGGACCGCTGGACCACGTCCGCCGCCCGCTCGGCCACCTCCGGGTCCGCGTGCTGACGCTGGAGAAGATGCTCGAGGGCAAGGGCGTCCCGCGGCCCGACGACGCGGGCGGCGAGAAGGACCGGGCGGACCTCGCCGCGCTCCGGGCCGTCGCCGCGACGATGTGAGCGGACGCTCGCCGATCTCGTACGGGCCACGACCGCCACACGTGTCCGGGATGTTGCCCCCGGACGTCACGATCGAGGGCCACAACCGCCACACGTGTGCGGATCGGGCGCCCGGCACCGACGGGCCGGGTCGGAGACCCGGCCGCCGGGCAACCCCTGCCGATGTGGTCGGACCACTGTTCACGGATCACGGTCGCCGCGCAGGTCGAGCCTGCGGAGCCCGTCCGCCCCAGGGGTGGGGCGAGGACTCGAGGCTAGCCCGCGCACGCGGCGACGTGCACCCGACTTGTGCGGCCCGGGCCCCGTCCCAGTGCCCCTACTGCCGAGCCCCGGCGTGCTGGCCCACGGCCGCCAGGTCCTCCTCGCGGGTACGCATCGTGCCGTGGCCGGTCAGGATCCGCTGACGGAGGCTGTCGGTGATGTAGTGCCGCCAGGCGTCGTGACAGACGTCGAAGCACTGGTCGCCCGCCGCAAGACCCTCGTGCGTGAACGTCACCCGCGTCCGGCCGTCGTCGGCGGCGATGTCGAAGCGGGCCGTCGTCCCGATCCACTCGCCCTTGTCGGCGATGAATCCGAGGTGTCCGTCGGTGAACTCCCACACCACCCGCTCGCCGGGGACGAGCTCGGCGGTGTGCTGCTTGGAGTAGTGGAGGTCCGGCACCAGGTAGAACCAGTCGGCTCCCAGCTGGTCGGTGGCGCCGACGATGTTGGTCGCGCCCCACCAGGAGCGGACGTCGATGATGGCCTCGTAGGCAGCCTGCGGCGTCGCGTCCACGGTGAAGGTGTGGGTCAGGTCGTTCATGTCGATCCTTTCGTGTGGGGGCGGAGGGTCCGCCGGAGGATTCAGTCCTCGCGCTCCTCCTGAAGCGCCTCGGCGAGGCGCTTGATCCGGCGGAGCCGGCCGTCCCAGGCCGTGCTCACGGCCTCGAGCTGCGCCAGCGCGCGGGACAGCTGCTCCTCGTCGATCCGGTAGTGCCGTTCCCGGCCGGCCGTCTGCCCGTGCACGAGGCCGACCCGATCGAGCACGACCAGGTGCTTCGCGACCGCCTGCCGGCTGACCGGGAGCCGTTCGCTCAACGACGTCGACGTGGCCGACCCGGCCGCGAGGAGCAGGTCGATCATCTGGCGCCGGGTGGGGTCGCCGATCGCCGACCAGAGCGCGTCGTCGACTGCCTCCGTCATGGCCGGGCGTCCAGCGCTGCGGCGTGCGTGACGAGGCGCGGCAGGAAGTAGTCCCACCCGTGGACGTGGTCCTCGTAGGTCGCCTGCTGCACGGCGGCGGTCCAGCCCCGCTCGCGGAAGCCGGTCTCCCGGAAGCGCACCAGCGTGCCCGCGCCCTGGGCGACGAGCTCGAAGGTGACGAGCAGCGAGTTGCCCTCCACCGCCTCCTCCCCCGCCGGGTGGGTCCAGCGGAAGGAGAAGCGGGTGGGCGGCTGCACCTCCACGACGGTGAACGCCTCGACCTTCCCGCCATCAGCGTCGGCGAACAGGATCTCGCCCTCCGACCCGACGACGGTCTCGTAGCGCGCGTCGTCGGACCACCACTGCTTCACGTGGGCCGGGTCGCTCACCACCTCGAAGACGACCGCGGGGGTCGCCTCGACGTAGAGCTCCCGCTCGATCGTTCCCAGCTCCATGACAGCCTCCCGCAACTCTTGGTTGCTCGTCAGCGTACGCCCGTCGACGAAGGATGCGCAACCATCGATTGCGCGACCATCGACCGCCACCCGTCGACGTACAGTCCCCGACATGCCCTCCCGCACCTGGCCCGCCGGCGCGTCCGTGCTCTCCGCCACCGGCCTCCGGTCCCGTGCCAGGGCCCGCGACGACGCCCGTGACCTCGCCCGCCCCGACGGCCCGCCGACGCCGTGGACGATGGTCGGCGAGCTCGCGGCGCCGCTCGACGCGGCCCGCCTGGTCGCGGCCCTCCCCCGGCTCGCGGCGGCGCCCCGCGGCGACGGCCACCTCGTGGTCGACATCCCCGGCTGGAAGGCCCCCGAGCTCACGGGCGCGCCGCTGCGGGCCTACCTCACCCGGCTCGGGTACGACGCCCGCGGCTGGGGCTTCGGCACCAACACCGGCGACCCGCGCCGCGACGTCGAGCGGCTGTCGACCCGTGTGCTCGAGCTCGTCGACGAGACCGGCGAGCCGGCCTCGCTGGTCGGGTGGAGCCTCGGGGGCGTCATCGCGCGGGAGGTGGCGCGACGCCACCCGGACGCCGTACGACGCGTCGTCACCTACGGCACGCCGGTGGCCGGCGGCGCCCGTCACACGAGCGTCGCTCGCTCCTCGAACGCCGGGGCCGACGCGGACGCCGACCGCGTCGCCCGCCGGCTCGACGCCTCCTCCCCGATCCGGGTGCCGCTCACGGTGCTCTTCTCCCGCCGCGACGGCGTCGTCTCGTGGCAGGCGTGCATCGACCGCGCGACGCCGTCGGCCGAGCACGTCGAGGTGTCGTCGACGCACCTCGGGATGGGGTTCGACCCGGACGTGTGGACGGTCGTGGCGGACCGCCTCGCCCGTCCGGACCTCTCGGGCTGAGTCGCGTCAGGGCACGAGCACGAGCTTTCCACCCGGGTGCTGGCCCATCAGCAGCTCGGTCGCGGCGAGGGCGTCGGCCAGCGGGAACGAGCGGGCCACGGGCACGACGAGCTCGCCGGCTCCCGCCCGCTGCACCAGGTCGGCCCGCACGGACGCGCGGAAGTCACGGCTCGCGGGCCGCGCACCCGCGATGGCCAGGAAGCCCTCGTCACGCGCCCGGTCCGCGGCCGCGATCGTGACGATGCGACCGCGGTCGGCAACCAGGGCCAGGGACACCGCGACTGCTTCCTCGGTGCCCACGCAGTCGAGCGCCGCGGCGACGCCCTCCGGTGCGGCGGCGCGCACGCGCTCCGCGAGTCCTTCCCCGTAGGCGACCGGGTCGCCGCCGAAGCGGAGTACGACGTCGTGGTTGGACGGGCTGGCCGTGCCGATCACCCGGGCGCCGAGCCACGCGGCCTGCTGCAGCACGCTGACGCCGACGGCACCGGACGCACCGTGCACCACGATCGTGTCGCCGCGCGAGACGCCGACCACGTGCAGCATCTCGGCGGCGGTCGTGCCGGCGAGCAGCAGGTTGGCGGCCTCGCCGAAGGACAGGGATGGCGGCTTGGCGAAGACGTCCTGCGCCGGCACGGTCACCTCGGTCGCCCAGCCGCCGCTGATGCGGAAGGCGAGGACCTCGTCCCCCACCGCCACCGGACCCGAGCCGATCTCGGCCCCCGGTCCGACCGCGGTGACGACCCCAGCGACCTCGTACCCGATCGCCCTCGGGAAGTCGCCGGCGCCGGTGGCCACGTGCTTGGCGTCCGCTGGGTTCATCCCGGCGGCGCGGACGGAGATCGTGACCTCTCCCGCCTGCGGGACTGGGACGTCGTGCTCCTCGAACACGAAGACGTCGAGGCCGCCAGGACGGGTCGCGATCCACCGATGTGCCATCGCCCGAACCTAGCCGGGACCCCGTGACCGCCTGGTGGCAGGACCAGCCCGGACCAGGACCTACCCCTGGGCGAGCGGCGGGACCGTGACGACCTGGCCGGCGTAGCTCAGCCCGGCACCGAACGCGATCAGGAGCGCGGTGTCGCCGGCCGCCGCCTCGCCCTTGCGCAGCATCGCCTCCATGGCGAGCGGCACCGAGGCGGCCGAGGTGTTGCCCGAGTCGACCACGTCGGTGGCGATGGCGACGGAGTCGGGGAGCTGGATGTTCTTGGCGAGGGTCTGGGTGATCCGCAGGTTGGCCTGGTGCGGGATGAAGGCGTCGAGTTCGTCGACCGAGACGCCGGCCAGGTCGAGCGCCTCGTGCGCGACCTTCGCCATCGCGAACGGCGCCCAGCGGAAGACCGCGGTGCCCTCCATCTGGACCACCGGGTGGTCGGCGCCCTCGCGCCCCGAGTGGCCGCCGAGGCAGCTCGGCGTCTGGGTGATGACGTGGGCCTGCGAGCCGTCGGAGCCCCAGGCCGTGGGCCCGATCCCGGCCGCCTCGGACGGACCCACCACGACCGCACCGGCACCGTCGGCGAAGATGAACGCGGTGCCCCGGTCGGTCGGGTCCATGAAGCGGCTCAGCTGCTCCACGCCGATGACCAGCACGTGGCTCTCGGCGCCGGCGCGCACCATCGACGCAGCCAGGTTGAGCGCGTGGCAGAAGCCCGCGCACCCCGCGGAGATGTCGAACGCCGCCGCCGTGATGCCGAGCGCGGAGGCGACCTGGGGGGCCGAGGCGGGGGTGTGCTCGGGGTGGGTCGAGGTCGCGACGATGACGCAGCCGACCTGCTCCGCACCCACCCCGGCGGCCTGCAGCGCCTTCTCGGCCGCCGAGATCGACATGCCGATGAGGGTCTCGTCCTCGGCGGCGAAGCGGCGGGTCCGGATGCCCGACCGGGTCTGGATCCACTCGTCGGAGGAGTCCAGGACCTCGCAGACCTCGGCGTTGGTCACGACCCGCGCGGGCCGGTGCACGCCCAGCCCCAGCATCGCGGCGTGGGTGAGGTCGGTCGACTGCTGGATGGTCATGGGGCGAGCATAAGCAGGACTGCGACGACCGTCACAGGTCGCCGGCGGGCTGGGTCTCGGGGATGGGCGAGTCGGGTACCTCGCCCGGGTCGATCGGGTCGAGGGCCGGGTCGCCGGAGGGCACGATCTCGGGGTCGGAGTCGGGCTCGACTGGTGTGGTGGTCATCCTCCAGTCCTACGCCGACCACCGGGACGTGGCAACGCCCTCCCACCCTGAGTGATGGGCTCGTGCCCGTACGTTGGCCGCGTGCCCGCCACCCCGTCGCGCGCCGCCCTGCTCGGCGCGCTCGTCCTCCTGCTGCGGCCCACCTACATCGCTGCCGAGGTCGTCACGGCCGCCGCCACGACGGGCGGCTACAGCTTCGTCGCCGACTCGGTCAGCCGGCTCGGCGAGGTCGGGTGCACGGCGGCGTACTGCTCGCCGCGCCACGAGGTGATGAACGGCGCCTTCATGGTCTACGGCGTCGCGCTGGCCGGCGGCGCACTGCTGCTCACGAAGCAGCTCGGGCCGTGGGTGACCGGACTGCTCGTGGTGTCGGGACTGAGCTCGTACGCCACGGGGCTGGCGCCGCTCGACCAGGACGCCACGCTGCACGCGCTCGCCGCGACGCCGCTGTTCGTCGCCCAGCCGCTGGCGCTGGTGCTGCTCGGCCGTCAGGTGCGCCGGGAGCGGCCGCGACTCGGCAACGCCCTGCTGGCCACCGGTGTGCTCACGGCCTCGGCGGCGGTGGGGTTCGTGGCCTCCGGCGAGGGCCGGGCGGCAGGAGCGCTCGAGCGGGCAGCACTGTGGCCCGTGCTCCTCGGCCTGGCGGCGTACGCCTGGGACGCCGGCCTGCGCCGGCGCCCACGAGGCTCAGCTGCGGCCGCTCAGTAGCGCTTGCCGCCGCGGCGCTCCTGCACCTTCTGCACGGCCTGCTTGATCTTGGCCTGGTTGTGAGGCTTGCGCGCCTCGTCGTAGACCTTCTTGGCGATGCCGAAGGCCGCGATCTTCTTTGCCATACCCATGGATCAGACCCTGCCAGTGCGGCCCAAGCCCTTCCGTGAGAGGCAGATGAGAGGACTCTCATCAATCCGTGACCCGGCTCACTCCGAACACAGGAGGAGCCGCCGGTCCCGGCGGACATCTCGACGAAGGGTCCCAGACCGATGCGCTTCCCCTCTCTCCGCCGCCCCTCCCCCTCCATGGCCGTCTCCGTGATGGCGCTCGTCGTGGCGTCCACCGGGACGTCGTACGCAGCGGGGCTGATCGGCTCCGACGACATCCGCAACAACTCGATCCAGTCCAAGGACATCAAGAACAAGACCATCCAGGGCAAGGACATCAAGAACAGCACGATCGGGGCCCGTCAGGTCAAGGACGGATCGCTCCGCTCCCGGGACTTCAAGGAGGGCCAGCTGCCTGCCGGTCCGAAGGGCGATCAGGGCCCCGCCGGGGTCGGGCGGTGGGCGCTCGTCGACGCGACCGGCGCCATCGTCGCGCAGTCTGGCGGCTTCTCCGTGACCGCCGCCTACCCGACCCTCGCCGCGGCCGGCCCCGACACCACCGGGCTCCGTGCCAACGGCAACGTCTACATCGACGCCGGTGAGAACCTCACCAACAACGGCGTCCTGGCCGTCGTCGCCCTGCAGAACACCGTGGACCAGAACGGCGACGCCGTCACCAACGGCCGTGCGACGGGTGCGGACGCCAACCCGGAGTTCGCCGGCGAGATCTCGGCCGCGATGTGCCAGCCCGGCGTCGTCAACTGCGCACCCCCCGGCACCGGCAACACCAACCACCTGGTGGTCAGCCCGCGCAACAGCGACGGCACCGTCACCGCCGACGGCACCCGCAAGCGGTTCTACGTCGTCGTCACCGGGGACTCCTCCGAACGCGGCTGACCCTCCCGCCCGGGCAGGCCCGGTAGACATGCCTCATGCGCCTGCTCGAGCACCTGCTGGTCGGCACAGTCGACCTGGTGCGGGCCGCCATCGTTCGGCGGCCCCACCAGGTCGTCGCGCCTGCCCCGCTCGCTTCCACCCGTCGCGACCTCCACGCCGGGCTCGTCCAGCCCGACCGCACCACGTGCGGCTCGGCGTGCCTCGTCGTGGCGCGCATGCTGGGCGACCACGACTACGCCCGGTGGCTCGAGACCGGCGAGGTCGCCGGCCGCACGCGTGACCCACGGCCGCGCCGGCGCCGCTTCGCCGACGAGGTGCTCGCCACGCACGTGCGCACCAGCCGCTGGTACGGCGCCTCCGGCGCGCTGCAGGTCGGGTGGCCGCGGGCCCTCGGCACGGCCCCCTGGGCGCTCGCCCACGAGCTCACCGTCACCGGCGGGACGTCCGCCCCGGGCACCCGCCACCGCGTGCTCGCCGTCTCGCCGCGGCACCGCGCTGAGGCGTACGACGACGTGGTGCACGCCGTCGGGCTGGGTCACGCCGTGCCGCTCTACGTCGGCAACCGGACGCTGCCGCGCCACGTCGTCCTGGTCGTCGGCGGGGACCACGCGGCTCTGGCGGCGTACGACCCCGCGAGCGGAGGTCCGGTGACGATCACGCGCGCCGCCTTCGACCGCGGCGCCCTGCGAGTCGCGGGCTGGTCGGAGCCGTGGTTCGCGGTCCTGCCGGCCGGACGTACGGCACACTGACCGCGTGACCACGAAGATCTCCGTCGCGGGCCTCGGCTACGTCGGCCTGTCCATGGCCGTGCTGCTCGCCCGGCACAACACCGTCGTCGGCCTCGACCTCGACGCCCCGCGGATCGACAGGCTGCGCCGGGGCGAGAGCCCGATCCACGACGACGACATCTCGCGCTTCCTGGCCGAGGAGGAGCTGGACGTCACCTTCACGACCGATGCGGAGGAGGCCCACACCGGCGCCGACTTCGTGATCATCGCGACGCCGACCAACTACGACCCGGTCACCAACTACTTCGACACCAGCTCGATCGAAGCCGTCATGCGCGACGTCCACCGGATCGAGCCCGGCGCCACGATGGTCGTGAAGTCGACCGTGCCGGTGGGCTACATCGAGGACGTGCGCGAGCGGCTGGGGATCCCGGACGTGATCTTCTCCCCCGAGTTCCTGCGCGAGGGGCGCGCGCTGCACGACAACCTCCACCCCGCGCGGAT
This sequence comes from Nocardioides cavernae, assembly GCF_016907475.1. Taxonomy (NCBI): domain Bacteria; kingdom Bacillati; phylum Actinomycetota; class Actinomycetes; order Propionibacteriales; family Nocardioidaceae; genus Nocardioides; species Nocardioides cavernae. The sequence continues at coordinate 825,958 of NZ_JAFBCA010000001.1, read as the reverse complement.
CGTGGTCGGCGAGGACTCCGAGCGGGCGCGAGCGTTCGCCGAGCTGCTCGTCAAGGGCGCCGACGCCGACGACGTACCCGTCCTCTTCACCGAGCCCACCGAGGCCGAGGCGATCAAGCTCTTCGCCAACACCTACCTCGCGATGCGGGTCGCCTACTTCAACGAGCTCGACTCCTTCGCCCTCTCCCGCGGCCTCGACAGCCGGCAGATCATCGACGGCGTCGGCCTCGACCCGCGGATCGGCACCCACTACAACAACCCGTCCTTCGGCTACGGCGGCTACTGCCTGCCCAAGGACACCAAGCAGCTGCTGGCCAACTACTCCGACGTCCCGCAGACGCTGATCTCCGCGATCGTCGACGCCAACACGACGCGCAAGGACTTCATCGCCTTCGACATCCTCGACCGCGCCCCGGAGGTCGTGGGAATCCACCGGCTGATCATGAAGGCCGGGTCGGACAACTTCCGCGAGTCGTCGGTGCAGGGGATCATGAAGCGGCTCAAGGGCAAGGGCGTCGAGGTCGTCGTCTACGAGCCCGAGCTCCAGGTCGACTCGTGGTTCGGGTCGGAGGTCACCGCCGACCTCGCCGCCTTCAAGGAGCGCGCCGACGTCATCGTCGCCAACCGGATGGTCGACGAGCTCCGCGACGTGGCCGACAAGGTCTACACCCGCGACCTCTTCGGCGCCGACTGACCGGGCACTTCCTCGCTCGGCGGGTCAGCGGCGGCGGCCGAAGAGCCCGCGCCGGTGCTCCTCCTCGACCGGAGCGACGGCCGGCCCGGGCGCGTCGACCGATCGCTCGTCGACCGATCGTTCGGCGGCTTTGTCGAGGGACTTGTGGAGGCGCTTCTCCGACTTGTCGGGGTCCATCGCGGGGCGGGCACCGAGGACGAAGCGCTCGACCACGCGATCGGCGACGGGCACCCAGCCGACCGACGTCGCGGGATAGGTCTTCACGCCGAACGACTCGTCGAGCAGCGCCTCGCGGTCGTCGTCGGGACCGGCGAGACGCCTGACGCGAGCCAGCGCGGAGGTGCGCTCGAGCCGCGCGGCCGCGCCCGAGTCGTACGACAGCACGCGGACGCCGTGGTGGGTGCGCTCGAGGTCGTCGAGGAGGGCGGCCACGGCGGCGGGCTGCGGGGCGAGCGAGGCGTCGGGGAGAGTGAGCACGAACTCCGCGTCTGAGCGTGACGGCGCCTGCTGGACGAGGCGCACCCGCGGCTCGTGGAGGAAGGACCGGTGCACCAGGCGGGTCTCCAGCACCGGGTCCTCGACCGGCTGCACGCGGTCCTCGTGCACGGTCGACCAGGGCCCGACGACCGTCACCCGCAGGTCGGGGACGTCGCCGTCGAGCAGCGAGTCGACGAGGTGGATCGTCTCGTCGGCGGGACCGGCCTCGAGGACGACCTCGAGGTAGGGCACCTGGTAGGCGCGCCCGTGGCGGTTGCGCTTGGGACGCATCGTCGGCACGAGGTCGGCGAGGTAGGGGTCGTTGAACCGGTTGACCTGCTCGGCGCGGCGCAGCACCTGCGAGCGGCCGAGGTGCCAGCTGCGCGCCTCGCGGTCGACCACGAACACGCCGCCGGCCTGGGCGAGCGAGTGTCCGAGGTGCATGTCCTCGCCGAGGCGCAGGGTGCGGTCGAAGCCGTCGGAGTCGAGGTAGAGCGCCTTGGTCACCGAGCCGGTCATGCCGATGTGGAAGCGTTGGGCGCGCGGCCCGGCCTCGCGGAGGTCGTGGGTCTTGGCCCAGTAGTCCTCGACCCACTGGTGCGGCTCGTGCTCCTGCCCCGGGAACAGCTCGCCCGCCTCTCCGGCGGCCACCCGGTCGCGCACGACGGCGGGGTCGACCTCCAGCAGGGAGGCCGGGTCGACGAAGAGCTTGTGCCCGCCCGGGACGGCGTAGTCCACGAGGTGGTGCCAGCGCGCGTGGGCCTCGACCTCCTCGCGGTGGGCGAGCATGTCGGCGTCGTACCAGTGCAGGACGTCGCCGTCGGCCGCGAGCGCGCCGAGGTGGCACGCGTTGGCGCGCCCCCAGCCCTCCTCGACCCGGATCAGCCGCGTGTTGTCGGGTCGTACGTCGGGCAGCTCCTGCGGCGGCGAGCTCTGGTCGTCGACGACGAGCACCTCGAGCAGGTGCGAGGGGTAGGACTGTCCGGCGAGCGCGGCGAGGACGTAGGGCAACGTGCGCTGGTAGTTGAACGTCGGCACGACGACCGTCACCGACAGCGTCGGCTCCCACCCGCCGAGGGTCGGCGGGGTGAGCGACCCCCAGTCGTTGTGGCGCACCACCGGCTGCCGTGCCATGTCCTACCTCCCCCCGTCAGGCCGGTCGAGCGGGTCGACCTCGAGCGCCAGGCTCGGCTGGAAGCCCTCCCACTCGGAGGCCACGATGTCAGGTCGGCGGAACTCCTCGTCGTCACGCTGCCAGGTGTGTCCCGCTCCGGTGCGCCGCAGGACGTAGCCGAGGCCGTGGGTGCGGTAGATCCGGCCGCCGGACGCCTCGACCCCGGCGAGCAGCTGGGCGTCGACGTACTTCCGCACGCGGCGGAAGTCGCCGAGCGAATGGAGCAGCCCGCGGTCGAGCAGGAGCGTGCCGCCGGCGACGAAGCGGGCGAAGAGCTCCGAGGGGTGGTTGCGCCGGATGGTGAGGTCGTCACGCTCGTTGTTCGCGTGGAGGTAGACGAACTCCGACGGCATCCCGACCACGTCCGCGCCGGAGAACCGGCGCGCCATCAGCAGGTCGTGCACGGCGTCGGGCGAGTACCAGTCGTCGTCGTCGACCTTGAGCAGCACCTCGCTCGACGCGGCCTGCGCCGCGGCGGTGAGGACGTCTCCGAAGAACGTCGACGCATCGAAGGTCAGCACCTGGTGCGGCCGGTCGCCGAGCGCACGGCGTACGGCGTCGCGGTCGGGCTCGAAGCCGTGCGCGGCCAGCACCAGCTCGACCTCCGCGCCCCGCTGCCGCGCGACCTGCCGCAGCGCGAAGTCGAGCATCTCGGGCCGCTTGGTCGACAGCAGCGCGCTGACCGCCGGCAGGCCGACGTGGCGGACGCCGGCGCGCGAGGCGAGCGCCGAGCGCCACGCCAGGGTGGAGTGGTGGTCGAAGGCGACGCGACGCACGGCGAGGCTGTGCTCCTCGCGGCGCAGCGCGTCGTCGAGGTCGACCGTCGCGTCGAGCGCGGCGGCGAGCGGCGGAGCCACGTCGAGCACGCCCTCGGTGACCACCGGCACCCCGGACATCGCCAGCGCGAGCAGGTCGGCGGTGCTCGTGTCGGCCGGCAGGCGTACGCCCTGGAAGGCGCGGGCCGCGGCGACGACGTCCTCGGTGACCGGGCCGCGACCCGAACCGGCGACCAGCCGGGCGAGGTCGACGACGGGGTGGTCCCAGTCCTTGCGGAAGCCGATCGGGTTGAAGACCAGCTCGTCGACGGGCTCGGGGCCGGGGTCGGTGACGACGGTCGGCGCGCGGTCGATGACGTGGTGCTCAGCCACGTCCCCGCCGCGGCGTGCGACGACCACGTCGGGCGGCACGTCGCGCTCGGCGTCGCCGGCACCCGAGACGTCGGGCAGCAGCACCGCCCGGGCGTCGAGACCGGGGGCGGCTGGGCGACCGGCGTACGACACGACGAGGCCGCCGTGGGTGGTGTCGCCGGGGCCGGCTGCCTGGCGGGCCATTTCCATGACGACGTGCTGCGCCCGGGCGCCGGAGGCGAACCGGGCGACGGTGAGCACCCCACGGTCGTCGGCCTCACGGGCGGCGAGGTGGACGAGTCGCGGCCATTCCGGGCGCGGCACCAGCACCCAGGGCGTGGGTGCGTCGGTGAGCCAGCAGGCGACGGCCTTGCACTGGCCGAGGAGGGGTACGGCGCTGGCCATCCGCCGCAGGCGAGCCCGGTCGGCCGCGACGACGAGCACCGAGCCCCAGCCCTTGCGGGGACCGTCGAGCGTGGACAGCGGCACGATGGTCGGCTCGATGCCGGGCAGGTCCTCGATGCCCTGCAGCGCGTCGAGCGCGAGGCTGTCGGAGTCGTCGACCAGGACCAGCGTGGGGCCGGGCAGCCGGAGGTCGTGGAGGGGATGCGTCACGGTCGTGCGCGCTCCTTGAGGTCTCGGTGCTTCAGAGTGGCAGGCAGCGAGTGCTGCACGAGCGGTCGGGGCTGGCGCCAGAGCCAGTCGCGGCTGACGTGGTCGATGATGTGGACGCCCTCGGGCGCGGTGACCCTGACCAGCCCGCCCAGCGCCTCGGGGTCGCCGTTGCGGATGGCCTCGTCGACCTCGAACTCCCGCAGCTTGCGGTAGAGCCGGGTGTTGGTGAAGTCGACGCCGTCGCGCCGCCAGTGGGCGTACTCGTCGGCGTCGAGCCACTTCACCTCGAGCACGAGGCCCTGCTGGAGCACGATGCGCTCGACGCCCGGCGGGAACTCCCGGAGCTCCCAGTCGAAGGCCTTCACGAACGTGAAGTCCGGTCCCATGGGATAGATCCACGGCTCGAGGAACCGCAGCGACAGGTCGAGCCAGCCGGTCGACTCGTCGACGACGGTCAGCGGGTGGCGCGGCATCGCGACGATCGCGCGCGTGGACTGCAGCTGCCACGACAGGTCGCGCAGGATGCCCGCGCCCTCCGGCGTGAGCACCATGTCGCCGTCCCACTTCATCGAGTAGGTCGTGCGGACGTGGGAGAAGCACCAGTTGTAGAAGTGGGTCAGCGAGTGGACGCTCGTCGCGGGGGTCGCGAGGTGCTCGCCGCCGGCGCGCGAGACGCGGTGGGGGTAGTCGAGGACGGTCAGCCGGTCGGCGGCGCCGCACTCCTCGGCCACTGCGCGCGCGACGTCGGCCGTGCCGTCGTCCGAGCCGTTGTCGACGAGCAGCACGTGCTGCACGGCCGCGAAGATCGGCGGCAGCACCCACGGCAGGTTGCGCGCCTCGTTGCGGACCCGGAAGACGCAGGTCAGCCCGGGGACCAGCGGTTCGCCGGACGTCCAGGGCCACGTCACGTCGTATGCCGGGTCCCCCTCGAGGGAGGCGATGTCGGGCATCAGGTCCGATCCTGCTGGGACGAGCGCTCCCGGCCGATCGCCTTGCGCAGCTTCTGCCGGGCCGCGGGCGGCACCATCGCGCGGACGGCGTGGGGCAGGCGGTCGGCGCCGCTGCGGGGCTCGCCCGCCGCCCCGGCCTCGCGCCGGGCCTCCACCGCGGCCGCGCGCCGCTGGGAGACGACCGTCGAGTGCGCGAACGCCTCCGCCTCGGCGTACTGCTCGGAGTAGGCAGCCCGCAGCTGGTCGCACCGCTCCTGGTGGGCGGTCGAGTCGTCGAGGGCGATCGCGTCGAGCACCTCCCAGGTCTCGTCGGCGAGCTCCCGGAGCCGCGCGGGCACGCCGATGTCGTCCCACGTCATCGTCACCCGCCGCAGCGACGGGTCGATGAAGCGGTGCACCTCGGCGATGTCGACGGCCATCGCGGTCTTCACCGCGGCGAGGTCGAAGGCCTCGCCGAGCGCGAACACCGGCTGCGTCCAGTCCTCGAGCAGGTCGCCGTAGTGGACGAACGCCCGCTGCTGGCCGCGCGTGGCCCGCTCGGTGTGGAGCATGATGTTGATCCACGCGGCGGTGCGGGTGACCGCGCCCTGGTCGGAACCGGCTCCCATCCGGCCGTAGTAGGTCTGCTTGGAGCCGACGACCTCGGTCACCGGGCGCAGCATGGTGACGTACGACGACGTGGCGCCGCAGCGGTCGGCGGCCGCCCGCCACAGGCCGAGGAACCAGGCCGCGCGGGGGTCCTTGATGACGAGCTCGTCCCCGAGGTCGAACTGCCGGTCCAGCCACGCGGTGACGCGCTCCCGGGTGGCGTGGTCGCCGCTGGTCGTGCCGGTGTCGAGCCACGCACGGGGCCGGGCGTCGGAGACCTGGACGTTGCTCCGGGCCAGCAGCTCGGCATGCAGGTCGACCACCCAGCGTGGCTCGCCGAAGCCCTTGGGGTTGGTCGCGTCGGCGACCACCTCCGGCTGGGGCACGTGCAGGCCCAGGGTGCGCAGGGTGCCGGCCATCGTGCTCGTGCCGCTGCGCCCCGAGCCGACGACGAACACGACGCGGCGGCTGGTGGGCTCGGTCATGATCGGAGCCTATCGGGGGCGTCGGGCACCGATCGGTGCTCGGGGGTGGCCCGCTCCTGCTGGGCCCGGGCGGCGGCACGCCCTGAACCCGGAAACCCGCGTCAGACGGGCGATTCGTCCTTCTTCGCCCTCGACCTCACCCGGAACCAGCCGGCGACCAGTGCGAGCAGGGCGACCATCCCGAGGGCCCACCCGAGCGTCGAGCCCCACGCCCGCTCCACCGTCGTACGCCACTCGCCGCCCTGCTCGTAGACGGTGATCTCGTCGCCCTTCTCGACGTCGCCGAGGCGGCGCAGCTCGTAGAGGGCGGAGGCCTGCTCGCCGTCGGGCAGCTCGAAGACGATCGAGGAGTACTCCGTCGACTCCTGGCCGGCCCGGCTGGGACCGAGCTCCTCGAAGCCGACGACCGTCGCCTGCTGGGTGTCGACGCCGGACGGCGGCTGCCGGCTGTCCCAGAAGTCGAAGAGCCGCCACCCGACCACGACGACCATCAGCAGCAGCAGGGCGAGCGCCACCCAGGTCATGCCGTGGTTGCTCGACCGGCCACCCGAGAAGCCGCCGTCGCTGCCTGGGGCACCCGGCCGGTCGGGGACGGGTCGGTCGTCGGCCATGCCCGGAAGTCAACCACCGATGTCTGAGGACGCGGTGAACGGGTTCGGGCCTCCGTGACGTGCGCGGCGTCCTCAGATGTCTCAGAGGTGCTGGGGCTGGGCCTTGATCAGGTCGGCGTACCAGTGGAAGGACTTCTTGCGCGTCCGCTGGAGGGTGTCGTAGTCGACGTGCACGAGGCCGAAGCGCTGGGTGTAGCCCTCGGCCCACTCGAAGTTGTCCATCAGCGACCAGCAGTAGTAGCCACGGACGTCGACGCCGCGCTGGACGGCCTCGGAGACGGCGTTCACGTGGGCGCGGAGGTAGTCGATACGCGCCTGGTCGTCGACGACGCCGTCCGCGTCGGGGCCGACGTTGTAGCTGCAGCCGGACTCGGTGATCACGATCGGCGGCAGCGCGGCGCGGAAGCGGGCGCGGAACATGACCAGCCACTCGCGCAGCGCGTCGGGCACGATCGGCCAGCCGAAGTCGGTGGTCGGGTAGCCGACGACCTCGCGCAGGTCGAAGGGGATCTCGGCATCCTCGTCGGCCGCGGCGACCTTCATCGGGTTGTAGTAGTTGACGCCGTAGAAGTCGAGCGGCTGGCGGATCGTGGCGAGGTCGCCGTCCGCCATCACGTCCTCGAAGAGCGGCATCAGGTCGACCGGGTAGCGCCCGAGCAGCATCGGCTCGAGGAACGTGCCGTTCCACAGCGCGTCGAAGATCTTGCTCATCCCGACGTCGGCGTCGTCGTCGCTGGCGGGCCAGATCGGGGCGTGGTTGTTGGCGCACCCGACCGACGTCGCACCGGCCTTGCGCAGCTCGATGGCCGCGCGACCGTGGGCCAGGAGCAGGTGGTGGGCGGCCGGCAGGCAGTCGAACAGCATCGCCTTGCCGGGGGCGTGGGTGCCGAGCCCGTAGCCGAGGATCGAGGCGACGTTGGGCTCGTTGACCGGGATCCAGTGCGCGACGCGGTCGGCGAACCGCTCGCCCACGATCGCGGCGTAGTCGGCGAAGCGATCCACCGTGTCGCGGTTGAGCCAGCCGCCGTCGTCCTCCAGCGCCTGCGGCAGGTCCCAGTGGTAGAGCGTGACCATCGGCTCCTGGCCGTTGGCGAGCAGGGTGTCGATGAGCCGGTCGTAGAACGCCAGGCCCTTCTCGTTGGCCTGCCCGCGACCGGTCGGCTGGATGCGCGGCCAGGCGATCGAGAAGCGGTAGCCGCCCGTGCCCAGCTCCTTCATCAGCGCGACGTCCTCGTCGACACGGTGGTAGTGGTCGCACGCGACCTCGCCGGTGGCGCCGCCGGCGACGCGCCCAGGCTCCGCGGCGAAGGTGTCCCAGATGCTCGGGCCACGGCCGTCCTCGGCCACCGCGCCCTCGATCTGGTAGCTCGCCGTGCTCGTGCCGAAGCGGAAGCCGGGAGGGAGCAGGGGGAAGTCGTGCGGGGAAGCCACATCCGCGAAGATATCGGCATGAGCATGGCCCTGTACGCCGGTTCGGACAGGTCGTCGGAGACTGTCAAGGGGCGCTTGACCAGCCATTCCTTCTCCTTCGGGCCCCACTACGACCCGGCCAACCTCGGCTTCGGACCGCTCGTCTGCCACAACGACGACCTGCTCGATCCGTCGGCGTCCGCGGTCGCGGGCTACCCCGAGCACCCGCACACCGAGCTCGAGATCGTGACCTGGGTGCTCGAGGGGGCGCTCGTGCACACCGACTCGTCGGGCCACCGGCACGTCGTCGAGGCCGGCCGCGCCCAGGTGCTCTCCGCCGGCACCGGCGTCCGCCACAGCGAGGTCGCCGACGCGCGGTCGGGGCGCTGCCGGTTCGTCCAGGCCTGGCTCACCCCGTCGGCGCCGGGGGCCGAGCCGTCGTACGCGCTGGGCGAGGCGCCGCCGCCGTCGTCGGACCTGGTGGCCGTGGCCGGTGACGACGGCCTGCCGATCGGGACGACCGGCGCCCGCCTCCTCGTGGCGCGCCTGTCCGCCGGCGAGTCGGTCGCGCTCCCCGGCGACCCGCGCCAGCACGTCTTCGCCGCGACCGGGGCCGTCTCGCTCGACGGTCTCGACCTGCACCTCGGTGACGCCGTACGCCTCACCGACGAGCCGGGTCGCGTCGTCACGGCGACCGCGCCGACCGAGCTCCTGGTCTGGTCCTTCAGCGCCTGACCCCGCCCCGGGGTATCTAGGGACGAACTGGTAGGTGATTCGGCCCGCAGACCTACTAGATCGTCCCTAGATACCGGGAAGCGGAGGCGGGGCGCGGGGTCAGGGGATGAGCACCCCGGGGTTGAGGACGCCGGTCGGGTCGAGCTCGGCCTTGACCGCGCGGAGCACGCGCACCCCGACGTCCCCGATCTCCCGGGCGAACCACGGCTTGTGGTCGGTGCCGATCGCGTGGTGGTGGGTGATCGTCGCGCCCGCCGCGATGATGGCGTCGCTGGCCACGGCCTTGGCGGCCTGCCACTGGGCGACCGGGTCGTCGCCCTGCCGCGCGGCGACGGTGAAGTAGAGCGAGCACCCCGTCTCGTAGACGTGCGAGACGTGGCACAGCACGAGAGATCCCTCGCCGAGCGATGCGGTGAGTGCGGCCCTGACGTCGGCGTACAACCGCTGGCGGTTCGACCAGAAGGTCGCGGTCTCGAGCGTCTCGACGAGCACACCGTGGTCGAGGAGCGCGTCGCGGAGGTAGGGACCGTCGAAGCGCCCGTGGGCCCACCTCTCCCCCGGCTCGGTGCCGAGCGCGGTCCCACCGAGACCGGCCAGGACGGCCGTGACCGCCGCGCGCCGGGCCGCGACCTGCTCGTCGGTGCCCTCGTAGCCGGTGACCATCAGGCAGCCGGGGTCCTCGGCGCCGCCGATGGACGAGGGGTCGGCGAGGTTGATCGCCGTCTCGGACTCGTCCGACAGCCGCAGCACGGTCGGCATCAGCCCGGCCTGCGCGAGGGTGCGCATCGCATCGGAGCCGGCGTCGAAGGACGGCCACCGCCAGCCCTCGTACGACGTCACGGCGGGCGCGCGCCGCACGCGCACCGTGACGGAGGTGATGACGCCGAAGGCTCCCTCCGAGCCCAGCAGCAGCTGACGCAGGTCTGGCCCGGCGGCGTTGGCCGGCGCGGAGCCGAGGCGCAGCGTCCCGGTCGGCGTCGCGGCGGTGAGTCCCACGACCATCGCGTCGAAGCGTCCGTAGCCGGCGCTGGACTGCCCGCTCGAGCGCGTGGCCGCGAAGCCGCCGATCGAGGCGTGCCGGAAGGACTGCGGGTAGTGGCCGAGCGTCAGCCCGTGCTCGGCGAGGAGCGCTTCGGCCTCGGGGCCGCGCAGCCCCGGCTCGAGGGTCGCGGTCATCGAGACCTCGTCGACGGCGAGCAGCCGCTTCATCCGCACCAGGTCCAGGCTGACCACCCCCGCGAACCCGTCGCGGCGCGCGGCCAGGCCGCCGGTGACCGAGGTGCCGCCACCGAAGGGGACGACCGCCACCTGGTGCTCCACGGCCCAGGCCAGGACGGCCTCCACGCCGTCGTGCCCGTCGGGTCGGACGACGGCGTCCGGTGCGTCGTCGAGGTCGCCGGCGCGGGCGCGCAGCAGGTCGGGGGTGGACTTGCCCCGCGTGCGGATGGTGCGCGTCGCGTCGTCGGTCAGCACGTGCTCGGCGCCGACGGCCGCCCGGAGGTCGTCGAGCAGCGCGTCGTCCAGCGCGGACGGCGGCGGCGTGGCCCCACTGACCGGCGGACGGTCCTGAAGCCCGAAGGCGAGCTCGACGAGCCCGAGCGCGGAGTCGGGCAGGACGGTGGCGGCCGCGGGGTCGCCCCAGCGCTGCGGGTGCATCTCGGTCATGCGTTACAGTGTGACATATGACGTCACTTCGTCACACCACCCGCGCAACCGCCGACCCGCGACTCGACGGCTACCTCGACGCCGCGCGCGCCTGCATCCTCGACGTCGGATGGCGGCGTACGACGCTCACCGAGGTCGCGAAGCGGGCCGGCGTCTCCCGGATGACGATCTACCGCGCGTGGCCCGACATGGGCTCGCTGCTCGGCGACCTGATGACCCGCGAGTGGGTCGGCATCGCCGCCGCGACGCAGGTCGCCGCCGCCGACACCACGACCCCCGAGGGCATCGCCGAGGCCGCGCTCGCGACCGTCAGGGCGCTGCGCGACAACGAGCTCTTCGTCCGGATCGTCGAGCTCGACCCCGACCTGATGCTGCCCTACCTGCTCCACCGTCGCGGGCGCTCGCAGGAGGCGCTCGTGGAGATCCTCGCGGCCGAGATCGCCAGCGGCCAGGCCGACGGCGCCATCCGGGCCGGCGACCCGGTGCTGATGGCACGGTCGCTGACCCTCGCGGCGCACGGGTTCGTCTTCTCGGCGCTGACGATGACCGACGACCGGATCGGGCTGGACGACCTGGACGCGGAGTACGCCCGCGGCGTCGCCCGCGCCCTGGAGCCGTGATGCAGCCGGCCCGCCGCATCACCCCCGGCCTCGCCGGCGTCCCCGACGAGGTGGACGTCGTGGTGGTCGGCCTCGGCATCACCGGCGCCGGTGTCGCCCTGGACGCCGTCACTCGCGGCCTGACCGTGCTCGCGGTCGACGCGCACGACCTGGCGTTCGGCACGTCGCGCTGGTCGTCCAAGCTCGTGCACGGCGGCCTGCGCTACCTCGCGCAGGGACAGCTCGCCATCGCCCGCGAGAGCGCCGTCGAGCGCGGCATCCTCATGGAGGTCACCGCGCCCCACCTGGTCCACCCGCTGCCGATGCTGACCCCGGTCAACGACGCGATGCCGCGCAGCCGGACGGCCTTCACGTGGGGCGGGCTGCAAGCGGGCGACGCGCTGCGCCGCAGCGCCCACACCACCACCCGGACGCTCCCGCGCCCCCGCCGGCTCAACGCCACCGAGACCCTCGGCCTCGCCCCCGCCCTGCGCGCCGACACGCTCCGCGGCGGGCTGCTCGCGTGGGACGGGCAGCTCGAGGACGACGCACGCCTCGTCGTCACCGTGGCCCGCACCGCGGCGTCCCACGGCGCCCACGTGCGCACCCGTGCCCGCGTCACCTCCGCGACCGGCGCCGGCGTCACGGTGCGCGACGAGCTCACCGGGACGACGTACGACGTCCGCGCGAGGGCGGTCGTCAACGCGACCGGCGTCTGGGCGGGCGGCCTCGACGAGCAGGTGAAGCTGCGGCCCAGCCGCGGCACCCACCTCGTCCTGCGCGGGTCGGCGCTGCCGCACACCCGGGTCGCGGTGATGGTGCCGATCCCGGACACGACGTCGCGCTTCGCGATGGTGCTCCCGCAGCCCGACGGCACGATCTACGTCGGCCTCACCGACGAGCCCGTGACCGGACCGGTGCCCGACGTGCCCGAGCCCAGCGAGGCCGAGATCGACTTCCTGCTGGGTGTCGTGGCCACGGCGTTCACCACGCCGCCGACGAGGAACGACGTCGTCGGCGCCTTCGCCGGCCTGCGGCCGCTGCTCGAGGTCTCCGGCACGGACGCGACGTCCGACCTGTCCCGCCGCCACGCCATCCTCACGTCCGCCACCGGCGTGACGACCGTGGTGGGCGGCAAGCTGACGACCTACCGACGGATGGCGCAGGACACCCTCGACGCGCTCGTCGCGGCTGGGCGCGTGGAAGCGGGTCCGTGCCGCACGGCGTCGCTGCCCCTGCTCGGCGCCGCTTCACCGGGCGACCTGCGCCGGACGACGGCGCCAGCCCGGCTCGTACGACGCTTCGGCACCGACGCCGAGCTGGTCCTCGCCACCGCCCGCGAGGTGACCGGCCTGGCCGACGACGAGCTGGTCGCCCCGGTGTCGGAGGTCGTCCCGGTGACGCTCGCCGAGCTGGTCTTCGGCGTCACCCACGAGGGCGCGCACGACGTGGCCGACCTGCTCGACCGGCGTACCCGCGTGGGCCTCGTCGCAGTCGACCGGACGGCCGCAGAGCCGCTTGCCCGGCGGGCGCTGGCGCTCGCCGGAAGCGCCGCCGACGCCACGTGATGCAGCCGACAGCAAAATCCGTCGGCACTTCCACCGATCCACGGACAGGGCGCGGACCCGGTGGGAAGGTTCTCCACGGCGCGCCCCTTGCCGACCCCATGCGGCAAGGGGCGCCCAGTCCATTTCAGGCCTGGGCTGCGGGTTTTCCGGTCATTCGACCGTGACCGACTTCGCGAGGTTGCGCGGCTTGTCGATGTCGTGACCGAGGTGCTGGGCCGCGTGGTAGGCGAGCAGCTGGAGCGGGACGTTGAGCAGGATCGGGTCGAGCTCGGGCTCGTTGCGGGGCACGACGATCCGGCGGGCACTGACCTCACCGAGGTCGACCCCTTCGTGGGTGATGACGACGAGCGGGCCCTTGCGCGCCTCGATCTCGTGCAGCGCACCGACGTTGCGCTCGGCCAGCTCGTCGTGCGGCACCAGCGCGACGGTCGGCACGTCGGGGTCGATGAGGGCGAGCGGACCGTGCTTGAGCTCGGAGGTCTGGTAGGCCTCGGCGTGCCGGTAGCTGATCTCCTTGAACTTCTGCGCGCCCTCGCGGGCCACCGGGAAGCCGCGCACGCGACCGATGAAGAACAGGCTCTTTGCCTCAGCGAGGTCCTTCGCGACCTCGACCAGCTCGGCCTCGCCGGCCAGGACCTCCTCGATCTGGCCGGGCAGCCGCTCCAGGCCGGCGACCAGGCGCTTGCCGTCGGCGATCGACAGGTCCCGCACCCGGCCCAGCTGGAGGGCGAGCAGCGCGAAGGCGAGGAACATGTTGGTGAGGGCCTTGGTGCTGGCGACGGCGACCTCGGGTCCGGCGTGCAGGTAGATCCCGCCGTCGCACTCGCGGGCGATCGCCGACCCGACGACGTTGACCAGGCCGACACAGCGCCCGCCCTTGCGGCGTACCTCCTGGACGGCCAGCAGGGTGTCGATGGTCTCGCCGGACTGGCTCACCGCGACGTAGAGGGTGTCGGGCTCGATCACCGGGTTGCGGTAGCGGAACTCGCTGGCCGCCTCCGCGTCCGCGGGGATGCGGGCCAGCTCCTCGATGAGCGCGGCGCCCATCTGGCCGACGTAGTAGGCCGAGCCGCAGCCGAGGATCTTGACCCGGCGCACGGCCCGCAGCTCGCGGGCGTCCATGTCGAGGCCGCCGAGGTGGGCGGTGCCGAAGCGCTCGTCGAGGCGACCGCGCAGCACGGCCTGCGCCGTCGTCGGCTGCTCGAGGATCTCCTTGCGCATGAACGACTCGTGCTCGCCTGCCTCGTACGCCGACGCGTCGACGTCGACCTCGGCCGCGGTCTTGCCGGTGGCGACGAGGTCGCTGTGCCGCATGGTGCTGAACCCGGCAGCGGTGACGGTGGCCATCTCGCCGTCGTCCAGGACCGCCACCGTGGTCGTGTGCCGCACGATCGCGGCCAGGTCGGAGGCGACGTACATCTCCTTGTCGCCCACGCCGACCACCAAGGGGCTGCCGTTGCGGGCCACCACGATGCGGTCCGGGAAGTCGGCGTGGAGCACGGCGAGGCCGTAGGTCCCGACCACCGCGCCCAGCGCGTCACGGACCTTGCCCTCGAGCGTGTCCGCGTCGCTGCGGGCGACCAGGTGGGCGAGCACCTCGGTGTCGGTGTCGCTGGCGAGGGTGGTGCCCGCGTCGGCCAGCTCGGCACGCAGTGCGGCCGAGTTGTCGATGATCCCGTTGTGCACGACCGCGACCCGGCCGGCCTCGTCGGTGTGGGGATGGGCGTTGGCGTCGGTCGCCGGCCCGTGCGTCGCCCAGCGGGTGTGGCCGATCCCCGTGGCGCCGGCGAAGCGCTTGGGCAGGGCGTCCGCCAGGTCGCGCACCCGCCCGGCCTGCTTGGCCACCCGGATCCCCCGGTTGCCGAGGACGGCCACCCCCGCGGAGTCGTAGCCGCGGTGCTCCAGCCGGGTCAGGCCCTCGAGGACGACCGGGGCCGCCTCCTGGCGGCCGATGTAGCCGACGATTCCACACATGTCGTTGCGTCCTATCCGTAGATGATGCGTCGCAGCTGCCGCTCGGAGAGCTCGGGGGCGGCCACGACTCGCTGGGTGAGCTCCTCGGCGATTCGCGCGAAGATCTCGGGGTTCTTGGCGCCGTACGTCTTGAGGCTCGCGTGGCGAGCCCGGACGTAGTCCTCCACCGGCTGGGCGTGGAAGGCGATGACGTCCTCGACGACCCGGGCGGCCTCGCCCGGCGTCAACGACGTGGTGGCGACGACATGGGCGACGAGGACGGGGTCCGGCACCGGACGATCATCCGCCCCAGGTGACACGACTGACAACTTCCTGCCCGAAATCGGGCAGAAAGAGGACTTTGCTTCTCGGTGAGTCCTCCACAGACTCGTCTCACCAGTCACAGGTGGGGCACTGGCCCGCCATCCTCCGACCTGAGGGTGCGCGAGTGGGGGACGTACGCCCGTTGTGAGCGAAACCGTGGTGCGTGGGTGGGGACGTGCTACTCTAGGTGAACACAAGGTGAACGGGAGGTGTCACATGAGCAAGCAGTCGATGACCGACAGGCCGGTCTGCGCCTGGGTCGCCGTCACGGACGCGTCGGGCCGCACCCACATGGAGGCACGCTGGTCGACCGTCGAGACGGTCGCCACCCACGCCGCCTGACCGGCTCCCGACCCAGCTCGCACGCACGAGCCACGCTCCACCTGGAGCGTGGCTCGTCGTCATTTCCATGGGGATCGGGAATTCCTTGCGTCGCCCGGGAATGAACAGGCGGGGTTGCCCGTTATGGTCGTTGAAAGTTCTACCAACTACCGTCTTCCTCGAGGAGCACCCATGACCACCGGCTTCGACGCCCCCACCACCGCCATCGACGACATCACCGGCGACTACACGATCGACACCAGCCACAGCCGGCTCGGCTTCGTCGCCCGCCACGCCATGGTGACCAAGGTCCGCGGCCAGTTCGGCGCCTTCGAGGGCACCGCCCGCATCGACGAGGCGAACCCGTCCGCGTCCAAGGTCGACCTCACCATCCAGGTCGCCTCCGTCGACACCGGCAGCGCCGACCGCGACGGCCACCTCAAGTCCGGCGACTTCTTCGACGTCGAGACCTACCCCACGATCACCTTCACCTCCACGGACGTGAAGCGCGACGGCTCCGACTGGGCCATCACCGGCGACCTGACCATCAAGGACGTCACCAAGCCCGTCACCATCGAGTTCGAGCAGACCGGCTCCGCGGTCGACCCGTTCGGCAACACCCGCGTCGGCTTCGAGGGCGCGACCACCATCAACCGCAAGGACTGGGGCCTCACCTGGAACGCCGCGCTCGAGACCGGCGGCGTCCTCGTCTCCGAGAAGATCAAGCTCGAGTTCGACGTCTCGGCGATCCGCAACGCCTGACCCGCGAGTCGGCGCATCCTGATGCGCCACAGCCGTCGAGTCGGCGCATCCTGCTCAGGATGCGCCGACTCGCTGCATTTCCGGCGTCAGGAGCTCGGCCTGGTCCTTGCGGGCACCGGTGCTGGCCGGCTCTCGGTCGACGCACTGCTCACGCGCAGGCGTACGACGACGCGCGAGCGGGAGCCCGTCGCCGCCTGACGCACCGACTGTGCACCCGGGTTTCCCGCTTGTCGGCCCAGATCTGGGTCGACAAGTGGGAAAGTCCCCGGATATCCGGGGACTTCCGGCGCCCCCGGCCCCTGAGGTCAGGAGCGGGGGTTCTTGCCGTTGTAGCCGCCACCCTTGCCGCCGTGGCCGCCACCGGGGCGACCGCGGAACGGGCCGTTGTCGGGCTTGATCTCGATGAGCTTGCCGGAGATGCGCGTGCCGGAGAGCCGGTCGAGCGTGCCGGCCGGGAGGTCGGCGGGGAGCTCGACGACGGAGAAGTCCGGCTTGATCGAGATGTAGCCGAAGTCGCCGCGCGACAGACCGCCCTCGTTGGCCAGGGCGCCGACGATCTGGCGCGGCTCGACCTTGTGGCGCTTGCCCACCTCGATGCGGTACGCCGCCATCGGCTGGCCGCTGCGCGACTCGCGCGGCGCCCGGTCGGCCTTGCCGCCGTGGCTCGAGCGCTCCTCGAAGGACCGACCGCGCGGCTCGGGCTCGGGGTCGAGCAGGAGCGGCTGCTCGCCGTGCATCACCGCGGCGAGGGCGGCAGCCACGTCGACCTCGGAGACGTCGTGCTCGCTGACGTAGTGGGACACGACGTCGCGGAAGAAGTCGATCCGCTCCGGCTGGGTCAGCGCCTGGGTGATCTGGTCGTCGAAGCGCGTCAGGCGGGTGGCGTTGACGTCGTCGACGGTCGGCAGCTGCATCTGGGTCAGCGGCTGACGGGTGGCCTTCTCGATGGCGCGGAGCAGGTGGCGCTCGCGCGGGGTGACGAAGGCGATCGAGTCGCCCGAGCGGCCCGCGCGGCCGGTGCGGCCGATGCGGTGCACGTAGGACTCGGTGTCGGTCGGGATGTCGTAGTTGACGACGTGGCTGATCCGCTCGACGTCGAGGCCGCGGGCCGCGACGTCCGTGGCGACGAGGATGTCGAGCTTGCCGGCCTTGAGCTGGTTGATGGTGCGCTCGCGCTGCACCTGCGCGACGTCGCCGTTGATCGCCATCGCTGAGTAGCCGCGGGCGCGCAGCTTCTCGGCCAGGGTCTCGGTCTCGTTCTTGGTGCGGACGAAGACGATCATCCCCTCGAAGTTCTCCACCTCGAGGATGCGCGTGAGGGCGTCGACCTTCTGGGGGTAGGACACGATGAGGTAGCGCTGGGTGATCGAGGAGACCGTCGAGGTCTTGCTCTTGACGGTGATCTCGACCGGGTCCGCGAGGTACTTCTTCGAGATCCGGCGGATCTGCGCCGGCATCGTCGCGGAGAACAGCGCCACGTGCTTGCTGTCGGGGGTGTCGGCGAGGATCGTCTCGACGTCCTCGGCGAAGCCCATCTTCAGCATCTCGTCGGCCTCGTCGAGGACGAGGAAGCGCAGCTCGCTCAGGTCGAGCGTGCCCTTCTCGAGGTGGTCCATGATCCGGCCCGGCGTGCCGACGACGACGTGCACGCCGCGACGCAGTGCGGACAGCTGGACGCCGTAGCCCTGGCCGCCGTAGATCGGCAGCACCTTGACGCCCTTCATGTGGGCGGCGTACTTCTCGAAGGCCTCCGAGACCTGGAGCGCGAGCTCACGGGTCGGGGCGAGGACGAGTGCCTGCGGCGTCTTCTGCGAGAAGTCGAGCTGCGACAGGATCGGCAGCGCGAACGCGGCCGTCTTGCCGGTGCCGGTCTGGGCGAGACCGACGACGTGGCGCCCCTCGAGGAGCGGCGGGATGGTCAGGGCCTGGATCTGCGAGGGGGTCTCGTAGCCGACGTCCGCCAACGCCTTGAGGACCTCCGGCGCGAGGCCGAGGTCGGAGAAGGTCTGTTCGGGTGCTACAAGCTGGTCGTCACTCACCCTCCAACGGTAGGGCCTCAGGCGTGAACGCGACATTCCCCGATGCCCGATAAGGACGCGACAACCCCGCACGTGAGCAAGCACACTCCCCCCATGCGAGATGCGATGCCCGACCTGCCCGAGGGACTCACCACGCGGCCGCTGCAGAAGTCCGACGCCCACGACGTCTTCGTGCTGATGGCTGCCCAGGAGCAGGAGGACATCGGGCACGTCGCGATCGAGGAGGCCGACATCGTCAGCGACTGGGCCAAGCCCAGCCACGACCTGGGCGCCCGCTCGGTCGGCGTGTGGGACGGCGACACCCTGGTGGCGTACGCCGAGCTGATGGGCGCCGACCGCGCCGACACCTCCGTCCTGCCGAGCCACCGGGGCCGCGGCATCGGCACCTGGCTGGCCCACTGGCTCGTCGACCTCGGCCGCGGCGTCGGCTCGTCGGTCCTCGGGATGCCGGTGCCACAGGGCTCGCCGGGCGACCGGCTGCTGGAGGAGCTCGGCTTCCGGGTCCGCTGGACGAGCTGGGTGCTCAAGCTGCCCGAGGGCGCCACCATCCCCGAGCGCACCCTGCCGGAGGGCTACGTCGTCCGCACCGCTGGTGCCGACGAGCTGCGCGCGGCCCACGACGTCCTGGAGGACGCCTTCCTCGAGTGGTCGGTGCGCGACCGGGAGACCTTCGAGGACTTCGCCGCCGCGACGAGCGGCCGACCCGGGTTCGAGCCGTGGAACCTGCGGGTGGCCCTCGACCCGGACGGTGCCGTCGTCGGCGTCTCGCTGGTCCTCGTGTCGGACGACGGGGCCACGGCGTACGTCGACCGGCTCGCCGTACGGCGCGACCAGCGCAACCGCGGGATCGCCCAGGCGCTGCTCGTCGACTCCTTCGCCCGGGGGCGCCAGCACGGCACGCGGACCTCCGAGCTGAGCACGGACTCACGCACGGGAGCACTCCCGATGTACGAGCGCGTGGGCATGGTGGTGGACCACGTGTGGGTCAATCGCGGGATCGACCTCGCCTGAACCACGGAAAGCGCACCTCGACACCGGTTCTCACCGCAGATTCCGTCAAAATGATGTGGTCTAGACAGCCCGTTCATCCCTCAGACCTCTCCTAGTTCTCCGCCGTCGATGGCACTAGCATCGAGCGACATCGTCCGGGCGGTGTCACGGCGAGGGCGTGGGGCCCTTGCCTACGCATATGTGGGGGTTTGACGTGCAAGAACTACATGCATTGGTCGTCGAGGACGATCCGGACATCTCGTCAGCGCTGGTGGAGACTCTCGAGGGGGCGGGCTTCCGCGTCACCTCGGCGCTCGACGGACGCCAGGCGGTGAGCGCGGCGGCAGCCGACCCGCCCGACCTGGTGACGCTCGACCTGACGCTGCCGCACATGGACGGCATCGAGGTCTGTCGCCGCATCCGGGAGACCAGCGACTGCTACATCGTGATCGTGTCGGCGCGCTCCGACGAGGTGGACAAGCTGATCGGCCTCGAGGTCGGGGCGGACGACTTCGTCCTCAAGCCGTTCTCGCCGCGCGAGCTGCGCGCGCGGGTGGCGGCGCTGTTCCGACGACCTCGGACCGGGACGGTCGCCGAGGAGCCCGTGAACGGCCGCAGCCCCCAGGTGCCGAGCCCGGCGCAGCCGGTGGACGAGCCGTCCACGATCTCCGCCGGAGCGGGCCTGGTGATCAACTCCGCGCGCCGCGAGGTGCAGATCGACGGCTCGATCGTGGAGCTGACCCGCATCGAGTACGACGTCCTCGAGTACCTCGCGACGCACCTGTCGCGGGTGTGCACCCGTGAGGAGATGGTGCTGGCGATCTGGAGCAGCGCGCTGACCCACGACCACCACCTCGTCGACGTGCACGTGGCCAACCTGCGCGGCAAGCTGCGGCGCCACACCGACGCCACCTGGATCCACACCATCCGCGGCATCGGCTACCGGATGGACCGCGAGGGGGACGAGCAGCAGGAGCGCCGCGCCGGCGGAGGCCCCTACCTCGTCGCCCGGATCGACTCGGAGGACTGGGCCCGCGGCCTGGACTTCTGACCGGACACCCGTCGGGGCTACCCGACGGGTTCTGCCGACCCCCCTCCCAGGGGGGTGCTTGCACCCCGATCGACCACGCACCCCACCCCCTGCCGCCTAGCATCGACGGCGGGCGGGGAGCACCGACCGCGCCCGCCCGGTTTCAGGCCGGGTAGAGCAGGGTAGGTGAACGATCAACTGGGGAGCAGACGGATGATGAACGCACGGACAGCCGTGGTCGTCGAGGACGACCACGATGTCGGCGACGCCATCTCCAAGCTCCTCGACCAGGCCGGCTTCGACGTCGTCGTGGCCAGGACCGGGACCGAGGCGCTCACGCTCGTGGCCGAGAGCCGTCCCGACCTGGTCACGCTCGACCTCACCCTGCCCGACATCGACGGCGTGGAGGTCTGCCGCCAGATCCGCACGGTCACCGACTGCTACGTGATCGTCGTGAGCGGCCGCGCGTCCGAGGTCGACCGGCTCGTCGGGCTCGAGGTCGGCGCCGACGACTACCTGGTCAAGCCGTTCTCGATGCGCGAGCTGCAGGCGCGCGTCGCTGCCCTCTTCCGACGTCCGCGCAGCAGCGACCCCGCCCCGGGGGCTGCCGCACCGCAGCTCGCCGTCGACCCGGGGCCCGACGCGGACCCGACGAGCTTCGAGGGCTGCAGCGACCTCACCCTCAACCGCGGGGCGCGGGAGGTGCGGGTGTCGGGCCGGGAGGTCGACCTGACCCGCACCGAGTTCGACCTGCTGGCCCACCTCGTCGGCAACCCCGGCGTCGTGGTCCCCCGCGAGCAGCTCATGCGCGCGGTGTGGGCCAGCGACTTCGTCCCCGACAGCACCCATGTCGTCGACGTCCACCTCGCCAACCTGCGCCGCAAGCTGCGCGGGGCTGCCTCCGGCAACCAGTGGATCCGCACGATCCGCGGCGTCGGATTCCGGTTCGACCCCTGCTGCCCCTGACGGCACCTCCCGTCCCTGGGCACGACCGGCCCGTAGGGGTGGGATCGCCGCGGGCCGTTGACCGCAGGTTCGCCCCGAGTCGCCCATCCGGGGGTTCAACGGCGGCAAACAGCAGTACCTTGACCCCATGGTGATTCGAGTCGCGCTGGTCAACGACGACGAGGTCGTCGTCCGTGGCCTCGACGCGATGATGCGCAGCTACGGCCACCGCGTCGAGGTGGTGGAGCTGGTGGCGGGCAAGCCCGTCGCCCAGCCGGTCGACGTCGCCCTCTACGACACGTTCGGGATGGGTCAGGGCAACGGTCCCGCCGTACGCCACCTCGTCGACAGCACGCAGGTGCGCGCGGTCGCGGTCTACACGTGGAACTTCCAGCCCTGGCTCACCCGCGACACCCTCAGCCAGGGCGTGCGCGGCTACCTCTCCAAGAGCCTGCCGGCGGCCCGCCTCGTCGACGCCGTCGCCGCCATCTCGTCGGGGCAGCTCGTGGTCTCGCCGTCGCGGGGGCGTTCGCCGCTCGTCGGCGGCGACTGGCCCGGCCGCGAGGAGGGACTCACCGCGCGCGAGGCCGAGGTGCTGTCGCTGATCACGATGGGCCTGAGCAACCAGGAGATCGCCGAGCGCACCCTGCTGTCGCTCAACTCGATCAAGTCCTACATCCGCTCGGCCTACCGCAAGATCGACGTCGACTCGCGGTCGCGGGCGGTGCTCTGGGGCGTCGAGCACGGGATGCGTGCCGACCGCGTGCGGATCAACGGCTCGCCGGCCCGCGAGGGCTGACCCGACGTCGTACGCCCGCGGTTTCCCGGATGACCGGGGATCCCCGGAGGCGCCGTAACCTCCTCCTCGTGACACAGCAGCAACCCGGCATCGACCCCGAGGACCTCGCGACGACGCTCCGGGTGCTCGCGTCGCTCCACCACCTGCCCGGGGACCACCCCGACCACGTGACGGTCAAGCGTGCTGCGTCGCACATGTACAAGTCGATCAAGGCCGAGCGCAAGCTCGCCAAGCGCGCCGCCGAGCTGGCCCACGACCGCGACATCATCGAGCGGACCGCGACCGGGTCGCCGATGCGCATCGACGACGAGACCGCGGGCATCCCACTGGTGTCGAGCGCGGCCGGGGCGTTCGCCGGCGAGCTGCTCGTCGCCCGCGGCTGCTACATCTGCAAGCAGGACTTCACCCTGGTCGACGCGTTCTACCACTGGCTCTGCCCCTCGTGCGCGGCGATGAGCCACGCCAAGCGCGACCAGCGCACCGACCTCACCGGCAAGCGGGCACTGCTCACCGGCGGGCGCGCGAAGATCGGCATGTACATCGCGCTCCGTCTGCTCCGCGACGGCGCCCACACCACCATCACCACCCGCTTCCCCAAGGATGCGGTGCGTCGCTTCAGCTCACTGCCCGACAGCGAGGACTGGATCCACCGGCTCAAGGTGGTCGGCATCGACCTGCGCGACCCCACGCAGGTCATCTCGCTCGCAGACGACGTCGCGGCGGCCGGCCAGCTCGACATCCTGATCAACAACGCCTGCCAGACCGTACGCCGCACACCGGGCGCCTACGCCCCGCTCGTCGAGGCCGAGTCGCTGCCGCTGCCGGACGACTCGGTCCCGGAGCTGGTGACGTTCGACCACATCTCCGAGGCCCACCCGGCCGCGATCGCCGGCGCCCTCGCGCCGACCGCCGTCGCGCACCACGAGGGTGAGTCGGAGGAGCACGCGGTGGCGGTGCACAACGCCGCGACCCTCACCGCGCTCGCGCTCAAGGCCGGGCACGCCTCCCTCGACGCGCACCTGGCCGGCACCGCCGTCGACGCCGGCGGCCTGCTGCCGGACGTGCAGACCAACAACTCGTGGACCCAGACCGTCGGCGAGGTCGACCCGCTGGAGCTGCTCGAGGTGCAGCTGTGCAACTCGATCGCGCCGTTCCTGCTGGTCTCCCGGCTGCGCCCGGCCCTCGCGGCCGCCGCGTCGGCAGCGACCTCGCGGCGGGCGTACGTCGTCAACGTCTCCGCCATGGAGGGCCAGTTCTCGCGGCGCTACAAGGGCTCCGGGCACCCGCACACCAACATGGCCAAGGCCGCGCTCAACATGATGACCCGGACGTCGTCGGGCGAGATGTTCGAGACCGACGGGATCCTGATGACCGCCGTCGACACCGGCTGGATCACCGACGAGCGTCCGCACCACGAGAAGCTGCGGATCGCGGCCGAGGGCTGGCACGCGCCGCTCGACCTCGTGGACGGCGCCGCCCGCGTCTACGACCCGATCGTGCTCGGGGAGGACGGCACCGACCTGTTCGGCTGCTTCGTCAAGGACTACCAGCCGTCCCCCTGGTGACGCCGCGGGTCAGGACCCGGTGACGGCCTGGCTCAGGTTGTCGAGGGACTCCTCGAGCTGGGCCTCGGTGACCAGCGGGAAGCCGACCTTCTTCAGCAGCGCCTCGTCGGTGACGTTGCTCCAGTCGTAGGTGTGGCGCACGCGCGTCGAGTCGGATCCCTCCGACTCCAGCTCCCACACCCACTGCCACCCGGGAGGCTCCTGGCCGGCCGGCGCGGTCTGCCACGCCAGCAGCTGGTTCTGCGAGTAGCCGGTGACGTGGTTCTCGGTCTGGTAGTCGCCGCCCATGTGGTCCCCGGTCATGTTCATGGTGAACACGTCGCCGGTGCCCTGGATCCGGTCGGTCTTCTCGTCGCTGATGACGAAGCCGGACCCGTCGAGCTGCACGTGGCGCTCGGGGTTGCTGAGCACGTCGAACACGTCGGCGCTCGAGGCCTGGATGGTGCGCTGCACGGTGATCTTGTTGTCGCTCATGCCCTCGACACTGCCTCGCGGGGGGTGAGGCAAACACCCCACAAGGGGTGGGCGCTGGTTGGATGACGACCATGAGCGAACCGGAGTCGATCGAGGACTACTACGCCCGGATCGCCGCGGCGACCGACGACGAGGGCCGTCTGGCGGTGGCGATCGAGGAGATGCCCGGCTGGGACATCTTCCCGTTCGAGCTCGACGGGCTGCGGATCAAGCCGCTCGAGCCGCTGCAGGACGTCGAGCCGCCCCGCGAGGGCGAGGACCCGGCCGACTGCTCCTGCCAGGAGCCGCTGCCGCCCGAGCGTGCGGCACAGGTGGCCTGGCGCAACGAGCGCTGGCTGCTCGTCGCACTCGACATGAAGCTGCCCGTCTCCCTCATCCTGCGACCCGTCGAGCACTTCGACATCGCCGACCTGCCCGACGACATGGCCGCCGAGATGGGCCTGCTGATGGTGCGGGTCACCGCCGCGGTCGAGGAGCTGCCCAGCGTCGGTCGATGCCACATCGGGCGCTACGGCGACGGCGGCGCCCACGCCCACCCCTTCTTCTTCGGCCGCCCGGCCCGGATGGGCCAGCTGCGCGGGTCCTGCCTGCTCGACTGGGAGGAGAACCTCCCCGCCGTGCCCGAGGACGTACGCCGCGCCAACGCCGGCCAGGTCGGCCGCCGCCTCGTCGAGCGGCTCGGGGGTCAGGGTCCGGCCTGGGAGCAGTGACCGGCGTTCACGGCGGACGCGCCGGCGTCAGGACACGGCGCCGGCGATGTTGAACATCCAGCTGATCCCGAAGCGGTCGACGAACATGCCGAACTCGTCACCCCACGGCGCTGCCTCCAGGGGCTGGCGCACCTCGCCGCCCTCGGACAGCGCGGAGAACCAGCCGCGCAGCTGCTCGGCCTCCTCGTTCGACCCGGAGATGCTGATCGACACGTTGTCGCCGAAGGTCACCTGCACCATCTCCGGCGGTGCGTCGGCACCCATCAGCGTGAAGCCGGAAGGCGTCTCAAGCTGTCCGTGCATGACCTGCGTGGCCATCGGCCCCTCGGTGCCCATGTCACCGAAGGTCATCACGTTGAGGTCGCCACCCAGGACCGAGGCGTAGAACTCCATCGCCTCGCGCGCTCTGGCATCGGCGAAGTTGAGGTAGGGGTTCAGGGTGGCCATCACGTGCTCCTTCGAGTCCGGGTGTCCCCAACCTAGTGACGCGGCGCGGGCCGGGGAAGGCGCGCGACGGGACACGCGACGCCCCGGACGAGCGTGTCGTCCGGGGCGTCGTCGCGGGGGGTGCGGTGGGTCAGCGGCCGGAGTACGGCGTGTAGTAGTCCGTGTGATGACCCCGGGAGTCGTCGTTCCACTCGTCCTTGTCGTAGTCCGGGGCGGACTTGATCTGGTCCTTGGAGAGGTTGACCATCACGGTCTTGTCCTCGTGGTCGATCCCGGTGACGGCGCCGGCGGGGACGAGCCGCTTCTTGCCGAAGATCCAGAAGCCGGTGTCCACGACGAGCCACTGGCCACTGGCCTCGTTGCTGGCCTCGTCGATCTTGCCGATCGAACCGTCGCTCGCCTCGACGTCGTAGCCGACGAGGTCGCTGTCCTGGCTCCACGTGGTGTCGCGGTAGCTCCACACTGTGTCACTCATGGTTCCCTCCCAAGGGTTCGGTTGTGCCGAACCGTCGACGCAACCACCAGTCCGGGGAGGCAGACACACCCGTGGGGCGGTGTCACCGTCGTTCACCGCCCTACGGATACGTCCGCAGGGGTACGACGACCGCGTCCGTCAGTCCTGGACGGGCCGCTCCCAGTGGCGCAGCGCCGCGCACTGCTCCAGGAAGTCGGTCACCGAGCCGGTGGTTAGCTCCGGGCAGCCGTCGTCCGGGGTCACCCCGGCCGCGTCGAGGAGCGCCTGCGCGTCGGCGGACCACCCGAGGAACTTCTGGTGGGCGAACGCGTCGTCGACGAAGTCGCGGGCCGTCTTGCGCTCCGCGAGCTGCTGCGCGCCGTCGGCGGAGGGCACGACCGCCACCGCGTCGAACAGCACCGACGGCGCTCCGACGACCGCGTGGTCGGGGACCAGCTTGCGCCCGCCCTTGAGCTTCAGCGGCCCGGCGGCAGGAGCGACGTACTCGACGAGGGCGCCGGCCTCCGTGAACGCCTCCTCGAGCGCCTTGACCAGCGCGCCGTCGGACCCGGCGGTCACCAGGACGCCCAGCTTGCGGCCGGCGAAGGAGTCGGGACCGTTGAGCAGGATGCTGAGCGCGGGCGACTCGGGCAGGTCGGTGCGCGGCTCGACGGCCGCCGGGTTGGCCTCGGGAAGCGGCATGCCGAGCTCGTCGGCGACGCCCTGCGCGAGGTCCTCGTGGACGTTGCGGAGGTTGCCGAGCATGCGGGTGCGGATGGCCGGCAGCTCGCACTTGCCGAGCTCGAAGGCGTAGGCCGCGACGATGTGCTGCTGCTCGACGTCGGTCTGGCTGATCCAGAACTGGCGCGCCTGGCTGTAGTGGTCGGCGAAGGTCTCCGAGCGGACGCGACGTACCTGCCCACCCTCCTCCCGCGGCACCGAGGTGTAGCCGTTGTCGACGTCGGCGCGCGGGCCGCGCTCGTCGCCGCTGAGGGAGTTGGGCTCGTAGTTGGCACGCCCCTCCTGCCGCGACATCTGCATGTGGCCGTCGCGCTGGAAGTGCGCGACCGGGCAGCGCGGTGCGTTGATCGGGATCTGCGTGAAGTTGGGGCCGCCGAGCCGCTTCAGCTGGGTGTCGAGGTAGGAGAAGTTGCGGCCCTGGAGCAGCGGGTCGTCGCTGAAGTCGATGCCCGGCACGATGTTCTGGGTGCAGAAGGCGACCTGCTCGGTCTCGGCGAAGACGTTGCTCGCCACCCGGTCCAGGGTCAGCCGGGCGATGGTCCGCACCGGCACCTGCTCCTCGGGGATGATCTTGGTCGCGTCGAGGACGTCGAACTCGAACTCCTCGGCGAACGCCTCGTCGAAGACCTGCACGCCGAGGTCCCACTGCGGGAAGTCGCCGGCCTCGATCGCGGCGTAGAGGTCGCGCCGGTGGAAGTCCGGGTCGGCGCCGTTGATCTTCACCGCCTCGTTCCACACCACCGACTGCAGGCCCTGCCGCGGCTTCCAGTGGAACTTCACGAACGTCGACTCGCCGTCGGCGTTCACGAAGCGGAAGGTGTGGACGCCGAAGCCCTCCATGAAGCGGAACGAGCGCGGGATGGCCCGGTCCGACATCTGCCACAGGGTCATGTGGGTCGACTCCGGCATCAGGGAGATGAAGTCCCAGAACGTGTCGTGGGCGCTCTGCGCCTGTGGCCAGCCACGGTCCTGCTCCTCCTTGACCGCGTGGACGAGGTCGGGGAACTTCATCGCGTCCTGGATGAAGAACACCGGGATGTTGTTGCCGACGAGGTCCCAGTTGCCCTCGTCGGTGTAGAGCTTCACCGCGAAGCCGCGCACGTCGCGGGCGAGGTCGAAGGAGCCCAGGTTGCCGGCGACGGTGGAGAAGCGGACGAACGCCTCGGTGCGCTTGCCCTTCCGCGCGAACGGCGCGGCCCGGGTCAGGTCGGTGACCGGGTCGAGGCACTCGAGGTAGCCGTGCGCGCCGTAGCCGCGGGCGTGGACCACCCGCTCCGGGATCCGCTCGTGGTCGAAGTGGAAGATCTTCTCCCGCATCGCGAAGTCCTCGAGCAGGGTCGGGCCCCGCTCGCCGACCTTCAGCGAGTTCTGGTCGTCGCCCATCGGGACGCCCTGGGCGGTGGTCATCACCTGGCCCTTGGTCGGCGCCTGGTGGAGCTCACCACCCTCGCCGGTCCGGTCCTTCGACGTGGTCGTCCTGCGCGCCATGGGCACGTCCTTCCGAGAGGTCTTTGCGGGAGTCCGAGGAGGTCTTCCTCGACGCTAGGCGGCTCCCACGCCCCGCGGCTCACCCGCCGGGGTCGGCGCCGGGGACGGGCGCCCACCCCTCCGGGCGGTCAGTCCAACCAGGCCAGCACCGCGAGCACCCGACGGTTGTCGTCGGGCGCGAGCGGCAGGTCGAGCTTGGTGAAGATCCCGCTGGCGTGCTTGTCGACGGACTTCTCGGTGATCACCAGCCGCGCCGCGATGGCGGCGTTGGACCGGCCCTCGGCCATCAGCGCGAGCACCTCCCGCTCGCGCGGCGAGAGGCGGTCGACGGCCCGGGCGCGCGGCCGGGCCATGAGCGCGGCGACCACCTCGGGGTCCAGGACGGTGCCGCCACCGGCGACCCGTCGTACGGCGTCGACGAAGTCACGGATGTCGCCGACCCGGTCCTTCAGGAGGTAGCCCACCCCACCCTCGCCGCTGGCCAGCAGCTCGCGGGCGTAGAGGTGCTCGACCCACTGGGAGAGCACCAGGACGGGGAAGCCGGGACGAGCGGCGCGCACCGCGATGGCGGCGCGCAGGCCCTCGTCGGTCAGCGTCGGAGGCAGGCGTACGTCGACGACCGCGGCGTCGACCTCCGGGTCCGCCAGCGCGACCTCGAGCTCGGGCGCGTTGGCGACGGAGTGCCGGATCGTGAGGTCGTGCGCCTCGAGGATCCGGGTCAGGCCGTCCCGGAGGAGGGCGTTGTCCTCGGCGAGGACGAGCTGCACGGCACCTCCAGGGTCACGAGCGTCGGTCCACCCGACGGGCTCGAGACTCTCACGGTGCCGTCGAGCGCCGCCAGCCGCCGCGCGACCCCGCGCAGGCCCGACCCGGCGGCCGGGTCGGCGCCGCCCCGGCCGTCGTCGCCGACCACCACGGTGAGCAGGTCGTCGACGTGGCGGAGCTCCACCCAGGCGTGCTCGGCGTCGGCGTGCTTGCCGACGTTGGCCAGGCACTCCACGACCGCGAAGTAGGCCGCCGACTCCACCGGCGCGGGCAGGCGGGCCGGGAGGTCCGGGGTGACCTGGACGGGCACCGCGAGGTCCAGGGCGATCGCCTCCACGGCACCCGCGAGGCCGCGGTCGGCCAGCACCGGCGGGTGGATGCCGCGGACGACGTCGCGGATGTCGCCGAGCGCGGCACCGGTCGTGGCCGCTGCCTCGGCGAGCAGCGTCCGTGCGGCCGTCGGGTCCGTCTCCACGAGCTCCTGGGCGAGGCCGAGGTGCATCCGCAGGGCCACCAGCCGGGCCTGGGCGCCGTCGTGGAGGTCGCGCTCGATGCGCCTCAGCTCGGCGGCGGAGTCCTCGACGCGCTCGGCCCGGGTCTCGGTCAGCACGGCGACCCGCTCCTCGAGCAGCTGGTGGCTGCCCCGGCTCAGCAGGCGGGCGTCGAGCCGGCTGCGGAGCATCATCAGCTGCGGCGTCGCGAACCACCACAGCACCAGCGTCACGATGAGCACCGCCAGCAGCACCACGGTCAGCGAGATCGCGAACCCGACCGTCGTCGAGACGACGGCCCACGCGAGCTCCCGCCACGACATCGGGTCGGCGGCCCAGGTCCGCAGGCGGCGCAGCACTGGCTGCCCGTCCACCGGACGGCGCTCGGCCGGGACAGGGTGCCCGAGGGCCTCGGCGGCCATCGAGCGGTGCCGGTCGGCGATCCAGCGCAGCATCGGCAGCCCCACGAGAACGATCGGGATCCCCACCACCAGCAGCGCCGTCGCCCCACCGACGACCGTGAGCACCAGGGCCAGCAGCGTCGGGACGGCGAGCAGCACCTGGAGCAGTGCGTTGCGCGTCAGCCGCGCAGGTCCCGCCGTGCTTGCCATGTCCCCATCCTCACGGATCCGCGGGCTCCGCACGGTGGGGTTGACCCCACTCCGGCTCGGGAGGTGCCCCCGCTGTGCCGTACGCCGAGCGGCGCGAGGTTGGAGGACGACCCACCACCCACCGAACGGAGCACGGCCATGGCCGCCGACCTGATCACCCGGATCCCGCAGCGGGCCGCGCGCTGGAGCGCCGAGCACCCCTGGCGCGCGATCCTCACCTGGCTGGTCCTCGTGGTGGCTGCCACGAGCCTGGCCGTCCTCGTCCCCACCCAGCAGGCAGAGGAGGCCGACTACCGCATCGGGCAGTCCGGGCGGGCCGACGCGATGGCCGAGCAGGCGGGCCTGTCGGCGCCACCGGGCGAGGTGGTGCTGCTCCAGGGCGACCGGGGCGACCGGGCCGAGCTGCCGCGCGCGGCGAAAGAGGTCGCCACCGGGATGGCCGACGCCGACGGGGTCGCCGAGGTGGACGCCCCGGTGTGGAACGACGCCCGGACCGCGATGCTCGTCGCGGTGTCGCTCGACGAGGGCGTCGAGGACCCCGCGCCGCTCGAGGCCGTGACGGCCACGGTCGCCGCGGACCACCCGGACCTCACCGTCCGGCAGGCGGGCGACCTCACCACCGACCGGGACATCAACGACCAGGTCGCCGAGGACCTGTCCTCGGCGGAGGGGATCAGCCTGCCGGTGACCCTGGTGCTCATGCTGCTGGCCTTCGGTGCCCTCATCGCGGCCGGCATCCCGGTCCTCCTGGCGCTCGGCAGCGTGGCGGCGACGATGGGCATCGCCGCGGCGGCCTCCCACGTCGTGCCGGCCGAGCCCACCGTGAACTCGATGATCGTGCTGATCGGGATGGCCGTCGGGGTCGACTACTCGCTCTTCTACCTCAAGCGCGAGCGCGAGGAACGCGCCCGCGGCCGCACCACGCTCGACGCCGTCGAGATCGCCGCCCAGACCTCGGGCCACTCGATCGTGGTCTCCGGTCTCGCGGTCGCGGCGTCCATGTCGGGCCTCTACCTGGTCGGCTCCGTCACCTTCGACTCCCTCGCCCTCGGCGCGATCGTCGTGGTCGCGGTGGCGGTCGTCGGGTCGATCACGGTGCTCCCCGCGCTGCTGGTCGCGCTCGGCCGCTGGGTCGACCGGCCGCGGGTCCCGCTGCTCTGGCGGCTCAACCGACGTATCGGCGCCGGCGGGATCAGCAGCCGCGTCCTCGCGCCGGTCGTACGCCGTCCGGCGGCCGCACTGGCGGCGTCCGTCGCGGTCGTCGGCGTCCTCGCCGTGCCGGCCCTGGGCATGACGATGCACGCCTCGAGCCTCGAGACGCTGCCCCGCGGCATCCCGGCCGCCGACACCCTCCGCGCGGTGGCCGAGGAGTTCCCCAGCGAGGGCACGACCGTCACCGTCGTCGCCCGCGGCGACGACGCCCGCAGTGCGCTCGCCACGCTGGAGGCGGCTGCTGGACGCGCCGACTTCGAGACGGTCCCCGACGGTCTCGTCGACGCCGAGGACGGCGCCACGTCCGCGTTGACCATGGCGCTGCCCTGGCCGGAGTCCGACGAGCGCAGCGCCGCCGCGATCCACGACCTGCGCGACGACCTCGCCCCGGCGGCGTTCACCGACTCGGGCACCGAATGGGCCGTGGGCGGGGACGCCGCGTCCAACCTCGACTTCGACGACCACCTGCGGGCGTGGATGCCGGGGGTGATCGGGTTCGTGCTCCTGCTGACCCTGGTGATGATGGGGACGGCGTTCCGCAGCGTGCCGGTCGCGCTGCTGTCCACCTTCCTCAACCTGGTCTCGGTCGGCGTCGCCTTCGGCGTGCTCACGCTGGTGTTCCAGCACGGCTGGCTCGAGGGCCTGCTCGACTTCACCAGCCCGGGGTTCGTCATCGACTGGATCCCGCTCTTCGTGCTCGTGGTGCTGGTCGGGCTGTCCATGGACTACCACGTGTTCGTGATGAGCCGGATCCGCGAGCTGGTCGGGCGCGGCCTCCCGACCCGCCTCGCCGTCGAGCAGGGCATCCGCGACAGCGCATCCGTCGTGACCAGCGCCGCTGCGGTGATGGTGTCGGTCTTCGCCATCTTCGCGACGCTGAGCATGCTCGAGATGAAGATGATGGGAGTCGCGCTGGCGACCGCGATCCTCGTCGACGCCACCCTGATCCGGCTGGTGATGCTGCCGGCCGCGCTCGTGCTGCTGGGCGAGCGGGTGTGGTGGCCGCGACGCCCGGCAGCGCCCCTCGGCGAGGTCGTCGACGAGGACGACGCCCGTGGAGCCGGTGCCGAGCCGGAGCTCGCGTCGGCGCGCTGAGCGCCCGAGTGGCCTGGGGCGCGCCGGTGGGGCTCAGGCCTCGCCGGCGTGCCCCCGGAGCAGGTCGCCGAACGGCGTCACGTCGGCCGCGACCTTCGTGCCGGACGTACGCCGCGGGCGCGCGGCGAGGTCAGGGGCGAACCCGCCGACGCCGTAGCCGCCCTGGCTCAGCACCAGCGCGGCGAGCTCGGCCGCAGCGCGGGTGATCCGGTCGGAGAGGCCGTG
Organism: Nocardioides cavernae; assembly: GCF_016907475.1. Lineage (NCBI taxonomy): Bacteria > Bacillati > Actinomycetota > Actinomycetes > Propionibacteriales > Nocardioidaceae > Nocardioides > Nocardioides cavernae. Next base: position 793,819 of record NZ_JAFBCA010000001.1, on the reverse strand, counting down.
GCTGCCGAAGTCCTCGGTCGCGGCGAAGATCCCGGTGGGTACGACCACCGCGCGGAGGTAGGCGAACAGCGGCCGCAGCGCGTGGTCGAGGACCAGCGAGTGCCTGGCACTGCCGGCGGTCGCGGCGATCAGCACCGGCGTACCGGCCAGCGAGTCCTTGTCGAGGGCGTCGAAGAACATCTTGAACAGCCCGCTGTAGCTGCCGTTGAAGACCGGCGTCACGACGATCATCCCGTCGGCCGCGGCGACCTGCTCGCGCAGCTCGGTCAGCCGCGGCGTCGGGATGCCGCCGGTGACCATGAAGGTGGCCAGCTCACCGGCGACCTCGCGCAGCTCGATGAACTCCATGTCCGCCGACTCGCCGCGGGCGGTGACCTGCGCGGTCGTCGCCTCGGCGAGCTGGTCGGCCAGCAGCCGGGTGGACGACGGGACGGTCAGCCCCGCCGTCACCACGACGATGCGACGGCTCATGCGGTGACCTCGGCCTGCTGCGCGAGCTCCTCGGCGCGGGCCCGGGCGGGCTCGACGAGGTGGTGCGGCGCGTCGGGACCGGCGGCGACGAGGGACGCGTGGGTGGGCGGGTCGCTGGGCACGTGGGCCGGGCGACGGCGCTCGAACTCCGTGCGCAGCACCGGCACGACCTCGGTGCCGAGCATCTCGATCTGCTCGAGCGCCAGCGAGGTGGGCAGACCGGCGTGGTCCATCAGGAACAGCTGCCGCTGGTAGTCGCCCACGTAGTCGGCGAATCCGAGGGTGCGCTCGATGACCTGCTCGGGGGTGCCGACGGTCAGCGGCGTCATCTCGGTGAAGTCCTCCATCGACGGGCCGTGGCCGTAGACCGGGGCGTTGTCGAAGTAGGGCCGGAAGACGCGCTTGGCCTCGGCCTCGGTGGAGGCCATGAAGGCCTGGCCGCCCAGGCCGACGTAGGCCTGGTCGGCGGCACCGTGGCCGTAGTGCTCGAAGCGGCGGCGGTAGAGCTTCACCATCTGCTCGGTGTGCTCCTTGTTCCAGAAGATGTGGTTGTGGAAGAAGCCGTCACCGTAGTAGGCCGCCTGCTCGGCGATCTCGGTGCTGCGGATCGACCCGTGCCACACGAAGGGCGGCGTGCCGTCGAGCGGCGCGGGCGTCGAGGTGTAGCCCTGCAGCGGCGTGCGGAACTGACCCTGCCAGTTGACGACCGGCTCGCGCCAGAGCTTGCGCAGCAGGTGGTAGTTCTCGACCGCCAGCTTGATGCCGTCGCGGATGTCCTTGCCGAACCACGGGTACACCGGGCCGGTGTTTCCGCGGCCCATCATCAGGTCGACGCGGCCGCCGGAGACGTGCTGCAGGAACGCGTAGTCCTCGGCGATCTTCACCGGGTCGTTGGTGGTGATCAGCGTCGTGCTCGTCGAGAGCAGCAGCTTCTCGGTCTGCGCCGCGATGAAGCCGAGGTGGGTGGTCGGGGACGACACGACGAACGGCGGGTTGTGGTGCTCGCCGGTCGCGAAGACGTCGAGGCCGACCTCCTCCGCCTTGAGGGCGTACTGCGTCATCGCCGAGATGCGCTCGGCCTCGGACGGGGTGCGTCCGTCGGTCGGGTCCGTCGTGACGTCACCGACGCTGAAGATGCCGAACTGCATGAGGTCCTCCTGCGATTGGGTCCAACCGGTGGTTGAAGTTTGTACCACCTCCAACGGGACTGCCTCGCCCAGTATTCCTCGCGACCGGCCGTGGAATCGCCGGGGCACCTGCGGCGTTGGACCGGCATCCGGGCGCACGCTCGGACCAAGCCCCCCGGCGGCCTGTCCTCCGGACACCCGGGGGACGTGCTCTTCGAGAGGAGCGACGATGACCGACTTCACCCCCTTCGAGGACCTGCTGCGCGGACACGCGGGGCTGCTCGAGGACACCACCCACGACCGCTGGCTGCGGGCGCAGGCGCTCTTCGAGGAGCGCGGCTACCGCGAGGCGGCGGTCCTCCTGGCCGAGCTTCTCGACGACCCCGGTGACGTGGGGCACGAGCTCACCGACGTACGCCTGCTGCTGGCGCGCTCGCTGTTCCACTCGGCCCAGCTCGACGGCACCATCCGGGTCGCGACCGAGCTGCTCGAGCACGACCCCAACGAGCCCTACGCCCACCTGCTGGTCGGGCGCGCCCTGCAGCGCAAGGGGCTCAAGGACGAGGCGCAGCCGCACCTGCGCCTGGCCGAGCTGCTCGGCGGCTACCGCACCTGATCGTCAGCACTGCCAGGTGAAGCCGACGTCGTCGGGCACCTGGAACGGGACTGCGCCGTCGGTGCGGGCGAGCCAGTAGAGGCAGTCCGCCGGCTCCCACGCCGTCCCGTCGGCCCAGTCGCTGTCGATCTGCAGGAGGGGGCGCCACCGGAGCGCCTCCTCCCGGTGGACGTCGTCGTACGTCGCAGCGCCGAGGCGGAGCTCGGCGGTCTCGAGCTCGACGGAGGCCTGCACGGGATCGGCCCAACCGCCCACCTGACGACCCCACGAGTCGGACCCGAGGTCCTCCTCGCGCAGGTCGCCGAGCTCGTCCCAGAAAGGGTCCGGCAGCTCCTCGAGGCCCTCGTCCTCCAGGGCCGGGTGCTCGTCGTCCGGCCAGGTGAGGGTCTGCATCGCAGTGAGCTCGGCGGCCGGGTCGGCCGCCGGCCCGGTGCCGGTCACGTGGAGCAGCCGCGAGCCCGGCACCGTGTCGGGGTCTCCGGACAGGACCACGCGGCCGTCCCCGTCGGGCTCGAAGTAGAACCCGAGCAGGCGGCCCTCCGCCGGCAGGGTGATCCCTGCGTCCGCCCCCGTCGCGGCCAGCGCCGCCAGGTCGAGCTCGACCACGAACGACAGCCGACCCTGACCGGGCCACTGCGGCCACTCGATCCCGGGCGGCAGGTCGGGCGTGCCGCCGAGGCGGGCGACGACCGGGTCGCCGGGGCCGGCCGGGACGAGCTGCACTGCCGGACGCAGGAGGGCGAGCCAGCGGCGCGCGGCGTCGGGGTCGAGGTGGTCGGCGGCGATCTCGGTGAGACGGGTGGCGGTCCGGGTCGTCATGAGCGCAGTCTCCCAAGGCCGCCCGATGTCAGTTCCCGCGGGCGTCCGGGGGACGTCGTACGACGTCCTCCGGGCGCGCGTGCGAAGCCTCGGTGAACACTCGCCCGGACGTCGCCACCCGGGGCGACAGGAGTCCGCGGAGCCGCACATGCTGGGCGCGTGACCAGCTACGGCGACCACACCGGACCACTCGCCATCGCCCACCGCGGAGGCATGGGGCTCGCCCCTGAGAACACCCTCGCCGCCTTCGGGCGGGCCACCGCGCTGGGCCTGACGCATCTCGAGACCGACGTCCGCACGACCCGCGACGGACACGTCGTGTGCTTCCACGACCCCACGCTGCGCCGGGTCACCGGTCATCCCGGACGGGTCACCGACCTGGACCTGGCCGCCCTGCGCCGACTGCGCGTCGGGGGCACCGACCGGATCCCGACGCTGGTCGAGGCGATGGCGTCCTTCCCGGATGCGAGGTTCGCGATCGACCTCAAGGACGAGGCGTCGATCGGGGCGATGGCACGGCTGCTGCGGGCCAACCCCGGGTGGGCGGAGCGGGTCCTCGTGGCGGGGGCGTGGTCCCGCTGGCTGGACCGTCTCCGCGACGAGGCGCCGGGGGTGACGACGGCGCTCGGCTGGCGCTCGCTCACCACGCTCATCGCCTGCTCGCGCGGTGGCGTACGCCCTCCGGGGCTGCGGACCGACGTCCTCGCGGGCGGCGCGTTCGCGCACGTGCCGATCCGGCTCGGACGGCTTCCCGTGCACTCCGAGCGGGTGATCCGACGCGCCCACGAGCTCGGCATCCGGGTGGTCGTGTGGACCGTCGACGACCCGGCCGCGATGCGCGCACTGCTCGACATGGGCGTGGACGGCACAATCACCGACCGCCCCGACCTGCTGCGCGAGGTGCTGATCAGCCGCGGCGAGTGGCCGCGCGCGTCCGGCGTACGTCCCGCGGCACCGGCGCCGGCGCCCGCGAGCGCCGGGTAGACCCGAGGGTCAGACGCGCTCGAAGACCTCGGCCGCCAGGCCGTGCGAGACGGCCCAGAGGACCGCCTGGCTGCGGCTCTGGACGCCGGTCTTGCGGTAGGCGCTGCGGATGTAGGACTTCACGGAGTTGAGCGAGATCTGCATCTGCCGCGCGATGTCGTCGTTGCTCTTGCCGGTGGCGATGTGGGCGAGGGTCTCGCGCTCACGCGCGGTCAGGAAGTCGATCTGGGTGGTCGAGCGCAGGTCCTTGGTCGGCAGCACCGGCAGGAGCGGGGCGACGACGGTCTCGCCGAGGTGGATCGCTCGCAGGGCGCGGCCGAGCTGCTGGGCGTTGAGGCTCTTGGCCAGGTAGCCGGTGACGCCGTCGCCGAGCGGCTCGTGGGCCAGCCCGGGCTGGTGGTTCCACGTGTAGACCGCGACCCGGCGGATGTACGGGTCGGTGACCGCGCGCTGCAGCGTGGTGTCGCCGCGCGCCGTCCCGAACGTCTCGACCAGCGCGATGTCGATGGGCAGGCGCGAACGGTCCTTGATCGTCCCGAGCTCGAAGCCGCCCAGCGTCTTCAGCATGCTGTCGAGGCCTCGCCTCACGAGCTCATCGCCGCCGAGCAGCGCGACACGGATGTCCATGGTGGGTCCTAGGGATCGCCTCGGAGAGATGGACCGCCCACCTCCCGACGACCCCCCGACCGTCACTCTGGACAGTAGCCCGGGGTGGTGCCATACATCCCCTCCGGTGGTGCCAGCACGACCTTTTTCACCCCCTGGGGTGGGCCTCAACTTGATCTAGATACCCCCTAGGGGTATCTTCGGAGCATGAGCGAGCAGCACGGCCACCTCGAGGGCAACGACGAAGCCGTCCAGGCGCACCTCAAGCGCCTCCGCCGGATCGAGGGGCAGGTCCGCGGGATCCAGCGGATGGTCGAGGAGGAGAAGTACTGCATCGACATCCTCACCCAGGTGTCCGCGGCGACGAAGGCGCTCCAGGCGCTTGCGCTCAGCCTGCTCGACGACCACATGGCGCACTGCCTGGTCGACGCCGCCCGGCAGGGCGGGGCCGAGCAGGAGCAGAAGCTCAAGGAGGCCTCCGAGGCCATCGCCCGCCTCGTGAAGTCCTGACCCCACGCACTTTCCACGTTCCGAGGAGCACCCATGAGCGAGACCACCACCTACACCGTCACCGGGATGACCTGCGGCCACTGCGCCGCGTCGGTCACCGAGGAGATCTCCGAGATCGCGGGCGTCGAGGACGTCGCCGTCGTCGTCGAGACCGGAGCCGTCACGGTCACCAGCGCGACCCCCCTCGACGAGTCGGCCGTCCGCGCCGCCGTCGAGGAGGCCGGCTACGCAGTCGTCTGACATGAGAGCGGTGACCTGTCAGTGAGCGCCAGCGAGCCGACAGGGCGCCGCATCGAGTTCTTGAACCTCAACCACAGGAGTTCCTGATGAGCACGCCGCTGCGTGTCCTCGCGTTCGTGTCGGCCCTGGCCGCCGCGTTCGCGCTGGCGTGGGGCGGGGGCCGGCTCGTCGGCCCGCTCGACACCGAGCCCGTCGCGCACGAGGGCGAGGCGACCCACGGTGACGAGGCCGAGGCTGGGTCGCACGACGACCACTCCGCCGCGGTCGCCGAGGCGACCGGGCTCACCGCTCGCGCCGACGGCTTCACGCTCGCGCTCGCCGACCGGACGCCGGCCGCAGGGCGCACCCGCCTCGACTTCCAGGTGCTCACCTCCAGTGGGCGCCCCCTGCTCGACTACACGCGCGAGCACGAGAAGGACCTGCACCTCATCGTCGTACGCCGCGACCTGACCGGCTTCCAGCACGTCCACCCGCGACTCGACCGCGACACCGGCACCTGGTCGGTGGACGTGCGGCTCACGCCCGGCGTGTGGCGCGTCGTCGCCGACCTCGTGCCCGAGGGCTGGGAGGGCATCACGCTGGCCGACGACGTGTCGGTCGCCGGCGACTTCACGCCCGCCGCGCTGCCCGCCGACGACAGGGTCGCGACGGTCGAGACCGACGCCGGCACCTACACCGCGACGCTGGAGGGCGACACCGCGCCGGGGGCATCGACCGTCCTCACGACGCGGATCGAGCTCGACGGCGAGCCGGTCACCGACCTCGAGCCCTACCTCGGCGCCTACGGCCACCTCGTCGCAATGCGCGCCGGCGACCTGGGCTACCTCCACGTCCACCCGGAGGAGGGGCCGGCCGGACCGGGCATCGACTTCGCGACGGCGTTCCCCGAGCCGGCGACGTACCGCCTGTTCCTGGACTTCCAGCACCGCGGCCAGGTGCACACCGCGGCGTTCACGGTCGAGTCGGGCGGAGCGCCGTCGGGCGACCCGAGCTCGTCGGACCACGCGGAGGGAGGGGACCATGACCACTGAATCGAGCACTGAGGCCCAGCCCCTGAGCGACGTCGAGCTGGCGATCACCGGCATGACGTGCGCGTCGTGCGCCAACCGCATCGAGCGCAAGCTCAACAAGCTCGACGGCGTCTCGGCCACCGTCAACTACGCCACCGAGAAGGCCAAGGTCTCCTTCCCCGTCACCGTCTCCACCGACGACCTGCTGCGGACCGTCGAGGCCGCGGGCTACGCCGCCGCGCTGCCGACGCAGCCCGACGAGGTCGCCGCGGCCGAGCCGGAGCGCGACCCGCTGCTGCAGCGGCTGCTGGTCAGCGCCGCCCTCAGCATCCCGGTCGTCGCGATGGCGATGGTCCCGGCCTGGCAGTTCACCTACTGGCAGTGGGCCTCGCTGGCCCTGGCCGCCCCCGTCGTCGTGTGGGGCGCGTGGCCCTTCCACCGCGCGGCGTGGACCAACCTGCGCCACGGCGCGACCACGATGGACACGCTGGTGTCGGTCGGCGTGCTGGCGGCGTTCGGCTGGTCCCTGTGGGCGCTCTTCCTCGGCACCGCGGGCGAGCCCGGCATGACGCACCCGTTCCGGATCTCGATCGACCGCACCGACGGCGCGGGCAACATCTACCTCGAGGCCGCGGCCGGGGTGACGACGTTCCTCCTCGCCGGGCGCTGGCTGGAGCACCGCTCCAAGCGACGCGCGGGTGCGGCGCTCCGGGCGCTGCTCGAGCTCGGCGTGCGCGACGTGGCGGTGCTGCGCGACGACGCTTCTGGTGGGCGCAGCGAGACCCGGATCCCGGTCGACCAGCTCGCGGTGGGCGACCTGTTCGTCGTACGCCCCGGCGAGAAGGTCGCCACCGACGGCGAGGTCGTCGAGGGCAGCTCCGCGGTCGACGCCTCGATGCTCACCGGGGAGTCGGTGCCGGTCGAGGTGAAGCCCGGCGACGCCGTCGTTGGCGCCACGGTCAACGCCGGCGGTCGGCTCGTCGTCCGCGCCACCCGCGTCGGCGCCGACACCCAGCTCGCGCAGATGGCGCGGCTGGTCGAGGACGCGCAGAACGGCAAGGCCGAGGTGCAGCGCCTCGCCGACCGCGTGTCGGGCGTCTTCGTGCCGATCGTGATCGGCCTGTCCGTCGCGACCCTGGGCTTCTGGCTCGGCGCCGGGGCGGGTGCCACGGCGGCCTTCACCGCCGCGGTCGCCGTCCTGATCATCGCCTGCCCCTGCGCCCTCGGCCTGGCCACGCCGACCGCGCTGATGGTCGGCACCGGCCGTGGCGCCCAGCTCGGCATCCTCATCAAGGGACCCGAGGTCCTCGAGTCGACCCGGCGTGTGGACACGATCGTGCTCGACAAGACCGGCACCGTGACCACCGGTGAGATGACCGTCCACGACGTGGTGGTCGCCGAGGGCGAGTCCGTCGACGACGTACGACGCCTCGCAGCCGCGCTCGAGTCGGCGTCCGAGCACCCGATCGGCCGCGCGATCGCCGCCGCCGCCGGTGTACCTGAGGACGCCGCGTACGTGATCGAGCCCGGATCCCGTCCACCACGTCCTCAGCTACCGGTCGTCGAGGACTTCGCCAACCGCGAGGGGCTGGGCGTCCAGGGCGTCGTCGAGGGCCACGCCGTCGTCGTGGGCCGGCCGAGCCTGCTGGCCGACTGGGCGCAGCACCTCCCGCCGTCGCTGGACGCCGCCGTCCAGCGCGCGCAGGGCGAGGGCCGTACCGCCGTCGCCGTCGGCTGGGACGGCCGCGCGCGGGGCGTCATCGTCGTCGGCGACACCGTGAAGCCGACGTCCGCGCAGGCCGTTGCCGAGCTGCGCGACCTCGGCCTGACTCCGATCCTGCTCACCGGCGACAACGAGGCCGCCGCCCGCCACGTCGCCGACCAGGTCGGGATCGAGACGGTCGTGGCCGACGTACTGCCGGCCGACAAGGTCGCCGAGGTGCAGCGGCTGCAGGCCGCCGGCAAGGTCGTCGCGATGGTGGGCGACGGGGTGAACGACGCCGCCGCCCTCGCCCAGGCCGACCTCGGGCTGTCGATGGGCACCGGCACCGACGTGGCCATCGAGGCCGGCGACCTGACCCTCGTGCGTGGCGACCTGCTCGTCGCGGTCGACGCCATCCGGCTCTCCCGCCGCACCCTCGGCACGATCAAGGGCAACCTGTTCTGGGCCTTCGCCTACAACGTCGCCGCGCTCCCCCTCGCCGCCGCCGGGCTGCTGAACCCGATGCTCGCCGGCGCCGCGATGGCGTTCTCCAGCGTGTTCGTCGTGACCAACAGCCTCCGGCTGCGCGGGTTCCGCTCCTCCGTCGCGTGAGCTATCTAGGGACGACCTGGTAGGCCATTGGGCCATCTGAACGACCAGATCGTCCCTAGATACCTCGCCACGGGCCCCCTATCCCGCCGCCGAGCGGTGGCCCAGCCACCTTCCGCCAGGCGCGAAGGTGGCTCACGCACCGCCCACCCGCGCGTCGTACGACGACACGCCCGCGAGCGGTGGCTGAGCGACATACCGCCCGCCCGAAATGTGGCTGACGCACCGCCCGGGGCCGTGAACACAACCGTGAACACAAGGTGCACAACGGTGACCCGGGGCCTGCGGGTGGGGAGTGTGACCGGCGACACACTCCCCGATCTAGGAGCTCCCATGCACCGGCGCACCCCCCTGGCCACCCTCGCCTGCCTGTCGATGTTGACACTCGCTGCGTGTGGTGGCGGCGAGGCCGACCCGGCCGCCTACCCCGACGACGACATCACCCTCGTGGTGCCGTTCGCGGCCGGTGGACCGACCGACACCGTCACCCGCCTCATCGCCGAGCCGATGTCCGAGGAGCTCGGCGCCGAGATCATCGTGCAGAACGTCGAGGGCGCGGGCGGCACCGTCGCGGCGGGCCAGGTCGCCGACGCGGACCCCGACGGCTACGAGGTGCTGATCCACCACATCGGCATGTCGACGGCCCCGGGCCTCTACCCCGACCTGGCCTACGACCCGGTGGAGGACTTCAAGACCGTCGGCCTGGTCACCGACGTGCCGATGACGATCGTCGCGCGCAAGGACTTCGAGCCCGAGACGCTCGATGAGCTCGCGACCTACGTCGAGGAGAACGCCGACACGGTCACCCTCGCCAACGCCGGCGTCGGCGCCGCCTCCCAGCTCTGCGGCCTCCTCATCGAGCAGCAGCTCGGCGTCGACCTCACCGAGGTGCCGTACGACGGCACCGGTCCGGCGCTGACCGACCTCGTCGGTGGCCAGGTCGACTTCATGTGCGACCAGACGACCAACACGGCCGCGCAGATCCAGTCCGGTGACATCAAGGCGTACGCCGTCACCACGCCGGAGCCGATCGAGGCGCTGCCCGACCTCCCGACGACCGCCGAGGAGGGCTGGACCGACGTCGAGGTCGGCGTGTGGCACGGGCTCTACGTCCCGTCCGAGACGCCCGACGAGATCGTCGAGAAGCTGACGGCGGCCCTCGAGGTGGCGCTGCAGGACCAGAACGTCATCGACAGCATGGCCGACCTCGGCACCACCCCCGCGGTGGCCGAGGACGTCACCCCCGACGCCCACACGGCCAAGCTCCAGGAGCAGATCGACCTGTGGACCCCGATCATCGAGGAGTCCGGAGTCACCGGCGGATGAGCACCGACCACACCGTCGTGGACGGCGCCGGGCACCGCCCGGCGCCGTTCCGGCCGGACCTCTACGCGGGTGCCGCGTTCGTCGTGCTGGGCCTCGCGTTCGCCATCGGCGGCTCGCGGTACGACGTCGGCTCGGCGCTACGGATGGGCTCGGGCTACGTCCCGCTGGTGCTCGGTGGGCTGCTGGTCGTGCTCGGGGTCCTCATCGTCGCGATGGGGTTCCGCGGCGGCGACCCGTCGATCCGCGACGTCCAGCGGGAGCCGATCCCGTGGCGACGCGGCGGGCTGCTCGTGGCGGCGATCATGTTCTTCGGGTTCTTCGTCTCCGGACTCGGGCTCGGCCCGACGCTGTTCGTGACCACGTTCATCGCCGCGATGGCCGGCCACGGCACCAGCCCCCTCAAGGCCGCGCTGACGGCCGCGGGCATCACGGCGCTGTGCCTGGTCGTCTTCGTGGCGCTGCTGCAGCTGCGGCTGCCGCTGCTCGGCGACTGGTTGGGAGGCTGACGTGGACGGCATCCTCCTCGGCCTCGAGACCGCGCTCCAGCCGACCAACATCCTGATCTGCCTGCTGGGCGTCACGCTCGGCACCGCGGTCGGCGTGCTGCCCGGCATCGGCCCCACGGCGACGGTGGCGCTGCTGCTGCCGATCACCTTCGAGTTCGACCCGGTCGCCTCGCTGATCATGCTCGCCGGCATCTACTACGGCGCGCAGTACGGCGGCTCCACGACGGCCATCCTGCTCAACCTGCCAGGTGAGTCGTCATCGGTGGTGACGGCGCTGGACGGGCACCAGATGGCCCGACAGGGGCGGGCCGGACCGGCCCTTGCGACGGCGGCCCTCGGGTCGTTCTTCGCCGGGACCGTGGGCACCATCGTGCTCGCCCTGTTCGCCCCGCCGCTGGCGCAGCTGGCGCTGAAGTTCGGCCCGGCGGACTACTTCGCGATCGTCGTCCTGGGCCTGATCGCGAGCATCGCGCTCGCCAGCGGGTCGGCGGTCAAGGCACTCGCCATGATCGTGCTGGGCCTGCTGCTCGGCACGATCGGCCAGGACCAGTTCACCGGTGTCCCGCGCTTCACCTTCGGGGTGCGCGAGCTCTACGGCGGCCTGGACTTCGTCTCGCTCGCGGTCGGCCTCTTCGGCCTCGCGGAGATCATCCGCAACCTCGAGACGAAGAACTCGTCCTCGATCGTGACGAAGAAGGTCGAGGGCCTCTGGCTGAGCAGGGACGACTTCCGGCGCATCCGAATGCCCGTCCTGCGCGGCACGGCCCTCGGGTCGGTGCTCGGCGTGCTGCCCGGCGGGGGGCACGTGCTGGCCAGCTTCACGTCGTACTCCGTGGAGAAGAACCTCTCGAAGGAACCGAAGAAGTTCGGCACCGGCGTCATCGAGGGGGTCGCGGCGCCCGAATCGGCCAACAATGCGGCAGCGCAGACGTCGTTCATCCCGCTGCTCTCGCTCGGCCTGCCGGCGCACCCGGTGATGGCGTTGCTCGTCGGCGCCTTCATCATCCAGGGCATCACCCCCGGCCCCAACGTCATCAACGACGAGCCCGAGCTGGTGTGGGGCCTGATCGCCTCGATGTGGGTGGGCAACCTGCTGCTGGTGGCGCTCAACCTGCCGCTCATCGGCATCTGGGTGAAGATGCTGTCGGTGCCCTACGAGGTGATGTTCCCGGCGATCATCGCCTTCGCCTCGATCGGCTGCTACTCCCTCGGCCTCAATTCGTGGGACGTGTTCGCCATCGCCGCCGCCGGTGTCGTGGGCTACTTCCTCATCCGGTGGGGCTGCGAGGCCGCGCCGCTGCTGCTCGGCTTCGTGCTCGGGCCGCTGCTCGAGGAGAACCTCCGCCGCGCGATGATCATCAGCCGGGGCGACCCGACGGTCTTCCTGACCCGGCCGATCTCGGCGTCGCTGCTGATCCTCGCCGCGCTGATCATCATCATCGCGGTGCTGCCGTCCGTACGCCGCAAGCGCGAGGTCGTCTTCCAGGGCGAGGACGACTGATCTACGCACCAAGCGGTGAGTGAGACATGTTCTGGTCGCCAGGAACCTGTCTCACTCACCGCTCGTACGTCACCGTGTGGAGCGCTAGTGCTGCCAGCGGTACTCGACCTCGGGCCGCCCGCTCCCCCCGTAGCGCAGCGACCGGGCGACGACACCGATGTCGGCGAGGTGCTCCAGGTAGCGCCGGGCGGTGACGCGCGAGCTGGCGAGCTTCTCGGCGAGCTCGCGGGCGGACAGCACGCTGGGGGGCGTGCGGAGGTGGTCCATCGCCTCGTTGAGCCGCTCCGCGGTGAGCCCCTTGGGCAGGGCGCCGTCGGAGGTGGCGACGCGCAGCGAGCCGAGCATCCGGTCGACCTCGTCCTGCATCACCTGCTCGGGGGCGTCGCCGAGCTGTCGGCGGTAGTCGGCGTACTGCTCGAGCTTGGCGCGGAACATCGGGAACGTGAACGGCTTGATCAGGTAGAGCACGACCCCGTGCGCGACGGCACGGCGCACCATCTCGGCGTCGCGCGCCGACGTGACCGCGATGACGTCGCACATGGTGCCGCCGGCGCGCAGGTTGCGGAGCAGGCCGAGCCCGTGGCCGTCGGGGAGGTACATGTCGAGCAGCACCAGGTCGACCTCGCGATCGCCCAGCATGCGGGCGGCCTCGGTCGCGGAGTTGGCGACGCCGACGACGTCGAAGCCCGCGACGCGGCGGGTGTACTCCGCGTGCGCCTCCGCGACGAGCGGCTCGTCCTCGACGACCAGGACCCGGACGCTCACGCCTGCACCTCCGCGCTCGTCGACGTGCTCGGCGACGTGCTCGTCGACGTGCTCGCCGGCGTGCTCGCCGGCTCGGGCGCCCTGCCCAGTACGACGACCATCTCGGCGCCGCCGAGCTCGGACCGGCCGATCCGCACCCCGCCGCCGAGGCGCCGGGCGACCTGCGAGACGAGGGCGAGACCCACGCCGTGCGCGTCGCCGGCGTCGACCTTGGAGGTCCAGCCGCGCTCGAGGGCGTGCGCGGCCTCCTCGGGGGTGAGCCCGGGTCCGCTGTCGCCGACGACGAGCCGCGCGTGGCCGGGCGACCCCTCGAGGTGCACGACGATGCGGCGATCGGCGGTGCCGGCGACGGCGTCGATCGCGTTGTCGACGAGGTTGCCGAGGACGGTGACGAGGTCGCGCGGCGAGCCGACGGCGAACGACGCCGGCAGCTCGCCGGTGACGGTGAGCGAGATACCGCGCTCCGCGGCCTCCGCGGACTTGCCGAGCAGCAGTGCCGCGACGACCGGGTTGCCCACCGCGCCGACGACGCGGTCGGTCAGCATCTGCGCGACCTTGAGCTCGTCGGTGACGAAGTCGATCGCCTCCTCGGTGCGCCCGATCTCGATGAGGGAGACCACGGTGTGCAACCGGTTGGCGGCCTCGTGGGTCTGCGCGCGCAGCGACTCGGTGAGGCCGCGGACGACGTCGAGCTCGCCGGTCACGGCCTGCAGCTCGGTGTGGTCGCGCAGGGTGACCACCGCGCCGACCTCCTTGCCGTCCCAGAAGGCAGCGCTGGAGCTGGCGACCAGGACGTGGTCGCCGGTCACGTAGACCTCGTCGGCGCCGCGCTCGCCGGACGCCGCCTCGACGAGCGCCGGCGGCAGGCCGAGGTCGTCGAGCGACCGACCGACCACGTCGCCGGGCAGGTTGAGCAGCCGGCGGGCCTCGTCGTTGACGAGCTGGACCCGGCCGTCGAGGTCGATCAGCAGCAGTCCCTCGCGAACGGCGTGCAGGACGGCGCTGTAGTACTCGTACATCCGGGTGATCTCGCGCTCGCCCATGCCGTGGGTCTGGCGCCGCAGCCGCTGCGCGATCAGCCACGCCCCGACGATCCCGACGATGAGGACGGCGAGTGCGGCGACGACGATGTCGGCGAACTCGTCGACGAGCAGGTCGTCGAGCTGGGTCAGCGTGATCCCGACCGCGACCAGCGCCACCACGGGCGCGCCGTTGCTGGTGTCGGAGGCCGAGCTCTGCCCGAAGACCGGCACGATCGCCCGGATCGACGGCCCCAGCGTGCCGACGTACTCCTCGGTGAAGACGTCCCCGTCGGGCGCCCCGCCGAGGTTGCCGATGAAGGCCTTGCCGAGCTGCTCGGGGCTGGGGTGCGACCAGCGGGTGCGGTCGCGGTCCATCACCACGATGAAGTCGACGCCCGTGTCGACACGGACCGCCTCGGCGTAGGGCTGGAGCAGAGCGGTCGGCTCGCTGGTCGCCATCGCCTCACGGACCACCGGCGAGCGCGCCACCGCCCTCGCGACCGACACCGCCTCACCGCGGGCGCTGGCCCGGATGTCGTTGCGCGCGTCGTACGTCGCGAGGCCGAGCGCGGTCACGACCAGGACCAGCACCACGATGAGCTGCAGCACCAGCACCTGGCGAGCCACGGACTGCTCGTGGCGAGGTCGCGTCAGCACCGGCACATCGTAGGTCCCGGCGTGACGCCCCTCACCCGCTCAGCCACGGGTCACGGCTCGATCCCGATGCCCGGGGTCCGCGACCAGGCCCGCTCCTGCGCGGCGCTCATCGTGGGCCACCGGTGGCCGCCCGGGCGCGCCTCGACGCGGCTGTCGTACGACGCCGGCTCGAAGGCCGGGTCGAGGAAGCAGCCGCTGCCGTACGTCGTGTCGAATCCCCCGCACGTGGCCGCGACGCCGGTGGGCGTCGGCTCAATGCCGGTGTCGACCCACGTGTCGAGCGCGTCGAGCACGGCGGCGTACCCGCTGTTGCTCAGCGAGCTGTGCTCGGACTCGCGGCTGAAGACCTGCACGAGCGTGTCGGCGGTGCCGGCGCCCTCGCGGGTCGCACGGTAGGCAGACTCGTGCTCGACGAAGGCGGTCGGGTCGTCGATGGCGTGGAGCGTCACGGTCGGGATGGTCACTGCGCCGGTGAGGTCGCTGTCCCAGGTGAGGTCCCGCCTGGCGTCCGGGTCGGCGGAGAACCGCTCGACACCCTGGTTGAGCGCCTTGTCGTCGTGGCTGCCGGAGTAGTGCACACCCCTGTTGCTGAAGGGGTTCCGCCCGTCGAGGCGGTTGTGGACGATGTCGCGGAAGGTGAAGGTGGCGAAGCGCAGGTGCGACTCAAGGGTCCGCTCGGGCACCTTCGTGACGGCGAGGATGTCGTCGAGGTTGCGCTGCTGCAGCGCGGTGCGGTCGGCTGGCGCGGACTGGTTGCCGGTGCACTCCTGCAGGCGCGAGCGGAGACCAGCCGAGGTCATCGTCGAGTCCTCCCGCAGCCCCATCCAGAGCGGGTACTGCGGCTCGGTCGGGCGCGGGTGGTTGCCGCAGTAGTACTGGTAGACCGTGCGCAGGTCGACGCGGTAGTCGTAACCGCGGGAGGCGCCGGCCAGCACGCCGTTGGTGAGCAGCACGCCGTCGTACGACGTCGGGTGCACCTCGACGAGCTTGGCGGCGACGTCACCGCCCCACGACTGGCCGTGGGCGAGCGTCGTGCCGGGCACGCCGAACGTCTCCTCGAAGACCTGGCGGGCGCTCTCGGTGTCGGCGACCGCCATCCGGGTGCCGTATCCGCCGCGGCGGTAGGCCGAGCCGACCCAGGCATAGCCCTCGCGGGCCATCACCGCCCAGCGGTCGAGGTCCTCGACGCTGCGGGCGGGGTCGGACGCGTCGCCGAGGTCGGGGCCGCCGTGGGCGTGGACGACGAGGTCGCCGTTCCAGTCGTGCGGGACGGCGATGGCGTAGTAGGCGCCGTTGTCGTCCTGGCCGGTCCAGCAGTCGGCGACGTCGGCGACCCCGGCCGGGCAGGACGACGGCGTCGGGCCGGTGGCGGCCGACGCGGGCACGGGGGCGAGCAGGGCGCCGGCCAGCAGGGCCGAGCCGGCCGCGGTGGCAGCGCGAGCAAGAGGAGAACGGTGGGGCATGACGAGCCTCCGGGGTGGGGGGACGGACGACCGAGTGCGTCCGGACCCCTGACGCTAGGAGGGTGTGACGGGCGTCTCACCGTTGTGTTCGTAGTGTTTGCCGCATGGGACTCAAGGACCTCGTCACCCGCGACCGCTCCGAGCCGGCGAAGAGCACGTCCGCGCTCGAGGCCTCGGGTCACCCGCAGCACGACCCCGGGGCCATCGACCGGATGGTCACCATGCTCCTCGACGTCGGCCTCGACGGGCGCGGCCCGCTGGACTCCGTCCGGGAGGTGGCCGACGAGGCGCTGCGCAAGTCCGGCGGCGACCGCGAGAAGGCGATCGCCGCGGTGGCCCGGCGCACCACCGTCACCGGAGGCATCGGCGGCTTCGTCACGGGCGTCGGCGGCTACGTCACGATGCCGGTCGCGCTGCCGGTCAACGTCGCGGAGTTCTACCTCCAGGCGGTCCGGATGGTCGGCACCGTCGCGGTGCTGCGCGGCTACGACGTCGACGACCAGCGGATCCGCAGCGCGATCCTGCTGGTGCTCGTCGGCGCGGAGTCAGACGAGGTCCTCAAGAAGGTCGGCATGTCGAGCGTCAGCGGCCGCGCGACGTCGTACGCCCTCGGCGGCCTGCCGCCCGCGGCGCTGATGATGGTCAACAAGGCGGTCGGCTTCCGGCTCATGCGCGGGGTCAGCGAGAAGACGCTCGCCGGCTTCGGCCGCGGCATCCCCCTGGCCGGCGGTTTCATCGGCGCCGGGCTCGACGGCTACATGATGAAGAAGATCGCCGACCACGCGATGAAGGAGCTCCCGCTCGCGCCGTGACGGCGAGCCAGGCCACGATCCCGAGCGAGGCGAGGACGTAGGCGTTGCCGGGGACGTGCTCCCACCAGCGCCAGTCGAGCTCGCGGCCCTCCGCCCACGGCAGCCACAGCATCGGCCGGGCGACGAACACCGCCGTCCAGAGCAGGGCCGCGACCCGGCTGCGCTGCCACAGCGCCAGCGCCATGGGCATCGCCCAGACCCAGTGGTGCGACCACGACACCGGCGAGGCGAGCAGCATCGCCAGCGCACCGAGGCAGGCCGCGATCACGCGGTCGCCGCGGCGCCACCACGCCCGCGCCACCAGCAGGACGCCCGCCGTGAGCGGGACCGCGACGGCCAACCAGAGGACCGCCGGCGGTGGTGCGCCAAGCACCCGGGTGAGCGCGCCGGACACCGATTGGTTGTGGGCCAGGGCCGGCGGGCCGACGCGGCCGGGGTCGAGCAGCCCGTCGGTCCAGTACGACGCGGCGCCGGGGAACGCGACCAGTCCGACGACGACCGTGGCCGCGAACGCCGCCGCAGCACGGGCGGCAGCAGCCCGCTGTCCGACCACCAGGAGGAGCACCACGAACACCAGCGGCGCGAGCTTCACCCCGGCAGCGATGCCGACGAGCACCCCCGACCACCGGCGCTCCGGGCGCAGCACGTCGACGAGCACGAGGAGCATCAGGATCGCGTTGACCTGCCCGAAGGCGTAGTTCTGCCACACCGGCTCCAGGGCGAGAGCGGCGAGCGATGCCGCAGGCACCCACGCCCAGGGGACGGGCCGACCCTGCTCGCGTCGCACGAGGACGACGACCGCTGCCAGGCAGCCCGCCGAGAGGCCCGTCCACAGCCCGGCCGCCGCCCAGCCGGGCAGCAACGCGACCGGCACCATCAGGAGCGCCGCGAAGGGCGGGTAGGTCAGCGGGTAGCCGGTGACCGGGTCGTCGTACCGGTAGGCCGGCCACTGGTCGAGCACGGACTGACCGGCGTACCGGTAGACGTGCAGGTCGGGGAACCCGCCGACCAGCGCGCCCACGGTCGCCGCGACGACGACGACCGCCGCGACGGAGGCCACGAGCTGTCTCCCGGGCGGTGACGCCACCGCATCAGGCTATCGGCCGCTGGACGAACCCCGCTGGTCGAGGAGGTCGCGCAGCGACCGTCACGAGACCCGGCGCCTCCGGCCCGGACGTCATGGGGAGCGGTCGTCAGGGCGACCGGGTGCCATGACATCGGCGTACGACGTCATGGCGGGCGGCTGCCCGCGCGACCACCTGCCATGACGTCCGCAGCCGGCAGGCGGCCATCATGCGAGGGCTCCTTCGCGGAGGGTGAGGTGGCCGGCGAGGTGGCGGCTGGTGACGCGGTGCCAGTGGTTGCCGGGGAGGTCGGGGGTGAGCAGCGCCAGCCCGGTGCCGTACTTGGAGATCCGGACCGGCCGGTGGCCGAGCTCCCAGAGCCGCCGGTCCAGCGGGCCGGGGCGCGGGGTGCCCGACTTGGTCTCGACGACGAGCACGTCGCCGACCTCGGCGGTGCCGTGGCCCGAGACCCAGCGCAGGTCGCGGTCGATCGTGGCGCGGCCGGCACCGCCGGGGAGGAGGAGCGTCGTCCGCCGGTAGCTGGTGTGCAGCGTCGCGACGAGGCCGGACGGGTCGACGTCGTGGACGCGCGCGGCACCGAGCCGGTCGCGGACCCACGCGTCGGCGTGGCCGGAGACGTCCGGCCCGTCGTGCGGCAGCCGCTCCTTGACGGTCGCGCCGCGCAGCCCTCGCGTCTTCACCTCGAGCCACCGCTCGCCGGTGTCGGCGTACACGCGGCTGCGGACCTTCCACCGGCGTCGCCGACTGGTCGCTGCGCCGGTCCAGCTGTCGAGGTCGACGGTGTCGAGGTACGTCGACTCGTAGCGCGAGCTGCGACGCCCGTCGACCTCCAACACCCGCAGCCCGGCCCTCCCGGTGGGATACAGCCCGGTGACGACGTCGTCGAGCTCGGCCGCCGGGACGACGTACTTGCGGTCGGTGCGGGTCAGCAGCTCCGCGACGTCGTTGAGCTCGTCGAGGGAGACGGCGGGAAGACGGTCGACGGCGTTCATCGGGTGACCGCCGCGACCTCGTGGCGCTCGGCCGCGGGGAGGGCCGGGCGGGGAGCGGCGGCGTAGTGCACCTCGACGGTCGTGGTGTCGTTGACGAGGTCCACACGGATCGGCGTGACCCGGGTGACGCGGGCGTCGAGGAGCATCTCGAGGCGGGCGACGAGATCGCGCTCGTCGGTGACCGCGCTGTCCAGTACGACCACCTGGCGCAGCCCGGTGGCGTGCAGCAGGCGGCTGTCCGCGAGGGCGAGGACGAGGACCAGGCCGACCATGAGCGCGGCCGAGAGGGCCACGTCGCCGGTGCCGAGGCCGCCGAGCAGGCCGATGGCGAGGGCGGCGAAGTAGTAGGCGATCTCGTGCTGGCCGAGCTCGTCGGAGCGCAGCCGGATGATGGAGAGCACGCCGAACAGCCCGAGGCCGAGCCCGACGGTCGCGGCGCTGCTCGCCAGCACGATCGTCACCGACAGCACGCCGACGTTGACCGCGACGAACGCGGTGACCAGGTCGGCGCGGCGGTGGCGCGGGTAGTAGACGGCGAGGGCGAGCACCAGCACGGCGACGAGGTCGACGGCGGCGAGCAGGTAGGTGGGGTTCATCGGGATCCTTCGTCAACGGTTCGGGAGCCCCGAGGTTGTCCGGCTCACCTGTCGACGGGCTGCCGCGATGCTGTGACGGATCTGTGAGGACGGTCCTGCGACAATCGACCCTCGTGGACGGACCCCTGCCCCTCGTGCTGCTCGTCGCCTCGCTTCTGTTCGCGGTGGTGGTGCTGGTCTACGTCGTGCTCGACCGCACCCCCGATTGGGGACTGCTCGGCTTCGCCGCCGTGATCGAGGCGCTCACGCTCGTCCTGCTCGTCGTCGCCGCGGTCCAGGTCGGCGACGTGGACCTGTCCGGCGGCCGGCTCGTCACGCTGTTCGGCTACCTGGTCGCCGGGCTCGTGCTGCTGCCGCTCGGCTTCGTCTGGTCCCTGGCCGAGCGCAGCCGCGGCGCCACCGCCGTGCTGATGGTCGCCGGCCTGGCGCAGGCCTTCGTCGTCGTACGCGTCCTGCAGGTGTGGCCCTCGTGAGCCGCGCCGCCACGTCCACCTCGTCGGGCCTCGGCCGCGCCCTCGTCGCGGTGTACGGCGTCTTCGCCCTCGCCGCGACCGCCCGCTCGCTGGTGCAGCTGGCCACCAAGGCCGGCGAGGCGCCGCTGGCGTACGCCCTCTCCGCCGTCGCCGCGCTGGTCTACATCGCCGCCACCCTCGGCCTCGCCGAGATCGGACCGAACCCCCGCCGCATGGCCTGGGCGGCCGTCGGGTTCGAGCTCGTCGGCGTGCTCACCGTCGGCACCCTGACCGTGCTCGACCCCGAGCTGTTCCCCGACGCGACCGTGTGGTCGGACTTCGGCGCCGGCTACGGGTGGCTGCCGTTGGTGCTGCCGTTCGTCGGGATCGCGTGGCTCTGGCACACGCGGGCGCGGGACTGAGCAGACCGGAGCCTTCCGGCGCGGCCGTCGTACCGCCCTAGCCGCACTGCATGGTGAGGAGCGCCTCCGTGGGTTCGACCGGGCTCCGGGCAAGGAAGTAGAGCTGGCCGACGTCGCCCCACATCATCTGGGCACCGTCATCAGAGGCCACCTGGAGCAGCAGCTGCCAGCCGGCGGCCGCGGCCTGGACGTCCGGGTCGGTCCAGTCGAAGGGCTCACCCGTGAGTCCGCGGTGCAGCTGCTCCACCTCCATCTCCACAGCGTTCTGCTGGGGGCAGGCGTACCCACCGACCTGGTGGGTGTCGTACCCACCGTGGGGAAGCGCGTGAAGAGCGTCGTAGAGCGCCGCCACGGCCGGCGACGGCACGCCGGGGCGGGGACCGACCATCCCGGCCTCGACCCAGAGCGACTCGGCGACGGGTGACTCGTGAGCCGGCCAGGTCAAGGTCCGGACCGCGGTCAGCGCGACAGCAGGAAAGGCGGTGAGGCCGGGCGGGGTCGGGGTCGCGAGATCCATGCGGTCGTGAGGTGCGGCCCGGTCGGGGTGGAGGTGCAGCACCCGGAACCCGGGGCGCGTCGTCGGGTCCCAGGTGCCGACCGGGCTGGCGAGGTCGTCGAAGGTGCCGTCGAAGTAGAAGAACGCGAGGCGTCCTGTCGCAGGGATCCCGAGCTCGGGCTGCAGCGCCCCGACGGGTTCGCACGCGAGGGTGAGCACGTGGCTCAGTGGTCCGTGACCGTCCCACACGGGCCACGAGTTGATCGGCAGGCTCGGCAGCCCGCCGAGCTGGGCCACCACCGGCTCCCCCTCGCCAGCGTGCTCGAGCCGGAGCGCCGGCCGCAGGAGCGCGACGAAGTCCTGCGCGGCGTCGGCCGGCAGGTGCGTCTCCGCCAGCGCCGTGACGACAGCGAGCCGCTCCGCGGTCTCGTCGCGAGTGCGCGACGGCCCATCCGTGTCGGTTTCCGCCCCGGCCGCGGCGACGTGCTCCACCACATCGCCGTGCGGGTCCGCCCGCAGCACCACGGTCGAGGTTCCGCCGTGGACGTCCCGCAGCTCCAGGGTCGCGTCCAGCGAGCCGTCCCGCGCCAGGCGGATGCCGTTGGTGTGGCTGCCGAACCCCTGTGACGAGCCGCCCAGGAGCGCCATCAGGGGCACCATCTCCTCCTGGTGCTGGCGCATCCGCTCCTGGAGCTCTCGTGCGAGGGCGGCGTGCCGCGCCATCAGCTCGTCGTACCGATCGGCTGCCACAGGGCGTTCCTACCACTGTCCGGAGGCGTGCGCGGTGGAGTTGCGCGGCCCACCACGCATTGCCCGCGGCCGCGGTGGACGGGACTCTTGCGTCATGAGCCAGTCGCCCTACCCGATGCGTACCGAGCGGCTGACGCTGCGCTTCCCCCGTGCCGACGACGCGCCGGCGCTCGCGGCGTACCGCAACGACCCCGAGGTGGCCGCGCTGCAGGACTGGGAGCTGCCCTACACCGAGGAACGTGCGCGGGACCTCGTCGCGCGGCTCGGGGGCGTCAGCGACCTCGAGAACGGCGGCCGGCACCAGGTCATGATCGAGCAGGACGGACAGATCGTCGGCGACGTCTTCGTCGGGCTGCACGAGCACGGCGGGATCGCCGACCTCGGTTTCACCCTGGTCAGGTCGGCGCAGGGGCAGGGGATCGCCCACGAGGCGGCGAGCGCCGTCGTCGGCGACCTCGTCGAACGGCTCGGTGTGCACCGGGTCGTCGCGGAGCTGTCGCCCCGCAACCTCGCCTCAGCGAGGCTGCTCGAGCGGCTCGGGATGACGTTCGAGGCCCACACGCGGCGGTCGTTCTGGTGGCGTGGGGAGTGGGACGACAACCTCGTCTACTCGATGAGCGGCGAGGAGTGGAGAGCCTGGCGCGGTCGGACGCTCACGCCGCCGACCGAGCTGCGGCTCGTGGAGATCACCGACGACACCTTCCGCACGTGGACGTCGATGGACGTCCACCACACGCAGCTACGGTTCGTCGCGACGGTGGAGCAGTCCTTCGTCGACGCGGTGTTCCACGGCACCCGCTACGGCGTACCCCTGGTCCCTGAGTTCCGGGGCATCGAGGCCGACGGTGAGCCTGTCGGGTTCCTCATGTGGTCCGAGGCCAAGCCGCGTCCCTACCTGTGGCGGTTCCTCGTGGACCGGCGCCACCAGGGACGGGGCATCGGACGCCGGGCGCTCGAGCTCTGGGTGCGTGCGATGCGGGACCACGGGCACACCGAGGCCGAGACGAGCTGGGTGCAGTCGAAGGGCGGGCCGGAACCCTTCTACCTGTCGTTCGGGTTCGTCCCCACGGGCGAGTACGACGACGGCGAGGCCCTCGCCCGAATGGGTCTGCGGTGAGGACGACCTACGGCTGGGCGGCCGGGTTCGCCGGGTCCCGCGGCTCGAGCACGACCACTGCGGTCTCGTGGGGCCGGCGGGCGGCATAGGCGTCGAGGTCCTTGTCGATCTCCGACCAGCGCGCCCACAGCCGCTCGCGCTCGGGTCCCTGCGCTCGGCGGCCGCGAACGGGTCGGGCGCCGTCCTTGGTCTGGGCGGTGGCGTCGGGATGGGCCTGCAGGTTCAGCCACCAGCCGGGCTCGGCCGCACCCCAGCCGTTCATCGCCATCGTGACGAGGTTGTCGCCGTCCTCGACGTAGCCGACCACGACCTCGCGAGGTTGTCCGGTGCGCCTGCCCGTGGTGGTGAGCCGGAGCGCTCCCCAGCCGTTCTGCCTCGGCCGCCACAGCCCGGCACGGCCCCTCGTCATCCGCACGATCGCGCGGTGGGCGTGCCAGAACGCGACGATGAACCAGCGCGGCGGAAGCTTGGCCTTGCCGCGTTGCGCGGTTGTCATGGCGGTCCTCCTAGCAGGCGTGTCCCACCTCCCGGTCTATCAGCCGCGCTCACCGGTCCCCAGAGTCCTTGGTCCTCTGC
The DNA here is from genome assembly GCF_016907475.1 of Nocardioides cavernae. Taxonomy (NCBI): domain Bacteria; kingdom Bacillati; phylum Actinomycetota; class Actinomycetes; order Propionibacteriales; family Nocardioidaceae; genus Nocardioides; species Nocardioides cavernae. The sequence goes on along the minus strand of NZ_JAFBCA010000001.1, from coordinate 770,587 downwards.
GACCACGCCTCGGGCCCGGGTGATGGGGGGACACCTGCCCCCCAGCACTGGCGAGGGCGTACGCGGACACCGCCGAACATGACGGACCCCGGGACCGTAGGGCCCCGGGGTCCGACATGCGAGCTTCGCAGGTCAGCCGTTGTAGGACGGCTGGGACTGCGGGTTGAAGACGTCCATCGGGTTCTTCGACGCGCGGTTGATGACCTTGTCATCGACCTTGATCACGTCGAAGCCCTTCTGGATGTCGTTGGAGTAGATGTAGCCGTTGTAGTAGTACGCCGACCACGAGCCGCCGATCTGGCCGGCGGGGAGCGGACCCCGGTCGAACCAGGCGATCTCCCGCGGCTTCTTGGAGTTGGTGAAGTCGAACACCGAGATGCCGCCCTGGTACCAGGCCTGCACCATGATGTCCTTGCCGTTCACCGGGATCAGCGAGCCGTTGTGGGCCACGCAGTTCTCGGTGGACTGCTGGGTGCGAGAGATCTTGTAGTAGCTCTTGAACGCCAGCTGGCCGTCCTCGATGTCGTAGATCCCGTCCGCGCCGCGGGTGGGGCCGACCTCGGGGTTGCACGTCGCCGCGCCACCGCCGCCGAGCTCGTCGGTGAACAGCACCTTGGTGCCGTCGTTGTTGAACGTGGCGGAGTGCCAGAAGGCGAAGTTGGTGGTGTCGCGCACCTGCTCGGTCACCACCGGGTTCTCCCGGTCGGCGATGTCGAGCAGGATGCCATCACCCATGCAGGCGCCCGCGGCGATGTCCTTCGACGGGTACGCCGTGATGTCGTGGCAGCCGCTGGTCGTGCTGGACCCGTTGCCGCCCGGGTTGCCACCGTCCGCGAAGAGCGCGGGCTCGGAGACCACCGCGGCGGTCTGCGGCGCTGCCACCGGGATCTTCACGACCGAGATGGAGTCGTGCGGCGGCTGGCAGTCGGGGAACGCCGCGTTGGGGCTGTAGGACGAGACGTAGGCGTAGAGGTTCGCGCCGTCCTTGCTCGGGGCGAGGGTGTGCGTGTGCGAACCGCAGTCGGTCTCGACCGCCGCGACGTACTGCGGGCTGGCCGGGTTGCTGATGTCGAAGACCCGGATGCCCTCCCACGACTCCTTGATCGTCGCGGACTGCGCGACGTTGTCGCAGGTGTTGTTGCTGCGGCTGGAGTCGACGCTCAGCACGAGCAGGTTGCCCGAGACCGAGATGTCGTTCTGCGAGCCGGGGCAGACGACCTGGCTGACGACCTTCGGCGCCTCGGGCGTCGAGATGTCGTAGACCATGAAGCCCTCGTAGTTGCCCGCGTAGGCGTAGGTGCCCTGGAACGCCAGGTCACTGTTGAGGGCGCTGGTCGTGTCGAACCGGCCCTGCTTGGGCAGGTTGGCGACCAGCCTGGTGTTGGGACTCGAGGCGACCTCGCCCTCGGCGAGGTCGGATTCGAAGCCCTTCGTCTGCGCGAGGTCCTGGCCGGGGAGGCAGGCCTGGGCGAAGTTGTCGCCCGCCGCCTCGAGGCGGTCCTCACGGGCGTCGGTGCAGAGATCCTTGGCGCCGGCTTCCTCCCGGGCGTCGGTCGAGCTGTGGTCGTGGTTGCCGCCGTGCGCGAGCACCGGTGCCGCGGACAGGGTGAGTCCGAGAGCAAGGGCGCCTGCTGCGGCGACACGGGCACGTCGGGGCATGGACGTGCGTCTCCGAGATGAGTACATGAAACCCGAGACCTTTCATGAGTCGACGAACGCTCCGGGGTTTCCGAAACGGTCGACACCGTCGTACCGTGCCCGGGACGAACAAGTAAAGACTTTTGCATCGAAATGAACGAAAGAGACCGTCGAATCATCGACGGTCACACAGAAGGAGAACCGTGCTCGGACGACTCTCCCGCCCCCTGGCCGCCGTGGCCACCGGGCTGGCCCTCGCCCTGTCCCTGTCCGCCTGTACGTCGGATGAGCCCGACGCGACGGCCGCCGCGAGCCGGGGCGACGACGGGTCGCCTGACGTGCTCCAGCCCGGCGGTCCGGGCGAGGGGAACGAGACGATCTCGCCCGAGGACGCCGAGAAGGCCGTCGAGCCGGAGTTCAACGAGGCCGACGTGGCCTACATGCAGATGATGGTGCCGCACCACGCCCAAGCGATCGTGATGGCCGAGCTGGCCGAGAAGCACGCCCGCAGCGACCGGGTCCGCGAGCTCGCCGCGCGCATCCGGGCGGCGCAGGGCCCGGAGATCCTAATGATGGCCGCCTGGCTCGAGGAGCGCGACATGGACGTGCCGACGGCCGCGGAGGATCCGAGCGAGTGGGACCACAGCGAGCACGGTCACAACGGGATGGTCGGCATGCTCACCGACGCGCAGATGGAGAGGCTCACGCGGGCTCGGGGCGCCGCGTTCGACCGGCTGTTCCTCCAGCGCATGATCCAGCACCACCAGGGTGCGATCGACATGGCTGACGACGTCGCCGTCGACGGCATCGACATCATGGTCAGCGAGGTCGCGGCCGACGTCGCGCTCACGCAGACGGCCGAGATCGGCCGCATGCAGGACATGATCGGCTCCGCCTGATCTCACCAGGTGCGTAGCCACACGCAGTGCTCAGAGCGCCGCAGCTCGTCGACGGCCGCGGCGGAGAGGGGCTCCGACGCGTCGGTGACGACGTACCCGAGGTGGTCCCGGGTCGACAGGTGCTGGCCGATCACGTTGTCGCCGGCCTCGGCGAACACCGCGTTGAGGTTGGCGAGCACACCGGGAACGTTGTGGTGGAGGAAGCCCAGCCGGTGCTCACCGTCCAGCGCGGGCGTCAGGACCTGCGGGAGGTTGACCGACAACGCCGTGCTCCCCTGGAGGGTGAACCCGGCGAGCTTCTCCGCCACGAACCGCCCGATCTCCTCCTGCGCCTCTTGGGTCGATCCGCCGACGTGGGGCGTCAGGATGACGTTGTCGAGGCCACGCAGCACGGACTCGAACGCCTCGCCCTGGGCCTTCGGCTCGACCGGGAACACGTCGACCGCCGCACCCGCGATGTGCCCCGACAGGACGTGGCTGCGCAACGAGTCGTAGTCCACGACCATGCCGCGCGAGGCGTTGATGAACAGGGCTCGTGGCTTCATGGCCGCGAACTCGGCAGCACCGAAGAGGCCCGCGTTCCCGGGTCGGCCGTCGACGTGGAGGCTGACCACGTCGGCGGTCTCGAGCAGCTCGCCGAGCGACGCCATGCGGCGAGCGTTGCCGTGGGCCGGCCGGTCCGCCTTGTCGTAGAAGACCACCCGCATCCCGAGCGCCTCGGCGACGTTCGACAGCTGCGTGCCGATGTTGCCGTACCCGACGATCCCGAGCGTCCGCCCGCGCACCTCGTGGCTGCCCCGTGCTGACTTGTCCCACACGCCGTCGTGCATCCGCTGGGTCTTCTCCGGCAGCCTCCGGGCCAGCGCGATGATCTCGCCGATCACGAGCTCGACGACGCTGCGCGTGTTGGAGTACGGCGCGTTGAACACGCCGACGCCCCGCTCGGCAGCCGCGACCAGGTCGACCTGGTTGGTGCCGATGCAGAAGCAGCCGATCGCCTGCAGGTCGGGAGCGGACTTCAGGACCCGTTCGGTCACCGTCGTGTTGGACCGGATCCCCAGCAGCTGGACGCCGTCGAGCGACTCGACCAGCTCGTCCTCGGGCAGGGCTCCCGAGCGGAGCTCCACCTCGTAGCCGCGGGACCTCAGGACATCCACGGCCGTCGGGTGGATGTTTTCGAGAACCAGAGCCTTCATGTCGCCACCGTAGGCCAGCGCCGGCGAGCCGTTGAGCGCTGGCTTCCGGGTGGACTACTGGCCGAGGACGGCGCAGGATCTGCTCTACGTCGCAGCCCGGCGACGGGCACGCAACGCCCGGCTCTTGGCGCGGTTGCCGCAGCCGTACTCGCACCACCGGCGCGACTGGTTCTTCGAGTGGTCGAAGTAGGCCCACTCGCAGGCGTCGGACGAGCAGATCTTCAGCCTCGGCCAGGTCCCGTCGCGCGCCGCCTCGTGGGCAGCGATGCCGATCCGGGCCAGTGCCGCCTGCACGCCCGGGCGGCGCGGCTCGAGCCGGGGCCCGTCCTCGCTCCAGGTCAGGTGCACCTCGAGACGCTCAACGGCGGCGCCGAGCCCGGTGATCGGGTCGCTGCGACCGTCGTGGTGGGCCACCAGTGCCGCGCGGAGTACGGCGCGCAGCTCGAGCGCCTGGTCGAGGTCGCGTCTGCTGGCCCGCACCGACCCCTGGAGCAGCCCCTCCTCCTGCAGGTAGGCCGTCAGGCCAGCCGCCGTCACGAGCCGGTCGACCCCCGTCTCGCGGTCGTCGGTGTTGACGAAGTCGCGCACCACCGCGATCGGTCCGGGCGCGTCCGGGCGTGGCAGGTCAGGGAAGCGGGAGATCACGACGTCAGCCACGACACCAGCATAACCATTTTGGTGGTTGCGCCTCACGCCGTTACCGGCGTAAGGTCTTTGCCAGTAACGCGACGGAAGGAGTCGTGATGAGACTGCCGATGACACGTGAGGTCGCCGAGACGCTGACCGAGGTCGCCTCGACGCCGCTGCTCCCACGAGGACGGAGCCGCGCGGAGGGGCCCCGGCGGTGGGTGAGGCTCCGTCGGCCCCAGTCGCGCTAGCGCCGACTCGAGCCGTCGGCCGGCCCGACCTCGACGATCTCGCCGTTGCGGGGCAAGCGACCGCCGAAGGTGATCGGCACGGCGGCGGCGTACCGGACGTCGGGGCGGTCGATGGCCTGGAGATGGACATGGGGTTCGGTGCTGTTGCCCGAGTTGCCGCACCGCCCGAGCACCTCGCCCACCCGCACCCTCCGGCCCACCTGCACCTGGACGCTGTCGAGCTGCAGGTGGCACACCGCGACCACCGGCCCGTCACCCAGCTCGATCAGGACGTGATTGCCGGCCAACGCCTCCAAGCCCGCCGCGGCTCGGCGACGCTGGGTGAGCGCATAGCCCACGGACGGCAGTCCGCGGAACGACGGGTGGTCGACCACCGTGTGGTGCACGCCGACGACCACTCCGTCGACAGGGGCGAGGACGGGCCGCCCGAATCCGGGGAACCGCTCGGCCGGCTCGGGGCGAAGCAGCGACGCCACAGTGAACGGTGCCGTCCGCCCTCGCTCGTCGACGGGGACGAAGTCGATGGCGTACGACGATGCGAACAGCGCGGTGCCGTGGCTGGGCACCCGGTTGGCGGGACTGTTCTGCGTCAACCACCGTCCCTCGAACGGGAACTCCAGATCGACTGCCGTCGTCATTCGTCCTCCCTAGCACGCGTCTCGCGGCGGTAGGACGACCAACGGGGCCGCGGGTCACCGGCCATCTCGTCCGCAAGGGGTGATTCGGGGCCATGCTGGCGCAGCTAGCGTCGCCCGTGAAAGGAGAGTGATCACGTGATTCGGGTTCTCAGTGACTTGCCCGCCGGCGTTCTCGGGCTCGAGGCGATCGATGACGTCGAGGAGCAGGACTACCGCGATGTCCTGGTTCCCGCCGTTGAGGAGGCGATCGCGGAGCACGGCAAGGTGCGCCTCGTCTACGTCCTCGGCCCGGAGTTCGACGAGTACGAAAAGGAAGCGGTGTGGGAGGACCTCAAACTCGGTGCGCGCCACGCGTCATCCTTCGAACGCATCGCAGTCGTCACCGACGCACCGTGGGTAGGTCCGGCGATGAGGGTGTTCAGCATCCTGTTTCCAGGCCAGGCGCGGGCCTTTCCTCTCGCCCAGCGGGAGGCCGCAACGCAATGGGCGGCAACGGGGGACGTGCCCGGATCAACCAACGAAGGGAGCCGCTGACGGGGTCATCCGCTTGGCGAGTCGACATGCACGGACAAGCCAGCGCGTCCCAAGCGGCGGAACTACGCGGATATCGGGCGGTGTCTCACTCGATGCCCAGACGTGCGTCTGGTCCTGAACGAGATTGACTCAGCGAACCTGTAGGGGCGTGCAGGGGTGATGTCGCAGATGCACTCGCGCGAGCAATCTTCGCTCCAGCAGGGTGAACTGTTCCCGGGTGGGCAGATCGACCCCGAAACGGGGGTATCCGGCGCTCGGGTGCGCGCCGGACACCGTCGTCTGTGTGCGTGGCTACTTGATCTCGGAGCGGCGCAGGGAGAGCAGCCCGACGACGAGGGGAACGACGATCCAGATGATCGTGGTCGAGCCAAGCATCGCCCACTCCTCACCTGTGTCCATGGCGCCCTCGAGGAGCGCCACCTGCGTCTCGTTCCAGTCGATCCACGGCTGCAGGTCCTCGAACCACGAGCGCACCTGGGCCAGGAGGACGAGGATGCCCGGCAAGACCAGCGAGACGACGAAGTAACCCACGATCGCGGCTGCAGAGTTGCGCAGCACGACACCGAGGGTGAAGCCGATGGCCATGCCGATCAGGTTGAAGAGCACGAGCTGGGGCGCCATGACCCATGAGATGTCCCACACGGTGTCGACGCCGGCGAGTGCGGAACCGGCCACGTTGGCGAGGGCGCCCACCGCGAATGCGAGGGCCACGGAGCCCAGGCCCACCAGGAGGGTCGCGGTCGCCTTGGCGCCGATCACGCGTCCGCGGCTCGGCACCAGCGTGAACGTGGTGAGTCCGCTGCGCTGGCTCCACTCACTGGTGACGGCCAGGATCGCGATCATCGGCAAGATCACCGACATCGGAAACCCGCTCGCCCTCGTGAAGCTTTCGTAGGTGACGTCGCCGTCGGGAGCAAAGATGATGACCGACCCGGCCGAAATGGGCGTGAGGACGCCGATACTGACCAGCAGCCAGAACCCCGAGCGGGTGGTGAACATCTTGCGCAGCTCGACCTTGACGAGCCGGGTGGCCGGGACGGGACGGGCAGCCCGGCGGACCGGTGCGGCATCCGCCGTGAAGGTCGCAGGGGCGATCATGGAGGTCATGCCGCAACTCCTTCGCGTTGTGTGTCGGCAGTGAGCGACAGGAACATGTCTTCGAGCCCGGCGCGCTCGGCGGACCGGAGTTCGGTGAGGGCGATGCCCGCGGTCAGGGCCACGGCTCCGACCCGAGTGGCATCAGCATCGGTGCGGACCGACCCGTCCCCGGCGAGCGTGCTGGGGATCCCGGCCTGCTCCAAGGCGTGGGCGAGGTCGCGCGGTGACGTCGAGCGGGCGAGGGTCCCGGCGGCGGCCAGGAGCTCCTCCTTGGTACCGGCCGCGACAATCTTGCCGTTGCCGATAACGATCAGGTCGTCGGCGATGACCTCGACCTCGTGGAGCAGATGTGAAGACAGCAGCACCGTGCCGCCCTGGCTGGCGAAGCCGGTCAGCAGGTCGCGCATCCACCGGATCCCCGCAGGATCGAGCCCGTTGGCGGGCTCGTCGAGGATCAGCGCATTCGGGCCCCCGAGCAGTGCGGTGGCAATGCCTAGCCGCTGGCGCATGCCGAGGGAGTAGTCGCGCACGCGGCGCTTGGCCTCGGTGGGGGTCAGGCTCACCAGCTCGATCATCTCGTCGACCCGGCTGCGGGGCAGGCCCATGGTGTCGGAGGCGATGACGAGGATCTCGCGTCCGGTGCGACCGGCGTGCTGGGCCGAGGCGTCGAGAAGGACGCCGACCTCGAGGCCGGGGTTGGGGAGGTCGGCGAACCGTTCCCCGTTGATGGTGGCCGAGCCGGACGTCGGGGCGGTCAGACCCACCATGACGCGCATCGTGGTGGACTTTCCGGCACCGTTCGGGCCGAGAAAACCGGTCACGCGGCCGGGCTTGGCGGTGAAGGAGACGTCTTCGACGGCCGTGAAACCGGCGTACCTCCGGGTCAGGGACTCAACTGTGATCATGGCTCAACCCTCGCGACATCGCGTCGAGCGCGTATCGGTTGGATGGCCAGTCTTGTCCTGACCGAAAGTACGAGGCCGGGACCGTGTCCAGGCCGCTAGTGCTGACATTGTCGACTCTCGAAGCGCACCGGTTGGCCGCCCGGATCTGTTCGGTCCTTGCAGCAGCGAGCTCCGCCATCGATCGCCACACACCCTTACCCCGCTGGAGTGTGTGCCGAGAACAGAGAGATGGTCTGGCTCAACGCGGCGGACCGAGCGCTCCGCCGCAACGCCGCAACGCCGCAACGCCGCAACGCCGAGCATTGAAGTACCTGTACACCTTGACCGCCATAGGCCGGGCGAGGCCGACTGGCTACGGCCGCGATACCTTGCCAACACCTTCGGTTACCGCTGTGGCGGAACCCCGAAGCGGCTGCTCGGAGCGGAGCAACTCAGTCCTGGGAACGGAATTCCGGCGTATGCGTGGAACGGTGAACGCAGCTTCGAGCCGATGTGTTGCGTTGACCGCCTGAGCCCGCGGCAGATCCGGTTGTCGGCTCGCGCGCGGATAGGCGGCGGAATGACCGTGTTGAAGATGATCCCCGGCGCACCTCGCTGCACCTCGCACGCGCTCATCACGTTCGGACACGACGCGACGAGGCACAAGACAGTCTTGGCAGCCGCCTTTCTCGCGTGATCCAGCCGCAAGGCACGCCAACTCCGTAAGCGGGAAGAGCCACGTGGGAGGAGTCCGATCTTGATATGCGCGAACCTCCGAAACTCGGTGTGATCGCGGGCGGGGTCGGTGCTCCCGTGCATCGCCGAACCGGGCCGAGGCCAATCTGGACGGTGCACTCCGCCGACGCCTAGAATGACCGGTCACCCGACTAGGTGCGGGAGTTCCCGAACATCTGTCGATTGGGTGTCTTTGGATGCTGCATTTTCGTCTAAGGGTGGATAAGGGATGACTGTGCACCGTGCCTCCTCAATGAGCCGCGCAACGGTAGTTCTGCGCTACCGCGTCCCCATTGCGCAGCAACGTGACTTCGCCGAGCGGATGGGGGAGATTGCCCGCGCAACGCTGAACGAAAGGCACAATCGACGCCTGAGCGATGTATCCATGACCCTTCTGCAACCCGTCTTTGGCACCGAACCGCCCACGTGGGAGTTGCATATCGACTTTCCGTCGCTCCAGGTGGCGGGATTCTGGGTAGACCACCTCCACGCGGTGACTTTGCCCCCACAGGTGGGCGCTGAGATGCCAGCGCAGCATATTTTTGCCGCCCTGCGTTCACCGGTTCTTCAGGTGGAGTTGGTGACCTCAGAGGCTTTGCCGATCTATCGGTCAATCGAGCTCGCAGTCACGGACAAGTCCCCGGACGCTGGCGTCGGCAGGACCTGACTGGTCGTGAGCTTCCACGTCCCCTATAACGCCCCAAGTTCGGGGCCTAGCACCGAGCCAGACCCTCCCAGCTCGTGGGCCCGCCGGGCGCTGGACCGGCTTCCCGAAACGGCAGATGTCGCGCGTTGGTCGGCGGTCGCCTTCGTGGTGTACCTAGGTTTACGCATCTTTGCTTTCTCCGGCTTTGACCGCGAGACGGCTCTCGAGGTGATCCGGCAGCAGGGAGTCAGCGGCATCGCTGAGGCTGCTGTGAGTGCCCTAGCCATCGAGTTGATGGCCCTCGTGATGATCGCAGGGATCGTCCTTGCACTTCACGGCTTGGCGTCGGAGTCGAGCTGGGTCACCGCCGCAGGGGCGGTCGTCGCAGTTGTAGGCCTCATGCTGTCGCCGCTGACCTTGACCGCGCTGGTGGCCATAGCCGTTGTGTTGGCAATCCTCGCCCTGGGCCGGATGGCAGCGATTCCCAAGGCGTGGGCATGGCTGGCGGTGCTCTCGGCTTCGGTCGTGGCAGCGCTCGTGCTCACTCCCCTCGTGACCAGCCCTTGGCTACCGCACGAACGACTCTTGACCGCAGAGGGTGCGGCCTACGACGGGTACGTCGTCGGCCAGGAAGGAGAGTTCACGGCCGTGCGGCTATCGACGCCGAGCGTCCCCTATGAGGAGGGCGCAGTGGCCCTCGTCGATACGGTGCGGTTCAGACTGCTGTGTCGGCTGGGCAACGACTGGAGGGATTTCCGATTCGACGCTCCTTCCCCGATACAGCTGGTGTTCGGCAAGTCAAGGACCCAAGAGTGCGTAGACCTCCCCTCCTCCGATCGATCCCCCGAGGTCTTCCCAGGCGGCGCCCTGGCGTGTGTCGGACAGAGTGGAGGCCTAAGGTTCGTCGCGCTCGAGGATCGCTGCGGTGCGCGGGAATTCACGGTCAACCTAGTTGACGGCGAGGCGGGTTCGCAGGGAGCAACCGGTGACAGAGGCCCCGACGGAGACCGGGGCCCTCGGGGTGACAAAGGCCCCGACGGAGACCGGGGCCCTCAGGGTGACAAGGGACCGCGGGGTGACCGAGGGGAGTCCGGCCCCCGCGGACCTCGTGGCCCGCAGGGCGACCGCGGAGAACCAGGTCCGCGGGGCCCTCGCGGTTTCCCTAGCGATCCGGCAACTTCGCCTCCCACGTCCTGTTCCGGTGCTTCCCGGACGGCTGGCTGCTAAGTCGGCCCGGCCCGAGGCGCCGGCGTTCGCGTGTGGTCGTCGATCTGCTGTCAAGGAGCCCTTCCGTTTGGTGAGCCGTCCCAGCACGTCCCGCGAGAGACACTTCGTCGAAGAAGCCAGACTCCCCGGGCGACCGCACCACGACAGGGACTTCGTAGACCTGGCATGTGCCGACGATTCAACTCGGCTCGCAGGCGGCGGTGTGACGCGGGTCGGATGCTGATCAGGCGCGCCGAAGACGATCGACGCAGGAAGTAGACCGGCCTAGTCGAGCACGTCCTTGAGTCCGGTGCCGATCCGGCGGTATCCTAGGGCCAGACGGAGCGTTCTGAGCCGTCGCAGAACCCGCGATATGTAGTCTCGGGTACTCGCCTAAGCCGGAGTGTTAGGCCCGAGGGTTCTGCAGGGGACAAAATTTCATAAGTCCGTTTCATTCAACTAGCACAACCCCGGCCAGTGCTAGGACTCTGGATGGAGCGTACCTATGAACGTTCTAGTTGTCGTAATGGCCGCGCTGAGCCTCAGCGTCCCCTTCATCGCCTGGCTGACCTTTTGCGCTTGGGTGATTCGAACTCGTCCCGATGATGGGGCGCGGCTCATCGAAGCCTCGGGACGAGCTTTCCCCGGGACGCTCCGACGCCGCATCGAGCGGCCGGCGATCACAGAACTCCTGCCTTCGCAGCGTTCGCGGCGCCAAACTTTGGCCACTGAATCGCCTCCCGTCGAGGATCCCGAACGCGAACGTGCTTCATGATGCCGCTCGCCAGCGATGACTTCCGGAGTCGTGGCGGTTTGACGCACCTTGATCGCGGCGACCACCCGAACTGCGGCAAGTCGACCTGCGCGCGGCAATCGCCGCTGGCGGCGCTTGACGGGCTCAAGGACCAGTTCGCATCGCTCTCCCAGTCGGTTGCCAGCGCGTTCAAAAGGACGTCTTCGACGGCACGCTCGCCGAGATGTTTGCTGGGCTGGCCGGCAACAACGGCACCCTGCAGAAGCTCCTCGGCGCCTTCCAGACACTGAAGGACGCTGGCGCTTCCGAGGGGTTCATGTCGAGCCTGTTCCAGTCCCGCAACAACGAGATCGCCTTCGGACTCGCCGCCTCAGGCGCACCGGCCATGCAGGCCAAGGCGGGCCAGCACGTGAAATCCTGAAGGGGGTATGCGATGATTATCAGGCAGGGACGACTCTCACCTTGGTCTCTGCCGGGGGTAGGAGGCATCCATGAGTTTCGCGTTTCAGGCATCGTTTGAGTTGAGCAGCGGTCACTCGCGCACGCGTTCAATGAGTCACTCTGATGCTGAACTGCTGCTGTTTGAACTGGAAGCCAAGCGTGCATACGGGGCTCGAATCGGAGCCGATCAGTCCCTTGAGGAGCGATCGGCACGCGCCCGACGCAATGCGGACAAGACGCCGCTCACCAGCACCAAGCCCTGGTGAGCCCACTCGCCGACTGGCGGGTTGCGCAGCACTCTGATCGAGGCGCCCTCGGCGTTTTTGAGTGCGCCATACCGCCTAAGCCGATCAAGAATGCCGCGACTGGCTACAAGTTGGACCACCCGCGGATGTGGGAGTACGAGGTCCAATCCTGGATTAGAGGCCTTTCCTCCAAGGTTCCCTGCCGCCCGCCGATGCGCGTGTACGTACTCGAAGACGAAGTCGGCCTCGCTGCTGTCATCTGTTGGACAGAGCTGGAAGGGCCGGCGTGGGTCCACGTTGACGTGATCGGAGTTGCGTTGCGACACCGCCGGAGCGGCGGGGACGTGGCTCGAGCTGTGATGAGGGCCGCGTTCCAGGAAATGGAATCGGCGGCGCTCGACATCGGGGCAGGCGAGCTTTACATCGAAGGCGAGATCTGGCACGAGAACGATGCGAGCCAAGCACTCGCAAGCGACGGCAAGTTGCAGATGGTGGTGAAGCACGAGACGGGAGCGCAGACTTGGTCCTTGCGCGTCGCCTTGGAGGGTGCTGAGTTCGATGGCGAAGGCGAACTCGACGCTGCTAGAAACTGACCAGTCGTAGGCACGTCGGCGCAACGTAATTGGGACCTGCCGCATTGAGCTCACTCTGGCATCGGAAAGTTCTCGTTCGTCAGCCCACCCTCTGGCATCTGAAGCTTGGTTCGATTGACCCCGCGACCGGTGCGCGTTCCAGGCCCTGATCGTGAGCGCCAGCCCCTCGGTTTCCGCCACTGATGCGCAGCCGTGTGACTCTGGCAAATGGTCCGTCAGCGAATATCGGGGCGGCCGCGTTGTGGAAAAATATTGAAGCGTCGGCCATGAGTGAGACGGCTCTTCGGAGCGGGCCAGGTGAGGCCGGCGTTGCGTAAGTCAGGAACGTCTTCAAGCGAACCTTCAAAGGAGCTTCAGTCGGTTGAGCCGCGCAACCCGCGCCTCGAACTTGTGGGATCCGCGGCTCCGACGCACCCCGCGTCAGACCCGCATCTCAGCGGGGTGCGCTCGTCAGGGTTGCGGGTGGCTCATGGACTCCCATGCCGGACGGCACCGGCATGCGCGGCGGTTCGCAGCGCCTCTGAGACGCGCCCATTCTGGGCGCTTTGAACCACCTGCCCCGCGTCGGCTTACGTCCGCCTGGCGAAGGTGACCTTGTTGTCGGCGTGGATGGTCATCGCGTAGCGGGAGTCGTGGGCGAGACGGTGGTGGCGGGGGCAGAGGAGCCGGCCGTTGGTCAGGTCAGTGAGGCCGAGGCGGGACCAGGGGTCGTCGTGGTGGGCGTGGCAACCGGACGCCGAGGTCTCGCAGCCCTTCGCGGTGCACCCGCCGTCGCGGAGGCCCAGAGCGATGCGCTGGGCCTTGGTGAAGAGCCGCGCAGTGCGTCCGAGATCGAGCGTTTGCGACGAAGTGCCGAGCACGGCGGGGATGATCCCGGCCTCGCACGCCAGCCGGCGCGCCTGGCCGGCGGACATCCGTGAGCCGTCGTCGAGCACTGCCGTGGCGTGCTCGGTCAGCAGCTGCTCCAATGTCATGGTCACCACGACCGTGGCGTTGACCCCGGCGGTCTGCGGGGTGGCGGCGATCGGGTAGCGCTCGACGTACTCCACGAACGCGTCGCCGAGCCGCCTGCGCAGGGGCTTCCAGTCGCCCGACTCGTCGCGCAGGCCGGCTTCGGTGTGGCGGGCCGGGTTGGCCAGCGCCAGTAGGTGCCGCTTGAGCATCGCGCCCACGTGGGAGGGCACCGTGAAGCGACCGTGGCAACGCCCCTTCCCGTCGTCGACCATCGTGAGCTCGACGCCGGCAGCAGACCGGGCCTCCTCCGCGGCCAGCACGGACTCCTCCTGGCACTCCCCCACCTCGGGGGCTACGACGTCCAGGATGCGCTTGCCGATCTGTCGCAGGTCGCGGGCGTCGTGCTGTCCGGCGAGCTGCAGCATCGTCGTCTCTGCGAGCCCACGCGTCTCTGCGTCGATGTGTGACGGGAGGGCGTCGACCGCCTCCCCGATGACCCGTGCCTGCTCCGTGCGCAGCTCACCCGACGTGAGCGCGGTGGCGACCGCCGGGTGCTGCTCGAGAGTCCGGCCGAGCGCCAGGTCGCGTCGCGCCTCGCGCTGGGTCGCCCGCGTCTGCATCGCCAGCCACGCCGCGGCGTCGCGGAGCCCGTGCTGCTCACCCAGGTCGTCCGACGCGGAGAGCACCCGCGCACTCAGCGCGTCGAGCTGCGAACGGGCCTCGGCCAGCGCCACCAGCGCCGACTCCTTCTCCGTCACTGCCATGAACGTGGGCTCGATCGAGGCGACACTCTTGAGCGCGGCCTGGAGGTCAGCGGCACACCCGATGATGGGATGCACTGGGGCCACCTCCTCGCACGCGCTCACTGGACACCGCCCGGGTCCGGGGCGGAGCGGTGAGGCATGACTGGTGGCACCGTTGCCAGGTCGTCACCCGAGAGCCGCACGGCATCCCGTCAGCACCAAGACGGGTTCTATGGGCGACTGTCCTGGTCCCGGGATCCCCGTCACCTCAGACTGGGGATCCGTTCCGGACCAGCGTGCTAGCACGATCGTACACCTGTTCGAATACGACCGCAAGGGTCCAGGCTCAACTCAGCCCCACGTCCTGATCCGTCGCCGACGGCTCGGGATCCGGCAGCCGCATCATCCGGAACGAGACGACGACGCCGACGAGAGCGGCGAGAAGCGCGACGAGGAGTGCGACCTGGAGTGCGAGGTCCCGGGCGTCGTCGTTGATGGCGAGGACCTCGTCCTGGATGTCCTCGGGCTGGCCGGCGAGGAGCTCCTCGAGCTGCGCGTCGCTCATCACCTGCGCGTCGTCCTCGAGCACCGTGGCGACCCGCTCCTGGTCTTCCGGCGGCAGGACAGTGCTCGACTCCGCCATGTTCGTGAAGGAGGTCGACAGGGTGGCGAGCATGATCGCGCCGGCGAAGGCGAGACCGAACGACAGGCCGAACGACCCGGTCGCCGACGTCACGCCCGCGGCCTCGCCGACCCGTTCCTCCGAGAGCGGGGCGAGGGCGTAGTTGTTGAGCTGTGAGGCCAGGAGGCCCAGGCCGGCACCCGCGAGCATGAGCGGGACCGCCAGGTGCCAGCCGGAGTCCGCCCGCGGCACCAGGAGGATGAGGCCGGCGATCGCCGCAGCGAGCAGCATGAAGCCCGCTCGGATGGTGCTGCTCGCCCGCCGCCGCCCCGCCTGCTTCCCGGCGAGCAGCGCGACGCCGAACATCGTGAGCGACAGCGGCGCGAGCGTGATGCCCGCCTGCAGCGCGTTGTAGCCCCAGACCAGCTGCAGGAAGATCGGCAACGCGATGAGCAGCCCGCCCAGTGCGACCTGCTGCAGGAAGATCTGGGTCACGCCGGTGCTGAACAGCTTGGACGAGAAGAGGCCGGGATCGAGCAGCGCCGGCCGGCCGGACCGCTTGCGTCGGCGCAGCCACCACACGAGGCCGGCCATCGCCACGACGCCGATCGCGAGGAGCAGCAGGACGTACTCGCCGCCCTCCTGCCACGCGAGGACGCCGATCACGAGGCCGCCCATGCCGACCACCGAGAGGGCCGCACCGGGGAGGTCGACCGACCGGTCCCCGGTGTACGGCACGTCCCGGATGCCGCGGCTCCCCAGGAGCACGGCCCCGATGATGAGCGCCTCCAGCAGGAACCCGACGCGCCAGGACAGGACCGTCGTGACGAAGCCTCCGAGCAGGGGACCGATCGCGGCGGCGATCGCCCCCGACGCACCGACCAGGGCGAACACCTTGGCGCGGGTCTTCCCCTCGAAGTTCCCGTGGATCAACGACTGCATCGCCGGGAGGTAGAGGGAGGCGCCGAGTCCGCCGAGGATCGCCCAGAAGACGATGATCGCCGCCAGGCCCTGCGCGAAGACCATCGCGATCGCCCCGACGGCGTAGAACACCATGCCGAGGACGAACGCGCGCTTCCGCCCGAACAGGTCACCGACCTTGCTGCTGATGAGGATGAACGCGGCGGACACGAGCGCCTCGATCGCCACGGCTGACTGGACGCCGCTCACGGTCGTGTCGAGGTCCTCCACGACGGCCGAGATCGACACGTTCATGAACGACGTGTCGATGACGAAGACGAACATCGCCGCCGCCAGCAGGATGCCCTGTCGGGGCGTGCCGCCAGCGTCTTCTGCAGGAGCCATGGGATCACCACGCCGTCGGTGCCGTGGCGACGTCCGAGCATCGCCGAGGAGATCAGTCGCACCCATCGTGGAGCGGGCACGCGCTCCCCGGCATCACCCGCAGCGAAGGACCGCCGGCTACGCGCTCGTCGGCGTGCTCCCCGTCCGCACGCTGCGTGATCGCTCCGAGGGCACACCTGTCATCGGGCGTGGCGGCGGGATCGGGCCACGATCGTCGCCCCTGCCGCGATCAGGCTCAGTGCGAGGAGGAGCAGCCCGAGGGGCGGCCCTCCGGTGTCGGGCAGGGTCCCGTCGCCTCCGGTGGCGCTGTCGTCCGCCTCGCTGGTCCCGCCGTCGTCCTGTCCGCCCGGAGCTCCGGGGTCCGGCTCCGCCACACCGGTGCCGTCCCCTCCGTCGTCCCCTCCGTCGTCCGAGGGTGGCGGCGGGTCGGACGGTGGCGGGCCCGGCGAGGAGGACGGCGAGGAGGACGGCGAGGAGGACGGCGACGGCGACGACGACGGATCGACCCTGAGCAGCGTCACCTCGACGGTGTCCTCGTTGTCGGCAGGCACCTCGTCCAGTCCACCGGAGCCGCTGTAGCCCGTGTTGCGCACCGACGTGAGCGTCGGGTCGGTGGCCAGGGTGAGCCTCGCCGTCACCGACTCACCGGACCGGAGCGGGGCGAGGACGCACGACGCTGCGGGCACTGCCTCGACCTCGTCGAGCCGGCACTCGCCGCCGGGGGCCGTGAAGGAGATGAAGCTCGTGCCGGGCGGCAGCGCGTCGGAGATGCTCGGGCTCGGGGCGATCGTGGGTCCCCGGTTGGTGACCGTGAACTCGAACACCACCGGCTCGCCGGCGATCGCCGGTGAGGTGACGACTCGCTTGTCCAGCACGACGTCGGCCAGCGCGACGGCCTCGACGGTGGCCGTGACCTCGTCGTTGTCGGCATCGGGGTCCTCCGTCGCCGACGCGACCCGGGCCGTGTTGTCCAACGGTCCGACGGGGGTGGACTCGGGCACGTCCAGGACGATCTCCAGGGTGCGCGTCTCGCCGGCCGGGAGGTCACCGAGGGCGCAGGTGACCGGCCCGGTGCCGCTGCACCCCGGCGGCAGGGGCGGCTCGACCTCGGTGCCGGGAGGCAGCGAGTCGACCAGCTCCACGGCCGCGGCGTCGGAGGGGCCGTCGTTGGTGACCACGACCGCGTAGGCGATCGTCTCCCCGAGCAGGACACCGTCCGCTGCGGGGGTCTTGAGGACCGACAGGTCCGCCTGCTGGACCACTCGGACGTCCGCGCTGTCGGAGTTGTCGGCGCGGCTGGGGTCGGGGACAGGAGAGTCGACCGTGACGGTGTTGCGGAGCGTGGCCGGTGCGGCGCTGGCCGGCAACCGGCCCGCGATGGCAAGCGTGACCAGGTCTCCGGGGGCGACCGAGCCGAGGTCGCACACCACCTCGCCGCCGGACAGCTCGCACCGGGAGTCGGAGTCGTCGGGCAGGAAGACGTACGGCGCGGGCAGCAGGTCCCTGACCTGCACGCCGGTCGCGTCGGACGGCCCGGCGTTGCTCACGGTGACGGAGAAGACCGTGGTGCCGCCGGCGGCGACGACGGGCTGGTCTGCCGACTTCGTGACGGCGAGGTCGGCGGAGCGCTGCAGCGGTGTCGTGGTCGTGTCGGCGACCTGATCCTCGCCGCCGAGCAGCGGCGTGGACGTGGTGGCCACCGCGGTGTTGGCGACCTCGTTGCCGGTGAGACCCGGCGACACCGTGCCCGTGACCGTGACGAGGACGGGCTGCACGGGCTCGAGGGTGACGCCGGCGCGCACGGTGCCGAGCTCGCAGCGGACCTCCTGCCCGACCAGCGTGCAGTCGCCCTGGGACGACGCGACGTCCGTCGGTTCGAGGCCCGGCGGCAGGCTGTCGGTGACGACCACGTCCTCCGCGTTCGAGCTCAGCCGGATCACCTGGTCCTCGACAGAGATCCGTCCTGCGGAGACAGCGATCTGGTAGCTGAAGGTGCCGCCGGCCACCAGCGGAGTGGTCAGGGCCTCCTTCTCGACGATGACGTCGGCGACCGGCTCGACGATCTCGACGTCGCGGGTGTCGACGTTGTCGTCGAGATCGGTCTCGTTGGCCGACGTCGTCACCCGCGCGGAGTTGGTGTAGACGCCCTGAGGCGTCTCGGGCGACGGGAGCGAGGCCAGCTGCGTGAAGAACTGCTCGCCCGGGCCGAGAGGTCCGTCGGTCTTCGAGCACACCACGTCGCCGGTGAGGATCGTGCAGTCGCCGACCGGGAAGCTGCCGCCCTCCCACGGCAGCGTGTCGATCACCTGCACGTCGGTGGCCGCCGACGGGCCGTCGTTGGTCACCAGCAGCCCGAAGAAGACGGCCCGTCCCGGTGGCACCCCGAGTGGGTCCTGGTCCTCGGGGACGGGAGGGAGGATCGGGTTGCCACCGGCGTCGACCGCGACGACGAGCTTCTCGAGCCGCAGGTCCACCCGGGTCCGCACCGACGCCGACACGACCGACGTGTTGTTGCCCGGGTTGCCGTCGACGATGCCGGAGGCGACCCTCGCCTCGTTCTCGAGCAGCGTCCCGTCGGCCAGGGTCGGCTCGAGGCTCACCTCGATGCCGATCCGGGTGCCGACGAACGCGGGGAAGCCGCCGACCGGATCGACGTACGGGCCGAAGTCACAGGTCACCGTCTCCCGCGGCGCGGCGCCGTCGCTGGCGCAGAGGCCGTCGGGGATCGGGTCTCCCGTCGGATCGAAGACCCTGACGAAGCTGGTCCCGGGCGGCAACAGGTCGGTGACCACCAGCTCCGGAGCCGCCGACGGACCGAAGTTGACGATCTCCAGCACGTACGACGTCGTGGCGCCCGCCACGGGTGGCTCCTCGGGAGCCAGCTTGCGCACCGACACGTCCGCGCGGGGCGCGCCCCCGGCGATGAACGTGCTCTCGTTGTCGGCGGGGTTGGGGTCGGCGGTGGACGAGGTCGCCCGGGCCGTGTTGGCGGATCCGTCGACCGGCACCTGGTAGTCGGACGGGACGTCCACGTCGAGCTCGAGCTCCACGACAGTTCCGGGCGGCAGGTCCCCGAGGGCACAGGTCGCCGCAGCCACGTCACAGGTGGGTGAGGGTCCGGGCGGCTCCACCGAGGCGACGCGGAAGGTCGCCGGCTGCAGGCCGGGGGGCAGTGCGTCCGCGACCGACACGCCGGCCGCATTCGACGGTCCGTCGTTGGCGACCCGGATCCGGTAGGTCTCGGTCGTGCCCGGGGTCAGCTCGCCGTCCACGGATCCCTGGGGGAACGACTTCACCACCGACACGTCCGCCCGGTTGACCACGTCGACGGTCGCGGGCGAGGACCCGGTCGGTGGAGCGCCCGGGACGGTCGCCGTGGCCGTGTTGGGATAGCTGCCCGGTGCGACGCCGGGCGGGACCGCGGCCACGATGGTCACCTCAGCGCGAGCGCCGGGACGCCCCAGGAACGGCGCCGTGAGGACGCCCAGGTCGCACGCCACCTCGTCGCGCCCGGGTCCGGCGGCCACGTCGCAGGTGCCTCGGTCGCTGGTCGCCGAGACCGCGGAGAAGCCCGGTGGGAGCAGGTCGGTCAGGGTGACCGGGTCCGCATCGGTGGGGCCGGTGCTCGTCACCACGACCGTGTAGCGGACCTCGCCTGCGCCGGCCACCAGGGGGTCGGGGGCATCGGCCGTCTTGGTGACCTCGAGGGAGGGTCGCACCGGACCGACCGTCACGGTGGCCTCGGCGTCGTTGTCACCCGGGTAGGGATCGGGTGTCGCGGAGGTCACCTGCGCGCTGTTGCCGAGCTCGGAGCCGGGCACCGCGTTGGGTTCGAGCCTGGCGGTGACCGTCATGGCCACGGAGCCGCCGGGTGGAAGAGCGGCGACGTCGCAGCGGGCTCCGGTCGCGTCGGAGGAGCACCGGGCACCCGGCGCGGACGCGCCGGTCACCACGAGTCCCGGGTCCACGTCGGCGTCGGTGACGGAGACGTTACGGGCGGTCGAGGGACCGGCGTTGGTCGCCGTGAGCGTGTAGGTCACCGCCTCGCCGGGTGCGGCGCTCGCCGGGGCGACGCTCTTGGTGACCGACACGTCGGCCTCGCGCTCGACGACGCTGGCGGCTCCTGCGCTGTTGTCGTCGGGGTCGGGGTCGGCGGTTTCGGAGGTGACGCTCGCGACGTCGGGAACCGAGGTGCCGCTCGACCCGGGCGGCACAGCAGCGGTGACGGTGACCGTGACCGCCGCGCCGACGGGCACCGTCCCGAGCTCGCACCGCACGGCGGCGGTGCACGTGCCCTGGCTGCTGGTGGCTGTCACCTGCCCGAGGCCGTCGGCGAGCTCGTCGGTCACCACCACGTTGCTCGCCGGGCTCGGTCCGTCGTTGCGGACCGTGATCGTCGAGGTCACCACCTCCCCGGCCAGCACCGGGTCCGGGGTCGACGTCTTGGTCACGACGAGGTCGGCGGTCGGGACGACGGCGATGGTCGCCGCCCGCGTGGCGAAGACGAGGTCCTCGAACTCGGGGACGGTGGCGCCGTCGTAGGTGATGGTGGCCTGGTTGACCAGGTCCGAGCCGGCGGCCGCGGGTCCGACGTCGACGTCGAAGCCGAACCGTACGGACCGGCCGATCGGGAAGTCGCCGGGCGAGACCCGCACCTCGCGCGACCCGGCGTCGTAGGCCCCAGTGACGCCGGCAGGGAGGACGAGCGAGCCCGGCACGAACGTCGTACCGGGTGGCAGGGGGTCGGTCACGGAGGTGTCGACCGCCGGGTCCTGGCCGCCGTTGACGAACGTGACGGTGTAGCGGAGCCGGTCGCCCACCTGTGCCGGCGTCGCACCGGTGAGGTTCTCGACGGTCTTGGTCGAGGGGGAGAAATCGGGCGCGAAGACGTCGATGGCCGTGGTCACGACCCCGGGGAAGTAGCGCTCGCTCGTGCTGGCCAGGTCGAGCTGGGCGGAGGAGGAGCTGTTGCCGAGGATCCCGGGACCGTCGAAGTTCTTGATGTCGAAGCCGAGCATGTTGCGGTCGGCCGGCGTGCGCCCGGCGACGAGGCGCCCGTTGTCGTCGTTGGCGCCGTTGAAGAAGTTGGTGCCCTGGGACAGCCGGGTGCCCAGGAGGGTGCCGTCCGGGTTGGTCGCGTCGCGCAGGATCGCGCGGTCACCGCTCGAGCCGTTGTCGCCCTCGTAGGCCACCAGTCCGATGCGGGCATTGACGAGGCCGCTCACCGGGGTGCGGAAGCCACTGATCGCGACGACCTGCGGGTCGTCGCGGCCGACGTCCGCGAGGCCGTCGAAGACGGTGAGGTTGCGTAGGGGCAGGGACGGCGAGCGGTAGACGACGACGAGCGACCACCCGGCGTAGCGGTCCTCGCCGGTGGCAGCCGGCACGTCAGCGCCGGTGTAGGCACCCTGACCAGCCTGGCGCACCAGCCCCGTGACGTCGGCGAACGCCTGGTAGGCGCGGTCCGGCGTGGCTGACGGCCCGAACACCTCGGTCGCGGTCACGGTCCGGTAGGCCGCGGACCCCGGCAGGCCCAGTCTCATGGTGCTGCCGTCCCCGACGGCGGGGACTCCCCGGGCACCGGCGCCCAGTCGGGCTCCCCAGTAGAGCCCGGCCCAGCGCACCTCGGCGTCGTCGGGGAGCGTGACCTCGGCGCGGGAGGACGAGTACGTCGAGGGGTCGCCGTCCACGTCGAGGTGGGCCATGGCGAAGGCGTTGTTGTTCCGGCTGTTGGTGCCCGCCCGGGCGCCCGCGCAGTCCGCCGCCGACGCCGGGCAGGTCATCAGGTTGTTCCCGAAGACGGCGACGGACCCGTTGTCGTTGGCCGAGAACCGAGGCGCGAAGGGCACGATCGAGGACGCCTCCGCCGGCGTCGTGGTCCCGACCGGCCAGGTCACCGCCACGACGGCGAGGAGCAGCGCGGCGACCACGCGCACCGTCACCCGGGGCCCCGAATGCCTCCGTCCCATCCATGGATGCTGACAGAGGTGCCGCGTTCCCGCACCCCAGGGACCGGGTCGTTCACAGACTCTCGGGCGGCAGGTGCTTCTTCATCAGTCGCCGGACGCGCTTCTGCTTGCGGTCGGGGATCATCGAGCGCATCTCCTCGAGCTTGCCGAAGCAGAGGAGACGGTCCTCGCCCTCGAGCACGGTCTTGTTGCGCGGGTTGGGGATGACCTGCGGTCCGCGGTGGAGCGTCAGGACGGTGATGTCGCGCTCGTCGAGACCGGAGTCGCCGAGCTTCTTGCCCACCATGTCGGAGCCGGCGTGGACGACGATCTCGGCCACGCCGTAGCCGGTCGAGACCGTGAGCCGCTGGCGTACGTCGATGTCGGGGAACGCCACCTGGTTGGCCATGTAGTCCACGATCGCGCCGGCCACGTCGAGCTTGGTCGCGCGCTCGATCCCCTCGAGCCCGGGCGAGGAGTTGACCTCCATCACCTGCGGGCCGCGACGGCCCTCGAGCATGTCGACACCGGCGACGCGCAGGCCCATGATCTGCGCGGACCGGACGGCCACCCGTTCGAACTCCTCGTCGAGCTCGACCGGCTCGACGCTGCCGCCGCGGTGCACGTTGGAGCGGAACTCGTCGCCCTGGGCGACCCGTCGCATCGCCGCGACGACGCGGTCCCCGACGACGAGGGCGCGGATGTCGCGGCCCTTGCTCTCCTTGACGAAGCGCTGGATCAGGACGTTCTGCCGGGTGCTCTGCAGCGTCTCGATGATCGCCTCCGCCACCTTGATGGTCGGGGCCAGGATCACGCCGATGCCCTGCGTGCCCTCCAGCAGCTTGATCACGACCGGCGCCCCGCCGACGCGCTCGATCGCCGGGATCACGTCGGCCCGGTCCTGCACGAAGGTCGTCGCCGGCATCGGGATCTTGTGGCGCGACAGGATCTGCGTCGCGCGCAGCTTGTCGCGGCTGTTGGCGATGCCGTAGCTCGTGTTGGGCGTGTAGACGTCCATCTGCTCGAACTGGCGCACGACGGCCGTGCCGAAGTAGGTGATCGAGTTGCCGATGCGCGGCAGCACGGCGTCGTACGTCGACAGCTGCTTGCCGCGGAAGAGCAGGTCCGGCTCGTCGCCGGTGAGGTCGATGCCGAAGCGCAGGGTGTTGAGCACCTTCACGTCGTGGCCGCGGTCCAGGGCGGCGGTGCGGAGCCGCTGCGTGCTGTAGGACCGCGGGGCCCGGGACAGGATGGCGAGCTTCATGGGACGTCATCCAACCACCTGCCCGGAGGCCGCTACCTGCCAAGATGGCCCCGTGGACCCCGCCCCCGAGCCGACCGAACCCGGGAAGGTCGTCGTCGGCTGGCGCGAGTGGGTGGCGCTGCCCCAGGCCGACGTGCCGTGGGTGAAGGCCAAGGTCGACACGGGCGCGCGGTCGTCGTCGATCCACGCCTTCGACCTCGAGGTGTACGAGGAGGACGGCCACGAGCGGGTGCGCTTCTCCATCCACCCGTGGCAGCGCTCCGACGAGGACCACGTCGAGCTCAGCCTGCCGGTGCTCGACATGCGCGAGGTGCGCTCCAGCAACGGCCAGGTCGAGAAGAGGTACGCCGTCTCCCTCGACGTCACGCTCGCCGGTCGCACCATCACGACCGTGATGACGCTGAGCAACCGCGACGAGATGGGCTTCCGGATGCTGATCGGCCGCGAGGCGCTCGAGCGCGGGTTCCTCGTCGACTCGTCGTTGTCGTACGCCGGCGGCAAGCCGCGCCGCGCCGTGCGCCGCAAGAACTGGGGCAAGCAGCCCTAGCGCAGCTTGATCTCGCAGCTCGTGAGCTTCTCGCCGCTGCACCGGTCGCGGTTCGCCTTGCCGCTCACCGTGTCGCGGCCCTTGCCGCCGACCAGCAGGTCCCTGCCACGGCTGCCGTTGATCGTGTCCCGGCCGCCGTCGCCGTAGATCGCGATCCGCGACTTCCGGGCGTCGCAGTCGAGCAGGTAGCCGTCGTCGCCCTTGCGGTAGGACTCCAGGGTGTCCTTGCCCGCACGGCCGCGGACGGTGGCCGTGCAGGCTGAGATGCGGATGTTGTCGGCCTTCTTCGTGCCCAGGACGGTCATCCGCTTCGCCCCGACCCGTACGTCGTCCCAGCCGCGGAAGGTGCTGCGCTGGGTCCTGCCGAAGAAGCGGTTCTCGAGTCGACCTCTGGCCAGGTCGAGGTCGAGGCGCTTGCCGGCCCACAGGTCGATCGAGTCCTCGCCCGGGCCGCCGAGGTACTCGCTGCCCCGCCAGCCGGTGCCGTCCGGCGCGTCCAGGGTGTCGTCACCGCCACCGAGGGCGAACCGCAGGACCGTCCTGGCGCCGCGGTTGAGGTAGACGCGGGCGTACTCGTCGCGGTCACTGCCGGTGAAGGACAACGAGCGCGGCGCGCCCGGGCCCAGCTCGAAGCGGGCGACCTCGCCCGTCCAGGTGAGCACCGGTGCACCGTCCTCGGTCCACGATCGCCGGGCTGCGTCGATGGCCACGTCGCCGACGCCGAGGCTCGGTCGCAGCTCGGCCGAGGTGCCCACCGCCACCCGTGACCCCGGGGCCTGGATCCCGTACCAGTACACGACGTGCCCGTCGCCGGAGAGGTCCAGGACGTCGGGGTTGGGCACGTCGAGCATCCCGCTGAAGTACTGGTCGCCGGACTGGCTCGCGTTCCCGCCAGTCGTGGCGACGACGGTGTCGGCCTCCAGGTCGACCGGTCCACCGTCGTTGGACCCGAGCACCACGTAGTCCCGGCCGGCCGAGGCGGTGTAGTGGTCGGACCCGGTGCCCAGCTCGGCGTCGATCGACGACCCGGACGCGGAGGCGTCCACCACGTCGTTGCCTTCACCACTCCGCAGCGTCAGGACGCCGGGCCGGGTGGCATCGGTGACGCAGACCAGGTCGTCGCCACCGCGGGTGTCGACCTGGATGGCGCCGTTGGTCACCACCACGTCCGGACCCTCCGTGCCCACGAGGCCGGTCTGGTTCGGCGTGCCCACGATCGTCGCGGGCCTCCCCTGGCAGGTCTCCCCCGCTGCGTACGCAGGCGCGGCGGCGGGCAGCAGGGTGGCGGCGAGGAGGCCGGTGGCCAAGCCGGTCGTGAGGAGCGGCAGCGGGCGCATGGGAGTCCTTCGGTCTGAAGCAGGTGTCCGACAGGAGACGCGGACGACGGCCCCGAAGTTGTCACACCCGATCCGGGGCTGTGTCACAGGGCGCGGACAGGTACGCCGACCATCTTCGGTCACATGAGACTCCCGAAGACACGCCAGGCCGTCGCCGGCGCCCTCGCCACCTTGCTGCTCGCCGGCTGCGGTGCCTCGGTCGCGAGCGACAGCACGGCCACCACGACCAGCACCACGGGTTCGAGCAGCGCGGCCGCCGCCACCGTCTCCGGCACGACCGTCGAGGACGTGCTCGACGGCGACGTCGAGGTCGAGACCGGCGACACCGCCTACGACGAGGCCGACGCCACCGCGATCACGCTGTCCGGCTCGACCGCCGACTCCGACAGCGACGCGGTCACCGTCCAGGACGGCACCGTCACCATCTCAGCCGCCGGCACCTACGTCCTGAGTGGCGAGCTGACCGGGCAGGTCGTCGTCGACAGCGCCGGCGCCGGCGTCGTACGCCTCGTGCTCGACGACGCGACGATCACCTCCGCGACCACCGCCGCGATCGACGTCGTCGACGCGCAGTCGGTCGTGGTCGTCCTCGCCGACGGCAGCACCAACACCCTCGCGGACGCGGCGACGTACGCCGACACGTCGGAGGACGCGCCCACCGGCACCCTCTACTCGACGGCCGACCTGACCATCGGCGGCACCGGGTCGCTGACGGTCACCGGCAACAGCAACAACGGCATCGTCGGCAAGGACGGCCTGGTCATCACCGGCGGCACCATCGACGTGACGTCGGTCGACGACGGCATCCTCGGCAAGGACTACCTCGTCCTCACTGACGGCACCGTCACCGTCGACGCCGTCGGCGACACCTTCAAGTCCGACAACACCGAGGACGCCGGCTCAGGCTTCGTGCTGATCGAGGGCGGAGAGCTCACCCTCGCCTCGCAGGACGACGGCATCAAGGGCGTGCAGGTCCTCATCGGCGGCGGCACGGTCGACGTGGCCGGTTCCAACGAGGCGCTCGAGGGCTCGCTGATCGTCATCGACGACGGCGACGTCGAGCTGCACTCCGCCGACGACGGCGTCAACGCCGCCTCCTCCGACGACAGCGCCTCCACGGACGGGCAGCCCGGCGGCGGGATGGCGGCGGACGACTCGCTCGCCCTGTACGTCAACGGCGGCACGCTCGAGGTGTGGGCGAGCGGTGACGGCCTCGACTCCAACGGGAGCGCCACGATCACCGGCGGTGAGGTCACCGTCTACGGCCCGACCACCGACGGCAACGGCGCGCTCGACGTCAACGGCACCTTCGACGTCAGCGGCGGCACCCTGGTCGCCACCGGCAGCGCCGGGATGATGGTCGCCCCGTCGACCGACTCCGCCCAGGGCTGGATCGCCACCGCCCTCGGCGCCACCGCCGCGGCCGGCTCGGAGGTGGTCATCACTGACGCCGACGGCGCCGACGTGGCGGCGTACACGATCGCGAAGGACTTCGCGTCCGTCGTCCTCTCGTCCGCCGACATCACCTCCGGCGAGACCTACACGGTCACCGTCGACGGCACCGCGACGACCGTCACCGCGGACGAGGCGCCCGCCGGTGGCCAGATGGGTGCACCTGGCGGACCCATGGGCTGACGCCCGCCCCTGACCACTCCACTCCCTCACGAAGGAACCCAGATGAACGACAGCCAGCTCCCGCCCGCCCCCGCCACCCCGCCGGCCGAGCCCGCGCCGGCGTACGCCCCGACCGCTCCCGCCCGCCGCACCTGGCGCGACCGCCTCCCCCGCCGGTTCCCCTCGGGTCGCAGGGCGGTCGCCGCGGGCGCCGTCGTCGCGGGCCTGGCGATCGGGGGTGCCGGCTTCGGAGCCGGGTACGCCGTCGGCGACGACGGCTCGGCCGACACCGCCACCACCCAGACGACCGACGGGTGGGGCGACCGGCAGCCGCCCGGCGGTGATCGCGGGCCCATGGGCGAGATGGGCGGCCCTCCCGGCGACCTGACGCAGGGCGAGGGCGGCACGACCGACCAGGCGCCCGACTTCGACGGCGACGGCCAGCCCGACACGGACAGCGACACCGACAGCGGGTCATCCGACTCCACGGCACAGAACAGCTGACCCCCGATCCGCTCGCCCCGACCCCTCCGATCCCCCGGGGAGGCGGTCGGGGCGGGCTCGTGCGCGCACTACCCTGAGCGTCGTGACCGCAGCCGACCGGAGAGCCGCCTAGTGCCGCGGGAGTCCTTTGCCATCGGCGGCGTGCGGATCCGCTCCGGCACGGTGCGCGCCCTCGAGCTGCCGATCACCCGGCTCGTCACCGGCGCCGACGTCACCCTCCCGGTGCGCGTGGTGCACGGACGCGAGGACGGCCCCCGCATCTGGATCGACGCCGCGATCCACGGCGACGAGGTGGCCGGCGTCGAGGTGGTCCGCCAGGTGATGGCCGGCCTCGACCCCAAGACGTTCCGCGGCACCCTCGTCGCGGTGCCGATCGTCAACGTCCTCGGCTTCATGACCGGCGACCGCTACCTGCCTGACCGCCGCGACCTCAACCGCTCCTTCCCCGGCTCGTCGCGCGGGTCGCTCGCCAGCCGGATCGCCCACCTCTTCATGCGCGAGATCGTCGCCGGCTGCGAGGTGGGCATCGACCTGCACACCGGCTCCGACCGCCGCAGCAACCTCCCCCAGGTCCGCGCCGACCTCGACGACCCCCGCACCCGCGAGCTCGCCGCCGCCTTCGGCGCGCCCGTGATGCTGCACGCCCGGATCCGCGACGGGTCGCTGCGCCACGCCGCCGGCGAGCACGGGGCGAAGGTGCTGCTCTACGAGGCGGGCGAGCCGCTGCGGTTCGACGACTACGCCGTCTCGGCCGGCGTGATCGGCGTACGTCGCGTGCTGGCCGCGCTCGGCATGACCGAGCCCGTCGACGAGCCCCCGGTCGAGCCGAGCCTGGAGTGCCGGTCCAGCGGCTGGGTCCGCGCCCGCCGCACGGGCATCCTGCACCTCGACGCGCACCTCGGCCAGAAGGTCAGCGACGGTGAGCGGCTCGGCACGCTCTTCGACTCGTTCGGCAAGACCCTGCGGGCGGTCTACTCCAACCGCGACGGCATCGTGATCGGCCGGACCGAGGCCCCCCTGGTCAACTCCGGTGACGCCGTGGTGCACATCGCCAGCTGAGCGTCTGGTTGAGTGCGGGGGTGCCCGCCTCCGACACTGCTGCCTTCGACGTCGGCGCCTTCCGCGCCGGGTTCCCCTCGCTCGAGTCGGGCATCGCCCACTTCGACAACCCCGGCGGGACCCAGACCCCGCGGGTGGTCGGCGACGCGATCGTCCGCACGCTCACGGGCCCGCTGTCCCAGCGCGGCTCGGCCCTGGCCAGCCAGCGCAACGCCGAGGACGCGGTCGCCGGCTACCGCGCCGCCGTGGCCGACCTCGTCGACGGTGACCCGCGTGGCGTGGTCCACGGCCGCAGCGCCACCGCACTGACGTACGACGTCTCGCGCACGCTGGCGCGCACGTGGTCGCCCGGCGACGAGATCGTCCTCTGCGAGCTCGACCACGACTCCAACGTGCGCCCGTGGGTCCAGGCCGCCGAGCGGGCCGGCGTGACCGTGCGGTGGCTTCGCCTCGACCCGGCGACCGCCGAGCTCGACCTGTCCTCGCTCGACGAGATCACCTCGCGGACGCGCCTCGTCGCGCTCACCGCGGCCTCCAACCTCCTCGGCACCCGTCCCCCGGTCGCGACCGTCGCCGCGCGGGCGCACGAGGTCGGCGCTCTCGTGTACGTCGACGCGGTGCACCACACCGCGCACGCTGCGCCCGACATCTCCGCGATGGGCGCGGACTTCCTGGTGTGCTCGGCCTACAAGTTCTTCGGCCCGCACTGCGGGTCGCTGGTCGCGGACCCCGCCCTGCTCGAGACGCTGCGGCCCGACAAGCTGCTTCCCTCGACCGACGTGGTGCCCGAGCGGTTCGAGCTCGGCACGCTGCCGTACGAGCTGCTGGCCGGCGTCACCGCCGCGATCGACCTGATCGCCTCGGTCGGGTCGGGCGACTCCCGCCGCTCGCGGCTGGTCTCGGCGGCTGGGCTGATCGCCGACCACGAGCTGCGGCTGCGGACCCGGATCGAGGAGGGGCTCGCGTCCCTCGGCGACCGGCTCACCCTCCACTCCCGGGCGGCCGAGCGGACCTCGACGCTGTTCCTCACCCTGCGCGACCGCTCGCCGCTGGACGTCTTCGAGCACCTCGCCAAGCGCGACGTGCTCGTGCCGGCCGGCACGTTCTACGCGCACGAGACCTTCCGCGCCCTCGGCCTCTCCGTCGACTCCGGGCTCCGGATCGGGCTGGCGGCCTACAACGACGACTCGGACGTCGACCGACTGCTCGAGGGGTTGGCGGAGGCGCTCGGCTGACCCGCGCCCCACCTCCGTCGCCGCATCGACCGAACCGACCAGCGCGCCCACAGCGTTGAAGGTCGGGAACGGTTCCCGATGGACGAGCCCCGGAAGAGGTGGCGAGATGACGCGTCCCAGGATGCAGATCGGCTGGAAGACCTGGCTCGGGATCGGGCTCGTCGGGCCGTTGGTCGCGGGGGTGGCGATGATCCCCTCCAACGCCTCCGACGTGGGCGACCCCGCCCAGCGCGACGGGGACCACGACCACGCGTCGATGACCGCGGGCCTGCAGGACGACCTGGCCCGGGTCCGCAGGGCCACCGCGAGGTACCACCGGGTGGAGGCTGCCGAGGCGGCCGGCTACCGGCTCGGGTGGGTCAACGGCGCAGGCCGGCTGATCGTCAACACCTGCATCGCCCGACCGGCCGCTGCCGGCGGCGGCGCGATGGGCTTCCACTACTTCAACGCCGACCTGATGGCGACCGACGAGGTCGACGTCCTCCGCCCGGAGGTCCTGGTCTACGCACCGGACGACGACGGGCGCCTGCACCTGGCCGCCGTCGAGTGGGTCGCCCGGAGCGCCACGTCGAACCCTCCCGGGGTCTCCACCGCGCCGTCGGTGCTCGGGATGCAGATGCACATCATCGCTCCCGCGCCCACCGGGCCGGCGTTCTACCTGACCCACGCGTGGATCTGGAAGGAGAACCCCGCCGGGATGTTCGCCGACTGGAATCCGGACGTGAGCTGCGACTGATCCCTCTGGCGCCGACGAACCGGATCGCAGGACCATCGCGTTAGGGGGTTGATACCCACGACGCGCGAGGGGGTGACCGGTGGACCTCGACAGGGACCTCGACCAGGACTTCGCCGAGTTCGTCGGCGCCTGCTGGACCTCGCTCTACCGCCTGGCCTACCTGTTGGCGGCCTCGCCCGCGGGCGCGGAGGACCTGTTGCAGACGGCCTTGGAGAAGGCCTACATGAGCTGGGGGCGGATCAGCACGATGGAGTATCCCGAGGCCTACGTGCGCCGGATCATCACCACCACGCTGGTGTCCAGCCGACGCCGCGCCTGGAACCGGGAACGCCCCACGGAGCGACTTCCCGAGACCGGCGCCGACTCCGGCGAGATCGGTGCCCTCGACCGGTCCCTCCTCTGGCCGCTGGTCTGCGCGCTCCCGGAGCGGCAGCGTGCCGTGATCGTGCTCCGCTACTACGAGGACATGTCGGAGGCGCAGATCGCGCAGACGATGGGCTGCGCGCCCGGCACGGTGAAGTCGCAGTCCTCGGCGGCCATGGCAGCGCTGCGCCGGGCGCTCGCGGCGTCGGGCGTCGTCCAGGAAGCGAGGGGGACATGAGCCTCGACGAGGAGCTGCGGGCGACCCTCGGTCTGGAGGCCGAGCTGCGGACCGCGCCGCCGCCCGACGTGACGGGCCTGATCCACCGCGGACGTGCCCGACGTCGTCGGCGTACCCTCCGGCGAGCCGGGGTCGCCGCTGTCGCGGTCGTGGCCTTCGCCGCCACGGCGTTCGGCGTCGTCACCCTCGACCCTCGCGCCGACGGGGAGCTCGCGTCGAACCCGAGCCCCTCCCCCCGGGCCGACCTCGAGACGCGCTCCGAGGACGGTCGCGCGACGCTGGCGCCCGGCACCTACGGGATGTTCGTCGGCCACGACGCGGCAGGCGCGCCGATCGGGGTCGACGTGACGGTCGGCGGACCGCACTGGGAGCACGGTGACTTCCCGATCGTGTCGGAGCAGGGCGAGACGACGTACGCCGGCTTCGGGGTCTACCAGCCAAGGTCCCTGGCGTCGGGCAACGGGTGCGAGACCGGCCCGACGCTCGGCCCCCTGGCCAGGACCCGCTCCGGGCTGGCCGCCCAGCTCGCCGACCTGCCCCGCAGCACCGTCCTCCTGGCACCCGAGCGGGCCAGGGTGGTGGGCCTCGCCGCCATCCACCTCCGCCTGCGCATCGAGGTCGACTGCCCCGGCTACTACCGGGTGGCACACGCCACCGGCGGCACGCGCGGCATCACCTACTCCCCGCCCGGGCTCCCGCATCCGGACGTCGTCATCGACTTCTGGGTCATCGACGTCAACGGCGCGGTGGTCGTCATCGACGAGTGGCACAACACCGACGCGCCAGCCGACGTCGTGGCGCAGGCCCGAGACGCCCGGAGGTCGATCACCTTCAAGGGCTGATCCACGTCTTGCTGATCCTGTCCTCGTCACGCCGGCGCCCGGCGTCCCGGCGCGCCAGCTCGAAGTTCGCTCGCAGCATCTACGAGTGAACGTCGAGCATCCGGTCAGTCGACCCGGTGGCCGCCGTCGACCTGCTCGGAGAACTCCTCCGCGCCAGCGCCTGCATCGTGCGCGCGGGAGTCGACGTCGTCCGTGTCCACCGTGTCGCCGACGGTGGCGTTGCCCGCGGGCTCGGCGTCGAGCGCGCGCTGCCGGTCGGCGTCGCTGACCCGCTCGCCCGCCCCGGGGAAGACCGACTCCTCGGGGTGCTCGGCGTAGGGATCGGGCCCGGCCTGCTCGTCGCTCGTCATGGCTTCGACCGTACGCCGACGGCGTACCGCCGCACCCCTCCCCAGGGGTGGCGGCAGATCGCACCTCCGAGACGCCGTTTCCTGCAAGGTGCCGCCACCCCCAGGCGGCGACGCCAGCGCCGCTGTCGGAACCCCGGGCCAGAATGGTCGGATGCCGCAGCACTGGGTGCTCCACGTCGACATGGACCAGTTCCTGGTCGCCGTCGAGCTGCTGCGCCGCCCGGAGCTCGTCGGGCTGCCGGTGGTGGTCGGCGGGCGGGGCGACCCGACCGAGCGGGCGGTGGTGTCGACGGCGTCCTACGAGGCGCGAGCGCACGGCGTCCGCAGCGGGCTGGCGCTCAAGCTGGCGAAGCGGCGCTCGCCCGACGCGGTGTTCCTGCCGGTGGACTTCCCGGTCTACGAGGAGGCGTCGGTCCGGGTGATGGAGACGCTGCGCGCCACGCCGGGGGCCGTGGTCGAGGTGCTCGGCTGGGACGAGGCGTTCGTGGGTGTGGAGACCGACGACCCGGTCGCCACCGCCCGGCAGGTGCAGGCGGCGGTGCTCGAGGCGACCGGCCTCCACTGCTCGGTCGGCATCGGCGACACGTTGGTCCGGGCCAAGATCGCGACCGACTTCGGCAAGCCGCAGGGCGTCTTCGAGCTCACCTGCGACAACTGGATGGAGGTCATGGGCGCGCGGCCGACGACCGCGCTGTGGGGCGTCGGCTCGAAGATCTCCGGTCGGCTCGAGCAGATCGGCATCCGCACCGTCGCCGACCTCGCCGGCACCGACGACGAGCCGCTGGTCGCGGCGTTCGGGCCGACCAACGGCCCTCACCTCGGACGGCTGGGCCGCGGCGGCGGCCGCTCCCGCCCCGATGACACCCCGTGGGTGGCGCGCGCCCACGGTCGCGAGACGACCTACCAGGCCGACCTGCTCACCCCCGACGACGTACGCGCCGCGCTGCGCGAGCTCGCATCGCGAGTCGTCGACGACGTGCGCAAGGAGGAGCGCGCGGTGCAGCGGGTGCACCTCAAGATCCGCTTCGCGCCGTTCTTCACCTTCACCCGCATCCGCAAGCTGCCCGAGGCGACGTACGACGTCGAGGTGATCGCGCGGACGGCCTTCGACCTCTACCTCGCCCTGGCCGACGACCGGCCGGTGCGGCTGCTCGGGGTGCGCGGCGAGATGGTCCCGCCCGAGGGCGGCTACTGACGCCGGCGCGGAGTCCTGGGGTCACCGGATGACATCGGGACTCCGCGATCACCCACCGAGCAGCGACAGCCCCGCGGCCAGCGCGAAGCCGGCGACGGTCGCGAGGCCCGCCCAGTCCTTCGCCTTCTCCTTGGCCTCGGGCACCATCGAGTCGATCAGCATCGTCAGCAGCGCCCCCGCGGCGAACCCGTCGACGAACGCCTGCGCGTCGCTGGAGACCGTGTCGGCGAGTGCGGTGCCGCCGAGGGTCGCGAGGGTGCAGCAGACGGCGACCGCCGTCCACAGCACGATCACCGAGCGCCGCGACCGGCCGGCGGACCGCATGTCGGCTGCCGAGCCGATCGCCTCGGGCAGGTTGGAGGCGAAGATCGCGACCACCAGCGCGGCGCTCACGCCCTCCCCCGACGCGATGCCGATGCCCAGCACGGCCTGCTCCGGGATCCCGTCGAGGAACGCCCCCACGGCCAGCGGCGCTCCGGCCGACGAGCCGCCGGAGCGTCCGCCCCACCGCTCGACCAGCCGGTCGGCGATGAAGTAGGTCACCCCGCCGAGCGCCAGCCCGGCCGCGACGGCGTACCCGCTGCCGATCCGCAGGCCCTCCTCGGCCAGCTCGAACGAGACGCTGGCGATCAGCGCGCCGGCACCGAAGCCGAGCACCAGCCCGACGACGGTCGCCGACCACGTGCGTACGAGCGCGAGGACGGCGCCGACCACCAGCGAGCTGGCGGCCAGCGCACCCCACCCGAGCGCCTCGAGCACGTCAGTCGACGCCCGCCACGAGCCGGTGGATCGGCTTCGACGCGAGCATCACGACGACGCCTCTGCCAGCTGCATCGCGCGCTTCCTCGGCGCCAGGTCACTCACCGCTCCACGGTGCCACCGTTCCCCGGGTGTGTCAGCACCCGGGGTCCGGAGGGGTGAGCCGGTTCACGAGCAGCGGCTACTCCGTGGCGATCGCGTCGAGCACCTTCATCCGGGACGCCCGGATGGCCGGGACGATCGCGGCGAGCACGCCGAACACGACGGCGATGACCAGGAAGACCAGGAGCGAGACGAGCGGCAGCGAGAGCACGGTGAGGTCCTCCGACAGCGACTGCCGCAGTGCGATCCCGATGAGGAGTCCGACCGCCAGGCCGAGGACCGCGCCCAGCACCGCGATGGCGATCGACTCCAGGGTGATCATCCGGCGCAGCCGTCGACGCGAGAGCCCGACCGCCCGGAGCAGGCCCACCTCGCGGGTCCGCTCGATCACGCTGAGGCCGAGGGTGTTGACGATGCCGATGACCGCGATGATCACCGCCAGCGCCAGCAGGCCGTAGATCATGAAGAGCAGCTGGTTGACCTGCTGCTTGATCAGGTCGGCGAAGCCCTCCTTGTCCTGCACCGTCACGATCGGCAGGTCCTCCACGACCGCGTCGAGCGCGTCGTGCACCTCGTCGACATCGGCACCCTCGGCGACGTTGATGCTGAGCATGCTGTCGTTGCGGCGCAGGCCGGCATCCTCCAGGACCTTGATCGGCAACGTGACGCCCTGGGTGATCGGGGTGTCCTCGAAGATGCCGACGACCTCGAGGTCGACGGTCTGCCCACCGGGGAACGCCAGCGGCAGCGTCGTACCGACGTCGGCGTCCAGGTCGCCGGCCGTCGACTCGTTGAGGATGACCTGGTCGCCGCTCATCTGCTGCGTGCCGCGGCGCATGTCGAGCTCGTAGATGTCGCCGAACGCGTCGTCGACACCCATCACGAAGCTCTGGTCCTTCTTCACCAGCGCGACCGAGCCCTGCATCCGCGACACCGTTCCGACGCCGTCGACCTCGGCCATCTCGTCGCCCACCTTGGTGGGGAAGCCCTGGAAGCTCGGGGACTGGACCAGGAAGTCGCTGCGGAACTCGCGGTCGACCAGCTCGTCGTTGGTGGCGCTGAGCGACGAGGCGAGCACGCCGACGGCCGAGACCACGGCCAGGCCGATCATCAGCGCCGACGCGGTGGCACCCGTACGTCGCGGGTTGCGAAGCGCGTTCTCGCCGGCGAGCTTGCCCGTGGTGCCGAACAGCTTGCCGAACACCGCCCGGCAGGCGAGCAGGACCGGCCGCCCGAGGATCGGTGCCATGACGGCGACGGTGATCACCCAGATCACCGCGCCCGCGCCGATCCACGCCGCGTCGGCACCGGGGGCGCCGACCAGGCCGGCGGCCATGAGCGCCGCGCCGACGAGCAGGGCGATCGTGCCGAGCACCAGCCGGCGCCGGCCGAGCGCCTTCTCCTGCACCGTCAGGTCGTCGCGCAGGGCGGCGACCGGCGGCACCTTGGCGGCGCGTCGGGCCGGCACGAAGGCAGCGACCATGGTGACGGAGATGCCGACGACGTAGGCGGCGATGACCGTCGCGGGCGTCAGCACCAGCACCTCGCCGGCGATGTCGAGCCCCTGTGAGCGGAAGACGGCGGCGAGGCCGCGGGACAGGCCGAGCCCGACCAGGAGCCCGAGGGTCGAGCCCAGCAGCGCCATCAGGAACGCCTCGATGAGGACGGACCGGGTCACCTGGCGACGGCTGGCGCCGAGCGCGCGCAGCAGGGCCGACTCGCGAACGCGCTGCGAGACCAGGATGGAGAAGGTGTTGAAGATGATGAAGGCGCCGACGACGATCGCGATCACCGCGAAGGCGATCAGGAAGTAGCCGATGACGTCGAGGAACTGACCGATCTGCTCGTCGGACTCGTCGATCACCTCCTGGCCGGTGACGGCGGTGAAGCCGTCGGGCAGGACGGTCTTGGCGGCGTCGGCGAGCTCCCTCTGGCTCACGCCCTCCGCGGCCGTCAGGGTGACGGTCGTGAAGGCGTCCTGGCCGTCGAGGAAGACGTCCTGCGCCTGGCTGGTCTCGAGGAGCGCGAGGGTGGCGCCGGCGGTGCCGCCGCCGTTGAAGTTGGAGGTGCCGACGAGCTCGAACGTCTGGCGCAGCTCGCCGGTCGGCAGCAGGAGGGTGACCTCGTCGCCCAGCTCGTAGCCGCCGCGCTCGGCGGACGAGGCGTCGAGGTTGATCTGACCGGGCGCGTCGGGCCACTCGCCCGACTCCAGGATCAGGATCGGGTCGCCTGCGGCGTTGACGCTGTCGTAGTAGTTGAACACCAGGGTGGGTGCGCCGGTGCCGCCGACGAGCTTGCCGTCCTCGCCGAGGAGGTAGGCGCCCACGCCGTCGACCGATCCGTCGGCCGCGGCCACCTCGGGCAGCTCACCCAGCCGCTCGACGACCGCCGGCTCCACCAGCTTGGTCGTGCCGGCACCGGAGGCCTGGAACGACACCTCGCCCTCGGTGCGCACGGTCGCGTCGGAGGTGGACCCCTCGATGATGTTGTCGAAGGTCGCGCCCAGGCCGTGGCTGAAGGTCAGGACACCGGCGAGGAAGCCGATGCCGAGCACGATGGCCAGCGTGCTCATGACCAGGCGGACCTTGCGGGCCACCAGGTTGCGCCAGGTGAGTCGGAACACCGCTCAGCCCGCCTTGCGCGCGGCGGCGGCGGACAGGGCGCCCATCCGCTCGAGGATCGCGTCGCGGTCGGGGTTGCGCAGCTCGTCGACGACCTTGCCGTCGGCGAGGAAGAGGACCCGGTCGCTGTAGGACGCCGCGACGGGGTCGTGCGTGACCATGACGACCGTCTGGCCGAACTCGTCGACGCTGCGGCGCAGGAAGCCCAGCACCTCGGCCGAGCTGGTCGAGTCGAGGTTGCCGGTGGGCTCGTCGGCGAAGACGATCGAGGGGCGGCTCACGAGCGCCCGGGCGCAGGCCACCCGCTGCTGCTGCCCGCCCGACATCTCGCTGGGCCGGTGGCTCAGGCGGGGGCGCAGGCCGACGGCGTCGATGACCTGGTCGAACCACTGCTGGTCGGCCTTCTTCCCGGCCAGGTCGAGCGGCAGGAGGATGTTCTCCTTCGCCGTCAGGGTCGGCACGAGGTTGAACGCCTGGAAGACGAAGCCGATGCGGTCGCGGCGCAGGTTGGTCAGCGCCTTGTCCTTGAGCTTGCCCAGCGCGGTGCCGTCGACGACGGCCTCGCCCGAGGTCGGCGTGTCCAGCGCCGCCAGGCAGTGCATCAGCGTGGACTTGCCGGATCCCGAGGGACCCATGATGGCGGTGAACTCCCCCTTCATCAGGTCCACGGTCACCCCGTCGAGGGCCCGGACCTCCGCCTCCTCCGTGCCGTAGACCTTCACCAGGTCCAGTGCGCTTGCCGCGACGCCCTGCGGCGCCCCTCCCGTGGGCTGCTCAGTCATGGGGGAAGTCTGGCAGGGGCCTCCGACGTGCTGCCATGGGATAACACCCGCAGACGACCCTGACATCTGTCAGGGGTCGCCCGGGGTCTGGACCAGTGGCCCTAGGTTGTCCCGCGTGGGAGACGTCGTCGCGGGGCTGCTGACCGGCCTGTCCCTCATCGTGGCGATCGGCGCGCAGAACGCGTTCGTGCTCCGGCAGGGACTGCGGCGCAGCCACGTCGGGCTGGTCGTCGCGATCTGTGCGCTGTCCGACGTCGTGCTGATCGTCGCGGGCGTCGCCGGCATCGGCGTCCTGGTCGACCGCGCGCCCTGGGCGGTCGAGGTGGTCCGCTGGCTCGGCGTCGTCTTCCTCACCGTCTACGGCGTGGCCTCGCTGCTGCGCGCACGACGCCCGCAGGTCCTCGACGCGGGCGACGGCGTGGTCGAGGCGCGGCGCGGGGTGGTGGGTCGCGCGGTCGCCCTCACCTGGCTCAACCCGCACGTCTACCTCGACACCGTGCTCCTGCTCGGGTCGATCGCCGGGACCCACGGCACGCCCGGGCGCTGGTGGTTCGCGCTCGGCGCGTGCGTGGCGAGCATCGCGTGGTTCGCCGGCCTCGGGTACGGCGCGCGGCTGGCCGCCCCGCGCCTGGCCAGCCCCCGCGCCTGGCAGGTGCTCGACGTGCTGGTCGGCCTGGTGATGCTGGCGATCGCCGTACGCCTCGCGCTCGGGTCCTGAGCGGCGTACGCCCGGTGCCACTGGACTACCGAGGGGGGCGGCGGGGGTCGATGATGTCGGCATGAGCGACCGCAAGACCCAGCCGAACGACACCTCCGTCGAGGAGGTCATCGACCGCGCGGTCGACGAGCGTCGGCGCGACGACGCGCGCGACGTGCTCGACCTCATGCAGGAGGTGACCGGCGCCGAACCGGTGGTGTGGGGGCCGTCGATGATCGGGTTCGGTCGCCAGCCCTACACGACGGCCGACGGCAAGGAGCACGAGTGGTTCGCCGTCGGCCTCGCGCCGCGCAAGGCCGCGCTCACCCTCTACGGCCTGACGTTCTACGGCTCCAACGAGGACCTGCTCAAGCGGCTGGGGCCGCACACGACCGGCAAGGGGTGCGTGTACGTCAAGCGCGTCGGCGACCTCGACCGCACGGTGCTCACCGAGATGATCGACCGCGCCTGGCGGGAGAACCACCAGCCCGGGTGAGGTCAGTCCGACGCGTCGCCCTCGGTCGCCTGGCGGGCGACGGCCTCGTCATGGCGGGCGTGGAGCCGGTCCCGGACCTCGGACGGCTCGTAGTGGCGACGCTCCCGCTCGTCGCGGGCGACGGCGGCGCCGGTGGCGACGCCGGCCAGGATCCCGGCCAGTCCGATCCACTTCCACACGCGCATGGCGGGAGCCTAGTGGTCGGCGGGTGTCGATCGTGCAGACTGCGCGCATGACCCTGAGCCTCGACCAGGCGGTTGACCTCACCCGCAGCGGCGACATCTGGTTGTTCCGCGGTCGTCGGGCACCGGACCGGGCGATCCGCGCGGTCACCAACTCGCCGGTCAACCACGTCGGCATGGCGGTGGTCGTCGACGATCTGCCGCCGCTGATCTTCCACGCAGAGCTCGGCAAGAAGCAGCTCGACATGTGGACCGGCGACCACCACCGCGGCGTGCAGCTGCACGACCTGCGCGAGGCCGTGACGCGGTGGCAGGCCGAGTACGACCAGGACGCCTGGGTCCGCCAGCTCGACCCCCAGATCGGCCAGTCCGAGGAGGACGGGATGCTGCGCACCGTCGCGCGGCTCGACGGGGTCTCCTTCCCCAGCCTGACCCGGCTGGGCGCCCGGTGGCTCCGCGGTCGCGACGCCTACGTCCCGCAACGCAAACGTGGTCAGCGCGTCACGCCGGAGGCGGCGTTCTGCGCCGAGATCGTGGCCAGCTGCTACATCGAGATGGGCATCCTGCGCGACGACCGGCGCGCGACCTGGTACGACCCGGGCAAGTTCTGGAGCGGCGACTACCTGCCGATCTCGCCGGGCTGGACGCTCGGCAAGGAGGTCGCGGTCAGCCGCTGATGCCCCCGGTCGAGTGCGCTCGCGGTCGTAGTCGCCATGGAGCTGCGCACTCGACTCATTCGACCGACCGCGCCAGCCGGTCCGCGACCACCGCCACCGCGGCCCGGAGCTCGGGGCCGCCCACCACCGTGAACGGGAGCGGGACGTGGGCGAGCCACTCACCGGCGTACGCCTCCGGGTTGCTGGTGCTGCCGACCAGCTCGCACCGGCCGTCGGGGAGCTCGCGCAGGTCGCCCAGCGTGGGCCGGATCCACGGCCGCACCTCGGCCAACGGGAGGTCGAAGACGAGGTGGGTCTCGTGCTCCCAGCCCTTGCCGAGGTTGGCCTCGAGCGCGGCGGCCGGGTCGAGGTCGGCCGGCACCTCGAAGGTGCCCTCGAGCAGCTCCACCTCGGTGATCCGGTCGATGCGGAACGTCCGCAGAGCGTCGGCGTGGTGCGAGTGGCACAGCAGGTACCACCGGCCGTAGCGCACCACCACCGACCACGGGTCCACCTCGAAGGTCCGGGCGTTGCCGGCGGCCGTGCGGTAGCCGACGCGTACCTGCCGCTGGGCAGCGACCGCGGCGACCAGCCCGCTCGTGACCTCCGGGTCGGGCCGGACCGACGACCTCTCGGGCACGGTGCGCGCGGTCTCCCGCACCGCGGCCGCCTGCCGCGCGACGTTGGTCGGCAGGACCCGGAGGATCTTGCCCAGCGCGGAGCCCACGGGGTCGGCGGGGTCGGCGACCGCGTGCTGGGAGTCGAGGGCGGCCATCACCAGCCCGAGCGCCTCCGTCGCCGAGAACACCAGCGGCGGCAGCCGGAGACCGCGCCCCAGCGTGTAGCCGCCGTAGGGACCGCGCGTGGACTCGATCGGGATGTCGGCCTCGCGCAGGATCGCGACGTAGCGCCGCGCGGCGCGCTCGGTGACACCGAGGCGGTCGGCCAGCTCCGCGGCGGTGACCCCCGGCCGGGCCTGGAGGACGTCCAGCGCCCGCAGCGCCCGCGCGGTCGGGCTGATCTCGCTCATGGGGCCATCGTTGCACCGGTTCCGGACGTGGAGCGTCCGGAATGGGCCCTACCGTGGGCTGCGAGGGTCGACCACACCGATCAAGGAGAACTTCATGGACATCGTGCTCATCGCCGGACTCTGGCTCGACGGCTCGGCCTGGGACGACGTGCTGCCCGAGCTCGAGCGGCTCGGCCATCGCGGCATCCCGGTGACGCTGCCCGGTCAGGGCGACGGCGCCGGCTCGGCGACGTACGACGACCAGGCCGACGCGGTCGCCGCAGCCGTCGACGCGGCCGACGGGTCACCGCTCGTCGTGGGCCACTCCGCCGCGTCGACGCTGGCATGGGTCGCGGCCGACCGACGCCCGGACGCCGTGACCGGGGTCGTCCTGATCGGCGGCTTCCCGACGACCGGCGGCAACGCCTACGCCGACTTCTTCGACGCCGACGGCGACGCAGTGCCGTTCCCCGGCTGGGAACCGTTCGCCGGCCCGGACTCCGACGACATGTCGCCCGAGCTCAAGGCGGAGGTGGCCGCCTCCACCCACCCGGTGCCCGTGGGCGTCACCAAGGGAACGGTGCTCTGGACCGACGAGCGTCGCCACGGCGTACCGCTCACGCTGGTGTGCCCGGAGTTCAGCCCCGCCCAGGCGCAGGAGTGGATCGACTCCGGCGACGTGCCCGAGCTGGCCGACGCCACCGCGCTGGAGCTCGTCGACATCGAGTCCGGCCACTGGCCGATGTTCACCCAGCCGGCCGCCCTGGCCGGGCTGCTCGACGCGGCGACCAAGCGCTGACCCGGCTGGGCGGTGCGTGAGCCACATCCGGACGGCATGGAACGTGGCTGGGCCACCGCCCGGTCGCGTGTCGCCGTACGACGCGCCCGTGGGCGGTGCGTGAGCCACATTCCAACGACATCGAATGTGGCTGGGCCACCGCCCGGCGGGCCGCCCACAGGCTGCGCCACGGGGGTCCTCAGTCGAGGAGCTCCTCGGGCGCGGCGGCCATGGTGGGGATGTCGGCGGGCGCGCGGTCGGCCGGCGTGACGGCCTCGAGGGGCGTCGACGGCGTCAGCGGCGTGACCGGCAGGACGAGGTAACCGCCGCTCGGGACGCCGGAGGCGAGGTCGACGTCGAGGTCGGCGAGCTCGGCTGGGGCCACGCCCAGGAGAACGGCGACGGCGAGGGCGTTCTCCGGCCGGTCGGCGGGGTCCTTCTCCAGCAGGCTCGCCACGACGTCGCGCAGGTCCTCGGGCACCTCGTCGCCCAGCGGCGGCGGGGGCTCGTTGACGTGGCACATCGCGGTCGCGATCGGGGTGCCGCGGTCGAACGGCCGCTTGCCGGTGAGCATCTCGTGGGCCACCACGCCGAGGGCGTAGAGGTCGCTGGCACCGGTGGCCTGCTGCCCGATCGCCTGCTCGGGGCTGATGTAGTTGGGCGTGCCGAGCATCTCGCCGACGCGGGTGTGGCCGATGGAGTCGATCGCGCGGGCGATGCCGAAGTCGGTGAGCTTCACCAGGCCGTCCTCGCGGACGAGGATGTTGGCGGGCTTCACGTCGCGGTGGACGACACCGGCCTCGTGGGCGGTGCCGAGCGCGAGCGCGGCCTGACCGAGGATCGACCGCACCGCCTCGGGCTGCATCGCGCCGTGCTCGCGGATGATCGCCGACAGGGGCAGCCCCGGGACGAGCTCCATCACGAGGTAGGTGAGGTGGTCGTCCTCGCCGTAGTCGAAGACGGTGGTGATGTTGGAGTGCAGGAGGGCGGCGGAGTGGAGGGCCTCGTCGCGGAACCGCTCCGCGAAGATCTCCTCGTTGTCGGGGTCGGCGCGCATGATCTTGACCGCGACGTCGCGCTTGAGCACGTCGTCCAGCCCGCGCCACACGTCGGCCATGCCGCCGGAGGCGATGCGCTCCTGCAGGACGTAGCGGTCTCCGAGACGGAGTCCTTCCACGAGCCTCTGCATCGGGCGGCGCCCCACTTCTCTCGGGAGAGGTGCGCAGCGGCGCACCGGCGGCCGAGATTACTCCGACTTCCGCCTGATCCCTCCTTTTCTGCTCCGGAGCACACCCGCGTGGGTGATTCCCTTGACAACGTACAACCATGTGGTTGTAGGTTGGTTCCATGAACGAGAAGGACGAGGACCGGGCGGACGCCTGGTTCCACGCGCTCTCCGACCGGACGCGCCGCGACATCCTGCGCCGCGTGCTGGCCGGGGAGCACTCCGTCTCGGCGCTGGCGCGCAGCTACGACATGAGCTTCGCCGCCGTCCAGAAGCACGTCGCGGTCCTCGAGCGCGCCGGTCTGCTCACCAAGCGTCGGCAGGGTCGTGAGGCCCTGGCCAGCGGCGACGTGGAGGCCGTGCGAGCGGTGGGCGTGATGCTCACCGACCTCGAGGCCCTCTGGCGCGGCCGCATCTCGCGGATGGACGAGCTGTTCGCCTCGGATCCCCAGCACGACACGACCGACAACCCGACCCACCTCACCTGAAGGACACGACCCATGCCTGTCACCGACGTCCAGCACGACCTCGACGCCCTCACCCTGACCATCACCGCCGACTTCGCCGCGCCCGTGGAGCGCGTGTGGGAGGTGTACGCCGACCCGCGCCAGCTCGAGCGCGTGTGGGGTCCTCCGGGCTACCCCGCCACCTTCGTCGACCACGACCTCGTCCCGGGTGGGCGGATGAACTACTTCATGACCAGCCCCGACGGCGACAAGTTCTACGCCTACTGGGACGTCGCCACGGTCGACCAGCCGAAGAGCTTCACCTTCAAGGACGGCTTCGCCGTCGACGAGTCCTTCGCCGCCAACCCCGAGATGCCGGAGTCGACCCAGGTCTACGAGTTCGCCGAGGTGGACGGCGCCACGCGCGCCACCTTCGTGGCGACCTACGCCGACGCCGCGTCCCTGCAGAAGGTGCTCGACATGGGTGCCGTGGAGGGGTCGACACTGGCCATCAACCAGATCGACGACCTGCTCGCCGCCTGACCTGCACACCCACCTCCGACACCGGAAGCGAAGAGGACCACCCATGCGACCCATCGTCATCACCACCTTCCTGTCCCTCGACGGCGTCATGGAGGCCCCCGGAGGCGGCGACCACCCGCACGCCGGGTGGACCTTCAAGGACGTCCCCTTCGACGAGGCCGCCTACGAGATCAAGGGCCGGGAGATCGGGGAGGCCAGCGCGTTGATGTTCGGCCGGCAGTCCTACGACGAGTTCGCCCCGGTGTGGCCGTCGATGGACGAGTTCGAGACCTACAACGCGATGCCCAAGTACGTCGTCTCCACCACGCTGGCCGGCGATACCGTGCCGTGGGGCGAGGGCACCGTGCAGGTCCTGCGGTCCCTCGACGACGTGGCGGCGCTCAAGGAGACCGACGGCGGCGAGATCCACGTCCACGGCAGCGCCCGGCTGGCCCAGGGCCTGGCGCGGGCCGGCCTCGTCGACCGCTACACGCTGCTGGTCTTCCCCC
This sequence comes from Nocardioides cavernae, assembly GCF_016907475.1. NCBI lineage: Bacteria > Bacillati > Actinomycetota > Actinomycetes > Propionibacteriales > Nocardioidaceae > Nocardioides > Nocardioides cavernae. The sequence goes on along the minus strand of NZ_JAFBCA010000001.1, from coordinate 726,562 downwards.
TCCTGCTCGGCAGCGGCAAGCGGCTCTTCGCCGAGGGCGACAAGACCAAGCTGGAGCTCGTCGAGCACGCCGCCTACTCCAACGGCATCACCTTGCAGCGCTACGACGTCGTGCACTGAGGCGTCCACCCGCTGGTCGAGGGAGTCGACCTCCTCGACCAGCGGGTCACGAGGGGCAAGAATCGCCCGGTGGAACTCGCCCTGCTGCTCGTCTCCATGGCAGCCGTCGTGCTCGCCGCCACCGCTGTCAGCGAGCGGCTGCGCGTCCCGGCGCCGCTCCTGCTGGTCGTCGTGGGCGCTGCGGCGGCGTACGTCCCCGGCGTCCCGACGATCCACCTCGAGTCGGAGGTCGTGCTGCTGGGGCTGCTGCCGCCCCTGCTCTACGCGGCGGCGATCCAGACCTCGCTGGTCGACTTCAACGCCAACCGCGGCACGATCCTCCGGCTCTCGGTGCTGCTCGTCCTCGTCACGGCGTTCGCCGTCGCGGTGGTCGTGGAGTGGCTGGTGCCCGACCTGGGCTGGGCGGCGGCGATCGCGATCGGCGCGGTCGTCGCGCCCCCGGACGCCGTCGCCGCGACGGCGGTGGCGAGGCGCATCGGGCTGCCCAGACGGGTCGTGACGATCCTCGAGGGTGAGTCGCTGCTCAACGACGCGACCGCCCTCGTCACCCTCCGGACCGCCACTGCTGCGCTCGCGGGCGGTGTGGCGGCCACGCAGGTCGGGCTCGACTTCGTGGTCGCGGCCGGTGGCGGCGTCCTGGTCGGCGTCGCATTCTTCCTCCTCGTCGCCAAGCTGCGCCACCGGATCCGCGACCCGCTGATGGACACCGCGATCTCGTTCCTGACGCCGTTCGCGGCGTTCGTGGCGGCGGAGGAGATCCACGCCTCCGGCGTCATCTCGGTCGTCGTCGCCGGCCTGCTGCTCGGCCACAAGGCGCCGATCATCCAGACCGCGCAGTCGCGCATCACCGAGCGGATCACCTGGCGCACGGTCGCCTTCGTGCTGGAGAACACCGTCTTCCTCCTCATCGGCCTCCAGCTCGACTGGATCCTGCAGGACGTCCACGAGTCGAGCCTCCCCAACAGCCGGATCGCCCTCGTCTGCCTCGCGACCCTCCTGACCGTCGTCGTCGTACGCCTCGTCTACATGCAGGCCACCGGCTTCCTCCGGCGTCGCGACCCCCTCCCGGCGTCGTGGAGCTTCCTCATCGGCTGGGCAGGGATGCGCGGCGTCGTCACGCTCGCTGCGGCATTCGTGATCCCCGAGGACGCGCCCCACCGCGAGGTGCTGCTCCTCGTCGCGTTCACCGTCGTGGCCGGCACGCTGCTCGTCCAGGGCCTGACCCTGCCGCTCATGACCCGGCTGCTCGACGTGCCCGCCCCCGACCCGGCCGAGGACGCCCTCGCCCGCGCCGGCCTGCTCCAGCAGGCCGCGGACGCTGGCTTCAAGCGCCTCGACGAGCTCGAGTACGTCGACCACCACGGGGTGGCCGAGCAGGTGCGGGCCCGCGTCGACCAGCGCACCTTCGCGGCGTGGGAGCAGCTGGCGACCACCGACGGCGAGGAGACGCCCTCGGAGCTCTACGCCCGGATCCGGGGCGAGATGATCGAGGCCGAGCGCGCCAAGGTGCTGCTGGTCCGGGGCAAGGGCAAGGTGCCGTCGGAGGTCGTGAGCCAGGTGCTCGGCATGCTCGACATCGAGGAGTCGATGCTCGACGCCGGCTCCGCGGCGCGCGCCGGCGTACGCTCCGGGAGCCTCGCCTTCGCCGGCGGCCGCACCTGCGACGACCTCGACGAGCACCCCGCGATCGAGACGGTCGACGAGCCGGCCTGCGCCACGTGCCTGGCCGACGGCACCCGCTGGGTGTCGCTGCGGCAGTGCCTCACCTGCGGCAACGTGGGCTGCTGCGACTCCTCCGTCGGCAAGCACGCCACCGCCCACTTCCACGACAGCCTGCACCCCGTGGTGGAGTCCGCCGAGCCGGACGAGTCCTGGCGGTGGTGCTACAAGCACAACCTGACCGGCTGAGGGCGACCGCGCCCCCGCCCGGGTATCTAGGGACGTTGTGGTTGCTCGGACAGCCATCTCACCTACCAGAACGTCCCTAGATACCGAGAGGTACGGCTTCCTGCCCGCCACTAGGCTCGACGCATGGGAGCGCCCGCGATCGTCATTGCCTCCACCCACCACACGACCGAGCTGGGCGAGGCGTTCGCCCGCTACGAGCGCGAGTACGACGTCCGCATGGCGACCGACGAGGCCACCGCCAAGGCCTGCGCCAAGGAGCTGCTCACGACCGGGCACCAGGTGGCGCTCTTCGTCGTCGACAGCGACCAGGACCAGGACCGGCTCTACCAGCTGATCGGCGGCACCCGGCAGGCCGTCCCGACCGCGCGGCGGCTGATCGTCACGCACGTCAGCCGGTTCCGCGAGGACAACCAGACCTTCCGCCACGCCGTCGCCGCAGGCAAGGTCGACGCGCTGCTGCTCATGCCGCAGGGGCCGCGCGACGAGGAGTTCCACCTCGCCGTCGGTGAGCTGCTCAACGAGTGGAACGCGACCGTCGCCACGCCGGTGGTGGAGAACGTCCGCATCATCGCGCCCGAGAAGGACGGGCTGACGCGCGACCTGCTCGACTACCTGGCCCGGGTCGGGATGCCGGCCGGCGTGCACCACCCCGACAGCGAGGTGGGCCGCGAGGTGATGGCGAGCTGCCCCGAGGACGAGGGCCGGTGGCCGGTCGTGTCCTCCCTGGCCGGGTGGTGCGGCCACTGCCCAGACGTGCGGTCGCTCGCCAACCAGCTCTACGGCCGACCCGACGACATCGACGTCGACGAGGTCGTCGACCTCGTCGTGGTCGGCGCGGGCCCGGCCGGGCTGGCCGCCAGCGTGTACGCCTCCAGCGAGGGCCTGACCACCGTCTGCCTCGAGGCCGAGGCGATCGGCGGCCAGGCCGGCACCAGCTCGATGATCCGCAACTACCTCGGCTTCCCGCGCGGCATCTCCGGCATGCGCCTGGCGCAGCGCGCCCGCGGGCAGGCGCTGCGGTTCGGCACCCGCTTCTTCACCGGCTGGCCGGCGACCGGCATCTCACGCTGCGCGGACGGCGACCACCACGTCGTGCACACCGACGGCGGCGACGTGCACGCCCGGACCGTGCTCGTCTCGACCGGGGTCGACTACCGACGGCTGGGCGTCGAGTCCCTCGAGGAGCTGGTCGGACGCGGGGTCTACTACGGCGCGGCGATGGCGGCCGCCCGCGAGCTCGCCGGCGACCACGTCGTGGTCGTGGGGGGCGGCAACTCCGCCGGTCAGGCGGCGATCCACGCCGCCCGCTTCGCCTCCTCGGTCACGATCGTGGCGCGCCGGCCGGACCTCACCGCCACCATGTCGTCGTACCTCATCAACGAGATCGAGTGGAACCCGCGCATCACCGTGCGTCCCTGCACCCGTGTGGTCGACGGCGGCCCCGACGACGTCGGTCAGCTCGCCTGGCTCGACATGGAGGACGTCGACACCGGCGCGCAGGAGCGGGTCGAGGCGCGCGGTCTGTTCCTGCTCCTCGGTGCCGCCCCCGAGTGCGGCTGGCTGCCCGACACCGTCCTGCGCGACGAGCGCGGCTTCGTCCTCACCGGGCGCGACGTGCCGACCGAGCACTGGGTCGACGGCGTGCCGCCGGAGGAGCTGGCCACCACGGTCCCGGGGATCTTCGCCGGGGGCGACATCCGCGCCGGGTCGATGAAGCGGGTCGCGTCGGCGACCGGCGAGGGCGCCTCGGTGGTGTCCTCGGTCCACACCTGGCTCGGCCAGTAGCGCCAGGCCGCGGTCCGACGGTCTAGACCGTTCGGGCTGGCGTCATCCGTGGCGCTCGGCGGCGCGACGATAGGTCATGGGACAGGTCGCCGAGGTCGCTGCACCGGACGTGGCTGAGCCTGCGCCCGGAACGGCGGTGGCCATGGGACACGAGGGTTTCGCCGACTTCTACCGTGCGGAGCTTCCGGGTCTCGTCGCGCTCGCCCGCGGCCTCTGCGGTTCCGTCGTCGCCGACGACATCGCCCAGGAGGCGATGCTCGCGGCCTACCGGCGTTGGAGCGAGGTCGAGGGCTTCGACCAACCCCAGGCGTGGGTCCGGCGCACCTGCGCCAACCTGGCGATCTCATCGTTCCGGCGTCGCATGGTGGAGGTTCGCGCCCTCGCGCGGATGACGGCACGATCCGCGCCCGCACCCCTCGACGAGGACGCCGAGGAGTTCTGGACCGCGGTGCGCAGTCTCCCGCGACGGCAGGCGCAGTGCGCTGCCCTGCGCTACGTGTACGAGATGGGCGGTGCCGAGATCGGGCGCACCCTCTCGATCACCGAGGGGTCGGTGAAGGTCCACCTGGCGCGGGCGCGGACCACCCTCGCCGCCCGTCTCGAGCTGGTGGTGGAGCGATGACCGAGGTCGACCTCAGGGGTCAGCGTGCGGCAGAGGCACTCCGACGTGCCACGCAGGTCGACCCGGAGACGAGGCTGGTAGACCTCCACCGGATCCGTCGACACCGCGCCCGGGGCCGGAACGCTGCGATCGTCGCCAGCGTCGCCTTGGTCGCCGCGACAACCTGGGCCTACCGGACCCACGACCAGGCGGAACGCATCGGGCGCGACGAAGCCCCCCTGGCGGTCGACCCGAGCCTCGCCCCCGGCGAGACCGAGATCGACTCCGACCGGTCGCCGTCCGGCACGACCGACGCCGTCGCCGTCCTCCGCACGGGCCAGCCGGCCGTGGTCCGCGTCGGTGCCGTCGGATCCGCCGACCACCACGTCGTCTGGAGCGCGCCCACACCGCACGAGCTCGGTGATCGCAACCTGCTGCGGCCGGCCGCGGTCGCGTGGGCGCCCAACGCGTCCGAGCTCGCCATCGTCGTCGCCCAGGAACGTGGCCGCATCGACGACACCGACGACCTGGTCGAGCTCACGCTCGTCACCGTCGGTGCCGACGGTTCCGGTCGTCGTGTCGACGGCGTGATCGGCACCTGCCTGTGTCGTACCACCCGACCAACGCTGTCGTGGACCAGCGCCGACCAGCTGGAGGTGCTGATCCCGGACGGCCCCGACCGAGGAGTCCAGAGGAGGACCCTGCGATGAGACACCATTCCCACCCGCGCCGCCGCACGTTGGCGCTCACCGGCGCCTGCCTGGTGCTCGCCGCTGTGTCGGCCGCGTGCGGCGAGCGATCGGACGCGGGGGCCGAGCCGGCCCCGCGCTCCACGAGCTCCGCACCGGCCACCCAGACATCGGGCACCTCCGAGACCGGGACCGCACCTGTCGCGACGACCTCCGACATGTACGACGTCGGCGGACACAAGCTCTACATGACGTGCTCGGGCGAGGGCCCGGTCACGGTGGTGTTCGTGCACGGCTGGGTCAACGACGCCGGGTTCGTGCCCCATGCCTTCACCAGCGGCGTCACCTACATCCTTCAGGACGACTACCGCGTGTGTGCCTATGACCGCCGCAACGTCGGCTCGAGCGAGACCGTGGACGACGTGCAAACCCCCGCCGACGTCGTCCAGGACATGGAGCGGGTCCTCGCCGCGGGCGGGGTGGAACCGCCGTACATCTTGTGGGCAGGGTCGTTCGGAGGCCTCGTGGCCACCGCCTACCTCGAGAAGCACCCTGACGACGTAGTCGGGATGGTGCTGGTCGACAGCATGTTCCCCGACGAGCTGCGGCTCGACCGGTTCCTGCCCGAGCGCTACCGGTTCCGCCACTTCACGAAGGAGGACAAGTGCTGCACCATCGAGCGCATCTCGCAGTACGACCTCGTCCGGTCGCTCCAGAAGGGGATCGGCGAGGAGCCCGACATCCCCGCGGTCTACCTCGCCTCCGAGCAGGAACCGCGCGACCAGAACGACTTCGAATCGCCGCGCTACGACGCCCGGATCCTCGACGCCCAGGCGGCGTACGTCGACCGGTTCTCGCCCGGCATCCTGCGGTGGGTGGACGCCCCACACTGGATGGAGCCGGTCGTGCCGGACGTCGTCGCCGACGCCGTGCGTGAGGTCGACGCAATGCGACAGCAGTGAGTCACATCGACAGCAGCAGGAAGAGGACGGCCAGCGCCGGCAGGGTGCCCTGGGTGATCGCGGCGCGCGCCATCGACCGGTCGTGGGTCACCAGCACCAGCGCGGCGCCGAGCATCGACCCGGTGCCGGCCAGCGCCAGCGCCCGGCCGACGTCCTCCTGCTCGCCCAGCAGGGCCACGCCGACGATCGTGATGATCGCGAGGAAGAGGTTGTAGAAGCCCTGGTTGTAGGCCATCGGCGCCAGGACCGGGGCGTCGGTCTCGGAGACGCCGAAGGTCTTGCGGGTCGCCGGCTCGGTCCACCGGAAGGCCTCGAGCACCCAGATGTAGACGTGCAGCAGTGCGGCTGCGAGCGCGAACACCACAGCGAGGATGGTCATGCGGCCACCCTAGGGCCGCCTACCCCTGGGAGGGTGGCAGGACGGACGCCGTTCGGCGCACACTTCGCGACGAACGGCCACCCGGCCGTCAGGATCGAGGAGGTCCCCGTGGGACGACTGATCGGCATCCTGCTGGTGGTCTGGCTCGTCATCGGTGCGTTCGCCGCCTTCCAGCGGGACTACTTCGAGGACGCGACGACCAACTGCTCCGAGGCCGGCGACATCGCGCTCACCGTCGTCGCCGGACCGCTGAACTACTTCGGCGTCAACCCCAAGGTCGACTGCGCCGACGTCGACGTCGACATCCCGGAGCCCAGCGAGTAGTCAGCGGCCCGCGTTGCGCGGATGGTTCTTGGCCGTCCGCTCGTTGCCGCGGCGGTAGTTGCCCGTGACCCGGGCCATCAGCTCCTGCTCGTCGTCGTCCTCGACGTCGGCCAGGAAGCGGGCAGCGGCTGCACCGCGCAGCACCGTCGCGCGGCGGCCGTGGTGGGAGATCACGACCTCGCCGCCGCGCACCTCGTAGTCGAAGCCCTCCGGTCCCGGCACGTCACTCCTCCGGCTTCACGAACACGGTCGCCTCGCCACCTCGTGCGGGCCACGCGAGGACGCCGTCGCGAGGACTCAGAGCGTAGACGCGCGAGCCGTCGGGCGCGACGAGCACGGCACGCGGGGTGTCGGTGGCGCCGGCGAGCGAGCGCACGCCGTCGGTGCGCCAGTCCCAGACCCGCACGTCGGGATCGTCCTTGACGCTCGCCACGACGGTGTCGGAGCCCAGCCAGGCCAGGTGGTCGCCGGCGACCGGCGACGACGCCTGCTCCTCGTAGGTCTCGCCGTCCCAGACCGTCAGTGCCGCCTGCTCGTCGAGGGCGAACGACGACGTCGCGAGGGTGGCGTCGTCCGGCCCCCAGGCGACGTGCCCCTGGGGTGGGGCGTCGAGCTGGCCGAGGGCGTCCCCGGACCCGGTGTCGAAGACGGTGACCGGGGCGTCGGAGGACGCGACGGCGACCGATGACCCGTCGGAGCTGAAGGCGACGGCCACCGGCGCCTCACCCTCCGGGTCGAGCTCGGTCACCTCCGTCGGGTCGTCCACGGACCAGAGGCGTACGACGCCGTCGGCACCCGCACCGGCGAGCGTCTCGCCGTCGGGCGAGAACTCGAGGTCGCGCATCCCGGCGCCCGGGCCGTCCTGCACGACCTCGGCGTCGTAGGCCTCGACCGTGCCGGCTTCGTCGCCGGTGGCGTCGTCCAGGAGGACGACCGAGACGGTCCCGCCGTCGACCCGGTCGGTCGCGACGAGCCCGCCTGCGCCCCAGGCGACCACGCCACCCCCGTCCCACCGGTCGTCGAGGGTGCCCTCGGCCGTGGACCACAGGCAGAGCTCGCCGTCGCACGGGACCGCGATCCGCGACCCGTCGGGGCTCAGCGCCGCGGAGTCGCCGGTGAAGGGCACGCCCGGCACCTCGACGACGTCTCCCGCGCCGGTGTCGCCCCCGTCGGTCACGGCGCCTCCGGAGTCGTCCGAGCACCCGGCGAGCGCCAGCGACGCGACAGCCAGCCCCACCGACAGCGAGCGCGCACGCCTCATGCGCGCACCAGCCGGCTGACGTCGAACCACGCCTCGCTGCCGTCGTCGCACACGTGGCGGTCGAGCGACCCGCCGTCGGCGGCGACCAGGGTCTGCTGCTGCGAGGTGCGGCGCCCGGCGCGCAGCACGTCGTACTCGTCGCTGATGCGCAGCACGCTCCACGGGTGCTCGCGGGTGCCGTCGCCGGTGCTGCGGATCGACTCGATCGCCAGCGCCTGCAGGCCCCGCTCCGCCCGGGCGCGGGCGTCGTCACCGAGCCCGGCGTGGGCGGCGGCGAGCGCCGCGTGGGCGGACGGGGAGAAGAAGGCACCGGGCATCAGGTGCTGCACGACCGAGGCCGCCTCGGCGTGGTCGCCGCGCGCGAGGGCGGGCGCGACGGCGTCGACGACGTCGAGGCCGGGGTCGAAGCCGGGCGAGCGGCGTACGGCGTCACGCAGCGCCGCGAGGTCCGCGGACGACCGGGTGCGGGCCCAGACGAGGGCGAGGTCGGACAGCGCGGGTCCGCCGGGCTCGATGTGGGTGCTCATCGCGCCTCCTCCCTGATCCGGTCGAGGTCGTCCCCGTCGAGGTCGTCGAGGTAGGCGCCGCCGGTCTCGCGGGCGTCCTTCTCGACAGGCTGGTCACGATAGGCGTCGTAGCCGTCGTCCTTCGTGGTCTGGTAGTCGTCGAAGTTGTCGCGCCACTCCTCGACCTCCGCCTGGCTGACCCCGGGCGGACCGTCGTAGTCCTCCCACCACCACCAGGGCAGGTCGTCGACCTCCTTGCGCTGCTGGGCGTGCCGGACCTCGTGGGCCACGGTGCCGAGGATGGTCGGGTCGGAGAGGTTGCCCTCGTCGATGCGCAGCACGCGGTCGCCCTCGCTCCAGCTGCCGCGGGAGTCGGTGGTCGGGTCGTCGTCCTTGCCGTCGCCGTCGGCGTCCTCGAGGTCCTCGACGCGGACCTCGAAGTCGTCGACCCCCGCGTCGCGGGCCTGCTGCTCCGCGATGTGCTCGAGCACCCTGCGGCGCTCGTCGTCGGACATCGAGGCCCAGTCGCGCTCGACCTCCGGGTCGACGACGTAGTCGGGTCCGTCGTCGCTGAACGACCCCTGCGGCCGCGCGGCGATGAGCGCCGAGTCGACGGCGTAGGCGTCGTCGAGGACGTCGCCCACCCGTGCGGCCAGGGCATTGACGGCGTGCTGCCGGCTCGCCTGGTGCTCCTGCGCCTCGAAGCGGTTGTCGAAGGTCGGCCTCGGGGCGACGTCGCTGACGGTGCCGGACGCGTCGACCTCCAGCTGCTGGGCAGCGGCGTCGGTGAGGATGTCCTGCACGGCCTGCTCGATCGCGGTGACCGGGCCGATCTGGGCGTAGACCTGGCGCTCGAAGTCGGCCAGTCCCTCGATGTGGCGCGTCATCTGGGCGACCAGCGCCGCCTGGCGCGCGGAAGCCGCCCACCGGCCGAGGCCGGTCCACCCGTCGGGGACCGCATCGGACTCCACGACGTCGCGGGCCTTCTCCAGCGCCAGCACGTCGACCCGCAGCTCGTCGCTCGCCACCTTCACTCCCGCCGAGCGCCAGGACCGGAGCCGGCCGAAGGTGATGCTCACGACCCGCCTCCGAGGAACGTCCGCAGCCACTCCTGGAACGCCTGCGCCCGCGCGTCGGCCGCCTCGGCGTCGGCAGCGGCCGCGTCGAGCCCGTCGGCGAAGTCGCCGACCGACGAGGCCCACGCCGTGATGCCCTCGTCCCACGCGGTCGCGAACTCCGGCATCACGCTCGCGGTGCTGCTGCCCGGGAGGGCGCCGGCGAGCTCGTCGACGGCATCCTTGGCGTCGGCGTCGCGGGCGTCCTTGGCGGCGGACCGCAGGTCGCTCGCCGTGGTGCGGAGCTCATCGGGCTCCACCTGGTAGGTCGACATGTGAGGTGGATGCCCCGCCGCGACGCCCGCCAAACCGCGGCGCTCGGCGTCTGTGGACAACTACGAGGACACAGTCAGGCAAGCCAGGCAGGGGTCCAGTCCTCGGGCGGGTCCTCGCCGACGCGCCCGTCGACGGCCTCGCGGAGCAGGTCGGCGTGGCCGGTGTGCCGGGCGTACTCCTCGAGCAGGTCGACGAGGAGCCGCCTCAGCCGCGGGTGGTTGCCGCTGCCGTCGTCGATGTGGGCCACCAGGTCGAGACCGCCCTCGGCGAGGGCGTCGTCGATGCGCCGGGTGTTGCGGACGACCGCCTCGTCGAAGACGGCGTACGTCTCGGCGGCCGTGAAGTGGTCGGCCTCGAACTCCCACTCGTCGGTGTCGTCGTGCCCGAGCGAGCGCCACGGCTCGACGAGCTCCTCACCGCGCAGCTTGGTGGTCAGGTAGTAGTCCTCGGCCAGCGCGAGGTGGCGCAGCAGGCCGCCGAGGGACAGCGAGGACGAGGGCAGTCGGTGCCGGAGGCCGGCCTCGTCGAGGCCGTCGGCCTTCCACCGCAGCGTCGCCCGCATCCGGCCGAGCGCACCGGTCAGGTGCTCGGCCTCGGTGCCGTCGATGGGCGGCTCCCACGGCGGCGGGACCCAGATCTCGTGGTCGGGAGTGCTCATGCCCCGACGCTAGACCGGGTTCCGGACGATCCGCTGCCGCAAGGCGCGTCCTTGCAGGTGGCGACGGGTCTGGACACGGTCGGCGCGACGGGTGGAAGGTGACCGGATGCGACGACTCGGAGTCCCTGCCCTCATCCCTGCCCTCCTCACGATCCCCGCCCTGGCGCTCACCCTTCCCGCAAGCACGGCGGCCCAGCCGGAGGCCGCCGGACCGAACCCGTTCCGCGACGGCTGGAGCGAGACGGTCGTCGACGCCGACCAGAACCTCCGCGGCCTCGAGGCCGTGAGCAGGCGCGAGGCCTGGGTCACCGGCGAGAGCCTCACCGACGACGGGCCGGCCCGCGTCTTCCGCACGACCGACCGGGGCCGGACCTGGACCGACGTCAGCCCCGACGACACCGAGGGCCTGTCCTTCCGCGACGTCGAGGTGCACGGCTCGGTCGCGCACGTGCTCGCGATCGGCCCCGGCGAGGCGTCCCGCATCTACCGCTCGACAGACGGCGGCGCGTCGTGGGACGAGTCGTTCCGCAACACCGACGAGAAGGCGTTCTACGACTGCATGGCCTTCTACGGCAAGGGCAGGCACGGACTGGCGGTGAGCGACCCGGTCGACGGCAAGCTCCGCATCCTCGCCACCGACGACCGGGGCCGCTCGTGGTCGGTGCTGCCGGACAAGGGCATGCCCCGCTCGAAGGACGAGTTCGGCTTCGCCGCCAGCGGCGACTGCCTCGTCACCTCCGGCAGGTCGGCGTTCCTGGTCACCGGAGGCAAGAAGTCACGCGTCCTCCGCTCCGACGACCGGGGTCGCACCTGGACCGCCGTCGCCTCGGGGATCCCGGCCGGTGAGGCAGCCGGCGGCTTCGCGGGCGCCTTCGCCTCTCCCCGCGTGGGCATCGCGGTCGGCGGCGACTTCGCGGAGGCCGACGACACCGAGGACACGACGGCCTACACCCGCGACGGCCGGACCTGGACCACCGGCGGCGACCTCTCCCACGTCGGCGAGGACGTCGCCTTCCTGCGCGGCACGAGGTACGCCGTCGCGACCGGCGACTACGACGGGTCGGTCGGGTCGAGCATCACCACCGACGGCGGGCGCACGTGGAAGCGCGCGAGCAGGAAGGGCTACCACGCCATCGACTGCGTCGACACGGTCTGCTGGGCCGCCGGCAGCAAGGGCCGCGTGGGCCACAACTGAGCGCTGGCTAGGCTCGTGAGGTGCCTGACCTGACGCGCGTCCCGACCGCTCCCCTGCTCGCCGCCGGCCTCGTCGGCGGCTTCGCAGCCGCCCAGCAGACCGGCGTACGCCCCCTCGGCGGCGCCGCGATGCTCGGCGCCAACGTGGTCGCAGCCCGGCAGTGGTACGCCGTCGGCGGCGCGCCGCTGGCCGTCGGGCTGAGCGCCGCCTACTGGACCGCGATGGGCGTCTCGCACCCGCTGGCGAAGAAGGTCGGCACCTGGCCGTCGGTGCTCGGCGTCACCGCGGTGGCGTCGGGTGCCGCCTGGCTGCTGGCGGACCGCCGCTCACGCTGACCCCAGGCTTCGCCGCCGTTCAGTCCTCGGGGAGCGCGGCGAAGTCGGTCTGCATCTGTCGGTACCAGCCGAGCGACTTCTTCGGGTGTCGCCAGCGACCCTTCATCTCCTTGCGGGCCGGCAGGTGCGCCTCGTCGCCGTCCTTCTCGGCCTGCTTGAGGTGCTGGTCCTGCGCGTTGATCACGTCGTCGTGGGTCTCGCCACGGTGGGCGAGGTCGCAGGGTCCGCCCAGCTGGCGGCAGGTCATGGTCTTCATCTCGCTTCTCCTCCTGGTGTGTTCACTCCACTGACGTACGACGCCGCGCAGGTGTGACCGGTGAGCGTCGCGGCACCCACATGGTGGCGGCAGGTTGCACGTGGAACGGCCCATGGCGCGCGATGTGCCGCCACCCCCACGGCCCGACCCGTCACGCGGCTGCTCATCGGACCTCGGGTCCCTCGCGGCGCACGACCTGCTCGAGCACGGCCGGCTCGGCGCGGAAGGTGATCGCACGGACCTTGCCGTCGGCGACCTCGAAGTCGAAGACGACCGCCGCCGCTCCACGGTGGAACCACGCGGACGCCGGTCGGTCGCCGACGAAGACGGCCATCGCGGCCTGGGCGCTGCCGTTGAAGAACGTGGCGACCTCGTCGCGACCCTCGATGGAGGCGGGCGTGCCGGCCAGGACCGCGGCCTCGTCGGCGCCGACCACCGCGTCGGGCGCGAGCAGCTGCAGGAGCCGCTCGAAGTCGCCGCCGCGGGCGGCGGCCATGAACGCGTCGACGACCTCCCAGTCGGCCAGCGCGTCCTCGGGTGCCGGCTGCGCGACCTTGGCCCGGGCCCGCGACGCGAGCTTGCGGGCCGCGACGGGCGAGGTGTCGAGGACCGCGCCGATGGTCGCGAAGTCGAAGCCGAAGCTGTCGTGCAGGACGAAGGCCACCCGCTCGCGCGGCGACAGCCGGTCGATGACCGCCTGGAGCGCGATACCGACCGTGTCGGCCAGCGCGACGTCGTCAGCGGGGTCGGTCACCGGCTCGGACCACGGCTCCAGCGTGTCCTCGAGGTGCGGGTCCTCCACCGGCACCGGCGTGCGGGCCCGCAGCCGGTCGAGGCAGAGCCGGGTGGTGACGGTGGTCAGCCACGCGGGGAGGTTGTCGATGTCGGTGCCGTCGCGGGTGACCGCGCGGTCGAGGCGCAGCCAGGCCTGCTGCACCACGTCCTCCGCCTCGGCATGGTCGCCCAGCACGCGGGTCGCGATGCCGAGCAGTCGGGGCCGCTCGGCCTCGAAGCTCTCCGTCCGGTCCATGGGTCCACCCTTCCGCGTGCGCGTCGTCTCGACCAGTCGACGTCCCGCGGGCCGCAGACGTGACCAGACGTGGACCATGCGTTTCCAGCCGTGCCGCAGACTGGTCGACATGCCTGCCCTCCGGCCCCGAGCCGCCGGCCATGTCGCGACCGTCACCGCGGTCCTGGTGCTGCTCGCCGGGTGCTCGAGCGGGGCCGACGAGCCCGGCTCCGCCGACCCGCAGGACACCCCCAGCGCCACCCCGACCAGCGAGTCGACCAGCGAGCCGACGGAGCAGCCCTCCGAGGAGCCGACCGAGCCGCCCTCCGAGCAACCGGCCGAGGAGCCCGAGCCGGCACACCCGATCTCGATGGCCGCCCTCGCGCAGGCCGACCTGACCGGCGGTGACCTGCGGCTCGGGACGGTGCGCGAGCGGACCCCCGCCTACACGTCGTACGACGTCACCTTCGCGTCGACGACGATGGGCCGGGGCACCGAGCCGCTGCGGATCAGCGGCGTGCTCAACGTGCCGACCGGGCGCGGTCCGTTCCCCGCGGTCGTGCTGGCGCACGGCTACATCGACCCGGCCTACTACGTCCGCGGCCAGGGCATGACGCGCGAGCGCGGGTTCCTGGCCCAGCGCGGCTACGTCGCGCTGCACGTCGACTACCGCAACCATGCCGAGTCGACCGACGACCCGCGCGTCGAGCAGGCGGTCCGGCTCGGCTACGCCGCCGACGCGGTCGCCGCGCTCCACGCGCTCCGGACGTCCGACGACGTGCGGGTCGACCCCGACCGGATCGCGCTCTTCGGGCGCTCGATGGGAGGTGGCGTGATGATGAAGGCGCTCGCCGCCGAGCCCGGCCTCTTCGCCGCCGGCGTCGGCTGGGCGTCGGTCTCGAGCCTCGAGGCGGACAACTTCGCCCAGTTCCAGCGCCCCGACGCGCCCCTCGCCGAGCTGAAAGCCGGCTTCCGGGGGCGCCACGGGCTCCCCGCCGAGGACCCGGAGTTCTGGCGGGGCGTCTCTCCGCGACCGCTCTTCGGCGACATCACGGAGCCGGTGCTGATGGTGCACGGTCGCGTCGACGACACCTGCCCGCCCCCGTGGGCCCGGGCCACCCAGCGCGCCATGACGGAGGCCGGAGTCGACGCCACCCTGGAGTGGTACGACGACGGGCACGCGTTCGGGCCGGCCTTCATCGCGGCGATGGACCGGACCGTCCGCTTCCTCGACGCCCGGATGCCCGCCTGAGCCACCCGCCGGCGGGTCAGTCGCTGGCCGCGCCCTCGAGCTGCTGTGGCGGCGCATCGGCGTAGGCCGCGGAGAGCCGGCGATAGGGCGCGGACGTCAGCGCGACGAGCACGGTGACGAACATGATCGCGCCGGCGATCATGAAGACCAGCGCGATGCCCCGGGCGTCGCCGTCGCCGAGCAGCCAGCGCCACGAGTCGCGGCCCTCCTCGGACTCCATGTAGGGGATCAGCGCGAACTCCGCGATCGGGCCGATGAGGAACGCCGAGATCGGGCTGGCGGCCAGCTCGACGCTCTGGGCGAAGCCGAACACCCGACCCTGGGTGCGGAACGGGACGACCCGCTGCATGATCGTCTGCTCGGCTGCCTCGGCGGCCGGGATCACGGCCATGAAGAGGAAGATGCCGAGGACGTAGAGCCAGGCCCACTCACGGACGGTGAAGGTCATCCCGAGCAGGGCGATGGCGAGGTTGACGAGCAGGAGGGTGCGGACCGGGTTGCGGCCGAGGCCGAACCTGGCGACGAGCCCGCCGCCGACGACGAACCCGAGACCGGTGACGCCGAGGACGATGCCCCACGCCTCGACGCTGAAGAGCTCCAGGCCGTAGGGGTCCATCAGGGCGATGTAGACGCCGGAGACCAGGTTGTTGAACGTCGTGAAGAGGATCAGCGCGACCAGCCCCGGGACGGCGGTGATCGCGGTGATCGCACCGCGGAAGTCGAAGTGCGGCCCGCCCTCCTCCGGCTCGGGATCGAGCTCGGGGACCGTGATCGGCAGCAGGTGCAGCAGCGCGACGCCGGTCAGCGCCATCGCGATCGCGAGGGTCCACCCCATGCCGAGGAGCCCGACGCTCAGGCCGCTGAAGACGCTCGTGATCATGAACGAGATGCCCTGGACGGTGCCGACCAGGCCGTTGGCCTTGTCGCGGCCGTCTTCGGGGACGAGCAGGGTCACGGTCGTGGAGAGCGCGATGTTGCGCAGGCTCTCGACGACGCCGCCGACCAGGATGACGCCGGTGAACAGCCAGAACCACGCGCTGCCCCAGTCGGCCAGCCGGTCCTCGCCGAGCAGCAGCCACAGTCCGCCCGAGCCGGCGTAGGCCACCAGGGTGACGGTCGAGGACATGACCATCACCTGCTTCTTGCGGTGGCGGTCGACGAGCGTGCCGAAGAACGTGCCGAACACCGCCGTGAAGAGCATGTAGCCGCCGCCGATGATCGCCGTGGCCATCACCGATCGCGTCTCGAGGTAGGCCCAGAAGGTGAGGGCGAACCACAGGTAGCTGGAGGTCACGTTGGCGACGAGCGTGTTGCCGAGGACCTGCCGGAAGGCGCGCACGGTCTCCGGGCCGCGGGTCACCCCGGGCGGGAGGTGGGCCTCGACCTGCGGTGCGGCGGGGTCGGCCGGGACCGGGTCGGGCTCGTCCATGGGCACCTGACGACCCTAGGCGCAGCCACCGACAGTCCG
The DNA here is from genome assembly GCF_016907475.1 of Nocardioides cavernae. Lineage (NCBI taxonomy): Bacteria > Bacillati > Actinomycetota > Actinomycetes > Propionibacteriales > Nocardioidaceae > Nocardioides > Nocardioides cavernae. The sequence continues at coordinate 710,464 of NZ_JAFBCA010000001.1, read as the reverse complement.
CCTCCGACTTGTGGCGCGGTCGCTGTCGTGATCCCCGGCTGACCGGGGATCGCTGAGAGCCTGACAACCCCTCACCGCGCGTGCTTGTCAGCCTCGCGGGTCAGCTTGTCGACGTACGCCGGCCAGTCCACGTCGGGCATGTTGGTCGCGACGACCTTCAGGCCGGCGGCCCCGTCGATGTCCTCGCGCAGGATGTCGGCGTGCCCGGCGTGCCGGGTGAGGTCGGCGAGGACGTGGACGAGCACCCGGTGGAGCGTGACGTCGCGGTGTGCGGCCGACCACCACGGGACCGCCCCGGCAGCGTCGAGCGGGAGCTCGGCCACCGTCGCGTCGCTGAACGCCCACACCGCCCGGTAGAAGTCGACGACCTCCGCCGCCGGGACCGAGGCGGGTACCCACCAGTCGGCCTGCGGGTCGGCGTCGTAGTCCGGGTCCGACACGAAGAGCGGGTGGTCGGGGTCGTGCCACTCGCGCCCGAAGGTCGGTCCGAAGTAGCCGATCTCCACGTTGGCGACGTGCCGGACGATGCCGAGCAGGTTGGTCCCGGTGGGCGTGCGCGGGAGCCGCAGGTCGCGCTCGCCGAGCCCCTCGAGCTTCCAGAGCAGGGCGTCTCGCGCGTCCTGGAGGTAGCGGAGGAGGGCCGCCTTCGGGTCACGGAGATCGCTCATGGGAAACGATCATGCCGCTAGCGACGCCACACAAGTCACCGGATATCCGGTGACTTGCCCACTTCGCCACCCAGATCCCGGGTGCACAGCAGGAAACTCGGGTGCGAAGTACCGTCCCACCCGTGACCTCGCGCGTGCACGCCATCCACCTCGCCCCCGGGCGGAAGATCCCCACGAAGTCGGTGGACTCCGTCGAGGCGGAGGCGGGCGTCGGCCTGGTCGGCGACCGTTACCACGGGGCGAAGCACCGGCACGTGACCGTGCAGTCGCTCGACGACCTGGAGGCGGCGGCCGAGGTGCTCGGGCGGCCGGTCGACCCGGGCCTCACCCGCCGCAACATCACGCTGACGACCGGGCCGATCCCGACGCGACCGGGAGAGCGGATGCGGATCGCGGACGTCGACCTCGAGGTGGTGCGCATCGCGGCTCCCTGCCGCCTCCTCGACGACTGGCTCGGCCCCGGCGCCATGCAGGCGCTGCGCTCACCGCGCGGCGGCACGGTGTTCCGGCTGCTGGGATCGGGCACGATCCGCGTCGGTGACGAGGCGGTGGCGGGACCCGTCCCGGGCTAAGGGTTCTGCACGAGCCGGAGCAGGTTGCCGTCGGCGTCCACGAGGTAGCCGATCCTCATCCCCGAGTCCTCGACGCGCGGCGGGTGGAGCCGCGGCCACCCGAGGTGGGTCGCGGGCAGCCCGGCCGCCACGCACACGTCGTACAACCCATCGACGTCGTCGACCCGCAGGCAGCAGCTCGAGGCGGTCGAGGCCGGGTCCATGCCGGGGTCGGGGAAGAACTCGAGCACCAGGGTGCCGCGCTCCAGGATCAGCCAGCCCGGGTCGTGGTACGCCGTCGCGAACCCGAGCGCGGCGTAGAAGCCGGCCGTCGCGTCGAGGTCACGCGACGGGAGGTTGGGCGTGGCGTGGTCGACCATGCCGCCACGCTAGAGCGGGCCGAGGACGTCCGCCACCGTCGCGTCCAGCTCCAACCGGTCGAGGATCGCGACGAGGGTGCGTTCCTCGAAGCCGAAGTGAGACTCCATGATCGCTGCGAGGCCATCGAGGTGCTGGCCGAGCACCTCGGGCGATGCCGTCCGGGAGACCGCCGACTGCAGCCCCGCCAGGAGCGTGCCGATCATCGCGTGGTCCTGCTCGAGCTTGCGCAGCTGCACCGACAGGTCGGCGTGCGTGGCTTCGATCGCCGGGAAGAGCAGCGCGTCCTCACCCCGGTGGTGGCCGTCGAGGGCCGAGCAGAAGCCGTGGCAGAACAGCAGCAGCTCTCGGCCCGGGTCGGGCAGCTCGCGCCCCGCGACGACAGCCTCCTGCGACAACCGCAGTGCCCCGCGCAAGCGGTCGTGCACCGCCCGCATCTCTCGACCCCAGGCGACCAGCCTGGCCTTCTCCCCGTCACCCACGTCGACGGAAGGCTAGCGGGTGACTCCCACCGCAGCGCCGACCGCAGAGAGCTTCTCGGGGTTGCGCACCGTGTAGACCGCGGTGACCAGGCCCTCCTCGACTCGCACCGTGAGGACGGAGTCCACCTCGCCGTCGAGCCGTAGCAGCAGGCCGGGCCACCCGTTGACCTCCACCACCTCGGCGGTGAGCCGGCCGGCGACGGTGCGCATGCCGTGGCTGAGCAGCTTGGCGACCTTCTCGGCGCCCGCGACCGGGCGGGGCAGGGCCTGCTTGACGCCGCCTCCGTCGCCGAAGGCGACGACGTCGGGAGCGAGGAGGTCGGCGAGCTCCTGGAGATCCCCCGTCTCGATCGCCCGGGTGAACGCCGCCAGCGCCCGCGCAGTGTCGGACCGGGAGACCACGCCGCGAGGCCGCCGCTCGGCGACGTGCGTCCGGGCGCGGTGGGCGATCTGGCGCACGGCCGCCGGGGTCCGGCCGACCGCCTCGGCGAGGTCGTCGTAGGGGACGTCGAACACCTCGCGCAGCACGAAGACCGCGCGCTCGGTGGGCTCCAGCGTCTCGAGCACCATCAGCATGGCGGTCGACAGCGAGTCGGCCAGCTCGACGTCGGCGGCCACGTCGGGCGCGGTGAGCAACGGCTCGGGGAGCCACGGCCCGATGTAGTCCTCGCGGCGTCGGGCCACGGTCCGGAGCCGGTCGAGGGCGCTCCGCGCGACGATACGTACCGCGTACGCCCGCGGGTCGCGTACCCCCGTCCGGTCGACCCGCTCCCACTTCAGCCAGGACTCCTGCACGACGTCCTCGGCGTCGGCGGCCGAGCCGAGCAGCTCGTAGGCGACGGTGAAGAGGAGGTTGCGGTGCTCCACGAACGGGTCGTCGACCGGCGCCTCGATCATGACGTCGAGGCTACGTCGGTGCGCTCGGCCATCGGTGGCAGGCCGCACGCGTCCGAGTAGTGCTCGGAGCGGATGCCGAGGGCGACGTTGCCGCGGGCGGTCATGTTCATCACGCCGACCCGGGCGGTCAGCTCCACGAGCCCGTCCGGCCCGAGGTCGTCCAGCAGCGCAGCGGACATCTCGTCGGTCACCTCCACGGGCGTCTGGCACATCGCCGCGGCGTACGCCATCACGCGCCGCTCGACCGGTGTGTAGACCGTCGAGTCACGCCAGCGCGGCACCTCGCGGGCCTTCTCCTCGCCGAGCCCCTTGTCCTGCGACAGGAAGTAGTGGAAGTCGAGGCAGAAGCTGCAGCCGACCTCGGCTGCGGCCGTCATCGTCGCGAGCGTGGCGAGGGTGTGGTCGAGCCGGTCCCACCTCTCCGAGCGCCGGCCGAACTTCATGGTGTCGCGGAGGACGTCCCGGTGGTGCCACATCACCTGCAGGCCGGCCGGCACGCCGCCGAGCTTCTTGCGGATCGCGGCCTTCACCAGGGCGGCGTACGCACCGGTCATCTCCGCGGGCGGGACTCGGGTCTCGCTCATGTCCGTCTCCTTCTCCTGAACGGGTGTCGGACATGGGACGCCGTCCGCCACCGAGTTGTGACACGGCGGCCGGAAGCAGCGACTGGAAATGGCAGCAGCCCGGCCCCAACGGGGACCGGGCTGCCGGCGTGTGACGGGAGGCGTCAGGCCTTCACGTCGTAGCGGTCGTTGTCCATGACCTTCGCCCACGCAGCGACGAAGTCGTGCACGAACCTCTCCTCGGCACCGTCCTGGGCGTAGACCTCCGCGACCGCGCGCAGCTCGGAGTTCGACGCGAACACCAGGTCGGCGCGCGTGCCGGTCCACGCGTTGCCGCCCGTGCTGGCCTCGAAGCGGTCGTTGGAGCCCGCAGGCGACCAGACCGTGCCGAGGTCGAGCAGGTTGACGAAGAAGTCGTTGGTCAGCTGGCCGGGACGCTCGGTGAGCACGCCGTCGGTCGAGGCCGCGGTGTTGGCGCCCAGCACGCGGAGGCCACCGACCAGCACCGTCAGCTCAGGAGCGCTGAGGTTGAGCAGGTTGGCCTTGTCGACGAGGAGGTACTCCGCCGGCAGCTTGGCGTCGGACCGCACGTAGTTGCGGAAGCCGTCAGCCTTCGGCTCGAGCCAGGCGAACGACTCGACGTCGGTCTGCTCCTGGGTCGCGTCGCCGCGACCCGGGGTGAACGGCACCTCGACGGTGACGCCGGCCGCGGCCGCCGCCTGCTCGACACCGACGTTGCCGGCCAGCACCACGGTGTCGGCGAAGGTGATGTCAGCACCCGCGGCGATGCCCTCCAGCACCGAGACGACGCCGGCGAGCTGCTTCGGGTCGTTGACCTCCCAGCTGCGCTGCGGCTCGAGGCGGATGCGACCACCGTTGGCGCCACCGCGCTTGTCGGAGCCGCGGTACGACGACGCTGCGGCCCAGGCGGTCGACACCAGCTGGCTGACCGGGAGGCCGGCATCGGCGATCTTCTGCTTGACCGCGGCGATGGTCTCGGCGGACGCGGTGTGCGCCGGCGCCGGGATCGGGTCCTGCCAGAGGAGCTCCTCGGAGGGGACCTCGGGGCCGAGGTAGCGGGCGACGGGGCCCATGTCGCGGTGGGTCAGCTTGAACCAGGCACGGGCGAAGGCGTCGGCGAAGTCGTCGGGGTTCTCCAGGAACCGGCGCGAGATCGCCTCGTAGGCCGGGTCCATCCGCAGCGCCAGGTCCGTCGTGAGCATCGTCGGCTTGCGCTTGGCACCGCCCTCGTCGGGCGCCGGGATGATCGCCTCGGCGTCCTTGGCGACCCACTGGCTGGCGCCGGCCGGTGACGTCTCGAGCTCCCACTCGTGCTCGAAGAGGATCTCGAAGAAGCGGTTGCTCCACTGGGTCGGCACGTCGGTCCAGGTGACCTCGAGGCCGGATGTGATGGCGTCCTTCCCGACACCGGACCCGTACTTGCTCAGCCAGCCGAGACCACCGGTCTCGATCGGCGCGGCCTCGGGCTCGGGGCCGACGTACTCACCGGGGTCGGCCGCGCCGTGGGTCTTGCCGAAGGTGTGACCGCCGGCGATGAGCGCGACGGTCTCCTCGTCGTTCATCGCCATCCGGCCGAAGGTGTCGCGGATGTCGTGCGCGGCGAGGATCGGGTCGGGGTTGCCCTCCGGGCCCTCCGGGTTGACGTAGATCAGGCCCATCTGGACCGCGGCGAGCGGGTTGTCGAGCTCGCGGTCGCCGGAGTAGCGCTGCTCGCCACCGCGGTCGCCGCCGAGCCACTCGGTCTCGGGGCCCCAGTAGACGTCGTCGTCCGGCTCCCACGCGTCGACGCGGCCGCCCGCGAAGCCGAAGGTCTCGAAGCCCATGTCCTCGAGCGCGACGTTTCCGGTGAGGATCATCAGGTCGGCCCACGAGAGGGCGTTGCCGTACTTCTTCTTGACCGGCCACAGCAGGCGTCGGGCCTTGTCGAGGTTGCCGTTGTCGGGCCACGAGTTGAGCGGGGCGAAGCGCTGCTGGCCGGTGCCACCGCCGCCGCGACCGTCCTGGACGCGGTAGGTGCCGGCGCTGTGCCAGGCCATCCGGATCATCAGCGGGCCGTAGTGGCCGAAGTCGGCGGGCCACCAGTCCTGGCTGTCCTTGAGGACCGCGGCGATGTCGGACTTCACGGCACCCAGGTCGAGGGTGGCGAAGGCGGCGGCGTAGTCGAACTCCTCGCCGAGCGGGTTCACCACGGGCTGGTTCTTCGCGAGGATCCGGAGGTTGAGCCGCTCGGGCCACCACGCGCTGTTGGCGTCACCCTGGGTCGGGTGGACGCCACCGTCGTGCAGCACGGGGCACTTGCCCGCGGGGGCGTCCTCGTTCATCTCGCCGACCTCGGCGTTGGCCTGGTTGCTGTCGGAGGTGTCGACAGCGCGCGCGGAGTCGTTGGGCAGGTCGTCGGTCAGGTCGTCGGGCATGGTGTTCCCCTTCAGTTGCTGCGGACAGTGGACGGATCTGGAGCTGAGGCGCACTGGGGGCACATCCCCCAGTAGGTGACCTCGGCCTCGTCGATGACGAAGCCGTTGGTCTCGGAGGCGTGGAGGCAGGGGCGTACGCCGACGGCGCAGTCGACATCGGCGACGACGCCGCACGAGCGGCAGACCGCGTGGTGGTGGTTGTCGCCGACGCGCAGCTCGTAGCGCGCGACCGACCCGGCAGGCTGGATCCGGCGGACCAGGCCGGAGTCGGTGAGGGCGCCGAGGACGTCGTAGACGGCCTGGTGGGAGACGGTCGGCTCCTCGGTGCGCACCGCGGCGAGGACGCTGCCGGTGTCGGCGTGCGGCTGGCGGCGTACGGCCCTCAGCACGGCGAGTCGCGGTCGGGTGACCCGCAGGTCAGCGCTACGCAGCAGGTGCTCGAAGTTGTGGTCCTCCATCACCGACCACCCTGCCCCCTTCTCTTGAACGAGTCAAGTTTTTGGGAGGCCGGACCAGTCGCGAGCCAGGAGCGCCCAGACCTCGAGGTCCTGCCGCTCCTCGCGCACGGGGAACACCTCGCGCAGCGTGCCCTCGTGGGTGAAGCCGAGCCGCTCGGCGACACGCCGGCTGGCCTGGTTGCCCGGGGCGCATCGCCACTCGACGCGGTGCAGCCCGCGCTCGACGAACGCCCAGTCGAGCATCGCCGCCACCGCCCGGGTGACGATGCCGCGCCCGCGGGCCGAGGCCGCCAGGAAGACGCCCGCCTCGGCGATCCGCGAGCGGGCGTTGATGCTCGGGAAGAGCGTGCCGCCGACCAGCTCGTCGTCGACCCAGATGCCGTAGAGCCGGCGGGTGCCCTCGCCGCGCCCCTTGGCGAAGGACTCGAGGAAGCCGCGAGCTCCTTCGACGTCCTCGAAGCCCTCCCACGGCAGCCAGTCGTAGAAGTCGGCGCCGTGCGCCTGGAACAGGCCGGCGAGCTGCTCGGCGTGCCACGGCTCGAGGTCGGACAGGCGGGCGTCGTCGATCTGCAGGCTCAGCACCCGCGCCACCCTAGGGTGCGGCGGCCTCGTCCAGCCCGGCCGCCTCGCGGAGCCAGGCCCACGCGCGGGCCCGGTCGCGGTCGCTCCCGCGCGTCGTCGGCAGGAGGTGGGTCGGGCGCTCGACCCGGTCGTGCCAGAAGCGACCGGTCGGCGGGGCGGGCTCGACCGCCGTCAGCCACACACTCGTGTCGGCACCTTGCGCGTCGTCGCGCAGCACCGGCCGGGTGAGCCTGCGGAAGGTCGGCAGCGACTCCTGCACGCCGGGGGTGTCGGCCCAGCCGGGGTGCATGGTCGCGACGGTGGTGCCGTCGGCTGCCCACCGGTCGGCGAGCATCGGGGCGAGCTCCACCTGCCAGCGCTTCGAGCGGGCGTACGACGTCGTGGGCGAGTAGTCGCCGGCGGTGTAGCCCGGGTCATCGGCGTGCAGCGGCTGGGCGTACATCCCGCCGCTGCTGACCAGCACCACGCGACCGCCGGCGAGCGGGCCTCGCAACGACTCGGTCATCACCACCGGGCCGACGAGGTGCACGGCCATGCTGAGCTCGAGGCCCTGCGGCGACTCGGTGCGCTCGGGGGGCATCACGCCCGCGTTGTGCACCACCGCGTGGAGGTCGGGGACCTCGGCGGCGAAGCCGGCCGCGAAGCGTCGTACGTCGTCGAGGTCGGCCACGTCGCAGCGCCACAGCCGCAGCTCCGCACCGGGGTGCGTGGCGCGGATCCGGTCGGCGACCCCGGCCCCCTTGGCCTCGTCGCGCACGAGCAGGTGCACGACCGCGCCGAGTCCGGCCAGCCCCGCGACCGTCGCGGCCCCGAGCCCGGAGCTCGCTCCGGTGACGAGCACGTGGCGACCCTCCAGCGACCGCGGCAGCGGGTCGGCCGGCCAGCCCGGCAGCGCCCGCCGCACCGCGAGGCCGATCGTCGTGTAGCCGAGGACCACCGAACGGTCCATGGCCGTGTCGACCACGCGGGTGAGGATCGGGCGGGGCATCGCGGGGTCCTGTCCTGTCCTCGGTGTCAGCTCGCGTCGAGGCGCGCCAGCTCGTCGGCGGTGAGCTCGATCTCGGCCGCGGCGGCCGAGTCGGTGATCGAGGTGGGCCGCTTGGCGCCCGGGATCGGGATGACGACCGGGGACTGGGCGAGCTCCCAGGCCAGCGCCACCTGCTGCGCACTGACGCCGCGCTCCCGGGCGATCTCGGCGAAGGCAGGGTGCTTGTCGGCGAGCTCCTTGGCGTCGGAGAGGCCGCCGAGCGGGCTCCACGGCAGGAAGGCCAGGCCGAGCTCCTCGCAGACGTCGATCTCGGGCCGGCTGGAGCGGAACTTGGGGCTGAACTGGTTCTGCACGCTGGCGAGCGCGTCGCCGAGGACCGCGTGGGCGTCGCGGATCTGCTGCGGGTCGGCGTTGGAGAGGCCCACGTGGGCGACCTTGCCGCTGTCGGCGATCTCCTTCAGCGTGCCGATGACCTCGTCGTAGGAGACCTTCGGGTCGGGCCGGTGGTGCTGCCAGAGCGCGATCTGCTCCACCCCGAGGCGCTGCAGGCTCGCGTCGACCGCCGATTTGAGGTGGGCCGCCGACGAGTCGACGTCCCAGCCGCCGCCCTCGGTGCGGACGTGGCCGCCCTTGGTGGCGAGCACGACCCGGTCGCGGGCGCCGAGCTCGTCGAGGATCGAGGCGATGAGCCGCTCGTTCTCACCCTGCGCACCGGCACCCTTCTCGTCGCCGGGGCCGTAGGCGTCGGCGGTGTCGAGGAGCGTGACGCCCGCATCGAGGGCCGCGGACACGGTGTCGAGGAGCTGCTGGCGGGGCTGGGTCCCGGTCTGGTCGAAGGTCATGAGGCCGAGCCCGATGGCGCCGACCTTGTGCTGTCCGAGGGTGCGCGTCTGCATGTCCTCGACACTACGACCCGCGAGGTCAGGCGTTCAGCCCCCGAAGGGCGAGAACGTCGTCGGGACCTCCGAGGTCGGGGGTGGCGATGAAGATCGTCGACACGCCGAGCCCCGCGAGCCGGGCCCACCGGTCGCGGTGACCGGCGACGGTCGCGGCGTGCGTGCGGGCGGCGTACGTCGCTGCCGGCGTGCGCCCGCGGAGCGTCTCGACGCGCGCCCACACGTCGTCGCGGTCGGCACCCACGACGGGCAGGTCGAGCACCGTCACCGCCACCTCGGAGCGGTCGCGACCGACGTCGTCGCAGTGCGCGTGCAGGACGCCGACCAGCCGCTCGAGCTCGCCCTCGTCGGTCGTGCGGAGGTTGCAGGCGTCGCCGTGCTGCGCCGCGATGCGCAGGGTGCGGCGCTCACCCGAGCCGCCGACCACGACCGGGATCGGGCCGGCCGGACGGGGGTAGGAGGTCGTCTCTGGCAGCACGACGCCGTGGTCGTCGTACGCCTTGGTGCCGGCCGCCCAGAGGGCCTTCATCGTCACCACGGCCCGCTCGAGGTCGTCGAGGCGCTCACGGGCCGGCGGAAGGGGATGCCGTACGCAGCGTGCTCCCGCTCGAACCACCCGGCGCCGACGCCGACGAAGGCACGGCCGTCGGTCAGCGCCGACAGGGTGGCGGCGGCCTTCGCCGTGACGCCCGCCGGACGGAAGGTCACGGGCGTGCAGAGGGTGCCGAGCTCCAGCCCGGTGCCGGCCGCGGCGATCGCGCCGAGGGTCACCCACGGCTCCGGTATCGGGTCCCACGCCCGGCCGACCTGGGGCACCTGGATGAGGTGGTCCATCAGCGCCAGCCCGGCGAAGCCCGCCTCGTCCGCGGCGCGGGCCACGTCGGTCAGCCAGGCCAGCGGGTCCTCGCCCCACGGGAAGCGCGACACCTGCAGGACGGACCGCAGCCCGAGGCTCGACGTCCGCTGCTCGCGGGATCGGGGTGCGGCCGCGGGGACGGGCGGGGGTGCCGCGTCGTCCGCGGCGACCGTGACCACGAGGTCCCACCCCTCGGCGTCCAGCAGGGGGCGTACGTCGCGCACCGAGCGCAGCTGGCCGGCGAGCACCGGAGCCGGGACCGGTCGGTCGCGGGCGCCGTTGCGGCGGCGGCACTCGGCGTCCGGGGTGTCGAGGACGACGGCGACCGCCGGCAGTCCGCACGCGCGGGCCGCGTCGAGCCAGGCACGTCGCTTCGTCGCTTCCAGCCCGAGGGTGTCGACCACGGTGGTCAGACGGCGGCCGAGCCGCGCGGCGACGATCGTCTCGAGGACCGCGAACGCGTCGGTCGAGGCGTCGAGGTCGTGCGGACCGCTGCCCAGGACCCCGCGGAGGGCGTCGGAGGAGACGACCTCCTCGCCGCGGTAGTGGGCCGCGGCCCAGGTCGACTTCCCGGCCCCCGAGGCGCCGACGAGCACCACGAGGGCCGGGTCGGGAAGTCGCACCCGCACAGTGTGGGCCTTCGCCGTGCCTGCCGCCCGCTCCCGGGTGAGTCACCGGATATCCGGGGACCGCGTCGACACCGTGGAACAACATCCGAGCCACCAGGTGGCTCGGATCTTCCACGTTCCCGGCGTCCCCAGGGCGCCACAGGGGCGCCGACCGGGCACCGGCGGGTGCGGATCAGGCGGTGTTGACCCGGAAGGTCCCGAGCAGCTCGAAGGCCGAGGCGGCGTGGTCGACGAGGTCATGTCCCACCGACTGCCGGGCGAACTCGTTGAAGTCCTGCAGGTCGGCGACCTCGCGGGCCGAGACGTTGCGGAAGCCCATCGACCAGGTGCCGAAGGACCGGTCACCCACGTAGCGCCGGTCGAGGAGGCGTACGTCGCCGTGGCGGGTGTCGGCGCGGATCGCGTCGAACACCTGGTAGACGGCGTACGACGTCCCCTCGAGCGTCTGGATGACGTTGCCGCCGCTGTAGAGCAGCAGGCCGGTGACCCCGAGACGCTCGTTCTTGGAGCGGATCTGCTCGATCAGCTCGACGAGCTGGGTCACCGACAACAGGTCGGTGACCGAGCTCGTGTAGGTCAGCGTGAGGATCCGGGGATCGCCGCTGGGGTCGTCACTGCGCATGATCGACCGAGACACTAGTCAGCGCGCGAGGGTGGTCGGCTCACCCCCAGGGGTCGGGTGACGCGCCCCCCGACAACGGGTCCCGGTCGACCGTGGCGGCGATACTTGCGGCATGGCTGTGGTCGACGACGTCCTCGCGCTCGGCTCAGGGCTGGACAGGTCCTACGTGGTCACCGTCCGGGGGCGTCTGAAGTTCCGGGTGGGCTCCATCGTCTACACGGCGTTCTCGGAGGACGAGTCGGTGATGGGGTTCGCGTTCCCCAAGGAGGAGCGCGCCGCGCTGGTCGACAGCGATCCCCGGTTCCACCTGCCGGGCGAGTCGGACATGCGGTTCAACTGGGTGCACACCACGCTCGCGGACCTCGACGCGGCGGAGGCGCGCGAGCTGGTCGTCGACGCCTGGCGGATGGTCGTCCCGCAGAAGCTTGCCCGTGCGTACGACGTCGCGCACCCCTCCGGGCCGGGCTGAGGCGAGGATGTCCTGTCCGGACGCCCCGCCCGACGATCTGGGGTCCGGACCCCATCGGACGCCCCGTGCTGCGCAGTTAGCGTGACGGAGACCTGCTTTCGTCCGTGAGGATCCTCGTGACCCCCGCACCTCCCGACCGGGCCGTGAGCACGAAGGCCGTACCCCGTGGCTTCCGCGACGACATCCAGGGCATGCGTGCCCTGGCCGTCCTCGGCATCCTGGTCTTCCACGCCGGCATCGCCCCCTATCCGGGCGGGTTCGTCACCCTCGACGTCTTCTTCGTGCTCTCCGGCTTCCTCATCACCACCCTCCTGCTGCGGGAGGTGGCGAGGACTGGGACCATCGACCTCGTCGGCTTCTACGTCCGCCGCGCGCGACGGATCCTGCCGGCCGCCACCGTCGCGATCATCGGCACCGTCGTCGCGTCGTGGCTGTGGCTGAACCCGCTCGACGCGCGTGACGCCTCCGTCGACGGCGTGTGGGCGGCCCTCTTCGGGGCCAACATCCGCTTCGCCATCGAGGAGATCGACTACTTCACGGCGACCGACCCGCCGTCACCGCTCCAGCACTTCTGGTCGCTGTCGGTGGAGGAGCAGTTCTACCTCGTCATGCCGCTCGCGCTGCTCGCGTCGATCGTGGTCGCCACCCTCGTGCTCCGCCGCCGCGACGTAGGCGCCCACCGGGCGGGCATCGTCACCGTCCTGGCCCTGGCGACCGCGGCCAGCCTGGCGTGGTCGGTGCACGCGTCGACCGCCTCGCCGGAGAGCGCCTACTTCTCCACCTTCACCCGCGTGTGGGAGTTCGCTGCCGGCGGCCTGCTCGCCGTCTTCGCGCCCCGCCTCGCCCGCGGCCTCGGCCACCTGGCGCGCAACGTCGTCGCGGTCGCGGGCCTCGGACTGATCGGCGTCGCGCTGTTCGTCGTGACCGAGGCGTCGCCGTTCCCCGGCTGGCTCGCGCTGCTGCCGGTCCTCGGGACGAGCGCGGTGATCCTCGCGGGCACGGGTCTCGACGACGGCCCGCTGCCGCTCGCCCAACGCGCCCTCGGGGTGCGCCCGATGCGGGTCGTCGGCGACGCGTCCTACTCGCTCTACCTGTGGCACTGGCCGGTGCTCGTCGTCGCCGAGCAGCGCGTCGGTCGCGACCTGCGGCCCGTCGAGCTGGTGGTGGCGCTCGCCGTGACCGCGATGATGACGTGGGCGTCGTACCGCCTCGTCGAGACGCCGTTCCGCACGGTGAGTACGGCGAAGCGCCCCCGCGGCATGCTGCTCTACCCGGCTGCCGTGTCGGTCGCCGTGGCCTGCTGCCTGGCCGCCACCAGCCTCATCGACCGCCAGCTGGTGGGGCAGGACGCCCCGATCTCGGCCGACGACTACGAGCGGACCGTCGACGGCTCCCGGATCTCGGACGACCCGTGGGTCGGCCTCGTGCAGGCGTCCGTACGGGCCGCGGCCGCCGAGCGGCGGATCCCCCGCGACATCCGACCGGAGCTGCGCGACCTGAAGGACGACCGGGCCGACCTCGGCGACTGCGAGTACATCGGGACTCCGGCAGACCTGTGCCCGTCCGGCGACCTCGACGCGGACCGCACCATGGTGGTGCTCGGCAACTCGCACGGCCGGCACTGGATCCCGGCCTTCGACCGGATCGCGGAGCAGGCGGGCTGGCGCACCTACTACCTGGTGAAGTCGCAGTGCACCCCCGCGCGCGTGCAGATGGTGCGCGGCGGCGGACGGGTCAAGCCGTGGCAGGGCTGCCTCGACTTCAACGCCTGGGCGGAGGACCGGATCCGTGAGCTCGACCCGGAGCTCGTCGTCGTGTCGACGTCGGGTGCGCCCAACGTCGAGGTGGACGGCGAGGTGGAGCGCAGCACCGACGGCGTCGTCGCGGAGCTGGAGAAGGGCTTCGACCGGCTCTTCGCCGACCTGCTCCCGCTGACGAAGCGTCTCGTGCTGCTCGAGGACGTGCCCCGGCGCACGATCTCGCCCGAGCGGTGCCTGGCCGAGAAGGACGCCCACCTCGGCAGCTGCCTCAGTGGCACCGCCGAGCGGGCCGACCGGGTCACCCGCACGAGCATCGACGCCGCCGACCGCGCCGGCGTCGAGGTGGTTCCGACGCGTCAGTGGTTCTGCGACGACGGCCGCTGCCCGGCGGTGGTCGCCGACATGGTGGCGCAGCGCGACGAGGGCCACGTGACGACGACGTACGCCCGCTCGCTCGCGACGCCGCTCGGCCGCGCCCTCGGCCTGCTGCCGGAGGCGAGGGGCGGCGGGAAGGGGTCGAACGGCGGCGGCGGCCGGGACCGGGACCGCGGCGGGCGCTGAGGCCGGGTCAGGCCGGGGTGCGTAGGGTCCGCGCGACGGTCGGGACCACGACCGCTGCGGCGAGCAGGTGGAGCGTGACGAGCGTCGCTGCCGTGGCCGCGTCGGCGGCGGCCAGGAAGGGCGGCACCAGCGACACCGCCGTCAGCACCACCGTCGTCCGCAGCCACCACTGGACCGGGCTGTCGCTCCACCGCGACAGGGCCGCGGCGATGAGCAGCCCGAGGACCGAGAAGACGACCGTGACGAAGGCGATGCCCGACACGGGGATCGCCTCGCCGCCCGTGACCTCGAGGTCGACGCCGGCAGCCCGGGCGAGGGCCGCGACGACGGCGTTGAGCGCCGCGGCCGCGACCGCGGCACCGAGCCCGGTGACGGCGAGGCGCCTGCCCCGGCTCATCGCTCGCCGCCCTCGGCCGGCAGGCGCTCGGGCAGGCCCAGCGAGTCGAACCGTTCGGCGCCGAAGATGGTCACCTCGGTGACCAGGTCGCCGGAGACGCGCAGCACGTCGATCGTCAGCGGCAGGTGCGCCGCCTGCTCCTCGTTCCAGAGGTAGTAGGCGACCGCGGGCTGGCGGTTCACCGCCGTCGGGACCGCCCGCAGGCCGGTCATCTCCGGGTAGCCGTTGGCGGTCCAGTCCGCGACGACCGCGTCCCGGCCGACGAGCAGGCCCTCCCACGGCGGCATCGAGTAGCGGACGTCGTGCCGCAGCATGGTGGCCACGGTGTCGATGTCGGCGGCCACGCTGGCGTCGGTGAAGCGGCGCACGAGCTCGCGGCTCTCGACGTCCCCGTCGTCACCGGTCCACTCCTGCCGCTCGCTGGGCAGGTGCTCGCGCATCCCCGCGCGGGCCCGCTGCAGCGCGCTGTTGACGGAGTTCACCGAGTCGCCGAGCAGGTCGGCGACGTCCTTGGCCGGCCAGCCCATCACGTCGCGCAGGATCAGCGCGGCGCGGGGGCGCGGGGCGAGGTGCTGCACCGCGACGACGTACGCCAGCTCGATGGTCTCCCGCTCGAGCGCCTTGCTCTCCGGGTCGTCGGCACCGTCAGTGGGCAGCTCGTCGAGGAGGCTGTCGGGGTAGGGCTGCAGCCACCTCACCTCACCGCCACGCGCCGGCTCGGGACGGCGGCGCGCGATCAGGTCGAGGCAGGTGTTGGTGGCGATGCGGTAGAGCCAGGCCCGCACCGTCGAGCGTCCCTCGTACGTCTCCCGGGCGCGCCAGGCCTTGAGGAACGTCTCCTGCACCGCGTCCTCGGCGTCCTGGAACGACCCGAGCATCCGGTAGCAGTGGACGTGCAGCTCGCGGCGGTGGCGCTCGGCCAGGTCCGCGAACGCGCCCTCGTCCATGTCCTGGAGCGTGCCCATGACGACCGCCTCCCCCGTTCGTTCCGTCCACGTGTCGATGGTCATCGTTCATCCTTCCGTCCGTCGTGTCCTGTCGCCATGTGTGACGGAGGTAGGCGCGCGAACTCATCACTCGGACGGAAACTTCTTCGGGGCTGCCGCGCAGGCCTCACGTTGGACGACCTCGTGTCGCCCGCTTCGGGTGATCCTCTCGGCTCTCCCGGCCGCGACGATCGCCCGATGGAAGCACTGGTGCTGGTCCTCGTCGGTGTGCTGCTCGCGGTCGGAGGCATCTGGTCGATTCGCCTGGTGCTGGTGTGCGCCGGTGCGGGGGCGGCCTGGCTGGTGGCCGACGCCTTCGGGGCGAGCGCGGGCACCTCGGCGCTGATCGCGGCCGCCAGCGGCCTGCTCGCCCTGCTCGTCGGAATCCTCGCAGCGAGGGTGCTCTTCTTCGTCGTGGGACTGGTGGTGGGCGCGGTCGTCGGGGCGCGCCTCTTCACCATCCTCGACACCGGTGATGCGAGCGTCCTGCTGGCCGTCGTCTTCGTGCCCGCCGTCGCCGTCGTCGGCGGGGTGGCGCTCGAGCGCTGGCGGGAGCGGTTGGTCGGGTGGGTGACTGCCATCGGCGGCTCCGCCCTCGTCCTGGCCGGCCTGGGTCGCGTCGACTCCGACGTCCGGTTCGTCAGCGATCCGGGGGACTACGGCGAGCAGGCGATCTCCGTCGCGGCCTGGGTCCTGCTGGCGGTCCTGGCCCGCGTCGTCCAGAGAAGGGTCGGTGGGTCACGCGGCAGGTCGTCGTGACCCCGGACGGGTCCACGGCCGGCGGCCGGCCCCATGGGGCACACGCCGGCACGTCCGAGCGCCATCGGCCACCGTGGCTCCGGCCGGTGGTCATCGTGGTCATCGTCCTGGTCTGCGGGTGGCTGGCCTCCACGTTCCTGGGCGCCATCGACTGGTCGTCGGTGGGAGAGGCGCTCGGCAGGCTGACGGTTTGGCAGCTGCTCGCGCTCGGGGCGGTGCTGCTCGTGCGCCAGACGCTCAATGCCCTCCCGCTTGCGTTGTTCATCGACGGCCTGGGCGCGGGACGCGCCCTGCTCAGCGACCTCGTCGCGTCGGTCACGGCTGTCGTGGCGCCCCCTCCGGGCGACATGGTCGTCCGCGTGGCCATGTTCCGCGGCTGGGGGATCGAGGCCTCACGGGGCCTCGCCGGAGCCACGATGAACATGGTCGTCTTCTACGTCAACCGCTTCGCCGCTCCTCTCATCGGCCTTGCCGTCCTGACGGTCCTGGGCAGTGGCACGTCGCAGGTGGCGGGCGCCCTGGTGAGCGTGGCGATCGCCATCGCCCTCGCCGTGCTCGTCTCGCTCGCCGTCCGCCGTGAGCAGTTCGCCGCCCGCCTGGGACGGAGGGCCGCGACCATCGTGCGGCGCGCGCGCTCCTCGGTCGACCCCGACGCGTGGGTCCGCTCGTCGACCGGGTTCCAGCAGCACATCGTGGCCGACTACCGCCGGTCCTTCCCGCGGTCGCTGCTCGCGCTGAGCGCCATGGTGCTCGCGGACGCCTGCATCCTGCTGCTGGCCATCCGGTTCGTGGGCATCCCCGCGGAGGCCGTGCCGGCGTACGAGGTGATCGGCATCTTCTTCCTGGCCTACCCCCTGACCCTGCCGCCGATGATGGGCCTGGGCATCTACGACGTGGTCCTGCTCGGGGCGTTCATGGAGGTCGGGGGTGACGCGCTCGAGCCCGAGCTGGTGGCGGCGCTCACGGTGTGGCGAGCCGTGACGATCCTCGGCCCGGTCGCTCTCGGTGGGGTCGTCGCCCTCGTGTGGCGGGGACGTCTGGGCGAGGCGACCGGGGACACCTCGTGACCTGGGTCAGCGCACCTCGAAGAAGAGGCCCTCGCCGCCCTTGGTGACGACGAGGAGGTGGTCGTGGAGCTCGGCGTTGTCGCTGGCGCCGTCGAGCAGTGCCAGCACCGCCCGCTCGGTCCGACGTGCGGGGCCCGTGCACCGCCCGCGCTGGAGCGTCACGTTGGAGAAGACCAGCGCCGTCTCCTCGACGTGCACGGTGACGCGACCGCTCCGGCACCCGGTGAAGAGGCGCGACAGTCCGTCCGCTCCGACGTCGAGCCGCGGACGACGGGTGTCGACCGGCAGTCGCGACACGGCGCCGTCGGACACGGTGCCGACAGCCGTCCAGGTGCGCCCGAGCAGGCTCGTGAGGTCGTCGGGGGTGTCCGGCTCCAGCTCGATCGTGACCCCGCCGGCCTGCAGCGTCAGGGCGTCGCCCTCGACCGTGGCGTCGACACCGGCGCGGAAGAACTCGGTGAGCCAGCGGTCCTGCTCGACGAGGTCGGGGTCGCACATCATCATCGTGGCGGCCGGTTCGGACGTCCACGTGATGGTCGTGCCGTCGACCTCGAACGGCCCGAACATGGTGTTGCACCCTGCGTTGACCGACATGGTGTCGTCCTCGAACCCGACCTCGATGGTCGTCCCCTCCACCAGCTCGGCGCCCTCGACGGAGGTCGAGGAGTACGACGCCCCGTCCAGCGTGCTGGCGTCGACCGTCGTGGCGGACGTGGCCTCCGCGGTGGACGGTGACGGCGAGTCCGCCGGGTCGCCGTCGGAGTCGGAGTCGGCGCACCCGGCCAGGACGGCCGCGAGCAGCAGTGCCGTGCCACCACGCGTGACCGAGCTCAAGCCTTGGTGAAGCACGTCCCACGGCTCCTCTCCTGGGTCCCCGTCCGTCCCGGTGCCGAGTCTGCTCACGGTCCGCGAGCGATCGCCTCCCCCAAAATGGGGGACCCGGTGGGGGGTCTTGGTGTCGGAATATCTGATCCATGCGTCACCGCCCTCGGCAGCCACGGCAACCGTCGCTGGCCGACGCCCTGATCCCCCTGGCGACCCTGGCGCTGCTCATCGGCGGGTCGCTCGCGCTGTTCGGCCTCGACGCCCTGGACGGCCCCATCCAGGTGGCACTCGTCCTGTGCGCGGGCGTCGCGGCGCTCGTCGCCGTCAAGAACGGTCACGAGTGGTCGGAGGTCCAGACAGCCGGGCAGGGGGCGCTGGCGTCGGTCACCAGCGCCGTCTTCATCCTCCTGGCGGTGGGTGCCCTCATCGGGACCTGGAACCTGTCGGGCACGATCCCCACCCTCGTGTACTACGGGATCCAGGTGCTCTCACCGGGGTGGTACTACGCCGCGACCGCGCTCATCTGCGGCGTCGTGGCACTGAGCATCGGCAGCTCGTGGACGACGGCCGCCACGATCGGCGTCGGCCTCGTCGGCATCGCGACGATGCTCGGCGTCTCGCCGGCGATCACGGCCGGTGCGGTCATCTCCGGTGCGTACCTCGGCGACAAGACCTCACCGCTGTCGGAGACCACGATCCTGACCGCGCAGATGGTGAAGGTGGACGTCTACGAGCACATCCGGCGCCAGGTCTGGACGTCCGTGCCGGCGTACGTCATCGCGGTCGCCGTGTTCTTCGTGATGGGTCTCGCCCATGTCGGCGAGACCGACGACACCGTCTCGACGGCGACCGAGCTCGACGCGCTGTCCGACGTCTTCTGGATCAGCCCGGTCAACCTGCTGCCCCTGGTCCTGCTGGCCTACCTCTCGATCCGGAAGGTGCCGGCGTCGCTCGCCTTGATCGCCTCTGCATTGTTCGCAGGAGTGCTGGCCGCGTTCACCCAGGCCGAGGTGGTGGCCGCCTTCGTCAGTGGCACGGGCAACGTCGTGGTGGAGTCGATCAAGGCCGTGTGGCAGGCGATGGCGACGGGGTTCGACATCGACACCGGCCTCTCCGAGGTCGACCGGTTGGTGTCCCGCGGCGGCATGGACTCCATGCTGCTCACGCTCTGGCTGATCTTCGGCGCGGTGACCTTCGGCGCCCTGCTGGAGCACTTCGGCCTGATCTCACGCCTCGTCGATCCGATGATCGCCTCGGCCGCCAGCACCGGTCGGCTCTTCCTGACGGTCTTCGCGTGCGGGTTCGGCCTCAACGTGGTGGCCGGGGACCAGTACATCGCGCTGGTGCTTCCGTCCCGCGTGTTCCGCCTCGAGTTCGCCCGGCGCGGCCTCGCCCCGACCAACCTGTCGCGGCTGGCCGCCGACAGCGGCACCGTCACCTCGCCCCTCGTGCCGTGGAACTCGTGCGGGGCCTTCATGGGAGCCACTCTCGGCGTCTCCACCCTCCTCTACGCCCCGTACGCCATCTTCTGCTACGCCAGTCCGCTGCTGAGCGTCCTGTACGGCTACACGGGGTTCCGCATCGAGAAGACCGAGCCGCTCGACGCGGCGAAGGAGCGCACATGACCGCGAGCGAGCAGACCACCACGACGGAGCCGGGCGCGGTTCAGAAGATGACGTTGCCGACCCTGACCGCCATGGTCATCGGCGGCATGGTCGGGGCGGGGGTGTTCTCGCTGCCGGCGCGGTTCGGCGTCGCCACCGGGATCCTTGGTTCGCTGATCGCCTGGGCGATCGCCGGCGCGGGCATGCTCATGCTGGCCTTCGTCTTCCAGAACCTCGCGCTCCGCAAGCCCGACCTGGACTCCGGTGTGTTCATCTACGCCAAGGCCGGCTTCGGCGACTACGCCGGCTTCAACTCCGCGATCGGTTTCTGGGCGAGCGCGGTCGCGGGCAACGCCTTCTACTGGGTGTTCATCACTGCGACGCTGGGGGCCTTCTTCGACAGCTTCGGGGACGGCGACACGGTCGTGGCGCTGGTCCTGTCCACGATCGGTGTGTGGGCCTTCCACGTCCTCATCGCCCGCGGAGTGAGGGACGCCGCGGTGATCAACCGCATCGTCACGATCTTCAAGGTCCTGCCGATCCTCGTGTTCATCGTGGTCCTCCTCGTCAACCTCGACGCAGGCGTGTTCGCGGACAACTGGACCGCCTACGGCTACGGCGACCTCGGCTCACTCGACGAGCAGGTGCGCAACACGATGATCATCACCACCTTCGTGTTCTTGGGCATCGAGGGGGCCAGCGTCTACTCCCGCTACGCTCAGAAGCGCGAGGACGTCGGTCGGGCCACCGTCATGGGCCTCCTCAGCGTGCTGTCGATCTTCTCGCTCGTGACGCTGTCGAGCTACGCCGTCATGCCGCAGCCCGAGATCGCCGACACGCGGCAGCCGTCGATGGTCGGCCTCTTCGCCCACGTCGTGGGCGACTGGGGCGAGGCGTTCATCAGCATCGCCGTCATCGTGTCGGTGCTCGGCGCCTACCTCGCCTGGACGTTGATGGCAGCCGAGGTGATGTACATCCCGGCGCGCAACGAGGACCTCCCCGCGTTCCTGGGCCGCGAGAACGACAAGGGCACGCCGATCACGGCTCTCGTCGTCACCTCGATTGCCGTGCAGTCCGTGCTGCTGCTGACGCTGGTGGTCTCCGACGCGCTCAACTTCCTCCTCGACCTCTGCACCAGCCTGGCCCTGGTCCCCTACTTCCTGGCTGCGGCGTACTCACTGAAGCTCGCCCTGACCGGGGAGTCGTACGAGGGCGAGTCGCCGAGCGCGCAGCGCAAGGAGGGAGTCATCGCAGGCATCGCCTGCGTCTACACGCTGTTCCTCTTCGATGCCGCCGGCCTCGAGTTCCTGCTGCTGTCCGCCGTCCTGCTCGCGCCGGCCTCGCTCCTCTACGTCAAGGCGCGCAGCGAGCGCGGACGACGCATCTTCACACCGGCCGAGATCGGGCTCTTCCTGATCATCCTGGCCGCCGGGATCTTCGGCGTCGTGAGCCTGTGGACCGGCCGGATCGCCCTCTGACCAACCGCACGGAAAGGAACGACACATGACCAGTGACCAGAACCCAGGACCCGAGGCCGCCGGTGGCGGCACCGCGTCGGCGTACGGCGTGCACTCGGAGGTGGGCCGGTTGCGCAAGGTCCTCGTGTGCTCGCCCGGCCTCGCGCACCGGCGGCTCACGCCGACGAACTCCGACTCGTTGCTCTTCGACGACGTCATGTGGGTCGACAACGCCGAGAAGGACCACGCGGCCTTCGTGTCGGAGCTCGAGGCACGCGGGGTGGAGGTGGTCGAGCTCCACGACCTCCTCGCGCAGACGATGGCCGTGCCGGGGGCCAAGGACTGGCTGCTGGAGCGGAAGATCAGCCTGAACCAGGTGGGCTACGGGCTCGTGGACGAGACGCTGTCCTTCCTGCGCACGCTGGACGAGGCCAGGCTCGCGGAGCTGCTCATCGGCGGACTCGCCACGAACGACCTCCCCGACGACTTCCGGTCCGGCTTCGTCGCCCTGGCCCGCGAGTCCACCGGCGCCCGGGAGTACCTGATGCAGCCGCTCCCCAACACCCTCTACACCCGCGACACCACGTGCTGGCTCTACGGCGGCCTGACCATGAACCCGCTCTACTGGCCGGCCCGCCACGACGAGACGCTGCTCTACAAGGCGATCTACGAGTTCCACCCCGACTACGCCGGGTCGACCGTGTGGTGGGGCGACCCCGAGCTCGACTGGGGGCTGGCCACCATCGAGGGCGGGGACGTGATGCCGATCGGCAACGCCACGGTCCTGGTCGGGATGAGCGAGCGGACGTCACGTCAGGCCATCACCCAGGTCGCGCGGGCCCTCTTCGAGCAGGGAGCCGCCGAGCGCGTCGTGGTCGCCGGGATGCCCAGCCTGCGCGCCGCCATGCACCTCGACACCGTGTTCACCTTCGCCGACCGCGACGTCGTCACCTACTACCCGGGCATCGTCGACGGCATCCACTCGTTCTCCCTGCGCCCCGGGGACAACGCGCACGGGATCGACGTCACCGACGAGGGCGACCGGGCGTTCGTCGACGTCGTCGCCGAGTCCCTGGGCCTCTCCGAGCTCCGGGCGCTGGAGACGGGCGGCGACGTCTACGCGTCCGAGCGCCAGCAGTGGGACAGCGGCAACAACGCCGTAGCGGTGGAGCCGGGGGTGGTGTTCACCTACGATCGCAACACGTACACCAACGCGCTGCTGCGCGACGCCGGCGTCGAGGTGATCCCGATCGTCGGCGCCGAGCTCGGCCGGGGCCGAGGTGGCGGGCACTGCATGACCTGCCCCATCGCCCGCGACCCTGTCGACTACTGACATCACTGAGGGGGGTGCGGTGCCCGGGTGGCTCGAGCGAGCGGTGGAGCTGGTCCGTCGCTCCCGCCTGCTCCCGGCCGGGCTGGCGTTCGCGATCGGCTTCGCCTGCCTCTCCCTGACCCCCTCGCTGCTGCCCCGGTCCCCGCTGGCCCAGGGCGTGGTCACCGGCGCTGCCGCAGCCTCGGGGTACGGCGTCGGGGTCTCCCTCGCGTGGTGCTGGCGCGGACTGCGCGACCGGCCCCGCGAACCCTGGCCGGACCGGGCCCGATCGGTCCTCCTCGTGGGAGGGGTCGCGGCCCTGCTCACCAGCCTCGCCGTCGGCGTCCGGTGGCAGGGCGAGGCCCACGACCTCGCCGGGACGGAGGCGACGCCCGTCGCGTTCGTGCTCCTCGTGCCACTGGTGACGGTGGTCGTCGCCGCGCTCTTCCTCGGCCTGGCGCGTGGCGCCCGAGCCGTCTCGCGGCGGGTGGCCAGGCTGCTCGAACGCCGCCTCAAGCCCTCGGTGGCACGGGTCCTGGGAGTCGTGTCGGTGGGTTTCGTGGCGTGGGCCCTGCTCAGCGGGGTGGCCGCTGACGCCGGGCTGCGCGCGCTCGACGCGTCGTTCGCCCTCGGCGACCTCCAGACGCCGGAGGGGGTCCAACGACCGTCGACGCCGCTGCGCTCGGGCAGCGCCGAGTCGCTGGTCGACTGGGACGGCATGGGCGTGGAGGGGCGGACCTTCGTGGGCAGGGGTCCGACGGCAGCGCAGATCGGCGAGCTGACCGGACGCCCGTCGATCGAGCCGATCCGCATCTTCACGGGGCTGGGCAACGCGGAGGACACGGAGCAGCAGGCCGCGCTCGCGGTGGCCGACCTCGAGCGGGCCGGCGGCTTCGAGCGGCAGCACCTCCTGGTGGTCACCACCACCGGGACCGGCTGGGTGGAGCCGAGCGCGGCGAGCGGCTTCGAGTACGTCACCGGTGGGGACTCCGCGATCGTCGGAATGCAGTACTCGCACCTCCCCTCCTGGCTGTCCTTCGTCGTCGACTCGGCCCGGGCCCGCGACGCCGGGAGGGCGCTGTTCGACGCCGTCTACGCGCGCTGGTCCAGCCTGCCGTTCGACGAGCGGCCGGAGCTCTACGTCTTCGGCGAGAGCCTCGGGTCCTTCGGCGCCGAGGCCGCCTTCAGCGGCGAGTTCGACCTCAACAACCGGACGTCGGGGGCGCTCCTCGTGGGTCCGCCCAACTTCAACCCGCTCTACCGCAGCTTCATCGAGGACCGGGACGCCGGCTCGCGCGAGGTCGAGCCGGTCTACCGGGAGGGACGGATCATCCGCTTCACCACGAAGGCCGAGCGTCCCCAGCCGGAGGACGAGCCGTGGACGGGGAGCCGGGTGCTCTACCTGCAGCACGCGTCCGACCCCGTCACCTGGTGGAGCCCCGACCTGCTGCTGACCCGGCCCGACTGGCTCGAGGAGACGCACGGCGACGACGTGCCCGGCGCCATGCAGTGGATGCCTTGGATCACCTTCCTGCAGGTGTCGGCGGACCTCGCCGCGGCCTTCTCGACCCAGCCCGCCCACGGGCACAACTTCTCGGGCGAGCACGCCGCCGGCTGGGTCAACGTGCTGCAGCCGGAGGGCTGGACGCCGGACATCACCGAGCGGCTGCGGCAGGAGCTCGCCCGCTACCCGTGACCGACGCTCGAGGAGCTGGTGATGCCCGGTCAGGCACCACCAGCTCCCCGTCCCTGCAGCGGTTGCTGGACCTAGGCGGCCCGGACCAGCTCGGGCTCGGGCACGTCCACCGCGCCCGTGTCGGTCCGCCACACCCTGGCCCGGGCCAGGAAGAGCGCCCCGACCACGGCCACCGCCACGAAGGTGGCGATGCCGCTCTCGCCGGCGACGTAGGCCAGGTCGGCCTCCGACCTCGCCACCACGGCCCCCGCGCCGATGGCGAACGCGGTGTTGACCGCGCCGTGGGCCATCGAGACGGGCCAGACACTGTGGGTGCGGTCCCACAGGTAGGCGTAGAAGACGCCGCCCATGGTGATCGTGGCGACCACGACCGGCGCCACGAGCCAGCGGCTGCCGTGCTCGTCGTACGTCGTCGCGATCAGGATCAGCGGCAGGTGGAAGCAGCCGTGGATGAAGCCGGTGACGACGGCAGCCCGACGACGGCTGGTGAGCTGCTGGATCCTCGGCAGGAGGTAGCCCCGCCAGCCGATCTCCTCGGCCAGGAAGAGGACGGTCATGAAGGCCAGCGTGCTCGCCAGGTTCAGGCTCCACGACGTGACGCCCGACGACGTGAGGTCGATCGAGCGCAGGTCCGCGACGCCCAGCACCAGCGCGGCGCCGTACGCACTGCCGGCGAGGAGCATCGGGACGAGCAGCGCGAACGCCCACAGTCGCTTGCCCGAGCGGTTCAGCCCGAACTCGCCCCAGAGGGCCCGTCGCCTGCCGCGGGGGGTGACGGTGAACGTGATGATGACCAGCGCCGCGACGGGCGCGAACGCGCTGAGCAACGTGTTGATGCCGGCGTGGGGCAGCGCGGTGGCGATGCCGATGGCCAGTGAGAAGGCGAGCACGAGATAGGTCGTGGCCTCGCGAAGTGGTCGTGACATGTGAACCTCCGATGGCTGGGCCGGCCTGTCTGGCCGCTCCACCAATCTCGCCGCCGGGGAGGGTGCCGCACATCTGTCCGGGGTCCTCACGCGTCGAGACCCGAGGCAGACGTCAGCTGCTCCCGGGGACGGTCAGCCCCGACTCGTAGGCGTGCATCACCAGCTGCGCCCGGTCGCGGCACTCCAGCTTGGTGAGGAGGTGGCTCACGTGGGTCTTCACGGTGCCGTAGCCCATGTGCAGCGTGTCGGCGATCTCCTGGTTCGACAGGCCGCGCGAGACGGCGACCAGCACCTCGCGCTCACGATCGGTCAGGCCGTCGTCGGCGGGGGACGCCGGGCGGCTCGGGAGGGTCGCGAACTGCTCGATCAGGCGACGCGTGACCGACGGCGCGAGCAGCGCGTCGCCCGCGGCCACCACCGAGATGGCGTCGAGCAGCTGGGTCGGCCTGGTGTCCTTGAGCAGGAACCCGCTGGCACCGGCGCGCAGGGCCTCGTGGACGAGCTCGTCCTCGTCGAACGTGGTCAGCACGAGCACGTGCGTGCCCGCACACCGCGGGTCGGCCATGATCCGGCGCGTGGCCTCCAGGCCGTCCATCCGGGGCATCCGGACGTCCATCAGGACCACGTCCGGCGTCGTACGGCGGCACAGCTCCCAGGCCGCGGCGCCGTCGCCCGCCTCGCCGACGACCTCGATGTCGGAGCTGGAGCCCAGGAGCACGACGAACCCGGAACGGACCAGCTCCTGGTCGTCGACGACCGCCACCCGGATCACGGCGCCACCGCCATCGACGAGGGCAGGTGCGCCGCCACCCTGAACCCGGCTCCGTCGAGCGCGCCGTAGTCGAGCGTGCCACCCAGCAGCCGGGTGCGCTCGCGCAGTCCCACCAGCCCGTGCCCGCCCGGCGGGTCCACGACACCGGCCGGAGCCCGTGACCCGCCGCGACCGTGGTCCCTGACCTCGACGTCGACCCCGTCGTGCACGTAGGTCACCGTCACCTGCGCCAGGCTCGCGCCGGAGTGCTTGAGCACGTTGGTCAGGGACTCCTGGACGATGCGGTAGGCGGTCAGCTCGATCGCGGTGTCGAGCGTGCGCACCGGACCGCTGACGGTCAGGGCGACGTCGACGCCGGCCTCACGCACGTCGTGGACGAGGTCCTCGAGGTCGTCGATGCTCTGCAGGGGGGCGACCGCCGGGTCCGCGTCCTCGGCCCGGAGCAGGCCCAGCATCGAGCGGGTCTGGGCCAGCGCCTTCCGGCTGGTCTCGGCGATGATCTCGAGCGCGCGCTCGGCAGCGGCGACGTCGGTCCGGATCACGTGCCCGCCGACGCCGGCCTGCACGGCGATCAGGGACATGCTGTGCGCGACGACGTCGTGCAGCTCCCGTGCGATCCGCAGCCGCTCCTCGACGACGGCGCGCGCCGCCAGCTCCCGGGCCGCGGCCGCCTCCTGCTCCGCGATCCGCAGACGCTCCGACTGGTGCATGCGTCGCGAGCGGATCGCATCGCCGAGGGCCCACGCCGTGAGGAGGAGGGCGCAGGCCTGCAGGAGGTCGGAGGTGCCCAGGTCGGGGACGTCCAGCACGGCGAGGCCGATGAAGACGAGCAGGCAGAGGACCAGGCCGGCCACGCCGTTCCTCCGTCGGCTGTGCGCGGCGAGGGAGTAGAGGCTGAACAGCAGCAGGACCGAGAGCAGGCCGATGTAGTGGTCGGTCAAGGTCACGACGAGGCAGCACGTGACGAACACGGCGAACGCGGTCACTGGACGGCGACGACGCCAGATCAGTGACAGCCCCGCCACGAGAGTGGCTGCCACCGACAACGGGTCGGCGGGCTCGAGCCGGGGGTCGATGCTGGCCACGTCGGTGCTCAGCAACGACGCGACGGACATGGCTGCGGCGGCGAGCCCGATCGCGAGGTCCAGGTAGGGCGACAGCCGCCGGGCCAGCATCGCCCATGCTCCGCGGTCGTGCGCCTGCTCGGCATCGCGACCCGTCATCCCGGCAGGCTACGCCCGGTCAATGGTCCCGGACCTCTGTCTGCAGACGCACCCGCCTCTGTCCTCGGGCAGAGGAGGGTGGTGCGGCGGAACGCCGTCAGCGCCTCTCAGCCCTGGGCCATGTCCACGAAGCGGGAGTAGTGGCCCTGGAAGGCGACGGTGAGGTCGCGGGTGGGGCCGTTGCGGTGCTTGGCGACGATGAGGTCGGCCTCGCCGGGGCGGGTCGACTCCTTCTCGTAGACGTCGTCGCGGTGGAGCAGGATCACCATGTCGGCGTCCTGCTCGAGCGAGCCGGACTCACGCAGGTCGCTCATCATCGGGCGCTTGTCGCCGCGCTGCTCGGGACCACGGTTGAGCTGGGACAGCGCGATGATCGGCAGCTCGAGCTCCTTGGCGAGGAGCTTGATGTTGCGGGAGAACTCCGAGACCTCGAGCTGGCGGGACTCGACCTTCTTGCCCGAGCTCATCAGCTGCATGTAGTCGATGACGATGAGCTTGAGGTCGTGGCGCTGCTTGAGCCGCCGGGCCTTGGCCCGGATCTCCATCATCGTCATGTTGGGGCTGTCGTCGATGAACATCGGCGCCCCGGACACCTGGCCCATCTTGCGGGCGAGCTTCTCCCAGTCGTCGTCGCGCATCGTGCCGTTGCGGATGTGGTTGAGCGGCACCTTCGCCTCGGCCGAGAGCAGGCGCATCATGATCTCCGAGCGCGTCATCTCGAGGCTGAAGAAGCAGCTCGTCAGGTTGTTGTGGATCGACGCCGCGCGGCAGAAGTCCAGGGCGAGCGTCGACTTCCCCATGGCGGGACGCGCCGCCACGATGATCATCTGGCCGGAGTGGAGACCGTTGGTCAGGTCGTCGAGGTCGGCGAAACCGGTCGGCACGCCGTAGAGGCCGGCCTCGCGGTTGCCGATCGCCTCGATCTCGTCGAGGACGCCGCTCATGATGTCGCTCAACGGTGCGTAGTCGACGGCCGCGCGTCGGTCGGTGACCTTGTAGACCTCGGCCTGCGCGTTGTCGACGACGTCGTCGATCTCGCCCTCGCCGGAGTAGCCGAGGGCGGCGATGCGGGTGCCGGCCTCGACCAGGCGGCGCAGGATCGCCTTGTCGCGCACGATCTCGGCGTAGTAGCCGGCGTTGGCCGCGATCGGCACGTTGGCCGACAGGGTGTGGAGGTAGGGGGCGCCACCGATGCGCACCAGCTCGCCGCGCTTCACCAGCTCGGCGGCCACCGTGATCGGGTCGGCGGGCTCGCCACGACCGTAGAGGTCGATGATCGCGTCGTGGATGACCTCGTGGGCCGGACGGTAGTAGTCGACGCCCTTGATCACGTCGACGACGTCGGCGATCGCGTCCTTCGACAGCAGCATCGAGCCGAGCACGCTCTGCTCCGCCGCGTTGTCCTGCGGAGGCGTCCGGTCACCCGGGGAGCGCGGCGAGCTGCCGGGCTCGTAGGCCGCCGGTCCGTCGCCCCATGCCTCGTCGGTGTCCCCCTCGAAGGTGACGCTCACCGGTGCTCCCTCCATCTCGCTCGGGTCCACTGACCACGACGTTAGGGACGACCACCGACATCGCTGCCGGCTCCGCTCGCACCCGAGTCCACCAGCCGTTTCCATCACTGGTTCGCGCAGGACCGTACGTGCTCGCACGGCCTCGTGGGAAGCCGACGGCGCCGAGTTGTCCACAGGGTCTGTGGACAAGCTGGGCACACACGTGGACGACACGCTGCCTCAGGTGCACATGCCGTGGACGACCCTGTGGAGGCAGCCGGAACCTTTGTGCCGTACAGGCCGCTGACCTGCGCAAACGCATCCCACACCCTGTGGACAAAAAATACCCAGCCCCTGGGTCCGTTCACCTGTCCGCCATCTGGAGGATGCTCGCCGCTCGCCCCCTCCCCTGCCTCGACCAGCGTTGGACACGCGTCATCCACACGGCCATACACAGGTAGTCCCATCGGGCTATGTACGTCGAGGCACAGCCGTCGCTATGTCGCCCCGCAATCGACGAAGTCTGCGGGGTTCCTAGGGTGAACCTGTGAAGGCCGACCACCGCGAGACAGACCGCGAGATCCTCCGCCTGGCCGTCCCGGCCTTCCTCGCGCTCGTCGCCGAACCGCTCTTCCTGCTGTCCGACGCCGCCATCGTCGGCCACCTCGGCACGCCCGAGCTCGCGGGCCTCGGCGTCGCCGCGGTCGTCCTCCAGACGGTCGTCGGGCTGTGCGTCTTCCTCGCCTACGGCACCACCGCCAGCGTCGCCCGCCACCTGGGCGCGGGCGACCTCCGAGCCGCCCTCGCCCAGGGGGTCGACGGCGTGTGGCTCGCCGTCATCATCGGGGTGGTCGCCACCGTCGGCGGCATCGCGCTCACCCCGGCGCTGGTCGGCGTCTTCGACACCGGGGCCGAGGTCGCCGACCACGCCGAGACCTACCTCGGCATCGCCTTCCTCGGCACCACCCCGCTGCTGGTCATGCTGGCCGCGACCGGGGTGCTGCGCGGGCTGCAGGACACACGTACGCCGCTGCTGGTCGCGGTCGTGGGCAACGGCCTCAACATCCTCTTCAACGTCGTGCTCGTCTACGGCCTCGACCTCGGGATCGCCGGGTCCGCCATCGGCTCGGTCCTCGCCCAGGTGATCAGCGCGCTGTGGTTCCTCGTCGTCGTGGTCCGCGCCGCCCGGGAGCACGACGCTCCCCTGAGCCCGGACCGCGCCGGCATCGCGGCCGCCGCGCACGCCGCCGTCGCGCTCGTCGTCCGCACCCTCGCACTGCGGGCCTGCCTCCTCGTCGGGACGTACGCCGTGACCCGCGTCGGCACCGGAGCCACCGACGTCAACATCGCCACCCACCAGATCGCGATCACCCTCTGGAGCTTCCTCGCCTTCGGCCTCGACGCGATCGCGATCGCCGCCCAGGCCCTCACCGGCCGGGCGCTGGGCAGCGGCGACGTCGAGGGCACCCGCCGCCTCACCCGCCGGATGGTGCAGTGGGGCTGGGGCAGCGGGATCGTCGCCGGGCTCGCCCTGGCCGCCGTGTCCCCGTTCATCGGCGCGCTCTTCACCACCGACCCCGCGGTGCGCGACCTGCTCGTGCCGGTGCTGCTCGTCGCCGCGATCGGGCAACCGGTCGCCGGGATGGTCTTCGTCCTCGACGGGGTGCTCATCGGCGCCGGCGACGGCGCCTACCTCGCGTGGGCCGGCCTGGTCGTGCTGGCGGCGTACGCACCAGCCGCGCTCTGGGCGGCCACGCTCCCCCACGGGCTGGTCGCGGTCTGGGTCGCGATGACCATCGTGTTCATGGGCGCCCGCGGCGTGCTGCTCTCGTGGCGCGCACGCGGCGACCGGTGGCTCGTGACCGGAGCCACCGCCGCTCGTTGACCCGGTGAGGGCGCCCCGGGAGCGCGCCGGACACGAGGGAGGACCCATGCTTCGACACCGCACCGCGAGCCGGCTGGCCGTGCTGGCACTGCTGGGCAGTGGCCTGGTGCCGCTGGCCGCGGCCCCGGCCGGCGCCACCCCGGGCTGCGTCGACGAGACCGCGCCGAGCGTCCTGCAGAACGGCTGTGACGACAGCTTGCCCCCCGAGACCACGCTGACGGCCTCCCCCGCACCCAACGCCGCCGGGCTGGTGACCGTGTCGTCGATGACCTTCACCCTCGGGTGGCAGGTCACCGACGGCGACCAGGGCCCCTTCGGGCTCGAGTGCCGGCTGACCGGCGGGCCGCAGGCCCACGACTGGCGCGCCTGCACCAGCCCGGTGACGTACGCCGACCTGCCCGACGCCGCGGCCGGGGGCTACGTCCTCGAGGCCCGCGCCGCCGACCTCGGCGACCGCGGCCGCACCCCCGACACCGCCCCGCTGCTGCCGCCCACCGTGGCGGACACCCCCGACGAGGACCCCACGCCGGCGACCTTCACCTGGGGACAGGACACCCGCGCGCCCTTCGTCTTCGTCACCGGCACCTCCTACGACGAGATCACCCCGACCCAGCCGGTCGTCAATGGCGCGGGCGTGCCGATCCGGCTCAACAGCAGCGAGGCGGGCTCGGGCTTCGAGTGCACCGACAACGACCGGCCCGTTGCGTGCACGGGCGGCGGCCGCTGGGAGCTGCCCGACCCCACCGCCGGGCGGCACCGCTTCTCCGCGCGCACCGTCGACCCCGCCGGCAACGCGAGCGCCTGGTCGGAGCCCATCGAGTTCTTCGTGCCGCGGAACCTGACCCGGCAGCGCGGCTGGGCGAAGGTGACCGGCCCCGGCTACTTCCGCGGCGACGCGATCAAGGCGTCCCGACGCGGCGCGCGCCTCGTGCTGCCCCGGACGACGGTGGGCGAGCTCCGGCTGCTCGCCGCCACCGGCCGTGGCCACGGCAAGGTGCGGGTGCGCGTCGGCAAGCGCGACTGGCACGTCGTGGACCTCGCCGGCCCGAAGGCGGCGATGAAGCAGCTCGTCGTCATCGACCGCTACTCCGGCCTCCGCGCCGGACGGATCGTCATCGAGTCGCTGAGCGCCAGGCCGGTCGTCCTGGACGGCGTCGTCGCACGTCCCAACCGGTTCCCCGCCGCCAACCGCACCGGCCGACGCTGACCACCGCCGGACGCCCTCCCGCGTTACGTCTCGGTTAACGCAGGAACTTCGGTAGATCTTTTCGTTGACAGGTACGGCTCCTGTGACTTCAGATACACCTGTTCACTCTCTGCCCGCACGCCGTACGCATTCATTTTGGGGGCGCGTCGTCGTGCAGTGGGCCCACTTCATTCCGAACGGGAGATCCGTGTGATCCGTCGTACCGTTGCGGCCGGCGCTGCCACCAGCGTCGCTGCCGCACTACTCGTGCCGTGGGGGACGGCTGCCAACGCAGCCGACATCGACCCCGGCCAGCTCAAGCCGGCCAAGGCATCGCCGGCCCAGGCCCTCGACAAGGGGACCGTGCTCGAGCTGGGCACCGGCAGCAAGGCCGAGACCTACATCGTCCAGCTCGAGGCCCCGGCCGTGCCCACGCGCGACCAGGCCCAGGACCGCAGCCTCACCGCCGCATCCGGCTCCGAGTCCGGCTACCGCAAGGAGCTGAAGGCCGAGCAGGCCGACCTCGTCTCCTCGATCTCCCGGGTGACGGGCGGTTCGGCCAAGGTGCTCTACCGCTACACCGAGGCGATCAACGGCATCGCCGTGCAGCTGACCCGCACGCAGGCCCAGGAGGTCGCGCGGATCGACGGCGTCTCGGCCGTCCAGGTCGACTTCGAGCGCCAGCTCACGACCGACAAGGGGCCCGAGTGGATCGGTGCGCCGACGGTCTGGGACGGCTCGAACGTGCCGGCGGGTTTCGAGGGGAACAAGGGTGAGGGCGTCATCGTCGGCATCCTCGACTCCGGCCTGAACCCGGCCAACCCGTCCTTCGCGGACACGGTTCCCGTCGAGGACGGTGGCGACGGCTACGACCACACCAACCCCCTCGGCGCCGGCAAGTACCTCGGCATGTGCGACCCGGCCAACACCGCGCAGTACGTCGCGAACTGGGGCTGCAACGACAAGCTGATCGGCTACTACAACTTCGAGAACCCCGCCACCAGCGGCAACCCGAAGGACGACCCGTACGACGACGACGGCCACGGCAGCCACACCGGCAGCACGACCGCCGGCAACCAGGTCGAGGCCACGGCGTACTCCGCGAAGGGCACCGAGCACGAGTTCTCGGTGACCTCCACCATCAAGGGCGTCGCGCCCCACGCCAACATCATCGGCTACGACGTCTGCGACGGCGGCTGCCAGGGCTACTCGATCCTCGCCTCCATCAACCAGGCGATCCTCGACGGCGTCGACGTGATCAACTACTCCATCGGCTCCAGCGCCGCGTCCAGCCCGTGGTCCGACGCCGACGCCGTGGGCTTCCTCAACGCCCGCGCCGCCGGGATCCACGTCGCCACCTCCGCCGGCAACGACGGCCCCGGTGCCGCCACGCTCGGCAGCCCCGGAGACGTCCCGTGGATGACGACGGTCGGTGCCACCACGCACGACCGCAAGTACGTCGCCTCCGTCACCGGCATCACCGCCACCGACGCGGCCACCATGCCCGACATCGCCGGTGCCGGACTGGCCGGCGCCACCGACGGCGCGTTCCCGGTCGTCTACGCGGGCTCCGCGCCCTACAACAACGCCCGGTGCAGCCAGCCCGACGACGAGACTCCTGTCGGCGCCTTCCCGGCGGGCACGGACCTGTCGGGCCTCATCGTCATCTGCGACCGCGGTGGCAACGGCCGCGTGGAGAAGGGCGAGAACCTCGCCGAGCTCGGCGCCGAGGGCATGATCCTGGCCAACGACCAGGCCAGCGGCACCTCCCTCAACGGTGACGCGCACGCCCTCCCGGCCGCGCACATCACCTACGCCGACGGCGTCGCGCTGAAGGCGTTCATCGTCGCCCACGCGGGCACGAAGGCAGCCCTGTCCGGCTCCCTCGCGGACGTCAAGGACGCCAACGGCGACATCATGGCCGCCTTCTCCAGCCGCGGACCCAACCGTGCGGTGTCCTCGATCAGCCCGTCGGTCTCGGCGCCGGGCGTGGACATCCTCGCCGCCGCCGGCACGAAGAACAGCGTCGAGTGGCACTTCATCTCCGGCACCTCGATGGCCAGCCCGCACACCGCAGGCGCCCTGGCGCTCCTGAAGGGCATGCAGCTCGACGTGCCGGCAGCCGAGCAGTGGAGCCCGGCCGAGGCCCAGTCCGCCCTCATGACGACCGCGGAGCGGGACATCACCGACTCCGACGGCACCGTCGCCGACTGGTTCGACATGGGCTCGGGCCGCATCGAGCTGCGCCGCGCCGCCAAGGCGGGCCTCGTCCTCGACGAGGACCTCGCGGGCTACCAGGGCGCCGACCCGGCCAAGGGCGGCGACGTCCGCGACCTCAACACGGCCAGCATGGCCGACGACGAGTGCCTGCAGACCTGTGACTGGACGCGCACCTTCACCGGCACCTCGACCGGTGCCGGCACCTGGACCGTCTCGGTGGAGGACATCTCGGAGGGCATCACCCTCGACGCCGACGTGGACTCGATCGAGCTGACCGATGGCGGCACGGCTGACGTCGCCGTCACTGCGACGCTCGACTCCGGTGTCGCGACCGACGAGTGGCTCTTCGGCACCCTGGTGCTCACCCCGCCCGCCGGTTCCGAGGCCCCGGTCGCCCACCTCCCCGTGGGCGTGCTGCCCTCGGCCGGTGTGCTCCCGTCCGCGATCGACATCACGACACGTCGTGACGCCGGGTCGCAGGTGACCGAGGACCTTGAGGCGATCGCCATCACCGACCTGCAGGTCGACGCGAGCGGCCTGGTTCCCGAGGCCAGCACCACGCTGTCGATCGTGGAGGACACCACCAACACCGACGCCTACGACGGCAACGGCACGCACGTCGAGATGATCGAGGTCCCCGCCGGCGCCACCAGCCTCATCGCGAAGCTGGAGAACCCGACTGCCCCCGACTTCGACATGTACGTCGGGACGGGCGCCGTGTCCGCGGCCAACGAGATCGCCATGAGCGCCAGCGCGGGCTCGAACGAGGCGGTCGAGATCGCGAACCCGGAGCCGGGCACCTACTGGGTCCTCGTGCAGAACTGGGAGGCGTCGGCGGCCGGTGCTGCTGACACCACCGACCTGGTGACCGCGGTCGTCGCAGGCGACCAGGGCAACCTCCGGGCCGAAGGCCCCGAGGGCGCCGTTCCTGCGGCCACCCCGTTCGAGATCCGCACCTTCTGGGACGAGAGCGAGATGGACGCCGGCGAGGTCTGGCACGGCACGCTGACCCTGGGCACCTCCCCGGCCACCAAGGGCGACATCGGGGTCGTCCCCGTGACCGTCACCCGGGTCGCCGACGACGTGACCAAGTCCGCGGACGTGGAGGAGGCGGCTCCCGGTGACACGATCACCTACACCGTCGACGTCGCGCCCAACGTCTCCCAGGAGGACCTGACCTACTCCATCACCGACGCACTGCCGGAAGGCACGACGTACGTCGAGGGCTCCGCCACCGACGACGCCACCTTCGCCGACGGTGTGGTGTCGTGGAGCGGCACCCTGGGGTCGACCTACGGCGAGGAGGGCAACTACACGCTGACCACGAGCAAGCAGGACCCCTCGTGCCAGACGCCGTTCGGCCCCGGCTACGTCGACCTCTACGAGGTCAGCGACGGCGCCATCACGACGGACCCGGAGATCGGGTTCGACGAGGAGACCGGTGACACGGTCAGCTACACGGCCTTCGGGACCCGCCAGTACGGCTTCTACGGCGAGGCCTACAACGGCCTGCGGTTCAGCGACGACGGGTTCCTGGCCTACGGCTCCGGCTACGCCGGCCGCCCGTGGGCACCGCAGGCCGTGCCTGACGCCCTTGCGCCGAACAACCTCGCCGCCCTGCTGTGGCAGGACATGCAGATCTTCTACGACGAGGACGCCAACACCGGCATCTCCCTGGCAACCGCCGGCGCCCAGGTCGCTGTTGTCGAGTACGACGGCATGCGCCTGTACGACGACGAGACCGGGGCGGAGGGGTCGCTGGACATGGAGGTCTTCGCCTTCACCGGCAGCAACGACCTCGTGTTCGCCTACGACAACGTCGAGGCGGGTGCCATCCTGGACGGCGCCACGATCGGCACGGAGAACGCCCAGGGCACCGTCGGTGCTTCCCTGGTCAACAAGGGTGACGCGAGCGCCGTCCTCGAGGACGGACTCAACGTCTGCGCCACCTACTCCGAGCCGCAGGCCGAGGGTGCGAGCTTCAGCTACCAGGTGACGGTCGACCCGACGGTCGGTGACAAGGCGCTGACCAACAAGGTCGTCCACACGACCGACGACCCCGGCGCCAAGCCGGTGTCGGCGACCCACACCGTGAAGATCAAGGGCTCGGCCGTCAGCACCAACGTGGCGCTCTCGCTCGACCCGACGACGATCGAGACCGGCGGCTCGACCACCGCCTCGGCGCAGGTCTTCAGCACGGGTCCGGTCACGCCGGAGGGCAGGGTCGAGTTCTGGGCCGGTGACCGCATGGTCACCAGCGCGCCGCTCGACGCCGCCGGCAAGGCCACGGCCTCGCTCACCGGCTTCGCCACCGCCGGGACCTACCCGGTGACGGCGACGTACCTCGGCAACACCACCAGCGCCGCAGCCACCTCGGCTCCGACCAACCTCGTGGTGAAGGCGCCCCAGGCGCCCGCACCGAAGGTGAAGTCTCGTCTCGAGGTGGACGCTCCGAAGGTGGTCGAGCAGGGCAAGAAGGCCAAGCTCAAGATCGCCGTGTCCGCCCCGAAGGTGACGCCCACCGGCACGGTGGAGGTCACCGTCAAGGGCGCGCTGGAGAAGCAGACCTGGACGCTGACGCTCAACCGGTTCGGCAAGGCGCAGCTCGTGCTGCCGAAGGCCCGGAAGATCGGCAACATCAAGGTCAAGGTCGAGTACCTCGGTGACGCCGCGGTGCTCGGGTCCAAGGACCGGCTGAAGATCAAGGTCGCGAAGAAGTGACCTGATCCTCACCTCTCTACATGACGAGGGGCCGGCGGTGGCGACACCGTCGGCCCCTTCGTCATGTCCGGAACATCCATGTCGACCGTGCCGTCACACTGCCATGATGACCACGAGCCGTCGCCTCGCCCTGCTGCTCACGTCGAGCGCCCTGCTCGCGTCGTGCGGCGCACCCGACGAGGGTGCCGGCCGGCCGACGACCGACCCGCCCGTCGCGGAGGAGACGACCGTGCACCCCACCACCAGCCCGTCGGGCACCCCCGCCCCGCGCGACGTCGAACGCGCGGTGGACGACCTGGCCGCCGGCCTCGGCATCGATGCCGGCGAGGTCGAGGTGGTCTCGGTGGAGGAGGTCACCTGGCGCGACGGCAGCCGGGGCTGCGCCCAACCCGGGATGGCCTACACGCAGGCGCTGATCGACGGATCACGGATCACGCTGCGCGCCGGGGGCCGGACCTACGAGTACCACTCCGGCGGCAGCCAGCCACCCGCGCGCTGCGACAAGCCGACCCAGTAGGCCCCAGTAGACGCAGCACGGCCCGCCACCCCTCAGGGGCGGCGGGCCGTGGTGTCGTACGTCGGTCGCGTCAGGCGGGGACGACGTTGAGGGCCACCGTGGCGGACACCTCGTCGTGCAGCTTGACGGACACCTCGTGGGCGCCGAGCGACTTGATCGGGTTGACCACCACGATGGTGCGGCGGTCGACCTTCTCGCCGGAGACGGCCGCGATGGCGTCGGCGATCTCGGTGGTGGTGACGGCGCCGAACAGGCGACCGCCCTCACCGGCACGGACCTTCACCATGACCGCGTTGGCCTCGAGCTTGGCCTTGACGTCCTTGGCGTGGTCCTCGTCGCGCACCGCGCGAGCGGTGCGGGCGGCCTTAATCGACTCGACGGTCTTCTCGCCGCCGCGGCTCCAGCGGATGCCGAGGCCACGCGGGACGAGGTAGTTGCGGCCGTAGCCGTCCTTGACCTCGACCACGTCACCGGGGGCACCGAGGCCGTCGACCTCCTGAGTGAGGATGAGCTTCATGTTCCGTGCTCCTCTCAGCGACCGGTGGACGTGTAGGGCAGCAGCGCCAGCTCGCGCGCGTTCTTGACGGCGATGGCCACGTCGCGCTGGTGCTGGACGCAGTTGCCGGTCACGCGACGGGCGCGGATCTTGCCGCGGTCGGAGATGAACTTGCGGAGCAGGGTGGTGTCCTTGTAGTCGACACCGGTCGCCTTCTCCTTGCAGAACTGGCAAACCTTCTTCTTGGGCTTGCGCAGAATTGCCTTGGCCATTGTGGTGCTCCCTTTCAGTGAGCCCGGCCCTGAAGGCAATCAGGGACGGAATGGAATGTGGAGGTGTTGCTTGATGTGTCGGATCACGGTTGCCGGGTTTCGATACGCCCTGGTCACGGCTTCGCGAGCTCAGCCGTGCGGGCTACTCAACCTGGCGACCTGACACGGCTTCGCAGGCTCAGCCGAGGGTCGCTCAGAACGGGGGCTCGTCGTTGCCGCCGTTGACCCCGGGCGTGGCCCACGGGTCGTTGGCCGGCGCGGCCTGACCGCCACCCTGGGGCTGGGCGCCCTGGGACTGACCGCCCCAGCCGCTGCCACCCTGGCCACCCTGCGAGGGAGCCGGGCTGGCCCACGGGTCGTCGGCCGGTGCGGACTGCTGCCCGCCACCGCCCGAGTAGCCGCCGCCACTGCCGCCACCGGAGTAGCCGCCACCGCCGCCGGACCGGGTCGTCTTGGTGACCTTGGCCGATGCGGAACGCAGCGACGGGCCGACCTCCTCGACGTCGATCTCGAAGACGGTGCGCTTCTCACCCTCGCGGGTCTCGTACTGACGGGACTTCAGGCGACCCTGGACGATCACGCGCATGCCCCGCTGGAGGGACTCGGCGACGTTCTCCGCGGCCTGGCGCCAGACAGCGCAGGAGAGGAACAGCGTGTCGCCGTCCTTCCACTCGTTGGTCTGGCGGTCGAAGGTGCGCGGCGTCGACGCGATCCGGAAGTTGGCCACGGGGGCCCCCGAGGGGGTGAACCGCAGCTCCGGGTCGTCGACGAGGTTGCCGATCACGGTGATGGTGGTCTCGCCTGCCATGAGGTCTCCTCAGAAAGTCCTGCTGCTGTGCCGGTTGATCCGGGGTGCTCCCGGTGATGCGCCCATCAAACAGGCACTCACCGACAGCGGGAAGGGTGTTTCCACAGATGCCCGGGAGGGCGATCAGTGGGCGTCGGGACGCATGACCTTCGTGCGCAGGATCGACTCGTTCAGCGTGAGCTGGCGGTCGAACTCCTTGACCGTCGCGGGCTCGGCCGTCAGCGAGATGACGGCGTAGATGCCCTCGGCGTTCTTCTTGATCTCGTACGCCATCCGGCGACGACCCCACACGTCGAGCGACTCGATCGAGCCACCGTCCTTGCGGATCACGTTGAGGTACTTGTCGAGCGACGGCTCGATGGTGCGCTCGTCGAGACTCGGGTCGAGGATGACCATCACTTCATAGGCACGCATAGCGGTCTCCACCTCCTCTGGGCTAGAGCGGCCACGGGCTTTCCGTGGCAGGAGGGACTGTGCGTTCGCGGCGCGTGTACGACGTGGGTCGTGCACCGCGGTCACCCGGGGGCAACCGCAGAAGATTATCAGCGACGGCCCCCGCGGCTGGAATCCTCGTGGTCCGCCTGTGGAGGAGGGTCCCGCGACCGCCGGGCCGGTCTAGCGTCGGAGCGTGCGAACCACCTCCTCGCGCACCTCCTCGCGCACCGCCACCTGGACCGATCTGGTGGTGGCGGGCCGCTACCGACTGCTCGACCAGGTCGGCTCCGGCGGGATGGGTTCGGTGTGGCGCGCGCACGACCTGCGGACCGGTCAGGACGTCGCTCTCAAGGTGCTCGGGCGCCACAGCTCGACGCTGCTGGCCCGGTTCGTGCGCGAGCAGGCCGTCCGGGTGAGCCACCCGCACGTGGTGGCGCCGCACGGCTGGGCCGCGGAGGACGACCTCGTCGTGCTCGCCATGGAGCTCGTGGCCGGCGGGTCGGTCGCCGACCTGCTGCGCGAGCACGGCCCGCTCGACGCCGGTACCTGCGCCCTGCTGGTCGAGCAGCTGCTGCTGGGCCTGGCGGCGGTCCACGGGGCCGGGCTGGTGCACCGCGACGTCAAGCCGGCCAACCTCCTCCTCGAGGCGACGGGCGACGGGCCGCCCCACCTGCGCCTCGGCGACTTCGGGGTGGCCGCCCCGGTCGCCGACCGCCGCTTCACCACGGTGCCCGGCGCGATCGGCACCGACGGCTACATGGCGCCCGAGCAGGCGCGGGGTGCACCGCCGGAGCCGACCCAGGACCTCTACGCGGTGGGTCGGGTGGCGCTCGAGCTGGTCACCGGTGAGCCGCCCGGCCGCCAGGACGTCGTCCCGTCGCACCCGCTGCGCCCGCTCGTCGAGCGGCTGCTGGTCCCCGACCCCGAGCAGCGCATCGCGACCGCCGAGGCGGCGCTGCGACTGCTCCGGCGGTTGCCGGTCCCGCCGCCCGCCGGGCCGCCGGTGCCCGACCGGCTGGGCCCGCCCCCGCGTGGACGGCGTACGACGGCGGGGCCGGGAGCAGTCGTCGACTGGCTCGGCTGGGCCGCGGTCGCCGGCCTGGCCGGCGTGGTCGTCGGGTGTCTGTGGGTGCTCCTAGGCTGGACCGCATGAGCCCCTCCCTCTCCATCGGCGCCCACGTCGAGCAGACCGACCCGATCGCCGAGGCGCTGGCGCGGGAGACGTCGCTCGTGCAGTTCTTCCTCGGTGACCCGCAGGGCTACAAGGGGCCGGAGATCCGCTTCGCCGGCGGGGCGGAGGCGTTGCGGGCAGCGGCCGAGGACGCCGGGGTCGACCTCTACGTCCACGCCCCCTACGTGGTCAACGTCGCCACGACCAACAACCGCATCCGGATCCCGAGCCGCAAGCTGCTCCAGCAGCACATGGACGCCGCGGCGGAGATCGGGGCGAAGGGCCTCATCGTCCACGGCGGCCACGTCAACAAGACCGACGACCCGTCCGTCGGGTTCGACAACTGGCGCAAGGCCGTCGAGGCGACCGACATCAAGGTCCCGCTGCTCATCGAGAACACCGCGGGCGGCGACAACGCCATGGCCCGCCACCTCGACCGCATCGCGGGCGTGTGGGACGCGATCTCCGCGGCCGAGGGCGCCGACGACGTCGGGTTCTGCCTCGACACCTGCCACGCCTGGGCCGGCGGCATCGAGCTCGGCGACGCGGTGGAGAAGGTCCGGGGCATCACCGGCCGCATCGACCTCGTCCACGCAAACGACTCGCGCGACACGTTCGGCTCCGGCGCCGACCGCCACACCAACTTCGGGCAGGGGCACCTGCCCGCCGACGAGTTCGCGGGCGTGGTGCGCGAGGCCGGCGCCCCCGTCATCTGCGAGACGCCGGGCGGCGCGACGGAGCACCAGGCCGACTTCGCCTGGCTCCGCGAGCACCTCTGATCAGTCGACCGGCTCGGCCGTGACCACCACGTTGCTGCGGTAGGCGGTGCCGTCCCAGTCCTCGCAGGTGATGAGGACGAGCCGCGGCGGCCCGGTCCGACCGAACACGTCGGCACTGCGCCGGGCCAGCTCGGCGCGGCTCAGCACCTCGACCGACGCCACCCGGTAGGCCAGGCCGCCGGACGCCGAGCGCGCCAGCACCCGGTCACCCGGAGCCAGGGTGTCGAGGTCGTCGAACGCTCCGCCCCCGGTGTGCACGGTGTGCCCTGTGACGACGGCGGCACCCTCGGCGGCCCCGGGTCGCGCGCCGCCCGACCACCAGCCGACCTGCTGCGGGTCCGACGGCGGGGTCAGCGCCCCGTCCTCGGTCCGGATGGGCGTCACCGGCGCCTGCACCCCGATCGCCGGTACGACGAGCACCTCGGGTCGTACGCCGGGTGCGGGCGCCCCCGAGGTGGACGGAGCGTCCGACGGGGCGGGCGGAGGACCGTGCACCGAGGTCCCGGACGGTCCGGCGACCCGGATCGCCGGTGGGGGCGCGGCCTGCGCCCCCGTGTCCGTCGCGGGCGACGTCGCCTCGAGCGCGCCGCCTGCCAGGAACAGCCCACCCACGACCAGCGCGGATGCAGCTGCTCCCAGCAGGAGCGACGTCAGGCGACGTCGGCGAGGGTCAGCCACGGAGGCGGTGCCACCCCAGCCGGGCAGCCGCCCCACCGATCAGGACCATCAGCTGGCCGAGCAGCACCTGCACGGGGCTGGGTCCGACAGGTGTCGAGCCCTCGGCTCCCGCGTTGACCGCCGTCGGGACCTGCTGCGACTGCGGAGCCGAGGAGGCCGGGCCGGTCCCACCCTGGTCGGCGCCCGGACCTGCGTCGTCACCGCCGCTGGAGGCCTGGACCCCCAGCACCTCGGGCGCTTCGGTGTCCTCGGACTCCTGCGGCTGCTGCGTCGGCGGGGTCGTCGGCGGGGTCGTCGGCGGGGTCGTCGGCGGAGTGGTCGGCGGGGTCGTCGGCGGGGTCGTCGGCGGGGTCGTCGGCAGAGTGGTCGGCGGGGTCGTCGGCGGGGTCGTCGGCGGGGTCGTCGGCGGAGTGGTCGGCGGAGTGGTCGGCGGAGTGGTCGGCGGGGTCGTCGGCGGAGTCGTGGGGGGCGGGGTGCCGCAGCCCTGGACCCAGAAGACCTTGTGCTTGACGGTCGCGCCGTTGGACTCGGGCGTGTTGATGGTGAGCTTCACGTGGTAGCCCTGCTGCGGGTGCGGCGCACCGGCGAAGGACAGCGTGTAGGCCTGCGACCCGTCGATCCCGTCGTTGCCGGCCCCGGCTCCGGGGTCGTTGTCGAGCTGGACGGTGGTGTTGCCCGCGACGGTCATGCCGACGCCGGTGGTCGGCGCCTGCTCCTCGAAGAGGACCGTCGAGACCACGTTGGCGTCGAAGCCGTACCACTCGAGCTGGAAGGTGCAGCCGACGTGCGGGTGGTTGTTGGGGATGCTGTCGATGTCGCCGTCGGGGGCGACCTTCACGGTGCCGTTGTTGCCCGGGGGGGCGGCGGCGTTGGCGAGGGGGGAGCCGGAAACGGCTCCGAGGCAGACGAGGGCGGCGAGCCCGAGTCGTGGAGCGAGGTGGTGTCGCTGGATCGTGGTCATGCTGGTGGCCCCCAAAAGGATCGGTTGCGGCGCCAGGTGCGCCGTCGGTGACAGGAGGGCGAAACGCTCGCGGTCTCCCACAGACCGCGTCACTCCCGTACTTCTTCAACGCTGTCCGCTCACCGAGGGGTACGGCTTGCTGCCACAATCGGTCCAACCTTGCGCTGGTCTTGACGGTCTGCTGACGATCTGCAGAGCAACTCGGGCCGGGCCCCACCCACGCGGGTGGACCACGGCACGAGCCCCTCGTGTCGTCGTGGCCGATGTCAGAAACTTCTTGACGCCACGCAACCAAACTGGTGTGGCGCGCGTCTCTACCGACGAAGGGACCAGACGCGTACGGGGGTCGTGTCTGGTCCCTTGTAGCCTTTCCGGGGTGACGACCCCCCTGACGCTGCGACCGATCTCCACCCAGCAGCACCGCGACCTGATCGCGAGCCGGTCGTCCGCAAGCTTCCTGCAGACGCCCGGCTGGGCCAGCGTGAAGGCCGAGTGGCGGGCCGAGTCCATCGGCTGGTTCCGCGGCGACGAGGTCGTCGGCGCCGCCCTGGTCCTCTACCGCCAGCTGCCCAAGGTCCGGCGCTACCTGGCCTACCTCCCCGAAGGACCGGTCATCGACTGGTCCGACGACGACCTCGGCTCGTGGCTCGCACCGATGGTCGCCCACCTCAAGCAGCAGGGCGCCTTCGCCGTGCGAATGGGCCCGCCCGTGGTCACCCGGCGATGGTCGGCCGAGCAGGTCAAGGCCGGCATCGCCGACGAGTCGGTGCGCCGCCTCGGCGACGTACCTCCCCTCGATCGGACCCAGGACGGCGCCCGCGTCATCGCGCAGCTGCACGAGCTGGGGTGGCAGCAGCAGTCCGCGGAGGGCGGCTTCACCGCGGGGCAGCCGCAGTTCAACTTCCAGGTCCCGCTGGTCGACGAGAACGGGCAGCCGCGCTCGGAGGCCGACGTCCTCGCCGGGATGAACCAGCTCTGGCGGCGCAACATCAAGAAGGCCGACAAGGCCGGCGTCGAGGTCGCGCTCGGCGACCGCACCGACCTCAAGTCGTTCCACGACCTCTACGTCCACACCGCCGAGCGCGACCACTTCACCCCGCGCCCGCTGTCCTACTTCGAGACGATGTACGACGCCCTCGCCGCCGAGGACCCCGGCCGCATCCAGGTGTGGCTCGCCCGCCACGAGGGCGACCTCGTCGCGGCCACGATCGGGATCCGCGTCGGCACGCACGCCTGGTACTCCTACGGCGCGTCGTCCACCGAGAAGCGCGAGGTCCGCGGCTCCAACGCCGTGCAGTGGGCGATGATCCGCCACGCCCTCGACGCCGGGGCCCACGTCTACGACCTGCGCGGCATCACCGAGACCCTCGACTCCGACGACTCCCACGTCGGGCTGATCCAGTTCAAGGTCGGCACCGGCGGTCAGGCCGTCGAGTACGCCGGCGAGTGGGACCTGCCG
Organism: Nocardioides cavernae; assembly: GCF_016907475.1. Taxonomy (NCBI): domain Bacteria; kingdom Bacillati; phylum Actinomycetota; class Actinomycetes; order Propionibacteriales; family Nocardioidaceae; genus Nocardioides; species Nocardioides cavernae. The sequence continues at coordinate 666,567 of NZ_JAFBCA010000001.1, read as the reverse complement.
GTCAACCGTGCCATCTACAAGGCGTTCCAGCTCTACCTGGCCCGGCGCGGGTGAGGGCATGAGTGAGCGCAGCGAGCGAGTCATCGGGCACAGCGTCATTCGTGCCTCGTGCGCGCACGGAGCGAAGCGAGTACGCGCATGAGCCTCAGCCTCACGGTGGACGGCGAGCGCTGGCGCTCGCACCTGCTCCGGACCGTCCGCACCCATCCCGGGATCGTGCCGGTCGCCAAGGGCAACGGCTACGGCCTGTCGGTCGCCCGCCTCGCCCGGCGGGCGCAGTGGCTCGCCGACCACGTCGACGACACCGGCGCAGCGGTCGACATGATCGCGGTCGGCACGTACGACGAGGTGGCGGAGGCCGCGAGCCGCTATGCGGGCGACCTCCTCGTGCTCACCCCGTGGCGCCCGTTCGGGGCGGCGCTCGACCTCGACGCCCGGATCTCGTCCCGGGTCGTGCACACCGTCAGCCGCCCGGACGACCTGACCGCACTGCGCGAGCACGACCCCGACGCCCGGTTCGTGCTCGAGCAGCTGACCTCGATGCTGCGCCACGGGATGACGCGCCGCGACCTCGCCGCCGCGGCCACGGCGCTCGGGCCCGGACGCAGCGGCCTGCGCGGCGTGGCGATGCACCTCCCGCTCAACACCACCTCGCACCTGGGCGAGGTGAGCCGGCTGATCAACGACGTCGTGGCCTCCGGCCTGCCGACCCGCACCGTCTTCGTCTCCCACCTCACCGAGGCCGAGCTGGGGCGGCTCGCGACCACCTACCCGGACTTCACGGTCCGTCCCCGCATCGGCACCGACCTGTGGCTCGGCGACCGCGGCGCCCTGTCGGTGACCGCGACGGTCCTCGACGTGCACGAGGTCGAGCGCGGCGACACCTTCGGCTACCGCGGTCGCAGTGCTCCCAAGCAGGGGCACATCGTCGTGGTGAGCGGCGGCACCGCCCACGGCATCGGCCTCGAGGCACCGACCGGCGACCAGTCCCTCAAGGCGCGCGCCGCGACCCTGGCCCGCGGCGGACTGGACGCCGTCGGCTTCGTGCGCTCGCCGTTCTCGATCGACGGCAAGCAGCGGCTCTTCGCCGAGCCGCCCCACATGCAGGCCTCGATGCTGTTCGTCCCGTCAGGGGCGCGGGTCCCGCGCGTCGGCGAGGACATCGAGGTCCGGGTCCGCTTCACCGCGACCGACTTCGACCGCGTCGTGATCGCCTGACCGGGCGTCCCGCAGCACGGCCACCACGAGCCAGACCAGCCCGACGACCCGCAGCAGGACCGCCAGCCAGTAGGCGCGCGAGTCGTCGGAGACGGTCGGCACGAGGGCCTGGCCGACGTACCAACCGGTGAGCACCCAGCTGATCAGGTGCAGCGCCTGCCACACCAGCAGGTCGCGCCAGCGACGTACGGCGATCGCGGCGAGCGGCAGCACCAGCAGCGCGGTCTCGGGCGGGGCCGCCGGCGCCACGACGAGTGCCGCGGCGATCAGGACCAGGCCCGCGCGGGCGGTCGTGAGCGGGGTGGGACGCCCGGACCGCCGGACCAGCCACCACACGGCGCCAGCAGCCAGGGCGAGGACGACGACCTGGACGACGGTGCGTGTCGTGGTGGACGCACCGGGGCCCGTCCGGGCGAGGAGGAACCAGACGGAGCCGATGTCGGGGGTGTCCGCGGTCGCCCGGCCGGGAAGGGTGACGACGACGTAGGCCGCGGCGGCGGCGAGCAGCGCGTCGACGCGGCCGCGGAGGCGGCCGCCCACGGCGACCACGCCCACGAAGGCGACGGCGACCGGCAGCGCGAACGCCGCCCCCACCCCGGCTCCGACGCCGGCGAGCCAGGGGCGGCCCGTGGTCCAGCCCCACAGCAGCACGGCCACGCCCACGGCCGCCACCAGCTCCCACGACAGCCAGTGGACGAGGAGCACGGGTGCGATCGCCCACCCGGCCGCCGCCCAGGGTCGGCGCGCGTCGACCCGGACGAGCAGCGCGGTGGCCAGCAGTGCGAGGGCCGCGAGGAGGATGGCGAGGACGGCCGTGGTCGCCACGACGCCGCCGGGCAGCCACTCGGCCGCATGCTGCAGCCACGTGGCCACCCGCGGAGGAGCCCCGGCGTCGACCGACGTGCCGGCGAGGTCGGTCCAGCACAGCTCGGCGTAGGGCTGGTCCTGGTTGCCCCACCCGGTCGGCACGCACGCCGTCTTGCTGACCATGCCGGCGGCGAGGGTGAGCGCCGTGGCGCCGGTCAGCACGCGCGCGGCGCTCCACCACCGGTGCCCGCCGGCGTGGTCACCCAGGGGGCCGCCGACGACCTCCGACATCGCCGCGGCGACCGGGTCGGTGCGCGTGGGCGCGTCGTGGTCGCCGGTGTCGACCTCGGGCGAGGGGCGGTCGCGGCGGTCCACCGGCGTGCTCAGCGGCGGAGGTCGGCCAGCGGCTGGCGCTGCTGGAAGCGCCCGCTCGGCGGCGGGGTGGTCGGCGCCGGGATCGTCTCGGTCGGCGGGGGCGGGGGCGGCGTCGTGGGGGGCGGCGTCGTCGGGACGGGCGTCGTCGGGACGGGCGTCTCGGTCGGCACCGGCGTCTCGGTCGGGGTCTCCGTGGGAGTCTCCGTCGGCGTCTCGGTGGGCGGGCCCGCGGACTCCGTCGGCGTGTTGGACGGCTGCGGGGCGGACGAGGACGGCGGCGGGGGCGGCGGGGGCGGGGTGTAGTCGTGGCCCTCGTCCGGCGCGTCACCGTCGACGTAGACAGGCTCCGGGAAGTCCTCGACGTCCATGCCCTCCATCACCCGTCCCATGATCGAGGTCCAGGTCTTGGCGGGGTAGTTGCCGCCGAAGTACCCGGACTTGCCGTCGGAGCTGGTGGGCAGCCACAGGTCGGCACCGTCGGGCCGAGGCTCGTCCAGCGACTCACGCCCGCGGCCGCGGACGTACATGACGGCTGTCGAGACCTGGGGCGTGAAGCCGACGAACCAGGACGACGACACGCCACCGTCGTCGTTGGTGGCAGTGCCGGTCTTTCCGGCAGCGGGCCGCTCGATGGCGAGGGCCTCCGTGCCGGAGCCGTTCTCGACCACCTGCTGCAGGGCGTAGCCGACGTCCGCTGTGATGTCCGGGTCGACCGTCTGCTTGCTGCGGTCCTTGGCCTCGTAGAGGACCTCGCCGGTCTTGTCGACGACCTTCTGCACGACGTGGACCTCGTGACGGGTGCCGCCGTTGGCCAGGGTGGCGTAGGCGTTGGCCATGTTGATCGGGCTGACCTGGGCGGTGCCGAGGGTGACTCCGACGTTCTCCTGCATGTCGCCGGACTTCCGCGGGATGCCCCACCTCTCGCCCTCGCTGCCGGGGATGCCCATGTCCTCGGCAGCCTGGATGACCTTCTGCGGGCCGTCGTCCATCGAGTCGACCATGTCGACGAACGCGGTGTTGATGGAGTTCTCCGTGGCGGTGACCATCGAGACGGCCGAGCCGTAGTCGGTGTCGCCCTGGTTCTCGAACTCGGTGCCGGCGATGTCGATGGGGCTGTTGCCCTCGAAGGTGTCGTTGAGCGAGAAACCATCACGGATGGCGGCCACGTCGGTGGCCGCCTTCATCGTCGAGCCCGCCATGCCGCCCGCGACGGCCCAGTTGATCTGGGAGTCCAGGTAGTCCTGTCCGCCGTAGAAGCCGAGCAGGTCACCCGTCGAGGAGTCGACCGTGGCGGCACCGATGTGCAGGTCCTTGTTGCCCGCCGCACCGGGCATGCCGGCGTCCGGGCGCTGCTCCTCGACCGCCTCCTCGACGTCGGCCATCACAGCCTGGTCGAACGTGGTGGTGATCCGCAGCCCCCCGCCGTCGATCTCCTCCTCGGAGGCGATGCCCTTGGCGAGGATCTCCTGCTTGACGAGCGCGAGCATGTGGCCCTTCTGGCCGCCGAACTGGCTCTGCACGGCGATCTTGGGGAACTTCGGCAGCTTCTTCAGCGCCTTGTCACGCTGCTCGGGTGTGATCGTCTCCATCTCGGCCATGCTGTCGAGCACGTAGGCGTAGCGGCCCTTGAGGTCTTCCTTGGCCTCCTTGCCGTTGGCCGGGTCGTACTTCGAGGGGTTGTTGAGCACGGTGGCGAGGACCGCGGACTCTCGCAGGTTGAGGTCCTTGGCCGGGTGGTCGAAGTAGGCCTCGGAGGCCGCCTCGATGCCGTACGCGCCGCGACCGAAGTAGATGGTGTTGAGGTAGCCCTCGAGCACCTCTTCCTTGCTCAGCTCCTGCTGGATCTTGAGCGAGACGACCGCTTCCTTGATCTTGCGCTTGTAGCTCTGCTCGCTGGTCAGGTAGAGGATCTTGACGTACTGCTGGGTGATCGTGGACGCGCCCTGACGGGAGTTCCCCCGGGCGTTGGAGAAGAGGGCACGCAGGATGCCCTTGGGGTCGATGCCCTTGTCGGTCCAGAAGGTCTGGTTCTCGGCGGCGACCACCGCGTCCTGCATGGACTCGGGCATGTCGCCCAGCGGGATCGAGACCCGGTTCTGGTCCTCGTAGTAGGTGCCGAGCTGCTGCTCACCGTCGCGGTAGTAGACGAAGGTGGTCTGCGCCTCGAAGTCCTCGTTGGGCTCCGGGATGCTGATCGCCTGGTAGAGGACCACGACGACACCGCCGAGGACCAGGGCACCGACGACGCCGACGATCGCGAGGATCTTGGCGACGCGGGCCGCCCGCTGCTTGCCCGTACGCCTCGCCTTGGGCCGTCGTGTCTGGGCCTTGCCGTCGGCCCGCCGCTTCTTAGCACTCACGGGGAAAGAGGGTACGGGGAGGGGTACGACAACCCCGATTCGTCGTGGCCGGATATATCGGTACGATAGGTCACATGGCACGTCGTGGCGACACCATCGAGCTCGCAGTCCTCGGACTGCTGCACGAGGGACCCATGCACGGCTACGAGCTGCGCAAGCGGCTCAACCTCATGCTCGGATGGGGTCGCGTGCTGTCCTACGGCTCGCTCTACCCCGCGCTGAAGAAGATGCTCCGCGCCAACCTCATCACCGAGGTCGCGGCCGCCGCCACGGCGTCCACCCGACGCCCGCGCATCACGTACGAGGTCACCCCCGCCGGCAACGAGCACTTCCAGCGACTCATGACCGAGGTCGGCCCCACCGCGTGGGAGGACGACAACTTCGACATCCGGTTCGCGTTCTTCTCCTCCACCGACATGGAGATCCGGCTCCGTGTCCTGGAGGGACGCCGCTCGCGGCTGCAGGAGCGGCTCGCCCGCGTGCAGGGCGAGCTCGAGCGCACCCAGGCCGAGGTCAACCGCTACGCCGCCGAGCTCCAGCGCCACGGAGTGGAGTCGGTCGAGCGCGAGGTGCGGTGGCTCTCGGACCTGATCCAGGCCGAGCGCGGCGGCGAGGTCCGACCCGCCCCGGCACCGGCACCGGCACCGGCACCGAACGACTGAGCACCTTTCACCAGCCACACCAGCCAGCACGACCAGCGATGAGAACACGACCAGAGATGAGAAGGAGAGCCCCATGGGTTCGGTACGAGTAGGGATCGTGGGAGTCGGCAACTGCGCCACCTCCCTCATCCAGGGCGTTGAGTACTACAAGGACGCGGACCCGACCGGGACCGTCCCCGGGCTCATGCACGTCGTCTTCGGTGACTACCACGTCAAGGACGTCGAGTTCGTCGTCGCCTTCGACGTCGACGACAAGAAGGTCGGCAAGGACCTGTCCGAGGCCATCAACGCCTCGGAGAACAACACCATCAAGATCGCCGACGTCCCGACCCTCGGCGTCGAGGTCAAGCGCGGCCCGACGCTCGACGGCCTCGGCAAGTACTACCGCCAGACCATCGAGGAGTCCGGCGCCGAGCCGGTCGACGTGGTCCAGGCGCTCAAGGACGCCGAGGTCGACGTCCTCGTCTCCTACCTCCCGGTGGGCTCCGAGGAGGCCGACAAGTTCTACGCCCAGTGCGCGATCGACGCCGGCGTGGGCTTCGTCAACGCCCTGCCCGTCTTCATCGCCTCCGACCCCGAGTGGGCCAAGAAGTTCGAGGACGCCGGCGTCCCGATCGTCGGGGACGACATCAAGAGCCAGGTCGGTGCCACCATCACCCACCGCGTGATGGCGAAGCTGTTCGAGGACCGCGGCGTCGCGCTGGACCGCACCTACCAGCTCAACGTCGGCGGCAACATGGACTTCAAGAACATGCTCGAGCGCGAGCGCCTGGAGTCCAAGAAGGTCTCCAAGACCCAGGCCGTGACGTCGAACCTCACCGGCGAGCTCGCCGACAAGGTCAGCGACCGCAACGTCCACATCGGTCCGTCCGACTACGTGGCGTGGCTCGACGACCGCAAGTGGGCCTACGTCCGCCTCGAGGGTCGCGCGTTCGGTGACGTCCCCCTCAACCTCGAGTACAAGCTCGAGGTCTGGGACTCCCCCAACTCGGCCGGCATCATCATCGACGCCGTCCGTGCGGCCAAGATCGCCAAGGACCGTGGCATCGGCGGCCCGATCCTCCCCGCCTCGGCCTACCTCATGAAGTCCCCGCCGGTGCAGATGCCCGACGAGATCGGTCGCGCCGAGCTGGAGAAGTTCATCGCGGGCGAGTGACCCCACCCCTGGCCCGGCGCCAGGTCGACGCAGGCCCCGTCCCCTCCGTGGGGGCGGGGCCTGCGTGCTGCGGGAGGGTGGTGCGTACGCTCGCCGCCGTGACCGCACGCACCCCTCTCGTGGTCGGCTTCGACCTCGACCTCACCCTGATCGACACCGCGGCCGGGTTCCGCCAGGTGCTGCTCGCGCTCGGCGCCGAGCTCGGCGTGGACTTCCCGGTCGAGGAGATGACGGCGCGGCTCGGCCCGCCCCTCGACCACCTCCTCGCACCCCACCTGCCGCCGCACCAGGTCGGCCCGGCGGGTGACCGGTTCCGCGCGCTCTACCCCGACCACGCGATCACGACGGTGCCCGCCCTGGCCGGGGCCCACGAGGCGTTCGCGGCGGTGCGCGCCCACGGGGGCAGGGTGCTCGTCGTCACCGGGAAGTACGGCCCCAACGCGCAGCTGCACCTCGACCACCTCGGCCTCGAGGCCGACCACCTCGAGAGCTGGGTGTGGGGCGTGGGCAAGGCCGAGGTCCTGCGCCGCGAGGGGGCCCTCGCCTACGTCGGCGACCACGTGCACGACGTCGAAGGCGCCCGCGCCGCCGACGTGCTCAGCGTGTCGGTGCTGACCGGCGGGTGCACGCGGGCCGAGCTCGAGGCGGCCGGCACCGACGTCGTCCTCGACGACCTGTCGGCCTTCCCGGCCTGGCTCGACGCCGCGGTCCGCGACCGCAGCGCCTGAGACCGCTCAGGAACGAGCGGCCCACCAGGCGCGCAGCGCGGCCTCGGCCTGCTCGGGGGTCTGCGGGCCCTCGTCCATCCGGAGCTCGAGGAGGAAGGCGTAGGCCTGGCCCACCTCGCGACCGGGGCCGATGTCGAGGAGCTGCATGATCTGGTTGCCGTCGAGGTCGGGCCGGATCGAGGCCAGCTCCTCCTGCTCCGACAGCCGGGCGATCCGCTCCTCGAGCGAGTCGTACGTCCGCCGCAGGCGGTCGGCCTTGCGCTGGTTGCGGGTGGTGCAGTCGGCGCGGGTGAGGATGTGCAGCCGCTCGAGCTGGTCGCCGGCGTCGCGGACGTAGCGGCGTACGGCGCTGTCGGTCCACTCCCCCGAGCCGTAGCCGTGGAAGCGCAGGTGCAGCTCGACCAGGCGCGAGACCGCCTCGATGTCGTGGTTGGAGAAGCGGAGCGCCTTCATCCGCTTGCGGGTCAGCTTGGCCCCGACGACGTCGTGGTGGTGGAACGTCACGACGCCGCCGGTCTCGAAGCGGCGGGTCCGCGGCTTGCCGACGTCGTGCATCAGCGCGGCGAAGCGGGCGACGAAGTCGGGTCCGCCGCCCAGGCGGTGCTCGAGGTCGATCGACTGCTCGAGGACCGTGAGGGTGTGCTCGTAGACGTCCTTGTGACGGTGGTGCTCGTCGCGCTCGAGGGCGAGGGCGGGCAGCTCGGGCAGGACGTACGACGCCAGGCCGGTCTCGACGAGCAGCGTGAGCCCGAGGCGCGGATGCGGGGCGCACACCAGCTTCACCAGCTCGTCGCGGACCCGCTCGGCCGAGATGATCTCGATCCGGCCGGCCATCGAGGTCATCGCCTCGACGACCTCGGGGGCGACGGCGAAGCCCAGCTGGGCCGCGAAGCGGGCCGCGCGCATCATCCGCAGCGGGTCGTCGGAGAAGGAGTCCTCGGGGGTGCCGGGGGTGCGCAGCACCCGCTCGGCCAGGTCGACGATCCCGCCGAACGGGTCGACGAACTCGCGGCCCGGCACCCGCACCGCCATCGAGTTGACGCTGAAGTCGCGGCGACCGAGGTCGCCCTCGAGGGAGTCACCGAAGTCGACGTCGGGCTTGCGCGAGGAGGGGTCGTAGCTCTCGGAGCGGTAGGTGGTGATCTCGACCTGCCACGGTCCCTTGCGGCAACCGATCGTGCCGAAGTCGCGGCCCATGTCCCACACGGCGTCGGCCCAGTCGGAGACGAGGCGCTCGGTGACGTCGGGCCGCGCGGAGGTGGTGAAGTCGAGGTCGTTCTGGAGCCGCCCGATCATCGCGTCGCGGACCGGTCCGCCGACCAGCGCCAGCTCCTCACCGGCGTCGGTGAACAGGGTGCCGAGCTCGTCGATGACCGACCCGATGCGGTCCAGCTCCTCGCCGACCCGGCGCTGGATCTCGACGATCGTGAGGGGTTGCAGTGCGGCGTCGGACACGACAGGCCACTCTACGTGCCGGCCCGGTGGTGCCGAACAACTAGCATCGGTGCGTGCCCCGCTCGTCGTCGTTCCGTGCTGCCCTGGCGGGGCTCCTCACCTTCGGCGTCGCGAGCGCGGGTCTCCTCGCGCCCGGTGCGGGAGCACTCGCACCCGCCGCGGCCCCCGCTCCGGCCAAGGACGGCGACCCGCTCCTCGTCCACATCGACGCCATGACCCCGGTCCTGCCGGTCAGCGGCGACGTGGACATCGCCGGGACCGTCACCAACGTCAGCGACGACACCTTCACCCGGGTCAACCTGCACGCCTTCTCCTCCGAGCAGCCGATCCTCGACCCGCTCAGCCTCTCGCAGTCCGCCCTGATCGACCCCAACCTGTTCGTCGGCGACCGGGTGACGGTGCCCGGCACCTTCGACACGATCGACGAGCTGGCGCCGGGCGCCTCAGCCACGTTCACCGACTCCGTCCCCGTCGAGCTCCTGGCCACCTCCGGCGAGCCGGGCGTCTACTGGATCGGCATCCACGCGATCGGCGACAGCTCGGTGCCGCGCGACTTCGTCGCCGACGGCCGGGCCCGCACGTTCATCCCCCGCGTGCCGTCCGGCGGCGCCCAGGCGCGGGAGGCGTCGGTGATCCTGCCGATCCGCAGCCGCGTGTGGTTCGACGAGGACGGCTCCGTGGCCGGAACCGAGCGCTGGGCCCGACGGCTCGAGGAGGGAGGCAGCCTCGACGGCGTGCTCGACATGGCCGACTCCGCCGGCTCCGCGCCGTACAGCTGGCTGGTCGACCCCGCCGTCCTCCACGCGCTGGCGCGCCTGGCGAAGGGCAACCCGCCGCGCACCCTCACCCCCGACCCCAACGTGCCCGGCCAGGAGCCGGCACCCGTCGAGCCGTCGGAGGACGGCGACGAGACGCCGACCACGCCGGGCGAGACGCTCACCCCGACCCAGCCGGTCCCCACCGAGGAGCCCACGGACGAGGAGGCGCAGCTGGCCGCCTCCGCCTCCGCGTGGCTGGAGCGGTTCCGGTTGCTCGTGGGCGCGACACCGGTGCTCACGCTGCCCTACGGCGACATCGACGTCTCCGCATCGATCCGCAACGACCGCACCCGCTTCGACCAGGCGGTCGCGCGCAGCGCCGAGGTGATGGTCGCCCTCACGCTGCCGTCCCAGCCGACCGTCGCGCCGGAGAACGACCTGCTCAGCCCCGAAGCCATCACCGCCGTGCCGCTGGGCACGACGATCCTGCTGGGGGACAACGCCTTCGCCATCCCGCCCACCAGTCCGACGTCCGTCGTCAAGCTGCTCGGGCACGAGGTGGTGATCACCAGCACCGGCGCGGAGGCGGGCGGTCCCGGCCCGACCGCGTCGAACGACCCCCTCGCGCTGCGGCAGCGGCTGCTCAGCGAGGCGGCCCTCCGCCTGGAGGCCGACGACACCGCGCCGCTGGTCGTCACGCTGCCCACGGTGTGGCGCGGCGAGGACGCCGCGTCGTTCTTCACCGACCTCGAGCAGTCGTGGCTCGACCTGGTCCCCCTCGGGGACATCGCCGCCCGCACGCCCAAGGGCGTCCCGGCCGCGAACCTGTCCTACACCGACGACGACATCGCCGAAGAGCTCGGTCCCGAGGCCTTCTCCGCGGCCAACCGCGCCGGCGAGGCGGCCACGCTGCTGGAGCAGGTGGTGATCCCGGTGACGACAATCGAGGCGCAGGTGCGCGACGAGCTGCTGGTCACCCTGTCCGAGCAGCACCGCGAGCGACCCGGGCTCGCCGTGGGCGCGGCCGAGCGGGTCGAGGAGTCGATGCGGGCCGACCTCGGCAGGATCGAGATCGAGGCGCCCCCCGCGGTGACCCTGTCCAGCGACTCCGGCCCCCTGGGGGTCACGCTTGTCAACGGCCTCGACCAGCCGGTGGAGGTGCAGGTGCAGGTGCGGACCGACGGCGAGCTGACGCTCAGCGGTGGCGGCGTACGACGTCTCGGTCCCGGCGCGCGCAGCGTCGTCCGGTTCGAGGCCACCACCAGCCGAGCGGGCGTGCACAACGTCCGGCTCGCGGTCACCAGCCTCGACGGCGTGCCGCTCGGGTCCTTCGACTCGCTGCCCATCCGGGCCGCCCGGGTGAGCGCGATCATCTGGATCGTGATGGCCCTCGGTGCACTCGTGCTGTTCGGGATGATCGGCTACCGCCTGCCGGGCCAGATCCGGGCCCGTCGCGCCCAGCTCGCCGCCGCCGACAGCGAGCCGGAGCCCGAGATCGACCCCGAGCAAGACGCCGCGACCGACCGCGTGACCGACCCCGAGCCGGCGGACGGGCCGGCAGCGGGGAGCCCGGCGGTGGAGCGCTCGTGAGCGACCAGAAGGTCCTGGCCTCGTCGGCGGTCATGGCGGCGGGCACCGTCCTGTCCCGCGCGTCGGGCTACGTGCGCGCCACGCTGCTGGTGGTCGCCCTCGGCTCCGGGCTGCGGGGCGACCTCTTCGCGATCGCCAACACGCTGCCCAACATGGTCTACATCCTCCTGGCCGGAGGGATCTTCAACGCGGTGCTGGTGCCGCAGCTGGTCCGGCGGATCAAGGAGGACGACGACGGCGGCGACGCCTACGCCAGCCGGGTCATCACCCTCTCGGCGATCTTCCTGGGGATCGTGACGATCATCCTCGTCGTCGCTGCACCGCTGCTGCTGCGCCTCTACCTCGACAGTCGCTACCTCGACCCGGACCGGGTCACCCAGCTCGAGTCGATCGTCAACCTGACTCGCTGGTGCCTGCCGCAGGTCTTCTTCTACGGCATGTACGTCCTCGTCGGGCAGATCCTCAACGCGCGCGAGCGCTTCGGTCCGATGATGTGGGCGCCGATCGCCAACAACCTGCTGTCGGTCCTGATGCTGGTCACCTACCTCATCGTCTTCGGACCGACCGGGGACGGCCCGGCCCGGACCGAGGCGCTCAGCACCAGCCAGGAGGTCATGCTCGGCCTCGGCTCGACGCTGGGGATCGTGGTCCAGTTCCTCGTCCTCGTGCCCTACCTGCGCGCCTCGGGATTCAGGTACCGGCCCCGCTTCGACTTCCGTGATCCCGAGCTGGCGAAGACGCTGTCCCTGGGCAGCTGGACGGTGCTGTTCGTGGTCGTCACCCAGGCGGCGTACCTCGTCGTGGTCAAGCTGGCGTCGGGCGGCACCGTCGACGGCGGCAACGGCACCGGCTACCTCGTCTACTCCAACAGCCTGCTGATCATGATGGTGCCGCACGCCATCGTCACGGTCTCGCTGGCGACCGCGATCCTGCCGCAGATCTCGTCCTATGCCCACGAGGGACGGCTGCCCGAGCTGGGCCGCACCGTCGGGTCGACGCTCCGCACGGCGCTCGCCCTGGTGCTGCCGTTCGCGTTGCTGCTGCCGATCACGGCGGGCGACGTCGCCGGCTTCGCCTTCGGTTGGGACAACCCGGAGGAGGCAGCCGCCTTCGCCCCGACGCTGGCGGTCTTCGGACCCGCGCTGGTCGTCTTCACCATCCACTACTTCATGCTCCGCGGCTTCTACGCCATGGAGATGACGCGACTGGTCTTCTTCATCCAGCTTGCGGTGTCGGCGACCAACGTCGTCGTCGCCCTCCTGCTGGTGCCCTCCCGGCCGCCGGAGGACACGGCGCCCATGCTCGTCGTCGCCTACCTGGCGTCGTACACCGTCGGCGCGGTCGTGAGCTTCGTGCTCCTGCGCCGCACGGTCGGCGGCCTGGAGACCCCGCAGCTGCTCCGGTTCCTGGTGCGGATGGCGCTGGTGCTGGCGTTCACCGGCGCCGCCGCCTGGGGGGTGGAGCGCGCCCTCGCCGGGATGGGCGAGTACCCCGGACCGTTCCCGTCTCTGCTGCGCGGCGGCCTGAGCGCTGCGGCCGGGCTGCTGATCTTCCTCGCCGGGGCCCGCCTGCTGCGGGTGCGCGAGGTCACCAGCCTGGTCGACACCGTCGCGGCGCGCCTCCGGCGCGGGTGAGACTCCTTAGAGTGGCCTCAGCAGTGGGACAGGCGAGGAAGGTGGGGTGAGCGGTGCCGATGTCGATGCAGGCGGGTGACGTGCTCGCCGGGCGCTACCGCCTCGACGACCTCCTCGCCGAGTCCGGGGCGGGTCGGTTCTGGCGCGCGCACGACCTCGTCCTCCACCGCCCGGTGGCCGTGCACATCCTCGCCGCGGACGACGACCGCGCCCAGCCGCTCCTCGAGGCGGCGCGCCGCACCGGGCCCGTCATCGACCGGCGGCTGCTGCGGGTCCTCGACGCCGAGGCCGCCGACGGGCGCTGCTTCGTCGTCAACGAGTGGGGTCAGGGCGACTCCCTCGACATCCTGCTCACCCGCGAGGGACCGCTCGCCCCCCGTCGTGCGGCCTGGCTGGTGGCCGAGGTCGCCGACAGCCTCGTCGAGGCCCATGACGCCGGCCTCGCCCACGGCTGCCTGACCCCCGAGCACGTGCTGATCGACCAGCACGGGCAAGTGCGGATCATCGGCTTCGGCGTCGAGGCGGCGCTCCGCGGCCTGCCCGCGGGCCGGGTCAACGTCGACGAGATCGACCTCGCCGGCCTCCTCTACTGCGCGCTCACCGGCAAGTGGGCCGGGGTCTCGCCGTCGGCGTTGCCGCCCGCCCCCGAGGTGCACGGCGAGGTGCTGCGCCCGCGTCGGGTCCGGGCCGGCATCCCGCGCGTGCTCGACGCCCTGTGCGACCAGGTGCTCAACCCGCAGCGGGAGTCCGACCGCCCGCACCCGTCCGCGCGCAGCATCCGCGACCTCCTCCTCGAGCACGTCGGCGAGATGACCGGCACCCACGTCGTGGTCCCGGGCGCGCGGCCGAACCACCAGCCGAACCACCAGCCGGCCCCCTCCCTCGCCACCCCGCCGCCCACCTCGTCCGTCGCCCCCACCACGGTGGTGCCGGTCGTGCCGGCGGCCGACCTCGAGCCGGGAGCCGACGCAGAGGTGCCCGACCTGCCCCCCGACTCGCCGGGCGAGCCAGAGCCCGAGGTGACGACCGCCGTCCGGGCCGAGGAGCCGCCCGCCGACGACCCGGCGCCGCCGAGCACCGACCTGCCCACGCAGGCCGGGATGCCGGTCTTCCACGACGACGACGAGGTCGACTGGCTCCGCGCGCGCACCGAGAAGCCGGCCCCGCCGCCGCCCTTCGCCGACCCGACGCCCAAGCCGCTCTTCGCGCCCGACCCGCCGGAGGGCGAGCCCGTACGCCGTCCCCGCCCGGGCAGCCGCGCCGTCACCAACCCGGAGTACTGGCCATGGGACTCCAGCCACGACTCCGGCGTGGACCCGAACCGCGACTCGGGGGTGCGCCCGGCGGGCCGCGACACCGGGTCGTGGTCCTCCGGCTCGTGGTCGGAGGACCGGTGGGACACCGGCGACGGGTTCGACGACACGGGCGACCAGGTGCCGGGACGCACCTGGATCCGGCTGGCGATCATCGTGGGGATCTGCCTGCTCGTCGGCGTGGCGGCGGTCGCGGCGTACCAGCTCGGACTGAAGCCACCGACGCCCGGCTCCAGCGAGGAGCCCACGTCCACGACCACCCCGAGCGTCGCCGCGCCGACGCCGTTCGCCGACCTGACCGCCGACGACTTCGACCCGCAGGGAGCGGCTCCGCGGGAGGAGAACCCGGACTCGGTGCCCAACGTCCTCGACGGCGATCCCGCGACCTCGTGGTCCACCTCGACCTACGAGCAGAACTTCGGTCCCGGCGGGCTCAAGACCGGCGTCGGTCTCGTCATCGACCTCGGCACGACCAAGGCCGTCCGCCAGGTCCTGGTCACCACGGCGGGTGGCCAGACCTCCCTGGCGGCGTACGTCACCTCGGAGCCCCCCGCGGGGGTGTCCGGGCTGACCCCCGTCGGGACCGCCTCCGGCGACGGCGAGCTGACGATCGACCTCACGGAGCCGGTGTCGGGCCAGTTCGTCACCGTCTGGTTGACGCTGCTGCCGCAGGTGGCTGACGGGTTCCGCGGCACGATCACCGAGGTGCAGGTGCTCGGGTGAGCCACACCCCGACGAGCGACGAGCGCTCCGACCGGGACCTGCTCCAGGCCCACGTCGACGGCGACGCCGCCGCCTTCGGCGAGCTGTTCGCCCGCCACCGCGACCGGTTGTGGGCGGTCGCGCTCCGCACGATGGGCAACCCCGAGGACGCCGCCGACGGGCTCCAGGACGGCATGATCGCCGCCTTCCGGCGGGCGGGCTCCTTCCGCGGTGACGCCGCCGTGACCACGTGGCTGCACCGCGTCGTCGTCAACGCCTGCCTCGACCGCCTCCGGGCCGCGAAGATCCGCCGCTTCGAGTCCATGCCGGACGACGTCGAGGACCGCGGCACCGTGGTGGCGACCGCCGTGCACGACGACCAGCCCGAGGCGGTCGCGGAGGAGGTCGAGCAGCGCCGTCGGGTGCTCGACGCGCTCGCCACGCTGCCCGCCGAGCAGCGTGCCGCGCTCGTCCTCGTCGACATGGAGGGCTACCCCGTCGCCGAGGTGGCCGAGATGCTGGGCTGCGCGGAGGGAACCGTGAAGTCGCGATGCTCCCGCGGTCGCACCAAGCTCGCCGCGCTGCTCGCCGACCTGCGCCACCCGGCCGGTGACCCGCCTCACGGGAACCCGCCCCCTGACGGACCCGTCCAACCCACCGTGCGGCCACGAGGTCCTCCCGCGCCCTGAGCAACCCCCCACCCCCACCCCCACCCCCCGCCCCCACCCCCGCCCCCACCCGTCCCCCGCGCACGTCCCCCGCAGCCTGACACCCGAGGAGGTGACCGCGGATGCCCGAGTCCTCCGGACTCCCACCCGAGCAGGAGGCCGTACGCCGCCTGCTCGCGGACGCCCGTCACGACGGGCCACCGCCTCCCGACGTCGTCGCCCGCCTCGACGAGACCCTCGCCTCCCTCATGTCCGAACGGGTGGCCGAGCGCGCGTCCGAGCGCACTGCCGGGCCCGCGACCGAGCACGACGACCGCTCGCCGGGACGCGTGGTCGACCTCGGCTCCCGCCGACGCCGCGTGGCGAGCATCGGCCTGCTGGCCGCCGCCTCCGTCGTCGTCGCGGGTGTCGCGATCGGCCAGGTCCTCCCCCGCGGCGGCGATGACGCCGGCGAGTCGAGTGCCGGCTCTCAGTCCGACTCCTCGCTCGCCGAGTCGCCCGACTCATCCGAGGCCGGGGGCGCCAACGGCGACTCGAGCACCAGCTCCGGCTCCGACCAGGGCGGTGACTCCGGTGCCGCCTCCGAGCCCGCGCCGGAGTCGTTGAAGAGCTCTCCCGCCACACCCTTCGCCGGCCTGCCGAGCCTGTCCACGGCGGACGCCGGCCTCGACGACCAGCTCCTCGACCTGCGGGCGGAGGGCACCACTCGTCGCCAGCAGCTCGCCACGCTCGACGCACTCCGTGACTGTGCCGTCCCGCGGCCGGGCCGGGCCGCCGCCCTGGTCGCCGCGGAGGTCGACGGCCGCAGCGGGGTGGTCGTGTTCCGTCGCCCCGTCGGCGAGGCGCAGGGCGTCGAGCTCTACGTGTGCGGCGAGGCCGTTCCGGTGCGTACGATCACGCTGCCCGCGCCCTGAGCGGTGCGGGTGGGTGTGGAACAACGGTCGCCTACGATCGGTTGAGGACGACGTACCGCACCAGCCCGTTCCAGCAAGCCAGCAGGAGTCACTGACCCACATGAGCACCAGCACCGAGACGCGCAACGTCATCATCATCGGCTCGGGGCCCTCGGGCTACACAGCCGCCGTCTACGCGGCTCGCGCCTCGCTCAACCCGCTCGTCTTCGAGGGCTCGGTCACCGCCGGCGGCGCGCTGATGAACACCACCGAGGTGGAGAACTTCCCCGGCTTCCGCGACGGCATCATGGGCCCGGCCCTGATGGACGAGATGCGCGCCCAGGCCGAGCGGTTCGGCGCCGAGCTGGTCTCCGACGACATCGTCGAGGTCGACCTGACCGGCGACGTGAAGGTCGTGAAGACCGCCACCGACACCTACACCGCGCGCTCGGTGATCCTCGCCACCGGTTCGGGCTACCGCAAGCTCGGCCTGCCCCGCGAGGAGGAGCTCTCCGGTCGGGGAGTCTCGTGGTGTGCCACCTGCGACGGCTTCTTCTTCCGCGAGCAGGCCATCGCCGTCGTCGGCGGCGGCGACTCCGCCATCGAGGAGGCCACCTTCCTCACCCGCTTCGGGTCCAAGGTCTACCTGATCCACCGTCGCGACGAGCTGCGCGCCTCCAAGATCATGCAGGAGCGCGCCTTCGCCGACCCCAAGCTCGAGATGGTCTGGAACTCCGAGGTCGCCGCCATCAACGGCGCCGACAAGCTCGAGTCGATCACGCTGCGCGACACCGTGACGGGTGACGAGCGCCAGCTCGACATCACCGGGCTCTTCATCGCCATCGGCCACGACCCGCGTTCGGAGCTGCTGACCGGGCAGGTCGACCTCGACGACGACGGCTACGTCCTGGTGCACCACCCGTCCACCCGGACGAACCTTCCCGGCGTCTTCGCCGCGGGCGACCTGGTCGACCACCACTACCGGCAGGCCATCACGGCCGCCGGCACCGGCTGCGCCGCAGCCCTCGACGCGGAGCGCTTCATCGCCGCGCTCGACCACGCGGCGTCCACCGCCGGTGACGCTGCGGCGACGGTCCAGGAGATCAGCGAGCAGGTGCAGACAGCCGGCGCCTGAGCGCCACCGCCGCCTCGCGCGGCTCGTCGACCCACAGCCCCACGCGGCTGACCGTGCGCGGCCCCGCCGACGTCGCCAGCGTCGTCGGTGCCGAGAGGACCAGCTCGAGGTTGGTCTCCGACCCGAGGCCGACGAGCAGCAGGCCGTCGTCCTCGTGCAGCGAGCGCACCGTGCCGGGCAGCGCGTGGTTCACCACCCGTGTCCCCTCCAGCGCTGCCAGGGGTACGGCGACACGCGTGCGCGCCCCGCTGCGCACCACCAGCTCCGTGTCACCGAGCAGGTGCGGACGCACGCGCGTCGACGCGAGCAGGCCGAGCATCCACAGCACGCCCCACACCCCCAGCACGAGGAACGGGAGCCGCAGCGACGGGACCCATCGGTGCAGGACGAGGTCGAGGACGAGCACCTCGACCGCCGAGCCGAAGATCCACAGCCACAGCATCGGCCCCGCCAGCTGGCCATGACCGATGGGGGTGGTGCCGGCCGGCACGTCGGGGCGCCGGACGACCCAGCGCGCCAGGGCGCGGTAGAGCGCCAGCTCGACGAGCAGCACCTGCCACGCGTGGCCCGGCAGCCGGCGTACGAGGCTCATCGCCCAGCCTCGCCCTCTGCCGCCATGAGCGCGGCGAACCGTTCGACGGTCGCGCCGAGCACGTCGTCGAACACGGCCAGCCGGTCGCTGTCGACATCGGCGAACAGCCGCTCGGCGAGCTCCTGGTGCCCGGCCACCAGGTCGTCGATCGCGCGCGCACCCTGCTCGGTGGGCGTGACGAGGGTGGCGCGACGGTCCGCCGGGTGCGGTTCGCGGGTGACGTGGCCGCTGCTCACGAGTCCGTCGACCAGCCCGGTGACGTTGCGTGGGGTGACGTCGAGCGCGACGGCCAGTGCCTGCTGCGTGCTGGGCCCGGACGCGCCGAGGAGCCACAACAGGTGCACCCGCGCCGAGGTCAGCCCGCCTCGCTCCTCGAAGCGCGCGAGGTCGGCCCGCACGAGGCTCGCGAGGTGGAGGATCCGGTCGAGCACGACGGTGTGATCGGTCATGTCGTGAATTGACTACACAATGTTGTTGCTTCTCTATTGCGCGGGGTACTCCACCGGCTTCGGTCGTCGTACCGGCCGTTGCGCAGCCGGTTCCCGGTGGACTACCCCGGTCGGACCGGGCGGGAACAAAGTGTCGGAGCAGTGGTGTTGACTCAGGACATCCCCACCAGACGACTCCCATGAAAGGGGCACAAACCGTGGCCAACATCGCCGCCGTGACCGACGCCGAGTTCGAGGCGCAGGTCCTCAAGTCCGACAAGCCCGTCCTGGTCGACTTCTGGGCTGAGTGGTGCGGTCCGTGCCGCCAGGTCGCCCCGATCCTCGACGAGCTCAACGCCGAGCACGGTGACAAGCTCACGTTCCTCAAGATGAACGTCGACGAGAACCCGGTGACCCCCTCGTCCTACCGCGTCACCGGCATCCCGACGATCAACGTCTACCAGGGTGGCGAGGTCGTGAAGTCCATCGTGGGCGCCAAGCCCAAGGCTGCGCTCCTCAAGGAGCTCGACGGCATCATCTGATGTGACGCGCAGTCGTGCGCGCTGGCGCGCACGACGTCGTGCGGCCAGATCGAGTAGGCCCGCGACTGAGGCACGAAGTCGCGGAACAGCCGTATCGAGATCCGAGGGTCTCGATACGCCGCTCGTTCCTCGCGGCTACTCGACCAGCGAGGGCACTAGTCGCGAGAGGCGACCCGCACCGATCCGATCGGGCGGGTCGCCTTCTGCGTGGGGCGCACGACGCCCCAGACCTTCTCGAGGGCGAGCTCGACCTCGTCCTTCCAGCTCAGCGCCGTCCGCAGCTCCATCCGCATCCGCGGGGTGGTGGGGTGCGCGCGCTGGGTCTTGAAGCCCACGCCGCCGAGGAACTCGGCCGGCAGCACGCATCCCGTCGTCTGCCCCCGCGTGTCGCCGTACGCCTCGATCGCGGAGTGACCGCGCTCGACCAGGTCGGCGGCCATCGCCTGCACCAGCAGCCGGCCGAGGCCGCCCCTCCGCAGGCCCGGCTCGACCCACGCGGTCGCCGCGATGATGGCGTCGGGCGAGCCCGGGGCCGTCGGCAGGGTGGCCGCACCGGGCAGTCGCGCCGCCGGGGCGTAGACGATGTGCCCGACGGTGCGCCCGTCGAGGCGTACGACCCGCCCGCACGAGCCCCAGTCGCGCAGCACCGTCGAGAGCCAGCTCTCCTTCTCCGCGATCCGCTCGTCGTGGTCGAGCCGCGCCCGGTCGACGGGCGAGAGCTCCCAGAACAGGCACGACCGCACCGGGTCGGCCAGCTCCGCGAGGTGGTCGACGGTCAGGCGCGCGGTCTTGCGGGACACGCTCTCGATGTTAGTCCCGGAACGGCCTGAGAGGATGAAGCGTGCGCCCGATCCGACAGAGCAAGAAGCTGCAAGGTGTCCGCTACGACGTGCGCGGGCCGATCCTGGTCGAGGCACAGCGGCTCGAGGCCGAGGGCCACCGGATCCTCAAGCTCAACATCGGCAACACGGCGCCGTTCGGCTTCGAGGCCCCGGAGCAGATCCTCGCCGACATGATCCACCACCTGCCGCAGTCGCAGGGGTACGCCGACAGCCAGGGCATCTGGTCGGCGCGCACCGCGGTCATGCACTACTACCAGTCGCACGGCCTGCGCGACGTCGGTGTCGAGGACATCTTCATCGGCAACGGCGTCTCCGAGCTGATCTCGATGGTGCTGCAGGCCTTCGTCGACGACGGCAACGAGATCCTGGTGCCGGCGCCCGACTACCCCCTCTGGACGGGAGCCGTGACGCTCGCCGGCGGGATCCCGGTGCACTACCGGTGCGACGAGGAGGCCGACTGGAACCCCGACCTCGCCGACATCGAGTCGAAGATCACCGAGAACACGCACGCCATCGTCATCATCAACCCCAACAACCCCACGGGCGCGGTCTACAGCGACAGCACGGTCAAGGCGCTCGTCGACATCGCCCGGCGGCACCACCTCGTCGTCATGGCCGACGAGATCTACGAGAAGATCCTGTTCGAGGACGCGCAGCACCACCATGCGGCGACGTACGGCGGCAACGACGTGCTGTGCCTGACGTTCTCCGGCCTCTCGAAGGCCTACCGCGTGTGCGGCTACCGCGCGGGCTGGGTGATGATCTCCGGTCCGAAGGAGATCGCCACCGACTTCCTGGAGGGCCTCACGCTGATCGCCAACATGCGGATGTGCGCCAACGTGCCCGCCCAGCACGCCATCCAGACAGCCCTGGGCGGCTACCAGTCCATCGAGGAGCTGATCGGGCCCGGTGGCCGCTTCTACGAGCAGTCGATGCTCGCCCACCGGCTGCTCAACGAGATCCCCGGTGTCACCAACGTCAAGCCCCGCGGCGCCCTCTACTGCTTCCCGCGCCTCGATCCGGACGTCTACGCCATCGACGACGACCAGGACTTCGTCATCGAGCTCCTGCGCGCCAAGAAGATCCTCGTCACGCACGGGACGGGCTTCAACTGGCCCGACACCGACCACTTCAGGCTCGTCACGCTCCCCGAGGCGTCGGTCCTCGAGGAGGCCATCGGCCGGATCGCCGACTTCCTCGCCACGCGACGCTGATCACGAAGGGTCGCGGCCACCCGTCGGCTGACCCTAGGCTCCTCGGCATGCGCGATGTGACCTACCCCCCGATCATCGTCACCGCCAAGGCGGCCTTCAAGGCCCTCGGCCAGAGCTTCCGGATGAGCGGCACCGAGCACGTCCCCCGCGAGGGTGGTGTCCTGCTTGCCTACAACCACATCGGCTACGTCGACTTCATCTACGGCGGGCTTGCGGCCAACCCCTCGGGCCGGCTGGTGCGCTTCATGGCCAAGCGCGAGCTGTTCGACCACCGGTGGGTCGGCCCGCTCATGCGCTCCCTGCACCACATCGAGGTCGACCGGGGCGAGGGGATCGCCAGCTTCCACGCCGCTGTCGACCACCTGCGCCAGGGCGAGGCCGTCGGCATCTTCCCGGAGGCCACCATCTCGCGGGCCATGGAGCTCAAGGAGTTCAAGACCGGGGCCGTACGCATCGCTGCGGAGGCCGGCGTACCCGTCGTGCCGGTCATCCTGTGGGGCACGCAGCGGATGATGACCAAGGACCACCCCCGTGACTTCTCCCGCGGCAAGACGATCGCCATCACGGTCGGCGAGCCGATGCACCCGACCGGCGACGACCCCGTCGGCGACACCGCCCGCCTCCACGCCCAGATGTCGCAGATGCTGCGCGACACCATCGCCGGCTACCCCGCCGACGAGCAGCCTCCTGGCTCGTGGTGGGTGCCAGCCTCGATGGGCGGCTCCGCCCCCACGCTCGAGGAGGCCGCTCGCCTCGACGCCGAGGAGAAGCGCGAGCGCGCTCGCAAGCGGGCGGAGAAGCGGGCGAAGAAGACAAAGCGCTAGGTTGCTTCGTCGATTCATCGACAGGTCGATGTGTGGCTTTGTCGACAATGAGCGTGGATGCCGTGATCCACGCGTCGCCCTCAGGGGTTCTTCCCGCCCCAGGGGGTTTCGACGCGCTCGTACGGCCTCGCTTCGCTCCGCCGTGTCGCTTGCACTACCTGGCCGCGCCCACACCGACCGCTCGTGCCTCGCGGTCGGCTGCGCGGCTCAGATGGGGCGGTCGTTGCGGTTGCGCGGGTCCATGATGTCGACGATCCGACGTAGGTCGTCGAGGCTGGCGAACTCGACCGTGATCTTGCCCTTCGCCTTGCCGAGGTCGACCTTGACGCGAGTCTCGAAGCGGTCGGAGAGACGCTCTCCCAGCTCGTCGAGGCCGGGGGCGACGGGCTTCCGGCGCAGGACGCGCGGAGCTGACTCCTCCTCGGTGCGCAGCGAGACGATCTCTTCCAGTCCACGTACGGAGATGCCCTCCGCGGTGACCCGGGCCGCGAGCTTGTCCTGGAGACCGGCGTCGTCGACGGACAGGAGCGCACGGGCGTGCCCGGCGGAGAGGACGCCGGCTGCAACGCGACGCTGGACGGCGGGGGACAGCTTCAGCAGCCGCAGCGTGTTGGAGATCTGCGGCCGCGAGCGGCCGATGCGCTGGGCCAGCTCGTCGTGGGTGCAGCCGAAGTCCTCGAGCAGCTGGCCGTAGGCGGCGGCCTCCTCGAGCGGGTTGAGCTGCGAGCGGTGGAGGTTCTCCAGCAGCGCGTCGCGGAGCATGTCGTCGTCATCGGTCTCGCGCACGATCGCGGGGATCGTGTCGCGACCGGCCTGCTGGGAGGCGCGCCACCGACGCTCGCCCATGATCAGCTCGTACGCGTCCTCGCCGGTGCGGCGTACGACGACGGGCTGCAGGAGGCCGACCTCCTGGATCGAGTGCACCAGCTCGGCGAGCGCCTCCTCCTCGAAGACCTGCCGCGGCTGGCGGGCGTTCGGACGGACCTGCGCGATGGGCAGCTCCGCGAAGTAGGCGCCGGCGCCGGTGCCGTCCACGGCCTGCGACCCGTTTGCAGAGGCGGCAATCGTGGCCGGGTCGTTCGGGCCATCCGGGGACGGGGCCGGGCCCGCCGCGGCCGGCGGCGGGAGAGGCTGGCTGGGAGCGGTCGGGATCAGCGACCCGAGGCCGCGCCCCAGGCCGCGCCGCGGTGCGTTGCTGCTCATGCCATGACCTCGTTCATGCGGGCGCTCCCTTGCTGGCGATCTCGCGGGCGGCCTCCAGGTAGGAGAGCGCTCCCGCCGACGCCGGATCGTAGGTCATCACGGTCTGGCCGTAGGACGGCGCCTCCGAGACACGGACCGACCGCGGCACCGCCGTCTTGAGGACCTGGTCACCGAAGTGGCCACGGACCTCGTCGGCCACGCCGGCGGCGAGACGGGTGCGGGCGTCGTACATCGTGAGCAGGATCGTGGAGATGACCAGGCGTGGGTTGAGGTGCTGGCGCACCATCTCGACGGTCTCGAGGAGCATGCCGAGTCCCTCGAGGGCGTAGTACTCCGCCTGGATCGGGATGAACATCTCGCGACCGGCGACCAGCGCGTTGAGCGTGAGGAGCCCGAGCGACGGGGGGCAGTCGACGAGGACGTAGTCGAAGCGGTCCTCACCGATCTCAGCCGCGCTGCCGACGAGAGGGTGGGCGGCGATCGCACGGTCGAGCCGCTGCTCGCGCGCGACCACGCTGACGAGCTCGATCTCGGCGCCGGCCAGGTCGATCGTCGCCGGGACCACCCACAGGCCCGGGAGGTCGGCCGACTCGGTCATCACGTCCGCGAGGGGAGCGCCCTCGACGAGCATGTCGTACGTCGACGGCACCCCGCGGTGGTGCTCGATCCCGAGGGCCGTCGAGGCGTTGCCCTGCGGGTCGAGGTCGATGACCAGGACTTTCTGGCCGAGCTGCGCCAGGCCGGCAGCCACGTTGACCGTCGAGGTGGTCTTGCCGACGCCGCCCTTCTGGTTGGCGACGACGAGCACCCTCGTGCCGTCCGGACGGGGTACGCCCTGCCTCCGCAGGCCGCCGGTGCGCGCCAGGACCGAGTGCTGGGCTGCCTGCGCCAGGGGCGTGCCCTGGTCGGCGAAGTCGTTGTCCTGACCTGCGAGCTCGCCGGCGGTTCGCACCTGCCAGGCGGGTCGAGTTTCACGTGAAACATCGCCAGTCGGTGTTTCACGTGAAACAGCTGCGCGCTCCCCGTCCTGTGGATGAAGCGGTCCATCCTGTGGATATCCCCGCTCAGGGGTGCCCTCCTGAGCGGTGGAAAACGGGTACGGGTCACTACCCGTGCTGCGCCAACCCATGTCGTCACTAGGGCCCTGGCTCAACTCAGCTCACCTCTCGCTCGACCGCAGAACGGTCCCGACGCCCGGGGCGCCGCTTGGGATTCCGGGCAAGGGGCCAACCTATCCGGGATGGGTCGGCCCACGGCACCCGCACCACCGTGGTGGGGGGATCAAGCAGTCCGGCGCCCACTTCGAAGACCTCGGGCTCGCCGCAACGCCACGTGGACAAGAAGCCCCGCGTCTCCGCGATCTCGTCGTGGACCGAGCGACCCTTCATGGCCACCGTCGCGCCAGTGGGGGACACGAGCGGCATCGACCAGCCGAGCAGCCGCTCGAGAGGGGCGACGGCACGCGAGGTGACGATGTCGAAGGTCGCCGTGCCGTGCAGGTCCTCGGCACGACCGCGCACGACCGTCACGTGGCTGAGCTCCAGCTCCGCCACGACCTCGTCGAGGAACGTCGTACGTCGCAGAAGCGGCTCCACCAGTGTCACCGCGAGGTCCGGCCGGGCGATCGCCAGCACCAGGCCCGGGAGACCGGCGCCGGTGCCGACGTCGCAGACAGAAGCACCGTCCGGCACCGCCTCACCGAGCACTGCCGAGTTGAGGACGTGGCGCTCCCACAGCCGCGGGGCCTCGCGGGGACCGATCAGCCCGCGGAGGACGCCTTCGGTGGCCAGCAGCTCGGTGTAGCGCTCGGCTAGCGCGAGGCGGTCGGACGCGAACACCCTCCGCGCCTCGGGCGGCACGGAGGGTGGTCTCGATACGGGCCCGGGGGGCCCACTCGACCCACCGGTTTCACGTGAAACGTCGTCGCTCACGCCGGGAGGATCACCACGTGACGCTTGGGCTCGGCGCCCTCGGACTCCGACGTCAGGCCGGCAGCCGACACCGCGTCGTGGACGACCTTGCGCTCGAACGCACTCATCGGCTCCAGCGACACGGACTCGCCGGACTCCTTCACCTCGGCGATCGACGTCTCGGCCAGGGCAACGAGCCGCTCACGCTGCTGCGCGCGGTGCCCGTCGACGTCCAGCATGAGGCGCGACCGCTCGCCGGTCTCGCGGTAGACCGCGAGCCGGGTGAGCTCCTGGAGCGCCTCCAGCACCTCGCCGTTGCGACCGACGAGCTGGCTCAGGTCGGCGCCGCCGATCTGCACGCTCGCTCGATCACCCTCCACGTCCATGTCGAGGTCACCATCGAGGTCCGCGATGTCGAGGAGCTCCTCGAGGTAGTCCGCCGCGATGTCGCCCTCGTGCTCGAGGCGCTGCACCTTGGAAGGTCGTGCCGCGCCGGTGGACTCGCTGGTCGGCTCGTCGTTCTCGGTCGTCTCGGCGACGGTCTCGCCGTCTGTCAACTGCTCACTCACGTGCGTCTCCTGCTTCTCGATCAGGTGCGACGACACCCTTGCGAGCGTCGTCAGGGAGGTCTGGGTCAGCGCTTCTTCTTGCTGCGCTGGGACTTGGACTGCCGCTGGGGCTGCTGGCGGGTGTCCGACTTCTCCGCGCGGCGGGCCTCGGCCTCGGCGGCGAGGCGCTCCTCCTCGATCTGCGCGGGAGTCTTCTGCCCCTTGCGAGCGGCCTTCGCCCGGTCTCGGTCCTCCTTGGCCGCAGCCGCGGGGGTGCCGGGAGCCGGGTTGTTGCGGATGACGTAGAACTGCTGGCCCATGGTCCAGAGGTTCGACGTGGTCCAGTAGAAGAGGACACCGATCGGGAAGGCGATACCACCGACGGCGAAGACGACCGGGAGGACGTAGAGCAGCATCTTCTGCTGCTGGGCGTAGGGGCCGGAGAGGGCATCGGCCGGCATGTTCTTGCTCATCAGCTGGCGCTGGGTGAGGAACGTCGTCGCCGTCATGGCGAGCACCAGCACGGCGGCGAGCACCCGCACGCCGATGTCGTCGGTGTTGAGGAACGTGTCGGAGATCTTCGCGCCGAGGAACACCGCGTCGCCGAACTGCTCGTTGAGCGTGACCGTCATCAGGCCCTTGGGATCCTGAGGGTTCTTCGCGGCCTGGTCGATCAGGCGGAACAGCGCCAGGAAGATCGGCATCTGCAGGAGGATCGGCAGGCAGGACGCAAACGGGTTGGTGCCCGAGTCCTTGTAGAGCTTCATCGTCTCCTGCGCGAGACGCTCACGGTCGTGGCCGTACTTCTTCTGCAGCTCGCGCACCTTGGGCTGGATGAGCTGCATGTTGCGGCTGGACTTGATCTGCTTGACGAACAACGGGATCAACGCCATGCGGATCACGAGCGTCAGCCCGATGATCGACAGCACCCACGCGATCCCGGTCTCCGGGCCGAACACCGAGCCGAACAGCTTGTGGAAGCCGACCAGCACCGCCGAGATGACGTAGTAGAGCGGCGCCATGATCGCGCCGCCGATGGTGCTGAAGAAGTCGAGCACTCATGCTCCTCGAGTTGCAGTGGACGTGGACTGGCCGGCCGATCCGGCGCGGGGGGGAACGGGGTCGTAGCCGCCGGCGGCCCACGGGTGGCAGCGGGAGAGACGGCGTACGGCGAGCCAGGTGCCGCGGATCGAGCCGTGCTCGGTGACGGCCTCGAGGGCGTACGCCGAGCAGCTCGGGTGGTAACGGCAGACCTGGCCGTAGAGCGGGCTGATCGCGAAGCGCCACGCGCGGATGAAGCCGATGAGGAGGTGTTTCATGGCGAGCTCACCCTGCTCAGGGTACGGGCGAGGTCGGCACCGAGGGAGGCGTACGACGCCTCGGATGCGGCCGGCAGGGCACGAACCACGAGCGCAGCACGACCCGGGAGCTCCTCGAGTGCAGCGAGGTGTTCCCGGGTCAGGTGCCGAAGTCGTCTCTTCACACGGTTTCGCGTGGCGGCGTTGCCGACAGCCTTGCCGACCGTGAACCCCACCTGCGCCGGCGCCGGTGCCGCGTCCCGGTCCACCCACAGGTGGACCACGAGGGTCGTCGAACCGGCGCGTCGCCCCTGACGCACCGTGCGGCGGAAACCGTCAGCGGTGGTGAGGCGGTGGACAGCGGAGAGCAACGGCGTGTGCCGCGGGCTCTGGCCGTCAGACGGCCAGGCTCTTGCGGCCCTTGCGGCGTCGGCCCGACAGGATGGCGCGGCCGGCACGGGTCCGCATGCGCAGGCGGAAGCCGTGCACCTTGTGACGGCGACGGTTGTTCGGCTGGTACGTACGCTTGCTCACGGCTATTTCTCCGAAGGTTTCGAGGGATGTCCACTCCACACGGCGTCAGTGCTGGTCGTTCAACCGGGACCGCCCGTCCGCGCGGCCGCCAGGCGGCGGATCGTGGACATGCGGCACCCGTCGACGGGGAGCGACCGGCCAACGGTACGCGGCGGGCGAAGTGGGGGTCAAACCCACGAGCCGCCCCTGCTGGCCTGCCTGTGGATGACATCTTGCTCCACGCCTCCACCGGTTGTTACGTTCAAGGCCTCCGCGGTCCGTCCCGACCCCGGTCCGACCAGGGTCCAGCACGCCATGTGATCTGGGTCACAGACCGCTCGAATCGGTCTCTGACCTGCGGAAACGCTGGAAGGATCACCAGCCGTTGCGGCCGTGGGGGTCTGATCCCACGGATCGGGCCCGGCAGTTCACAGCTTGTGGACAACTCTGTGGAAGCCTCACCGGTCACATCGGTGGCGCCGCCCCTGCGAGGCCGGATCCAGAGCAGCACACGAGCACGACGACATGGTGGAAGCGAAGGCGGTCCGGGTGGACGATCAGCAGGTAGATCTCGGGACGGCGTGGCAGCAGATCGTCGAGGACCTCCAGCCCAACCAGCGGGCCTGGCTGCGACCGAGCGTCCCGATGACCTTGCACGAGAACACGGCGATCATCGCCGTGCCCAACGACTTCACCCGCAACCAGCTCGAGGGCCGGCTGCGCAACCACATCGAGGACGCGCTGACCGAGGGCTTCGGTCGCGAGATCCGGATGCTCGTGACGGTCAACCCGGCGCTCGAGGCGGAGGCCCAGCCGCACATCGACGAATCGACAGATCGATCTGTCTCTTTGTCGACAAACATCCAGACGGCGTACGAGCCCCCCGCTCCGGTCACGATCGAGCCGCACGAGCCGGTCGGCGTCAGCGGCGAGCGCCGGCCCTCGGCCCTGGAGACCCGCCTCAACCCGAAGTACACCTTCGAGACCTTCGTCATCGGCTCGTCCAACCGGTTCCCGCACGCCGCTGCCGTGGCCGTCGCCGAGGCACCGGGCAAGGCCTACAACCCGCTCCTGGTCTACGGGGAGTCAGGCCTGGGCAAGACCCACCTCCTGCACGCGATCGGCCACTACGTGCGCAGCCTCTACAGCAACGCCAAGGTGCGCTACGTCTCCAGCGAGGAGTTCACCAACGAGTTCATCAACGCGATCCGCGACGACCGGCAGGACCGGTTCAAGCGCCGCTACCGCGATGTCGACGTCCTGCTGATCGACGACATCCAGTTCCTCGAGGGCAAGACGCAGACCCAGGAGGAGTTCTTCCACACGTTCAACACCCTCCACAACGCCAACAAGCAGATCGTGCTGACCTCCGACCGCGCGCCCAAGCGGCTCGAGGCGCTGGAGGACCGGCTGCGCAACCGGTTCGAGTGGGGCCTCATCACCGACGTCCAGCCGCCGGACCTCGAGACCCGCATCGCGATCCTGCGCAAGAAGGCCGCGATGGACCGGCTCACGGCGCCGCCGGACGTGCTCGAGTTCATCGCGTCGAAGATCCAGACCAACATCCGCGAGCTCGAGGGCGCGCTGATCCGGGTGACGGCGTTCGCCAACCTCAACCGCCAGGAGGTCGACATGACCCTGGCCGAGATCGTGCTCAAGGACCTGATCCCCGAGGGCGGCGAGCCCGAGATCACGCACGCGCTGATCATCGCCCAGACCGCCGCCTACTTCGGCGTCTCGCTCGAGGACCTCACCGGCCCCTCCCGCGGGCGGCACCTGGTGATGGCCCGCCAGATCGGCATGTACCTGTGTCGCGAGCTCACCTCGATGTCGCTCCCGCAGATCGGACGCGAGTTCGGCGGCCGCGACCACACGACGGTGATGTACGCCGACCGCAAGATCCGCCAGCTTCTCGCCGAGCGCCGCGCAGTCTTCAACCAGGTCAGCGAGCTCACCAACCGCGTGAAGATGCAGGCCCGCCAGGCCTGACGTCCGAACCGCCGGCGAGGTGCTCGGTGTGTGGAGAACTTGTGGTTCGGTCCGCCGCGTCGTCCCCAGCCCCTGTGCACTCATCGGGACGAACGACACGAACCGCGACGCCGTCCACACCTCACGCCAGTGGCGTCGATCAGTGTCCACACCTGTCATCCACAGGCTTACCGGCCGCTGACCTGCGCAAACGTTCCTTGTCCACACTTTCCACGGACCCTACGACGACTATGAACCTCAACACTGGTCCGATCTCCCGCAAACACCTGACCGCCCTCACTCTGGGGAGAACCCTGCCGCGGGCTCGACAGCGCGTGGCAGGATGCACTTCCCACGTGCACGCGTGTGGTTCCCGCCCGCGTGCAGCCGCTCGTTGCCCGCACCACCTCTCGTCGAGGAGACCCTTGTGAAGTTCCGCGTCGAACGCGACGTCTTCGCCGATGCCGTTGCCTGGGCTGCCCGCAGCCTGCCGGTCCGCCCCAGCTCGCCGGTCCTGGCCGGTCTGCTGATCGAGGCGAACGACGCCGGGCTGGTGCTCTCGACGTTCGACTACGAGACCTCGGCCCGCGCCACGCTCTCCGCCGAGGTCAACGACGAGGGCAAGGCGCTGGTGAGCGGACGCCTCCTCGCTGACATCTGCCGCAGCCTGCCGGCCAAGCCGGTCGAGCTGACCCTCGACGGTCCGCGCGTCTCGCTCACCTGCGGGTCCGCGCGCTTCAGCCTGCAGACCATGCCGGTCTCCGACTACCCGACGCTGCCGGAGATGCCCTCGGCCACCGGCACCGTCTCCAGCGCCGACTTCGCCCACGCCGTCGCGCAGGCCGTGACCGCGGCCGGCCGCGACGACATGCTGCCGGTGCTCACCGGCGTACGGATCGAGATCGACGGCTCGACCATGGCGCTCCTCGCCACCGACCGCTTCCGCCTCTCGCACCGCGAGCTCACCTGGAACCCCCAGTCCCCCGACGAGTCGGTCGCCGCTCTCGTGCCGGCCAAGGTGCTCGGCGACACCGCCAAGTCGCTCACCTCCGGCGCCGAGGTGACGATCGCACTGAGCTCGAGCGGCACCGGCGAGGGCCTGATCGGGTTCGAGGGCACCGGCCTGGGCGGCGTACGTCGCACCACCACGCGGCTGCTCGACGGCGAGTTCCCCAAGGTGCGCTCGCTCTTCCCGGCCGAGCACCTCACCGTGGCCAAGGTCAGCAAGGCCGACCTGATCGAGACCGTCAAGCGCGTCGCGCTGGTCGCCGAGCGCAACACCGCGGTGCAGATGAAGTTCGGCGACAACCAGATCGTGCTCGACGCCGGCTCCGGCGACGAGGCGATGGCGACCGAGGCCGTGGACGCCGACATCAACGGCGACGACCTCACCACCGGCTTCAACCCGCAGTTCCTGCTCGACGGCCTCACTGCCATCGACGGGGAGATGGTCGACCTCGCCTTCACCCAGGCGACCAAGCCCGTGGTCATCTCGGGCACTGATGCCGACGACACCACGGGGTCGTTCCGCTACTTGCTGATGCCGCGAAGGCTCCTGTCGTAATCGGTGGGTCTCGGTACAGCACGTCGCGAGCTCGCAGGCTCACTCGCGGTGCCACTCGACCTCCCTCGACACGCCGTGCGCTCGTTCCTCGCTCACGGCTAGTCTCGTGACCATGGACATCGGACTCGTCGGACTCGGCAAGATGGGCGGCAACATGCGCGAGCGCATGCGCCGCGCGGGAATCACGGTCGTGGGCTACGACCGCAACCCCGACGTCAGCGACGTCGACTCGCTCGAGGCGCTCGTCGAGGCACTGCCGAGCCCCAAGGTCGTGTGGATCATGGTCCCCGCAGGCGATCCGACCCGCGCGACCGTCAAGGAGCTCGCCGCCCTGCTGGGCGAGGGCGACGTGGTGGTCGACGGCGGCAACTCGCGCTGGACCGACGACATCGCCAACGCCGAGCTCCTGGCGGAGAAGAAGGTCGGCTACGTCGACTGCGGCGTCTCCGGTGGCGTGTGGGGCCTTGAGAACGGCTACGCCCTGATGTACGGCGGCGACGGCGACGACATCGCGAAGGTGCAGCCGGCCTTCGACGCGCTCAAGCCCGAGGGCGACTACGGCTCGGTCCACGCCGGCAAGGTCGGCGCCGGGCACTTCTCCAAGATGGTCCACAACGGCATCGAGTACGCGATCATGCAGGCGTACGCCGAGGGCTGGGAGCTGCTCGAGGCGGCCGAGCTCACCGACAACGTCACCGAGGTCTTCCGCTCCTGGCGCGAGGGCACGGTCATCCGCTCGTGGCTGCTCGACCTCATGGTCTCCGCGCTCGACGACGACCCGGGCCTGTCGAAGGTCGCCGGCTACGCCGAGGACTCCGGCGAAGGACGCTGGACCGTCGAGGCCGGCATCGAGCACGCCGTCGCGACCCCGGCCATCACCGCCGCGCTCTACGCCCGCTTCGTCTCCCGCCAGGACGACTCGCCGACGATGAAGGCCGTCGCGGCGATGCGCAACCAGTTCGGCGGCCACGCGGTCCGCTCCGCGGCACCCAAGGGCGGCGACGCCGAGGGCAGCAGCTCCGGTGCCGAGCAGTCGGAGACGGCGAAGAAGGCCGGTGCGGGCAGCGGCCAGGAGCCCGGCGAGAGCTGATGTCCCTGTGCACGTCGCGCACCTGACCCTGCACGACTTCCGCTCCTACGCCGACATCGACGTCGCGCTGGAGCCGGGGGCGACGGCGTTCATCGGTCGCAACGGCCAGGGCAAGACCAACCTGGTCGAGGCGATCGACTACCTCTCGCGGCTCTCGTCGCACCGCGTCGCGACCGACGCGCCGCTGGTCCGGGCCGGCGCGGACCAGGCGATCGTCCGCGCGTCCGTGGTGAAGGAGGGACGTCCGGCGCTGATCGAGGTCGAGCTCAACCCCGGGCGGGCCAACCGCGCGCGGATCAACCGCTCGCCCCTCCCCCGTCCTCGCGAGATCGTCGGCCTCGTGCGCACGGTGGTCTTCTCCCCCGACGACCTGACGCTCGTGAAGGGCGACCCGTCGGACCGGCGCAAGTTCCTGGACGACCTGCTGATCCTGCGCTCGCCGCGGCTGGCCGGCGTGCGGGCCGACTACGACCGGGTGCTCAAGCAGCGCAACAGCCTCCTCAAGACGGCCGGCGTCGCCCGTGGCTCGTCGCGCGACGCGGCGATGTCCACGCTCGAGATCTGGGACGACAACCTGGCCCGCGTCGGCGCCGAGATCCTCGGCGCCCGGCTGCGGCTGGTCGAGGACCTGCGCCCCTACGTCGGCAAGGCCTACGAGGCGGTCGCCCGCGGTGCGAGCCGCGACGACGCCGACATCGACTACCGCGCGAGCGTCGACCTGGGTGAACCGCCGGTCGAGGAGGTCGCGCAGCCGGGGTCACGCGACCCGCTCGAGGCTGCGCTTCTCGACGCGATCGCCGCCCGGCGCAAGGAGGAGCTCGACCGCGGCATCTCCCTCGTCGGTCCGCACCGCGACGAGCTGCTGCTCTCCCTCGGCGACCCGCAGCTGCGGCTGCCTGTCAAGGGCTACGCCTCCCACGGGGAGTCGTGGTCGTTCGCGCTCGCGCTTCGACTGGCGTCGTACGACCTGCTGCGCGCCGACGGCGACGACCCGATCCTGGTCCTCGACGACGTCTTCGCCGAGCTCGACGCCGAGCGACGCCAGCAGCTGGCGGAGCTCGTCGCTGGTGCCGAGCAGGTGCTGGTGACGGCCGCGGTCGCCGCGGACGTGCCCGCCTCCCTCCAGGGCGTCCGCTACCTGGTCGCGGACGGCACGGTGACCCGTGACGACTGACGACCGCCCCACGGACCCCACCCCCGAAGGGGTGTCCGACGAGCCCGCGCCGGGCGACGCGGCTGCCGAGCACCAGCCCGACGGGCTCGACCTGGCGCGCGCGGCGGCCCGGGCAGCGGGCGCCACGCCGGGCGGCAAACCACGGAAGAAGTCCTCGACCTTCCGCCGTCGTACGTTCACGAAGTCCTCCGGCGCGCGACCCGACGACCGCGACCCGCAGCTGCTCGACCAGGCGATGGGGCGGCTCATCGCCAACCACGGCTGGGAGCTCGACCTCAAGGTCCAAGGGGTCTTCGGGCGGTGGGCCGAGCTGGTCGGCGACGAGGTGGCCGACCACTGCACGCCGGAGTCGTTCGACGACGGCCGGCTGGTGGTGCGCACCGACTCGACCGCCTGGGCCACCCAGCTCAAGCTGCTCGCGCCCACCGTCGTACGACGTCTCAACGAGGAGCTCGGGCACGGCACCGTGACCCTGATCGAGGTGCTCGGACCCCACCTGCCGAGCTGGACCAAGGGGCGGCTGTCGAGCCGCGACGGTCGCGGTCCGCGCGATACCTACGGCTGAGCCGCGTTCTGCCGATCTGCGAGCCTCCGGACCACATGGGGACCCACCGACCCCCCTGTTCGACCGGCTGACAGGCCTCCACAGGCCCGCTGAGGGCACATTTTCCCCTGGATCCATCCCCAAGCGGGGGTTGGTGCTTCGGTTCAGGCGCCCTGACAGGTAATATGACGGTCACGAGTCGCACGCCGTGTTGCCCCGCAACCGCCGCGACTCGACTCATGTCGAACGCACCCGGATCTCGTCCGGGTCGATGAGCAGAAGGCTGTGCCTTGAGCGAAGAGAACCACGAGTCCACTCCGGCCACCACCGACGCCGCTCCCGGTTCCGCTCCTGATCCACAGCCTGCCGACGGTCCGAGCGAGACCGAGCGCGCCGAGGCGCTGGCCGCAGCCGTGGAGGAGGCTGTCGAGGAGAAGCGGTCCACGACGGCCGTCGACGGCAGCGTGGAGTACGACGCCTCCGCGATCCAGGTGCTCGAGGGTCTCGAGGCGGTGCGCAAGCGCCCCGGCATGTACATCGGCTCCACCGGCGAGCGCGGCCTGCACCACCTGATCTGGGAGATCGTGGACAACGGTGTCGACGAGGCGCTCGCCGGCTACGCGACCCGGATCGTGCTGACGCTCCAGTCCGACGGCGGGGTCCGGGTCGAGGACAACGGTCGCGGCATCCCGACCGACACGGCCCCAGGCCAGGACATGCCCGCGCTGACGATGGCCCTGACGATGCTCCACGCCGGCGGCAAGTTCGGCGGCGGCGGCTACAAGGTCTCCGGCGGTCTCCACGGCGTGGGCGTCTCGGTGGTCAACGCGCTGTCCTCGCGCCTGGTCGCCGAGGTGAAGAACCGCGGTCACCTGTGGCGCCAGGCCTTCCAGCTCGGCGTCCCCGACGCCGACCTCGCGCAGGTGCGCCCGCTCGAGGCGGGCGAGGGCACCGGCACGACGGTGACCTGGTACGCCTCGGAGGACATCTTCGAGGCCACCAACTACAACCTCGAGACCATCACCTCGCGCCTGCGCGAGATGGCGTTCCTCAACAAGGGCGTCGAGTTCGTCGTGCGTGACGAGCGGGCCGACGCCGAGTCGCGCGTCGACGCGGTGCAGGACGACACCGTCGATGCCGGCATCGACAGCGCCGGGCACGACGCCATCAAGCGCGCCGAGTCGGGCGGCCTCGAGCAGGTCTTCAAGTACGACCGCGGCCTCGTCGACTACGTCGAGCACCTCAACCGCCGCAAGGACAAGGCCAACGCCACGGTCATCTCCTTCGAGGCCGAGACGGCCGAGGGTGCCTCGGGCCAGCACATGAGCCTCGAGGTCGCGATGCAGTGGAACACCTCCTACACCGAGTCGGTCCACACGTTCGCCAACAACATCAACACCCACGAGGGTGGCACGCACGAGGAGGGCTTCCGGTCCTCGCTGACCTCCCTGGTCAACAACTGGGGCGAGGAGTGGGGCCTGATCAAGAAGAAGGAGGACCGCGTCTCGGGCGACGACATCCGCGAGGGCCTCACGGCGATCGTCTCCATCAAGCTCGGCGAGCCGCAGTTCGAGGGCCAGACCAAGACCAAGCTCGGCAACACCGAGGCCAAGGGCTTCACCCAGCGGATCATGAACGACCAGCTGGGTGCCTGGTTCGAGGAGAACCCGGCCGAGGGTCGCGACATCGTCCGCAAGTCCCAGGCCGCCGCCAACGCCCGGATCGCCGCCCGCAAGGCCCGCGAGCTCGCGCGCGGACGCAAGGGCCTCCTCGGCGGCGGCGGTCTCCCCGGCAAGCTCAGCGACTGCCAGTCGACCAACCCGGTCGAGTGCGAGGTCTTCATCGTCGAGGGCGACTCGGCCGGCGGCTCCGCGCGCCAGGGCCGCGACCCGCGCATCCAGGCGATCCTCCCGATCCGCGGCAAGATCCTCAACGTCGAGAAGGCCCGCATCGACAAGGTGCTCGCCAACACCGAGGTCCAGGCGATCATCTCCGCCCTCGGCACCGGCATCCACGAGGAGTTCAACCTCGACAAGCTGCGCTACCACAAGGTCGTGATGATGGCCGACGCCGACGTCGACGGCCACCACATCAACACCCTGCTGCTGACGCTCCTCTTCCGCTTCATGAAGCCGCTGATCGAGCACGGCTACGTCTACATGGCGCAGCCGCCGCTCTACCGCCTGCGCTGGAACAAGCCGGCCGAGCACGAGTTCGTCTACTCCGACGCCGAGCGCGACGCTCTCCAGGCCGACGGGCTGGCCCAGGGCAAGAAGCTGCCCAAGGAGAACCCGGTCCAGCGCTACAAGGGTCTCGGCGAGATGAACGCCGACGAGCTGTGGGAGACCACGATGGACCCCGACGCCCGCCTGATGAAGCAGGTGACCCTCGAGGACGCCGCCCAGGCCGACGAGATCTTCTCGATCCTCATGGGCGAGGACGTCGAGCAGCGCCGCTCCTTCATCCAGCGCAACGCCAAGGACGTCCGTTTCCTCGATATCTAGGCCGCTAGTCGCATCTACGACCAGCCCTAGACATTCCTAGAACGCCAGAGAGAAGCGAATCATGACTGAGACCCCCACCGACAGCACCGGCGCCGGCGGCTTCGGCTTCGGCGACGACCGCATCCAGCCGATCGAGCTGCAGACCCTGATGCAGCAGTCCTACATCGACTACGCGATGACGGTGATCGTCGGGCGCGCGCTGCCCGACGTGCGCGACGGGCTCAAGCCGGTGCACCGACGGATCCTCTACGCGATGTACGACGGCGGCTACCGCCCCGACCGCGGCTTCTCGAAGTGCTCGCGCGTCGTCGGTGACGTGATGGGTCAGTACCACCCGCACGGCGACACCGCGATCTACGACACCATGGTCCGCCTCGCGCAGCCGTGGGTGCTGCGCGCGCCGCTGATCAACGGCCAGGGCAACTTCGGCTCGCCGGGCAACGACTCCGCCGCCGCCATGCGATACACCGAGTGCCGGATGGCGCCCCTGGCGATGGAGATGGTGCGCGACATCGACGAGGACACCGTCGACTTCCGCCCCAACTACGACGGCCGCTCGCAGGAGCCGACCATCCTGCCCGCGCGCTTCCCCAACCTGCTGGTCAACGGCTCGGCCGGCATCGCGGTCGGCATGGCGACCAACATCCCGCCGCACAACCTGCGCGAGGTCTCCGAGGGTGCGATCTGGGCGCTCGAGCACCCCGACGCCAGCCGTGAGGAGCTCCAGGACGCGCTGGTCGAGCGGATCAAGGGCCCCGACTTCCCCAACGGCGCCCTCATCGTGGGCCGCCAGGGCATCGAGCAGGCCTACCGCACCGGCCGCGGGTCGATCGCGCAGCGCGCGGTGGTCGAGATCGACGAGGACGCCAAGGGGCGCACGATGCTCGTCATCAGCGAGCTCCCCTACATGGTCAACCCCGACAACCTGGCGCTCAAGATCGCCGAGCTCGCCGACTCCGGTCGCATCCAGGGCATCTCCGACGTCCGCGACGACACCAGCTCCCGCACCGGCCAGCGCCTGGTCATCATCCTCAAGCGCGACGCCGTCGCCCGCGTGGTGCTCAACAACCTGTTCAAGCACACAGAGCTGCAGACCAACTTCTCGGCCAACATGCTGGCCCTCGTCGACGGCGTGCCGCGCACGCTGCCGATCGACCAGTTCATCTCCAACTGGGTGACCCACCAGATCGAGGTCATCCAGCGGCGTACGCGCTTCCGCCTCGCCGAGGCCGAGCGCCAGGCCCACATCTACCGCGGTCTCGCCAAGGCGCTCGACGCGCTCGACGAGGTCATCGCCCTCATTCGGCGCAGCCCCGACGTCGAGGAGGCGCGCAGCGGGCTCATCGCGCTGCTCGACATCGACGAGGTGCAGGCCAACGCGATCCTCGAGATGCAGCTGCGGCGCCTGGCGGCCCTCGAGCGGCAGAAGATCATGGACCGCCTCGCCGACCTCGAGCTCGTCATCGCCGACCTCGAGGACATCCTCGCCAACGAGCCGCGCCAGCGGAAGATCGTCTCTGACGAGCTGCAGGAGATCACCGACAAGTACGGCAACGACCGGCGTACGCAGATCATCGCCGCCGACGGCGACCTGTCGATGGAGGACCTGATCCCCGACGAGGACCTCGTCGTCTCCATCACCCGCGGCGGCTACGCCAAGCGCACGCGTGCCGACCAGTACCGGCTGCAGAAGCGCGGCGGCAAGGGCGTGCGCGGTGCGACGCTGCGCGGCGACGACGTCGTGCAGCACTTCATCGCCACGACCAACCACCACTGGCTGCTGTTCTTCACGACCGCCGGTCGCGTCTACCGCACCAAGGCCTACAACCTGCCCGAGGCCGCACGCGACGCCAAGGGCGGCCACGTCGCCGGCCTGCTGAGCTTCCAGCCCGACGAGGACATCGCCCAGGTGCTGGCGATCCGCGACTACGAGCAGGCCCCCTACCTCGTGCTCGCCACCCGCGCCGGCCTGGTCAAGAAGACCAAGCTCGGCGACTACAACAGCCCGCGCCAGGCGGGCGTCATCGCGATCAACTTCCGCGAGGACGACGACGAGCTGATCGGCGCCGAGCTGGTCAACGCCGACGACGAGATCCTGCTCGTGTCCCGCAAGGGCCAGGCGATCCGCTTCCAGGCCAGCGACGACCAGCTGCGTCCGATGGGTCGCGCCACGGGCGGCGTGCGCGGCATGAAGTTCAAGCACGACGACGACGCGGTGCTCTCCCTCTCCGTGATCCGGGCCGCCCAGGTCGCGGCCGAGGAGGCGGTCGAGGAGGCCGGTGCGTCGGTCGAGGACAGCGAGGTGAAGGAGCAGTACGTCTTCACCATCACCGACGGCGGCTTCGCGAAGCGCTCGCGCATCACCGACTACCGCACCACCAACCGCGGCGGTGTCGGCATCCGCGCGGTCAAGCTCACCAACGAGGACCGCGGCGGCCTGGTCGGCGCGTTCATCGTCGAGGAGGGTGACGAGGTGCTCTCGATCACCAGCGGCGGGCAGGTCGTCCGCAGCCCGATCGACACCAACTTCCGGGCCACCGGCCGCGACAGCCAGGGCGTGAAGTTCGTGACGCCCAAGAAGGGCGACACGGTCGCCGTGGTGGCCCGCTCGGTCGAGGCGCGTGAGGACGAGGAGGTCGAGGAGCAGGCCGCCGAGGCCGCCTCCGAGGTCGAGGCGGGCGCCCGTGAGGCCGCCGCCGAATCGCCCGACGTGGTCGACGATGCAACAATCGATGGTCAGGACGCTGTCGAAGCGCCTGCCGATGCCCCCGTCGACGACACCGAGGAGTGAGTGACCCATGTCGGAGCGCACCGCGACTCCCCGCCGTACCTCAGGGGGCGAGCCCAGCAAGCGGTCCCTGACCGAGCGGCTCCAGGACACGCTGTCCAGCGCCGCTGAGGAGCACCGCGCCAACGCCGGACCGGCCGCGTCGCGCGGCAGCCGCGTGCGTCGGTCGGCCGGCCGCCAGCCGCGTCGGGCCCGGCTGCGGCTGACCCGGGTGGACCCGTGGTCGGTGATGAAGACGTCGTTCCTGCTCTCCGTTGCGTTCGGTGTCGTCACCTTCGTCGCCATCTTCATGGTGTGGTCGGTGCTCGGCGCTGCCGGCGTGTGGGACTCGATCAACTCGGCCGTGGCGAGCATCGTCGAGGGCGACAGCGGCAACTCCACCTTCGACGTCACCAACTACGTCGGGATGTCGCGCGTGCTCGGCTTCACGCTCCTCGTCTCGGTCGTCGACGTCATCCTGATCACCGCGATCGCGACCCTCACGGCGTTCCTCTACAACCTCGCGGCCGCCCTCCTCGGCGGCATCGAGGTGACCCTCGCCGAGGACGAGAAGTGAGCCCGGCCTGAACGACGCCGGGCCGATTGGCACCGCCTGACCGAGGTCAGGTAACCTTCGGCGTCGCCGCTTGCGGCGTGCACGGGCCTATAGCTCAGACGGTTAGAGCGCTTCCCTGATAAGGAAGAGGTCGGAGGTTCAAGTCCTCCTAGGCCCACTCCATCCCCTTCGCTCCGATCCCGAGGAGAGTCCATGAAGAAGCTCCTGCTGGTCGCACTCGCCGCCGCCGGTGCGGTCGTCGCGAAGAAGAAGATGGACGAGGGCAAGAACGAGCAGGCCCTCTGGGCCGAGGCCACCGACACCGTCGAGAAGGCCTGAGCCCGTTCCCTCCACCGAGCGCCTCGCGCTCACGGGGCCTTGGCGCAATTGGTAGCGCACCTGCTTTGCAAGCAGGGGGTTAGGGGTTCGAGTCCCCTAGGCTCCACCACTATTCCTTTCGTGTCGAAGTCCCCGCACGTGCGGGGACTTCGTCGCCAGTAGGCCGTTGTAACGGCCTACAGGCGCACAACTTCCCCAACAAGTCCGTGTGACGTCCGGCCCATCCCTCGGAATCGGTGATCCGCGCCCCACGACCGGCCGCACACTGGGACGCGTGCTGGGCATCACCGACCTCCCGACCTACCTCGTCGGTCTCGTCCTGATCATCCTGCTGCCGGGCCCGAACTCGCTCTACGTCCTCTCCGTCGCCGCGCGGCGGGGGGTCCGGAGCGGGTACGCCGGCGCGGCGGGCGTGTGGACCGGCGACGCGGTGCTGATGACCCTGTCCGCAGCCGGCGTCGCGTCGCTGCTGCAGGCCAACCCGGCGGCGTTCGCCGTCGTGAAGTGGGTGGGCGCGTCCTACCTGCTGTGGCTCGCCATCGGCATGCTCCGCGCGGCCTGGGGCATGTGGCGCTCGCGCGTCCCCGTCGCCGACCAGATCGCCGACGCCGCAGTGGAGGCCGGCGTGGAGCCCCGGGCGCGTGGTGAGCGGCCCTACCGGCGCGCGCTGGTGATCAGCCTGCTCAACCCCAAGGCGATCCTCTTCTTCGTCGCCTTCTTCGTGCAGTTCGTCGACCCGGCCTACGCCCACCCGGTCGTCTCGTTCCTGCTGCTCGGCACTCTTGCGACCCTGGCCAGCGCGGCGTACCTCAGCGTCCTGATCTTCGGCGGCACGCACCTCGCGGCCGCCTTCCGACGGCGCAAGGCGCTGTCGGCGGGGGCTACCTCGGCGGTCGGTGCGATCTTCGTCGGCTTCGCGGTGAAGCTGGCCCTGGCCTCGGCCTGACCGACGCCCGCCGACAACGCGCAAGAACTCGTCGGCCGTCGTTGTCGTATCCGCGGCGTCCCGTTCGTGGTAGGGGTGAGAGGTCGCCCGACAGGGGTGGCCGCCGACCACTGGAGACCGACATGCACTACCTCCTCACCGTCATCGGGGACACCGACAACTCCGCCGACGACTCCGCGCCCGGCGCGATCGACGCGTTCAACGACCGCCTCAAGGACGAGGGCCGCTGGGTCTTCGGCGGCGGCCTCACCGACCCGCAGGACGCCACCGTCACCGACAGCCGCAACGGCGAGCCGGTCTTCACCGACGGACCGTTCGTGGAGTCCAAGGAGTTCCTCGCCGGCTTCTGGGTCGTCACCGCGGACGACCTCGACGTCGCGCTCGCGCTGTCAGCTGACGCCTCGCGCGCCTGCCACCGGAAGGTCGAGATCCGCCCCTTCGGCGGCGTCGCCTGACGCCATGACCGACGCAGAGACCGACGTCGGGGCCGCAGCAGGCCTCGACGAGGTCCTGGCCCGGGTCCACCGCGAGGAGTGGGCCCGGGTCGTGGCCACCCTCGCCCGGCGCTTCGGCGACCTCGACGTCGCCGAGGACGCCACTGCCGAGGCGTTCGCCGTCGCCGTCGAGCGGTGGCGCACTCACGGCGTACCCCCCAACCCGGGCGCCTGGCTGACCACCACCGCGGGCAACAAGGCGCTCGACCGCGTACGCCGCGAGAGCGGGCGCGACGCCAAGCAAAGGCAGGCCCACATGCTCACCGACCAGCTCGCGGGACCACCGGAGCCAGCCGGCGCCGTCGAGGACGAACGACTCCGGCTGCTCTTCACCTGTGCCCACCCGGCCCTCGCCGTGGAGGCGCGGGTAGCGCTCACGCTGCGCATGGTCGGCGGCCTCACCGTCGCCGAGATCGCGCACGCGTTCCTCGTGCAGGAGACGACCATGGCACAGCGGGTCACCCGCGCCAAGGCGAAGATCAAGGCCGCCGGAATCCCGTGGCGCGTCCCGGCCGCAGCGGACCTCCCGGCCCGGATCGACGGCGTCCTGACCGTGCTCTACCTCGTCTTCAACGAGGGCTACCTCGCCAGCGGTGCCGACACCGACCCGGTGCGTGCCGAGCTGACGGGCGAGGCAATCCGTCTCACGCGCCTGGTACGCGAGCTGCTGCCGGAGGACGGGGAGGCAGCGGGCCTGCTCGCCCTGATGCTGCTCACGGAGGCCCGACGCACGGCACGGGTGTCCGCGGACGGCGAGCTGGTCACCCTCGACCAGCAGGACCGCGGGGCGTGGGACCGCACGCTCGTCGCCGAGGGCCACGCCCTCGTCCGCGAGCGGCTGGCCTCGGGCCGACCGCCCGGCCGCTACCAGGTGCTCGCCGCGATCAACGCCGTCCACACCGATGCCGCCGACGCCCGGGACACCGACTGGTCGCAGGTCGCGGCGCTGTACGACCAGCTCGTGCGGCTCGACCCGTCGCCGGTCGTGGCCCTCAACCGCGCGATCGCCGTCGCCGAGCTCGACGGCCCGCACGTCGCCCTCGCCCAGGTCGACGCGCTGGCCACGCCCCTCGCCGGCTACCACGCGTTCCACGCCACCCGCGCCGACCTGCTGCGCCGGCTGGGCCGCAGCGCGGAGGCGCGCGGGGCCTACGACCGGGCGATCGAGCTGTCCGGCAACTCCGCCGAGATGGCGTACCTCACTCGTCGGCGGGACCAGCTCGGATCCGCCGGAGGACGGTGACCGGGCGGCTGGGACAATCGAGGCCGTGACCGCCCCCCGCCGACCCGGCCTGTTGACCGACCTCGGGGCGGCGGCCCTGGCGCTCGTGCTGGTGGGGATCGCCGGGATGCTCGGGAAGTGGCAGTACGACGCCTGGCAGGCGCACCGCGACGCCGAGGCGCGCGACCTGACCGGCATCACGCCGGTGCCGCTGGACGACGTGATGGGCAACGACGACCCGTTCCCCGCCCCCGACCTCGGTCGGCCGGTGGAGGTGGCGGGCGAGTGGCTCGACGGCGGCTTCTGGGTCGCGGACCGGTCGCGGGCCGGCGAGCCGGGCTACTGGGCCGTGACCCCGCTGCAGACCGGTGACGCCGCGGTGCTCGTCGTACGCGGCTGGGCGCCCGAGCCCGACGCCGACCTGCTGGCCGCCTCGGGGGAAGCAGAGGTGACCGGCTGGCTGCAGCCCCCCGAGGGCACCCTGGTCGTCGACGACGACCCGACCGACGACGTGTTCCCGGAGATCCGGGTCGCCGACGCGGTGCAGCGCGTCGACGTGGATCTGTGGTCGGCCTACGTCATCAGCCAGGACCCCGGCCCCGGACTGGAGGAGGCCGAGCTCGCGGCACTGCCCACGCCGAGCCGCACGACCGGCGTCCGCAACCTCCTCTACG
Organism: Nocardioides cavernae; assembly: GCF_016907475.1. Taxonomy (NCBI): domain Bacteria; kingdom Bacillati; phylum Actinomycetota; class Actinomycetes; order Propionibacteriales; family Nocardioidaceae; genus Nocardioides; species Nocardioides cavernae. The sequence continues at coordinate 623,357 of NZ_JAFBCA010000001.1, read as the reverse complement.
CCGTCGAGTGGTGGGTCTTCGGAGCCTTCGCCGCCTTCATCTGGTGGCGCTGGCGGCGCGACGCCACCAGGCCCGACCTGGCACCCGATCTGCCCTCACCGAGTGCCGGATAGGTTGACCGCCGTGTCCCGCAACCTCACCGCCTACCGCGTCATGGCTTCCATCGTGGGGGTCCTGCTCGTGGTGCTCTGCCTGATCGGCGTCCCGCTGGCCAACTTCGACGGATCCCCGATGTGGGGGGTCTTCGACAGCACCCCGACCTGGGTCACCCCCGGGTCCGACGCCCAGCACGTGGGCGAGCTGATCACGACCTACCTCGGCGTCGCGCACGGCTGGCTCTACATGATCTTCCTCTTCAGTGCCTTCCTGCTCTCGCGCCGGGCCAGGTGGGACTTCCCCTTCACCCTGGTGACCCTCGTCTGCGGCACGATCCCGCTGGTCTCCTTCTGGGCCGAGCACCGCGCCACCCGACGCGTGCGCGCGGAGTACCCCGAGCTCGCCTGATCCTCACTAGGGTCGACCCATGGTGACCGCGTTCGTCCTCGGTGGCGGCGGCGTCCTGGGTGCCGTCGAGGTCGGCATGCTGCGGGCGCTGCTCGAGCGCGACATCGTCCCGGACCTCGTCCTGGGCACGAGCGTCGGTGCCCTCAACGGCGCGATGGTCGCCCGGCAGCCCGAGCTCGCGGTCGTGGACCGGCTCACCGACCTGTGGGTCGCCACGGCGGAGGGACGGGACGTGTACGGCGACCGGCCGCTGCGCACGGTCCGGCGAGCCGTCTCGACCGGCACCCACATCTACTCCTCCCAGCCGTTGCGCACCCGCCTGGAGGAGGAGCTCGGCAGCGCACGCTTCGAGGACCTCCCGGTGCGGCTCGAGGTGTGCGCGGCGAGCATCGAGCGTGCGGCCGAGCACTGGTTCACCGAGGGGCCGATCGTGCCGGCGATCCTCGCCAGCGCCGCCGTGCCCGGCCTCCTCCCGCCGGCTGAGGTCGACGGCGAGCACTTCCTTGACGGTGGGCTCGTGAACTCCATCCCGGTGGGCCGGGCGGTCGAGCTCGGCGCCACCCGCGTCTTCGTGCTCCAGGTCGGCCGGATCGACCGGCCGCTGCGGGTGCCGACCCGACCGTGGGAGGTCGCGCGGGTGAGCTTCGAGGTGGCCCGCCGCCACCGCTTCACGCGCGACATGGCGACGATCCCCGACGGCGTCGAGGCCCACGTGCTGCCCGCCGCCGGCACGTCGTCACGCGACGACTCGCTGCTCTCCCACCGCGACTTCTCGGGCGTGCAGGCGCGCATCGACGCGACGTACGTCGCCTCGCGGGACTATCTCGACGCGGAGCTCGGCCGGCCATGAGGCGCTCGCTCGTGTGGGTGCTCCGTCGGCTGGTGGTGGCCCCGGCGGTGATTGCGCTGACGGTGCTGATGTGGGTGACCCTGCCGGGCTGGCTGCTGGTGGCGGCGGCGCTCGCTCCGGTGCTGCCCGGCCGGTGGCGCGCGCTGCGCGTGCTGTGGTTGGTGCTGCTGTACGCCACCTTCGAGACGCTGATGCTCGCGGTGCTGCTCGGCCTGTGGCTGGCCAGCGGCTTCGGCTGGCGGATCCGCTCGCCCTACTTCGCGGGCATCCACTACGACCTGGTGCAGGGCACGTTGATCGTGTTCTTCCGCGAGGCCCGGCGCGTGCTGGCGCTGCGGATCCGCACCGACGGGCCGCACCCGTCGCGGGTGCCCGACGGTCCGGTGCTGGTGATGTGCCGCCACGCGGGGCCCGGCGACTCGTTCGTGCTGATGTACGCCCTGCTGCACTGGTACCACCGCGAGCCGCGCGTGGTCCTCAAGAACACCCTCGCCTGGGACCCGGCGATCGACGTGATCCTCAACCGGGTCCCGGCCCGCTTCATCTCCCCCAACCCGGCGGCCGGGGAGGACCTCGAGTCGCAGATCGCGTCGCTCGCGACGGGCCTCGACCACAACGACGCCTTCGTGATCTTCCCCGAGGGCGGCAACTTCACCGCGGCGCGCCGCGACCGCGCGATCGCCCGGCTCCGCCGGCTCGGCCTGGAGCGGATGGCGGTCCGCGCGGAGGAGATGGTCCACGTCCTGGCGCCCCGCCCCGGCGGCGTACTGGCCGCGCTCGAGGCCGCGCCCGAGGCCGACGTGCTGATGGTTGCCCACACCGGGCTCGACCACATGCTGACCGTCGGCGACGTGTGGCGCGAGCTGCCGATGGACAAGCAGATCACCATGCGGTGGTGGCGGGTGGCCCGCGAGGAGATCCCGGTCGACCGCGAGGAGCGCATCGAGTGGCTCTTCAACTGGTGGGAGCACATCGACGACTGGATCGAGACCAACCGCGTCGACGCGCCCTGACCCTCCGGGCGCCCCGAGCGGTGGCCCACCCACATCGGGAGCCGGCCGAAGGTGGCTGAGCCACCGCCCGACCGACGACACGCCGTGCACGCGACTCGGGCGGTGCCCCACCCACGTCTTGAACCAGTCGAGTGTGGGTGGGGCACCGCCCGGTGCGGTGCTGCGGGTGCTGCTAGTTCTTGCGGGGCACGTCGTCGATGTCGATCACGTCGGCGGGCGCGTCGGGGTCGGTCGGCGGGTGCGCCTCCTCGATCGAGTCGCTGATCGCCTCGCCCGGGGCGCCGCCGCCGGTGTCGTCGGTGGCCGGCGGGTCGACGGTCACGACGTCGTCGGCCGTGACCTCGTCGGGCAGCGGGTCGGTGAGCGGGTCGCCGCCGGGTGCGGCCGACGTCGCGGCCGGGGAGGCGGGCGTGGGCGGCGGGGTGGCCGACCCGGTCGTGGTGGCGGGCTTCGGCGGGGCCGGTGGCACGTAGGTCGACTGCCAGTTGGCCTCGGCGTCCTGCTTGCCCTTGAGCTTGCTGAACACGAAACCGCCGACGGCGAGCAGCCCGGTGAGCACCAGGAGCTTCTTCAGCTTGCTGCCCTGCGGCTCGGGCTCGACGCCACGCAGCTCGTTGACCTTGGCCACGGCGATGTCGCGACCCTCCGCGGCCCGCTCGGAAGCGAGAGCGGCGGCGACGGCCGCCTTGTCGGCGGCGGTGGCGCGTGCCTCGGCCAGCAGCGGGGCAGCCTTCTCGCGCGCCTCGGCGCCCTTGACGGCTGCGAGCGCGGCTCCGGCCGCGGCCGCCTCGGTGGCGCGGGTGCGCCCCTCCTCGAGCAGCGGCTGGGCCTTGTCACGCGCGTCGGTCAGCGCGGGTCCGGCCTTCTCCACCGCCTGCTCCCACGCCGACTCCAGCTGGGGGACGACGGTGTCGGTGACGGTCTCCGAGAGCTGCTCCACGTAGTCGTGCGCACGGTCCATCAGGGACTTCTTGCGGCCGAAAGGCATGCGTGACCTCCTCAGTCAGTGTGGCTCCATCTCACCACGGCCACCCTGACGCGACCAGCCCCGACCGGGTGGGCGAGACGGACGACGTCACGCGGGCGCCCTGCCTGGCTCGCGGGTGGGCGCGGCGTGGCAGGATCGAGGCGCACGGCAGCCGTGCCGCGCCACTTCGACGTACGACAGACCCACAGCTGAGAGGTACATCCCATGGCCGACCCCAAGGCGACCTTCAAGACCAACCGGGGCGACATCGTCGTCAACCTGTTCCCCAACCACGCTCCCGAGACCGTCGAGAACTTCGTCGGCCTCGCCGAGGGCACCAAGGACTACCGCGACGACGCCGGCCGCTCGGGCGAGAAGTACTACGACGGCCTCGGCTTCCACCGCGTCATCGACGGCTTCATGATCCAGGGCGGTTGCCCCCTCGGCACCGGCACCGGCGGCCCGGGCTACACCTTCAAGGACGAGATCCACCCCGAGCTGGTCTTCGACAAGCCCTACCTTCTCGCGATGGCCAACGCCGGCCCGGGCACCAACGGCTCGCAGTTCTTCATCACCGTCGGCGCCACCCCGTGGCTCAACCGCAAGCACACGATCTTCGGTGAGGTGGCCGACCAGGCCAGCCGCGACGTGGTCGACGCGATCGCCACCTCCCCCACCGGCGCGATGGACCGCCCGCAGGAGCCGGTGGTCTTCGAGTCGGTCACCATCGAGCGCTGACCCACCCCGGTCCGCACACCGCGACGCGATCCACGTTGACCCAGCCACGTCCCCGCCATGACCCAGCCGCCTGAGGGGCCGTCCGCGGACCAGACCGCGGCCGGGGTGCCCACCTGCTACCGGCACCCCGACCGCGAGACCTGGATCCGCTGCCAGCGCTGCGACAAGCCGATCTGTCCGGACTGCATGCGTGACGCCGCGGTGGGCTTCCAGTGCCCCGACTGCGTCAAGGAGGCCAGCAAGGGCTCGCGCCAGAACCGCGCCATGTACGGCGGGGAGCGCAGCGCCGACCCGCGGCTGACGACGTTCGTCCTGATCGGCATCAACGCGGTGGTGTGGCTGGCGATCACCATCACGGGTGGTCGCACCTCGTGGCTGACCCACCTGCTGGCGCTGCGACCGGTCGGGGTGTGCGACCCGGCCAACGGCTCGCTCTACGACATCGAGGAGCGGGTCTGCGAGGCGTCAGGGGCGACCTTCCAGGCCGGCTTCTCCGACGGGGCCTGGTGGCAGCTGCTGACGGCGGCGTTCACCCACGTCGAGATCTGGCACCTGGCGATGAACATGTTCGCCCTGTTCCTCTTCGGCCCTGCGCTCGAGGGCATCGTGGGCCGGGCGCGCTTCCTGGCCATCTACCTGATCAGCGCCGTCGCCGGATCGGTGATGGTGGTGTGGTTCAGCTACGACTTCACCTCCACCGTCGGTGCCTCCGGAGCGATCTTCGGTCTGCTGGGCGCCCTGCTGGTCCTGGCCCGCAAGGCCCGGCTCAACTCGCAGTGGCTCGTGCAGAACCTCGTCCTCGGCGTCGTCATCACGGTGGTGGGCTGGCGCTACATCTCCTGGCAGGGCCACCTCGGTGGCCTCCTCGGCGGGGCGCTGGCAGCGGCGATCATCGCCTACGCCCCGGCCTCCAGGCGCGCGCTCGTGCAGTGGGTCGGCCTGGGCCTCCTGCTGGCCGTCCTCCTCGGGCTCGCGCTCGTGCAGGACGTCGCCCTGTCCTGACGCCTGCCCGGGCGGGCTCACCGGCCCCCGCCCCCTCGTCGTACGACGCGGAGGCGGGGGCTGCGTCGTCTCGCGGGCATCGTGAGCCGGGGCGTCGAGCGCCGCGCTCGTTCTCCCCAGCTGTGCACACAGGTGTGGATAACTACAGGCGTGTAATTCTCCACAGGCGTTGTCCACAGTGGGGATATCTCCGTGCCTGACAAGTCGCCCTGAAATCGACTCGAGCGGTGAGAGAGACGCCTTCCCTTCCCCAGGAAGGCGCCTCACTCACCGCTCGAGGCGAGAGTGCCGTGGTGACCCGGATCACCGGGCCGAGGGAGAACCTACTCCCACTTGGTCGCGAAGCTGAACCCGACCGCCATGAAGGCGATGCCGACGACGAGGTTCCACTGGCCGAGGTCGTTGAAGATCGGCAGCTTGGAGAGGTCGTCGGAGAAGACGTAGAAGGTGCAGATCCACACCAGGCCGATGAGGAAGCAGCCCAGCATGCCGACCACGACGCCGCGGCCGCGGCCGAGGGGCGTGGAGGGGTGGGCGGAGACCATCAGGCCGACCAGCAGGAGCCCGAAGCCGATGAGGTAGTTCCAGTCGCCGAGGTCGGCGACAGCCTTGGGCGTGCCCTCGACCGGCGGGAAGGCGAGCGGGTTGCCCCGGGCCTGGACGTAGTAGAAGACCAGCCAGCCGATGCCGGCGAGGATGAGCACCAGGGCGATCACGAACCTCGGGGTGAAGAGCGACGTCTTCTCCGGGGAGGTGACCGTGGGGGACTTCGACACTGCTGCTCCTGGGGCTGGTCTGTCAGGGTCCCGGCGCGCTCGCAGCGCCGGTCACGGGCGGTACGGTGCCCGACGGGGGGTTAGCGTAGTCGTCATGCGGTCACCGTCCCACTCGTCCCCCGGGCGTCGTCGCCTGTGGCGGGTGGCGACCCCGGTCATGATCCTGCTCATCGGAGGCCTGTTCGCGGTCAGCGCGGAGCAGAGCGACGGCTTCGACCTCCGCGGCGGACGGCTCACCGACCTCGCCTCCGTGGTCCGCGCCGAGCGCGACGAGGCGGCCGAGCTCACCGCGCAGGCCGGCTCGCTCAACGCCGAGGTCGAGGCGCTCAGCACCCAGCTCGGCGACCGGTCGGTCAAGCGCGCGCAGGACGAGATCGCGACCCTCGTCGACCCCGCGGGGCTGACCGAGAAGACCGGCCAGGCCGTGAAGGTCTCCCTCGACGACGCCTCCGAGGAGTCGCGGATGGCCTACGAGGGCGACCCCAACGACCTGGTGGTGCACCAGCAGGACATCCAGGCCGTCGCCAACGCCATGTGGAACGCCGGCGCCGAGGCGGTCACCATCCAGGGGCAGCGGCTGATCTCCACGACCGGCATCAAGTGCGAGGGCAACCAGGTCACCCTCCACGGCATCCCCTACTCGCCGCCCTACGTGATCGTGGGCATCGGCGACCCGGCCGCGATGGAGGCCGAGCTCACCACCGACCCCATCCTCGCGACCTACCGCGACTACACCCTCGTGCCCGGCGGCGGCGTCTCGTGGGACATGACCCGCCTGGACTCGGCGGTCGCGCCGCCCTACGAGGGCCTGCTCGACCTCACCTACGCGACCCCGATCCCGGAGTAGTCCACGGCGGCGATCACCGCGGTCACGCCGGCGGGGTCTCCGTGGGCGTCTCGGTCGGAGGCACGGTGGGTGTCTCCGTGGGTGTCTCGGTGGGAGCCTCGGTCGGCGTCTCCGTGGGCGTCTCGACCGGCTCCTCGTAGGCGGAGACGAAGATCGTCACGGTGCTGCCCTGGTCGGCGGTGCCGCCGGCCGGGATCTGGTCGACGACCGTGCCCTTGGGCTCGGTGGAGGCGGCGTCGGTGCGTACGTCCGGGGTGAAGCCCGCGTCGCGGATGGCCCGCTCGGCCTGGCCCTGCTTCAGCCCGCGGACGTCGGGGATCTTCTCGGGGCCGTCGGAGAACACGATCGTGATCGTGGTGCCCTCCTCGACCGACGTGCCGGCGGGCGGGTCGGTGCTGAGGACCTGGAAGCGCGGCTCGTCGGAGTCCTCCTCCTGGAAGCGCACCTTGAGGTCCTGGGCGAGCATCGCGGCGCGCGCATCCTTGCGGAGCGTGCCGACGACGAACGGGACCTCGACCTCAGGCCTGCCCAGGGAGAGCACGAAGTCGACCGAGGAGCCGGGGTCGGCGAAGACGTCGCGGTTGGGGTCCTGCGAGATGACCGTGTCGGGCGCGACCGTCTCGGAGGTCTCCCGGGTGATCCGGCCGACCGCGAAGCCGGCGTCGGCGATCTGGAGGCGCGCCTCGTCCTCGGTGAGGCCGACGACGTTGGGCACCGCGGAACGCTCGGGCGCGTCGTCGAAGAGCATGCCGTTGAGGACGTACGCACCGCCCGCGAGCAGGGCCACGACCAGGATCCCGGCGAGGACCCACCACCCGGCGCGGCTGCGCGACGGCTCGTCGCGCTGGGGCGGCGGCGAGGCGGCCATGGTCGAGGTCGCGTCGCCCGGCGGGACCGGGGGGACGTACTGAGTCTCCGCCGGCGGCGGCACGGCGGGCGCCTGGATCGGGTGCCCGGCGAGGTAGCGCTCGATGTCGGCCTTCATCGCGGCCGCGCTCTGGTAGCGGTCCTCGACGCGCTTGGCCAGCGACTTCATCACGATCGCGTCGATCTCGGGGTCGAGCTGGTCGTCGAGGTCGGACGGCGGGGCCGCCTGCTCGCGCACGTGCTGGTAGGCGACCGCGACGGGGCTGTCGCCGACGAACGGCGGCCGGCCGGTGAGGAGCTCGTAGAGCATGCACCCGGTCGAGTAGACGTCGGACCGTGAGTCCACGGTCTCGCCGCGCGCCTGCTCGGGGGAGAGGTACTGAGCGGTGCCGACCACGGCCGCGGTCTGCGTCATCGTGGAGGAGGCGTCGGAGATCGCGCGGGCGATGCCGAAGTCCATCACCTTCACGTCGCCCGACGGGGTGAGCATCACGTTTCCGGGCTTGATGTCGCGGTGGATGATCCCGGCGCGGTGGCTGTAGTCGAGGGCGGACAGCACGCCGGCGGTGATCTCGAGCGCCCGCTCGGGAAGGATCTTGCGACCCTCCCGCAGGATGTCGCGCAGCGTGCGCCCCTCGACGCACTCCATCACGATGTAGGGCTGGGCGACCCCGGACCCGTCGGTGGCCATCTCCTCGCCCGTGTCGTACGTCGAGACGATCGAGGGGTGGTTGAGCGACGCGGACGACTGCGCCTCGCGGCGGAACCGGGCCTGGAAGGTGGCGTCGCTCGCGAGGTCGGTGCGCAGCCGCTTGACCGCGACCGTGCGACCGAGGCGCTGGTCCTTGCCCTTGCGGACCTCGGCCATGCCACCTCGGCCGAGGAGCTCGCCGAGCTCGTAGCGGCCGCCGATGAGCGTCGGCTCCGGCTGCGTCATCCCTCGTCGTTCCCTTCGTCGTCCTTCTGCTGGCCGGGCGGGATCTTGGCCCAGAAGCTGACCGTCACCTGGTCGCCCTCCTGGAGCGTGCCGCTCGGTTCGACCGACTCCACGATGCCGTCCGGCTGGTCGCCGGGGTTCTCGAGCTCCACGGCGACCGGCTCGAGGCCGAGGTCGCGCAGCTCCTTCTCGACGTCCTTGCGGTCGCGCCCGACGTAGGCCGCCGGGTCGACCTCGACCGTGGCCGGCTCGGTCTCGGTCGGCGTCTCGCTCGGGGTCTCGCTCGGCGTCTCGGAGGGAGACTCGGTGGGAGTCTCCGTCGGCGTGTCCGTGGGCGTCTGGCTCGGTGACTGGCTGGGTGCCTCGCTCGATGACTGCGACTGGTCCTGCGAGGGGGTGTTGTCGCCCGTCGAGCCGGTGGGCTCGTCGTCGCGGGTGCCGAGCCAGACGGCAAGCAGCACGGCGGCCAGCACGGCCGCGATCCCGATGAGCAGCGGCCACGGCGTCGTACGTCGTCGGGCGGGCGCCGGCTCGGGCGCCGGTGTCGGGGCGGGCGCGGGGGCAGGTGCGGCCGCCGGCATCACCTCTGTCGTGCCCCCCGCAGGTGCGACGGCCGGCGCGACGACGGTGGCGGCCCCCGCCCCGGTGACCGACGCGGGCGAACGCAGCGCCCGGGCGAACGCGGCACCGTCGGGGAAGCGCTCCCCGGGCGACTTGGCCATGCCACGGCGTACGACGGCCGCGAGGTCGGCGGGCACCGTGTCGGGCAGGTCGGGGACCGGGTTGCGCAGGTGGGCGATCGCGGTGCCGACCGGGGTGTCGGCGACGAACGGCTTGCGTCCGGCCAGGCACTCGAAGGCCACGACGGCGAGGGAGTAGACGTCGGACGCCGCCGTGGCGGAGGTGCCCTCGGCCTGCTCCGGCGAGATGTAGGCGGGCGTGCCCATGACCTCGCCGGTCTGGGTCAGCGCCATCCCCTCGGCCGCGCGGGCGATGCCGAAGTCGGTCACCTTGATCCGGCGGTCGGGGGTGACGAGCAGGTTGGCGGGCTTCACGTCGCGGTGCACGATCCCGGCGGCGTGGGCGACGCCGAGGGCGTCGGCGGCCTGGGCGAGCAGCTCCTGGGTGGCGGCCGGGTCGAGCGGCGCCCCGGGTCGCAGCAGGGCGGAGAGCGGCTGGCCGTCGACGAGCTCCATGACCAGGTAGGGGCGGTGGGTCGACGACCCGTCGGTGGGTGCGCCCTGCCCGTAGTCGAAGACCGCGGCGATGCCGGGGTGGTGGAGCGCGGCGGCGTTGCGCGCCTCGGTCTCGAAGCGGGTGCGGAAGAGCGCGTCGTCGGCGTACTCGGCCTTGAGCACCTTGACCGCCACGGGCCGGTCCAGGACGGTGTCGCGCGCCGACCACACCTCGCCCATGCCGCCGGTGGCGATCCGTGACTCGAGGAGGTAGCGGTGGGCGTCGTCGACGTGGCCGCCCGGGGTCAGCGCCGTCACTGGTTGATCACCGCCTCCATGACCGCCTTGGCGATCGGGCCGCCGAGGCGCCCGCCGCCGATCTCCGAGCGCGAGGTGTCGCTCGACTGCACCAGCACGGCGACGGCCACCTGGGGGTTGTCGGCCGGGGCGAAGGAGACGAACCAGGCGTAGGGCGGCCGGTCGGCCGTGGACTGCGCGGTGCCGGTCTTGCCGGCGACCTGCACGCCCGGGATCTGGGCCGGGGTCGCGGTGCCGGAGTCGACGGTCGCGACCATCATCGTGGTCAGCTCCTCGGCGGTGGTGCTCGAGATCGCCTTGCTGATGCTCTGCGGGTCGGTGCGGTCGAGCACCGACAGGTTGGCGGCGCGCACCTCGTCGACGACGTAGGGACGCATCACGTCGCCGTCGTTGGCGATCGCGGCAGCGACCATCGCCATCTGCAGCGGCGTGGCGGTGACACTCGACTGGCCGATGCCCGACAGGGCCGTCTGCGGCGGGTCGAGGTCACGCGGGTAGAGCGACTCGGCCTGCCCGCCGAGGTCCTCCAGCGAGGTGTCGTTGAAGCCGAACGCCTCGGCCTGCTCGGCCATCGCGTCGACGCCGAGCTCGTTGGCCAGGCTCATGAAGGTGACGTTGCACGAGACCTGCAGTGCCTGGGTCAGGGTGATCCGGCGACCGCCGCAGTTGCCGCCGTCGTAGTTGCCGACCGTCGTCGAGGACTGCGGCAGCTTGAAGCGGTAGCCACCGGGGACCTGGGAGTCGGCGTCGTAGTTGCCCGACTCGATCGCGGCCGCGGCGGTGACCAGCTTGAACGTCGACCCCGGAGGCAGCGTGGTGCCGATCGCGCGGTTGATGAGCGGCTCGCGGGGGTCGGCGTTGAGCTCCTTGCTGAGGTCGGCCACGGCGCCGAAGTCGTGCGAGGCGAGCTTGTTCGGGTCGAACGTCGGGGTGGAGGCCATCGCCAGCACCCGGCCGGTCGTCGGCTCGAGCGCCACGACGGCACCCTGCGCGTCGCCCGGCAGGCCCTCGAGGCCATCCCAGGCGGCGTCCTGCGCGGCGGCGTTGGTCGCCAGCTGGACGTTGCCGCCCTTGGGGTCGCTGTTGCTGAGCATGTCGACGAGGCGGGTGACGAACAGCCGCGAGTCGTCGCCGGCGAGCACGGAGTTCTGCGAGCTCTCCACACCGGTCTGGCCGTACCAGGAGAAGTAGCCGGTGATGGGGGCGTACTTGTACGGCTGGGAGTAGGTGCGCTGGAACTTGTACTTGTCGTCGGACGGCACGCTGCGGGCGATCGCCTCCTTGCCGACGAGGATCGCACCGCGCTCGCGGGAGAAGGTCGCGGTGATGATCCGCCGGTTGCGGGGGTCGTCGGACAGGCTGTCCGCGCGGACGTACATCAGGTAGGAGGCGTTGACGAGCAGCGCCAGGAACAGGACGAGGCAGAAGACCGACACGACCCGGATGGGCTTGTTCACCGCAGCTTCACCACCTGGGTGCTCTCGCTGTCCTCGCCCGCGTCGTCGACGGGGTCGAGGCGGGGCGCGGGCCGGCGGGCCTGGTCGGACACTCGCAGCAGCAGCGCGACGATGACCCAGTTGGCCACCAGCGAGGAGCCGCCGTAGGAGAGGAACGGCGTGGTCAGGCCGGTCAGCGGGATGAGGCCGGTGACGCCGCCGACGACGACGAAGACCTGGAGGGCGACGATGGCGCCCAGGCCGACGGCGAGCAGCTTGCCGAAGCCGTCGCGCGAGATGAGCGCGATGCGCAGCGCCCGCTCCACGATCAGGCCGTAGCAGAGGATCACCGCCATGATCGCGCTCAGGCCGAGCTCCTCGCCGATCGTGGAGATGATGAAGTCGGAGTAGGCGAACGGCACCCGCTCGGGGAAGCCGTTGCCGAAGCCGCGGCCGATCAACCCGCCCCAGCCCTGCCCGAACAGCGCCTCGACGAGCTGGTAGCTGCCGGGCGTGTCGTCGTAGTGGTCCATCGGGTGCAGCCAGAAGTTGAAGCGGTTCTGCACGTTGCCGACGAAGGTGTACGCCGCCAGCGCGCCGGCGCCGAACAGCAGCCCGCCGACGACGAGCCAGCCGGGGCGCTCGGTGGCGACGTAGAGCATCGCGAGGAACAGGCCGAAGAACAGGAGTGAGGAGCCCAGGTCGTTCTGGAGGACGAGGATCATCATCGAGACGCCGAACATCGCCAGGATCGGGCCGAGGTCGCGGCCGCGGGGCAGGTCGATGAACACGACCCGGCGCCCGGCGAGCGCGAGGGCGTCGCGGTGGAGCACGAGGTAGCCGGCGAACGCGATCACCAGCAGCACCTTGGCGACCTCGCCCGGCTGGAAGCTGAAGCCGGCCACGTTGATCCAGATGCGGGCGCCGTTGATCTCGCGCCCGACGAGGGGGAGGAAGGGCAGGATCAGCAGCAGGATGCCGAGCAGGCCCGCGGTGTAGGTGAACCGCTGGAGCACCCGGTGGTCGCGCAGCAGGACCAGCGTGGCGATGAACAGGATCACGCCGAGCGTCATCCAGGTGAGCTGCTGGCGGGCGAAGGTGTGCTGGGCGAGCCCGTTGGCCTCGTAGGTCAGGTCGAGGCGGCGGATCACGGCGAGGCCGAGCCCGTTGAGCGCGGCGACGAGCGGCAGCAGGACCGGGTCGGCGTAGGGCGCGACGATGCGCACGGTGATGTGGGCGGCGACGATCAGCGCGGTCAGCCAGCCGCCGTAGCCGACGAGGTCGGCGGGGACGACGCCCTCGACTCCGAGGCCGACGGCGGCGTAGGCCCCGATGCCGACCATCAGGGCGAGCACGAGCAGGAACAGCTCCGCACCCCGGCGGCGCCGGTGCACGAAGCCCATGAGGGTCCCGGTCTGACTCATACGCGTCTGCCCGTCACTCCTAGTCGACGTCCTGGCGCGCGGCGTAGTTGTCCACGGTCAGCCGCGCGTCCTCCAGGTCGTCGGACTCGATGCCCTCGCGGACCTGCTCGGCGTCGATGTCGCTGAGCCGGGTCAGCTCGACGTCGGTGACCTCGTAGGGGTGGGAGAGCGAGACGCCGGGCAGGCTGGCGTCGATGCCGCGGAAGATCGTGACCTTCCCGCCGTCCTCGGCGACGTAGAACTGCTGCTGGCTCCACGACCAGCCGGCGGCCAGCACGACCCAGCCCAGGCCGAGCAGCACGGCGGCCATCAGCAGCCGGCGCAGCCAGGCGTGACGACCGGGGTCCCGGGGCGCGTAGCGCGCGGCCTCGGGGTCGATCGGGTCGGCGACGTAGGCGCCCTCGGGCACGTCGTCGGGGACGGGCGGGATCTCGCCGGTGTCGCCGGAGCGGTGGCCACGGAACAGCCCGCCGACCGCGCCGCCGAGCGGCAGGCGCCGCGGCAGGTCGGCGGCCGCGCCGACGAGGAGGGGCGTGAGGTCCTCGGGCGGCGCCTCCTCGGAGACGTCGGCGACGAGGCAGGTGACGTTGTCGGTGCTGCCGGCCTCGAGGCTCGCGCGTACGAGCTCCACGGCGGCGAAGTCGGGGGTGCCGGTGCCGAGGATCTCGGCCATCCGGTCGTGGGTGAGCGTGCCGCACGCGCCGTCGCTGCAGAGGAACACGCGGTCGCCCGGCTCTGCGGGGAACTCGAAGAGGTCGGGCTCCTCGTGGCGGATGCCGTCGAGCGCCTTGAGGATGAGGTTGCGGTGCGGGTGGGTCCGCGACTGCTCCTCGGTGATCCGGCCCTCGTCGATGAGCGACTGGACGAAGGTGTGGTCGTGGGTGAGCTGGCGCAGCTCGCCGCGGCGGTAGAGGTAGGCGCGGCTGTCGCCGATGTGACCGATCCCGAAGCGGGTGCCGTCGAAGAGCGCGACGGTGGCGGTGGTGGAGGTGCCGTTGAGGGCAGGGTCCTCCTCGACCAGCTCGGCGATGCGGTCGTCGGCGCGGTGCACGGCGCCGGCCACCTGGCCGAGGATGTCGTCGTCCGGCTCCTGGTCGAGCTTGCGCAGCGCCTGCACGGCGGTGCTCGAGGCGAGGTCGCCACGGACCGCGCCGCCGACGCCGTCGCAGACGGTCAGCAGCCATGGACCGGCGTAGCCGCTGTCCTGGTTCTCGCGGCGCACGCGGCCGACGTCGGAGATCGCGGAGTAGTGGAGGTACATCACTTCCGCAGCTCCAGGATCGTCTTGCCGACGCGGACCTGGACACCGAGGCCGATGGTGGTGGGCTGCGTGATGCGGACGGGGCCGACGTAGGTGCCGTTGGTCGAGCCGAGGTCCTCCACGAACCACTCGTCGCCGCTCACCGCGACACGGGCGTGGCGGGTGGAGACGTAGTCGTCGTCGAGCTTGATCGCCGCGTCGCTGCCGCGGCCGATGAGGAGCGGGGCGTCGGCGAGCTCGGCGCGGGTGCCGGGGTTCTCACCCTCGACGACGAGCAGGTGGGTGGGGGCACCGCGGCGCGGCTTCTTGTTGGCCTTCGCGTTGCCCTTGCCCTTGCGGGCAGGCGCGGGCGCGCCGTTGCGCGCCGTCTCGGGGACCCGCGCGCCGAACATGTCGGAGCGGATCACCGAGATCGCGGACAGGACGAAGATCCAGAGGATGGCCAGGAACGCCATGCGGATGAGGAAGAGGGTCAGCTCAGACATTCCAGCCCCCGGCCTCGTCGCGTCCGCCGTCGATGCGGACCGTCATCTCGGTGTGTCCGATGCGGATGGTCGACCCGTCGCGCAGGCGGGCGCGAGCCACCTTCGACCCGTCGACGAGGATCCCGTTGGTCGAGCCGAGGTCGACCGCCTCGACGCCGTCGATGCTCACCTCGAGCTCGAGGTGGCGCCGGCTCACGCCGGGGTCGTTGATCCGCAGGTCGGCCTCGGTGCCACGGCCGACCACCAGGCCGGGCGGCCGCAGCGGGTGGCGGGTGCCGTTGACCTCGAGGGTGGCGTGGGAGGAGCGGGTGCGGGTGCGCTGGTCGTTGTCGGTGACGCTCGCCTGCGCCTTGGACCGGATCCGGAAGCGGCCGGTGGTCAGGTCGTCGGCGGACTCGAAGGCGATGCTGATGGGCCCTGTGAAGACGTAGCCCTGGGCGTCGGCGTGGTCCTGCAGCTGGTCGACGAGGTCCTGCTCGAGCGCGCGGCCGAGGCCGACGATGCGCTCGAGGTCGGCGACGGACAGCTCGACGTGGAAGTCGTTGGGCACCAGCCGGCGCTGCCGGCTCAGCACCTGCGCGTTGTTGTCGCACTCGCGCTGGAGGGCGGCGGCGATCTCGACGGGCTGCACGGCGCTGCGGAAGGCCCGCGCGAAGACACCGGAGATCACGGTCTCGAGCCGCTGCTCGAAGCGCTGCAAGGGGTTCATCGTCAGGCCTCCTCTCGTCGAACCGTCGTGGTGGGCAGGCACAAACGACCGCCCGACCGGTGCGGCCGAGCGTACCGGCCGGGCGCTGCTGCGCCACGGTGGCGCCCCGGCGTCCGGCCGATTGGGAGGGCCCGTTGGGGGTGGGGTAGCCTGAGCCCGCTTCTCGCGCGAGTGGCGGAACGGCAGACGCGCTGCGTTCAGGTCGCAGTGTCCGAAAGGGCGTGGGGGTTCAAATCCCCCCTCGCGCACCCAGTGAACAGGGCCCCCGACCAGACGGTCGGGGGCCCTGTTCGTTCCCCGGACCGCCGCCGGAAACTACTCCGCTGTGGGTGAGGCGTCCCTCCCTGTCGACGCCTACTTTCGAGCCACGGAACCGGCGCGGCAACGTCCGATGGAGACGACAGGAGAGTCGCTGATGACGACGGAGCATGCAGTCCCTGGCGCCGCGAGCCCGACGATCGATCCGGTCAGCTCCGACACGGCACAGGTCGCCCAGGCGTTCGGCGTCGTCCCCGAGACAGGCCTCTCCGCACAGGAGGCGACGGCGCGGCTGGAGTCGATGGGCGCGAACCGACTCTCGGAGACCGCCAAGGAGTCCGGCCTGAAGGCCTTCCTGCGGCAGTACCAGGACTTCATGCAGGTCATCCTCCTGGTGGCGGCCGCCGTCAACCAGATCGTGACGCAGGAGACCGGGACCACGGTGCTGCTGGCCGGCCTGACCGTGTTCAACGCCGTGATCGGGCTCCGCCAGGAGTCCAAGGCTGAGGAGAGCGTCAAGGCGCTGGCCCAGATGATGAAGACGATCGCGCGGGTACGCCGCGACGGCCAGGCCGTCGAGATCGACGCCCAGGACCTGGTGCCCGGCGACGTCGTGCTCGTGGAGGCGGGCAACCTGATCCCGGCCGACGGACGGATCTACCTGGCGGCGACGCTGGAGATCGAGGAGGCGGCGCTGACCGGCGAGAGCCTGCCCGTCGGGAAGTCGGTCGAACCCGTCCTGGGCGAGGACGTTCCGCTCGGCGACCGAACCTGCATGGCGTACATGAACACCTCCGTCACCCGCGGGCGCGGCGAGATGATCGTGACGGCCACGGGCATGAAGACCGAGATCGGCCACATCGCCAACATGCTCGCCAGCGCCGAGACCAGCAAGACGCCGCTGCAGAAGCAGCTCGACTCGCTGTCCAAGATCATCGCGAGCATCGCCGGGGTGGCGCTGCTCCTGGTCCTGATGCTGGGGCTCGCACGTGGCGAGTCGTTCGACGCCCTCTTCGTCACCGGCGTCGCGCTCGCGGTGGCCGCCATCCCGACCGGGCTCCCGGCCGTGGTGACCGCCCTGTTGTCGATGGGCACCCGGGAGATCGCGAACCGCCACGCCATCGTCAAGCGGCTGCCGGCGGTGGAGACGCTGGGCTCGACGTCCGCGATCTGCTCGGACAAGACCGGCACGCTGACCCTCAACAAGATGACCGCCCGGCAGCTGCTCATCCCCGGCCAGAACCGCTACACGGTCTCGGGTGAGGGCTACAGCACGGTCGGCGAGTTCACCCACGTCGGCGGCCAGAACCACGACCTCGACCCCTACCTCCTGCCGATGGTGCTGTGTGCGGACGCGGTGCTCGACGGGGAGAGCCTGATCGGCGACCCGACCGAGGGTGCGCTGATCGTGCTGGGCGCGAAGGGCGGGCTGGACATCGCCGGGACCCGGTCCGCGCTGCCACGGGTCGCCGAGGTGCCGTTCGACTCCGACTACAAGTTCATGGCGACGTTCCACGAGATGACGGCGGACGACGGCCGCCCCGTCGTCCGCTGCTACGTCAAGGGCGCACCCGACGTGCTGATCGCACGCGCGACCACCTTCCGGAGCCCCGACGGGACACTGGTGCCGATCACCCCGGACAACCAGCACCTCGCCCTCGAGGCGAACGACAACATCGCGAACGCCGGCGAGCGCGTCATGGTGGTCGCCCAGCGCGACCTCGACCCGCAGGTCCTCCAGGCCGGGGGCGACCTGATCGACCACGTCCACGACCTCACCCTGCTCGCGATGGTCGGCATCGTCGACCCGCCGCGGGCCGAGGCGAAGGCCGCCATCGCGGAGTGCCGCGACGCCGGGATCCGGGTGCGGATGATCACCGGCGACCACGCCACCACCGCGGCCGCCATCGCGACCGAGCTGGGGATCCCGGGCCGGGCGGTGACGGGCCACGAGTTCGCGTCGATGACCGACGACGAGCTGCTCGGTCAGCTGGACGACATCGGCGTCATCGCGCGGGTGGCGCCGGAGGACAAGGTCCGCCTCGTGACCCTGCTCAAGCGCATGGACAACGTGGTCGCGATGACCGGTGACGGCGTCAACGACGCGCCGGCCCTGAAGACCGCGGACATCGGCGTCGCCATGGGCATCACCGGCACCGAGGTCTCCAAGCAGGCCGCCGTGATGATCCTGACGGACGACAACTTCGCCACCATCGTCGGCGCGGTCTCCTACGGCCGGACGCTCTACGACAACCTGCTGAAGTACCTGCGGTTCCAGATGTCCACCCTGGTGGCCTACATCGCCGTCTTCCTCGCTGCCGGTGTCCTCGACATCGCCAACGGCTCACCCCTGAACCCGCTGCAGATCCTGTGGCTCAACATGGTCGTCGACATCCCGCTCGCGATCGCCCTCGGGTTCGACCAACCGGCACGCGGCCTGATGGCCCGCCCGCCGCGCCCCGTGGGAGCCCCGGTCCTCTCGCGCGCGAACTGGATCCGTCTGTGCATCCAGGGTGCCGTGATGACGATCGGCGCGCTGGTGGCCTACCAGATCGGCGACGCCCAGGAGGGCGCCGTGGTCGCCGCGACGATGCTGCTCACCACGCTGTCGCTGTTCCACCTCGCGGGGGCGCTGCTGAGCCGCGACCAGGTGAACACGATCTTCGACCGGGACACCCTCCCGGCCGTGACGCAGCTGCGGCGCTACGGGATCGCGCTCCTGGCGATCATCCTCGTCACGAGCATCGACTTCCTGCAGCGCCTCTTCGGCACCACCGGCCTGACCTTCGCCCAGTGGTGCATCTGCACCGGTCTCGCCGCCTCGCTCATCGTCGTCGACGAGCTGATCAAGCTCATCGGCCGACGTCGCCAGCCGGCCCTCGACGTCCTCCCGATCCCGGCGGCCCCCGCCCACGCGTGAGGTACGGGATGCCGGGGCGGCGGGGTCCGTCCGCGTGCGACGCTGGTCGCGCGGCACCGGACGGGATATAGGGGACGAGTGACCGTCAGCGGAACAGGTCAGCGGTGATCTGCTCGCCCTCGGCGATGTCGCGGACCGCGCGACCTGTGAGCCCGGCCGTCGACGACACGGCGCCCTCCACCATCTCGGCGCCCAGCACGGCATCCAAGTCGAAGCGACCGGCCGCCTGGGCGTCGGCCAGCGACTCGCCGGCCTCGATCAGGTCGGCCGCCACCACGACGAAGTGCATGCCGTCCGAGGCCGGTGACGCGGACTCGGCGGCGGTGGGTGAGGGAGAGGTGCCGTACGGCGTCGGCACGGCGTGCTGGTTGAAGCCGTCCGGCACCCCGTCCTCGAAGGAGGAGTACGGCACCACCGGCGCCAGGAGTGACGGCACGCTCAGCACGACCAGACCGTGCTCGTCGACGCAGGTTGTCGTCAATGGCGGCTGGCGACCCAAGGAGAACGGTGGGGCGTCGAGGTCGACCGCTCGACCCTCGAGGCGAGCGTGCTGACGGGCACGGCCTCCGGTGACCAGACAGTCAAGCGGGCCGGCCGGCGAGTCGACGACGGCCACGGAGGCACTGTCGGGATCGATCCGGCGCAGCTCGTCCGCGGCGACCGTCCCGGCCTGCACGATCGTTCCCGCGGTGAACACCAGAGTGTCGAGGCCGTTGTTGAACAGGTGCGGTGCACCGCCGCTCTCGCGGTCCTCGCCGACCTCTGTGCACGAGTCGTCGGCGAGTGAGCAGAGGACGAACGGGCCGATGTCGAGCAGCTCCTCGCCTGCGTCACGCGGGTCGAGGTGGAGCTCGTAGCCGCTGGTCCAGGCACCGCCGATCGTGACCCGGACGTGCTGAGCGGTCCGGGCGATCTGCAGGTCCATCGTCGGTACCGTCACGGTGTAGGCCGCGCCGGCGAGGTCGGCAACGCGTCGGCTCAGGTCGTCGACGTCGGTCGCCGTGGCGGGGCGCACCCAACGGTAGGACGGCTGCCACGTGCCGTAGTCAGCAGCCGTCGCGCGAGCAGGCTCGGAGTCCTGCGCAGCCGCAGCCGGCTCGTGGACCATGTCGGGTCCCGTGGGCTCGTTCTCGCACGCGGACGCCATGCCTGACAGGCACACGACCAGCGCCACCGCGAGCAGGCCTGACCTTCTCGAACCCCCGTTCATCCGCCCAGTGAAGCAGCGGCAGACGGGATGTGCCGCCGCAATCGGCATACTCGGCCGCGTGACCGACCGAGCACCCCACCCCTCCGCCGCCGGCCTGGCCGAGCCGTTGCGGTCGCGCTGGAGCCCGAGCGTGTACGACGACGCGCACCGGTTGAGCAGCACCGAGGTCGAGACCCTTCTGCGTGCGGCCCAGTGGGCACCGAGCAAGGGCAACACCCAGCCCTGGGCGTTCTTCGTGTGCGTCCCGGGCACCCACCAGCACGACCGGCTCGTCGCGACCCTGAGCCGCGGCAACGCCGGCTGGGTGCCGCGCGCCTCGGTCGTGTTCGTCACCACCGCCCAGGTGCGCGAGAGCGACGACCCGGACGCGCCGTCGTACAGCGACCACGCCCTCTACGACGTCGGCCAGGCCGCGGCCCACCTGACCCTGCAGGCAGGGGCGATGGGCCTGCACGCCCACCAGTTCGCCGGCTTCGACCACGACGCGCTCGCCGAGGCGCTCCGCGTGCCCGCCACCCACCGGGTGCTCACCGGCATCGCGGTCGGGGTGCCGGGCGACCCCGCCGACGTCGACGAGCGCACCGCCGCCCGCGACCGTCGTGACCGCGCGCGCCGGCCACTGGACGAATGGGTGTTCGGGGAGCGGTTCGGCGATCCGTTCGTGCCGGCGCCGCTGGCAGACTCTGGGGCATGACCTCTCTCTCCGACTTCTCGGCCGCCGCGATCGACGGCACCGACACCGCTCTCGCGCAGTACGACGGCAAGGTCGTGCTGGTGGTCAACACCGCCTCGCAGTGCGGGTTCACCGGCCAGTACAAGGGCCTGCAGCAGCTGCAGGACAGCTACGCCGACCAGGGCCTGGTCGTCCTCGGCTTCCCGTGCGACCAGTTCGGCAACCAGGAGCCGGGCGACGAGGCGGAGATCTCCGACTTCTGCGAGCGCAACTTCGGCGTCACGTTCCCGCTGTTCTCCAAGGTCGACGTCAACGGTGACGACGCGCACCCGCTCTTCGAGTGGCTCAAGGACTCCAAGGGCGGCCTGCTCGGCAACAAGATCAAGTGGAACTTCACCAAGTTCCTCGTCGGCCGCGACGGCCAGGTCATCGACCGCTACGCGCCACAGACCGAGCCCGAGAAGCTGTCCGACGACATCGAGAAGGCGCTGTGACCCGGGCCGGCGTCCTCGCCGCGGCGGTCGTCGCCGCGGTGGTGGCGTCGGCAGCACCCGCGGGAGCGGGTCCCGTGACGGCGCCGGGGGCGCCTGCTCGACCAGCGATGACGAGTGCCGACGTCGTCGTCGGCACCGGCACGCCCGCGTCGTGCACCTCGCGCGCGGTCGTACGCGCCGTGGCCAGGGGCGGCGTGATCGGCTTCGACTGCGGTCCGTCCCCCGTCACCATCGCCATGAAGAAGACGGCCAAGGTGGTCAACACCTCCGCGCGCGTCGTCCTCGACGGCGGCGGCACGGTGACCCTGAGCGGCGAGGGCCAGCGGCGGATCCTCTACATGAACACCTGCGACAAGGCCCAGGTCTGGACGACGTCGCACTGCAACGACCAGGCCGAGCCTCGTCTCGTGCTGAAGCGGCTGCGCCTCGTCCGCGGCAACAGCACCGGAGAGACTGCGGACGGCGGCGGTGGCGGCGCGGTCTTCGTGCGCGGCGGCCGGCTCACGATCGCCGACTCGACCTTCGCCGACAACCGCTGCGACCGCACCGGCCCCGACGTGGGCGGAGCCGCCGTCCGGGTGCTCGACCAGCACCGCGACCGCCCCGTCGTCGTACGCCGCTCCACGTTCACCGGCGGCCGGTGCAGCAACGGCTCGGCGCTGAGCAGCATCGGCGTCTCGTGGCGGATCACCGGGTCGACGTTCACGGGCAACCGCGCGATCGGACGCGGCGCCAACCCGGCGCGACCCGGCACCCCCGGTGGCGGCTCGGGCGGCGCGATCTACCTGGACGGCGACGACATCCATCTGACCGTGGAGGACTCCACGATCACCGGCAACCGCGCTCGCGAGGGCGGCGGCGCGATCTTCTTCGTCTCCAACGACCGCACCGGCACCCTCACCATCGACGGCTCGCGGCTGACCGACAACCCGAGTGACGGCTTCGAGACGATCCCGGGGATCTTCTTCCTCGGGGCCAGCCGGACGATCACCGACTCCGTGGTGCGCTAGGGCGAAGGTGGAGCCGACCGAGGACGCGAAGTGGCTGGTCGTCGACGGCCGGCGCTGGCGGCGTACGGACCCGGCGATCCCGGCGGACGCCCTCGCGCGGCTGACGTCGCACCTGGGTCGCGGCCGGTCGGGCGTGCGCACGGCGTCCTCCGAGGCCGAGCTCGAGGCCACCCGGCACCGGACCCAGCTGGCCAAGGTCGGGCTCGGCGAGCGGGGCACGCCTTGGTGGGAGCAGACCGACGCCCAGCGCACGGAGCGCTGGGAGTCGGCGTTGGCGGAGCTGGACGCGCTGGACGATGACGGCTAGCTGAGCGAGGGCGCGTCGGGCCCGACGCGCTCGGCCAGCCACTGCGCGACCTGCTCCTCCGAGGGCGCGAGCCCGTCGCTGATGACGTGGGGCGCGACGCGGGAGAAGTAGTCGGTGACGAGGTTGTCCGACTCCCGCACGAGCATCCCGGCGGCCTCGCCGTCGACGATCCACGAGCCGAGCACCACGCGGTTGCCCTCGAAGCTCGGCAGGTCGGTGTAGGCCTGGTAGACCCAGCCCTCGGCGCCGTAACCGCCGGGCATCACGACGTCCTCGAGGGTGTCGTCGAGGTGGATGCGAATGTTGTCGCCCTCACGTCCGTGCAGCGGCTTGGCGACCCAGCGCTCGAGGTCGCGCGGCTCGTCGAAGTACGCCGGCAGCAGCAGCCGGTGCCGCGGGAACAGCTCCCAGAGCACCGGCAGCAGCGCCTTGGTGCTGAGCAGCGCCTTCCATGCCGGCTCGATCCACCGCGTCGGGCGCGACTCCTGCTGGTCGACGACGTGGCGACCGAACGGCTCGGCCAGCATCTCCTCCCAGGCGTAGAGCTTGAAGGCGTTGCGCAGCGGCTCGTCGTGGACGTCGCGGTAGTCGCGGGTCTCGGGGTTCCAGCCGACCTCGGCCATCGGGTGCGCCATCGTGATCCAGCCGGCCTGCACGGCGGTGTCCATCAGGTAGTGGACGGTCATCTCCATCTCGCCGCCGTCGTAGGAGTCCTCCTCGCCCAGGTCGTAGAGGAAGTGCATCCGGTCGCCGTCGAAGTGCCCGGACCGCCGCAGCTTGCGCCACCCGGCGACCAGCCGGTCGTGGACGGAGTTCCACTGGTCCATCTCCGGCATCACGTCCTCCATCCAGTTCCACTGGACGATCCCGGTCTCCACGAGGCCGGTGGGGGTGTCGCCGTTGATCTCGAGCATCTTGATCGACCCGTCGGCGCCGTACGCCAGGTCGAAGCGGGCGTAGAGCGCCGGGTCGTCGGCCTCGATCGAGCGTCGTACGACGCCCAGCGAGCCGGGCGGGAGCCCGAGCCGCTCGTCGGTCATCGTCGTCGCCATCTGGGTGACGGCCTGCAGGCACATCGCCCACAGCTCCTCGGTGGCGGCCTCGAGCGCCTCCACCTCCTCCATGGTCACCTCGTACCAGGCGTCCTCGTTCCAGTAGGGCAGCTCGGAGCCGTCGGGCATCTTGGTGGTCGGGAAGACCAGCCCCTGCTCGACGACGGTGTCGCGCCAGCCCTCACGCGACCGCGACCGGTGCCGCCACATCTCCTCGACCCCGGCCCGATCAGGCGATGCTGGCGCACACGATGGCGCCGACGGAGAGGGCGACCGCCGCGGCGACCTGGGCGAGGGGGCGTACGGGCCCGGGTGCGGTGACGATCTGGCGCAGGTCGCCCGGGGTGATCGCCTCGACGGCGAAGAACATGAGGGTGTTGAGCGCGATGCCGACCGCGCCGAACGCGATGGTCCACACCAGCGCCGAGCCGAGCGAGGTCTCGCCGTTGGTCCAGATGGCGGTGAAGAGCACCGCCGCGTTGGAGACCAGCCACGCGGAGGTGACCACGCCCGCGCCCTTGGAGTGGGCGTGCACCGACTCGTTGCCGTTCTCGTCGACGCCGCGGAGGTGGGTGCCGAGGTGGCCGGGCGTCGCGAGGTCCAGCACGTAGTAGGCCACCACGAGCATCGCGCCCCCGACGAGGGCGTACGCGACGGCGTGGAGGAGGGCGTCGAACAGGTCGGTCACGGGAAGTCTCCTGGAGCGGTCTGGTGCGGTGCTGGGATGGTCGGGTGCGGGACGGCGTCGGGCAGTCAGGCTCAGCCGAAGCCGCGCGAGCTGCCGCCGAAGCCACCCTTGGTGGTCGAGGACTTCACGGTCGAGCCGCCGGTCGTGGGCAGGCCACCCCGCTGCACGGTGCCGTTGAGGGTGCGGCCGTTGTAGGTGCCGCCGGTCACGGTCGAGCCGACGCCGGGGACGACCGACCTCGCGGCGAGGTAGTACCAGAAGAAGCCGGCGCCGGTCCCGTTGTAGTCGGAGTCGTCGTCGCACTGGTCGTCGGCGACGCGCTCCTCGGTCTCCGGGTCGACGCACACGGCGGCGTAGTCGGCGCTGGAGGAGCACCCGGTCAGGCTGCTGGCCATCAGCGCGGTGATGCCCAGCGAGATGCTGGTCGAGCGCATGCGACGGCGGGTGGGCGTGGTCATCGGGGTCCTCCGGGACGGTCCTGGTCGTCGCTCTTCTGCGCGAACATCGCGAGCATCTGCTCGGCGACGTCGGTGGTGGCCGCGTCGGCGGCCTGGTGCTCGGCGAGGCGCTCGGCGAGCCACTCGCGGCCGTGCTGCGCCTCGAGGGAGGCCAGGGTGAGGTGCTCGAGGCGGTCGATCCTGGCGTGGACGTCCTCGAGGACCGTCGCGACCGCGAGCGACTCCTTGTCGAAGACCAGGTTGGCGATCACGTGACCGATTGCGATCGGCACCAGCACGAGCATCGACACGATGAGGATCGCGCCGACCGCTCGGCCGGCGCTCGAGGACGGGTAGAAGTCGCCGTAGCCGACGGTCGAGCCGGTCACGATGCCCCACCACAGTCCTTCGATCGGGCCCTTGTCCTCGAGCACGGCATAGGTGAACGAGCACACGAGCCAGATGCCCAGCACCACCAGCACCAGCAGGTGGGGGGCGTTGACCAGTCCGCGCACCGGGCGCGCGACGAAGCCGATGCGACGTGCGATCGCCGTCTCGGCGCTGTCGACGGTCTGGTCCGTCCTGCCCTCGTCTGCGGCCACCTCGGCCATGGCGCACCCCCCGTGCTGTCGCGGTGACTATAGGGGTTCGCCGGCGAGCCGGGACCACGCGCGCGAGCGGCGTCGTCGGCTACGCGGCGACGAGGTCGGCGTACTCGGGGTGCTTCTTGATGTACGACGCCACGTAGGGGCAGTCGGGGCGGACGGTCAACCCGCGCGAGCGGGCGTCGTCGAGCGCCGAGCGGGCGAGCGTCGAGGCGTGGCCCTGACCGCTGAAGGCGGACGGCACCTCGGTGTGGATCAGCCGGATCACGTCGCCGTGGAGGCGGTAGACGATGAAGCCGACGAGCTGGCCGCCGGATCGCAGCTCGTAGCGGTGGTTGTCGGGAACGTCGATGAACTCTGTGTCCACAACCTGAGCCTAGTCGCAGGTGACTTGCCCGTAACCCTGCCCGGGGGGGAGGGTGCGGGCATGGCAGCAACCGCATCGTCGTACTCGATCACCATGCGGTTGTACACCGCGGCCGACCACAGCGTCGTCGGCGCCGTCGCGACCACCATCGCGAAGAACGGGGGCGTCGTCACCGCGATCGACGTCGCCGAGTCGCGCCACGACCGCCTCACCGTCGACGTGACCTGCTCGGCCGCCGACGCCAGCCACTCGCAGGAGCTCGTCGCGGCGGTGTCGGGCGTCGAGGGCGTGAAGGTGCACAAGGTCAGCGACCGCACCTTCCTGCTCCACCTCGGCGGCAAGATCGGCGTCCAGTCCAAGGTGCCGCTGCGCACCCGCGACGACCTCTCGATGGCCTACACGCCCGGCGTCGGCCGCGTGTCGATGGCGATCCACGACAACCCCGAGGACGTCCGCAAGCTCACCATCAAGGGCAACTCGGTCGCCGTCGTCACCGACGGCTCGGCCGTGCTGGGCCTCGGCAACATCGGTCCCGGCGCGGCGATGCCGGTGATGGAGGGCAAGGCAGCGCTGTTCAAGCGCTTCGCCGACATCGACGCCTGGCCGATCTGCCTGGCCAGCCAGGACACCGACGAGATCGTCAAGGCCGTCGAGATGATCGCGCCCGGCTTCGGCGGCATCAACCTCGAGGACATTGCCGCCCCGCGCTGCTTCGAGATCGAGGCCCGGCTGCGCGAGTCGCTCGACATCCCGGTCTTCCACGACGACCAGCACGGCACCGCGATCGTGGTGCTCGCCGCGCTCACCAACGCGCTGCGCTGCGTGGAGAAGCAGCTCGCCGAGGTGCGGATCGTCGTCTCCGGCGCCGGCGCCGCCGGCACCGCCATCGTCACGCTGCTCCTCGCGGCGGGCGCAAAGGACGTCGTCGTCGTCGACCGCGAGGGCGCCCTCGCCGCCGGTGACGACTCACTGTCCACCGCCCACGCCGAGCTGGCCGCCGCGACCAACCCGCGCCTGGCAACCGGGTCGCTGCGCGAGGTGCTCGTCGACGCCGACGTGTTCGTCGGCGTGTCCGCCCCCGGCATCCTCGACCCCGAGTGGATCCCGACCATGGCGCCCAAGCCGGTCGTCTTCGCCCTCGCGAACCCCGACCCGGAGGTCGACCCGGCCGAGGCCGACAAGTACGCCGCCGTGGTGGCCTCGGGCCGTTCCGACTACCCCAACCAGATCAACAACGTGCTGGCCTTCCCCGGCGTCTTCCGGGGCCTCCTCGACGCCGGAGCCTCCGAGGTGACCGTCGACATGCTGCTGCGCGCCGCCCAGGCGATCGCCGACACCGTGAGCGCCGAGGAGCTGCACGCGGCGTTCATCATCCCCAGCGTGTTCCACCCTGACGTGACCAAGCGCGTGGCGTCGGCGATCAGCGGCCGCGAGGGCTGAGTGGTTGGCGCCCGCACTGGGCGTCACGCGGCGGTCGACGCCGTACGGCTGAGTGACACGACGCCGTACTTGGAGGGCGAGTCGCGCACTGGTAGGCCGTTGCAACCGCCTCCAGGTGACGGAGTCCCCGCACGAGCGGGGACTCCGACAGCCGGCGAGGGCTGAGCCCGACCCGCGCCGGGGCTCAGGTGGGCCCCACCTTCCGCGGCCACCAGAACTTGTCGCCGAGGGTGAGCGCGAGCGCCGGGACCAGCACCGTGCGGACGACGAGCGTATCGAGCAGCACGCCGACGAAGATGATCGCGCCGAGCTGGGCGAGCACCACGAGCGGCAGCACGCCGAGCACGGCGAAGACCGCGGCGAGCACGATGCCGGCGCTGGTGATGACGCCGCCGGTGGCGGTCAGCGCGCGGAGCATGCCGGTGCGGGTGCCGTGCTCGCGCGCCTCCTCCCGGGCCCGGGTGACGAGGAAGATGTTGTAGTCGACGCCGAGCGCGACGAGGAACAGGAACGCCAGCAGCGGCACCCCGGTGTCCATCGCCTCGAAGCCGAACACCGTCTGGAAGAGCCACCACGACGCGCCCATGCTCGCGGCGTACGTCGCCACGACCGTCCCGACGAGCAGCAGGGGGGCCACGATCGAGCGCAGCAGCAGGAGCAGCGCGCCGAGCACCAGCAGCAGGATGAGCGGCAGGATCAGCTTCCGGTCGCTCGCGGCGTACTCCTCGGCATCGAGGGCCTCGGCATCACCGCCGCCGACGTGGGTGTCGTCGAAGTCGGCCACCGCGTCGCGGACGTCGAGCACGACGGCCTGCGCGCCGTCGCTGCCTGGGGCGGCGTCGGGCACGGCGTCGATGCGGCCGACGCCGTTGCCGGTGCTGGTGACGCGCGCGGAGTCGACACCGTCGACCTCCTCCACCGCGGCGAGGACCTTCTCGGGCTCGTCACGGGTGATGACCTGGACCGGGTCGCTGGTGCCGGCGGGGAAGGACTCGCCCAGCCGTTCTGCCGCCGAGATCGCCTCCGGGCGCTCGAGGAACTGGTCGGCGGGGTCGAGCCCGGTCGTGATGGACGTCGCGCCGGTGGCCAGGATCGCCAGGCCGGCGACCGTGGCGACGACGAAGGTGCGCGGCCGGCGGGAGACGGCGCTGCCGACGCGCTGCCACACGCCGCGCGAGTCGACCAGGACCGCGTCGCCGACGTGCGGCACGCGCGGCCAGAACACCCACCGGCCGAACAGCACCAGTGCCGCCGGCAGCACGACGAGGGCGAACGTCGCGGCGATCAGCACGCCGACGGCGCACGCCAGGCCCAGCCCGCGGGTGGTCGGGACCGCCGAGAGCAGCAGGGTGAGCAGGCCCAGCACGACGGTCGTGGCGCTGGACAGCACCGCCTCGAAGGTCCGGCCGAGCGCGTGCGCCATCGCCTCGTGGCGCGACTCGGTGGTCTTGAGCTCGTCGCGGTAGCGCGAGATCAGCAACAGCGCGTAGTCGGTGCCGGCACCGAAGACGAGCACGCTGAGGATGCCGACGGTCGACTCGTCCCACGCGACGTTGACCGCCTCGAGCACATTGGTCGACACGATCGCGGCGAAGCGGTCGGCGACGCCGACGACCGCCAGCGGGACCAGCCACAGCACGGGGCTCCGGTAGGTGATGATCAGCAGGATCGCCACGACCAGGGCCGTCGCGGCCAGCAGCCGGATGTCCGCCCCGTCGAAGACCTGCCCGATATCGGCCTGGATGGCCGCAGGGCCGGTCACCTGGACCTCCACGCCGTCGGGCGCGTCCTCGCGCAGCTGGTCGCGCAGCTCCTCGACCTTGTCGATGTTGTCGGTGCTGGAGGCGGAGACGACGGGTACGGCGACGATCGCCGCGGTCGTGTCCTCGGACACCACGACGGGGGACTGCTGCCCCTCGCCGCCACCGGGCGGTCCGCCCTGCGACCCGCCCGGCTGCCCGGCCGCGCCGTCCGGGGCGTCGGTCGCACCCTGTCCGTCCGCCTCCCCGCCCGACTGCGACAGCAGGGCTGCCCCCTGCTGGGTCAGCTCGTCCTGAGTCGCCTGGTCGAGCTCGCCGGACTCGGCGGTCCACAGCACGATGGCGACCTGGCCCTCGTCGTCGGGCAGCTGCTCCTCGAGCTCGACCGCCAGGGTGCTGTCGGCGCCGGCGGGCAGCGAGTCCAGGGCCGAGGCCTCGCGCTCGCCCTCCGGCACGAACGCGATCACGACCAGCGCGAAGAGGATCGGCACGAGGGCGAAGAACCAGGCCAGCCGGCGTCCGGCGATCGCCCGAGCAGGCGCGGGAGTGTGGTGGGAAGGCACGAGATCTCCTCGAGAAAAGATAGCTAGGGGAGGTGATTGCTAACTAAGTTACTTATCAAGTTAGCCGTAGTACCATGACAGGGCAAATGGCCGCGACGACGACGGAGGTGAGCGCCCGTGACGGACGACCAGCACCCCGTCGCGCCCCCGTCGTGGGTGGGTCGGGGCAACGAGCGGGCCCAGCCCCCGACGCTCCTCGCGCTGCGCGACCTCGTCGCGGCAGGCAGCCGGGTCAACCACGTCGTGTCACGGCGCGCCGGACTCAGCGAGTCGGAGCTGGTGGCGCTCGATCACCTCAGCCGCGAGCAGATCGGACCCGCCGAGGTCGCCAGACGGCTCGAGGTCTCGACCGCCGCGGCGACCGGCATCGTCGACCGTCTGGTCGCGCGCGGCCACGTCGAGCGTCGTCCCCACGAGCTCGACCGCAGGCGCACGCAGCTGCACATCACCGACTCGGGGCTCGGGGAGATCGTCGGCCACCTGATGCCGATGTTCCGGGCGCTCGACCGGCACGACGCGTCCTTCACCGAGGAGGAGAAGGCCGTCGTGCAGCGCTACCTCCGCGGGGCGACGGCGGCGTTCGAGCGGGTGCTGGACGACTGAGGCCGGGACGGGTCGCCTGCCGCGCCCACCCGGTCGTCGTACGGAGTCAGTCCTCGATGCCGGCCATGCGGTGCGCCACGAGCGCGGCGCCGACGATGCCGGCGCGGTTCTGCAGCGTCGCGGGCACCATCTCGGTCTCGGCCTTGATGAGGTGGCCGAACTTGTCCCAGGACTTGCTGACCCCGCCGCCGATCACGAACAGGTCGGGGGAGAACAGCCGCTCGAGGTGGCGGAAGTAGGCCGTGAGGCGCTCCGACCACTCCTCCCAGGACAGGCCCTCGCGCTCACGGGCGCTGGTCGCCGTGGTCGCTTCCGCGACGGCACCGTCGAGCTCGAGGTGACCCATCTCGGAGTTGGGCACGAGCTGGCCGTCCCAGATCATCGCCGAGCCGATGCCCGTGCCGAGCGTGATGACCATGACCAGTCCGCCCCGGCCCTTCGCGGCGCCGTACTCCGCCTCCGCGAGCCCCGCGGCGTCGGCGTCGTTGACCACGTGCACCTCACGCCCGAGGGCGGCGGTGAAGATCGCGTCGGCGTCCTCGCCGATCCATGACTTGTCGATGTTGGCCGCCGAGTGCACCACGCCCCGGCGGACGATGCCGGGAACGGTCACGCCGACGGGCCGCGTGGAGGCCGGGAAGCTGTCGATGATCTGGCCGAAGACCTCGGCGACCGCCTGCGGTGTCGCGGGTCGCGGGGTGTCGATCCGGATCCGGTCGTGCGCGAAGTCGCCGACCTCGAGGTCGACAGGGGCGCCCTTGATGCCGGTGCCGCCGAAGTCGATGCCGAAGGGGTGTTCCATGGCGCCCAACCTATCGCCAGCCGCTCGCAGGTGTGACGGGGGCAACACCCGGCGAGACGAGCCGACGCCGCGACTTGACAGAAGTCTGGGTCTTGTCAACAAGGTTTACACATCCTATGGTCATGTAAACCCAACGGCAGGAGGTCACGACGATGGCCGGCTACCCCACCCGACTCGCCCCCAGCGGCACGGTCCCCGACGGCACCACCGCGCTCTGGACCGACAGCAAGCGCTACCTCTGGCTCATCGGCCTGGTCGTGCCGAGCCTCGCGTTCGTCGCCTTCGGCGGCTACGTCGCGACCGGCTGGAGCGTGTGGTTCTGGGTGGGACCGATCGTCATCCTCGGCATCGTGCCGGCGATCGACCTCATCGCCGGGCTCGACCGATCCAACCCGCCGGACGACGTGATCGAGGCGCTCGAGCAGGACCGCTACTACCGGTGGATCACCTATCTCTTCCTGCCGATCCAGTACGCAGGCTTCCTGGGCGCCATGGCGGTGGTCAGCGGCTGGGACGTCTTCGGGCTGCTCGCCGACCAGCCGCTGTCGACGATCGACCGGGTCGGCCTGGCGGTCTCGATCGGCTGCATCGGCGGCATCGGCATCAACACCGCCCACGAGCTCGGCCACAAGAAGGAGGCCAACGAGCGCTGGCTGTCCAAGATCGCGCTGGCCCAGGTCTGCTACGGCCACTTCTACATCGAGCACAACCGCGGCCACCACGTCCGGGTCGCCACCCCCGAGGACCCCGCGAGCGCCCGGCTGGGGGAGAGCTTCTACGCGTTCTGGCCGCGCACGGTCGGCGGATCACTGAGGTCGGCGTGGCGGCTGGAGAAGCGGCGGCTCGCGCGGCGCAAGCAGTCACCGTGGCGCCTCGACAACGACGTCCTCAACGCGTGGATGATGACCCTCGTCCTCTGGGCCGCGGTGCTGGTGGCGTTCGGCATCGAGGTGCTCCCCTTCCTCGTGATCCAGGCCGTCGTCGGGTTCTCGCTCCTCGAGGTCGTCAACTACATGGAGCACTACGGGATGCTGCGGCAGAAGGTCGGCGAGGGGGACCGCGAGCGCTACGAGCGCGTCCTGCCCGGCCACAGCTGGAACTCGAACAACATCGCGACCAACGTGCTGCTCTACCACCTGCAGCGCCACAGCGACCACCACGCCAACCCGACCCGGCGCTACCAGACGCTGCGCGACTTCGAGGAGAGCCCGGTGCTGCCGACCGGCTACGCCGGGATGATCGTGCTCGCGGCCGTGCCGGCCGTCTGGCGGCGGGTGATGGACCAGCGGGTCGTCGACCACTTCGGCGGCGACGTGTCGCTCGCCAACATCAGCCCGCGCAAGCGGGAGACCTACCTCGAGCGCTACGGCGCCGGGAGTCGAGTGCGCAGCCCCGCGGGGACTGCTACCGCGCCCGCACTCGACCCGGGCACGGAGGTGCTGGCCGCGCGCTGCCCGGGTTGCGAGTACGTCTACGAGGTCGCGGTCGGGGACGAGCACGAGGGCTTCGCGGCCGGTACGGCCTGGGCGGACGTCCCCGAGGACTGGTCCTGTCCCGACTGCGGGGTCCGCGAGAAGGTCGACTTCGTCCCGTGTCCGCCCGAGCGCTCGGCGGTCTGAGCCCGGCCTGGCGTCAGACAGGCGGCGGCCTCAGCGCACGACCTCGCGCCGGTCGTCGGCGAGGCGCCGGGTGAGCCCGGCCCGGTCGAGCCGGTCGAGCAGCGGCAGCACCACCCGGCGCGAGGTGCCGAGGTCCTGACGGGCCGCGCTGGTGGTGAAGGGCTGCTCGAGCAGGGCCAGGCGGGCCGCCGCCTCCTCCGCCGCCCCCGGCAGCAGGACGAGTCCCGGGGCGACGCGCCACAGCAGGCCGGCGCGCTCGGCCGCACCGAGGGAGCGGTCGTCGAGGCCGAGCTCGCGCAGCCGGTCCGCGGTGGGAGCGGCGAACGGCGCGGCCTCCAGCTCACGACGTACGACGTCGACGGCGGCAGTCACGGCCGTCGGGAGGCCCGCCCCGGGCGATCGCACCCGCCCGCCCACGACCTGCAGCGGCGGGCGGACCAGTGGCAAGACGAGGTCCGGGCTCGGCAGGCGGAGCCGGTCGGCCAGCACGGCCAGCGGCACGTCGGGGTCGAGCGGGTGGGAGCGGGCGTGCTCCTCGACGAGGGGCACCAGGCGCTCCGTCAGCGCCCCGACGAGGGCCGGGCTCACCACCCAAGGGCCGGCCTCGAGGTGGTCGCCGGACGTCACGGGCACACCGATGCGGCGCAACCGGTCTCGGTGCGCGAGCCCGCGGCGGGCGAGCTCGTCGGCCAGGCGCGGGGTGCCGTCGGCCCCCGCGAGCTGCGCGGCACGCCGCTCGGCCGCACCCCGTCGCCGCAGTCGCGGTGGGTCGGGGTCGAGGACGTCGACGCGCCAGATCCGGCGGTCACCCGGGTCCCGCAGCAGCATCCGGTCGCCCACCCGCAGCGGCAGGGCGCGTTCGAGCGTGAGCCGGGCGATGCCGCCGCGCGGGTCGCCGAGCGGGCGGTGCCGCGCCGCGACGTCCGCGGCCCCGACGTGCAGCTGCGGGGCGAGCGGAGGACCGGCGCCGGGCCCCGGTCGGAGTCGTACGTCGACCACCTCGGTGCGGTGCCACGCGTCGGGCGTGGTCAGCACCGTCTGGCGCGCGATCCCGTCGACGTCGCCGGTGAGGTTGAGCGCGACACGGGCGGTGCCGCTCACCGCGTCGGTGTCCTGCCCGAGCGCCTGCAGCCCGCGGACGCGCACCAGCCGGTCACCGTCGGCGAGGGTGTCGCCGACCCGGACGGTGCCGGCTGGCAGCGTGCCGGTGACCACGGTGCCCGCACCCCGGACGGTGAAGCGTCGGTCCACCCAGAGGCGTACGTCGGCGTCCGGATCGGGTGGTGGCAGCGCGGCGAGCATGTCGGCGAGGGCGGAGCGGAGGTCGTCGAGCCCGGCGCCCGTGCGGCCGCTGACGGCGACGACCGGTGCACCGGCCAGGCTGGTGCGGGCCACCTCGGCCGTCGCCCGCGCCACGGTGGGCCCGGGGTCGGCGAGGTCGCTGCGCGTGACGGCGACGACCCCGTGGGCGACGCCGAGGGCGTCGAGTGCGGCGAGGTGCTCTGCCGCCTGCGGCATCCACGGGTCGTCGGCCGCGACGACCAGCAGGGCCGCCGGCACCGGGCCGATGCCGGCGAGCATGGTGGTGAGGAACCGCTCGTGGCCCGGGACGTCGACGAACGCCACCTGATCGAGGTCGCCCAGGCCGGGCCACGACGTCCAGGCGTAGCCGAGCTCGATCGTCAGCCCGCGTCGCCGCTCCTCCTCGAGCCTGTCGGGGTCGGTGCCGGTGAGGGCGCGCACCAGGGTGGACTTCCCGTGGTCGACGTGACCCGCGGTCGCGACGACGTGCATCAGGCCCGGCCCGCCCCCGCGGCGCGGCGTACGGCGTCGGCGATGGCGTCGTCCTCGGCGGGGTCGACCGCCAGCAGGTCGAGCAGCAGCCGGCCGCGCACCGTGCGACCCAGCACCGGCGGCTCGCCGTCGCGCAGCGGTGCGGCGAGGTGCTCGGGCAGCGAGACGGCCGCGCTCGCCAGCTCCACGCCGGGTGCGCCGCCGCCGCCGACGGCGCCCGCGGAGTCGACGACCTCGGCCCCGAGCGCCGCGACCAGGTCGGCGGGCCACGCCGCGACGATCGCGCGCGCCCGCGTCCGGAGGTCGTCGACCGACCGACCGAGGGCGGCCCGCACCGGGGGCACGGGTCCGACGAGGGTCGCCTCGAGGGCAGCCAGGGTGAGCTTGTCCACGCGCAGGGCTCGGGCGAAGGGGTCGCGCCGCAGCCGCTCGACCAGGCCGGCCTCGCCGAGCAGCAGCCCGGCCTGCGGGCCGCCGAGGAGCTTGTCGCCGGAGGCGGTGACGAGGTCGGCGCCCTCGCGGAGGGCCCGCCCGGCGTCGGGTTCGTCGGGCAGGCGCGGGTGCTGCTCGAGCAGCCCGGAGCCGATGTCGACCACGAGCGGGACCCGTCGCCCGGAGTGCTCGAGGCCGGCGAGCTCATGGGCCGGCACCGAGGAGGTGAAGCCGGTGACGGCGAAGTTGGAGGGGTGGACCTTGAGCACGAACGCGGTCGAGTCGTCGACCGCCGAGGCGTAGTCGGCGAGGTGCACCCGGTTGGTCGTGCCGACCTCGCGCAGCCGGGCGCCCACGGACTCCATCAGCTCGGGGATGCGGAAGCCGTCGCCGATCTCGACGAGCTCGCCGCGGGCGATGACCACGGTGTCGCGCCCGTCGTCACCGCGCGCCAGCACCCGCGTGACGAGGGCGAGGGCGGCCGCGCCGTTGTTGACGACGTGGACCGCGCCGGCGTCGGGCACGGCGGCGGCCAGGGCCTCCAGCGCGCCGCGGCCCCGTCGTCCGCGCTGCCCGGTCGCGAGGTCCAGCTCGACGTCGGTGGCCCCGGCCGCCGTCCGGATGGCCTCGACGGCGGCGCCGGACAGGGGTGCTCGGCCCAGGTTGGTGTGGACCACCACCCCGGTCGCGTTGACCACCCGCCGGAGCGTGGTGGCGGAGGCCGGGAGCGCCGCGACCGCGGCGTCGGCGACCGCCGCCGGGCCGAGCTCGCCGGCCCGGCACCGCTCCAGCGCTGCGGTGACCGCGTGCTTGACCAGGACCGGTCCCAGCCGGGTCGCGGCCGCCTGCAGGCGCTCGTCGGCGAGGACGTGGTCGGTGCGGGGCGTGGCCCGGCGCGGATCTGGCACCCACCCTCCTCGTCCGACGCCCCGGCTCACGGGTGGCTCACGACTGGCGGAGGCGGACGGGAATCGAACCCGCCCGACCCAGCTGCTGGGTCGCAACGGTTTTGAGGACCGCGTCCGTCACCAGACGAGAACCGCCTCCGCGAGCCAGCCTAGTGCCTGGCGACACGTCTCTCGGTGGCGATCACGTCCGCCTGCACCTCCGCGACGTACGCCGACCACGCGGTGAAGCCGCCCGCCAGGTCGGTCGCCCGCCGCAGGCCCAGCTGCTGCAGGGTGTGGGCCGCGAGGCTGGAGCTGTAGCCCTCGTTGCAGACCAGGACGATGCGCCGGTCGGGGTCGTCGGAGACGGCCAGGCGGTGCGGGCTGGTCGGGTCGAGGCGCCACTCGAGGACGTTGCGGTCGACGACGAGAGCGCCCGGCAGCTCGCCGTCGCGGAGGCGCTGCTGCACCGGCCGCATGTCGATGACGAGGGCCCCACCCGCGGCGACGGCCTCGAGGTCCGCGGGCTCGACCCTGTCGAGCGCCCGCTGGCACTCGGCCAGCAAGCGGGCGATCGCGGAGCCGTCGCTGTACATGTCTCGACACTAGGCGCGCGTCGCCTGCGCCGCCACGGGCAACGGGGTGAGGAGGGACGCCCGGCCGGGTGCCTACATTGGGCGGGTGACCACGCGCGCGAGCACGACCGATCAGGCGATCCGCCTCACCCAGTACGCCGCAGGTGGTGGGTGCGCGTGCAAGGTGCCGCCCGGTGAGCTCGAACGCGTATTGAGCGGGCTCGGACGCGGCCGTGCCTCGGGCGACCTGCTGGTCGGTCTCGACCACGGCGACGACGCAGCCGCCGTGCGCATCGATCCCGCCCCCGACGGCACCGGCCGCGCCGTGATCGCCACCGCCGACTTCTTCACCCCGGTCGTCGACGACGCCTACGCCTTCGGGCGTATCGCCGCCACGAATGCGATGTCGGACGTGTGGGCGATGGGCGGCACCCCGGTGGTCGCGGTCAACCTGCTCGGGTGGCCGCGCGACCGGATCCCCTTCGACGTGGCCGCCGAGGTGCTGCGCGGCGGAGACGACGCGTGCACCGAGGCGGGGGCGTTCCTCGCCGGCGGGCACAGCATCGACGACCCCGAGCCGAAGTACGGCCTCGCCGTCACCGGCCTCGCGGACCCCGACAAGCTGCTGCGCAACGACGCGGCGCAGGTCGGGATGCCGCTGACGCTGACCAAGCCGCTCGGCCTCGGCGTGCTCAACAACCGCCACAAGGCGACCGGCGAGTGGTTCGAGGCGGCGGTCGCGGTGATGACCGAGCTCAACCGCGACGCCAGCCGCGCGGCCGTCGACGCCGGGCTCCGCGCGGCGACCGACGTCACCGGCTTCGGCCTGCTCGGCCACCTGATGAAGATGATGCGCGCGAGCGGCACGACGGCGGTGATCGACGCGGCGGCGGTGCCTTACGTCGACGGCGCGCGCACGTCGCTGGCCGACGGCTTCGTGCCGGGCGGCAGCCGCCGCAACCTCGACTGGGTGCGGCCGCACCTCGACGCCTCCGTCGACGAGGACGAGCTCGTGCTGCTCGCCGACGCCCAGACGTCGGGCGGTCTCCTGGTGGTCGGTGAGCTGCCCGGACACCCGGTCGTCGGCGAGGTCGTGGCGGCCGGCGACCACGCGATCGTCGTCCGCTGACAAACGCACCCCTCTGGTGGTGGACGGACGTCGTACGCCGTCCGTAGGGTCACGAGCCAGCACACACGGTGGAGGTGACGGCATGGCGGAGTCGAGGTCGCTCCTCCCGTGGCCCGTGCTCCGCCAGCTGACGAGTGGCGACCTCCTCGGCCGTGGAAAGGCCGTGCGCTCGCGCCGCACCGACGAGGTCGAGCCGCGCACCTCGACCGCCGACCGCGTCGCCCGCAGCGTCTGCCCCTACTGCGCCGTCGGGTGCGGGCAGAAGATCTTCGTCAAGGACGAGAAGATCGTGCAGATCGAGGGCGACCCCGACAGCCCGGTCAACCGCGGCAGGCTGTGCCCCAAGGGCTCGGCCAGCAAGAACCTCGTCACGAGCGCCCTGCGCGAGACCACGGTCAAGTACCGCCGCCCCCACGGCACCGAGTGGGAGGAGCTCGACCTCACGACCGCCATGGAGATGGTGGCCGACCGGGTGGTGAAGTCGCGGCGCGACGCGTGGCAGGAGCTCGACGAGAAGGACCGTCGGGTGCGCCGCACCATGGGCATCGCCAGCCTGGGTGGGGCGACGCTCGACAACGAGGAGAACTACCTCATCAAGAAGCTCTTCACCGCGATGGGCGCCATCCAGATCGAGAACCAGGCGCGTATTTGACACTCCGCCACCGTCCCCGGTCTGGGGACCAGCTTCGGACGCGGCGGCGCCACCGGCTTCACGGCTGACCTGGCCAACGCGGACTGCATCATCATCCAGGGCTCCAACATGGCCGAGGCCCACCCGGTGGGCTTCCAGTGGGTGGTGGAGGCCCAGCAGCGTGGCGCCAAGGTGATCCACGTCGACCCGCGGTTCACCCGCACCAGCGCGGTCGCGGACAAGCACGTCCCGATCCGCGTCGGCAGCGACATCGCGTTCCTCGGCGGCATCATCAGCCACGTCCTGGAGAACGGCCTCGACTTCCGCGACTACGTCGTCAACTACACCAACGCCGCGACGCTCGTCAGCGACAGGTTCGAGGACACCGACGACCTCGACGGGCTCTTCAGTGGCTTCGACCCCGAGAAGCGCACCTACGACCCCACCAGCTGGCAGTACGACGTCGAGGACGGCCCGGGCCAGCAGAGCAAGGCGCAGGCCGACGACTCCGAGGAGACCCAGGAGCAGCGCGACTCCGCGGCGGGCCTGCAGCACGAGGCCCACGGCATGCAGGTGGAGGGCAAGCCGCGGCGTGACGAGACCCTGCAGCACCCGCGCTGCGTCTACCAGGTGCTCCGCCGCCACTTCGCCCGCTACACGCCCGAGGTGGTGGAGCAGACCTGCGGCGTCAGCCAGGCCGACTTCCTCGAGGTGTGCCGGGCGTGGACGGAGAACTCCGGACGCGAGCGCACCACGGCGCTGGTCTACAGCGTCGGCTGGACCCAGCACAGCGTCGGCGTGCAGTACATCCGCACCGGCGCGATCCTGCAGCTCCTGCTCGGCAACATGGGTCGCCCCGGCGGCGGGGTGATGGCGCTGCGCGGCCACGCGAGCATCCAGGGCTCGACCGACATCCCCACCCTGTTCAACATCCTCCCGGGCTACCTGCCGATGCCCAACCCCGACCAGCACCCGACGCTGACCGACTACGTCGACAGCATCCGCCACCCCGGCAGCAAGGGCTTCTGGTCCAAGGCCGACGCCTACACGGTGAGCCTTCTGAAGGCCTACTGGGGCGACGCGGCGACGGCCGACAACGACTTCTGCTTCGACTACCTGCCCAGGATCACCGGCGACCACGGCACCTACCGCACCGTGCTCGACATGATCGACGGCAAGGTGTCCGGCTACTTCCTGCTCGGCCAGAACCCCGCCGTCGGCTCGGCCCACGGCAGGGCCCAGCGGCTCGGCATGGCCAACCTCGACTGGCTCGTCGTGCGCGACCTCTTCGAGATCGAGAGCGCGTCGTTCTGGAAGGACTCACCCGAGGTCGCGACCGGCGAGATCGTGCCGGAGGAGTGCGGCACGGAGGTGTTCCTCTTCCCGGCGGCGTCGTACGCCGAGAAGGAGGGCACGTTCACCCAGACCCAGCGGATGCTCCAGTGGCGCGAGAAGGCGGTCGACCCGCCGGGCGACTGCCGCTCGGAGCTGTGGTTCTTCTACCACCTGGGCCGGATGGTGCGTGAGCGCCTGGCCGGCTCCACCGACGACCGCGACCGCCCCGTGCTCGACCTGGCGTGGGACTACCCCGTCCACGACGAGGGCGTGCTCGGCACCGAGGGTGCGCGGGCCTGGGGCGAGCCCAGCGCCGAGGCGGTGCTGAAGGAGATCAACGGCTACGAGGTCGCGACCGGTCGCCCGCTGTCGACCTTCATGGAGATGAAGGCCGACGGCTCGACGGCCGGCGGATGCTGGATCTACACCGGCGTCTTCGCCGACGGCGTCAACCAGGCCAACCGCCGCACGTCGCGCCACGACCAGTCGTTCGTCGCCCCCGATTGGGGCTGGGCGTGGCCGTTGAACCGCCGCATCCTCTACAACCGCGCCTCGGCCGACCCCGACGGCAAGCCGTGGAGCGAGCGCAAGGCCTACGTCTGGTGGGACCCCGAGAAGGGCGAGGCGGGGGAGTGGACCGGGCAGGACGTCCCCGACTTCGAGAGGACCAAGCCGCCGTCCTACCGGGCGCCCGAGGGATCCGAGGGCGTCGAGGCCATCGAGGGCGTCGACCCGTTCATCATGCAGGGTGACGGGAAGGGTGCGCTCTACGTGCCGCAGGGCCTCATCGACGGTCCGATGCCCACCCACTACGAGCCGGTCGAGTCGCCGTTCCGCAACCCGCTCTACGGGCAGCAGGCCAACCCGACGCGCAAGGCGTACGACCGCAACGACAACCAGCTGAACCCGGCGCCCCCGGAGGAGCACAGCGACGTCTTCCCGTTCGTCTTCACCACCAGCCGGCTCACCGAGCACCACACGGCCGGCGGC
Source organism: Nocardioides cavernae (assembly GCF_016907475.1). Taxonomy (NCBI): domain Bacteria; kingdom Bacillati; phylum Actinomycetota; class Actinomycetes; order Propionibacteriales; family Nocardioidaceae; genus Nocardioides; species Nocardioides cavernae. The sequence goes on along the minus strand of NZ_JAFBCA010000001.1, from coordinate 583,467 downwards.
ATGAGCCGCTACCTCGAGCACCTCGCCGAGCTCCAGCCCGAGATGTTCGTCGAGGTGTCCCCGGCGCTGGCGCAGGAGCGGGGCCTCGAGCACATGGGGTGGTGCCACGTCGTGACCGCCCGCTCGGCCGTCGAGGGCCGGGTGCTGGTGACCGAGCGGCTGCGGCCGCTGAGGATCGAGGGTCGTACTGTCCATCAGGTGTGGATGCCCTACCACTGGGGCGGCGGTGGCCTCGTCACCGGCGACTCGGCCAACGACCTGTTCGGCATCTCGCTCGACCCCAACGTCCTCATCCAGGAGAGCAAGGTCGGCACCTGCGACGTACGTCCGGGGCGTCGGCCCACCGGTGCCGCGCTGCGCGAGCTCGTCACCGACTACGCCCGACGGGCCGGGATCGTCGACGACGTCCACCCCAGGATCGTCACCGCGTCAGCAGACGCCCAGGCGCGGTCGCTCGCGGCTGCCGAGACCAGCGACGACGACCAGGAGGGCCAGTGATCGGCCGCAAGAGTCTCTTCGGACCGCTCGACCCGGCGGCCGACGCCGGCTACACCGACGCGCCCAAGCGCAAGGGCTTCTTCACCGACACCAGCGTCTGCATCGGCTGCAAGGCGTGCGAGGTGGCGTGCAAGGAGTGGAACGACGTCCCGGAGAACGCCTTCGAGATGCTCGGCACGTCCTACGACAACAGCCACTCGCTCAACGCCAACCAGTGGCGGCACGTCGCCTTCATCGAGCGGCCTGCGTCCAAGCCGGCCGTCGACCTGGGGATGCCGTCGGTCGGCGCGCCGGTGAGCGACGTGGACGAGGACGACAAGCCCGACTTCCAGTGGCTGATGTCGTCCGACGTGTGCAAGCACTGCACGCACGCCGCCTGCCTCGACGTGTGCCCGACGGGTTCGCTGTTCCGCAGCGAGTTCGGCACCGTGGTGGTGCAGGACGACATCTGCAACGGGTGCGGCTACTGCGTCGCCGCCTGCCCCTACGGCGTGATCGACCGCCGCCGTGGGCCGGAGGGCGACCCCAAGGTGGGCATCGCCCAGAAGTGCACGCTCTGCTACGACCGGCTCACCGACGGCCAGCGTCCCGCCTGCGCGGCGGCGTGCCCGACCGAGTCCATCCAGTACGGCGACGTCGAGGAGCTGCGCGAGCGCGCCAACGCGCGGGTGGAGCTGCTCCACGAGCGTGGGGTGATGGACGCCCGGCTCTACGGCAACGACCCCGAGGACGGTGTCGGCGGCACCGGGGCGATGTTCCTGCTGCTCGACGAGCCGGAGGTCTACGGCCTGCCGCCCGACCCCGTCGTGACGACCAAGGACCTGCCGCGGATGTTCACCCGGGCCGGGATGGCGGGCACCGCGCTGCTGATCGGCGCGGCCCTGTCCTTCGTGAGGAGGCGGCCGTGAGCGAGCCGACGGGCGGCCGCGGGTCCGGTGCCGAGGTCCAGCACGGCGGCAGCCCCGGCCGCTCGCGGGGCAGCTCCCGCGGCGGCGACCGGGTGATGGTGCCCGAGGCCGACTTCACCTCCTACTACGGCCGACCGATCGTCAAGGCCGCCCCGTGGGAGCGCGACATCGCCTACTACCTCTTCACCGGCGGGGTCGCCGCCGGGTCCTCGCTCCTCGCGGGCGGCGCCGACCTGACCGACCGACCGGGGTTGCGGCGTGCGGGCCGGATCGGCTCGCTCGTCGCGCTGCTGCTCAGCGTCGTCGCCCTGGTCCACGACCTCGGCAAGCCCAGCCGCTTCCTCAACATGCTGCGCGTGGTCAAGCTGACCTCGCCGATGTCGGTCGGCACCTGGATCCTGTCCCTGCACGCACCCTTCGCCGGACTGGCCTCCGCGGCCGAGCTGGTGGGCATGCTGCCCGCCCGCTGGCAGCGCGGGCCGGTGCGCCTGCTGCTGCGGCTCGGACGTCCGGCCGGCCTGGTCGGGGCCGTGACCGCCCCGCCGTTGGCCGCGTACACCGCGGTGCTGCTCTCCGACACCGCGACCCCGGCGTGGCACTCGGCCTACGAGGAGCTCCCGTTCGTCTTCTGCGGGTCCGCCGCTGCGGCGTCGGGCGGGTGGGCGATGGCCACTGCCCCCGTCGCCGAGGCCGGACCTGCCCGCGCCTTCGCGGTGGGTGGTGCCGCCGTCGAGCTGCTGATGGCCCACCGGATGGAGTCGTCGATGGGCCTGTCCGCCGAGACGCTGCACACCGGGAAGGCCGGCACGCTGATCCGCGCCAGCAAGGTGCTCACCGCCGCCGGTGCCGCGGGCGCCCTCCTCGGCGGCCGCAGCCGACTGCTCTCCGTCGTCTCGGGCACGGCGTTGATGGCCGGCTCGCTCTGCACCCGACTGGGTGTCTACGAGGCCGGGCTGGCCTCGGCCAACGACCCGAAGTACACGGTGGTGCCGCAGCGCGAGCGGGTCGAGCGCGGCGAACAGGTGCGCTACCAGGGCTGAGGTGCCGGCCGGCCGGGACGTCGACCGCACCTGACCTGCGAGACTTCCGGCATGCCGACCACGACCCGCGAGCGCATCGTCGCCGCGGCCGTGGAGATGACGACCTCGTCGGGCTGGGCGGCGGTGACGATGGGTCGGCTCGCCGACGCGGCCGGGGTGAGCCGGCAGACCGTCTACAACGAGGTCGGCTCCAAGCCGGCACTCGCCGAGACGATGATCCTCGAGGAGCTGGCGCGCTTCCTGCAGGTCGTCGAGCGGGCCTTCGACACCGAGCCCGACGACCTCACCCGCGCCATCGAGCGCGCGGTCACCGACGTGCTGACCTACGCCAGCGCCAACAAGCTGCTGCACGCCGTCGTCAGCGCGACCCACGGCGCCGACACCGAGCTGCTGCCCCTGCTGACGACCAACGCCGGCTCGCTGCTCGGCGCGGCCAAGGAGGTCATCAGCGCCCGCGTGGCGCCGTACACCCCCGGAATCGACGCCGAGCACCTCGACCCGGCCATCGACATGGTCGTGCGCGTCGTGCTGAGCCATGTCATGCAGCCGTCCGGGTCGCCCGAGCGGACGGGCGCCGACATCGCCTGGCTGGCCGGTCAGGTCCTGCGCGGCTGAGCCCTAGGGTGGGCGCGTGAGCGGAGTCGTCTGGGGTACGCCGACCGCGCGGGGGATCGTGGCTGCGGCCACGCTCGGTTCGGGGCTGACGCTGCTGGACGGCACGGTGGTCAACGTGGCGCTGAGGTCGATCGGCGCCGACCTCGACGCATCCCTGGCGCAGCTGCAGTGGATCACCAACGGCTACTTCCTCTCGATGGCGTCGCTCATCCTGATCGGGGGGTCGCTCGGCGACCGGCTCGGCCGGCGGCGGGTCTTCGTCATCGGCACGATCTGGTTCGCCCTGGCGTCCCTGCTGTGCGGGCTGGCGCCCAACGCCGAGGTGCTGATCGCGGCCCGGGTGCTGCAGGGCATCGGCGGCGCCCTCCTCACGCCCGGCAGCCTGGCGATGATCCAGGGAGCGTTCCGCTCGGAGGACCGGAGCCGGGCCATCGGTGCCTGGTCGGGCCTCGGCGGCATCGCCGCGGCGCTCGGCCCGCTGGTGGGTGGGCTGCTCGTCGACCACGCGTCGTGGCGGTGGATCTTCCTGATCAACCTCCCGCTCGCGGTCCTGACGGTGTGGCTGGCGCAGCAGTGGGTGCCCGAGACGCGCGACCCACGTGCGCAGGGGCGCTTCGACATCCCAGGGGCCGCGCTCGCCTCGCTCTCGCTCGCCTGCCTCACCTGGGCGCTCACCGATGCCGGGGGGCCGGTGACGCTGTGGGCGGCCGGCGGGGCGCTGGTCTCGGCGATCGCGTTCGTGGTGGTCGAGCGCCGCTCACGCGGGCCGATGGTGCCGCTCGGCCTCTTCCACGACCGCACCTTCAGCGCGGCGAACCTGATGACGCTCCTCGTCTACGCCGCGCTCGGCGCCATCCTGTTCTTCCTCGTGCTGCAGCTGCAGACCGTCAGTGGCTACAACGCGCTCGAGGCCGGGCTGGCCACCCTTCCGATCACCATCTGCATGCTCCTCCTCGCCTCGCGCGGCGGCGCCCTCGGCGAGCGGATCGGACCGCGGATCCCGATGACGTTCGGCCCGCTGGTGATGGCGGTCGGCACGCTGTGGCTGCTGCGGGTCGGGCCCGACGTCTCGTGGTGGCGCGACGTCGCACCGGGGCTCACCGTCTTCGGCCTCGGCCTCGCACTCATGGTCGCCCCGCTCACCGCGACCGTCCTGGCCGCCGCACCCGACGAGGAGGCCGGCATCGCCAGCGGCATCAACAACGCCGTCGCCCGTGCCGGCTCCCTGCTCGCGGTCGCGGCGCTGCCCACGGCGGTCGGCCTCGCGGGTGACGACTACCGCGACGCGGCGGCGTTCGACTCGGCGTACGCCACCGCGATGATCGCCTGCGCGGCGCTCCTCGCCGTGGGCGGGCTGATCTCGTGGTTCACGATCCCCAGCCGCGTCCAGACACCGACTGCCTAGGGTCGGGTCGTGCGCGTACGACGAGGGGCGGGGGTGGCGGCGACAGCCGTCCTGCTCGTGCTGCTCGCCGCGTGCAGCGAACCGGCCGCGCGCGAGGAGCCGGACCCGGCGCCGGACTCGACCACCGAACCGACCGCCGAGCCGACCGAGCCTGCCTCGACGGTCCCCGTGGCCGACCCCGCCCACGCGGTCGACCCGCCCGGCGAGCGCGACGGGCGGCTGTGGAGCGCCGACATCCTCGTGCAGTGGGACAAGGCGATCGACGACGAGCTGCTCGAGAAGATCGAGGCCCTGGAGGGCGTGGCCCACACCGAGCGCATCGGTCTGGGCCAGGTCAGCCTGGAGAACCGGGTGCTCACCGTCGCCTCGGTCGACCCGGGCCGCTACCGCAACTTCACCCAGGCGCAGGTCGCCGACTTCCAGGAGGCGTGGGACCGTGTCGCCGGCGGTGAGCTGGCCATCGACCGCACCGTGGCCAAGCGGCTGGCCGACACGGCGGGGATGATCCGGCTCGGGCCCGAGGACGACGCACCGGAGCTGCACGTGGGTGCGTACACCCCGCAGGTGCCGACCATCGACATGGTGGTCAACACCGCGTGGGCCGAGGACATCGAGATGGCCACCGACAACGGGCTGCTGATCTCCACCGACCGCAAGACGCCGGCGAGCATCCGCAAGCCGCTCGAGCGGCTCGTCGGCAAGGACGCGTCGGTGCAGATGCTCGACGTCGCCTCCCGCATCGGCCTCGACCCCGACGCGAAGCTGACCGCGGTCCCGACCGGTGGCACCCTCGGCAGCGTCGTCGGGACCTTCCGCTACCGCGTCCTCGGCGGCGGCCGCATCGCGCCCGACCCGGCGTGGGTGTCGGCCAACATCCGCACCGAGGTGGTGCCGATCCTCGGCAGCGTCACCTGCCACAAGGACCTCTTCCCGCAGCTGCGCGCGGCGCTGCTCGAGGTGCAGCAGCGTGGGCTGTCCGACGCGATCGACCCCGGCCAGTACGCCGGCTGCTACTACCCGCGCTTCATCGCCGACACGACCACGCTGTCCAACCACTCCTTCGGCCTCGCCCTCGACATCAACACCCGCGGCAACCAGCGCGGCACGGTCGGCGAGATCAACCGTGACGTGGTCGCGATCTTCAAGACCTGGGGCTTCGCCTGGGGCGGCGACTGGCGCTGGACCGACCCCATGCACTTCGAGCTGGCCGAGGTGAAGCGGGCCGGCTGACTCCGACCCTTGCACCCGAGTCTCCCGCTTGTCGGCCGAGATCTGGTGTGACAAGCGGGGAGGTCACCGGATATCCGGTGACTCCAGCGATGGCTAGGGTCGGGCCATGAAGGCAGTCCAGGTCGTCACGCTCACCGGTCCGTCCGACGTCGAGGTGCGCGAGGTCGACCCGCCCACCCAGGGCCACAACGACGTCCTGGTCGAGGTGCACAGCGTCGGTGTCGCCTTCCCCGACCTGCTGCTGAGCCGTGGCGAGTACCAGTTCCGGCCCGAGCCGCCCTTCACGCTCGGCGTCGACTTCGCCGGCGTCGTCCTCGACCCGGGCGCGCCGGAGTCGAGCGCGTTCACCGTCGGCCAGCGGGTGGCCGGGGTGAACCTCAACGGCGGGGCGGCCGAGCAGGTCGCCAACCCGGCGATCTTCACCTTCGCGCTGCCTGACGCGATGTCGTACGACGAGGGGGCGGCGCTGCCGATGAACTACCTCACCGCGCTCTTCGCGCTCGAGGAGCGCGGGGGCCTGCGCGAGGGCGAGACCGTCCTCGTCCACGGCGCCGCCGGCGGGGTCGGCACCGCCACCCTGCAGGTCGCCAAGGGCCTCGGCGCGCGGACGATCGCGGTGGTCAGCACCGAGGAGAAGGCGGCGTTCGCACGGGCCGCCGGGGCGGACGAGGCCGTGGTCGGACCCGACTTCAAGGACGCCGTCAAGGAGCTCACCGGCGGCCGCGGGGTGGACGTCGTCCTCGATGTGGTGGGCGGCGACGCCTTCACCGACTCCCTGCGCTGCCTCGCCGAGCAGGGCCGGATCCTGGTCGTCGGCTTCGCCTCCGGGCAGGGCATCCCGGAGGTCAAGGTCAACCGGCTGCTGCTGGGCAACACCGACGTCCGCGGCGTCGGCTGGGGGGCGTACGCCATGACCCGGCCCGGCTACATGCAGAAGCAGTGGCACCGACTCGTCCCGATGATCGAGGCGGGCGTGGTGAAGCCGCCGGTCGGTGCGACGTACGACCTGGCCGGCTTCGCGCAGGCGCTGGTCGACATGGACGAGCGACGCACGCTCGGCAAGTCGGTCGTACACGTGCGCTGACGCTGGGACCACGGCGTTAGGGTCGAGCGCGTGACGATCCTCGACGCCGCGCGCGACGGCATGAACCCGGACATCCGACCGCAGGACGACCTCTTCGGCCACGTCAACGGCCGCTGGCTCGACGAGACGGAGATCCCGTCCGACAAGTCGAGCTGGGGCGCCTTCATCGCCCTCGCCGACGCCGCCGAGCAGCAGGTGCGCGACATCATCACCGAGCTCGCCGACCGTCCGGCCGGCGACCTCGACGAGGACGAGCGCAAGATCGGTGACCTCTACGCGTCCTTCATGGACACCGACACCATCCAGGCCAAGGGCCTCGGCCCGGTGCAGGGCCTGCTCGACCGCGCCCACAGCGTCACCGACCTGACCGAGCTGGCAGCGTTCCTCGGCATGTTCGAGCGCATCGGCGGCCCCGGGCTGTTCGGCTCCTACATCACCCCCGACCGCGGCGACGCGTCGAAGAACATCGTCTACCTCGCGCAGGGCGGCCTCGGCCTGCCCGACGAGTCCTACTACCGCGAGGACAAGTTCGCCGAGATCCGCGAGAAGTACCTCGCCTACCTGACGACGCTGCTCACCCTCAGCGAGCACGACGACCCGGCGGGCGCGGCCGCGCGCGTGCTGGCGTACGAGTCCCGGCTGGCCGAGGGCCACTGGGAGGCCGCCGAGACCCGCGACGTCCAGAAGACGACCAACCACCGGAGCCTCGAGGAGCTGCGCGAGCTCTGCCCGGCCTTCGACTGGATCACCTACGTCACCGGCCTCGGCGGCACCGAGGAGACGCTGCGGCGCTCGATCGTCATGCAGCCCGACTTCTTCTCCCACCTGTCGACGGTGCTGGAGGAGACGCCGATCGAGACCTGGCGCGAGATCCTGCACGTCCGCGTCGTGCGGAGCTCCGCGCCCTACCTGCCCGACGCGTTCGTCGAGGCCAACTTCGACTTCTACGGCCGCACCCTCAACGGCACCCCGGAGCTGCGGGCCCGCTGGAAGCGCGGCGTCGACTTCGTCGAGGGCGCCATCGGCGAGGCCGTCGGCAAGGTCTACGTCGAGCGGCACTTCCCGCCGACGTCCAAGCAGATGATGGACGAGCTCGTCGCCAACCTCGTCACGGCCTACCGGCGCTCGATCGAGGCCCTCGACTGGATGGGCGACGACACCAAGCAGAAGGCGTACGACAAGCTCGACCGCTTCTACCCCAAGATCGGCTACCCGACGGAGTTCCGCGACTACTCCTCGCTGACCGTCTCCGCCGACGACCTGATGGGCAACGTCGCGTCGGCCTCGGCCTTCGAGACCGACCGCCAGCTCGAGAAGGTCGGCCAGCCGGTCGACCGCGACGAGTGGCTGATGCTCCCGCAGACCGTCAACGCCTACTACCACCCGGGCACCAACGAGATCTGCTTCCCGGCCGCCATCCTCCAGCCCCCGTTCTTCAGCCCCGACGCCGAGGACGCCGAGAACTACGGCGGCATCGGCGCGGTCATCGGCCACGAGCTCGGCCACGGCTTCGACGACCAGGGCGCCCAGTACGACGGCGACGGCAACCTCCAGGACTGGTGGACCGCCGACGACAAGGCCGCCTTCGAGGGCAAGTCGCAGGCGCTGATCGCGCAGTACGACGCCTTCGAGCCGCGCAACCTGCCGGGCGAGCACGTCAACGGCAGCCTCACGGTCGGCGAGAACATCGGCGACCTCGGCGGGCTGACCATCGCGCACAAGGCGTACGTCATCAGCCAGGGCGGCGAGGCCTCGATCGACGACCGACGCACGCTGTTCCTCAACTGGAGCCACGTCTGGCGCACCAAGCGCCGCAAGGAGCAGGAGCTCCAGTACCTCACCATCGACCCGCACAGCCCCGCCGAGTTCCGCGCCAACATCGTGCGCAACCTCGACGAGTTCCACGAGGTCTTCGAGACGCAGCCGGGCGACGGACTGTGGCTCGAGCCCGAGGGTCGCGTCCGGATCTGGTGACCGCGGCGGAGTCGGGCGATCGGGACCTTCGACCCCTGTCGCTCGGCCCGCCCGCTTCCTACGATGGAGCATGGTCAGGATAGAAGCCGACATCACCGGGGGGATCGTCGTCGGGCACGACGGCTCGCGGGCGGCCGGTGCCGTCGTACGTCGCGCGGGTGACCTCGCCAGGCGCCTCGGGGTGACGCTCCACGTCATCCGCGTGTGGAACCTCGCGACCGCGCCGCGACCCGACTCGATGGTGGGCGGCTACGTCCCACCGTTCGCGGAGTTCGAGCAGGCGGTCATCGCCGACCTCAAGGCCGACTGCGCCTCGGCCGGTCTGGGCGACGACGTCGAGGTCCAGCTCTACGCACTCCGGGGACAGGCCACGGAGTGCCTGATCACGGCGGCGGCCCACGCCGAGATGCTGGTCGTCGGCACCCGTGGCGCCGGCGGCTTCCGGGGCCTGCGCTTCGGCTCGACGGCCACCCAGATCGTGCGCCACTCGCCCGTCCCGGTGCTCGTGGTGCCCAACATCCCGGACTGACCGGCCACGGTGTTGCGCGGGCGCCCCGCCGGGGTTGTTGAATGGCTCGCGTGACGCTGCCCGGACACGACCAGTCGACCTACCGGCTCCGCATGGAGTGGGGGCCGACCGGTGCCGAGGCGGTGCCGGCGGACTTCGCCGTCGTGGTCGACGTCCTGTCGTTCACGACGACGCTCTGCGTCGCGCTCGAGCGCGGCATCGAGGTGTTCCCGTTCCGCTGGAAGGACTCCCGCGCGGCCGAGCACGCCATGCGCCACGGCGCGACGCTCGCGGTCGGCCGGTTCGAGGCGCTCTCTCGCGGCGACGCGCGCCACGTCTCCCTCTCGCCCGCCAGCCTCGCGGAGGTCGACGGTGTCGAGCGACTCGTGCTGCCCTCGCCCAACGGCTCGACCATCGCCTTCGCTCTCGCCGAGTCCGGCGCCCAGGTCGTCGGGGCGTGCCTGCGCAACGCCGGCGCGGTCGCCCGGTGGCTGGGGCCGCGGGTCGCCGACGGCGCCAGCGTGGTCGTCGTACCCGCGGGGGAGCGGTGGCACGACGACACCCTCCGGCCGGCCGTCGAGGACCTCTGGGGAGCCGGGGCGGTCCTCGCCGCGCTCGACGCCGAGGCCGAGGCCGGGGCCAGCCCCGAGGCGCGGATGGCGGTCGCCGCCTGGCACGCGGCGGTGCTGCCCCACGACCTGCTCCACTGTGCCGGCGGCCGCGAGCTGACCGAGGCCGGCTTCGTGGCCGACGTGGAGATCGCGGCGCAGTGCGACGTCAGCGAGGTCGTGCCGGTGCTGGTGGGGGAGTCGTTCCGCGACGCCACCTCGCTGCCGCCGGCCGGCGCCCGGCTGCGGCGCGTCGGCGACTGACCGCCGGCAAAGACTGACCGATCGGTCTGGTGGAGCGGTCCGACTGGTCCCTACTGTGATCGAGGCCACACTCGGGTGGCCCCTTCTCGACAGGACCGATCAGATGAATCGCTCGTCCCGCCTCGCCGTGCTCGGCACGGCACTCGCCGGCCTGCTCACCCCGTTGCTGCTTCAGCCGGCCCAGGCCGCCGCCCCGGCCTACGTCGCCCTCGGCGACTCCTACGCCTCGGGCACCGGCACCCGCTCCTACATCGCGGACGGCACCAGCTGCCAGCGCTCGACCTCGGCCTACCCCAGCCTGATCGCCGCGGCCCGCGGCTACGCGCTCAACTTCCGCGCCTGCTCCGGCGCGACCGTCGCCGACGTGACCAACACCCAGCTGTCCGCGCTGACCTCGGCGACCACCTACGTGTCGATCTCTGTCGGCGGCAACGACGCCGGGTTCGCCGACGTGCTGACCGAGTGCGCGCAGCCGGGCTGGATGAGCAACTGCGACGGCGCGATCAACACCGCCCAGTCCTTCATCAACGCCACCCTGCCCTCCCGGCTCGCCACGCTCTACTCCGGCATCCGCAGCCGCGCGCCGTACGCCAAGGTGGTCGTCGTCGGCTACCCGCGCATCTTCAACGGCGAGGACTGCAACGCCTTCACCTGGTTCTCCCCGGCCGAGGAGTCGCGCCTCAACCAGACCGCCGACCTGCTCAACTCGCGTCTGGCCACCGCGGCGTCGGGCGCCGGCTTCTCCTTCGCCAACCCCACCAGCCGTTTCGTCGGCCACGCCGTCTGCGACTCCGACGAGTGGATCAACGGCCTCTCCAACCCGATCAGCGAGAGCTACCACCCCAAGGCCACCGGGCACGCGGGCGGCTACACGCCGACCGTGAGCCCGCTGCTGACCGGCGCCACCGTGGCGGTCACCGCAGACGTCGTCGCCGCCTCGTCCGCGAGCGCCGGTGAGCAGGCCGCGCTCCAGCAGCAGTACGTCGACGCCGACCGCACGATCGAGCAGGAGACCTTCGTCGCCCCCGACCTCACCACCCCGGCGGCCCGCCGGGCCGCGCGCAAGACCGGCGTCGACATCGACCGCTTCATCGCCCGCAGCAACCGCTGACACGATCCGGTGACCCGTCGCTCGAGGAGCGACGGGTCACCGGATGCGGGTGGGACTACTTCACCTCCGAGCGGAGCACCGCTCGCAGCCCGAGGAGGGCCGGCAGGACCAACCACAGGGCTGCAGTGACAGCGACCTGGGCCCACTGCTCACCCTGCGGCGGGCCCTCGAAGAGGAACGACCGGGCGAGCTCGGCGTCGACCCAGGGGCGGATGTCCACGAAGTCCGGCTGGCTGGTGGCCAGGATCCCGAAGAGCGTCGGGAGGACCAGTGTCAGCACGAAGTAGGTGACCAGGGCCCCGGGCGAGCTCCGGATGACCATGCCCAGCATCGTGCCGGTCAGCAGGCACAGCAGGCTGCCGATGACGATGGTGCCGAACTGGGCGGCCGAGAGGTCCCACACCAGGTCGGTCCCGGTGATGGCGGTCCCGACCAGGTTGCCGACGACACCCACGACGAGGGCGACGAGCATCGACGCGATGCCCACGACCACGGACGCGACGGTCTTGGCCAGGAGCACCCGCCCGCGGTTCGGGACGAGGGTGAACGTGGTGAGTCCGGTGCGCTGGCTCCACTCTCCGGTGATCGCGAGGATGGCGATGATGGGGAGCACGATCGTCATCGGGAAGCCGATCGCCGCAGCGAACGTGTTGTGGGTGAGCTGGTCGTCGGGTGCGAAGAGGATCGTCCCGATCGTGGCGACGACGCCCAGGATCACCAGGCTGGCGATGAGCCAGAACCCGGAACGCGTGTCGAACATCTTGCGCAGCTCGACGCGGACGACGCGTGCCAGCGGGATGCCCGGCTGGTCCTCGTGCTGCTCGTGGACAGGGTGGTACGTCGGTGGGGCCATGGTGCTCATGCCGCTTTCCTCTCTCGGCGGTTCTTCCTGGACGGGGTGACTTCTCGTTGGGTGTCGGCGGTCAGCTCGAGGAACATGTCCTCGAGACCGCCGTCGGCGGTGCGGAGCTCGGTGAGCGCGACGCCCGCCCTGAAGGCGACGTGGCCGACGTGGGCCGGCTCCGCGGTCGTGGTGACGGTGCCCTCGTCGCTGACGTCCGTGTCGACGCCGGACGCGTGCAGGGCCCGGCGCAGGGCCGCTGTGTCGTCGGCGCGGACGACGGTCCCGAGGGACCGGACGAGGTCGGCCTTGGTGCCCTCGCACACGACCCGACCGTGCCCGATCATCACGATGTCGTCGGCGATGACCTCGACCTCGCGGAGCAGGTGCGAGGACAGCAGCACCGTCCCGCCCCGGTCGGCGAAGTCGCGGAGCAGGTCGCGCATCCAGCGGATGCCGGCGGGATCGAGCCCGTTGGCCGGTTCGTCGAGCATCAGCACACCGGGGTTGCCGATGAGTGCGGTCGCGATCCCGAGCCGCTGACGCATGCCGAGGGAGTAGTTGCCGACGCGGCGATCGGCCTCGGCGGGAGTGAGGCTGACCAGGTCGAGCATCTCCTCCACCCGCCGGGCGGGGAGGCCCAGCATCTGCTGGACGATCGTGAGGATCTCGCGGCCGGTCCGACCGGCGTGCTGGGCCGACGCGTCGAGCATCACGCCGATCTCCCGGCCCGGGTTGGACAGCTCTGCGAACGGGCGGCCGGCGACCGTCGAGGAGCCCGAGGTGGGCTTCGTCAGGCCCACGACCATGCGCATCGTGGTGGACTTGCCGGCGCCGTTGGGGCCCAGGAAGCCGGTGACCCGGCCGGGTCGGGCGACGAAGCTGACGCCGTCCACCACGGTGGTGCGGCCGTACTTCTTGGTGAGTGAGTCGATGGTGATCATGGGGTTCCTCCGTGATCTCGGGACGCTTCTTGGGGACACCTCGACGCTAGGTACGACGGCTCCGACGTGCGTCGTCGCGAGGTCGTGACGCACCTACGACGCGTGGCGCAGGCGGGGTCCTCCGGAGGTAGGAGCCCGGCGCTCACGCGTCGTCGAAGAGGCCCGTCTGGTAGGCGAGGACGATCGCCTGCGCCCGGTCGCGGAGGTCGAGCTTCTGCAGCAGCCGGGTGACGTGGGTCTTGACGGTCGTGTCGCTGATGAACAGCTCCGCGCCGATCTCGGCGTTGGAGAGACCGCGGGTGATCAGCCGGAAGACCTCCAGCTCCCGGGGGGTGAGGTCCTCGACCGCTGTGGGCGGGGACTGGCGTCGTACGGTCGCGAAGCGCCGGATCACACGGCGGGTCACGGTAGGCGACAGGAGTGCTTCACCCGCTGCGATCGTGCGCACCGCTGCGAGGAGCTGCTCGGGCGGGTCGTCCTTGAGGACGAAGCCACTCGCTCCCGCGCGAAGCGCCTCGAAGACGTAGTCGTCGAGGTCGAACGTCGTGAGGACGAGGACGCGGGCCGCGGTGTCGGTGGCCAGGATGCGCCGGGTGGCCTCGAGGCCGTCCATCTCCGGCATCCGGATGTCCATCAGGATGACGTCGGGTCGGAAGCGTGCCGCCTGCGCGACGGCGTCGCGGCCGTTGCTGGCCTCGGCCACCACCGCGATGTCAGGCTCGTCGGCGAGGAGCAGGTGGAAGCCCGCGCGCACCATGCTCTGGTCGTCGACGACGAGGACGCGGATGGTCATGTGCCACCTCCCAGGGGCAGGCGCGCCCGCACCAGGAAGCCGCCGCCCGGTGCGGGTCCGGCATCGAGGTCGCCCTCGAAGAGCTTGACCCGCTCGCGGATGCCGACCAGGCCGTGCCCGCCGCTCGCGCCCACCGTCGGGCGGGCACCGTTGCCGCCGAGGTCGTGCACCTGCAGGCTCAGCTCCGAGGGCGCGTACGCCACGACCACCTCGGCGCGTGCGGCCCCGGAGTGCCTCAGGCTGTTGGTGAGCGCCTCCTGCACGATGCGGTAGGCCGAGAGGTCCAGGCCGCGCGGGAGGGCGACGGGTGTCCCACGGACCTCGACCCTGACGTCGAGCCCCGCGGCGCGGACGTCGCGGACGAGGCGGTCGAGGTCGTCGAGACCGGGTGTCGGCGCCAGCTCCGGGGCGTCCTCGTCGTCGCGCATCGCGGCCAGCAGGCGCCTCATCTCGGTGAGCGCCGTGCGTCCTGCCTCCTCGACGTTGCGCAGGGCCTCGCGGTCCGCAGCCGCGTCCTCCGGCATCCGGTGCCTGACGGCACCGACCTGCAGCACGATCACGCTCACCGCGTGGGCCACGACGTCGTGCAGCTCCCGGGCGATCCGGCCGCGCTCCTCGGCCACCGCCACCCGGGCCGCGGCCTCCCGCTCGAGCTCGGCGATCCGTGCGCGCTCCTCCGCCGCCTCGGTCCGCTCCGTGCGCTCCCGCAGGGACCACCCGACCAGCCAGCCGAGGGCGAACATCACCGGGACCGAGATCATGTCGTCGGTCGTGGAGCTCGGCCCGTTGCGCACCACCGTCAACGAGCTCGCCAGGGCGATCACCAGACCGAGGCGGGAGAGCGACGCGTTGCGGACGGTGCCCAGCAGCACGGCGGCTCCCATCCCGGCGACGAGGATGCCGGCACCGTTGACGATCAGCTGCGGGTCCACGAACGAGAGGGCGGCGCACACCAGCCACGTCGTGGCCGGCGCGGCGAAGGGAAAGCGTCGCCGAGCCAGCAGGACCAGCACCGACGACGTGATGCCGAGCAGCTCGAGCACGAACAGCGGCCCGTCCGGGTTCTCCAGGTCGTCACGCAGCAGGGTTCCCACTGCGGTCACGACCGCGGTGGCGACGACCAGGAGGTCGAGACCATGCCTGGCGAGGAAGGCCCGCGCTCGGCTCACCTCGACACGGTACGACGACGCCGGACGCGGTTGCGTCCACACAAGGTAGGACGTGGCGTCGTCGTGAGGTGCTCGGGCAGACCGGCCGTTCCGACGACGCGCCAGGACCCCCTCGCGGCCTAGCGTCGTGGCATCGACAGGCAACGACAACAACGACCACCAGGAGCCGGAGATGGACATCGAGTTCGAGCAGGGGAGCAACATGCCGACGATCCGCCGTCGCCACAACGGCTACTGGGCGGGAGACTTCAGCCAGACCGCGCCGATGTCGTGGGAGCAGCTGCGCCGGGTGACCGAGCAGTGTCGCCCGAGGTGGCCGGGCTCGCCCTGACCACGTCGCACGCCGCACCGGGACGGTGGGCATGTCGGGGTGTGTTGGTAGACAGGACCCATGACCACCACCCCGGCCGCCCCCGTCGCCACCGACGACGTACGCCTCTCCGCCCGGGAGGCCGCGGAACGGCACCTGCGTGCGCTGGTCGGGCGCGACGACGCGCGACTTCGCGAGGACCAGTGGGCGGCCATCGAGGCGCTGGCCGTCGACCACCGGCGCGCCCTGGTCGTGCAGCGCACCGGGTGGGGCAAGTCGGCCGTCTACTTCGTGGCCACCAAGCTGCTGCGCGAGGCCGGCGCCGGCCCGACGGTGATCGTCAGCCCGCTGCTCGCGCTGATGCGCAACCAGATCGCCGCGGCCGAGCGGGCCGGCATCCGGGCGGTGACGATCAACTCCACCAACATCGACCAGTGGCAGCCGATCCACGACCAGATCCACGCCGGTGAGGTCGACGTGCTGCTGGTGAGCCCCGAGCGGCTCAACAACCCCGGCTTCCGCGACGAGGTGCTCCCGCGGCTGGCAGCGACCTGCGGCCTGCTCGTCGTCGACGAGGCCCACTGCATCTCCGACTGGGGCCACGACTTCCGTCCCGACTACCGGCGGCTCCGCACGCTGCTCGCCGAGCTGCCGTCGGGCATCCCGGTCCTCGCGACCACCGCCACCGCCAACGCCCGGGTGACCGACGACGTCGCCGAGCAGCTGGGGGTGCACGCCGACGGCACGAGCGACGCGGCCGTGCTCGTGCAGCGCGGCACCCTCGACCGCGAGTCGCTCCGGCTGGGCGTCGTCCAGATGAAGACCCCCGAGCAGCGGCTCGCCTGGCTGGCCGACCACCTCGCCGAGCAGCCAGGGTCGGGCATCGTCTACTGCCTCACCGTCGCCGCCACCCAGGAGGTCGCCGGCTACCTCCGCGACCGTGGCCTCGAGGTCGCCGCCTACTCCGGCCAGACCGAGGCCGACGAGCGGCACGCCCTGGAGCAGGCGCTCGTCGACGGCCGGGTGAAGGCGCTGATCGCCACGAGCGCCCTCGGCATGGGCTTCGACGCCAGCCTCGGTTTCGTCATCAACCTCGGGGCGCCGGCGTCGCCCGTGGCCTACTACCAGCAGGTCGGTCGTGCCGGCCGCGGCACCGACGAGGCCACGGTGGTGCTGCTGCCCCAGATCGAGGACCGCGACATCTGGGCCTACTTCGCCTCGCTCGGCTTCCCTCGCGAGGAGCAGGTGCGCGAGACCCTGGCCGCCCTCGCCGAGTCGGACCGTGCGCTGTCGACCGCGACCCTGGAGACCCGTGTCGAGCTCGGGCGCAACCGGCTCGAGTCGATGCTCAAGGTCCTCGACGTCGACGGCGCCGTGCAGCGGGTGCAGGGCGGCTGGGTCGCGACCGGGCGCCCCTGGTCCTACGACGCCGAGCGCTACGCCCGCGTCGCCGAGGCGCGCGAGCGCGAGCAGCAGGCGATGCTCGGATACCTGCGCACCACCGAGTGCCGGATGCGCTACCTCCGCGAGCAGCTCGACGACCCCGAGGCGACCGACTGCGGCCGCTGCGACAACTGCGGCGGGCTGACCATCTCGGCGTCGGTCAGCGAGGCGGCCGTCGCCGAGGCAGGTCAGCGTCTGTCCCGCCCCGGCGTGGTGCTCGAGCCGCGACGCATGTGGCCGACGGCGCTGTCCAACCTCGGTCTCGACCTCAAGGGCAAGATCTCCGCCGGCGCCGAGCCCGGCCGGACGGTCGCCCGCCTCACCGACCTCGGCCACGGCCAGGCACTGCGCGCGCTGTTCCGCGAGGACACCCCCGACGGGCCCGTGCCGCCGGGCCTCGCGCAGGCCGTCATGGACGTGATGAAGGACTGGTCGCCGGAGTGGACCTCGCGTCCCGACGTCATCGTCGTCGTCGAGTCGGCCACCCGCCCCACCCTGGTGCGCGACCTGGCCGACGGACTGTCGCGCGTGATGCAGGTCCCGGTCGTCGGCACCTGGGCGATCCGCGACGCCTCCGTCCCGCCGCGCGCCGGCCAGTCCAACTCCGCGCAGCGCGTCGCCGCCGTACGTCGTCGCGGTGGCCTCGACGCCGACGTCCCCGCCGGGGCGACCGTCCTGCTCGTCGACGACCAGGTCGCGACCGGCTGGACCCTCACCGTCGCCGCGACCGCGATCCGCGCGGCCGGCGCGTCCGCCGTGCTGCCCCTCGCCCTCGCCGCCCAGGGTTGAGCCGGCCCCCCCGCGGGGCAGCGATCACAGCCTCCGGCTGTCGCCGCCCACGTCATACGAACCCGCACCCATGGGTCCCGGTTCGTATGACGCAAGCGGCGGCGCGACCCGGCTAGCTGCCGTCCGACAGCGGTCGGCGGTGGAGGCGCGTGGTCAGCAGCCGGCGCTCGGCATCGTTCGCCGTCAGCTCGAGAGCACGCCGGTTGGCCGCCGCAGCCTCGTCGTCGCGCCCGACGGACGTGAGGAGCTCGGCGCGGGTGGCGTGGAAGAGGTGGTACTCCGCGAGCGGCTCGGCGAGCGTCTCGAGGCGGGCGAGGGCGTCGACGGGGCCGACGACCTGGGCGTGCGCGACGACGTGGTTGAGGCGTACGACCGGGGACGGGTCGTGGCGAGAGAGCTCCTCGTAGAGCAGGGAGATCTGGAGCCAGTCGGTCTCGGCCCAGCTGGCGGCGGTCGCGTGCACCGCGGCGATCGCGGCCTGGAGTTGGTAGCGCCCGGGCTGGCGGAGCGAGGCGGCGCGCTCGATGAGCCGCTCGCCCGCGGCGATGGCGTCGTGGTCCCACAGGTCCCGGTCCTGGTCGCGGAGCAGCACCAGGTCACCGTCAGCGAACCGCGCGCGGCCGCGGGCGTGCTGGATGGTGAGCAGGGCGGCGAGGCCCCACGCCTCAGCCTCGTCGGGCAGCGACGTGGCGATGACGTCGGCTAGCCAGACCGCGTCGGCGGCAAGGTCCCGGTCCTGTGCCGGACCGGTCGACGAGACGAAGCCCTCGTTGAACATGACGTAGACGACCGCCAGCACGTCGGTGAGCCGGGACGTGAGGTCCGCCTGCGGCGGGACGGTCAGGGCGATGCCCGCAGAGACGATCTTCCGCTTCGCGCGGACGATGCGCTGGGCGAGGGTCGACTCGTGGACGAGGAACGCGCGCGCGATCTGCGGGGTGGTGAGGCCGACGACCGCACGCAGGGTGAGCGCCAGCCGGGCGTCGGGAGCGAGCGCGGGGTGGCAGCAGGCGAAGAGCAGCGCGAGCCGGTCGTCGGTCCCCTCGCCGGCCTCGTCGGTGGTCGGTACGTCCGCCCGCGCGGCGAGCGCCCGCTGGCGGTCGCGGTGCCGCATGCCGTCCATCGCGTTGCGGGTCGCCGCGACCTGGAGCCAGGCGCCGGGTCGCTGCGGGGGACCGTCGCGACGCCACGACGTCAGTGCCTCGACGACCGCTCCCTGCACCGACTCCTCGGCCAGGTCGAAGTCGCCGAACCGGCGTGAGAGCCGGGCCACCAGCGGGCCGGCCTCCTCGCGCAGGGTCCGCGCGAGGAGGTCGTCCGTGGTGGTCGGCCGCCGGCTCGTCATCCCTCCATGTGGGAGTAGTCCTCGACCATCGGCCGGATCTCCACCGCCACGCCCGGCAGGTCGAGCATCGGCCAGCTCTTCACCACCGCGATCGCGGCGTCCATGTCGGCCACGTCGATGACGCTGAACCCACCGATGACCTCCTTGGCCTCGTTGAACGGGCCGTCGACGACGACCGCGCCGTCAGCGTCGTGCTTGACGGTGGTGGCGGTCTCGACGCCGAGCAGCTCGGCGCCGGAGTCGGCCATCACGCCGGCGTTCTCGCCGAACCACTCGTAGACCCGCTTGTAGATCGCATGCGCGGCCTCGGGGTCGGTCTCCCCGGCCAGGTCGGGGCGGGAGGTGTACATCAGGACGTACTTCATGGTCGTGCCTCTCTGTCTCGGCCCCGCCTCTCGGGGCTCGGTCACCACCTCGTCGCCGCCGACCCCGGGAGATCGACAGCCTGCACGAACTTTCTCGAGACCATTCTGACCCGGTGAGCACGACAGCGGCCCGCCCTCCGAGCAGGAGGACGGGCCGCGGAGACGTACGGCGTCGGGTCAGTGACCCATCATCGCGGTCGGGTCGACCGGGGCGACCTTCTTGCGCGGCAGGAAGGCGGCCGGGATGAGGCAGCAGGCGACCAGGACCGTGGCGACGATGAAGACCGTCGCGAACGCGTCGGCCATGTCGCTGGTGATCAGCGCCTCGATGTTGGCGAGCTGCTCCTGCGACATGCCGAACCTCTCGAGGACCGCGGCCACGGCACCCTGGTCCGCGCCCGCCTCGGCGAGCGCGGCACCGGCGGAGACGAACCGGGAGTCCTTGAGCTCGTTGGTCAGGATCACCGAGAAGAGCGCGGTGCCGATGGAGGCCGCCACCTGCTGGGTGATGTTGAGCAGCGTCGAGCCGCGGGCCACGTTGTGCGCGGTCAGCGTCGCGAGCGCGGCGGTCATGATCGGCATCATCGTGCCGCCCATGCCGAGACCCATGATGAAGAGCGCGCCCAGGATGTAGACGTAGGACGTGTCGGCGCCGATCTGGGTGAACATCGCCATGCCGACGGTGATCACCGTGATGCCGACGAGGACGATCTTGCCGGGGCCGATCTTGTCGGCCAGGATGCCGGCGATCGGCATCGTGATCATCGCGCCGACGCCCTGCGGGGCGAGCAGCCAGCCGGTGGCGAGCGTGCCCTCGCCGCGCACCTGGATGAAGTAGAGCGGGAACAGCAGCGAGGCGCCGAAGAACGCGATCGCGAAGAGCGTCATCGCGATGATCGCGACCGTCAGGTTGCGGTTCTGGAACAGGCGCAGCTCCACGAGCGGGTGGATGTTGCGCTTGGCCAGCGCCCAGGGCACGAACGCGGCGATCAGGACGGCACCCAGGACCATCGGGACCAGCACCTTGGGGGCCATCGCGGTGCCCTCCTCGGGGATGGAGCTCACGCCGAAGAGGAACGCGGCGAGACCCGGGGAGAGCAGCAGCATGCCCAGCCAGTCGAAGGTCTCCGACGGCTCGACGTCGTCCTTGGGCAGCACGATCCAGGCGTAGACGATCGCGGCGATGCCGATGGGCAGGTTGATCAGGAAGATCCAGTGCCACGAGGCGCTCTCGATCAGCGCGCCACCGAGGATGGGGCCGAAGATCGGGCCGAGGAGCATCGGGATGCCGAGCACGGCCATCACGCGACCGACCCGCTCGGGACCGGCGGCCCGGGTCAGGATCGTCATGCCGAGCGGCATCAGCATGCCGCCGCCGAGACCCTGCAGGACCCGGAAGAGGACCAGCATCTCGAGCGAGGTCGCCGCCGCGCAGAGCACGGAGCCGGCGGTGAAGAGCGCGACCGCGAGGAGGTAGAGGCGCTTCGTGCCGAAGCGGTCCGCGGCCCAGCCGGTCAGCGGGATCACGCTGGCCAGGGCGAGCGTGTAGGCGGTCATCGTCCAGGCGACCTCGGCGGCCGTGGCGTTGAACTCTTCCTGGAAGGTGTTGAGGGCGACGGAGACGACGGTGATGTCGAGGATCGACATGATCGCCCCCAGGACGACCACGCCGGCCACCATCAGGACGCCCTTGTCGAGCTTGTCGGAGTGCTCCGGCTGCGTGGCGCCGGGCTGGATCTGGGTGTCGGTCACCGCACAAGGCTATTGGTTGCCTCCGACAACGACCCAATCGTTTTTGCGGTGTGATGGATCACTCCGCGAAGCGCGAACAGACGAAACGGTCGCGTGCCAGACTGCGCCCGCCGGACGGAGGTCATGCCCCGTCGAGGTCCTCGATCCGGGCGGTGCTCGGCTCGCGCTCGGCCTGCAGGTCGAGGGCCACGGACTCGACCTCGCGCATCACGCGCAGGGTGTTGCGGCAGGTGAGCCGACCCAGGTCGTCGCCCGACCAGCCGCGGTCGGCGAGCGCGGAGAGCAGGGCGGGGTACGCCGACACGTCCTCCAGCCCGTCGGGCAGGGTCTCGACCCCGTCGTAGTCGCCGCCGAGACCGACGTGGTCGACGCCGGCCACCTCGCGCACGTGCTCGACGTGGGCCACCACGTCGGCCAGCGTCGCGGTGGGCTGGGGGTGGTCCTCAAGCCAGCGGTCCTCGAACGCCGCGAACCGCAGGCCGTCCGACTCGGGTACGCCGTCTGCTGCCGCGGCCGTCACCAGCTCGCGGTGGTGGTCGGCACAGGCCGCGTTCACGAACTTCGGCACGAAGGTCACCATGCACACGCCGCCGCCGCGCGCCATCGTCTCGAGCACGTCGTCGGGGGCGTTGCGGGGACTGTCGGTGACCGCACGCGCCGAGCTGTGGCTGAAGATCACCGGCGCCTCCGCGACCTCCAGCGCCGCGCGCATCGTGTCGGCCGAGACGTGGGAGAGGTCGACCATCATCCCGATCCGGTTCATCTCGCGGACCACCTCGCGTCCGAAGGCCGTGAGCCCGCCCGCCACCGGCGCGTCCGTCGCGGAGTCCGCCCACGGGGTGTTCGCGTTGTGGGTCAGCGTCAGGTATCGCACGCCCAGCTCGTACATCTGGCGAAGGGTGCCGAGTGAGCTGTTGATCGAGTGCCCGCCCTCGGCGCCCATCAGCGATGCGATCCGGTCGGTCGCCCAGGCGTCCTCGATCTCGTCGGCGGTGGTCGCCCAGGCGAGGTCGTCGTAGTACCGGCTGGTCATCATCCGCGCGGCGTCGACCTGCTCGAGCGTCGCGCTGACGGCCGCGTCGCCGGTGAGACGCGTCGGGACGTAGACCGACCAGAACTGCGCGCCCATCCCACCCGCCCGCATCCGCGGGAGGTCGGTGTGGGTCGGGGTCCCGCCTGCGCCCACGTCGAGCCGGGAGAAGTCGTACGCCACCTGCGCGCGCGCCTCCCACAGCAGGTCGTTGTGGCCGTCGATGACCGGGTGCGCAGCGAGCAGCTCGTGGACGTCCATCGCACCGAGACTATGCCGTCGCGACCGCCCGTCGCCGATGCCGGATCAGCGGACCCGACCCTTGAGCTTGAAGGTGTCGACGTAGGGCGAGAAGCCACGGGCCCTCACCGTGACCTTTACCGACACGCGCTGGCCCCGCATCGCCCGCGTGAGCCGGAGCGACCTCTCGGCGCCCTTGGCACCGCGGACGCGAGGCTTCCCGACGAACCACTGGTACGACGGGGTGGTGGCCACCGACCAGGTCCCGGGCCTGACCCGCACGGTGCGCCCGACGAGGGTGCGGCCGGACGCCTCCGGGCTCGTCAGGGGGGCCAGCCGCGTCCGGGGAGGGCTGGTCAGGCAGACCCATTCGTGGTTGCTGATGACGTCGTAGGGGACCCGGTAGGTGCGTGGCTCGTAGGAGCCGTCGACGGACTCGATGTCCACGTCCACCATCACGACCTGCTCCACGTCGCCGTCGGGGCAGGACACGGGTCCGTTGACCAGGTCCGGCTGCGGCACCCGGACGCTCGGCTGGACGAGGTTGTCGCCGTTCCACGACACCGAGGCATCGGCCTGCGTGAGCGCCGGCTTGGCGCCGCTCTCCCCGGGCAGGGGAACCTGTCGCGTCGTGCCGGGCACCACACGGATGCCCGTCATCCGGAAGCGGTTGCGCACCTCGGATCGGATCGGTTGGGTGCAGATGGAGCACAGGTTCAGGATGCTGCTGGGGTCCCACAGCATCGGCGCGGGCGGCTCGTAGCGCAGCTCCACCCCGCCGTAGGCGAGCTCGCCGGCCGGGGTGCGCAGCAGGTAGCCCGCGCTCGCGGTCCCCGTCGAGGTCATCGGCGAGCTGTCGAGGAGGAGGGCCGCTCCGTCGATCGAGACCGTCAGCTGGGTCTGGCCCGGCACCTGGCCGGCCGCCACGATCCGCGTGCCGGCGGGGTAGCGGTCGTTGGCCATCGCCTCGACCCGGACCTGGCCCCGGGTTCGCACGAGGACGGAGTCCTTCGTGGCGACGAGGTCGGGATTGGTGTGGCCTCCCGACGGCATGTCCTCCACGAGGACCGCGCTGCCCGTGGCTCGCTGTCCGGCATCGTCGCGGACGACGTAGTCGATGCGCACGATGCGTCCGACGCAGGCGGACGGGAGCCCGCTCGGCCACTGGTCGGCGAAGGTCACCGAGACCTGGCCGTCAGCGTTCCACACCACCTCCGGTGCGGGCACCAGCAGGACCGGGACCTGGAAGCAGGTGTTGGCGATGGCGGACTGGGTCACGCGTACGTCGTCGAGCACCAGGCCGCTGCCGTCGTCGTTGGCGAGGACGTTGCCCGAGGCGGTGGTCGGTGACGTGACGTTCTGTCGTGCTGCGGTGAAGACGTCCGGTCGCGGACCCGGGGCGGCGGACGCGGGTGGTGCGACCGAGAGGCCCGAGAGGACCAGTGCCGTCAGGAGCAGGGCATGGCAGAGCAGCTTCTTCACGAATCCCCCGTGGTTCCGTGCGACACGCGTCGCAGCGCGGCGCAGGCTAACAAGGGTTCAGCGACCTCGTGGGCCGAACGAGGGAACTCCGTGTCGGTGCCACGCGTTACCGTCCCTGTTGCCCGTTGTGCGAAAGGTGGCTGCATGAGCTTTGTCCCGGTCACCGGGCCCGCCAGGTTGCTGGTGGGGGAGCCGCCCCGGGAGGGCTCGGTCGAGTTCACCGACGAGCGCCGCACGATCGTGATGCCGATCCGCGGCGCGCTGCCGGTCCTCGGCAAGGTCCGCGACCAGACCGACGTGCATCCCTCGGTCGCGCTGCTCGCCGGGGCGGCGCTGATGGGCCTCCAGCTGGTCGCCTCGGGCCGCTTCGCCCCCGACCCCGAGGGGCGGCACTGGCAGGTCGCAGGCCTCGACGCCGCAGACGAGCGCCGCATCGCCGAGCTGGCGGCCTCCCGGGCCTGGGACGGCTTCGACGAGGCGACCGCCGAGGGCATGGTCCGTGGCCTGCTCGACGCGGTGGTCGACACCATGCCCCGCACCACCCCGGGGCGTTCGCGCCACCGCGGCCCGACGCCCGTCGTCCCCCCGCCGTCGGAGCCGCGCAGCCCCGACGCGTTCAGCGACCAGCTGCAGCAGCGGATCGCCCGCATCCGCGCGCGGGGGCGCGACGACCGCCCGCACCTGGTGTCCATCTCGTTCCGCGTCGAGGCCGACGAGGAGGAGCTGGTCGTCGGCGACGTACGCCTGGTGCTGCAGGTCCACGCCGTCGACAACCCCGCCCACCTCGCCGACGCCTCCGAGCTGTGGGCCGAGTCCGGACCGGAGGCCGCCCACGGCTTCGGCGAACGGGCCCGCACCCACGCCGCCATCGCCCTGCGCTCCGCGGCCGACGCCTGGCCGGTCCTCGACCGGCTGCTCGACCTGCGGGTCCCCGACGAGATCACCCTCGACTCCGACGAGATCCTCTCGCTCCTCGACGGCGGCGCCGCGGCGCTGACCGAGGCGGGCCATCCGGTCATGTGGCCGAAGTACCTCGACCGCGACGTCACCCAGCGGGTCGAGCTGGGCCGACGATCGCCCTCCGGCACCCGCGAGGAGCCCCTGCAGGACGGCCTCTTCGGGCCGCAGGCGCTCTTCGGCTTCGAGTGGCAGCTCTCGTTGCACGGCGAGGAGCTGAGCGACGACGAGATGGACGAGCTGGCCCGCACCACCAGCCCGATCATCAAGCTGCGCGACAACTGGGTCGCGGTCGACTCCGCGGTGATCAAGCGCGCCCGCAAGCGACTGATCCGCACCGTCACCCCGGTCCAGGCGCTGGCAGCGACGCTCACCGGTGTCGTCGACATCGAGGACTCCCCCTACGAGGCGGTCGTCGGGGCGAGCCTCCTCACGGTGCGCGACCGCGTGCGCGAGGCCGCGTCGGGTGAGCTCGTCGAGGTCCCGGCCGCGTTGCAGGCCGAGCTCCGCGACTACCAGCGCCGCGGGCTGTCCTGGCTGGCCGAGCTCACCGGCCTCGGCCTCGGCGCGTGCCTGGCCGACGACATGGGTCTCGGCAAGACGATCACGCTGATCGCGCTGCACCTGCACCGCGGTGGCGGCCCCACCCTGGTCGTCTGCCCGGCCTCGCTGCTCGGCAACTGGGAGGCCGAGATCCGTCGCTTCGCGCCGGGCGTCGCCGTACGCCGTCACCACGGCAGCGCGCGTGACCTCGACGGCGTCACCGGCGGCTTCGTGCTCACGACCTACGGCACGATGCGCAACGACGCCGCCCTCCTCGGCGAGGTCTCGTGGGACCTGGTCGTCGCCGACGAGGCGCAGCACATCAAGAACTCACGCTCGGCCGCCGCCCGGGCGCTGCGCACCATCCCGAGCACCGCGCGCGTCGCGCTGACCGGCACCCCGGTGGAGAACGACCTCACCGAGCTCTGGTCGATCCTCGACTGGGCCGTCCCCGGTCTGCTCGGGAGTCGCAACGCCTTCCGCAAGGTGTGGGCCGGCCCCATCGAGTCGGGCCTCGAGCCCACCAAGGCCCGGCAGTTCGCCGACCTCATCGGCCCGTTCCTGCTGCGGCGCCGCAAGTCCGACCCCGGGGTCGCTCCCGAGCTGCCGCCCAAGACCGAGACCGACCACCTGCTCGGCCTGACCCGCGAGCAGGTCGTCCTCTACGAGACGCTCGTGCGCGAGTCGATGCGCCGCATCGAGGAGGCCGACGAGGAGACCCGCCGCGGTCTGGTGCTCAAGCTGCTCACCGGCCTCAAGCAGATCTGCAACCACCCCGCCCACTTCCTCCGCCAGCCCAACCCCAAGCTCCGCGGCCGCTCGGAGAAGATCGAGCTGCTCGACGAGCTCGTCGGCACGGTCATGGCCGAGGACGGCGCCGTGCTCGTCTTCACCCAGTACGTCGCCATGGCCCGGCTCCTCGAGCGCCACCTCGCCGCCGCGGGGGTCCCGCACCAGTTCCTGCACGGCGGCACCCCAGTGCGCGAGCGCGACGCGATGGTCGCCCGCTTCCAGGCGGGCGAGACCCCGGTCTTCCTGCTCTCGCTCAAGGCCGGCGGCACCGGGCTCAACCTCACCCGCGCCGACCACGTGATCCACCTCGACCGCTGGTGGAACCCCGCCGTCGAGGACCAGGCGACCGACCGGGCCTACCGGATCGGCCAGACCCGGCCGGTGCAGGTCCACCGCTTCATCACCCAGGGGACGATCGAGGAGAAGATCGCCGAGCTGCTCGCCCGCAAGCGCTCGCTGGCCGACTCCGTGCTGTCGCGCGGCGAGACGGCGCTCACCGAGCTGTCCGACGCCGAGCTCCGCGACCTCGTGGAGCTGCGGCGATGATCATCACCCCACGACGTTCTCCTCCCCCGCTCCGCTCCGCCGGACAACGCCGCGGGGAGCCCGAATGAGCACCCCCGAGACAACGGCGACCACCCACCCACGGCTCCCTGCACGCCGGGGCGGCGGGGCCGGCACCTGGTGGAGCAAGGCAGTGCTCCGGGCTGTGGAGGAGGCCGCCTTCGGCGAGAAGGACCTCCGCGTCGGCCGGAGGCTCGCCCGGGCAGGAGCGGTCGGCGCGATCACGGTCAGCGAGGGCGGTGCGGTCGCGGCGGTGAGCGACGGTCAGGACGCCTTCACCGTCCAGGTCACCGTGCCGGTGCTCGACGCGGCCGACGTCGCGGCGTTCGTCGAGCTGGTCGCGGCCGAGTCGGGGCGGATCGGCGCGCTGCTCGCCGGTCAGCTGCCCCACTCCTTCGTCGAGGCGGTGGAGGAGGCCGGCGTCGAGCTGCTGCCCTACGGGGGCGAGCTGGGCTCGGCCTGCTCGTGCGACGCCTGGCTCGACCCGTGCCCGCACGCGCTCGCGGTGCTCACCCAGCTGGCCTGGCTCATCCAGGTCGATCCGTTCGTCCTGATCCACCTGCGCGGTCTCGCGCGCGAGCGGGTGCTGCGCGACCTCCACCGGCTGGTCCGGCAGCCCGGGGTCGGGGCGCCCCCGGACCGTGAGTCTCCGGGAGACTCGACCCCCGGCGGGCCAGACGACGTCGACGACCTGGTCGTCGCCGAGGACGCCGCCGTCCGCGCGGCCCGGCTCCTGCGTCTGGAGAGCCCGTTCGACGCCTGGTGACCGGCGCGGCACGCGGGCGGGCGCGGCTCAGGAGAGCCCGAGGGCTCCGTGGGCCATGTCGCGCAGCACGTCGTGCATCTGCGGGTCGGGCAGCCGGCCGCTGTGCGGCGTGGAGTTGAG
Source organism: Nocardioides cavernae (assembly GCF_016907475.1). Taxonomy (NCBI): domain Bacteria; kingdom Bacillati; phylum Actinomycetota; class Actinomycetes; order Propionibacteriales; family Nocardioidaceae; genus Nocardioides; species Nocardioides cavernae. The sequence goes on along the minus strand of NZ_JAFBCA010000001.1, from coordinate 555,977 downwards.
CAGGCCGAACAGCACGTGGGCGCGGGTGCGCGAGGCCTCCGGGCTGAGGGTGGCGTCGTGGCGGCGGATCTGCGCGGCCCACTCGTCGACGTAGGCGCGCTGCAGGGCGCGGACCCGCTCGCGTGCCTCGTCGGGCAGGCTGCTCCAGTCGCGGTCCTGGACCACGATCAGCGCGCGGTGCTCGAGGGCGAACTCGATGTGCCACTCGACGAGCGCCTCGAGCGCCTCGCGCGGGTCGCCGGCGGTCGCGACCCGGGAGCGTCCCTCGGACAGGAGCGTCTCGCTGATGGTCACGAGCATCTCGGCGAGCATCGCGTCCTTGGACTGGAAGTGCTTGTAGAGCGCGGGGCCGGAGACGCCGCAGGCCGCGCCGAGCTCGGCGACCGACACGCCGTGGAACCCCCGCGAGGCGAAGAGGTCGGCCGCGATGTCGAGGATCTGCTGGCGGCGGGGAGTCACGACGCCGAGGTTAGTGCCTGCTAACCCGCCCCACGGAGACCGTGGTCCGGGGAGTGGCATGAGGCGCTCGGGCGCCTCCGAGACTGCCAGCGGAATCATTCGTGCCTCCCCGTACGTCTGGTGCTGCAGTGGGCCGCACCCCGGCAGCGGCCCACTGATCCCCCGATCCGTGCACCCGACTTTCATCGTAGATCGTAGGCGCTACACCCTTTGGAGTGAGTGGTGCCAGCACCACCATCCAGCAAAGGAACCGTCGTCAGGGCGTGTCGCGACCACGGATTCATGGGCGAAAGGTGTACGCCGCCACGCGTCGGGTGGTGCCAGCCCTACCGACACCCGGCCGGGCCGTGGTTACAGTGCGCGCATGTCCCGCATCCGCGTCGTCCTCGCCGAGGACGGCGACCTGCTCCGGGCGGGCGTGATGGCGCTGCTCGACGGCTACGACGACATCGAGGTCGTGGCGACGGCGACGAACCTGCCGGAGCTGCTCGCCGCAGTCGGGGAGCACCGCCCCGACGTGGTGCTGACCGACATCCGGATGCCTCCCGACTTCACCGACGAGGGCATCCGGGCAGCCGGCGAGCTGCGGCACACCCACCCCGGGATCGGGGTCGTGGCGCTGACGCAGTACTCCGACGTGGAGTACGCCCTGGACCTGGTGCGTGAGGGCAGCGACGGCCGCGGCTACCTCCTCAAGGAGCGGGTGGCCGACGTCGACGAGCTGGTGGCCGCCCTGCGCACGGTCGCCGCCGGTGGCTCGGTCATCGACCAGATCGTCGTCGACGCGCTCGTCGCGACCGGCACCCGCCGCCACGACTCGGTGCTCGACCGGCTGACCCCGCGCGAGCTCGAGGTGCTGGGCATGGTCGCGCGGGGGATGACGAACGCCGCGATCGCGGGCGAGCTCGTCGTCACCGACCGCGCCGTCGAGAAGCACATCAACTCGATCCTGACCAAGCTCGACCTGCCCTCCGACGCACCGGTGCACCGCCGGGTCGCGGCCACGCTGGTGTTCCTCAGCGAGGCCGGTGTCGGTGGCGGCGTCTCACCCCTCCGATGACGGGCCGACGAGGCGGGGGCGGATGGACGACGCGATGAGCACCGCCCGGTGAGGGGGATCCTGGCGGGCTGGGACAGCCTGGACCCTGCGCTGCGCTGGTTGATGCGGATCAACCTGATCGCGCTGACCACCGCCACGCTGCTGCTCGCATCGGCGTACCTCCTCGGCTTCCGGCACACCTCGGTCGAGATCGACCTCGGCGTGATGGCCGTGTCGATCGTGCTGATGCTCGTCACGCCGCCGCTGTGCCGGCGCTACGGCGCGCCGGCGGCGATCGTCGGTCTCACGCTGTCCGCGCTCATCTTCGCCGTCGGTGGCACCTGGGCCACGCCCAACCTCAGCCCGCTGACGGCGCTGCTGACGATGGTGCCGCTGCTGGTGGGCTTCGCCTACCTGGGGCGGCGGTGGATCCAGGTGCTCAGTGTCGTCGCGGTGGCCGGCAGCGCGGGTGTGGCCGCCCTCGCCGAGTGGCGCCGCACGGAGGCGGTCAGCGAGGAGTGGTGGATCAACGCCGTGGTGATCGCCGCGTCCCTGCCTGCCGGGGTGGCGGTCGTGGTGCTCCTGGTGCGCAGCGCCTACGCCCGCCTCCAGGGCCAGTCGGACGAGCTCGTCGAGTCACGGCGCCGGGTCGTGGAGGTGGCCGACGCCGCCCGGCGGAGCCTGGAGCGCGACCTGCACGACGGGGCGCAGCAGCGGCTGCTGGCCTCGAGCGTGACCATCGAGCGGGCCCGCAAGGAGCTGAGGGCCGGGCGGCACGACTCGGCGGCCGCCCTGCTCGACCAGCTGGCCGCCGACAACCGCGAGATCGTCACCGAGCTGCGCGAGCTGGCCCGCGGCATCTACCCGCCGCTGCTCACCGAGCGCGGCCTCGTCGCCGCCCTGCAGTCGACGGCCCGACGCTCGGCGGTGCCGGTGACCCTGGACGTCGCCGACGTCGAGCGGACGGACCCGCAGGTCGAGGCCGCCGCGTACTTCTGCATCCTCGAGGCGCTGACCAACGCAGCCAAGCACTCCGGGGCCGCCGAGGTGCACGTCACCCTGCGCGGCCGCCCGCACCTGTCCTTCACGGTCTGTGACGACGGCCGCGGGTTCGACCGCGGCGCGGTGGACGCTGGAGGACTCCTGGGGATGGAGGCGCGGGTCGCCGCGGCCGGGGGCAGGCTCACCCTCGACACCGGACCGGGACGCGGGACGGTCGTGCGCGGGGAGTTCGCGCCGTAGTCGTCGATGGACACCACAGGTTAACGATCGCTAACCTGACCGGGTGTCCGAGCACCAGACCCCGACGGCAGGGGCGACCCCCACCATGCGCGAGCTCGTCGACGACCTGCGTTCCCGGCTGGCCCGGGTCCGCCAGGGCGGGTCGGAGAGCGCGCGGAAGAAGCACACCGACCGCGGCAAGCTGCTGGTCCGCGACCGCGTGGACCGGTTGCTCGACCCGGGCAGCCCGTTCCTCGAGCTCGCGCCGCTGGCGGCGTACGGCATGTACGGCAACGACGCGGAGGACGAGCACGCCGTGCCGTCGGCGAGCATCGTCACCGGCATCGGGCTGATCCACGGCCGCCCGGTCATGGTGATCGCCAACGACGCGACGGTGAAGGGCGGCACCTACTACCCGATGACGGTCAAGAAGCACCTGCGGGCGCAGACCGTCGCCGCGGAGAGCAGGCTGCCCTGCATCGCGCTGGTCGACTCCGGCGGAGCGTTTCTACCGATGCAGGACGAGGTGTTCCCCGACCGCGAGCACTTCGGCCGGATCTTCTTCAACCAGGCCAACCTGTCCGCGCAGGGTGTGCCGCAGCTCGCCGCGGTGATGGGCTCGTGCACCGCGGGTGGCGCCTACGTGCCGGCGATGTCGGACGAGACGGTCATCGTGCGCAACCAGGGCACGATCTTCCTCGGCGGCCCGCCGCTGGTGAAGGCCGCGACCGGTGAGGTCGTCAGCGCCGAGGACCTCGGCGGCGGCGACGTGCACGCCCGCACGTCCGGGGTGGTCGACCACCTCGCGGAGGACGACGCCCACGCGCTCGCGATCCTGCGCAGCATCATCGACACCCTCCCGCCGCCGGAGCCCTCGCGCATCGACCACGAGTCGGTGGAGGAGCCGCACGAGCCGCCGGAGTCGCTCTACGACGTCGTGCCCACCGACACCCGCACGCCGTACGACGTGCGCGAGGTGATCCGGCGGATCGTCGACGGGAGCCGCTTCCACGAGTTCAAGAAGCTCTACGGCGACACGCTGGTGTGCGGTTTCGCCCGCATCCACGGCCACGAGGTCGGGATCGTGGCCAACAACGGCATCCTGTTCAGCGAGTCGGCCCTCAAGGGCGCGCACTTCGTCGAGCTGTGCAACCAGCGCAGGATCCCGCTGGTGTTCCTGCAGAACATCACCGGCTTCATGGTCGGTCGCGAGTACGAGAACAAGGGCATCGCCCGCGACGGCGCGAAGCTCGTCACCGCGGTCGCGTGCAGCGTCGTGCCGAAGTTCACCGTGGTCATCGGCGGCTCGTTCGGCGCAGGCAACTACGGCATGAACGGCCGCGCCTACGACCCGCGGTTCCTCTGGATGTGGCCCAACGCGCGGATCTCGGTGATGGGCGGCGAGCAGGCCGCCGGCGTGCTCGCCACCGTGCGCCGCGACGGCCTCGAGAAGTCCGGCCAGGAGTGGTCGGCCGAGGACGAGGAGGCCTTCAAGGCGCCCATCCGCGACCAGTACGAGTCCCAGGGCTCGCCCTACTACTCGACCGCGCGGCTCTGGGACGACGGTGTGATCGACCCCGCCGACACCCGCCGCATCCTCGGCATGGCGCTCTCGGTGACCTCCACGGTGCCAGTGCCCGAGCCCTCCTACGGCGTCTTCAGGATGTGAGGCGCGCAGTGACGAGCGAGGAACGAGCGCGTCGCGTGGGCGCGACCAGGTCGAGCAAGCCCTGCGACCGAGGCACGAGGGCGCAACGGGCGCGTCGAAACCCCTGATGGGAATGAACTGATGAAGACACTCCTGATCGCCAACCGCGGCGAGATCGCGATCCGCGTCATGCGTACGGCGAAGCGCCTGGGCTGGCAGACGGTCGCGATCCACACCGACCTCGACGCGGACGCGCCGCACGTCCGGGCGGCCGACCGGGCGCTCCGGGTCGAGTCCTACCTGGACATCGACGCCGTGGTCGCCGCGGCCCGCGAGGCGGGCGCAGGCCATGTGCACCCGGGCTACGGCTTCCTGTCCGAGCGGTCGCCGTTCGCCCGCGCGCTCGCGGACGCCGGCATCGTCCTGGTCGGGCCGAGCGCCGACGTGATGGACGCGATGGGCCGCAAGGACGCTGCCCGGGAGCTCGCGGTCGCGGCCGGGGTTCCCGTCGTGCCGTCGTACGGACTCGACGAGGACCCCGACACCTTCGCCTACCCGGTGCTGGTCAAGGCCGCCGCGGGTGGCGGTGGCAAGGGCATGCGTGTGGTGCGCAGCGCAGCGGACCTGCCGGAGGCGAAGGCGGCAGCAGCGCGTGAGGCGGCGAGCGCCTTCGGCGACGACACCCTGCTCATCGAGAAGTACGTCGAGTCGGGGCGCCACATCGAGGTGCAGGTCATGGGCGACACCCACGGCGCGGTACTGCACTTCTTCGAGCGCGACTGCTCGACGCAGCGGCGCCACCAGAAGGTGCTCGAGGAGGCGCCCGCGCCGACCCTCTCGGCCGAGCAGCAGAGGGCCATCACGACCGCGGGTGTCGACCTGGCCAGGTCGGTCGGCTACACCAACGCCGGCACCGTGGAGTTCCTGCTCGACAACGCGACCGGCGACTTCTACTTCCTCGAGATGAACACCCGCCTCCAGGTCGAGCACCCCGTCACCGAGGAGGTCGTCCGGGTCCGCCACGAGCGTGTCGACCTCGTCGAGCTCCAGCTCCGCGTCGCCACCGGTGAGCCGCTCGGCATCGACCAGGACGACATCACCCTCGACGGCCATGCGATCGAGGCCCGGGTCTACGCCGAGGACTCCTTCAACGGCTTCCTGCCGCAGGCCGGAACCGCCTCGGACGTGACCTGGCCGGGCGAGATGTACGCGGATGGAGTCGAGGCGTCGCACGACTACGACACGGGTGCCGTCATCGGCCGGCTGCGGGTGGACCACGCCCTGGAGTCCGGACAGGTGGTCTCCACCTCGTTCGACCCGATGCTCGGCAAGGTGATCGCCTGGGGCGCCGACCGGGAGGACGCACGACGCCGGCTCGTCGAGGGCCTGGAGGGAGTCGCGGTCCTCGGCCTCACGACCAACACCGGCTTCCTGGTGGCGCTCGCCGGCAGCGACGAGTTCCGCGACGCCACGATCGACACGGCGTGGCTGGACCACCACGAGGTGCCTGCACCGGACGGGGAGATCGCCCGCCTGCTGGGCGCTCACACCCTCGCGCCCCGTCGGGCCGCGTCGGCCGACCCGTGGCGACACGACGGCTGGCGGTCGGCGGCCGACCCGGCGCCCGTGGTCGTCGACCTCGGCGGGCCCGTGACGGTGACAGACGCGGTGTCGTCGGTGTCGGTCAACCACTCCGTGGCCGGACCGATCACCTGGGTCCATGCCGACATCGACGGGCAGGGTCAGAGCGCCACGGTGCGCGACACGTCGGCGTCGGTCGAGGTCATCCACCGGGGCCAGCGCTTCGTGTTCGACCGCCACGACCCCTTCGCCGACCACGGGCCGGAGGCCGGCGACGGCACGCTGCTCGCGCCGATGCCCGGCACGGTCCTCGCGGTCAACGTCGCCGAGGGCCAGGCCGTGGCCGAGGGTGAGACGCTGGGGGTGATGGAGGCGATGAAGATGGAGCTCGCGCTCAAGGCGCCCTTCGCCGGCACGGTCACCACCGTCGGCGCGGCCACCGGCGACCTCGTCAAGCTCGGCGCGGTGCTGTTCACGGTGGAGGAGTCGGCATGAACGACCTGCCCATGACCGTCCGCGCCGACGGCCTTCCCGAGCGGGTGACGATCTACGAGGTCGGTCCGCGCGACGGCCTGCAGAACGAGCAGGCGATCGTCCCGGTGGCGGTCAAGGCCGAGTTCGTACGACGTCTCGTGGCGGCGGGCCTCCCGATCGTCGAGGCGACCAGCTTCGTGCACCCGCGCTGGGTGCCGCAGCTCGCCGACGCCGGGGAGCTGATGACCGAGCTCGGCGACGAGGGCCGCGACCTCCCGGTGCTGGTGCCCAACGAGCGCGGCCTCGACCGGGCCCTCGAGCTGGGCCTGCGGCACGTGGCGATCTTCGGCAGCGCGACGGAGACCTTCGCCGGCAAGAACCTCAACCGCACCTTCGACGAGCAGTTCACGATGTTCGCGCCGACCGTGGCCCGGGCCCGGGATGCCGGACTCGACGTGCGGGCCTACGTGTCGATGTGCTTCGGCGACCCCTGGGAGGGCGCCGTCCCGATCGAGCAGGTCGTCACCGCCGGCACGCGGCTGCTCGACCTCGGTGCGAGCCAGCTCAGCCTCGGCGACACCATCGGCGTCGCGACCGCGGGCCACGTGAAGGCCCTCGTCGCTGCGTTCGCCGACGCGGGTGTCGGCACCGACCGGCTCGCCATGCACTTCCACGACACCTATGGCCAGGCGCTCGCCAACACCTTCTCGGCGCTGCAGGTGGGCATCACCACCTTCGACGCCAGCGCCGGCGGCCTCGGCGGCTGCCCCTACGCGAAGTCGGCCACCGGCAACCTCGCCACCGAGGACCTGGTGTGGATGCTGACCGGTCTCGGGATCGAGCACGGGGTCGACCTCGACGCCATGGTGGCCACCAGCACGTGGATGGCCGCCCAGCTCGGCCGCCCGAGCCCCAGCGCCGTCGTACGCGCCCTCGGGACCCCCGGGTAGTCCAGTGACGAACGGTCGCCCCGGGTGGTCGTGGGAAGCCAGTTGCCACTGGACCACCCCGACTCGGGCACAATCAGCGGCATGAGCCGCGTCGTCCACCTGCACATCGGCGCCCCGAAGACCGGCACCACCTACATGCAGGACCGGTTGCGGCTCAACACCGCCGCGCTGGGCCGCCACGGGGTCACCGTCCCGGCGACACGCTCGGGACGCTCGGACATGTTCCACTTCCGGGCCGCGCTCGACCTGCTCGACCAGGACTGGGGCGGCCGGCCCGGGCACGCCAAGGGTGCCTGGGACGCGATGGTCCGGAGGGTCGACCGCGCGCAGGACAACGTGGTGATCAGCCACGAGATCCTCGCCGGCGCCCAGCCCGACAAGATCGCCAAGGCGCTCAACGACCTCGCCGGCAACGAGGTGCACATCGTCTACTCCGCGCGCGACCTCGGCCGCCAGCTGCCCGCGGCGTGGCAGGAGTCGATCAAGCAGGGCCGCAAGTGGCCCTTCCGTCGCTTCCTCGACCGCTACGAGTCCGGCACGTCGTTCTTCTTCCGGCGCGCGTTCGACCTGCCTGCCGTGCTGGGCGCCTGGGGCGCGAAGCTCCCGCCCGAGCGGATCCACGTGGTCACCGTGCCGCACGACCGGGGGCCCAACGGCGACGAGCTGTGGCTGCGCTTCTGCCGCGCGTTCCGGATCGACCCGGCGTGGGCGCCGCTCGACTCCGAGCGCGACAACCGGTCGCTGGGGATCGCCGAGACCTCGCTGCTGCGCAAGCTCAACCGGCGCCTCGAGCTGGGGGTGTGGCGCGACCCGGTGTACGACGCCCTGATCCGCGAGCTGCTCGCCCAGGAGGTGCTGGTCGCCCGCGACGCCGTACCCGTCCGGCTCCCGTCCCACCGGTTCGACTTCGCCGAGCAGGAGGGCGAGGTGTGGATCGACTGGATCAAGCGCAGCGGCGTCGACGTGGTCGGTGACGTCGACGACCTCCGCCCGCGCCGGCCCGCCGACGACGAGAAGTGGAAGGACCCGGACCGGGTGCGCGCCAAGCTCGAGCTCGGTGCCGCCCTCGACGCGTTGTGCGAGATGACGCAGGAGGCCGCCAGCCGGGCCTCGACCGACACGGTCGCCGGCCGGCTCCGCGGCACCGCGCGTCGGCTGCGGGACCGGTGACCGCCCCCCGACCGGCGGCATCGGTGCACGGCTGGGTCGCCCACCTCCGGGCGGGCGGTACGACGCCGTGGCTGGAGTGGACCGACCCCGCTGCCGGCAACGATCCGACCGGTCGCGCGCTGCCCGGGGCCCAGCAGCTCGAGCTCCTGCGCCGGATCAACCTGGCCCGCGAGTCGAGTGCGCGGCCCCGCGGCGACCACGACCGCGAGCGCACTCGACTCGCGGACCGGGTGCTCGCCGCGCCCGCCGCCGGTCGCGGCAAGGCCGACCTGCCGCTGGTCGGCGCCGCGGCCGCCGGTTTCGGGGCGCGGCCCGTCGACCCCGCCTCGGTCGACGCCCACGAGCTGCTCCGGGTGGCGAGCACGCTGCTCGCCGACGACCTCGTCGCGCTCGGACCCGACCCGGTCCGCCGGGGGATGCCGAGGCCGTGGCGGCGACGCTTCCGGCTCGTCGGCGACCCCGTCGTCGCCACCGCCGTCCGCGAGCACCTGCTCGGCCGCGGCCGTCCCGAGGGCGGCCCGCGGCCCTTCGTCGTGGCGGTCGGTGGCCCGCTCGACGACCTGCTCGCCCACACCTGGACGCAGCGCTGCTTCGAGCACGGCAGCAGGCCGTGGGGCGACTGGCTGCGCTTCTGGCGCGAGCGCGACCAGCTGCCGGCCCGCGTGGACCTCGACGACTCCGTACGCCGCTGGGGAGGGCGCCGGCCGTTCGTCCGGATCGTCACCGACCTCGACCGCCTGCCCGAGCACCTCGGCGTCCGCCGGCTCCCGTCGGTGCAGGTGCCCGGCGCCGACCAGGCCGAGCTGGCCCGACGGATCTCGGCCGTCGTCGGCATCCGGGTCCCCGTGGCCGAGCGGCCCGCGCTGATGCGGACGCTGCAGACCCGGATGCCCGACAGCGGCGTCCCGCCCGCCGTCGTACCCGCAGCCGAGCACGAGTGGGTCGCGTCGTCCGCGGCCCGCATGGCGCGGCGACTGACCCGCGCTGGCTACCCTGTCGTCGGCGACCTCGCCGACCTCGCGCCGCGCGCCGCGGCGGCCCGGCCCGGCCCGTCCCGGCCGGCCGGGCAGGCGGGGGTGGACGGCCAGCAGGTGCTCGACCTGGCGATCCGGATGATCGTCGACCCGGCCTGGCGCACGGGCCGGGAGAGGAGCACGGAGAGGAGGGTGGAGCGGTGAGCAGGCGAGTGCTGCTGCACGTGGGCTGCCCGAAGACGGGCACGTCCTACCTCCAGGACGTCCTCTTCCGCAACCAGCCGGTGCTGCGCGAGCACGACATCCTCTACCCCGCCGACCGGTTCGACGCCCATTTCCTCGCCGCGCTCGACCTGATGACGCTGCCGTGGGGCGGCATCGAGACCGAGGCCGTCGGCGCCTGGGACCGGCTCGCCGCCGAGGTCCGGGAGTGGCACGGCACCGCGATCGTGAGCCACGAGATCTTCGCGCGGGCCACGCCGACGCAGGTCGAGCGCGCGCTCGCCTCCCTCGGTGACGCCGAGGTGCACCTCGTGCTGTCGGTCCGCGACCTGGTGCGCCAGATCCCCGCGGAGTGGCAGGAGAACGTCAAGCACCGCAGCCACATCACGTACGCCAAGTTCCTCCGCACCATCCGCGACCCGGCCCGCGACTCCCGCATCGGCTCGTGGTTCTGGGCGGTGCAGGAGATCCCCGACATCCTCGAGCGGTGGGGCTCCTCGCTGCCGCCCGAGCGCGTGCACCTGGTGACGCTGCCCCCGCCGGGCGCGGACCGCGGCGAGCTGTGGCGCCGGTTCTCCGGGACCTTCGGCCTCGACGGGCTGCCCCTCGACCTGACCGCCGAGCGCGAGAACCCGTCCCTCGGCGTCCCGGAGACCTCGCTCCTGCGCACCATCAACGAGCGGGTGACCTCGATCATCGCGCCCCCCGACTACCGACCCCTGGTGCGCGAGACGCTGGCCCACCAGACGCTGTCACGCAGCGTGGCGTCGGCGCGGCTCGGCCTCGCGCCCGAGGACCACGCCTGGGCACGCGAGCTGTCGGAGCGCTGGATCGAGGTGCTCGCCGAGCGCGGGTACGACGTCGCCGGCTCGCTCGACGACCTGCTCGGCCCCGACGCCGGCACCTTCGCCGACCCGGACTCCGCGACGGCGGACGAGCTGCTGCCGCCCGCCCTCGACGCGATCAGCGCGCTGCTCGTGGAGGCCGCGCGGCTGCGGGCGGTGGAGGAGCGGCTCCACGGTGAGGTGCGCGAGGCCCGCGAGGAGCTCGACCGGGCGCGCGCGACCCCGGCCTACCGCGCCCGGCGCAAGGTGGTCACCACCCTCGAGAACAGCCCCGCCGGCAGGGGCTCGCTCGACGCCTACAGGCGGCTGCGCGGGCGCAAGGACTGACCCTCCGATGGAGCGGTCACCCGCCGACGTGACGCGTCGACGGCAGGGCTACCGCCGACGCGGCAGCATCTCGCGGTCGGCGTAGCGACCGACGCGCCAGGTCGCGTAGCCATCGGCACCCATGCCGACCACGCCGCCGACCACGGGGATCTTCCGGCCGAGAGTGGTCGCCAGCCGCTTGCCGGCGACCCGCGCGACGATGTCGGTCGCGACGACGGCCGAGATGACGCGGTCGATGGTCGGGTCGTGGACCGGGGCCGTGGCGATCGCCATGGGCGTGCTGGGCAGCTTGCGCTTCTTGACCAGCTCGTGGACCTGCTCCTCGCCCAGCAGGAGGGAGAGGATGGCGTTGCGGACCCGCGGGTCGGCGAGGTCGTGACCGCGGAGGTGGGCGATGCCGGCGACCATCCGGCACTGGATGATGGCGAGCCCGGTGACGTTGGCGGGGATGGTCACCGCCATGGTGATCATGCCGCCGACGTTGGTGGCGAAGCCCTGTGCGCCGGCGATCCGGACGTTGTTCTCGATCACCTCGTGGATCGCGCGCTCCACGTTGCCGCGCTGCTCGCGCAGCTGCTTGTCGGCCGCCTGCGCGGCCGGGGCGAGCGGGCCGACGCCGTCGATCGCACGGTTGAGCGCCTCGCGCACGAAGCCCCCGGTCAGGGTGGGTGCGATCTCGGTGATCCGGGGGGTGAGCTGCCGCTCGACGGTCTCCTTCAGGCCCATGCCACCGATCGTACGGCCGCCCGCGCGAGATCCCCCGCCCGTCGCTCCGAGCCGGCGCCGGACAGGAGACGTGGTCCCCGGACGGTTGGGTTGTTCGCTAGCGTGCGAAGGGTGCCCATCGCCCCCGCTCCGACGCCCTGGGCCTTCCCGGCGTGCTCGTCGTGGGACCCCGACGACGACCTCGTCGCGCTGGGCGCCGACCTGGAGCCGGGCACGCTGGTCACGGCCTATGGGCTGGGCCTCTTCCCGATGCCGGTGACCCTCGACGGCGAGGAGCACCTCGGCTGGTTCTCCCCCGTGGAGCGGGGCGTGCTGCCGCTCGACGGGCTGCGCGTGTCCCGGTCGCTGCGCCGCTCTTCGCGCGAGTACGAGATCCGCATCGACACCGTCTTCGACGAGGTCGTCGCCGCGTGCGGCAGCCCGGACCGGGCCGACGGCTGGATCACGCCGGAGTTCCGGCACGCCTACGGCCGCCTGCACCGCCTCGGGTGGGCCCACTCCGTCGAGGCCTGGCGCGACGACCGGCTCGCGGGCGGGCTCTACGGGGTCAGCGTCGGCGGGCTCTTCGCGGGGGAGTCGATGTTCCACCGCGAGCGGGACGCCTCGAAGGTCGCGCTGCTGGCGCTCGTCGACCTGCTGCACGACCGGTACGCCGACCGGAGGCTGCTGGACGTGCAGTGGCAGACCCCCCACCTCGAGTCGCTGGGCGTCGTACGACGTCCGCGCGCGGACTACCTCGAGTCGCTCAGGCGGAGCCTCGACGTTCCGCTGCCGGATCCCTTCCGGGTGGACGATCAGTGACTGGTCACGGGAGGGTAGGCGCGATCGCGACGTGATCCCGACGGGGGACGCGTCCCACCAGAGGGGGATCCCATGACCATCCGTGCTCGCCTGACCCTGACCAGCGCCGTGCTCCTGGTCGGCACCGTCACCTCGGCCTGCGGAGGAAGCGGCGGTGCCCCGAGCGACGCGAGCAAGGACGGCTTCTGCGAGGCGGCCAACAGCCTGATGTCCGACCTGATGCCCGAGGACCTGAGCACCGCCGAGCTGCCCAGCGACAAGGACATGGCCCAGGCGGTCAAGGACTGGGGGTCGCGGATGGAGGAGGTCGGCACGCCCGAGGACATCTCCGACGACGCTCGCAAGGGCTTCGAGTCGGTCGTCGACCAGGCCAAGGAGATCGACGCCTCGGACTTCTCGATGGACAACCTCCAGGACCTCGAGATGGGCGGCGCCGACGCCTCGGCGGAGGAGAAGAAGCAGGCCGAGGCCTTCGGCACCTACCTCACCGACACCTGCGGCAGCCCGATGGACGACATGGAGATGCCGGAGCTGCCGGAGATCCCCGAGTCGACCAACTGAGCCTCGTCGCGCCTCCTCGTCGCGGCGCCCGTCGGCGTCGTACGATGGCGGGCGGTGCTGCAGAGGGAGGACGCGCCATGGCGATCACGCGCGAGGGCAGGATCTGCTCCTTCTGTGGCGAACCCGGAGGACCGGGCACCGACCTGCGCCTGATCGGCGGCCTGGGCGCCCAGGTGTGCGAGCGGTGCGTGGACGACTTCCACGGCATCCTCCACGACGAGGCCACCTACGCCGAGGCCCGTGGTTCCTTCCCGTGGGAGCGGATGGACGACGCCGAGCTGCTGGCGACGCTGCCGCAGATCCTCGCCTCGGCCGAGCAGAACACCGCGTTCGCGCACGAGTGGGTCGACCTGCTCCGCAGCCGCAACATCTCGTGGGCCGAGATCGGCCGCGCGCTCGGCGTCTCGCGCCAGGCGGCGTGGGAGCGATTTTCCCGCCGGTCGCCAGACAAGGGCGCCACTGCGTGAAACCAGAGGCATTGTCAGGGTAGACTTGACGGACGAGGCGCTGGCCGGGCTGTCACGGGGGTGAGCCCAGCCGGCGCCTCCGCCGTTGTCCGGGCTACTTCAGCAGCCTGGACATGCGCCGGTCGGCCAGCGGCTTCCCGCCCGTCTGGCAGGTCGCGCAGTACTGCAGGCTGGAGTCGGCGAACGACACCTCGCGCACCACGTCGCCGCACACCGGGCACTTCTGGCCGGTGCGCCCGTGGACGGCGAGGTTGCTCTTCTTCTCGCCCTTCAGCTCGCTGGCGGCGAGCCCGCTCGAGCGCTGGACCGCGTCGCCCAGCGTCGTGCGCACGGCGTCGTACAGCGTCTGCAGGTCGGCCTCGTCGAGGCTGTTGGCGGGCTTGAACGGCGACATCCGCGCGGCGTGGAGGATCTCGTCGGAGTACGCGTTGCCGATGCCGGCGACGATCGACTGCATCCGCAGCACGCCCTTGATCTGCTTGCGCCCCTCGCGCTCGAGGATCTGCTGGAGCACCTCGCGCGTGAAGTCGTCGGAGAGCGGGTCGGGGCCGAGCCGGGCGATGCCCTCGACCTCCTGCGGGTCGCGGACGACGTAGATCGCGAGGCCCTTGCGGGTGCCGGCCTCGGTGACGTCGAGGCCGGGTCGGGTCTCGAGGTCGGGGTCGTCGATGACGATACGGGCGGCGAGGGGGTTCTTGGAGCTGGGCTTGGCCGGCAGCGCCGGCACCTCGTCGCGCCACCTGATCCACCCGGCCCGGGCGAGGTGGATGACGAGGTGCACCCCGCTCGCGTCGATGTCGAGGAACTTCCCGTGGCGGGTGACATCGTCGACGAGTGTCCCGTGGAGGGCGTGCAGCGGCGGGTCGAAGGTCTTGAGCGCGCTGAACGCGGCCAGGTCGATGCGGCTGATCGCCCGACCCACCAGGCGACCGCGCAGGTCCTGGGCGAGGGCTTCGACCTCGGGCAGCTCGGGCACGGATCTGAGTCTAGGCAGGAACTTGTGGGGCGGGTCACAATGGGACATGGCCCGTCAGCAGCTTCCTCGCACCGGAGCGGTCTTCCTCGACCCCCGCGGTGAGGACCGGTCGCTGCGTGTGACGTGGCACCAGGAGCAGCAGCTGGTCGTGCTGTCGTTGTGGCGCGACAACGTCTGCGCCGGCACCTTCCGGCTCGGTGCCGACGAGGTGCCCGACCTCATCGCGCTGCTGCGGCGCGGGCTCGACGACGCGTACGACGCCGCCCGCGAGCGCGTCGAGCGGCTCGACCGTCCGAGCGAAGCCGGCTGACTCGCCGACTATCCGGCAATCTAGGGCGCGGCCTAGATTGCTGAATAGGGTTTGATCGTGGACCCGATCCGGAACCCCTATGCCCCCGGCGCCGGGCAGCGCCCGCCCGAGCTCGCCGGCCGCGACGAGCAGCTCGCGGCCTTCGGCGTCGTCCTGGAGCGGGTCGCCAACGGCCGTCCCGAGCGCAGCCTCGTGCTCACCGGGCTGCGCGGCGTCGGCAAGACCGTCCTGCTCAACGCGCTGCGGGGCGCAGCCGTGCGCAAGGGCTGGGGCACCGGCAAGCTCGAGGCCCGACCCGGCCAGGGACTCCGTCGTCCGCTGAGCAGCGCGCTGCACCAGGCGGTGCGCGAGCTCGGGCACCGCGACGAGGACTCGGTCGACCACGTCCTCGGCGTCATCAAGTCGTTCGCGCACCGCGACTCCGGCGCAGGGGCCAAGCTCAAGGACCAGTGGAGCCCCGGCATCGACGCCGCCGCCGTCCGCGGTCGCGCCGACTCCGGCGACATCGAGATCGACCTCGTCGAGCTCTTCACCGACCTCGGCGGACTCGCCGCCGACGTCGGCAAGGGCATCGGCATCTTCATCGACGAGATGCAGGACCTCGGTCCGGACGACGTGTCCGCGCTGTGCGCCGCCTGCCACGAGCTCAGCCAGTCGGGCCTGCCCGTCATCGTCGTCGGTGCCGGCCTCCCGCACCTGCCCGCCGTGCTGAGCGCGAGCAAGTCCTACAGCGAGCGGCTCTTCCGCTACCAGCGCATCGACCGGCTCTCCCGCGAGGCCGCCGACCGCGCGCTGGAGGCGCCCGCCGCGGACGAGGACGCGGCCTACGACCCGGACGCGCTCGCCGCGATGTACGACGCCACCGGCGGCTACCCCTACTTCATCCAGGCCTACGGCAAGGCCGTGTGGGACCTCGCGCCACGCTCGCCGATCACCGCCGCCGACGTCGCCGTCGCCGCGCCCGAGGCCGAGTCCGAGCTCGCCGTCGGCTTCTTCGGCTCACGCTACGAGCGTGCGACGCCGGGGGAGCGGGACTACCTGATGGCGATGGCCGACGTCGCGCTGACCCAGGCCGGTGCCGGCGGCGACGAGGACTCCGTCCCCAGCTCCGACGTCGCCGCGTCCCTCGGCAAGAAGCCCCAGTCGCTCTCCCCGGCCCGCGACTCGCTGCTCAAGAAGGGTCTCGTCTACTCCGGTGAGCGGGGCCGGATCGCCTTCACCGTCCCGCACTTCGGGCGCTACCTCCGCGAGCGCGGCTGAGCGATCACACGCCCGGGGGAGTCCGGAAGGACGGCGGCAGCTCCTCGAGGAGGCGGAGCCAGAGCTCCGAGGCGGTGGGGTACGACGGCACGGCGTGGCGCAGCACGTGCACCGGCACGCCGCCCGTGATCGCCACGGTCGCCGCGTGGAGCATCTCGCCGGCCCCGGTGCCGACGAAGGTGGCACCGAGCAGCAGGCGGGTGTGGGCGTCGACGACCAGCTGGGACTCGCCGGCGACGTGGTCGCGCAGCAGGCTGGTGCCGGCGGCCGAGGCGGTCGGGACCCGGGTCACCACCACCTCGTGACCCTCGTCGCGGGCCTGGGCCTCGGTGAGCCCGACGCTGGCGACCTCGGGCTCGGCGAAGACGACCTGGGGCACCGGCGCCTCGCGGTCGGGCTCCCACGCGACCTCGCCCGCGGCGCGGGCCGCGATCCGGGCCCCGACCACCCGGGCCTGGTGCTTGCCCCAGTGGGTGAGGGGCGGGCCGCCGGTGGCGTCGCCGACGGCGTACAGCCACTCAGGCAGCCGGCCGCCGGTGACGTGGTCGGCCGTCAGGTCCACCGACGACAGGCCGAGGTCGTCGAGCCGCGGGCTCCGGCCGATGGCGAGCAGCACCTCGTCGGCCTCCAGCTCGCCGTGGGTGGTGGTCAGCGT
This sequence comes from Nocardioides cavernae, assembly GCF_016907475.1. Taxonomy (NCBI): domain Bacteria; kingdom Bacillati; phylum Actinomycetota; class Actinomycetes; order Propionibacteriales; family Nocardioidaceae; genus Nocardioides; species Nocardioides cavernae. The sequence goes on along the minus strand of NZ_JAFBCA010000001.1, from coordinate 539,311 downwards.
GACGGGCCCGCCGTGGACGCGCCCGGTGCCGGTGGCCTCGGGGTCCGAACGGCGCACGGCCTCGACGGAGGTGCCGAGCAGCACGGTCACGCCGCGCTCGCGCAGCCCGGCGAGCACGGCCTCGCCGGCGAAGGGCTCGGTGCGGCTCAGCAGCCGGTGGCCGCGGACGACCAGGGTCACCGACGACCCGAGCGCGGCCATCCAGGTCGCCGCCTCGCACGCCACCACGCCTCCGCCGACGACGACCAGGCGTTCGGGCACGTCCACCACGCCGGTGGCGTCGCGCGAGTCCCACGGCAGCGCGTCGGCGTACACCTCGGGGACGTGCGCCGCGCTGCCGGTGGCGATCACCACGGCCCGCCGCGCCCGGACGACGACGTCGCCGTCGGCCGACGAGACCCGCACCGTCCGCTCGCCGGCGATCCGGGCGTCGCCGCGCAGGACCGCGAGGCCCGCACCCTTCGCCCAGTCGGCCTGGCCGGAGTCGTCGTAGTTCGAGACCCACGTGTCCCGGCGCTCGAGCAGCGCCTTGGGGGCGACGTGTGCCGTCGAGACACCCGGCAGGTCGGCCGTCACGTCGGCCACCGCGATCGGGCGCAGCAGCGCCTTGCTGGGGATGCAGGCCCAGTAGCTGCACTCGCCGCCGAGCAGCTCACGCTCGATCAGGACCGCCGTCATGCCGGTGCCCTCCACGGCGTACTGCGCCGCGTTCTCCCCGGCGGGGCCGGCACCGATGACCACGACGTCGTACTCGACTGTCTCCATGCCGGGACCCTACGGGTGCCGACGCCGACGCGGGCTCCGCTTGCCTGTTCAACTAAACTCTGGCGCGAGGGGAGTACCCCACCAACCTCCGTCGGTCACTACGGCGCCTCAGCAGGCGCCCCGGCGGGGACCGGCACCCAGCACGCGGAGCCGGCGGGAGAGACCTCAGGAACTGACACCTGAGGAGATCCATGTCGTCCATCGCGTCCCCCACCCTGTGGTTCATCACCATCGGAGTGGTGCTCGCCCTGCTCGTCGTCGACTTCATCGCCACCCGCCGTCCGCACGAGGTCTCGATGAAGGAGGCCGTCGGCTGGTCGGCGTTCTACGTCGCGCTGCCGCTGGCCTTCGGCCTCTACGTCTGGAACGTCCACGGCGGCGACCGTGGGCTGGAGTACTACACCGGCTACCTCGTCGAGAAGACGTTGAGCGTCGACAACCTGTTCGTCTTCATGCTGCTCCTCGCCGCCTTCGCGGTGCCCGAGGTGCTCAAGCAGCGCGTCCTGCTGTACGGCATCATCGGCGCGCTCCTGCTGCGCGGCATCTTCATCGCCCTCGGCGCCGCCGCCCTGTCCCGCTTCGACTGGGTGTTCCTGATCTTCGGCGCGATCCTGCTGCTCACCGGCGTCAAGCTGCTGCGTGACGCGATCCGCGGCCAGGAGCACGACGTCGACGTGGCCGAGATGCGCATCGTGAAGCTGCTGCGCCGCTTCATGCCGGTCAGCGACGAGTACGACGGCGCGAAGCTCACCGTGGTCCGGAAGGGCGTGCGGATGCTGACGCCCTTCGCGCTGGTGACCGCCGCCGTGTTCGCCACCGACATCGTCTTCGCCGTCGACTCGGTGCCGGCGGTCTACGGCATCACCGGCGACCCCTACCTCGTCTTCGTCACCAACGCGTTCGCCCTGCTCGGCCTCCGTGCGCTCTACTTCGTGCTCGAGGGCGCGCTGAGCGCGCTGGTGCACCTGAGCTACGGCCTGGCCGCGATCCTGGGCTTCATCGGGTTCAAGCTGGTGCTGCACTGGGCGCACCTGGTGTGGCCGTCGATCCCCGACGTGCCGACCCTCGCCTCGCTGTTCGTGATCGTCGGCATCCTGGCCGTCACGATCACCACGAGCCTGGTCGCCAGCCGCCGGCAGAAGGCGCGCGAGCTGGCGACCGTGGGCTGACCTCGTCGCGACAGCCAGCAGGTCGCCGCGCTCCCGGCAGGTCGTCGCGAGCCTCGCCCGCTTGGCCGGGGTACCAGACCGCTACTCGACGGCGAGCATGGTCGCGCCGAGGCCGATCATCATCGTGCCGCCGGTGGCGCTGAGGGTGTCGAGCCGGGTGGGACGGCGCGCGAACCAGGTGCGTGCCGTCCCCGCGGCGATCGCCCACGTGCTGTCGGACACGGCGGCCATGACGCCGAAGACGAGGCCGAGCAGCATCGTCTGCAGCGCCACCGGGCCGCTCGGGTCGGTGAACTGCGGGAGGAAGGCCACGAAGAACACGATGGTCTTCGGGTTGGTCGCCCCCACGGTGAAGCCGATCCGCACGGGGTGCCCGCGCCGGGCCGGCGCCTGGGTGGCCATCGCGAGCCGCGCGTCGCTGCGGTGCCGGATGGCCTGCACGCCGAGCCACACGACGTACGCCGCGCCGAGGACCTTCACCGCGGTGTACGCCGTCGCGCTCGCGGCCACGACGGCGCCGAGCCCGACCGCGACGAGGACGACCTGGGCCACCACCCCGAGGGCGTTGCCGACGACCGAGAGCAGCGCCTCGCGCCGGCCGACGGTCAGCGCGCGGCCGATGGTGAAGAGCAGGCTCGGGCCCGGCACCTGGATGAAGAGGATCGAGGCGACGAGGAAGGCGGCCCACTGGCTCGACGACGGCATGGCCACAGTGTGGGGCCGCGGCGGTGCGAGGGGAAAGTGCTTTGCCGTGGCCGCTGAGTCTCTGGGAGACTCACGGCACAGGGCGACGTCCGCCGCCCAGCCCGACGCGCCGGCCCCAGTCCGCGCACACGGCGAAGGGGAGCAGATCCTCGGGCATCCATGAGTCAGGTTCGTCGACGCCCGCTGCAGCGGCGTACTGGGGGCGCAGCGCAGTCGAAGGTGATCGACCCATGACCAGGAACAGTGACTTCAAGCAGGTCGTCCGCGCCCGCATGGCCGCGACCGGCGAGGGCTACACCGCCGCGCGTGCGGCGCTCGAGCAGGAGGCGTACGACGCCGCGCGCGCCGAGCAGGAGCGACTCGTCGGGCGGCTCTTCACCGGCGGGCGCATCGAGCGGGTGCCGGCGAAGCGCAAGGTGCGCACGGCGGTGCTGCTCGAGGTGCTCAGCCGCTTCGAGCCCGGCCGGGACTACTCCGAGCCCGAGGTCAACGAGGTGCTGCTCGGGGTGCACGAGGACTTCGCCTACCTGCGCCGCGAGCTGGTGAACTACCGCTACCTCCAGCGGGCGGACGGTCGCTACCGGACCGTCGCTCAGGCACCGGCGCGATCGGCGATCGAGCGCCAGGAGATCCCGGCGTGGGAGGCGCACTGGCTCCCCGGCTTCCTCGCGGGGGACTTCCGCCGCGACCGGTGACGCGGCAGGCTGGGCCCATGACGGCAGGCATCGATCCCGAAGCAGGCCCCTCCGGCACCGGGTGCAAGGAGTGCGACAACGCGGGTGGCTGGTGGGTGCACCTGCGCCGGTGCGCCCAGTGCGGGCACATCGGGTGCTGCGACTCCAGCCCCGCCCAGCACGCGACCGCGCACTACGAGGCGACCGGCCACCCGGTGGTGCAGAGCTTCGAGCCGGGTGAGGACTGGTTCTGGGACTACAGCCGCTCCGTGGGCGTGCCCGGCCCCCGGCTGGCCGATCCGCAGAGCCGGCCCGACGAGCAGACCGTCCCCGGCCCGGTCGACCGGGTGCCGGACGACTGGCGCGACCACGTCCACTAGGTTTTCCGTCCCCTGAGGTGCCGTGTCGCGCGTCCCGCGCGTGTCAGCATGAGCCCATGCGACGTACGCCGCGCGCCCGCCGCGACCGGACGGCCGTGGACCGGCCGCAGGTCGTGGCCCACCGGGGCAGCAGCCACGAGACGGCCGAGCACACGCTCGCTGCCTACGTGAAGGCGCTCGACGAGGGCGCCGAGGCCCTGGAGTGCGACGTCCGGCTGACCGCCGATGGACACCTCGTGTGCATGCACGACCGCAACCTGCGGCGTACGACGGCCACGCCCGGGATCGTGTCGACGATGAACCTCGCGGAGCTCGACGAGCTCGACTTCGCCTCGTGGAAGAACCCGTGGGCCGAGCTCGACGACGACGCCCCCGCCCGCGACCCGGACGCCGGCAAGGTGCTCACGCTGCGCAAGCTGCTCGAGATGGTGGCCGACTACGACCGCCACGTCGAGCTCGCCGTGGAGACCAAGCACCCCACCCGCTACGGCGGACTGGTCGAGCGGCGCCTGGTCGAGGTGCTCGGCGACTTCGGGTGGGACCGGGCCGGGTCACCGGCGCGGGTGATGAGCTTCTCCCTCAGCGCCATGAACCGGGTGCGCCGGCTCGCGCCCGAGCTCGACGTCGTGATGCTGGTCGAGAAGGCGCACCACTGGCCCGTGCTGCGCCCGGTCATCGGCGATGACTGGATCATCGGCCCCGGGGTCAAGGAGCTGCGCGAGCATCCCGGGCTCGGTCGGCACCTGGTCAAGGCCGGGCGCGAGATCCACGTGTGGACGGTCAACACCGCCGACGACCTCGACCTCTGCCTCGACCTCGGCGTCACCGCGGTCATCAGCGACCGGCCGGGCTACATGCTGGAGCTGCTGGGGAGCTGACCCGCTGTTGGCCGCCCTCCTCGGCCCGAGGGGCGGACAACTAGGGTTCGGCCATGGCCAAGAAGTCCCGCAACCGCACCCAGTCCGCACCCGCCGCCGGCGAGGTCGGCCCCCGCCAGCCCTGTCCGTGCGGCTCGGGCAAGCGCTACAAGGCCTGCCACGGTGCGGCCGGCGGCGCAGCACCCACCTTCGTCGCCCGTCCCTTCGAGGGCATGCCGAGCGAGTGCGACGTCATCGCGCTGCGTGAGCTGGTCCCGGCTGCCACGGCCCCGCTCACGCTGAAGGAGGGCGACCGGACCGTCCGCCTCACCACCCTGCTTCCCGGCGCCGCGCCGGCGATGGTGCGCGAGTCGGGTGACATCTGGCTCGGCCTGCAGGTCCAGCACTCCTACGGCAACCCGGCCCGCGACCTGGGCGCCGTCCTCGAGGCCGCGCTGGCCACCGAGGAGCCCGGCATCGTCGGCCTGATGACCGCGCCCGGCGACGGCCCCAGCATCCAGGACCTGATCAGCGACTCCAGCCTCGACATCACCGTGCACGACGGCTTCGAGTACTGGATCGACGACATCCCCGAGCGCGACGCGACCATGGAGGCGGCGCTCGAGCAGGCCAACGGCGGCGTGATGCCCACCAGCCGGCTGACGTCGGTCGAGGCGGCGTACTGGACCAACGTCGGCACCAAGGAGCACCTGCGCTGGGTCATGCCCCACCCCGAGGACGAGCTGCTCGACGCGCTCGCCCGCCTGCACGCGGCCGGCAAGGATTCCGTGGCCGAGGACTCCCGGTTCGTCGGCATGTTCCGCGCGCACGGTCTCCTCGCGCCGGTCTGGGACCTCCCGGTCGGCACGGGCGCCGAGGTGCTGGAGGAGCCCGCCGCGAGGTTCGCCGCGGACCTGGACGAGGCCCTGAAGGGCGGGGAGCTGAGCGCAGCCGAGCGGTCGGCGCGTGCAGGACTCGCCAACCGTCAGGTCACGATCCGGTAAGTCCCGGTCCACCATCTGACCACGGCTCGAACACAACGGATTCAACGGTTGTGCCCGCCCTTCTGGGCGGAGTAGATTCGTCTCTGCCCGGTCGTTGTTGTTTCCCCCGTCAACAACGACCGGGCTTTCACGTCTTCATGTGCCCGTCACCCGTGGCCTCACGCGCCAGGCCTCGAGGTGGGTGAATCCCTTGGCCGAGATGCGGCGGGCGCGCCGGAACCGCCACGGTGCCTCGCCGTCGTCCTCGCTGCCATCCTCGCCGTCCTTGCTGTCCAGCGCTTCGTGGACGCCCGCGTCGACCAGCACGCTGCCGGGTCGGGCGGCCGAGGTCAGGCGGGAGGCGGCGTTGACCGTCGAGCCGAACACGTCGCCGAGGCGTCGTACGACGGCCCCGTGGGCGATGCCGGCCCGCACCGCCGGGAAGGGGTCGTCCTCGTCGGCTCCCCGGGCGGCCAGCCCGAGCGCGACCGCCACGGCGGCGGCCGGGTCGGCGACGGTGAACAGGACCTCGTCGCCGATCGTCTTGATGACCTGCCCGCCGTGGTCGACGACGAGCGCGGTGGTCTCCTGCTCGAAGCCGTCGACCCACTGCACGAGCGCGGCGCCGTCGAGGCTGCGGCTCTGGGTGGTGTAGCCGACGATGTCGACGAAGCAGACCGACAGCTGCGACTCGGAGGCGGTGAGGGTGCTGGCGTCGTCGAGCAGGTGCTCCGCCGCGCTGGCGAGGTGCCGGCGCCAGACATAGCTCTGCAGCGCCTCGACGCGCGGGAGCACGTCGCCGGCGAGACCGGTGAGGCCGGCCAGCCCGGCTGCCGGGTCGGCCGGGTCGCCGCCGTCGGCGGCCAGCCCCGCGAGCAGGCTGGTCTGCCACTCCGCGAGCCGGGCGTAGCTGCGACCCCAGGTGCGGACGAGCGCGGCCTGCGACTCCGGCGGCAGGATCCCGATCTGGACCAGCTCGGCCGACAGGCGCAGCGCCTCCACGTCGCCCTCGACGAACGCGACGTCGTCGTCGGCACGGTGCGGGAAGCCGAGCTGGTGCCAGAGCGTGACCGCGAGGTCGAGCGGCACGCCGGCGCGCTCGGCGACCTCGACGCGGGTCAGGCTCGGCTCCTCGCCCAGCAGGAATGCGCCGAGCGCTCGAACGGTGTCGGGCCCGGCGTCCGGTTCGGCGTGGCCCACCCGGGTCAGCCTCCCTCGAGGCGCCCCGCCACGGCGGCGCGGAGCGCGGTGCCGAAGGACGGGACCTGCTCGACGAGGTCCTCGATCGTGTCACGGGTGAAGTGGACGACCTTGAGCGGTGTCAGCGCGACGACGGTGGCCGAGCGGAGCGTGCGGTTGACGATCGCGCCCTCGCCCACGACGGACCCGGGGCCGAGGGTGGCGATCTCGACGCCGCCCTTGCGGACCGACACCTCGCCCTCGGTGATGAGGTACGCCTTGTCGGCGGGGGTCTTCTCGGCGATGGGCGACCAGCCCTGCGGGAGCGTCAGCGCGCGACCCGCCGCGAGCACCCGCCGGACGTCGGCGGGGTCGAGGGCGTCCAGGATCGATTCGGTCATGCCCCCTCAACGACCCAGGGGCGGGAACGTGATGCCTCTGCCGAGGATTCGGTCAACGGGTGTGCACCGAGCGGGGCACCCCGGCCCGGGTCAGTCCTCGTGCAGCGGCTCGCGCGAGATCGGGCAGCTCATGCAGCGCGGGCCGCCACGACCCGACCCCAGCTCGGAGCCGGCGATCCGGACGACCTCGATTCCGGCGTCCTCGAGCCGGTCGTTGGTCTCGTCGTTGCGCTCGTAGGCGACCGCCACCCGCGGCGCGAGGGCCAGGGTGTTGTTGCCGTCGTCCCACTGCTCGCGCTCGGCGGTGACCGGGTCGAGGCCGGTGTCGATCTGGTGGAGCGTGTCGATCTGCATCGCCTTGGCCGCGGCGACGAGGAAGGGCTCGGAGTCGCTGACGCTCAGGGTGAGGTCGGACTCGCCCGAGCCCGGGTCGTCGAGCGTCACCGTCACCGCGCGGAGGTTGTCGGCGACGTTGGGGTACATCACGACCTTGTCGACGTCGACCATCGTGCAGACGGTGTCGAGGTGCATCGTCGCCCGCTCCTGGGCGATCGGCACCGCGAGCACGGTGTGGGCGAGGTCGGCGTGGAAGACCTGGCGGGCGAGCCGCTCGACGCCGGCGGGCGTCGTACGCTCCCCGACGCCGACGGCGATCACTCCCGGCGCCAGGAGCAGGACGTCGCCGCCCTCCACGTGCTCGTTGTGCCAGCCGTGGATCTTGCGGGTGCCGGCGAAGCGCGGGTGCTCGGTGTAGATCAGCTCCGTCAGCTGGGTTTCGCGCTTGCGCGCCGGCATCGCGAGGCTGGTGACGGCCACGCGGTCGCGCACCCACACGCTGGAGTCGCGGGTGAAGAGCAGGTTGGGCAGCGGGTCGATGAGGAAGTCGTGCGGGTCGAGCAGGCTGGTGACCAGCCCGTGCCCGCCCTTGACCTCGTCGTTGCGGATGCCCGCGGTCAGCACGTCGGTCAGCTCGGCCGGCGAGAGGTCGCGCAGTGCCTGCGCGAGGTAGCGCCGCATGGTGTCACCGAGGTGCAGCCCCGACAGCGCGCTCGTGATCGCGTGGTTGCGGGCCATCTCGCTCTCGAGCGTCTCGGTGAGCAGCTCGGTCAGGTAGAGCACCTCCACGCCACGGTTGCGCAGCGTGTCCGCGAACGCGTCGTGCTCCTCCTGCGCCCGGCTGACCCACGGGATGCCGTCGAAGAGCAGGCGGTCGTTGTTGCGGGGCGTGAGCCGCTTCAGCTCGTTGCCGGGGCGGTGGAGCATGACGGTGGCCAGGCGGCCGACCTCGCTGTCGGCTCCGTGAGGGGTGGTGACCATAGGCGGGACTCTAGCGCTCGCTCCGGGCGCCACACGTGTCCGCGAAGTTGCCCCAGAATCGACGACGGTGGGGCAACTTCTCGGACATGTGTGGAGGTGTACGCCGTCACGCGGCGTCGGCGTGGCCGGGGAAGTGGGGCCGCCAGTCGTCACTCAGCAGCGCTGGGACACCGGGCATGCCGCGCGCCAGAAGCACACGGTGCACCCGACGCAACGTGCGCAGCGGGTCCTTGTAGATGCCCGACCCGGTCACCACCAAGAGCCGCCAGTCGTCGTCGTCCATGTCCGCGCGCCGCTCGAGGTCGTCCTCCCACCGTGCGACGACCTCCACGTGCAGGCGGCCGTCGTACTCGACCGCCACCCGCACGAGCGGGTAGCAGAGGTCGTACCGGCGAACCACCTCACCCAGCTCGTCGCGGATCAGGAGGTTGACCTCGGGCTCCGGCAGTCCGGCCAGCACGAGCAGCAGGCGCAGACGCGTCTCCATGGGGGAGTCGACGCTGCGGCGTACGAGCCGCGCGGCCGCCAGCGCCTTGCGCGAGTCGCGGTGGCGGCTGGAGCGGCAGGCATCGACGAGTTGCTCGGGCGTCAGGCCACGCCAGCGCACCAACCAGTCACCGACCACGACGAGGTCGACGAGTCCCAGCTGTCCGCCGAGCTCGATGAACATGGGCACGTCGCCGGACACGCGGATCCCGCGCTCGACGACGACTCCGCTGGGGTCTCCGACATGGGCGCGGATGCCGGCGTGGTGCCGACGGAGCTTCTGGTGGGCGACGCTCACGTGCTCGTCGGCGATCGTTGGGATCGGCACGCCCTTCACGCGCGCGGCGGACACGTGGCTGGCCCACGCGTCGGCGCGCTGCAGCGCCATGGCGCCTCGTACGCGCTGGAGTGCGGTCGGCGGGGTCGCCGCCGAGACCAGGACGTTGCGGAAGAGCTGGCGGTAGCCAGGGCCTCGCATGATCTTCTGGGTGAGGCCGTGCTCGAGACCGTCGGCGCGGACGAACGGTTGCTGCGGGTCGAAAGCCATGGGTCCAGCGTCGGCGACCTGGCGCTTCGGCGTCGGTCGTCCTCCACAGCCCGCCCGGAGCGCGTACACGTGTCCGGGTTGTTGCCCTCCCGACGCGGCCCCGGGGGCAACATCTCGGACACGTGTGGCGTCGGGGGCTCGGTCAACCGCCGCACGTGCGGCGGGTCAGGACTGCCCGCGCCACTCCTCGCGGAGAAGGGCGTACTCGTAGGAGTCGGTCCACCGGCCCTTGGACCAGAAGTCGCTGAGCCGGTGCACCTCGCGGCGCATCCCGAGGCGCTCGCAGAGGGCGGCGGAGCGGTCGTTGCGGGCGTCGAGGTTGGCCACGATGCGGCGCAGCCCGTAGTGCTCGAAGCCGAGGCGGAGCACGGCCCGCGCGGCCTCGGTGGCGTAGCCGCGACCGGCGTGCTGGGGGAGGATCGTCCACCCGATCTCGCCCTCGCTGAGGCCGGTGCCCTGGAGGATGAGGACCGAGTCGCCGACGACCTCGCCGCCGTGCTCGACCACCAGCCCGACGAAGTGCCCGTCGCCCGGCTGGGTGCGCCGGCGCACCATCTCCGCGACCTCGGCTTCGTTCATGGTGCCGCTGAGCAGCATGCTGGTGTAAGCCTCGTCGGCCCAGGCCTCGGTGAGAGCGGCCTCGTCGCCGGCCCGGAACGGGCGCAGCAGCAGCCGTTCGGTGCGCAAGGGCCAGCCGGGTGCGACGGGCGTGAGGAACTCCGCGCGCGGTCCGTCGACCCAGGTCTCGCGCACCGTCGGCCCGCCGAAGCGCAGCCGGTCGTACGTCGTCATCGGCAGCAGGAGGGAGTCGAGGCCCGGCACGGCCAGCACGCCGTCGACGGCCTGGCCGAGCAGGCCGCGCCCGATCGGGTCGTGCGGGTCGCGGCACAGGACCTCGACCGCGGCCGACGCCTCGGCGACGCGCGTGGTCTTCATCCGGATCCGGATCGGCGAGACCTCCTTGAGGCAGACGTACCGCCCCGAGAGGTAGTGGCCCCACTCGTCCTCGGCGGTGGCCGGGTCGTCCGGCCAGAAGGCGGCGAACCAGTCGTGCAGCCGGTCGACCCCACCGGCGACCTCGGCGAGCTCGCCGTACGCGGCGGGCACCATCGGCGTGCCGTCGGAGAGGACGTACGACGGCAGCGGGAGGCGACCGGCCAGCATCTGCTCCATCGCCGCGGGCGTGGCCTCGACGAAGTGCTCCCGGACGTAGGCGTCGTCCTCGTCGGTCATCGGGTGGTCGCCGTTGACGGCGACGAAACGGTCCCGGACAGCCGCGACCAGAGGGCCGCTCAGCGCGTCATCTCCCACACCGTCAAGGCTGCCATGAACACGCACACGGCCGCACCCACGTAGTGCAGGACCGAGAGCCTGACCCGCTGGAGCAGCAGCCGGCCGACGATGACCGCCAGGCCGGAGACGGCCAGCAGCGCGCCCCAGGCGCCGAGGAACACGGACACCGGGTCGTCGTACTTGGCGACGAGGGAGATGGTCAGCAGCTGCGACAGGTCGCCCCACTCGGCGGCGAAGAGGACGAGGAAGGAGGTCACGACGACCTTGAAGCCGTGGGCGGCGGAGTCGGCCTTGGCGGCGAACTCGTCCTCCTGGGCGCCCTCGTCGGCGTCGGCGGTGCGCGCGGCGCGGAAGAGGATGATCGCGCCGATCACGAACATCAGCGCGGCGACCGTGTGGATCAGCTGCTCGGGCAGGAACGAGGCGGCCTTGCCGATGCCGACCGCGACGGCCGTCTGGGCCAGGAAGGCCAGCCCGACGCCGATCCAGACGAAGAGCGGCCGCATCTTGGTCGACATCACCAGGGTGGCGATGAAGGTCTTGTCGGGGAGCTCGACGACGAAGATGGCGCCGAAGGCGAGGGCCACGACGAGGGGATCGATCACCGGGTGAGTGTCGCAGTCACCAAAGGCAGCCGCTCAGTCGGCCCGGAAGGGGTCGGCGGGGTAGACGCCGAGGACCTTCACCTCGGTGGTGAAGAACGCCAGCTCCTCCAGCGCGTTGCGCACGGCGGGGTCGTCGGGGTGGCCGTCGACCTCGGCGAGGAACTGGGTGGCGGTGAAGTGCCCGCCGACCATGTAGCTCTCCAGCTTGGTCATGTTGACGCCGTTGGTCGCGAAGCCGCCGAGCGCCTTGTAGAGCGCGGCGGGGAGGTTGCGCACGTTGAAGATGAACGTCGTCACGACGGGGCCGTTGCCCGCGGGAGCCTGCTCGAAGTCGCGGGACAGCACCACGAAGCGGGTGGTGTTGTGGTCCTCGTCCTCGATCTCCTCGCGCAGCACCTGCAGGCCGTAGATCTCGGCGGCCAGCGGCGGGGCGATCGCCGCCTGCGTCGGGTCGCCGGACTCCGCGACCTCGCGGGCGGCCCCCGCGGTGTCGCCCGCCACGACGGGCGTCAGGCCGAGCTCGCGGATCACGCCGCGGCACTGGCCGAGGGCGTGGACGTGGCTGTGCACGGTGCGCAGCGACTCGATGCTCGCCTCCGGCAGCGCCATCAGGGAGAACTGGATGCGCAGGAACCGCTCGCCCACGATGTGCAGGTCGGACGTCGGCAGGAAGTGGTGGATGTCGGCCACCCGCCCGGCGATCGAGTTGTCGATCGGGATCATCGCCAGGTCGGCCTCGCCGCTCTCGACGGCCGCGAAGGCATCCTCGAACGACGCGCACGGCAGCGGCTCCCAGTCTGGGTAGGCCTGCTGGCACACCAGGTGGGAGTTGGCTCCGGGCTCTCCCTGGTAGGCGATGCGTCGGGTCACGTCGGCGAGTGTGTCACCTCCGGCCGTGTCCGACGGGCCGTGACCGCCCCCCGAACATAGGGTCAGCGCATGCTCGCTGTGGTCGCCATCGTCCTCGCTGCCGTCGCCTGCGCGCTCGCCGCGCTCGCCCTCCGTCGTACGACGACACGCACCGGCGGCGAGGGGGTCGACGCGCTCCCGGAGGACGTGCACGGCCTGCGGCAGGAGGTCGCGGCCCTCAAGGCGGAGAGCGCCGACTCGCTGCGGCACCTCTCGGTCGTGCGCTACGACGCGTTCGGCGACGTCGGGGGGCACCTCAGCTGGAGCCTGGCCGTGCTCGACGACGCGGGTCACGGGGTCGTCCTGACGTCGATCCACGGTCGGAGCGAGGCCCGCACCTACGCCAAGTCCATCTCCTCCTGGTCGTGCGAGCAGCAGCTCTCGCCCGAGGAGGACGAGGCCATCGAGCACGCCCGCCCCTGAGGGCGCGCCGCCCGATCCTCGCTGCCTCGGTGCCCGAGGAGGCTCAGACTGGGACCATGCTGCACCTACGGATGACGACCCCGTCCGACCTCACCAGTCGCGTCGTCGAGATGCTCGAGCAGTCCCCGGCGGTCAGCGGAGTGGCCCTCGTCCCGCACGCCTCGATCCAGCCCCCCGGCGACCTGGTCCTGGCCGATGTGGCCCGCGAGGGTGCCAACGAGCTGATCGACGGGCTGCGGGACCTCGGCGTGCAGCACACCGGGAGCGTGCACATCGAACCGGTGGGCACGTGGCTGTCCAGCTCGGGACTCGACGCCGAGCGCCGCACGCCGGGAAGCAGCGCCGACGCCGTGGTCTGGGCGGACGTCACCCAACGCGCCTACGAGGAGTCCGAGCTCAACTGGACCTATCTCTCGTTCATGACCCTCGCCACGTCGCTGGCCAGCATCGCCATCGTGCTCGACTCCCAGATCCTCGTCATCGGAGCGATGATCCTCGGGCCCGAGTTCATCGCCGTCGCCGCACTGGGCCTCGCGCTGGTGCGACGCAGGGGGTACCTCATGGCTCGAGCGACCCGGACGCTGGCTGTCGGGTTCCTGGTCGGGATCCTCCTCACCGCGCTGGCGGCGCTGGCCACACGTGCTCTCGGCTGGGTGGTGGAGGACGACGTCACCGGCCCGCGGCCCGGCACCGCCTTCATCTACACCCCCGACAAGTGGTCCTTCATCGTCGCCGTCATTGCCGGAGCAGCGGGTGTCCTGTCCCTCACCTCCGCCAAGGTCGGAGGCCTCTCGGGCGTCTTCGTCTCCGTCACCACCGTGCCCGCCGCCGGCAACATCGCACTCGGGCTCGCCTTCGGGGTCGCGCACGAGATATGGGGCAGCACCCTGCAGCTCGTGCTCAACCTGTCCGGCATGGCCGTCGCCGGCTGGGCGACCCTCGCCTTCCAGCAGACGGTCTGGGCGCGCGCGTCGGCGCGCCGCGCGCATCTCGCACGACGACTGCGCAAGTCGGCGCGCCCTCCCGTCGCCGAGTAGGCCCGGGCACGACAAGTGGGCATCAAGGACCGCTAAGACGGCGTCAAGACCGGCCACGGGAGCCCGGCGCAGGCTGAGGTTGGAGGCATGTCCCTCTCCAGCAGCCTGCTCGTGGTCGCGGTGGTCCTCATCGCGCTCTACGTCCTCGCGGCCCTGATCTTCCCGGAGCGCTTCGAGTGAGCGACACCGCCTCCGACCTCCTGACCATCGCGGCCCTGGTCGCGCTCCTCGCCGCGGCCTACGTCCCGCTGGGCGACTTCATGGCGCGCGTGTGGACCAGCACCCACCACCTCCGCGTCGAGCGCGCCGTCTACCGACTCACCGGTGTCGACCCCGACGCAGAGCAGGGCGCGCGGTCCTACGCCACCAGCGTGGTCGGTTTCAGCCTCGTGGGAGTCGTGGCACTGATGGCCGTCCAGCTCGGCCAGGCCGCGCTGCCGATGGACCGGGGGTTGCCGGGTGTGCCGTTCTGGATGTCGTTCAACGCGGCCGTCTCGTTCGTCACGAACACCAACTGGCAGTCCTACGCGGGCGAGTCGACGCTCGGCTTCACCACCCAGATGGCCGGCCTCGCCGTGCAGAACTTCCTGTCCGCGGCGGTCGGGATGGCCGTCGCCGTGGCCCTGATCAGGGGGTTCGTCCGCTCGCGCAGCGCGACGCTGGGCAACTTCTGGGTCGACCTGACCCGGGGAACGATCCGGGTCCTGCTGCCGCTGTCGTTCGTCGCGGCGGTCCTGCTGGTCGCCGGCGGGGTGGTGCAGAGCTTCGCCGACTCCACGATGACCACGCTCGCGGGTCACCCGCAGGTGCTCACCGGCGGCCCGGTGGCCAGCCAGGAGGCGATCAAGGAGCTCGGCAACAACGGCGGCGGCTTCTTCAACGCCAACTCCGCCCACCCCTTCGAGAACCCGACCGGGCTCACCAACTTCTTCGAGGTCTTCCTCATCCTCCTGCTCCCGGTCGCACTGACACGCACCCTCGGCACGATGCTCGGCAACCGCCGGCAGGGCGTGGCGGTCCTCAGCGTGATGGGCGTGCTCTGGTCGGTGGCGCTGGCCGTCACGACCTGGGCCGAGGTCGGCGCCCACTCGGCGGCCGCGCAGGCGGCCGGCGCTGCGATGGAGGGCAAGGAGACCCGCTTCGGCGAGTGGGCCTCGGCCCTCTTCGCGGTGGCCACGACGGGCACGTCGACGGGTGCGGTCAACGCGTCCCACGACTCGCTGACCCCGGCCGGCGGCGGCGCGGTGCTGGTCAACATGATGCTCGGCGAGATCGTGCCGGGCGGCGTCGGCGCGGGCATCTACGGGATCCTGGTGATGGCGATCCTGGCCGTGTTCGTCGCCGGCCTCATGGTCGGCCGCACGCCCGAGCTGCTGGGGAAGAAGATCAGCGCGCGGCAGATGACCTACGTCGCCCTCTACACGCTGACCACGCCGGCCCTCGTCCTCGTCGGCACCGGCGCCGCCATCGGCCGCGGCGAGGCCGCCGACGCGATGGGCAACGCGGGCGGCCACGGCTTCAGCGAGGTGCTCTACGCCTACACCTCGGCGGCCAACAACAACGGCAGCGCCTTCGGCGGCATCACGGTGACCTCGGACTTCTTCCAGGTCACCCTCGCCCTGGCGATGCTGCTCGGCCGCCTGCTGCCCATCGTGCTCGTCCTGCTGCTCGCCGGGTCGCTGGCCCGGCAGGGCACGGTGCCCGTCACCGCGGGCACGCTGCCCACCCACACACCCCTCTTCGTCGGGATGCTCGTCGGCGTCATCGTGGTGATGACCGGCCTCACCTACTTCCCGGCGCTCGCCCTCGGACCGATCGCAGAGGCACTTGCATGAGCACGCTTTTCCTCCAGGCCGGGCACCAGCTGCCCGAGGCCGTCCGCAAGCTCGACCCACGTCACCTGTGGCGCTCGCCGGTGATGTTCCTGGTGCTCCTCGGCTCGGTCGCGACGACGGTGGCCGCGGTCGCCGACCCGAGCGTCTTCACCGCCTCGATCGCCGTCTGGCTGTGGCTGACGGTGCTCTTCGGCAACCTCGCCGAGGCCGTCGCCGAGGGCCGCGGCAAGGCCCAGGCCGCCTCGTTGCGGGCCACCCGCACCGACACCGTCGCCCGCCTGCTCGCCGACGACGGCACCGAGACCCGGGTCGCGGCAACCCAGCTGAAGGTCGGTGACCGTGTCGTGATCGAGGCCGGCGAGGTGGTCCCCGGCGACGGTGACGTGGTCGAGGGCATCGCCTCGGTCGACGAGTCGGCGATCACGGGCGAGTCCGCGCCGGTGATCCGCGAGGCCGGTGGCGACCGCAGCGCGGTCACCGGTGGCACCCGTGTGCTGTCCGACCGCATCGTCGTACGCATCACCGCCGCGGCGGGTGACACGTTCCTCGACAAGATGATCGGGCTCGTCGAGGGCACCTCGCGGCGCAAGACCCCCAACGAGATCGCCCTGTCGATCCTGCTCGCCAGCCTCACCCTGGTCTTCCTCGCCGCCGTCGCGACCCTCGCCCCGATGGCGACGTACGCCGGCGCGCCGCAGGACCTCGTCGTCCTGGTCGCCCTGCTCGTCTGCCTGATCCCCACCACGATCGGCGCCCTGCTGTCGGCCATCGGCATCGCCGGGATGGACCGGCTGGTCCGGGTGAACGTGCTCGCCATGTCGGGCCGCGCAGTCGAGGCGGCCGGCGACGTCAGCACGCTCCTGCTCGACAAGACCGGCACCATCACGTACGGCAACCGGCAGGCCAGCCGGTTCGTCGCGGCGCCCGGGGTCGGCGACGAGGAGCTGCGCGACGCGGCCCGGCTCTCCAGCCTCGCCGACCAGACCCCCGAAGGAAGGTCGATCGTCGAGCTGGCCCTCACGCAGGGGGCCGACGACCGCCTCCTCCCGAGCGAGGCGACCTTCGTGGAGTTCACCGCCCAGACCCGGATGTCGGGCGTCGACCTCGCCGACGGCACCCGGATCCGCAAGGGCGCGGGCTCCGCGATCGGCGTCTGGCTCGGCGTCGAGCAACCGCGGGAGGTGCGCGAGACCGTCGACGCGATCGCCCGCGACGGAGGTACGCCGCTCGTCATCGGCCGCAAGGACGCCGGGGGCTGCGGCAGCGTGCTCGGCGTCGTCCACCTCAAGGACGTCGTCAAGGAGGGCATGGCCGAGCGGTTCGCCGAGCTGAGGTCGATGGGCATCCGCACGGTGATGATCACCGGCGACAACGCCCTCACCGCCCAGGCCATCGCCGCGGAGGCAGGGGTCGACGACTTCCTCGCCGAGGCCACGCCCGAGGACAAGATGGCCTACATCCGGCGCGAGCAGGAGGGCGGCCGGCTCGTCGCGATGACCGGCGACGGCACCAACGACGCGCCGGCACTGGCCGCTGCCGACGTCGGCGTCGCGATGAACAGCGGCACCGCCGCCGCCAAGGAGGCCGGAAACATGGTCGACCTCGACTCCGACCCGACGAAGCTCATCGACATCGTCGAGATCGGCAAGCAGCTGCTCATCACCCGCGGCGCCCTGACGACCTTCTCCATCGCCAACGACGTGGCGAAGTACTTCGCGATCATCCCGGCGATGTTCGTCGCGGCCTACCCCTCGCTGGACCGGCTCAACGTGATGGGGCTGGCCTCTCCGCAGTCCGCGATCCTGTCGGCGGTCGTCTTCAACGCCCTGGTGATCGTGGCCCTCATCCCGCTGGCCCTGCGCGGCGTGCGTTTCCGCGCTGCGTCGGCGACGTCGGTGCTGCGCCGCAACATCCTCGTCTTCGGCCTCGGCGGCATCGTCGTGCCGTTCGCCGGCATCAAGCTCATCGACCTGCTCGTCTCGACCGTCCCGGGGCTGAGCTCCTAGAAAGGGGACCGACATGACCCACCTGCTCGCCGACCTCTACCGCCAGTCCCTCGCCGGGCTCCGGCTCCTGCTCGTGATGACCGTCCTGCTCGGCGTCGGCTACCCGGCCGCCGTGTGGGCGGCCGGTCAGTCCTTCGGCGACCGCGCCGACGGGCAGCCCGTGCGGCTCGACGGCAGCGTCGTCGGGTCCCGGCTGATCGGCCAGGACTTCGACGGCGACCAGTGGTTCCACTCCCGGCCCTCTCCCAACGGCTACGACACCCTGGCCTCGGCCCCCAGCAACCTCGGGCCTAGCAGCCCCGACCTCCTGGCGGCCATCGCCGACCGGCGGGCCGAGGTCGCGGCGCGCGAGGGCGTCGACCCCGCCGACGTACCTCCCGACGCGCTCACCGGCTCCGGGTCCGGGCTCGACCCGCACATCTCACCGGCCTACGCCGAGCTGCAGGTGGCCCGCGTCGCGGCGGCCAACGGCCTCTCAGCCGGGGCGGTCGAGCGGCTGGTCGCGGAGCACACCGACGGCCGCAGCCTCGGCTTCCTCGGCGAGCCGGGCGTCGACGTCCTCGAGCTGAACCTCGCGGTCAGGACCGCCGCCTCGGGCCCGGGTGGAGACTGACGCCATGCCCCTGCCCACGGATCGCGGACGGCTGCGCGTCTACCTGGGCGCGGCGCCGGGCGTCGGCAAGACGTTCGCCATGCTCGACGAGGGGCACCGTCGTCTCGAGCGCGGCACCGACCTCGTCGTGGGGTACGTCGAGACGCACGGCCGCGCGAGGACCGAACGGGCCGTCGACGGGCTCGAGGTGGTGCCGCGACGGCTCCTCGGGCACGGCGGGGCGAGCCACGAGGAGATGGATCTCGAGGCGGTCCTGGCGCGCAGGCCCGAGGTGGTGCTGGTCGACGAGCTCGCGCACACCAACGTGCCGGGCAGCACGCACGCGAAGCGGTGGCAGGACGTCGAGGCGCTGCGCGACGCGGGCATCGAGGTCGTCACCACGGTCAACATCCAGCACCTCGAGTCGCTCAACGACGTGACCGAGGCGATCACCGGGGTCCGCCAGCGGGAGACCGTGCCCGACCACGTCGTCCGTTCCGCCGACCAGATCGAGCTGGTCGACATGAGCCCGCAGGCCCTGCGGCGGCGGATGGCGCACGGCAACGTCTACGCCGCCGACAAGATCGACGCGGCACTCTCGCGCTACTTCCGTGAGGGCAACCTCACCGCGCTGCGCGAGCTCGCGCTGCTCTGGCTGGCCGACCGGGTCGACGAGGGGCTCGAGCGCTACCGGGCGCAGCACGACATCGAGGCGACCTGGGCGACGCGCGAGCGGGTCGTCGTGCCCGTCAGCGGTGGCCCGGAGTCGGCGACCCTGATGAGGCGGGCCGCGCGGATCGCGAGCCGGCGGTCCGGCGGCGAGTGGCAGGCGTTGTACGTCACCCGGCAGGACGGGCTGCGCGGCACCTCACCCGACGGCCTGGCGACGATGGCGGCCAAGGCCGAGGAGCTCGGCGGCACCTTCCACACGGTCGTCGGCGACGACCCGGCCGACGCGATCCTCGCCTTCGCGCGTGCCGAGAACGCCAGCCAGGTCGTCATCGGCGCGAGCCGCCGCGGCCGTGTCTCGTCCGTGCTGCGGCCGGGGGTGGGGGAGCGGGTGGTCGCCGGTTCGGGCGACATCGACGTCCACATCGTCTCGCACGAGCACGCGCGCGGGCGGTCGGCGAGCGGTCGGCCCGCCACCCACGACCTCGGCCCGCGACGTCGGCTCGCGGGCTTCGTGGTCGGCCTCGTGGCGCCGACGGTGGTGAGCCTGCTGCTCTACGCGACGCAGGACCTGCACGGCCTGCCCATCGAGGCGATGTCCCTGATGATGGTCGTCGTCGCGACCGCGCTCGTGGGTGGGCTCGCGCCGGCCGTCCTGTCCGCCCTGGCGAGCGCGCTCCTGCTCAACTACCTCTTCACCCCGCCGCTCTACACGCTCACGGTCGCCGAGCCGGAGAACGTCGTCACCATCGCGATCTTCGTGGCCGTGGGCATCGCCGTCGCGTCGGTCGTCGACAACGCGGCCCGCCGCACGGCCGAGGCGCGGGCCGCGCGCGCCGAGGCAGACGCGCTGACGGTGTTGGCGCACAGCCTGCTCACCTCCGGCGACGACCTCGACGGCCTCCTCTCCTCGGCCTGCCGGCTCTTCCGGGCGGACGGCGCGGCCGTGCTCCGGCGCGAGGCGGCGGAGGAGGTCGTGGTGGCGAGCTGCGGCGCCCCGCCCGCGTCGGTCGAGGAGGCCGACATGTCCGCAGCGATCGACGAGCACAGCACGCTGGTCCTGGTCGGCGCGACCCTGCCGGCCACGCAGCGCGGCCTGCTCAACGCGTACGCCGCCTACGCCAAGGTCATGGAGGAGCGCCGCCTCGCCACCGTGGCCGAGCTCGAGCGGCTGCGGCTGACCGAGCTCGACCGCACCCGGACCGCCCTGCTGGCGGCGGTCTCCCACGACCTGCGCAACCCGCTCGCGGCGGTGAAGGTCTCCGTCGACAGCCTGCGCAGCACGGACGTGACCTGGTCGCCCGAGGACGAGGACGAGCTGCTCGCCACCATCGAGGAGTCGACCGACCGGCTCATCGCGCTGGTCACCAACCTGCTCGACATGAGCCGGATCAGCACCGGCTCGGTGCGCGTGGTGCTGCGCGACGTCGGCCTGGCCGACGCCGTCCGCACGAGCATCGCGCCGCTGCCCGGCGGCGAGCGGATCGAGGTCGACGTCGACCCCGAGCTGCTGGTGCGCGCCGATGCCGGGCTGCTCGACCGGGTGCTGGCCAACATCTGCGAGAACGCCCTGAAGTACACGCCCGTCGACGCCCGCGTGCGCATCGACGCGGCCGCGGACGGCGACGGGGTCGTCGTACGCATCGCGGACTCCGGGCCCGGCGTGGCCGACCAGGACCGGGACCGGCTGTTCGCCCCGTTCCAGCGGTTCGGCGACGTGCCGCAGCAGGACGGCGTCGGGCTCGGGCTGGCCGTGGCGCACGGGCTGACCGAGGCGATGAGTGGGACGATCGCCACCGAGGACACCCCCGGCGGTGGGCTCACGTTCGTGCTCGAGCTGCAGCGGGGCAAGGGGGCCTGATGACGTTCGTCCTGGTCGTCGACGACGACCCCGCGATGCGGCGCACGCTCTCGATCAACCTCCGGGCCCGCGACTACGAGGTCGAGACGGCGGGCGACGGCCGGTCGGCGTTGCAGGTCGTCGACGAGCGGATGCCCGACCTGGTCCTGCTCGACCTGGGGCTGCCCGACCTCGACGGGGTCGCGGTGCTCACGCAGCTGCGGTCCTTCACCCAGGTCCCGGTGATCGTGGTCTCGGCCCGCACCGAGTCCGACGACAAGGTCGAGGCGCTCGACCTCGGTGCGGACGACTTCATCACCAAGCCGTTCTCGATCGAGGAGCTGCTTGCGAGGATCCGCGCCACCTCGCGCCGGGCCGGCCGTGAGGAGCCGGACCTGGTCGTCGAGGTCGGTGACCTCCGGCTCGACGTGACCGACTCGCGTGCGACCCGCGGCGGCGAGGAGATCCACCTGACCCCGACCGAGTGGCGGATCGTCGAGGTGCTCGTCCGGCGGCGGGGCCGGCTGGTCCGCCAGGCCGAGCTGCTCACCGCCGTGTGGGGACCGGCGTACGACACCCAGACGAACTACCTCCGGGTGCACATGGCCAGCATCCGGCGCAAGCTCGAGGCCGACCCGGGTCGGCCGGTGCTGTTCGTGACCGAGCCGGGGATGGGCTACCGGTTCGCCCCCTGAGCCGCGCTTCCCATCCGCTGTAACGCCGGGTTGGTGGGGGTACCCCATGTGGTGCTCCACCGTGGGTAGCAGCAGTAACCCGGCGTTACAGCGGGCCTGCCGGCGCCGGGGGAAGGCTCCCTCAGCGCGGGACGCGGACCAGCAGCCGCCCGTGGATGCACTCCATCCGCAGCTCGCGGCCCTCGCCGATGGAGTCGCCGTCGAGCTGGCGGGGAGTGTCGGTGGCGGCCTTGATCCGGACTCGCGACCCGGTGCGCCGGTCGATGAGCTCATCGACGGTCTGGCTCTTGGCCAGCACGCGCACCGCGAGCGGGATCCACGACAGGAACTTGCGCGGGTGCAGGATCACCACGTCGAGGACGCCGTCGTCGATGGTCGCGTCCGGCAGCAGCGGCATGCCGGCCTGGAGGAAGCCGACGTTGCCGACCAGGACGGTGCGGGCCCGGTGGATGGTGGGCTCGTCGTCGTCGATCTGGATCTCGACCCGGACCGCGGGGAACATCAGCGACTTCAGCCCCGAGATGACGTAGGCGACCCAGCCGATCTTCTTCTTGATGTCCTCGTTGACGCCCTCCATGATCGCGGCGTCGAACCCCATGCCAGCCATCACCATGAAGTGGGTGTCCTCGATGCCGTCGCCACCGACCTCGACCATGTCGATGGCGCGGTCCTGGCCGTTGAGGGCGATGTCGATCGCCGAGCGGATGTAGAGCGGGATCCCGAGGTTGCGGGCCAGGAGGTTGCCGGTGCCCGCCGGGATGATGCCCACCGGGATGCCGGTGCCGGCGAGCTCGGCGCACACCTCGCGCACGGTGCCGTCACCACCGCAGACCATGACCAGGTCGGCCCCGGCGACGGCGGCGCGCTCGGCCATGCCGGTGCCGGGGTCCTCCACGGTCGTGTACTGCCACGTCGGCTCGGACCAGCCGGACTCCATGGCCATCGAGGCGACGAGCGAGCGGAACTGGCCGACGTCCTCGACCTTGATCGGGTTGAGGATGACGGCGAGCCGCTTCTCCGAGGCGTACACCTCCGGGAGCGGCTCCGTCTTGGCCGCGATCGATCGTGGGCGCGGGTCGATGAAGGCGAGGGCGAGGAAGAACACCGCCAGGCCCAGCAGTGAGCCGGCGATCACGTCGGTGGGGAAGTGCCGGCCCAGGAGCACCCGGTCCACGCAGACCAGCAGCCACCACGCGACGACGGCCGCGATGCCGAGGCGGCGCAGGCTGGTGCGACGTACGAACAGGACGAGCAGCATGACGAGGAGCGCGGCGAAGGCCGCCGTCGACGACGCGTGGCCCGACGGGAAGCTGAAGTTGGCGTGCAGGCCGAGGGTGTCCTGCCAGTCCGGCCGGTCGCGACCGAGGAAGCGCTTGAGTACCGTCGTCGCGATCGAGGTCACCGACATCACGACGACCACCAGCAGGGCCGCCCAGCGGTGCCGGCGCAGGAGCAGGACGCCCGCCAGGGCGATGGTGAGGACGGTCATCCCGATCGTCCCGAAGGCGGCCTCCACGAACCGCAGGACGTCGACCAGCACGGCGTGGTCGTCCGCCCAGTCCTCCAGCTGCCGGCCCTCCGTGTCGAAGGCGTCGAGAGGCGCCCGGTCGCGGGTCACGAAGAAGGCGAGCACCGCGAAGAGGGCCGCCGAGATGGCTGCCCCGCCGAGGGCGCGGTTGCGGGAGGCGGGAGTCACCTGCGCAGTATGCCCACACCGGAACTGGCCACCCACGCCCGGACGGATAGCCTTGCGCCTGTGATAGATCCGCGCCTCCTCCGTGACGACCCCGACCGCGTGCGCGCCGCCCAGGCGAAGCGCGGCCTGTCCGACGACGTGGTGGACCGGGCGCTGGCGGCTGACTCCGCCCGCCGGCAGGCGATCGCCGACTTCGAGGCCAAGCGGTCCGAGCAGAAGGCCAGCGGTGCGCTCGTCGCGAAGGCGCAGGGCGAGGAGAAGCAGGCCCTGCTGGCGCAGGTCAAGGAGCTGGCCGCCGGCGTGAAGGAGGCCGAGGCCGCCCGCAACGCCGCCGAGGCCGAGTGGGACGAGGCGATCAAGGCCATCCCCAACATCGCCGCCGACGAGGCGCCCGCGGGTGGCGAGGACGACTTCGTCACCCTCGAGCACGTCGGCACCCCGCGCGAGTTCGACTTCGAGCCCCGCGACCACATCGAGCTCGGCAGGATGCTCGGGGCCATCGACCTCGAGCGTGGTGCCAAGGTCAGCGGGTCGCGGTTCTACTTCCTCACCGGCGTCGGCGCTCAGCTCGAGTTCGCGCTGGTCAACCTGGCGATGGACCAGGCCCGCAACGCCGGCTTCACCCAGGTGATCGCCCCGTCGCTGGTCAAGCCGCGCGCCATGGAGGGCACCGGCTTCCTCGGCCAGGCCGCCGACGACGTCTACCGGATCGAGGGCGAGGACCTCTACCTCGTCGGCACGAGCGAGGTCGCGATGGCGGCCTACCACTCCGACGAGATCCTCGACGCCGGCACCCTGCCGCGCCGCTACGCCGCCTTCAGCCCGTGCTTCCGCAAGGAGGCCGGCAGCCACGGTAAGGACACCAAGGGCATCATCCGCGTGCACTGGTTCGACAAGGTCGAGATGTTCGTCCACACGACCGTCGAGGAGTCGTACGCCGAGCACGAGCGGTTGCTGGCGTGGGAGAAGGAGTTCCTCGACAAGCTCGAGCTCGCCTACCGCGTGATCGACACCGCCGCGGGCGACCTCGGCCTCAGCGCGCAGCGCAAGTTCGACTGCGAGGCGTGGATCCCGACGCAGGGCAAGTACCGCGAGCTCACCTCGACCTCCAACTGCACCGACTTCCAGGCGCGCCGCCTCGACATCCGCACCCGCGACGGGAAGGGCCAGACCGTGCCGGTCGCGACCCTCAACGGCACGCTCACGGCGATCCCGCGGGCCATCGTCGCGATCCTCGAGACCCACCAGAACGAGGACGGCTCGGTCACCGTGCCGCAGGCGCTCCGCCCGTACATGGGTGGCCTGGAAGTGCTGAAGCCCGTTGGCTGAGCCGTTGGTCGAGGCGGGCGCCCGGCGCCCGTCACGAGACCCCTCTCCCGACTGGCGTCCCCAGGTCGTCGCGCTGGACATCGACGGCACGCTGCTCAAGTGGGTCGACGGGCAGACCGAGCACTACGAGACCATCACCGAGCCGGTGCACGACGCCGTGCACCGGGCGCTCGACGCCGGCGCCCACGTGGTGCTGGCGAGCGGTCGCTCGCCGCACGGCATGACGACCATCGCCGACCTCCTCCACATCCCGCGCGAGGACGCCGACCGGCTCTGGGTGGTCGCGTCCAACGGGGCCGTGGTCTTCCGCTACCCGCCGATGGAGGTCGTCCACGAGGAGACCTTCGACGCCGCCCCGGCGGTCGCCGCGGTGCTGGAGCACCACCCGCGCGCGCTCGTCGCGGTCGAGGAGCGCGAGGTCGGCGGCTACCGCGTGAACCGCGTCTTCCCCGAGGGCGAGCTCTCCGGCGATCAGCTGATCACCCACGTCGACGACATCGTCGGCGAGCCGGTGAGCCGCGTCATCGTCCGCGACCCCGAGGCCACCGCCGACGACTTCATCGAGCTCGCGGCCAACCTCGGCCTGCACGGCACCGACTACGTCGTCGGGTGGACCGCCTGGCTCGACCTCTCCCCGGTGGGCGTCTCGAAGGCGTCGGGCCTCCAGCACGTCTGCGACGCGCTCGGGCTCGCCGCCGCAGACGTGCTCGCGATCGGCGACGGCCGCAACGACATCGAGATGCTCCGCTGGGCCGGGCGCGGCGTGGCGATGGGGCAGGCCGTCGAGGAGGTCATCGCCGCCGCCGACGACGTGACCGCCACCGTCCACGACGAGGGCGCCGCCGTCGAGATCTCGCGCTGGTTCCCGCAGGGCTCCTGACCGTGGACGAGGGCGTCACCTTCACCGCGGAGCTGTGGCGCTGGACGGCGCGCAAGGAGTCGGCCGACTCCGGGGCGCGGTGCTTCGTGACCCTGCCGGTCGACCTCGCGGACGAGCTGCGTGAGCGGGCGGGGGAGCCGAGGGGCTTCGGCTCGGTGCGCGTCCGCGCCCGGGTCGGCGCAACCGCCTGGGACACCAGCGTGTTCCCGGACGCCGCCTCCGGGAGCTTCGCGCTGCCGGTCAAGAAGTCGGTCCGCACGGCCGCCGGCGTGGCCGAAGGGGACATGCTGACCGTCACGGTGTCCGTCCGGGACGGAGCGTGAGCGCGCCCCGCCTCGTGGCGACCGACCTCGACGGCACGCTGCTCGACTCGGAGGGGCGGGTCTCGGTGCGCACCCGTGCGGTGCTCGACGAGCTCGACGCCGCCGGCGTACCTGTCGTCTTCACCACCGGCCGCCCGATCCGCTGGATGGAGGAGCTGTGGGAGGCGGTCGGCGGCCACGGTCTCGCGATCTGCAGCAACGGGGGGATCGTGTACGACGTCGCGCGCCGGGAGGTGCGCACCGCGCGGACCATCCCGGCCGACGTGCTCCTCGAGGTCGCGGCGCGGCTGCGCGCGGACGTGCCCGGCACCGTCTTCGCGCTGGAGAAGACCACGGGCTTCGCCAAGGAGCCCGACTTCATGCCCCGCCTGGCGGTCAACCTCGCCCCCGACGTGCCGACGGCCCCCCTCGAGGAGCTCGTCGACGACGACGTCGTCAAGCTGCTCGCCCGCCACGAGGACCACGAGCCCGAGCCCTACTGGGAGCTCGTGGCCGGACTCCTCGGCGAGCAGGTCGTCACCACCTGGTCGTCGGTCGGCACGCTCGTGGAGATCAGCGCGGCAGGCGTCACCAAGGCGTCGACGCTGGCCACCGTCGCGGCCGGGATGGGGCTCGGCCCGGACGACGTCGTGGCGTTCGGCGACATGCCCAACGACCTGCCGATGCTCGAGTGGGCCGGCACGTCCTACGCCATGGCCAACGCCCACCCCACCGTGCGCGAGCTCGCCGACCACCTCGCGCCCCACCACGACGAGGACGGGGTGGCCACGGTGCTCACCGAGCTCTTCGACCTCTCTCGCTAGGCTCCCGCCATGATCCGCGCCGTCCAGCTCGCTGCCGCCCTGCTCCTCGGGTGCCTCGGCCTCGTGATGACGGTCCAGGCCCCGGCCGCCGCCGCCGACTGCACCTGCAAGCGGAGCAGCCAGCTCGAGCAGCAGGTGAAGCGCGCCGACGCCGTCTTCATCGGGACGGTCGACAACGTGGAGGTCGCCGGCAACGACCACACCTACGACGTGACCGCCTCCCGGGCCTACCAGGGCACACCAGAGCGCTCCACCCAGGTCTTCTCGGCCGGCGGCAAGAACGCCTGCGGCCTCGGCGAGCTGGCCGTCGGCACCTCCTACCTCTTCCTCGCCACCGGCACCGAGGCGCCCTTCGAGGCCGACAGCTGCGGTGGCACCGACGTGGCCAACCCGACCAAGGTCGCCAAGGTCGAGGGCCTGCTCGGCGAGGGCACCTCCGTCGAGCCGCCCCCGCCCCCGACCGCCCAGCGCACGCTGGTCGAGGAGTCGCCGCCGGCCGGCTTCGCCCGCGCGGCGGCCCCCGGTGCGGCCGTCGCGATCATCAGCCTCCTCGGCCTCGTCGTCGTACGACGCCTCGCGCGCTGACGTGGTGGTCGCCCGCCTGCTCGCCGTCCCGGCGGTGCTGGCGGTGCTGGCCGGGGGCCTGGTGCTCGGGTCGGTGGCCCCGGCCGCGGCCTGCAGCTGCGTGAGCAACGACCCCGTCGAGCTCGCCGAGCACGCCGACTTCGCCTTCGTGGGCGTGCTGACCAGCCAGCGCTCGGACGACGACGTCGTCGCCCATCTCTTCACGGTCGTGGACGTGCTCGCCGGTGACGTACGCCGCGGCCAGGACGTCGTCACGCCCAACGCCGGCGAGGCGTCCTGCGGCGTCGAGTGGGCGACCGGGACGACCATGGTGGTGCTGGGGCGGCTCGACGAGCGCGGCCGGGTCGCCTCCGACCTGTGCAGCGGCTCGGTGCCTGTCGGCGCTGCGGCGTACGACGCCACGGTGCAGGCGCTGGGCGACCCCCGGGACCCCCTGCCCGGACGGTCGATGGTCGCCCTCGACCCGACGGACGCTCAGGAGGTGTTGTGGGCGGCCGCGCTGGTCGGTGTCGTCGGCGCGCTCGGGATGGTCGTCGTACGACGCCTCACGCGCCGCGCCGACTGACGCGTCAGAGGTACATGCCGCCGCGGCTGCCGGCCGGGTCGTCCTCGCCGCCACCGGGGGTCGGCATGTTGGGCATGCCGGTCGGCGGCTGCGGGGCGTGGCCGGCGTGGCCGGCGTGGCCGGCCGGGAGCGCGCGTCGCATCTGCTCGAGCTGGGCGCGCGAGGCCATCTGCTGGGCGTAGATCGCGGTCTGGATGCCGTGGAAGAGGCCCTCGAGCCAGCCCACGAGCTGGGCCTGCGCGATCCGCAGCTCGCCCTCCGACGGCGTGCCCTCCTCGGTGAACGGCAGCGACAGCCGCTCGAGCTCCTCGACCAGCTCGGGAGCGAGACCGGTCTCGAGCTCCTTGATCGAGGCGGCGTGGATGTCCTTGAGGCGGTTGCGGCTGGCCTCGTCGAGGGGCGCGGCCTTCACCTCCTCGAGGAGCTGGCGGATCATGCTGCCGATCCGCATCACCTTGGCCGGCTGCTCGACGAGCTCGGTGATGTGGCGCTCGCCGTCGCCGTCCTCATCGTCCTCGTCGCCCGCGGCCTGCGTCATGGCCGGCAGCGCGCTCGCCGGGATGGTGCCGATGGGCTGGCCGTCGGGACCGACGACCACGACCTGGTCCTCGACCTCCCCCTGGCCGCTGGGGCCGCCGATGGGCTCGGGCTGCTGCTGGTCGGTCATGGGCCCAACCCTATGACGTTCCCGGTGGGGGTCCTGTCGCGAGCGGTGGCTGAGCCACATTGCGAGCGGGCGGAATGTGGGTGACGCACCGCCCGCGGGCGTGTCGGCGGGGACTCGCCGTACGAGCGGTGCCTGAGGTGGGTTCCCGGCTCGCGAAGTGCCCCTCACGCACCGCTGCCGAGCCGAGCGGTGGCTGAGCCACATTCCGGGCGGCCCGAATGTGGGTGACGCACCGCCCACGGGCGTGTCGGCGAGGACGCGCCGTACGAGCGGTGCCTGAGGGGGGTTCCCGGCTCGCGAAGTGCCCCTCACGCACCGCTGCCGAGCCGAGCAGTGGCTGGGTGGGACACCGCTCGGCGAGATTCAGAAGGTCAGAGGGTGAGGACGATCTTCCCCGCGCGCCCGCCGTCGTCCATCAGCTGGTGGGCGCGGGCGACGTCCTCGAGCGGGAGGGTGGTCTCGACGGTCGGGCGGACCTGGCCGGAGGCGACGAGGGGCCAGACGTTCTCGACGACCCCGCAGCAGATCTGGGCCTTCTCGGCGAGGGGCCGCGCGCGGAGCGAGGTCGCCGTCACGGACGACCGCTTGCGCAGGAGCGCGTTGATGTCGAGCTCGCCCTTGGAGCCGCCCTGCATCCCGATGATGACGAGGCGCCCGGCGGTGGCCAGGGCGGAGACGTTGCGGCCGAGGTAGCTCGCGCCCATGTTGTCGAGGATCACGTCGGCGCCGCCTGCCTCCTTGAGGACCTCGACGAAGTCCTCGTCGCGATAGCTGATCGCCCGCGCCGCGCCGAGCGAGCGGCACAGCTCGAGGGTCTCCGGGGAACCCGCGGTCGTGTAGACCTCGGCCCCGCGGGCGGCCGCGAGCTGGATCGCCATCGTGCCGATGCCGCCACCGCCGCCGTGCACCAGGAACCGCTCGCCCTTGTCGAGGTGGGCCGTCATGAAGACGTTGGACC
The DNA here is from genome assembly GCF_016907475.1 of Nocardioides cavernae. Taxonomy (NCBI): domain Bacteria; kingdom Bacillati; phylum Actinomycetota; class Actinomycetes; order Propionibacteriales; family Nocardioidaceae; genus Nocardioides; species Nocardioides cavernae. Next base: position 510,138 of record NZ_JAFBCA010000001.1, on the reverse strand, counting down.
AGACCGTCGCCGCGACCTCGGGCAGGGAGGCGGCCTCGATGAGGGAGACGCCGGACGGGACCGGCATGACCTGCCCGACCGGCACGGCCACGCGGGCGGCGTACCCCCCACCGGCCAGCAGCGCGCAGACCTCGTCGCCGACCTTCCAGCCCTCGACGCCCTCGCCGAGCTCGGCGATCCGGCCGCTGCACTCCAGTCCGAGGATCTCGGAGGCGCCGGGCGGGGGCGGGTAGAAGCCCTGCCGCTGCAGGGTGTCGGCCCGGTTGACGGCCGTGGCGACGACGTCGAGCAGTACCTCCCCGGCAGCCGGGCGCGGGTCGTCGACCTCGCCGACGGACAGGACGTCAGGTCCACCGGACCCGGTGGTGACGGCAGCGCGCACGTGATCAGTCCTCGTAGAGGTCGCTGGAGTGGTCGACCGACGAGTCGTCGGGCACCTCATCGTCCACGTCGTCGGGGTCCTTCGCGTCGGCGGGCCGGTCCCAGCTCTCGGCGAGCTGCTGGGCGCGCGCGGCGAGCCGCTCGACCTGCTCGGGGTTCGCGTCTCCCGCGCCGACCGCGACACCGAGCAGGTAGGTGGTGATGGGCGCCGCGGTCTTCTGCACGTTCTGAGCGGCCACGCGGGCGAGGTCGAGGAGCAGGCCCTCGTCGACCTCGGTCTCGACGTCGAGCACGTCCGCGAGCTCGTCGATCCAGTCGTGGAGGTTCACAGAACCAATGTCTCGCACCCCACCCGGGTGCGGCAAGAGAGCCGACGTCAGGGGCGCAGGTCCCGCAGGTCGGCCCACGAGTCGACGTCGACGGCCTCCTCACCGGTCGCCGGCACCCCGGCGAGGTCGAGCGGTGCGAGCAGGCGGTGCAGCGCCATCCCGTGCTGCCCCTCCAGGTCGGGTCGTACGACGTCGAGGCGGGCCGCGTCGAGCACCCCGGCCAGCTGCCGCCGGCCGTCGTCGTCGACCAGGAACGCCCCGTCCCGGCCCACCGCTGCGTCGCGCAGGCGCCGCATCGTCGACGCGGTCACCCGCGGCATGTCCACCGCCAGCACGCCGACGAGGAGCGGTGCGCGCAGGAGCGCGTCGACCCCCGTGAGCAGCCCGGCCACCGGTCCGCCGCGAGGCGGGTCCTCGACCACGAAGGTCACCGGCCGCGCGGTCCGCACGGTGTCCGGTCCGACGACCACGACCTCGTCGGCGTCGAGGAACGCGTCGACGGCGTACTCCAGCAGCGTCCGGCCGGCCAGCTCGACGGACGCCTTGTCGACCCCGTCCATCCGAGCGGCCGTGCCGCCGGCGAGGACCACTCCGCAGAAGCCGCCGGCGGTCAGGTCGAGGTCCATGCCGGCATCCTCGCAGCCGCGCTCGTGCCGGACCGCGGCCGCCGGGTGGCCGCTCTACGCTGGTGGCATGGACTCCACCCCACGGCGGACCGACCGGCTGCGTGTGCGCGTCCACCAGTGGGCCAGCGGGCTCGATCCCGACGACAACCGCGCCCGCCTCGCCGAGGTGGCGCCGGGGGCCGACCTGGTCGTCCTGCCGGAGGCCTTCGCCCGCGACTTCGGCCAGGCGGGGTCCGACGTCAGCCCCTTCGCCGAGCCGGTCGACGGCCCCTTCGCCCGGGAGGTGGCGCGCGTGGCCGACGCGACCTCGTCCACCGTGGTGGCGGGGATGTTCGAGGTCGCCGACGACCCGGACCGGCCCTTCAACACCCTCGTCGCCGGCGGCCCCAGCTCCGCGACGTACCGCAAGATCCACCTCTACGACTCCTTCGGCTACCGCGAGTCCGACCGTCTGACCGGTGGCCCGGTCGAGCCGGTGGTCGTCGACGTGGCGGGCTGGCAGGTGGGGCTGATGACCTGCTACGACCTGCGGTTCCCCGAGCTCGCGCGGCGCCTGGTCGACGCCGGCGCCGAGGTCCTGGTCGTGCCGGCGGCGTGGCTGCCCGGTGACCGCAAGGTCGCGCACTGGCGCACCCTGCTCGCCGCGCGGGCCATCGAGAACACCTGCTTCGTCGTCGGTGCCGGGCAGCCCGAGCCGCGCTACGTCGGGCACTCCGCGGTGATCGGCCCGCTCGGTGACGTCCTCGCCGAGGCCGACGGCGCCGAGCAGGTCATCGACGCCGTCCTGGACCGCGCCGACCTCGACGAGGCCCGCCGCACCAATCCGTCGCTGGCCAACCGTCGGCTGTAATCTCCTCCGTCGTGCCTTCTCCCTCCTCCGACAGCCCCCGCGGGTCCTCCCGCGGCAAGCGGGCTGCCGAGCGCCCGCCCTCGCGGCTGAGGCTGAAGCGGAAGGCACATGCACCCGAGGCGGCCCCGCTGCCGGAGCCGGACGACACCGCTGCCCCGACGTCGGCCGCCCCGGCCGGTCCCGCGCTGCCCGCCACGACGCGTGCGCCGGTCACGGAGCCGATCTCCGAGCCGACTCCCGAGCCGACAGCCGAGCCCCGCGCCGCATCCGCGGCGTCCCCCCGTCCCACCGAAGAGCCCGATCAGACCGAGCAGGTCGCGCGCACCGAGCGCACCGCGCCGGACGAGACCGCCCCCGACGGCCCGCGCCGGTCGCTGCTGGCCTTCTGGGCCGGTGTCCTGCTCCTCGGCGCGGCAGCCCTGGGTTGGTCGGCCCTGAGCGGCGCGTTGAGCGACGTCCAGGCCGTGGGCGACACCGGCACCGCGCCCGCGTGGCTCGACGGAGTCGGCGCGGCCGCAGTGGTCACCGCGCTCTCCTGGTTCCTGGCGACGCGGACCGCCGGTCGGGCACTCGTCTCCGCCGGCCTCGCGCTGGTGCTGGCCGTGGCGAGCCTCCTGGTGGGCGGCCGCGTGCTCCCGACGGGCGCGGCGGTGATGACGTGCGTGGTCGGCAGCGTCTACGCCGTGATGGTGACCGTGCCGGCGGTCACCGGCTGGAAGGCGATGCGCGAGGCGCTGATCGCCGTGCTGGTCGCCGCGGTCACCGCCTTCGCTGCCGTGGGATTCGAGCCCACGGTCGCGATCGAGCGCTTCGAGATCGTCACGCTGCTCCTCGCTCTCGGCCTCGTGCTCGCGATCGTCTACCGCCTCGGCGCCGGCCTGCACGGCCTCGGGCGCCGCGGGATGATCGTCGTCGCCATCGGCCTCGGCGTCCTCTTCGCGACGCTGGCGTACGCCGAGCTGCTGCGGCGCTACGGCGCGCAGAGCTTCGTGTCGTCGGTCCTCGACTTCGCCGACTGGACCTCGGCCCGCATCGGCGCGTTCCCGCGGCCGCTCGTGGTCCTGCTCGGCATCCCGGCACTGGTGTGGGGCACCCACGTGCGCGCCCGCCGGCGCCAGGGGTGGTGGTTCTGCGCCTTCGGCGTCGCCGCCACCGTGCCGCTGGCGACGGGGCTCGTCTCGCCGGGCACCTCCTACCTCGAGGCCGGCCTGCGGGCGGCGTACTCCCTCGTCCTGGGCCTGCTCATCGGGTGGCTGGTGATCCGCGCCGACATTGCCCTGACCGGGCCGAAGGGGCGCGGCGGCCGCCGAGCCGAGGAGGCCGGACCGCACCGGCCCGAGCCGCGCCGCTTCGCCGAGCTCTGAGGCGGCTGTCGGGTCGGCGTCGCGATCAGCGGCTACGCCCGGGTAACCGCTAGCGTCGGGGCCATGGCCCGCCCCACCTCCCTCGAGATCGTCTCCGAGCTGGTCGCCAACGTCCTCACCATCGAGGTCGCCGAGGGCGACCGCGTCGAGGCCGGCGACACCGTCGTCCTGCTCGAGTCGATGAAGATGGAGATCCCGATGCTCGCCGAGCGGGCCGGCACCGTCACCGCGATCAAGGTGACCGAGGGTGACGTCGTGCAGGACGGCGACGTCCTCGTCGTGCTCGACTGACCACCCCCCGGGGCGGCGGGAGCCCTACGCTCCTGCCATGACTCGCGAGCGCGCCCGAGCGGTGCACCTGGTCGTCGCCGTCGTCGCGTGGTTCGCGCTGGTCTTCCAGCTGGCGCTCGTGGTCTCCGGCGAGGCGATCCTGGTCGACGAGGACCCGCCGGGCCTGGTGGCGCGAACCTATCGCTACTTCGCCTACTTCACGATCCAGAGCAACTTCCTGGTCGCGATCACGTCGACGGTGCTCGCCCGCAACCCGGTCGAGGACCGGTTCGGTTGGCGGGCCGCCCGGCTGGCCGGGATCGTCGGCATCACCGTCACCGCACTCGTCTACGTCACGCTGCTGCGCGGGCTGCTGGAGCTCGACGGGGCCAACTGGCTGGCCGACCTGCTGCTGCACCAGGTGGTGCCGGTGCTCGCCCTCGCCGCCTGGGCCGTCGCCGGCCCGCGCCCCAGGATCGGTCGACGGGAGACGGCGTACGCCCTCGCCTGGCCGGTGGCATGGCTGTGCTGGACGCTCGTGGTCGGCCAGGTCGACGGTTGGGTGCCGTACCCGTTCCTCGACGCCGACGAGGAGGGCTGGGGAGCGGTCGGGATCGCCTGTGCCGGGATCACTTTTCTCTTCCTCCTGCTCTTCGCGCTCTACGCGTGGCTCGACCGGAGGCTGCGCGCGGCTCCTCGCTAGCACGCCTCGCTAGTGTCGGAGGAATGGAATTCCGATACCTCGGCAACAGCGGACTGAAGATCTCCGAGATCACCTACGGCAACTGGCTCACCCACGGCTCCCAGGTCGAGAACGACGTCGCGACGAAGTGCGTGCGCGCCGCGCTCGACGAGGGGATCTCGACGTTCGACACCGCGGACGTCTACGCCAACACCGCGGCGGAGACCGTGCTGGGCGAGGCGCTCAAGGGCGAGCGGCGGGAGTCGCTGGAGATCTTCACGAAGGTCTACTGGCCGACCGGCCCGAAGGGCAAGAACGACACCGGCCTGTCCCGCAAGCACATCATGGAGTCGATCAACGGCTCGTTGCAGCGGCTGCAGACCGACTACGTCGACCTCTACCAGGCGCACCGCTACGACGTGGAGACCCCGCTCGAGGAGACGATGCAGGCCTTCGCCGACATCGTCCGACAGGGCAAGGCGCTCTACATCGGCGTCAGCGAGTGGACCGCCGACCAGATCCGCGACGGCGTCGAGCTGTCGAGGGAGCTCGGCTTCCAGCTGATCTCCAGCCAACCGCAGTACTCCATGCTCTGGCGCGTCATCGAGGACGAGGTCGTGCCGACGTCGAGGGAGCTCGGCGTCTCGCAGATCGTGTGGAGCCCGATCGCGCAGGGCGTGCTGTCCGGCAAGTACAAGCCCGGCCAGGCCCCGCCCGAGGGCTCGCGCGCCACCGACACCAAGGGCGGCGCCGACATGATCTCGCGCTTCATGCGCGACGAGGTGCTCACCGCCGTGCAGGACCTCGAGCCGATCGCCAAGGACTGCGGCCTCACGATGGCCCAGCTCGCCATCGCCTGGGTGCTGCAGAACGACAACGTGGCCGCCGCCCTCGTCGGCGCCTCCCGCCCCGAGCAGGTCGCCGACAACGTCAAGGCCGCCGGCGTGAAGCTCGACGCGGACGTGATGTCCCGCATCGACGACGTGCTCGGCTCCGTCGTCGTACGCGACCCGGCGAAGACCGCCGAGGGGACGCCGAAGACCCGCGCCGTCTGAGGGGCTCGCCCCGACCGCCGCACGTGCGGCGGATGGTGCCCCGGATCCGCCGATTCGAGGGCCAACTCTGCCGCACGTGCGCGGGTCAGGTCGTGTGCCGCGCCGGGTCAGACCGCGACCCGGGTCACCCGGTAGCGCACGAAGGCGGGCACGGCGAGAGCGGCGAGGACGGTGCCGATGATCACGAGCACGCCGCCACCGGCGGCCGCGACGGCGGCGCCGGTCACCGCAGCCGTCGCGCCGTGGAGGACGTCGGCGACGCGCGGGCCGCCGGCGACCACGACGATGAAGATCCCCTGCAGCCGCCCGCGCACGGAGTCGTCGGCCGCGGCCTGGAGCATCGACGTGCGGAAGGCGGCGGACGCCATGTCGGCGGCGCCGCCGATCGCGAGCATCAACACCGCGATGCCGAGGAAGAGGGCGGGGGCGAGCGGCGCGAGCATGGCGGCGACCCCGAAGCCGACCATCGCCACCCCCCACACGAGGATCGACACGATCACCGCCAGGCCCTGCCGCTCGACCCGCGACACCCAGCCGGACAGGACGCCACCCACCACGGCGCCGGCCGGGATCGCCGCGAAGAGCAGCGCGAAGGCGACGCCGCCCTCGTTGGGCCCGCTGAAGGCGACGTCCGCGAGCTCGGGGAACAGCGCCCGCGGCATGCCGAAGACCATGGCGATAATGTCGACGACGAACGACATCATCAGCACCGGTTGCGTGCGCAGGTAGCGGAAGCCGTCGATGACCGCCCCGATCCCCGGCGTCACGGTGACGCCCAGGATCGGCAGCGGTGGGAGGCGTACGACGGCGCCGAGGGTCGCGAAGAGCGTGATCGTGTCGAGCAGGTAGAGCCACGAGAAGCCCATGAGCGGGATGAGCGCGCCGCCCACCAGCGGTCCTGCGATGCCGCCGGCCTGCATCACGGTCATGTTGAGCGAGTTCGCGGCGGGCAGGAGCTCCTCGTCAAGGATGCGGGGCAGCAGCGCCGACCGGGTGGGCTGGTTGACCGCGAAGAACGCCTGCTGGACCGCGAACAGGGACAGCAGCAGCCACACGTCCTCGGCGCCGAGCGCCGCCTGGAGCCAGAAGCCGGCGCTCGTCGCGATGAGGCCGCACGTGGTGATCATCAGCAGGGTGCGGCGGTCGAAGACGTCGGCCAGCGCGCCGCCCCACAGCCCGAAGACCACCAGCGGGACGAGGCCGAAGATGCCGGTCAGACCGACGTACGCCGACGAGCCGGTCATCGCGTAGATCTGGGCGGGCACCGCCACGACGGTCAGCTGCGCTCCGACGACCGTCACGATGTTGGCGCGCCACAGCCGCTTGAAGTGCGGGTTGGCGAGGGGGCGGGTGTCCGCCAGCAGTCGCCTGTCCACCCGCGCAGGCTAGGTCAGGCGGGTCGCCCTCCGGGTGGGTCCGTCAGTCGGACGAAGGGTGCGGCCAGGTCAGTCAGGACGGGGCAGGGGGCAGGTACGGCGATCGGCTCAGGAGCCGCGTGACGATGACGCCGGTGACGGTCATCGCCAGCGCGATGCCGGCGAGCACGACGAGCTGGAACTGCGCTGCGACCGCGGGACTGGCGCCGCCGAACAGGGCGCCGACGAAGGCGCCGGGCAGCGTGACGAGACCGGTCGAGCGGGTCTGGTCGAGGTTCGGCAGCAGCGACTCGCGCACGGCCTCCTGTCCGATCTCGAGGTGCGCGCGGGACGGCGACGCGCCCAGTGACAGCCACGCCTCGACCTCGTCGCGGCGGTGCCGCACACCTCGCAGGAAGTTGCGCCCCGACAGCGTCGCCGCGCTCATGGCGTTGCCGATGATGATGCCGGCCACCGCCACGAGGTAGCGCGGCTCGAGGGCGACCAGCCGCAGGACGAACACCAGCGTCAGGGCGACGCACGCGCCCACCACCACGCCGATGACCGCCGCCCGGCGGCCGTGCCAGAGCTCGCTGAGCCGACCGGACGCGGTGACGGACGCCGTCGTGAGCATCAGGGCGAGGAAGGCGACCACCGTCCAGGGGACGGCCAGGATCCCGCGGAGCAGGAGGGCGACGATGCTGAGCTGGACGACCGCGCGGGCCAGCGACGTCAACGGCGTCCAGCCGAGGCCGATCCCGGACCGCCAGGCGAGCAGCACCGTCGCGAGCACGACGACCAGCAGGCCGGCGCCGAACCGGGCGTAGTCGAGGACGTCGTGCACCACGCGGCCGACGGTAGCCGCCCGGGGACCGCGTCCGGCTAGCATCGTCGGGTGGCGATGAGATCGGAGGCGACCGGCCTGGCGGCCGAGGCGGCCCTGTTCCACGCCCTGTCCGACCCGTCGCGGCTGCTGATCGTGCGGCACCTGTCGCTGGGCGAGCACCGCGTGGTCGACCTCACCGCGCACCTCGGGCTGGCACAGAGCACGGTGTCGAAGCACCTCGCCTGCCTCAAGGACTGCGGCCTGGTGGCGTCGCGTCCCGAGGGCCGGGCGTCGGTGTGGTCGTTGACCCGCCGCGAGGAGCTGCTCGAGGTGGTCGCGACCGCCGAGCGCCTGCTCGCGCTCACGGGGGTCGGCCCGGAGCACCAATACGAGGAGCGGCACCCCTGAGCCTCAGAGCAGCGACGACCAGTAGGACCAGAAGCGCTCGAGGATCAGCAGCACCACCACCAGGTAGGTGCCGAACACCAGCGGCCCCCGCCAGTCGCGCAGGCTGTCCGCGAGCCGTCCGTCCGGAGCGGCCCCGAGCGCACCCGCGGCGACGTTGCGCGCCGTGACGTACCAGAAGAGCGGGATGACGACCGCCCACACGACCATGCAGTAGGGGCACAGGGCCCCGATGCGGTAGAGGCTCTGGAAGACCAGCCAGCAGATGAACACGAAGGCCGTGGTCACCCCGGCCTGCAGCCCGAGCCAGTACCACCGCGCCAGCCGGCCGCCGGCGAGCAGCGCCGCGCCCGTCGCGACGACCACCGGGAAGGCCGCGACACCGATGATCGGGTTGGGGAAGCCGAGCAGGGCCGCCTGCGCCGACTCCATCACGTTGCCGCAGCTGAGGACCGGGTTGATGCTGCAGGTCGGCACGTAGTCGCTGTCCTCGGCGAGCCGGATCCGCTCGATGAGCAGCACGGCCGAGGCCACGAAGCCGATGAGCCCGCCCACCAGCAGTCCGATCGCGAGCGGACGCTCCTGCGGCTCGTCGACGACGGCAGGGTCGTCGACGGTGGAAGGGGTGCTCATGGCGGGCGTCTCCTGAGGGACGGGGCAGGGGCAGGGCGGGTCGGCCCCATCCTCCGGCATCACCCAACCGCTCGGGGCGACCGGGTTTGACCCGGCATCGCCGATTGGCGATGATGTGGGCGGACGACGATGGAGGTACGCGATGGGTGCGGGACACGGGCACGGCCACGCGGGCGCCCGGCACAGGTGGCGGCTCGCCGTCGCCTTCGGCCTCGTCGCCGGCTTCTTCGGCGTCGAGCTCGCGGTCGGCCTGGCGACCGGGTCGCTCGCGCTGATCTCCGATGCGGGGCACATGGCCGCGGACGTGGTCGCGCTCGGCGCCGCGCTCGTCGCCACGAAGATCGCCACCCGCCCTGACGGCACGGGTCGGCGCACCTACGGCTCCTACCGTGCCGAGGTGTTCGCCTCCGGCCTGACCGTCCTGATCATGCTGGGGGTCTCGGTCTACGTCGTCGTCGAGGCGGTACGCCGGATCGGCGACGACGTCGAGGTCTCCTCGGGCCCGCTCCTGGTGGTCGGCGCGATCGGGCTGGTCGTCAACCTGGTCTGCCTGGTCCTGCTGCGCGGCGGCGCGTCGGAGTCGATCAACGTCAAGGGCGCCTACCTCGAGGTGATGGCCGACGCGGCCGGCAGCGTCGGCGTCCTGGCGGCCGGGCTGCTCGTCCACCTCACGGGCGACGGATGGTGGGACACCGTCGTCGCCGTCGCGATCGGCGCCTTCGTGGCCGTCCGGGCACTCGTGCTCGGCCGCGAGGTGCTGGCCGTGCTCGGCCAGCACGCGCCCCACGACGTCGACCTCGAGGCCGTCGTCCGCGACCTGGAAGCGGTGTCCGGCGTGGCCGAGGTCCACGACCTGCACGCCTGGACGCTGACCTCGGGGATGAACGTCGCCACCGCGCACCTCGTGCTGCGGGTGGGTGCCGACGCGCAGGTCGTGCTGGCCGCGGCCGGCGCCGCGCTCCGTGAGGGCCACGGCATCGAGCACGCCACCCTGCAGGTCGAGGCGCTGCCGGCGCAGGAGTGCCACGCGGCCACCTGGTGAGCGTGCCGGGTGCTGCTGACACACTGGGGCCCGGCCCCCCGACCGTCGTGGCGCCAGGACGGGGTACCGGGTGACCGAGGCAGCAACGATCGAGCACCCGGTGACGCCCACGTTGGCGAAGACGGCCAACGTCCTGGCGAAGGGCGCGCTGGTCCTGCTGCTGGTCTTCGCCGTCCTCCACCCCGACCAGGCCAACCTGCGCGACAAGGCCGCCGGCATGCGCGCCGTGGGCTACCCGCTGATCTCGTTCACCGTGCCGGTCCTGTGGTGGGCGCTGTGGCGCGACCGCATCTCGTTCCCGTGGCTGCCCGACCTGCTCATCACCATCACCTGCTTCACCGACATCCTCGGCAACCGGATGGACCTCTACGACACGGTCGTGTGGTTCGACGACTGGATGCACTTCATGAACACGGGCCTCCTCGCGGCGGCGTTCATCCTGCTCACCCTGCCGCGCGACGTCGGGTTCGGGCGCGTCCTGGAGCGGGCGCTCGCCTTCGGCGCGAGCGCTGCGATCGCGTGGGAGGTCGCGGAGTACTTCGCCTTCATCAGCCGCTCGACCGAGCGCGAGTTCGCGTACGCCGACACGCTGGGCGACCTGTCGCTCGGCACCGCCGGCGCCGTCCTCGCGGCCGTCGTCCTCCACAGCGCGTGGCGGCGCGGGCACCTCGTGCACCCGCGGCCACTCACCTCCGAAGGTCGTCCGGCGGCGGCTGCGACCGTCTGAGGCATAGTCGAGCGCCCAGCTTGACCTAGGGCCCTGCGACGGGGTTCGGTGCTGCCATGTCCGCCCCCACCGGGACTTCGCGCGACGTCATCCCGCTCCGCGAGGCCGCCAAGGCCTGGTTTGCCATCTCGCTGCAGACCTTCGGCGGGCCGGCGGGCCAGATCGCCGTCATGCAGCGCACCCTCGTGGAGGAGAAGCGCTGGATCGGCCAGCAGCGATTCCTGTTCGCGCTGTCCTACTGCACGCTGCTGCCCGGGCCGGAGGCCCAGCAGCTGGCGACGTACGTCGGCTGGCTCCTCAACGGTGTCAGGGGCGCGCTCGTCGCGGGCATCCTGTTCGTCCTGCCCGGCGTCGCCGCCCTCCTCGTCCTGTCGGCGGTCTACGTCGCCTACGGCGACACCACCCTCGTCGAGTCGCTGTTCCTCGGCCTCGCCCCCGCGGTCATCGCGATCGTGGTCCAGGCGGTGGTCCGCGTGGGCCGGAAGGGGCTGGGTCATCCAGCGCTGGTCGCGCTGGCGGTGGCGTCGTTCGTCGCCCTGACCTTCTTCGGCGCCCCGTTCCCGGCCGTCGTGCTCGTCGCGGCGCTCGTGGGGTGGGTGCTCGGCCGGCACATCCCCGGCCTGACCAGGCCGCCGAGGTCAGTCGTCGACGAGGGACCGCCGCCGCTCATCAGCGACGACCAGCTCCACACCGAACGACCGTCCGGCCGCCGGGCCGCGCTCACGCTCGTCGTCGGCCTGGTCGTGTGGTTCGCCCCGGTGGCCGGCGCGGCGCTCCTGTTCGGCCGGTCGAGCACGTTCGTCGACCAGGGCCTGTTCTTCTCGAGCGCCGCGGTCGTCACCTTCGGCGGCGCCTACGCCGTCCTGGCCTACGTCGCCCAGCAGGCCGTGGAGGTCTACCACTGGCTGCTGCCGGGCGAGATGGTCCGCGGCCTCGCGCTCGCCGAGACCACCCCCGGGCCGCTGATCATGGTCGTCCAGTTCGTCGCCTTCGTCGGTGCCTACCGGGCTCCGGGCGAGCTCGACCCGTGGGTCGCCGCCGTGGTCGCCGCGCTGCTGACGACGTGGGTGACGTTCGTCCCCTGCTTCCTCTTCATTCTCCTCGGAGCGCCGTACGTCGAGCGCCTCCGCGGCAACCGCGACCTCGCCGCCGCACTGGCCGGGATCACCGCCGCGGTCGTCGGGGTCATCGCGAGCCTTGCGGTGTTCTTCACGCTGCACACGCTCTTCGGCGAGACCGCAAGGCTCACGGCCGGGCCGCTCGACGTCGAGTACCCCCTGCCCGGGTCCCTCGACCTCGCGGCACTGGCCATCACCGGGCTCGGCTTCGCCCTCGTCTTCTGGCGCGGGTGGTCGGTGCTCCGCACCCTCGGCGCCTGCGCCCTCGCCGGCGTCGTGATCGGGCTCGCGACGTCGCTCTGAGCCGGCCTACGTGTCCTCGGGCAGGCACTTCTGGGCGACGTAGGGCACGACGTCGGCGATCGAGTCGACGACCTTCGTCGGTCGGTAGGGGAAGTCCTGCACCTGGTGGCGCTCGGTGGCGCCGGTCGCCACAAGGACGGTGCGCATGCCGGCCTCGAGGCCGCTGATGATGTCGGTGTCCATCCGGTCGCCGATCATCACGGTGGTCTCGGAGTGGGCGTCGATCCGGTTGAGCGCGCTGCGCATCATCAGCGGGTTGGGCTTGCCGATGAAGTAGGGCTGGCGTCCCGTCGCGGTGCTGATCAGGGCCGCGACGGACCCGGTCGCCGGCAGCATGCCCTGGGCGCTCGGCCCGCTGGGGTCGGGGTTGGTGGCGATGAAGCGCGCGCCGGCGTTGATCAGCCGGATCGCGCGCGTGATCGCCTCGAACGAGTAGGTGCGGGTCTCGCCGAGCACGACGTAGTCGGGGTCCTGGTCGGTCATGACGTAGCCGATGTCGTGCACCGCCGCGGTCAGCCCCGTCTCGCCGACGACGTACGCCGAACCGCCCGGGCGCTGGTCGTCGAGGAACTGCGCGGTCGCGAGGGCCGACGTCCAGATCGACTCCTCCGGCACGTCGATCCCGCTGCTGCGGAGCAGGCGCACCCGCAGGTCGCGCGGGGTGAAGATCGAGTTGTTGGTGAGCACCAGGAACGGGACGCCTTGCTCGCGCAGCGCGCCGATGAACTCCTTCGCGCCGGGGATCGGGTCCTCCTCGCGCACGAGGACGCCGTCCATGTCGGTGAGCCAGGTGTGGACGGCGCGGGGTTCGGTCACAGGACCATTGTGGTGCACGCCGGCGACGTCATGGGTCCTCAGGCCCGGACCGGAGGACCCATGACGGCCGCGTCACCGTGCGGCGGGGGCGCTGGCGCGCTCGTCGACCTGCTCCTCGTGGACCGGGTGGCTGCGCTCGAGCTTGGCGCCCTCGACGTCGACGTCGGGCAGGATCCGGTCCAGCCAGCGCGGCAGCCACCACGCCTTCTCGCCGAGGAGGTGCATCGCCGCCGGGATCAGCAGCATCCGTACGACGAAGGCGTCGAGCAGCACGCCGAAGGCCAGGCCGAAGCCGATCGGCTTGATGGTCGCGTCGTGGCTGAAGATGAAGCCGGCGAACACGGAGATCATGATGATCGCCGCAGCCGTCACGACCGAGCGCCCGGCGTGCAGGCCGTGCTGCACCGCGACCCGTGCCGGGGCGCCGTGGGCGTACGCCTCACGCATCCCGGACACCAGGAACAGCTGGTAGTCCATCGCCAGGCCGAAGAGGATGCCGGTCGCGATGATCGGCAGGAAGCTGAGCACCGGTCCCGGCGCGTGGACGCCGAACAGGTCGGAGAGGAAGCCGATCTGGAAGATCGCGGTGATGCCGCCGAAGGCCGCCAGCAGCGACAGCACGAACCCGAGCGTCGCCGTGAGCGGCACCAGGATCGAGCGGAACACCAGCACCAGGATCAGCAGGGAGAGCCCGACGACCAGCGCGAGGTAGGTCGGCAGCACGTCGGAGAGCTTGTCGGAGATGTCGATCCCTGCACTGGCGTTCCCGGCCACGCCGAGGGTGGCGTCAGCTCCGGAGGCCGTCTCCGGGGTCAAGGTCCGAAGGTTCTGCACCAGCTCAGCGGTTGCCGCGCTCGACGGTGCTCCCTTGGGGATGACCTGAAAGGCCAGTGCGGACCGGTCCTTCGACGCACCGATCGGCACGACCGCCTCGACGTTCCAGACGTTGCCGATCTGCTCGCCGAGGGCGGCCTGCTCGGCGACGACGTCGTCCTTGCCGATCGCTGAGGGCAGGTCGGCGACGACCAGCAGCGGACCGTTGGACCCCTCGCCGAACTTCTTCGCCTGCACCTCGTGGGCCAGGTAGCCGGCCGAGTCCGGCGGCTGGGTCGAGCCGTCCGGGAGGCCGAGGCGCATCTGCGTGGCCGGGGCGGCCACGACGAGCAGTGCGGCGACGCCCAGCCCGAGGACGGTCCACGCCCGGGTGGAGCTCATCGGCCGGTCGCGGTCGGTGATCTCGTCGTCGTGCGCGCGCTCGCCTGTCTCCAGGCGCTCACGTTCGCGGCGCCGCAGGATGCGCATGCCGGCCAGCGACAGGATCGCGGGGGTGAGCGTGATCGCCATCAGGATGGCCACGAGCACGGCCACGCCACCGACCGTGCCCATGAGGCCGAGGAACCCGACACCCGTGACGTTGAGCGCCAGCAGCGCCACGATGACGGTGACGCCGGCGAACACGACGGCGTTGCCCGAGGTGCCGTTGGCGAGGCCGATCGACTCGTGCAGCGTGGCGCCCTGCATCAGCTGGCGACGGTGGCGGTTGATGATGAAGAGCGAGTAGTCGATGCCGACCGCGAGCCCGAGCATTACTCCGAGCACCGGCGTGACGGACACGAACTCGACCATCCCCGAGAACGACAGCGACGCCAGCGACGCGACCCCGACCCCGAGCAGGGCGGTGACGAGCGGCAGGGCGGCACCGAGCACGGTCCCGAGCATGACGAAGAGCACGATCGCGGCGACGACCACGCCGGCGATCTCACCGGGACCGAGGATGGACGGGACGGTCTGCGCGATGTCCTGCGAGGGGTGGACGGCGACCCCCTCGATGCCGGCGCCGGCGACGATGTCCTCGATCTCGGTCTTCACCTCGGCGGTGACCTCGTTGGTCGAGACGTCGAAGGTGACGTTGGCGACTGCGGCGCTGCCGTCCTCGGACACGGTGCGGAAGCCGGACGACAGCTCGGTCAGGGTGGCGCCCTGCTCGAGCTGGGGCACCTGCTCGTCGACCTTCGCGCGCTGCCGGTCGATCTCGGCCTGCCCGTCGTCGAGCTGCTGCTCCGCGGCGCGCAGCTGCGGACGTACGGCCGCGAGCGTGCCGGCCTCGCGGGCCAGCTGCCGCTGCTCGGCCAGGGCGGTGCGGCCGGCGTCAAGCTGCGCCTGCCCCGCCTTCAGCTTGGCGAGGCCGTCGTCGAGCTGCTGGCGCCCGTCGGCCACCTGCTTCGCCGACGCGTCCAGCTGCTCCTGGGTGGCGAACGGGTCGGACACGTCGGCGACGGACTCGACCTCCGCGACCCGGTCGAACAGGGCGGCCAGCTCGCGCTGCTGTGCAGTGGTCAACGCGGTGCCGTCGGTGGTCTCGGCGACGATCGAGCCGTTGCCGCCCCCGGCGCCCTCGAAGTCGCGCTCGAGCTGCTGGGAGACCCGTGTCGTGGGGGTGTCCGGAAGCGTGATGTTCGACGACAGGGCGCCGGCGAAGGACAGGTAGGTCACCACGGTGATGCCCAGGACCGCCAGCCACGCGCCGACGACGGCCCAGTGGCGGCGGGCCGCGAAGCGACCGATGCGGTAGAGGAGCTCAGCCATGGCGGCGGCGTGCCTTTCGTTGCAGTGAGGAAGTCGGTGAGGACGTCAGGAGGGTCATTCGGCGTGGCCGATGCGGAGCCGCAGCAGGACGCGGTCGAGCAGCGCGTCCCAGTCGGCGCGCGCCTCGGGTGGCACGTCCGGAGCCAGGTCGGGGTGTTGCTCCAGCCAGAGACCGGCGATGGTCACGATGCCGCTGAAGAGCAGCGCGAGGCCGATCTCCAGGTCGACCGGGTCGAGGCCCGGTGCGCGGTGGACGAGCTGCTCGCGCAGGCGCCCGCCGACGTGGTCGAAGGCGGTCCGGGAGATGCCCTGCGCCCGCTCGTCCCCGATCTCGGGGGAGCCGAGGACCCGGTGGATCGTCGCGATCGCGGTGGGTAGGTCGACGCCGCGGGTGGCCTCTGCCACCGCGTCGAGCGCGGCCCGGCCGCCGGCCCGGCCCGCGGGGAGGTCGGACGTACGCCGCTCGACCTCGCCGAGCAGGTCCACCGTGGCCTCGGCGAGGATCTGCTCGCAGACCGCCACCAGCAGCTGGTCGAGCCCGGCGACGTGGTTGAAGACCGTCCGCCTCGACACCCCCGCACGCGAGGCGACCTGCTCGACGGTGAACCCGTCGGCGCCGTGCTCGGTTGCCAGCGTCCGGGCGGCCTCGAGGATGGCGCGTCGCCGCTCCTCGCGCAGCGCGCTGCGGCCGTCGGTGCGCGGGGTCGTGGTCACCCATCCATTGTTGCACTCAGTGCAAGTAGTGTCCGCATCGGTGACGTGTGCCGTGGAAAGACAAACGGCACGGCCCCTGCGAGGGCCGTGCCGCAGTCGCGCTGGTGATGCGTGGTTCCACCGCCGCTGGGGGGACCGGATGTCGGCGGGAGGACGACGTCCGGGGACGGTGACGAGCGCGACGGAACGCGACCGTCGTGCCCAACCGGTGATGGGACGGGCATGGTCACGCCCCATGACGCGGCTCTGGCAGAAAAATTCCTGCCGAGTCGTCAGCCGGCCTCGGCGACCGTGGCCGGCTGGGTGGAGCTGCGGACGCGGTCCACCAGGTCGGCGAGCCCGAACGGCTTGCCCAGGACCTCGTCGGCGCCCGCGCCCAGGCAGGCAGCGACGTGCTCGGGTCCGGCGTGGCCGGAGGTCACCACGACCGCGCCGAGGAACCCGTCCTCGCGCAACGACGCCGTGGCCTCGAGGCCGTCCATGTCGGGCAGGCCGCGATCCATCACGACGACGTCGACAGCGCTGCGGCTGACGGTCGCTCGGGCGTCGGCCCCGGTGTCGACGGTGAGGACGTCGAAGCCGGCGCGTCCGATCGCGAGGGCCATCACCTGTGCGAGGTCGGGCTCGTCCTCGACGATCAGCACGGTGGGCACGGCCCTACGGTACAAGCGAAATACACGGCACACCCACAGAACGGTGAACTTTTCCTCATCGAGCCGCGCACACGCGGTGCGGCGGACGTCAGCCGGCGGCAGACCCGATCGCGGGCGCCGTCGCGGGCGCCGTCGCGGACGCCGTGTCGTAGAGGCGTTCGAGCATCAGGTCGGCCGACACCGTTCCGCTCTTGGAAGGCGTGCGGTCACTGGTCGCAGCATCGACCAGCACGCGCGCGATGTCGCGGACCTTGCGGTTGGTGTCCGCGGAGAAGGCCCGCAGCAGCGCCCATGCCGTGTCGGCGTCGACGCTGTAGAGCTGCACCAGCACGCCTTTCGCCTGTTCGATACCGGCGCGGTGCTCGACGAAGTCCCCGACCGCAGAGTCGACCTCGGTGTGGACGGCGTCCTGCCGCAGGTCGGTGATGTCGACGAGGTGCCCGTGCACGACCGGCGTACCGCCCTCGTCCTCGAGGTGACCCGCCGCGAGGACCACGCGCAGATCGCCCTGCGCGGTGTGGATGCGATGGAGGAAGGAGAAGGGTTCGTGGCGCTCCACCAAGGCGTCCCGCGACTCCCACGCCGCCGCGACGTCCTCCGGGTGGATGTGCCGCATCACGAGCGCCGTCGTCGGCACCACGGTGCCCGGCTCGAAGCCGTGGATCGAGAACATCGTGTCCGACCAGGTCCACTCGTCGTCGTCGGGCCGGTAGGTGTACCGACCGACGAGGGCAGCGCCGGATGCCGTGAAACCATCTCCCGTCGACCGTTGCATGGACGCATCCTGCACAACCGGGTGCCGGACGTTCAAGAGTCGTTCCTAGGGATTTCAGGCGGGGTCGGTGACGTCCGCGACCTGTGCGTCCAGATGGGTGATGACGTCGTCCGCGGCGAGCGTCGCGGCGACTCCGTGGGCGCCCGCGCCGAGAGAGACGGTCCGGCCCACGAGGCGCTCGTCGGCGACGACGGGCAGCGCGGTCCGCGACCCGAACGGCGTGATGGTGCCGCGCTCGTAGCCGGTCACCTCGCGCGCGGCGTCGGCAGCCGGCATCGACATGCGGTTGATGCCGAGGAGTGCGCGGAGCTTGGGCCACGAGATCTCGCGGTCGCCCGGCACCAGGACGAACAGGTGGTCGCCCTCCCCTCGGCGCACGACCATCGTCTTCACGATCGCCGACGGCTCGACCCCGCGCGCAGCGGCTGCCTCGGCGAGCGAGCCCACCCGGCCGTGCCGGGTGACCTCGTGCGCGATGCCCGACGCGGCCAGGGCCCGGATCGCGGGGTGGTCGTCGTCCACGCGACGAGCGTACGACGAAGCGCGCGGCCCCCGGGGCGACGATCGGGCCGGAGCGGCGCGTGCTGCGCTACCCGACCGGCAGGACCGGGAGCACCATCCGGAAGTGCGCGCCGGCCGGTCCGTCGACGAGGTCGAGCCGCCCGCCCGCGCGCTCCGTGGCGGTGCGGGCGATGGACAGGCCGAGTCCGCTGCCCGACACGCCGCCCTGGCGTGACGGGTCTCCCCGGTGGAACCGGTCGAAGATGCGTTCCCGCTCGTCGGGAGGGACCCCGGGGCCGTCGTCCAGCACGTCGAGCACCACCTCCTCCCCGATGGTCGTCACGGCGAGCTCGACGGTGGAGGCGGCGTAGGCGACCGCGTTGTCGACGAGGTTGCGCACCGCGCGCCTGATCTCCGAGGGGTTGGCGCGGACGGGGCCCGCCGAGACGCGGGCGGTGTCGATGCGCACGTGGCTGTTGCTGCGGGCGCGCTCCGCCTCCTCGAGGACGAGGGCGTCGAGGTCGACGCTGGTCACGGTGGCAAGTGCGTGCTCGTCGGCTGCCGCGAGGACGAGGAGGTCGTCGACGAGCCGTTCCATCGCCTGCGCCGGGCCGAGGACCCCGGACCGGAGCTCGTCGGCATCGACGGCGCCCGGGTCACGCAGGGCGACCTCGAGGGAGAGCCGCTGGGTCGCCAAGGGGCTCTGCAGGTCGTGGGAGACGTCGGCGACGAGCTGGCGTTGCCTGGTCACCGCTGCCTCGACCCGGGCCAGCATGCGGTTCATGGTGGCCGCGAGCCGGCCGACCTCGTCGCGCGGCCCGGTCGCGACCACCCTCCGGTCGAGCTGGCGGGGGTCGATGGCGTCCACGTCGGAGCGGATCCGGTCGAGCCGGCCCAGCGCGCGCCCGACCAGCACCCACACCACACCGCCGAGCACGAGCACGGCCAGGGGTACGCCGATCAGCAGGAGCGCGCGAAGCCGTCTGGAAGCCTCGTGCACGGCCTCGAGGCTGTTCCCCACGACGACGGTGACCTGGCCACGAGGGGAGGCGCCCGCCACGGTCCACGCCCGGTAGGTCTCGGTCTCCTGGTCGTCCGGGCCGTCGAACGTGCGCAGTCGCGCCTCGGGCGACTCCGCCGGCCCCGTGATGGGGCCGCGACCGGTGATGTTGGCGGAGGCCGCGAGCACCGTGCCGTCCGCGGCGAACACCTGGGCGACCCCGTCGTCGCCCACCTGGGTCAGGACGTCCGGAAGGCGGTCCGTCCGGACCATCTCGACCAGGTCGCGCGCCGTGGCCCGGGAGGTCAGGTCGGTGGCGGCGACCAGCTGCCGGTCGAGCGTCGTCAGGAGCACCCAGGCTCCCGCGCCCAGCACCACCGCGACCAGTGCGACCGCCGTGAACGTCGTACGGCTTCGCAGGGAGAGCGCGTCGAGCCTGCTCATCGGTCGTCGACCACCCGGTAGCCCACGAGCCGCACCGTCTGCAGGCTGGCCCTGCCGAAGGGGTGGTCGATGCGCTGGCGCAGCTGACGCGCGTAGACCTCGACGATGTTGGGGTCTCCCTCGAAGGCGAAGTCCCACACGTGGTCGAGGATCGTGGCCTTGGACACGACCTCGTCGGATCGCCGCATCAGGAACTCGAGCATGGAGAACTGGCGTGGGGTGAGGTCGATGGCGGTCCCGGCCCGCGAGACCCGGTGTCCGGCCGGGTCGAGCTCGAGGTCGCCGACTGTCAGCACCGTCGGGCGCTCGCTGCTGCCCCGGCGCACGAGCGCCCGGAGCCGCGCGAGGAGGACCGACAGCGAGAACGGCTTCGCGAGGAAGTCGTCCGCCCCGGCGTCCAGCGCCCGCACCTCCTGCTCCGGTCCGGCGCGCGCGGTGAGCATCAGGATCGGGGTCCAGTCGCCCTGCTCGCGTCGACGCGCACAGATCTCGTCACCCGACACGTGCGGCACCATGACGTCGAGCACGAGCGCGTCGTAGGCGTTCTCGCCGGCGAGCCAGGCACCCTCCCGCCCGTCGAGAGCGGTGTCGACCGCATACCCCTCCGCCTCCAGCCCCCGACGGAGGGCTGCGGCCAGCTGTTTGTCGTCCTCGACGACCAGCACGCGCACCGTGCGAGAGTCCCACACGCCACCTGTACGCCGGCTGAAGGCGGGCTGAAGAACCCGTTCAGCGCCGCTTCAGCAGTGAGGGCGCACAGTGGGAGCACGGAACGACGAACGATGGAGGAGTCGAGATGCGCAAGCGGACCTGGGCAGCGGGCATGGCGCTGGGAACAGCGGGAGCCGCCGTCGTCGGCGGCGTGGCAGTGGCCGGCAACGGTGGTGACGACGGCCCCATCAGCCGGCAGTACACCCAGGAGCAGGCCGATGCCGCCACGAAGGCCGCCCTCGAGGCCACGGGCGGGGGCACGGCCAACAGCGTCGAGACGGACGACGAGGACGGCGCCACCTATGAGGTCGAGGTGACCAGGCCCGACGGCACGACCGTCGACGTACGCCTCGACGAGAACTACGGGGTCGTCGTGATCGAGGACGACTCGGAGGAGTCCGGCTCCGAGTGAGATCGCGCCTCCGTCGTCCAGACTCGCAGCGACTGCCTCGCGAATGCCGAAATCCCGCCCGGGATCTCTCCTGGGCGGGATTCGGTCACTCCTGGGCCCTGCGCTCGTCAGGACCCGGCTGGCGGTGGCGGTGGGATTTGAACCCACGGTGGGTTTGACCCCACACATCATTTCGAGTGATGCACCTTCGGCCGCTCGGACACGCCACCGCGCCGAACGTTACTAGAGGGCACGCGTCAGTCGGAAACCGGCGACGGTGCACCAGTCGTCCACCCGTCACTGGACCAGTCGTCGAGCAGCCATGGCCAGCGGCGGCGTACGACGGTAACTTCGGCGCACGCCCGTGCTCGCGCCGAGCCGGGGCGGGAAGGAGGGACCGTGACCGCCGTCCGTCGTGTCCGGGACCTCGCCCGTGCCGCCCTGCCCCGGAGCGTGGGGGAGCGCCTCCCCGCCGCGCCGCCGCAGGAGGTCACCGAGCTGCTCCACGACAAGCGCTTCCAGCGCGCCGTCGCCGCCGCGGCCGAGGAGCAGGGACGCGACGAGGAGGAGGTCTGGTCGGAGGTCAAGGGCTACCTCCACGAGATGGCCGCCGCCCACGACGACCGGACCGCCCAGGGGTGGGCGCGTCTCGGCGACTGGTTCCTGAGGGCGTACGACGTCCTGGTGGACGAGGACGACATGCAGGAGCTGCGGCGCCTCGACCGCTCGCACAGCCTGGCGCTGGCGTTCAGCCACCGGTCCTACCTCGACGGCATGGTCATCCCCAACGCCCTGTCGTCGCGACGCTTCTCGCCGACCTACACCTTCGGCGGCGCCAACCTGAACCTGCCGGTGATCGGCACCGTGGCCAGTCGCACCGGCCTGATCTTCATCCGGCGGGCGACCCAGGAGATCCCGGTCTACCGCCTCGCGCTGCGGTCCTACATCCGGCAGATGGTCACCAACAAGCGCAACCTGGCCTGGTCGATCGAGGGCGGCCGCACCCGCACGGGCAAGCTGCGCCCGCCGGTCCACGGGATCCTGAAGTACCTCACCGACACGGTGCAGGGCGACGGTGACGGCGACCCCTTCGGCCAGGACGCCCCCGACGTGCAGGTGGTGCCGCTGTCGGTTGTCTACGACCAGCTGCACGAGGTGTCGCTGATGACCGAGGAGGCGCGCGGGGCCAACAAGACGCCGGAGGACTGGCGCTGGCTGGTGCGCTTCGCGCGGCTGCAGCGCAACCGGCTCGGCCGGGCCTACCTGACCGTCGGCGAGCCGTTCTCGCTGCGGGAGCGGATGGCGGAGCTGGCCGCCGAGGGCGTCACCGGCCACCAGGCCGTCGAGCGGGTCGCCCTCGACATCTCCCACCGGCTCAACCGGGCCACCCCGGTCACCACCACCGCGATCATCTCGCTCGCCCTCCTCGGTGCCGACCGCGCGCTGACGGTCGACGAGGTCCTCGACACCGTCGAGCCGCTCGCCGCCTACGTCGACGCGCGCCAGTGGCCCGTCGCGGGTGCCGCCGACCTCCGCGACCGCTCGACCATCCGTCGGGCGCTCGCCGACCTGACCCGCAGCGGCGTGCTGACGGCGTACGACCGGGGCACCGAGCCGGTCTGGAAGATCGGCGACGACCAGCACCTGGTCGCCGCGTTCTACCGCAACACCGTCATCCACATCCTCGTCGAGCGAGCCATCGGCGAGCTCGCGCTGCTCACCGTCAGCGAGCTCGAGCCAGGTGCGGAGCTGCCGCCCGGCGGCGAGCTGCAGGTGGGCTGGGAGGAGGCGAAGCGGATGCGCGACCTGTTGAAGTTCGAGTTCTTCTTCCCCTCCCGCGCCGGCTTCGAGGACGACCTCCGCACCGAGCTGAGGCTGCTGGTCGGCGAGGGGGTCACCGAGATGACGCCGGCCAAGGCGCGCGAGCTGCTCGTCGGTGCCCGCCCCCACCTCGCCCACCTGGTGCTGCGGCCCTTCCTCGACGCCTACCTCGTCGTCGCGGACCGGCTCGCCGACCGCGGGGACGGCCCGGTCGACGAGGCCGACCTGCTCGCCGACTCCCTGGCCGTCGGCCAGCAGTGGGCCCTGCAGCGGCGGGTGGCCAGCGAGGAGTCCATCTCGCTCGAGCTGTTCCGCACCGCCCTGGCGCTCGCCCGCCACAAGGGCCTCCTCGAGGGCGGCGAGGGCGTCGGGTCGGCGCGCGAGGCGTTCGCCGTCGAGCTGCGCGACTCCGTGCGCCGGGTCAACATCATCGGCGAGATCGCCGGTGAGACGACCCCCGTGGGTCATCCCGAGCCCCAGCGCCGCCCGGTGCCCGATCCGCGGCAGGAGCGCACGTGAGCGGGTTGTCCACCGCGGTCAGCGACGCCATCGCGGCCATCGAGGCAGGACCCCAGGGGCCGTCGGTCGGGGCGTTCTTCGACCTCGACGGCACGCTCGTCGCCGGCTACACCGCCGCCACCTTCTACGGCGACCGGCTCAAGGGGCGCGACGTCTCGCCGGCGGAGTTCCTGCGCACCGTCGTCACCGCCGTGGACGGCGAGCTCGGCGGCGACCCGACCCGCATCGCCCACGTCGCCTTCTCGGCCATGCGCGGGGAGTCGGAGGAGGCCTTCGCCGACCTCGGAGAGCGGCTCTTCCGATCCAAGATCGCCGGCACCATCCGACGCGAGTCCCGCGCGCTCGTGCTGGCGCACCAGCGGGCCGGCCACACCGTCGCCGTCGCGTCGGCGGCCACGAAGTACCAGATCGCCCCCGTCGCCCGCGACCTCGGCGTCGAGCACCTCGTGTGCACCCAGCTGGTCGTCGAGGACGGCCAGTTCACCGGCGCCACCGACGGCCCCATGCTGTGGGGGCGCCACAAGGCCAGCGGCGTCCGGGCCTTCGCCCGCGAGCACGCGGTGGACCTCGCCCAGTCCTACGGCTACGGCAACGGCTACGAGGACGTCGCCTTCCTGTCCTCCGTCGGCCACCCCACTGCGCTCAACCCGCACCGCGACCTGCGCGCCGCGGCCGCGCGCCTCGGCTGGCCCGCGCTCGACCTCAGCGACCCCGTCGGCGGCTCGCTGCTCGCAGCAGGTCGTACGGCGGTGGCGCTCGCCGGCATGAACGCGGGTGTCGGCCTCGGCCTGGCCTACGGGCTCGCGCGTGGCGACATGCACGAGGGCCGAAACGCCGCGATCCGCCTCGCCACCCACCTGCCGATGGCGCTGGCGGGCGTGTCGATGAACGTGCTCCACCAGGAGCGGCTCTGGACCCACCGCCCCGCGATCTTCGTCGCCAACCACCAGAGCTCGCTCGACATCCCGGTCCTCGGCCGGCTGCTCGAGCGGGACTTCACGATCGTCGCCAAGAAGGAGGCCCGCTGGGACCCGCGGGCGGTGGTCGGCTCGGTCGTCATCGACCCCGCGTACATCGACCGCTCCGACTCGGAGTCCGCCCGCGCGACGCTCGACGGCGTCGTCGAGCGGATCCGCTCCGGCACGTCGCTGATGATCTTCCCGGAGGGCACCCGCTCGGCGACGCCGGTGCTCGGCCCGTTCCGCAAGGGCGCCTTCCACCTCGCGGCGCAGGCCGGCGTACCCGTCGTGCCGGTCGTGCTGCGCAACACCGGCGAGCTGATGCGGCGCAGCTCGCTGGTGCTCAACCCCGGCGTCGTGGACGTGTGCGTGCTGGAGCCCGAGACCGACTGGAGCGTGGACGACATGAGCGAGCGCATCGCGGCGCTGCGCACGAAGTTCGAGGAGACCCTCGCGAGGTGGCCCCTATGAGCGACGTCAGCGACGAGGACGTCGAGCGCTGGTCCGGCGCGGCGGGGTGGGCTGCCGCGCCCGAGCTGACGTCGATGCAGACGCTGCTGTGGCGTGCGGAGCGCCACCCGGTGCAGTCCTCGACCTCGACCGTCGTGATCGACCTGGACCGGGCGCCCGACTGGGACCGTTTCGTCGCCGCCACCGAGTGGGGCACCCGGCTCGTACGCCGCCTGCGACAGCGCGTCGTCGAGCCGGTCGTGCCGACCGCCGCACCGACGTGGGCCGACGACCCGACCTTCGACCTCGCCTACCACCTGCGCCGCGAGCACGTCGCGAGCCGCGAGGAGATGCTCGTGCACGCCGCCCAGATCGCGCTGCGACCCTTCGACCGCACCCGCCCGCTCTGGGAGGGCGTGCTCTTCGAGGGGATGCCGGGCGGGGCGGCGTACGTCCTCAAGATCCACCACGCGCTCGCCGACCCCTTGGGCACGGTCCAGCTGCTGTCGATGCTCCAGTCGGGGCAGCGCGCCCACACGCCGCGCAAGCCGCTGGGCGACGAGGTCGTGGCGCCGGTGGAGCCCGACCCGGTCGACCTCGCCGTCACCGGGTTCCGCACCGGCGTCGCGTCGCTGCCCGGGACCGCGCGGGCGACCGCCCGCCGCGTCGGGCTCGCCGCGACGAGGCCGCAGGTCGTGGTGGGCTCGGCCCTGCGCTACGGCGCGTCCGTGCGGCGGCTGCTCACCCAGGCCGCACCGCCCTCGCCCGAGCTGACGCCCCGCACCGGGCGCATGTGGTCGTTCCTCACCCTCGACGCACCCCTCGAGTCGCTCCGCTCGGTCGCCAGGCTCGGAGGCGGCACCCTCGACGACGCAGCCGTGGCGCTGGTCCTCGGCGGGCTGCGGCGCTACCACGCCCGCCGCGACAGCACGGTCGCCGAGATCCCCGTCGGGGTCCGCGTCTCGCTCGACCGCGCCGACGACCTCGGCAACCGCTTCGCCGGCGCGCTGATCTCCGGTCCCCTCGCCATCGAGGACCCCGTGGACCGGGTCGCCGCCGTGCGGGGCGAGGTGCTGTCGCTGCACACCGAGCGTGCCCTCGAGGTGCTCGACGCCGCCGCGCCCCTGCTGAACCGGATGCCGTCCTTCGTGGGGGCCTCCGCGCTACGCACCGCCGAGGCGCCCGACGCCTTCGTCCTCACGCTGCCCGGGCCGCCGCGCCGGCGCTACATGGCCGGCGCCGAGGTGCAGGGGATGTACGTCCTCGGGCCGCTGCCCGGCGCCGCGCTCACCGTCTGCCTGGTGACCTGCGGCGACACCGCCTGCATCGGCGTCAACGTCGACGCGAGCGCGGTCGCCGACCTGGCCGGGCTCGCCGAGTGCCTCGCGGAGGAAGTCGCCGCCTTCGCCGGGTGACGCGTCAGTTCGTCGGGCCGATGTAGCAGAGCATCCGGTAGTCGACCCCGTCCTCGATGTTGACGAAGCCGTGCCGCTCGTAGAAGCGGCGGGTGTCGACGTCGACCTCGTCGACGTTGATGTGCATCTCGGGCGACCCCAGGTCCTGGACGAGCCGGCGGCACAGGGCGAGGACCTGCGTGCCGATGCCGCCGGAGCGGAGGGCGGGCACGACGTAGAGCTCCTCGAGCTGGGAGACGGGGCCGTCGAACCAGATGGCCGGCCGCAGGCTCACCAGGGCGAACCCCACCGCCTCGCCGTCTTCCTCGGCGAGGACGGCCACGATCTCGGGCAGCGCGAGGATCCGCGCGAACCGACCGGCCAGCACGTCGGCGTCGTCGGTCTCGGTCTCGAACTCGGTGTTGAAGTCCCACAGCAACCGGCCCAGGACGGCCGCGTCCTCGGTCGTGGCGCGGCGGACGGTGCTCACCGGAGGCCCGCCGAGCGGTGCCGGGCGAAGAAGCCGTCGAGGAGGGCGGTGGACTCGTCGGCCAGCACCCCGGCGACCACCTCGGGACGGTGGTTGAGCCGACGGTCGCGCACGACGTCCCACAGCGAGCCCACCGCGCCCAGCTTGTCGTCGTACGCCCCGAAGACGAGGCGGTCGACCCGGGCGAGCACGACGGCGCCGGCGCACATCGTGCACGGCTCGAGCGTGACGACGAGCGTGCAGCCGGAGAGCCGCCACTCGCCGCGGGCGGCCGCGGCGGCACGGAGGGCGACGACCTCCGCGTGGCCGGTGGGGTCGTGGTGGGACTCGCGGGTGTTGTGGCCCGTGCCGACGACCGCGCCCGAGGCGTCGAGGACGACGGCACCGACAGGTACGTCGTCGGCTGCCTGCGCAGCCTGCGCCTCGGTCAGGGCCAGGCGCATCGCGTCGTCCCAGGGGCCGGTCTGCGTCATGCGGAGGTGAGGCCGACCGCGTCGTCGAAGAGCTCGCCGAAGCCGAGGCGGCGGGCGATCTCGGAGAGCATCTCGTCAGGGTAGAGCTCGACGTCGTCGAGGAGCGCGCCGAGGTCGATGGCGTGGAGGCCGAGGTCGTCGAGCAGGCCGAGGTCGCCGGCCGGCACCTCGACGTCGTCGTCCTCCGGCGGCGGCAGGCCGAGGAAGTCGATCACCGACTGGGCGATCTCCCACTCGTCGGCGGCGGTGACGTCGGAGAGCAGCGCGCGCGTGCTCGCACCCGTCACGCGGACGAGCACGAAGAAGTCCTCGTCGACGGCGACCATGCCCACCGCGCCTTCGTCTCGCGCGACCTGGCGGAGCGCGTGGCTGAGGGAGTCGACGGAGTCGAAGGCGGGTGAGGCGATCTCCTGCACCTGCCACGCCCCGTCCTCGCGGAACGCAGCCAGCGCGAAGTCGACCTCGCCAGACTGCTCGGACATCCCCACACCTCCCTCGTCCAGTCCCTCGTCCAATGTCGCAGAAAGGAGGGGGACCGCCAACCCTCTCCGGCGTCTCGATCGGTGAGCTGCTTCCCCACTAGGGTGACCCCCATGCGCCTGCACGTGGTGAACCACCCGCTCGTCTCCCACAAGCTCACCGTCCTGCGTGACGAGGACACCGACTCGCCGACGTTCCGTCGGCTGACCGACGAGCTGGTGACCCTGCTGGCCTACGAGGCGACCCGCGAGGTACGCGTCGACCCTCGGCCGATCACCACGCCCGTCGGCCCGACGACCGGGGTCTACCTCGCCCAGCCGAAGCCGATGGTGGTCCCGATCCTGCGCGCCGGGCTCGGCATGCTCGACGGCATGATGCGGCTGCTGCCGACGGCCGAGGTGGGCTTCCTCGGCATGGTCCGCAACGAGGAGACCCTCGAGGCCTCGACCTACGCCGAGCGCCTCCCCGAGGACCTCTCGGGCCGCCAGTGCTACGTGCTCGACCCGATGCTCGCGACGGGCGGCACGCTCGCCGCGGCCATCCGCTTCCTCACCGACCGGGGCGCCGACGACATCACCGCGATCTGCCTGCTGGCCGCGCCCGAGGGCGTCGACAACCTCGAGAAGGCCCTCGACGGGCTCGAGGTGCCGGTCACCGTCGTGACCGCGGCGCTCGACGAGAAGCTCAACGACAAGGGCTACATCGTCCCCGGCCTCGGCGACGCCGGCGACAGGCTGTACGGCGTCGCGCACTGACGCTCGCGTCGAGTCGGCGCATCCTGACGCCGGATCGGTGTCGAGTCGGCGCATCCTGATTCGAGGACGGGCAGGACGGGCCGGCTCGACCTCTCTGGGCTGGCAGGACGCGCCGTCTCGACCTGCCCGGGTGTGACGCGCGTCGCCTGAGACAGCGGTGACGCGGGTCACCTGTTCGGTACGTTGTGCCCGGCCACACCCCCGCAGGTCAGCCCCAGACATCGAGCGTCCTCCCAGGAGGCAGCAGTGCGCATCGGCATCCCCCGTGAGTCCAGGCCCGGCGAGACGCTGGTCGCCGCGACGGCGAAGACCGCGTCCCAGCTCGCCGCGCTCGGGTACGACGTCGTGGTCGAGCAGGGCGCGGGCGCAGCGGCCGACCAGCCCGACGTCGCCTTCACCGACGCCGGCGTGCGCGTCGTACCGGCCGACGAGGTGTGGTCGAGCGACGTCGTGGTCAAGGTCAACGCCCCGACGGACGACGAGGTCGGCCGGCTACGCCCGGGCGCGACGGTCATCAGCCTGATGGCGCCCGCCCGCAGCCCGGAGCTGGTTGAGCGGCTCAGCACCGCCGGCGTGACCGCGCTGGCGATGGACGCCGTGCCGCGCATCTCGCGCGCCCAGTCGATGGACGTGCTGTCGTCGATGGCCAACGTCGCCGGCTACCGCGCGGTGATCGAGTCGGCCCACGAGTTCGGTCGTCTCTTCACCGGCCAGGTCACCGCTGCGGGCAAGGTGCCCCCGGCCCGCGTCTTCGTCGTGGGGGCCGGCGTCGCCGGGCTGGCCGCCATCGGTGCGGCCGGATCGCTGGGCGCGATCGTGCGGGCCTTCGACGTACGCCCAGAGGTCGCCGAGCAGGTCGAGTCGATGGGCGCGGAGTTCGTCACCGTCGACATGGAGCAGGAGGTCTCCTCCGACGGCTACGCCAAGGAGATGACCGCCGAGCAGGAGGCCGCCACCGCCGCGATGTACGACGAGGAGGCGCGCGCCGCCGACATCGTCATCACCACCGCGCTGATCCCCGGCCGCCCCGCCCCGCTGCTCGTCACCGCGGAGACGGTCGCGGCGATGCGTCCCGGCTCGGTCGTGGTCGACATGGCCGCCGCCAACGGCGGCAACGTCGCCGCCACCGTCAAGGACGAGCGCGTCGTCACCGCCAACGGCGTGACCGTGCTCGGCTACACCGACCTCGCCGGCCGGCTGGCCGCGCAGACCAGCCAGCTCTACGGCACCAACGTCGTCAACCTCCTCAAGCTGCTCACCCCCGGGAAGGACGGCGTCCTCACCCTCGACATGGACGACGTCGTCCAGCGCGGCATCACGGTCACGCGCAGTGTGGAAGGGGGTGGCGCGACTGCTGAGGTGATGTGGCCGCCGCCGCCCGTCCAGGTCTCGGCCGCGCCCGCAGAGTCGACCCAGGTGATGCCCGCGGCGGAGGTGCCGCACGCGCCGCCCGACCCGCGCCGCAGGCTGTACGCCGCCGGGCTGGGCGCCGTGGTCTTCCTCGCGCTCGCGACCCTCGCGCCGCCCAGCTTCCTGCCCAGCCTCACCGTGTTCGTGCTCGCGGTGGTGATCGGCTTCTACGTCATCGGCAACGTGCACCACGCGCTGCACACGCCGCTCATGAGCGTCACCAACGCGATCAGCGGGATCATCGTGGTCGGCGCGATCCTGCAGGCACCGATCGACAACCTCGCGGTCCAGGTGATCGCCGGGGTGGCCATCCTGCTCGCCAGCATCAACGTCTTCGGTGGCTTCCTCGTCACCCGGCGGATGCTCAACATGTTCCAGAAGGGCTGAGCCAGTGGTCTCGTTCGTCACGGGCGCCTACATCCTCGCGGCGCTCCTGTTCATCCTCGCGCTCGCCGGCCTGAGCAAGCACGAGACGGCCCGCCGCGGCAATGCGTTCGGCATGGCCGGCATGGCGCTCGCCGTGGTCGCGACGCTGCTGCTCGTCCTCGACTACCTCACCGACGACCTCATCGTCGACAAGACCCCGATCGTGGTCGGGCTCGTCATCATCCTGGTCGCCGGCACGGTGGGCGCCGTGATCGGCATCCGGCTGGCTCGGGGCGTCGAGATGACCGGCATGCCCGAGCTGATCGCGATGATGCACAGCTTCGTCGGCCTCGCCGCCGTGCTCGTCGGCTACAACACGTTCATCGAGGTCGCCTCCGCCCACAGCAACGTGGGCCTGGAGTCCGACGCGGTCCACAACGCCGAGGTGTTCATCGGCGTCTTCATCGGCGCGGTGACCTTCACCGGCTCGATCGTCGCCAACCTCAAGCTGAGCGCGCGGATGAGGTCCGCGCCCATCGCGCTGCCCGGGCGCCACCTGCTCAACCTGGGCATCCTCGTGGTGTCGGCCGTGCTGTTGGTGTGGTTCATGCTCACCGACGGCTGGGTCGGCATGGCGCCACTGGCGGTCATGACCGTCCTCGCGCTCGTACTCGGCTTCCACCTCGTCGCCGCCATCGGCGGCGGCGACATGCCCGTCGTCGTGTCGATGCTCAACAGCTACTCCGGCTGGGCGGCGGCCGCCGCGGGCTTCATGCTGGGCAACGACCTGCTGATCATCACCGGCGCGCTCGTCGGCTCGTCGGGTGCGATCCTCAGCTACATCATGTGCAAGGCGATGAACCGCTCGTTCGTGAGCGTCATCGCCGGCGGCTTCGGCTCCGACGGCGCCGTCTCCGGAGAGGCCCGCGACTACGGCGAGCACCGGGAGATCCAGGCCGACGACGTGGCCGACCTGCTCGCCCACGCGTCCTCGGTCGTGATCACCCCCGGCTACGGGATGGCCGTGGCGCAGGCGCAGTACCCTGTGGCGGAGATGACGAAGAAGCTGCGCGACAAGGGCGTCGACGTCCGCTTCGGCATCCACCCCGTCGCTGGCCGGCTGCCCGGCCACATGAACGTGCTGCTCGCCGAGGCCAGGGTGCCGTACGACATCGTGCTGGAGATGGACGAGGTCAACGACGACTTCCCGGACACCGACGTCGTCCTCGTGATCGGGGCCAACGACACGGTCAACCCGGCCGCGCTCGAGGAGCCCGGCTCGCCGATCGCCGGGATGCCCGTGCTCGAGGTCTGGAACGCCCGCGAGGTCATCGTCTTCAAGCGGTCGATGGCCACGGGCTACGCCGGCGTGCAGAACCCGCTGTTCTTCAAGGACAACACCCAGATGCTCTTCGGCGACGCCAAGGACAAGGTCAACGAGATCGTCGCCGCGCTTGGTTGATCATCCCCGGCGACCCCTCGACCGGCGACGGACCGGTCAGCCGAGCGTGGTGCCGGCGAGCGTGCCGATGAGGTAGGTGACCCCCATGGCGAGCAGACCGCCGGACACGTTGCGAAGGACAGCAGGCAGGCGCGGGCTGTAGCCGATGCGCGCGCTGACGAACCCGGTGAGAGCCAGCGCCGCGACGACGCTGAGGACGGTCACCAGCACCCGGACGCTGTCGGGGACGAACGCCACGATCAGCAGCGGCAGCAGCGCCCCGACCGTGAAGGCGAGCATGGACGCCCAGGCGGCGTGCCACGGGTTGGTCAGGTTGTCGGGGTCGATGCCGAACTCGATGTCGGCGTGCGCGCGGAGTGCGTCGTGCTCGGTCAGCTCGCGGGCGACCTTCTCGGCCGTCTCCGGCGACAGGCCCTTCTCGACGTACATCGCGGCGAGCTCGCGCTCCTCGGTCTTCGGCATCTGCCGCAGCTCCGCGGCCTCGAGGCCGAGGATCGACCTCTCGGAGTCGCGCTGGGTGCTGACCGAGACGTACTCGCCGGCTCCCATGCTGAGGGCGCCGGCGGTCAGGGCCGCGATGCCGGCGATCACGATCGCGCCGCTGTCGTCGGTGGCACCGGCCACACCCATCACGACGCCGGCGGTGGAGACTATGCCGTCGTTGGCGCCGAGCACCGCGGCCCGCAGCCAGTTGAGCCGCGTGCCGACGTTGTCACCCAGCTCCTCGTGGAAGTGCCGGGGATCCTCGTCGGTTCCGATCTCAAAACTCATGCACGTACTCGCTTCGCTCCGTGCACGCATGAGGCACCCGGGCACTGTGTCGAATGGCTCGCTCGCGTCGCTCACTCACGCCTTGATCGTCGCTCGCAGTGGTGCACCGCGCAACGAAGGTGAGGCTTGGCTGCGTGGCGTACGACGTCAGCCGAGCGCGTACGTCCGGACGACCTCGTGCCGCGGTCGGCGGCGGGCGCCCTCACCGAGGTACGACGCCACGAGCGCGACCTCGTCGACCTGCCAGCGGGGGCCTTCGTAGGCGTCGAGCAGCCGCACCCACGACGTGACGTTGGCCGGCCGACCGAGCCGGCCGAGGGTCAGGTGCGGGTGGAACCGCTGGCCGTCGACGCGGGCGCCCGCACGGGACATCGCGGCCCGGCACGACGCGGCGAGCCCGTCGAGGCCCGCCTCGTCGTCGACCTCCAGACCGGACCACAGGACGCGCGCCGCGTCGGGGTGCGGGAAGGCGCCGCCGCCGGTGACGCGCATCCCGAACGACGTGCGCCGTTCCGCCGCCAGTGCCAGCAGCTCGTCGAGCCCGTCGAGCGCCCGCTCCGGCACCGACCCGGCGAAGGCCAGCGTCACGTGCCACTGCTCCGTGGCGGACCAGCGGAACGACGCCGCCTCGCGCCGCGCCGACAGGAACGCCTCGAGGTCCTCCACGACCTCCTCGGGCGGCACGACCGCCACGAACATCCGCGTCATGGCTTGTCTCGACACGGCCCGACGCGACTACGTGCCTCAGTCGCGGGCCCACTCGACCTGGCCGAGCCCACGCGGCGTCCTCGTGCCTCGGACGGCACCGCTCGTCTCACAGCCCGAGGTCGCGGCCGATCAGCATCTTCATGATCTCGTTGGAGCCCGCCCAGATCTTGGTCACGCGGGCGTCGCGCCAGGCGCGGGCCACGCGGTACTCGTTCATGTAGCCGTAGCCACCGTGCACCTGCACGCAGTGGTCGAGCACGTCGTTCTGCACCTGCGAGGTCCACCACTTGGCCTTGGCGGCGTCGACGGGTGTCAGCTCCTTCTTGGTGTGCGCGACGACGCACTGGTCGACGAACGCCTGGGTGACGTCGACGCGGGTCACGAGGTCGGCGAGCAGGAACTGGGTGTTCTGGAACGAGCCGATGGCCTGGCCGAACGCCTGCCGGTCCTTGGCGTACTGGATCGTCTCCTCGAGGATCTGCTTGGCGTGGGCGAGGTTGGTGATCGCCGAGCCGAGGCGCTCCTGCGGGAGGAACTGCATCATCGAGATGAAGCCGGTGTCCAGCGGGCCGACGAGGTCGTCGTTGCTGACGCGCACGTCCTCGAAGGACAGCTCGGCGGTGTCGGAGTCGTCCTGGCCGACCTTGTCGAGCACGCGGCCGACGCTGAAGCCGTCCAGCGTGGTGTCGACGGCGAAGAGCGAGATGCCCTTGGCCTTCTTCTCCGGGCTGGTGCGGGCCGCGACGAGCACGAGGTCGGCCGAGCCGCCGTTGGTGATGAAGGTCTTGGACCCGTTGATCACCCAGTCGTCCCCGTCACGGACGGCGGTGGTCCGGAGGCTGGCGAGGTCGGAGCCGCCGCCGGGCTCGGTCATGCCGATGGCCGTGACGAGCTCGCCGGTCGCGGCCCGCGGCAGCCAGCGTGCCCGCTGCTCGTCGTTGGTGAGGTGGACGAGGTAGGGGACCGTGATGTCGGCGTGGATGCCGACACAGCTCGGGAGGGTCATGTTGACCTTGGCGAGCTCCTCGGTGAGGACGGCGTTGAACCGGTAGTCGCCGGCCTCGGAGCCGCCGTGCTCCTCCGGGATCTCGAGGCCGAGGAAGCCCTGCTTGCCGGCGGCGAGCCAGAAGTCGCGGTCGAGCCCGTGGTTGCCGGCGTACGTCTCGAGCTGGGGGGTGACCTCGCGGTCCAGGAACTGCTTGACCGAGGCGCGGAAGGCCTCGTGGTCCTCGTCGTAGATCTCACGCTTCATGCCGCTATGTTACCCGCGAGTCACCAAGCCGTGCCCATCACCCGGAAGAGGGTCCGGGACGACCGGATTCAGCGTAACGTCGCGGTCGTCGGGCTCGGGACGGGCGGTGGGAACGGTGATGGACGACGACGGGCTGTGGGTACGCCCGCGGGGACGCGCATGGGGGAACGAGGCCCAGCGCGCGGTGCTGCACGCCATCGCCGAGGACCTCGCCAAGCGCACCCACCACAAGGTGGTGGCGATCGAGGCGCTGCGCTCCGACGGCTACCTGGAGTTCGTGGCGATCGCCGGTGACGACGCCGCCCGCGACAAGATGCTCGGCCAGGCCTCGCCGCTCGCCCTCGACCACATCCGCGAGCTCGGTGTGGAGCTGGCCGGCTGGAGGCACATCCCGAGCGAGCGGCTCGACGACGAGACGCGCGCCTGGCTCGACGAGTACGGCCACAAGCCGGACGTGCCGGCCTCGGGCCTCCCCAACGGCTGGGACCCCGACGACCAGATGGTGCGCCTGCTGGAGAACGAGGACGGCGAGCTGCGCGGGCTGCTCTACCTCGACGAGCCGTGGTCCGGGCTGCGTCCCACTCCGGAGGGCGCGGCGGCGATCAACGCCGAGGCCGGGGTGTTGTTCGAGGCGGTCATCAGCATCGTCGAGCGCGAGCTCTACGGCGAGCAGGTGCGGATGGTCACCCAGGCGCGGCGCGCGATCGAGAGCGTACGACCGGGGCTGGGCGTGCAGGACCTGTCGAGGGAGCTGTCACGAGCCATGGTCGAGGCGATGGACGTCGCGACCGTCGACGTGATCGTGGCGGGCTCCGACGTGCCCGGCATCGAAGCGGACCGGCTCCACGTGACGGAGCTGATGCGCGGGCAGTGGGCGCGGCGCGGCCACGTGGTCGTCGAGCGACAGCACACGTGGAGCATGAAGGAGGAGTCGATCGAGACCCCACCCTCGCTCACGCGCCTGCTCGACACGTACGCCCTCGGGTCGGGCCTGCTGGTGCCGATCGGCGCCGGCGAGGAGTACCTCGGCACGCTGTCGATGGGTCGGGCGCCCGACGCACCGAGCTGGAACGCCTCCGAGATCAACGCCGCCACGACCGTCGCCTCCGACCTGGCCCGGCTGCTGCTGGAGGGGCGGCTGATGGAGCGTCAGCGCGCGCTCAACGTGGAGCTCCGCGACGTCAACGACTACCGCCGCGACATGGTCCTGACCCTCGCCCACGAGCTGCGCAACCCCGTCAGCGTGCTGTTCTCCCACCTCGAGCTGCTGGGCCTCGAGACGCACTCCGAGGAGTCGAGCCACTCGCTCGAGGCGCTCGACCGGGCGGCGCGGCGCATCGAGGACATGGTGGCGGACCTGATGACCCTCGCCTCGGTCAGCGATCCCGACCGGGGCGCCCCGATGGGCGAGGTCGACCTGTCCGACCTGGTGCGGGAGACGAGCGACTTCCTCGCCCCCATGGCGGCGAGGGCCGGCGTGGCGATGCGGACGGTCGTCGCGGACGACCTCGTGGTGACCGGCGAGTCGGCGGGGCTGCAGCGGATGGTCTCCAACCTCCTGTCCAACGGGGTCAAGTACACCCCCGAGGGTGGGCGGGTCGCGATGGACGTCTCGCGCCGCGCGGTGGACGGGGTCGCGGGGGTGCTGATCACCTGCACCGACACCGGCATCGGCATCTCCGCCGCCGAGGTCGACAAGGTGTTCGCTCCCTTCTTCCGTTCGAGCAGCCCCGAGGCGCGCAAGCGCCCGGGCACCGGCCTCGGACTCGCGATCATCGAGCGTGTCGTGACCGGCCACGACGGGACGGTCGAGGTTGAGTCGGTGCTCGGCGAGGGGACGACGTTCACCGTGTGGTTGCCGGTCGGCCGCCCGCGCGCGGCGCGCTGACGCGTCGTCCACCCGGCAACGGCTCGTCCACAGTGCAGGCCGCAACCTGCGGAAAACGGTCCGGTGTCCACCTTCGCCCGCCTACGATCCACGTGGCGGTGGGAGGGCGAGACGCCATGGAGCAGGTGCGGACAGGGGAGCGCAGGACGCGCGACCTCAGCTGGGGTGACGCGCGGGCGCGCGCGCTCATGCACGCCCTGGCCGGCGACGCCGCCGCCCGCACGGGCTTCCGCGTGTGTGCGATCGAGGTGGTGCGGCCCAAGGGCCTGCTCGAGTTCGTCGCGATCCACGGCGACCCGGCCAGCGCCGAGGAGCGCCTAGGCACGGCGTCGCGCCTGTCCGACATGCAGCTCGTCTTCGCCCAGGGCGAGGAGCACGGCCACTTCCTCTGGATCCCGTTCGAGAACCTCTCCGAGGAGATCCGCGAGCGCATCGACGGCGTGATCGTCGTCCCCGACCTCCCGACCGACGGCGAGCAGGGCGACTGGCACCCCATGGACATGCTCGTCGCCCGGATCGACGACGAGCGCGGCGACCTGCGCGCGCTGCTCTACCTCGACGTGCCGCACGACCTCGCACGACCCGACGGCGCGCGACTCCTCGACGTCAGCGACGAGCTCGCCACGATCCTGCGCTCGATCCTCACGGTGGTCGAGCGCGAGGAGTACGCCGACCACATGCGGGTCATCCGGGCCACCCGCCGACTCGCGCGGTCCAACCCCGCCCGCCACGACGTCAACCACCTGCTGCGTGAGGCCCGATCGACCCTGCTCGGGGCGCTGTACGTCGACGAGCTGGAGATCCGGGTCTTCATCGACGAGGACACCGGCAGCCCCGACAGCCTGGGGCTCAAGATGGCGCCCGAGGTGCGGCGAGCGCTCGACGGGGCAGCGGCGCGTGCGTGGACCCACCAGCGGGTGCTCATCATCGAGCCCGGGCACGTCTGGGGCGACCCCGAGCTCGCGGCGTACGCCGACTGGTTCACCACCGCGCTCGACAAGGCCGGATTCGAGGCGGTCGTCGTCGCTCCCGTCGGCGTAGACGACACGGTGCTCGGCATGCTGATGTGCGCGCGGCGCACGGGCTCGCGCCGCTGGACCGACGGCGAGGGCGTCGCCGCGCTGGAGCTCGGACACGACCTCGGACGCGCCATCGCCAACGCGCAGGCCACCCAGCGCGAGCGCCGCCTGCTCGAGGAGCTGCGCGAGCTCGAGGTGGCGCGGCACTGGTTCCTCCGCGAGCTGACCCACGAGATCAACAACCCGATGACGGTCATCGCCGCCAACGCCGAGTTCCTCGCGTCGAGCGAGACCATCGACGAGCGCGACCAGCGGCGTGCCCAGGCCATCCTGCGGGCCAGCGAGCGGCTGGGCGACCTGCTCCAGGGGCTGTCGATGCTGTCGCAGGTCAGCGACCCGCAGCAGCCGCCTGCCATGCAGCAGGTCGACCTGGTCCCGGTCGTCGAGGAGACGCTCGCGGCGATGACCGCCGTCGCCGAGCGCTCCGGAATCACGCTCCACCTCGTCGGCGACCTCGGCGAGGCTGTCGTCCTGGGCGACCCGCGCGAGATCGCCAGCGCGGTGTCCAACCTCGTCGACAACGCGGTGAAGTACTCCGACGCCGGCCACGAGGTGTGGATCGGCGTCGAGCACCGGCCGGACGGCGGGCTGTCCTTCGTCTGCAACGACGAGGGACTCGGCATCTCCGAGGCCGACCAGGCCAACCTCTTCGCCCCGCTGTTCCGCTCGACCAACGAGGCGGCGCTGATGCGGCCCGGCACGGGTCTCGGCCTCGGCATCGTGCGGGAGATCATGCAGCGCCACGGCGGCGGCATCGAGGTCGAGTCGACGCTCGGTCGCGGCACCCGCGTCCGCCTGAACTTCCGGCCGCTCGTGCCTCGAGCCGGCTCAGGTTCCTGACGGCGTCAGGGGCGCAGGACGTCCTTCGGGGCCGGCGCCTCCACCTCGACGTCCTCGTCGAACTCGGAGAAGGCGATGGTGCCGCCGTCCTGGGTGGCCGTGGACTCGATCCTCACGACGTGGTGGGGCGCCTCGCTCCGAACCCAGACCATCTCGTCGTGCGCACCGCCGGGTGAGGCACTGAGCTGGACCACCGTCTGCCCGTCGACGCTGCTCTCCTCGCCCACGGTGGCCGGGATGTCCTCCCGGTCGCCGCCCTTCTCGTCGAAGTCGACGACCTCGAAGGTCTTCAGCAGCTTGTCGAAGTCGCAGAGCGACGCGGCCGCCTTGCCCTCGAGCGGGAGCCACGAGGTGCTCAGGCGCTGGAGCGCGCTCCGGGGGATCGAACCGCCGCCGAGGCGGTTGAACGCGCCGGCCTCGCCCTTGACCCATGCCCGGTCGCCGAGCCGGCGGACGTCGAGGTGGCTGCCGCCGATCCGGAGGGTCCCGGTGCACCGGTCGTCCCGGTCCACGCTGAGGTCGACGAAGTACTGCTCGCCCGCCTCCCTGACCTGACCGGTCAGGCGCAGGCTCGTCACGTCCTGCATCGCCTCGCCGGCGGCAGCGACGATCGCCTCGCCGTCCTGCTTGGCGAAGTCGCTGGTGGTGAGGTCGTCGTACACGCTGCAGCCGCTGACGGCTACGGCCAGCGTGACGGCCGTTGCCACGCCCCGGATCGTTCGCATGGTGTCCCCTCGTCCTGAGCCGGACGATCACACCACGGCCCGCGGCGGGGCGCAGGCGAACGGGGAAGTCAGGCGAGCAGCTCGTCGACCCAGGCGGGCACGAGGCGGGTGGCCGGACCCTGCCGGGACTCGGCGAAGTCGGTGGCGCCGGCGCTGGGCTCGAGGTTGAGCTCGAGGGTGGCGCCGCGCGCCCAGTGCACGAACGCCGCGGCCGGGTAGACGACTCCCGACGTGCCGATCGAGACGAAGAGGTCGCACTCCTCCAGCGCCTGCTCGACGAGGTCCATGCCGTAGGGGATCTCGCCGAACCACACGATGTCGGGGCGCAGGTCGGCCACGCCGCACGAGGGGCAGGCGGGTCCGTCCGCCAGTGCGCCGTACCACTCGTGGCGCTCGCCGCAGCGCGTGCACCAGGCCGATTGCAGCCGTCCGTGGATGTGGTGCACCCGTCGGGAGCCGGCACGCTCGTGCAGGTCGTCGACGTTCTGGGTCACGACGAGCAGGTCGTCGCCGAGGGCGTCCTCGAGGCGTACGAGCGCGTGGTGCGCAGCGTTGGGCTCGACCCGCGACAGCGCCGCCCGCCGGGCGTCGTAGAACCGCTGGACGAGGCCCGGGTCGTCGGCGTACGCCTCCGGGGTGGCGACCTGCATCGGGTCGTGGCCCTCCCAGAGGCCGCCGGAGTCGCGGAACGTGGTGAGGCCGCTCTCGGCGGAGATCCCGGCACCGGTCAGGACGACGATCCGCATGCTCCAGTCCTACCCCAGTCCGGCCAGCCGACCACCCATAGGGGTGCGCGTCAGGTGGAGGTGGCGTGCCCACTCGGGTAGACAGGCCGCCATGACTGACGTGGGAGGGACGTCGGACGCTGTTGCGTTCGTCGGTGAATGGGACGGGCCCGTCGTGGCGACCTCAGTGCACGCGGGGCACGACCTGCGGCCCGAGATCGCCGAGGCGATGGTGCTCGACCGGGCGGAACGCTTCCGCGAGGAGGACCCGTTCACCGACCGGCTCGCTGCTGTGGTCCCCGACCACGTCATCACGTCGCGCTCCCGCTTCGAGGCCGACCTCAACCGGCCCCGCCGCGAGGCGGTCTACCGCAAGCCCGACGACTGCTGGGGGCTCGAGGTGTGGCGCGACGGCGAGCTGTCCGACGAGCTCTTCGAGGGCAGCCTGGCGACGTACGACGCCTTCTACGACGCCCTCGCACCGCGGCTCGACGCCTTGGCCGAGCGCGGCCCCTTCGTGCTGCTCGACGTGCACTCCTACAACCACCGGCGCGACGGCGCCGACGAGCCGCCGGCCCCGGCCTCGGAGAACCCCGAGGTCAACGTCGGCACCGGCACCGTGGAGGACGACGTCTTCGGCCCGCTCGTGGAGCGGTTCATGGGTGACCTGCGCGACGCCTCGCTGGGCTGCGGCCCGATCGACGCGCGGGAGAACGTCGCCTTCGAGGGCCGCAACCTCGCCTGGTGGGTCCACGACCGCTACCCGCGGGTGGGCTGCGTGCTGGCTCTCGAGTTCAAGAAGACCTTCATGGACGAGTGGACCGGCAAGCTGCACAACGACCGCCTCCGCTCCGCGCAGCAGGGCCTCGCCGCGGCACTGCCCGGCCTGCACATCGAGCTCGAGAAGCTGCGGTGACCGACGGCGGCCCAGTGGAGCCGGGTGTGGAGCTCAGCGCCACCGACCTGGCCGTGGACCACCGTCTGTCCCTGCTCGCCCAGAGCTTCCGCTTCCTGCTCGACATCACGCCGGTCGACGCCGACGACCTGCGCGACGACTTCCTGGAGGGTCGCGAGCCCGATCCGCCGTTCACCTACCGCGCGCTCGAGACGGACCCCGCCGTCGTACGCGCCGAGCTCGACGACATCGACCTCACGACCGTCGAGGACCCCGTCCTCGGGCAGCTGCTGCGCGCCAAGCACCGCGAGATGGAGCTCCAGCTCGACATGCTGGAGGCGCGTGGCACCGAGGACTTCCTGCCGCTGAGCGTGGAGCTGTACGGCGGGGTGTCGCCGGCGCTGCGCAAGCAGGCCGAGGCGCTGCTGTCCGGCATCACCCGCACCGAGCCGACCGACGAGCCGCTCGACGCCGAGGCGTTCCTCGAGCTGGCCGAGGCCGAGATCGCGCGCTACCACGACGAGGACCCCGACCTCGACATGCACGCTGAGATCCGCCCGGACGTCAACGGCGTCATGGTCTCGGGCGACGTGCTGCTGATCGGCCCCGAGACCAAGGTCCAGCAGGCGCGCGCCCAGGCGCTGCTCCACCACGAGGTGGGCACGCACCTCGTCACCCAGGCCAACGGCAGCCACCAGCCGATCAAGGTCCTCGGCGTCGGGCTCGCGGGCTACGACGAGACGCAGGAGGGCCTTGCCGTCCTCGCCGAGATCGCGTGCGGCGGGCTGACCGCCTTCCGCCTCCGCCAGCTCGCCAGCCGGGTCGTCACCGTCCACCGCCTCGTCGCGGGGGCGACGTTCGCCGAGGCCCACGAGGCGCTGGTCGCCGACGACTTCCCGAGCGGCAGCGCGTGGACCACCGTGATGCGGGTCTACCGGTCCGGCGGGATGACCAAGGACGCGATCTACCTGCGCGGGCTCGTCGAGCTGCTCGAGCACCTCGGCGCGGGCGGCCCGCTCGACCAGCTGTGGCTCGGCAAGTTCTCCCTGCGCGACCTGCCGCTCATCGGTGACCTCGAGTCCCGAGGCCTGCTGCGACCGCCCCGCGTCCTGCCCCGATACCTGCACGACCCGTCCGCGCACGACAACCTCGCCCGCGCGGCCGGCACCGAAGACCTCAGCACACTCTTGGAGGGACACGCATGAAGATCGGATTCGTCGTCAACGACATCGAGACGGAGAAGGCGGAGTACACCACCAACCGCCTCGCCCTGGCCGCGAAGGAGATGGGGCACGAGGCCTGGTACATGGGCATCGGCGACTTCGCCTACGAGCCCGACGGCTCGTTGAGCACCAAGGCCCGCGCCGGCCACGCCAAGACCTACCGCTCCCTCGAGCGGCACATGGCCGACGTCCAGAAGCCCGACGTCGAGCAGGCCATCGGCCTGGACGAGTTCGACGTGGTGATGCTGCGCAACGACCCCGCCGACGACGCCGAGACCGACCCGTGGCGCAACAACGCCGGCGTCGCCTTCGGCCAGCTGATCGCCTCCAGCGGTGTGCTGGTGGTCAACGACCCGACCAGCCTCGCCAACGCGCTGTCGAAGGCCTACTTCCAGCACTTCCCCGAGATCGTCCGCCCGCGCACGCTCATCTCGCGCGACGAGGACAGCATCGAGGAGTTCATCAAGGACCTCGGCGGCAAGGCGGTCCTCAAGCCGCTCCAGGGCTCGGGCGGCGCGGGCGTCTTCCTGGTCGACCGCAAGGAGGCGCCGAACCTCAAGCAGATCATCGAGGCGATCTCGCGCGACGGCTACGTGGTGGCGCAGGAGTACCTCCCCGAGGCGGCCAAGGGCGACGTCCGGATGTTCGTGATGAACGGCCAGCCGCTGGTCGTCGACGGCGAGTACGCCGCCTTCCGGCGTACGCCGTCCACGAAGGACATCCGCAGCAACATGTCCGCCGGGGGCAAGGCCGAGAAGGTCAAGATCACCGACGAGATGCTGCAGATGGTCGAGGTCGTCCGGCCCAAGCTGGTCGCCGACGGGATGTTCCTCGTGGGCCTCGACATCGTCGGCGACAAGCTGATGGAGATCAACGTCTTCAGCCCCGGCGGCCTCGGCAGCGCCCACAGCCTCTACGAGGTCAACTTCGCGCCCGCGATCATCGCCGAGCTCGAGCGCAAGGTGAACATCCGCAGGCACTACCCGGAGATCGACAACCACACCCTCGCGACCAGCTGACCCCTCCAGCACGTGCCTGAGGACGTGGTGGACGGATCCGGAGCCGGATCCCGTACGCCGCGTCCTCAGGTGTCGGCTCAGTAGTACCAGGGGTAGGGCGACCAGTCGGGCTCGCGCTTCTCGAGGAACTGGTCGCGCCCCTCCTGCGCCTCGTCGGTCATGTAGGCCAGGCGGGTGGTCTCGCCGGCGAAGAGCTGTTGGCCGACCAGGCCGTCGTCGAGCAGGTTGAAGGAGTACTTCAGCATCCGCTGGGCGGTCGGCGACTTGCCGTTGATCTTCCGGCCCCAGTCGAGGGCGACCTTCTCGAGGTCGGCGTGCTCGACGACGCGGTTGACCGCGCCCATCCGGTGCATCTCCTCGGCGTCGTACTCGTCGGCGAGGAAGAAGATCTCGCGGGCGAACTTCTGCCCGACCTGGCGGGCGAGGTACGCCGAGCCGTAGCCGCCGTCGAAGGAGCCGACGTCGGCGTCGGTCTGCTTGAAGCGGGCGTGCTCGCGGCTGGCGAGGGTGAGGTCCGCGATGACGTGCAGGCTGTGCCCGCCGCCGGCCGCCCAGCCGGGGACGACGCAGATGACGATCTTGGGCATGAAGCGGATCAGCCGCTGGCACTCGAGGATGTGGAGGCGGGCGAGCCTCGCCTTGTCGATGGGGCTCGGCTCCTCGGCCCCGGTGTCGGCGGCGCCGGCCGACGTGTCCTCGTACTGGTAGCCGGCCCTGCCGCGGATCCGCTGGTCGCCGCCCGTGCAGAAGGCCCACTTGCCGTTCTTGGCGCTCGGGCCGTTGCCGGTGAGGATCACGCAGCCGACGTCGGCCGCCGTACGCGCGTGCTCGAGCGTGCGCAGCAGCTCGTCGACCGTGTGGGGGCGGAACGCGTTGAGCACATCGGGCCGGTCGAAGGC
The DNA here is from genome assembly GCF_016907475.1 of Nocardioides cavernae. Classification (NCBI taxonomy): domain Bacteria; kingdom Bacillati; phylum Actinomycetota; class Actinomycetes; order Propionibacteriales; family Nocardioidaceae; genus Nocardioides; species Nocardioides cavernae. Next base: position 466,978 of record NZ_JAFBCA010000001.1, on the reverse strand, counting down.
GATCCGGACCGTTCCGTGCTCGCGGGCGCGGTGGTAGGTCAGGTCGGAGAGGTCGTCGAAGCCGGGCACCACGTCCCAGGCCTCGGGGTCGAAGATCTCGCTGACGCCCTCGATCGCACTCATGGTCCGGAGGCTATCCGTGCGGGTGTGGAAGAGGACTGCCGGCCGTGGTGTTGTGGCAGGCATGGCACTGACTGGAACCTATGTCCCGAGCAAGGCCGAGTGGGTACGCAAGCAGGTGGAGCAGTACGAGGGCAGCGGCGGCGAGAAGGCCAACACGCTGCCGGGCACGAAGTACCCGATCGTCGTCGTCACGTCCGTCGGTGCGAAGTCGGGCAACCTCCGCAAGAACCCGGTGATGCGCGTCGAGCGAGACGGCGCCTACCTCGCGGTTGCGTCCAAGGGCGGCGCGCCGGACAACCCGGAGTGGTACTACAACTTCGTCGCCCACCCCGAGGTCGAGGTGCAGGACGGCGCGGAGCCGCACCTCTACAAGGCCCGGATCCTGGACGGCGACGAGCGCGCCGACTGGTGGGAGCACGCCGTCGCCACGTGGCCGACGTACGCCTCCTACCAGGAGAAGACCGACCGGGAGATCCCGCTCTTCCTCCTCGAACGCGCCTGACCCGGCTCGGCCCTTGCGGGCCGGGTCGCCCCCGAGCTCCATGCACCGGTCCGAACCTTTGCTGTCACGCGGGCCCGGTTGGCCCCACAATGACGCCGTGACGACCACGCTGCCGACCCGTTCGGCCTTCGACGAGCCCGTCGAGAACCCGCCGGCGCGCTGGGTCGGCGCACTGGTGCTGCTCAACCTCGGCGTGATGGCCGGGTGGTTCGGACCGATCCAGGTCCTGCTCGCCCAGCAGGCGGACCGGGTCGCCGCCGCCGAGCCCGGCGGGATGAGCAAGGAGGCGCTGCTCGCGGTCGTGCTGTTCAGCGGCGCCGCGGTGTCGATGTTCGCCAACCCGGTGTGGGGCGCCTTCAGCGACCGTACGCGCTCGCGCCTGGGACGACGGGTGCCGTGGGTGCTCGGCGGGGTGGTCCTCGGCGCCGCGTCACTGCTGCTGCTGTCCGTCGCCGACAGCGCCGCGTCGATGATCATCGCCTGGAGCCTCGTGCAGCTCGCGCTCAACGCTGCGTGGGCCGGCGGGGTCGCGGCCGTGCCCGACCAGGTGCCCGTCGAGCGCCGGGGGCTGATCGGCGGCCTCGTCGCCATCGCCGGCACCGTCGGCGTGCTGGTCGGCATCAAGATCGCGGAGGTCACCGGCTCGATCGCCCAGGGCTACCTGGTGACCGCGGTCGTGATGCTGGTGCTGTCTGTGCCCTACCTCGTCGGCTCCCGCGACCTCGCGCTGCCGGCCGACCACCCGCTCGAGCCGATGGACTGGAAGCGGCTGGTCCGCTCGTTCTGGGTCTCGCCGCGCGAGCACCCCGACTTCGCGTGGGCATGGCTGACGCGCCTGCTGGTCAACCTCGGCAACTGGATCGCGCTCAACTACCTCTACTACTTCCTCACCGACGGCCTCGGGTTCGGCGACGACGACGCCACTGCGAAGCTCGGCACGCTCGTCCTGATCTACGGTGTGTGCACGGTCGCCACCACCGTCGTCGTCGGTCACTGGAGCGACCGCGTGGGGCGGCGCAAGATCTTCGTCATCTGGTCCGGGGTGCTCATCGGGGCCAGCTCGCTCGTGCTCGGCCTGTGGCAGGACTGGCCGGGTGCGCTGCTGGCGGCCGTCGTGCTGGGCGCCGGGTTCGGCGTCTACCAGGCCGTCGACTTCGCGCTCATCACCCAGGTGCTCCCCGGCGCCGGCGACCGGGCCAAGGACCTCGGCATCATCAACATCGCCTCCGCGCTGCCGCAGGTGCTCGCCCCCGCCATCGCCGGCCTCATCCTGGTCGTCGTACGCGAGCTCGGCGGCTCCGTCGCCACCCACGGCGACGGCTGGTCGCTCGGCTACGGCGTGGTCTACCTCGTCGGCTTCGTGCTCTGCGTCCTCGGCTCGGTCTTCGTGACCCGCATCCGCTCGGTCGCCTGACCGGGCACTTCAGCGTGTCTCAGCGCGAGGAAGTGCCCGCTCAGTGGCTGATGGTCATCGCGAGCCCGACGAGGTGCTCGAGGCGGGCGAGCTCGGAGTCGAGGAACTCCGGACCGCCGCGGCGGCCCAGGAGGACGAGGTCGTCACCGAAGGGTGCGGCGCACTCGACGTAGACCTCGTCGCCGGGCAGGCGGGTCGGCACGGGTACGCGGTCGCGGTCGATGTCGTACGCCGACGGGGCGGCGTCGGTGGCGTGGACGACCTTGGCGCCCACACCGTCGGTGCCCGGGGTGACGCGGGCGGCCCAGTCGACTCGGAAGGCGATGGGCAGCAGGTCGATCAGGCGGTCGCGCGCGGACGCGGGGTCCTCGGTGAGGGCCTCGACGACCTCGAGGTCGAGGAAGAGGTTGCCCCCGGCGGCGTAGCGGTTGATCCAGAGCACGCTGACGCCGTCGAGCGTGCCGCAGGCCGAGACCACGGAGTCGGGCATGGTGCCGGGCGACATCTCGAGGAGCACGTCGTCGACGGCGAAGCCGTCGCGCTTCTCGACGATCTCGATCGCGTCGATGTCGCCCCCGGCCTCACCGATCGCGCTCGCGACGCGACCCAGCGACCCGGGGACGTCCGGGAGCTCGACTCGCATCAGGTAGGGCATGCGAGGAGGCTAGCGGGGATCTGTGTCGTCGGCGTTTCGCTCGCGCGTCGGTGGAACGGCGTCGGACCGTGGGGCCGCCGCGAGACGTACGGCGAGCCCGCTCGCGCGCTGCGCACGTCGGCCTATCGCCGCCCGGATCGCCGCCTCCGATCCCACGACCCGCACCTGCGAGCGCGCGCGCGTGACGGCGGTGTAGAAGAGCTCGCGCGACAGCAGCCGGGAGTCCTCGTCGGGCAGCAGCACGGTGACGACGTCGGCCTGCGAGCCCTGCGACTTGTGGATGGTCATCGCGTGCATCGTCTCGACGTCGCCGAGCCGCGAGGGCGCGAGGTCGCGGGGGCCGTCGCTGGCCGCGATCACCGCGCGCGGGCCGGCCGGCGTCAGCACGATCACCCCGCTGTCGCCGTTGTAGACGCCGAGCTGGTGGTCGTTGGCGGTCACCAGCAGCGGCCGGCCGACGTAGGCGCGCTCGTGGAGGGGGTCGCCGGTGACGGCGGTGAGCCAGTGCTCGATGCGACGGTTCCAGTGGCGTACGCCGTAGGGGCCGTCGCGGTGCGCGCAGAGCAGGCGGTGGCGGTCGAGCGCCGCGAGGGCGCCGGTGACGTCGCCCCGCTCGGCCGCGTCACGGACACCGAGGGCAGCGTCGAGCGCGGTCGTGCGGACGCGGGACGCGGGGTCGGCCTCGTCGACCCACTCCACCTCGTCGTGACCTGCCGAGAGGACCGCCAGGGCGCCGTCGGCGTCACCCGTGCGAAGCGCCTCGGCGAGCGCGCGGATCTCCGGCCCGAAGCGGTGCGTGGACTGCAGCGCCGCGACCGGCGAGTCGGCGCGGCCCTGGAAGCCGCGGACCACGTCGCTCAGCACGGCACCGGCCTCGACCGACGACAGCTGGTGGGGGTCGCCCACCAGCACGAGCCGCGCGTCGGGGCGCACCGCCTCGAGCAGGCGGGCCATCTGGGTCAGCGACACCATCGACGACTCGTCCACGACGACCACGTCATGGGGGAGCCGGTTGCCGCGGTGGTGGCGGAAGCGGGTGGAGTTGCCCGGATCGGGTCGCAGCAGCCGGTGCAGCGTCGAGGCGGTCACCCCCGCGAGGCGGACGCGGTCGGCCTCCTCGAAGGCCTCGGCCTCCTGGTGCACCGCCTGCTGAATGCGGGCGGCGGCCTTGCCGGTCGGGGCGGCCAGCGCGATGCGCAGCCCGCCCGGGTGCTGGTCGAGCAGCCCGACGAGCAGCGAGGCGACCGCGGTGGTCTTGCCGGTGCCCGGGCCGCCGGTGAGCACGGTCGTCCACTGGCCGGCCGCGGCGAGGCACGCCGCGACCTGCTCGTCGTACGACGGACGCGGACGGCCGTCGGCGACGGCCGCCGCCTGCATGGCCGTGACCACGCGGTCCAGCGAGGCCCGCATCAGCGCGGGGTCGTGGTCGGGAGCGGTGGCGGCGCGCGACAGCAGGTCGTCGACGACCTGGGTCTCCTGCTCGTGGTAGCGGTCGAGATAGAGCAGGTCGTTGTCCCAGCGGACCAGGCCCGCCGTCACCAGGGGGCTGGCCGCCACGGCGCTCGACCAGTCGTCGGCCTCGGGCCAGGGAAGGTCGGGCGGGTCCGCGACGGTCGCCAGGTCGACGCAGACCGACCCGCCGCGCACCGCGCGCACGGCGAGGGCGACCGCGAGCAGCACCCGCTCGTCGCTCTCGCGGCCCAGCCGGCCGAGGGCGCTCGCGACGTGGACGTCGGCGCTCGTCAGCACTCCCGCGGCGTTGAAGGCGCCGAGCAGCCCGGTGGCGCCCAGCGCGAGGCGGGCGTCGGTGGCGTCGATCGGTTCGAAGAGGTCGGTCACTGGGCGACTCCGTCCAGCAGGTCGGAGAGGGCCGTCACCAGCGCGACCGGCGGCTCCCACGAGAACACCCCGCACGGCCGGCCGTCGACCATTGGCGTCGCGGGCCCGCACATGCCGCGCAGGTAGAGGTAGAGCACGCCGCCGAGGTGCAGGTGAGGGTCGTAGCCCGGCAGCCGCCAACGCAGGTAGCGGTGGAGCACGACCGTGTAGAGCAGCGCCTGGAGCGGGTAGTCGGAGTGGCCCATCGCCTCGTCGAGGACGGCCGGTCGGTAGTCCCACGCCGTCGCCGGCGCGGCGCGGTCGCCGAGCCAGTTGGTCTTGTAGTCGATGGTCAGGTAGCGGGTGCGACCCTCGACCGGCACCCGGACCACGACGTCGATCGACCCGGTGAGGTAGCCGAGCAGCCGCTGGCCGGCGAGGTCGGGGTCGCCCTCGAGGGTGACGGCGAACGCCAGGAGCGGGTCGCCGTCGGGCAGGTGCTCGCGGAGCAGGGGGGCGAGGTCGCCCAGCACGACCGACGCCGCGTCGCGCGCCGCCGCCAGGTCGCCACCGGCCAGGGGCACCTCGAAGTCGAGCTCGCGCAGCCGGTCGGGGAGGAGGATCTCGCGCAGGGTCAGGCCGCCCGCCAGCGGACCCAGCGGGGAGTCGCAGACCGCCACGAGGGCGTCGGCCAGCTCCTCGGCGTCGACCTCGACCGCCCACCAGGCGCGGTGCTCCTCGACCTGCGCGAGCAGCTCGGCGCGGAGGTCGGGCGCAGCCGGGTCGGTGTGCTCGAGGACCTCGTGGACGAGGGAGCCGAACTCGGCGCCCACGGGCAGGTCGGCCATCGGCGACGGCACCGCCGCCAGTTCGAGGTCGGGCTCGGGCGCGGTCGCGTCGTCGAGCGGCTCGAGGTCGGCGTCGTCGAGGTCGGGTGCGTCGTCGGGCTCGGACAGCACCCGGTCGGGCGCGCCGGCATGGGGCGCGCCGGCGGCGGACAGGGCGGAGTAGGAGGTGCGACGCCAGTCGGTGTCGACGTCGCGGTCGAAGGTCCGCACCGCCAGGGGCGGCAGGTCGCGCTGGATGGGTGTCGTGTCGACCGGCACGAGCGCCGCCACCTCGGGCTGCGGCCCGCCGGCCGACTTCCAGCGGCCCAGGATGTCGACGAGCTCCTCGTCACCGACGACCGGCTGCTCGTCGTGGACGCGGGCATGTCCCGGGGCACGCCCGAACAGCATGCGGTGGAGCGGCGCGGACGCGGTGTTGTTGGCGGTCGGGCAGTACCACGCGACGACCTGCGACTGCGCCCGGGTGAGGGCGACGTAGAGCAGTCGGAGCGACTCTCCGGCGTCCTCGTGGCGGCTCGCGGCGACGGCGGCGTCGCGCCACCGGCTCGGTCCTCCCACGTCGCGGCAGCGCTCGCCGTCGGTGTCGTGGAAGAGGGGGACGTCCTCGTCGCGCACCCACCGGTCCCACAGGGTCGGGAGGTAGACGACGGGGTACTCCAGACCCTTGCTGCCGTGGATCGTCACCAGCTGGACCGCGGCCGCGTCGGAGTCGAGCCGGCGGGTCCGCTCGGAGGCGACCTCGATCTTGTCGTCGGCCACCTGCGTCCGCAGCCAGCCGAGCAGCCCGACCACTCCGAAGCGCTCGCTGACGGCGACCTTGTGCAGGGCCTCGCCGACGTGGCGGAGGTCGGTGAGCGTGCGCTCGCCACCGACCCGCCCCAGCACCCGGGCGATCAGCCCGTCGAGCACGGCGCTCTCCAGCACGGCCGCGACCCCGCGGGCCGCGAAGACGTCGGCGAGGCGGCGTACGTGCTCGCTCAGCCCGTCGGTCGGGTCGGGCTCGGCCTGGAGGTCCTCCGCGGTGCGTCCGAAGAAGTCGGTCAGCGCGGCCGCGCGCACCCGGTCGGCGCGGTGGGGCTGCTCGAGCGCCTCCAGGAGCGTCAGCCACTGGGTGGCCGCAGCAGTCTTGAAGACCGACCCGCCGGCGTTGAGCACGGCAGGTACGCCGACCGCGGCCAGGGCGTCCTGCGCGGCGAGCAGGTCGGCCCTGCGGGCGGCGAGCACCGCGACGTCCTTGGGCTCGACCGGTCGCGCGTCGTCGCCCGCCCCGACGGTCGCGCCGCTCGTCAGCAGGCGCTTGACGTCGGCGGCGAGGTCGGTGAGGACGTGCTGGCGCCAGTCGCCGATGCGTGGCCGTCGGCGGCCGAGCTCCTCGTGGCGCACCACCCGCAACCGGAACGGAGGACCGGCTCCCTCGAGCCGGGACGCAGCGTGGTGGGCGCTCACCGGGTGGACGGCGATGCGCTGGTCGCCGAGGGCGGCACCCTCGACGAGCACCTGCAGGGAGTCGAGGAGCGGCTGGTCGGCGCGCCAGTTGACGCCGAGCGTCTGCCGGGTCGTGGCCTGCTCCGCCGCGTCGAGGTAGGTGACGATGTCGCCGCCGCGGAAGGCGTAGATCGCCTGCTTGGGGTCACCGATCAGGACCAGCGTGGCGACGCCGTGGAAGGCGCGCTCGAAGACCTGCCACTGCACGGGGTCGGTGTCCTGGAACTCGTCGATCAGCGCGACCTTCCACCGCTGGCGCATCCGGGCGCGGGCCGGGGCGTCGTCGTCGGCGAGCGCGTCGGCGAGCTGGCCGAGGAGGTCGTCGTAGGAGAGGACGCCGAGCCGCCGCTTGCGCCGGTCGATCTCGTCCAGCACGCCGCACGCGAAGCGCACCCGTGCGGCGGCCTGGCCGTCGGGGTCCTCGGCGAGCGCCTCCTGCGGGGCCACCCGCGCACGCGGATCGCCGACGACCGCGCGGGCGATGCCGAGGGCGTCCTCGCGGCTCCACGCGGCCTGCTGCTCGCGGGCGAAGAGGCCGAGGTAGCGGTCGTCGGTGACCTCGGTGGTCAGCTGCTCGAGGTCCTCCACCAGGACGGCGCCGGTGTCGGTGTCCCCGGCGACGCCGAGGCTGCGCAGGACGAGCTGGCAGAACTGGTGGATGGTCGCGATCGTGGCGGCGTCGAACGACGTCAGCGCGTCGGTGAGCCGTGCGAGCCGGACGGCCCGCTCCTCGTCGTCTGCGTCGAGCAGCCAGTCGTGCAGGCGGTTGGCGGGGTCGGCGGTCGCGGGGTCGGCCAGCACGGCCGCGGCGTCGTCGAGCTGGCGGCGTACGCGGTCACGCAGCTCCTGGCTGGCCGCGCGCGTGAAGGTGACGACGAGCATCTCCTCCAGGGTGGCGACGCCCTCGACGAGGTAGCGCGTCACCAACGCGGCGATCGTCCAGGTCTTGCCGGTGCCGGCGCTCGCCTCGAGCAACGTCGTCCCGGTGGGCAGCGGACCGCAGATGTCGAAGGTGTCCATGACGGGCAGGTCGACGGGGAGGTGGCTGGGCAGCTCGGTCACGTCAGATCCCCCGCACCAGCTCGGTCGCGAGCAGCGGCGACCAGACGCGCAGCGCGTAGTGGCCCAGGCGGTGCGGCGCCGGAGCGTCGCCCACTTCGTCGTCGGCCAGCAGCGGCGCGGCGAGGAGGTCGTAGGGGGCCTGCTCCCCCCAGGCGCGGACGTGCCACTGGTCGCCGTCCTCCTTGGGGAACCCGGTCTCGTTGAACCGCGGGGTCACCCACTCGGCGCTGGCCTTGACGTCGGGGTCGGCCTGTCCCTGCGCGCCGATCTTGAACTCCTCCGCGTAGGCCAGGCTGGTCTTGATCGGCAGGGGCAGCGGCTCGCGGTGGCCGCGCTCCATGATGGCGACCAGGTCGCGCAGGTGGGTGCGGGCGTCGACGTCGGGCATCGGCGACAGGAGCGCGCGCCGGCCGGACCGGCCCCAGCGCCCGATGGTGTGGGCGGTCCAGTTCTCGTCGGGGTGGCCAGCGGCGAGTGCGAGCGCGTCGAGCCACGCGGCCAGCCGGTGCTTGGCCCCCAGGCTGGAGTAGCTCACCGAGACGAGGTTGTTGCCGAAGACGTTGCCGACGGTGCCGGTCAGCCGGCGGTCACCGAGGTCGATGTCGACGTCGAGGGTGCGCGCGGGCCCGGTGCGCAGGGGGACCGCGGCCTCGACGAGGGGCTTCACGTTGGTGACGATGCTCGTGAGCATCGCCGAGCCCAGGTCGAGCGGGGGCAGCAGCCCGCGCAGCTGCTCGGCAGTCATCGCGGACTGCGGGTCGCCGCCGCTGAGCACGTCGCGCACCAGCCGGTCGCCGACGTCCCACTTCTCCAGGCCGTCGAGGGTGATCGGGATGGCGTCCTTGGTCTCGTCGACGTCGTAGGGCGTGGTGACGCGCAGCTGCTGGCGCAGGAAGCTGCGTACGGGGTGGGCGAAGAAGTCGTGGAGGTCGGCGAGCGTCACCTCCTGGACGGGCTCGGGTGGCGGCAGGGGCCTGGGCACGAGCGAGCGCGGCGCCGGCTGCGGGGCCCGCGCGGCCAGGGCGCCGGCGAGCGCGGTGCGATCGAAGGAGAACGGGCGGTCGAGCGCGCCCACCAGCGCGCCGGCGGTCAGGTTGGCCTCGTCGAAGGGCTGGAGCGGGTGGTGCACCAGCACGTCGTCGCGCACGGGCGCGCTGCTCGTGCGGTCGAGCGCGTCGAGGAGCTCGCCGAGCGGGACCGCGGGCGGCTTGTCGTCGTTGGTGTGCTCGCCGCGGCCGGCGTAGGTCACGACCAGCGTCTCGGTCGCCGCACCGATCGCGTCGAGGAGCAGCTGCCGGTCCTCGGAGCGGACGTCGCGCTCGCCGGTCATCGGCCGCCGGGCCAGGACGTCGTCGCCGTCGACGGCCTCGAGGCGGGGGAACACGCCGTCGTCGAGCCCGACGAGGCACACCACGCGGTGGGGGACCGAGCGCATCGGCACCATCGTGCACACGGTGAGGGTGCCGGTGCGGAAGTTGCTCCGCGTCGGCCGCCCGCGCAGCCGGTGGCGCAGCAGGGCGCGTACGTCGGCGTGGCGCAGGCGGGTCTCGTGGTCGCCGACGCCGGCCGAGATGCGGGCCAGCTCGCGGTCGAACTGCGCCACGCGCCACGCGTCGTCGGACCCGCTGAGGGTGAGCCCGTGCACCGCGCGGCCGAGGGCGGTCGTCCAGTCGGCGACGGAGGTGGCGGACGCGGCCGCGCGCACGAAGGTGTGGAGGCGGTCGACCATCTCCGCGAAGCTGCCGACGAGGTCGAGGTGGCCGTCGCCGACGTCGTCGAGCGGGAGCGTGCTGCCCACGAACCGGTGTCCCTCGCCGGACATCGCCGCACCGAGGAGGACGCGCTGCAGGCCCGAGAGCCAGGTGTTGGCATCGAGGTCGAGGCCGAACGCCGCCCGGTGGTCGCGGTCGTAGCCCCAGCGGATGGCCGCCTGGTCGACCCACCGCGCCATCCGCTCGAGGTGGTCGTCGGTGAAGCCGAAGCGGGCGCGCACCGGCTCGGTCGCCGCGAGGTCGAGGACGGAGGTGGCGGTCATCCGGCCGGCCGCCAGCTCCACGAGGTCGGCCGCGACGCCGAGGAGCGGGTTGGTGGCACCGGGCGACCGGTCGGCGAGGCGGACGCGGAGCCGGTGGGCCGGGTGCCCGACGTCCTCACGGGCCACGTCGGCGAGGCCGAAGCCGGCCGAGATGAGCGGCGCGTAGGTCTCGATGTCGGGGCACATCACGAGGATGTCGCGCGGCTCCAGCGTCGGGTCGTCCTCGAGGAGCCCGACCAGCACCTCGCGGAGCACGTCGACCTGTCGTGCGGTCCCGTGGCAGGCGTGGACCTGCACCGACAGGTCGGCGCCCGCGCGCACGCGGGTGGTGGCCTCGGCAGGGTCGGGCACCCGGTTGGCGCGGAGGTCGGCCTGCAGCCAGCCGAGCAGGGTGGCCGGGTCGGCGTGACCCGCGGGGTGCTGCTCGGCAGCCAGGTCGCCGAGCGTGCGGCGCAGCTCGCGGGAGTCGCGACCGAGGGAGGCGAGCAGGGGGTGTCCGACCACGTCGGCGGACCGGTCGTCGGCGCGCGCCACCGGCCCCACGGCGGCCGTCGGCGCCAGCGCCTCCCACAGCGCGGGGGACGGCTGCGGCAGCCACAGGTGGACGTCACGGTGCTCACCGAGCGCACGCAGCAGCTCGACCTCGGTCACGGGCAGGCGGGTGTGGCCGAACAGGGAGAGCCGGGCGGGCAGGTCGAGGCCGTCGCCACCGTCGCGCAGCCGGGCGACGGTGTCCGCGTGGCGCAGGTCGGGTGCGGGCGCCTCGACGCGGACGACGAGCCGTCGCCACAGCTCGGCCTGCCACCGCAGGTCGGGGTCGAGCGTGCCGCCTCCCCCGTCGGTGTCGTCGCCCGCCCGCCAGTCGCGGACGAGCTGCGGCCGCTGGACGGCGTAGGACGAGAAGAGCCCCGCCAGCCGCCGTGCCACGGCGTAGCGACGGGCGGACCGCTCGTCGGCCGGGTCACCGCCGCCGAGGTGGGTGGTGAGGTCCTCGAAGCCCGGCACGCCCATCGCCTCGTCGACCACCTCGAGCAGCGGCCACGCCAGCCGGTCGGGGCTCCAGGGGTCCTCGGCGTCGCGGTCGAGCAGCATCGACACCAGCGAGTGGGGCGTCCCGAAGTCGACGCCGGCGCACACGCCGTCACCGCCTCGGGCGCCCACGCCCAGTCGGTGCGAGAGCCGCTGGGTGAGCCACCGCTCCACGCCGCGCGCGGGCACGACGACGACCTCACGCGCGAACGGGTCGGGGAGCGGGGTGACCAGCAGGTCCGCGAGGCCGTCGGCGAGCGCGTCGGTGCGCTCGGCGGCGTGGAGGTGCAGGGTCACGGCGCCACCCTATGAGCGGCGACCGACACCCGCGCGGGCGGCGCGGCCGGCTGTGGACGGGAACCGGTCAGCGGGCGATGCGCCATGATCGGTGCGTGCGCAGCCTGGCCCTCGTCGTGGTGGCGCTGGTCGGCGCCCTGCCCCTCGTCGCCTGCGAGGACGAGCCGCCCCCGCCAGAGCGCCTGGAGATGACCTGGGTGGAGCACCCGCTGCCCGCGCACCCGGGCCCGCCCGGTCGTACGGTCGTGCGCGACGCCGTCGAGTGCGGCGAGGGGTGGTGGGTCGCCGGGGCGGTGTTCCTCGACCGGCCGACCGAGACCCGCGACACCCGTCCGGCGCTGTGGTTCTCCCCCGACCGCGAGCGGTGGGAGCCGGTGCCGATCGAGGCCGGCACCTACTGGGGCCGCCGGGCGATCCTCAACTCGATCGCCTGCTCGCGCGACCGGATCGCCGTGGTGGGGGCCCGCTCCGGCGGGGCCCACGGCAACCCGCGGGTGACGACCTTCTGGCTGGACGGCGACACGCTGGTTGACGTACGCACGGTGTTCACGCAGTACGGCGGCGTCAGCGCGACCAACGTCGGTCCGATCGCGGGCGGGCCGGCCGGCTGGCTGATCACGGGCAACCGGCTCTCGGGGCCCGGGGTGTGGGTCACCGACGACCCGCGCGAGTTCACCCTGGTCGAGGCCGAGCCCGGCCTGACCGACGACGGCGACCTGGAGTCGCTCGCGCAGGGCGCGGGCTGGACCGGTGAGGAGTGGCTCGTGGTCGGTGCGGGCGCCCGAACGGGCCGCCACCTCGACCCGGACCCGCTCGCCTGGACCTCGCCCGACGGCCTGTCGTGGACGCCGGAGGAGATGCCGGCGACCCCCGGGGCGCAGGACGCGCACCGCGTGACACGGCTCGACGACGGACGCGTGCTGGCCGTGGGCCGCAGCGACGACGCGTACGCCGCCTGGGTGCGCGACGACGACGGCTGGCAGGACCCGGCGGAGTTCGGCCGGATCGCGGACTCGTGGCGTGGGGCGCCGTACGTCGCCTCGCTGGCGACCACGCCGGTCGGGGTGCTGGCGAGCGTCAGCACCGGCGACCACTACGAGCTGTGGCACACCGTCGACGGTCGGGAGTGGCAGCGGGTCGAGGTCCCCCTCGAACCACAGACCGCCGGCGACCACACGTTGATGGTGGCCGCCGGCGGCGAGGTGCTGGTCGTCGCCGATGCGGGCGACGGAGGGCACGTGTGGGCAGGATCGCCCGTCAGCTCTTGAAGGCGTCCTTGATCTTCTCGCCGGCCTGCTTGACGTTGGCGCCGGCCTGGTCGCTCCGGCCCTCGGCCTCGAGCTTCTCGTCGTCGGTCGCCTTGCCGGTGGCTTCCTTCGCCTTGCCCTTGAGCTCGTCGGTCTTGTTGTCGAACTTGTCGTCCAGACCCATCGTCGTTCCTCCTGGTGTGTCGTCGGGGCGGACCAGGTGGTCCTGTCATCCAACCTGCCACGGGGGTGGGTGCACGCCACACCCGTGCGGGTGGACCGGGCCTCCGAGAGGAACCGGCCCACCCGGGGTCGTCAGCCGCGATCGCGGAAGGGTCAGGACGATCGCGGTGACGCGGGGAGGGAGCCGTTCGGCCCCCCGGGCTGCTTGGGCTCCGGGGGCGGGGTGTGCTCGATCTCGTCCGCCCGGAGCGCGTCCATCCGCCAGATGACGGCGCAGCCGACGATCGCGACGAGGAGGGCGGCGGTGCTGATGAGGATCACGCTGACCATGGGAGTCTCCTGACGTCCGGTGGTTCCACTGGAGAGATGCGACAAAACCTCTACATACTTGTATAAGTTATGCGCGCAGGTCTGACAAGGTCGGGCCCTGCACTTTCTGAGGAGGGCACGTGGCGGACGGGGTCGCGGAAGGGTTCAGCATCGGTGTGCTGGCGGCGCGCGCGGGCGTGACGCCGGGGGTGCTGCGCACCTGGGAGAACAGGTTCGGGTTTCCCCGCGGAGAGCGCTCGGCCTCCGGTCACCGTCGCTTCTCCGACGTCGACGTGGCGCTGGTGCGACAGGTCCTCGAGGTGCGTGACTCGGGCCTCCCGCTCCAGGTGGCGATCGACTCCGTGGTGCGGGCGCAGGAGGCGGGCGAGCAGCGGTCGGCGTTCGCCGCCGCCGCGGAAGCCGTCGCCGGCGTACGTCCGCTCCGCCTGCACCGGCGCGCGCTGATCGCCGCCTCCCACGCGGTCGAGGACGAGTGCCTGGCGCGTGGCGACCGGGCGGTGGTGCTGGGCGCCTTCCAGCTCGGTCACCGCTACGCGTCCTCGCGGCAGCGCTGGGAGGAGCTCGGCCGCACCGCGTCCTGGGCCGCGGTCGTGGCGGACTTCGACGCCGGCACCGACCTCGACGCCGACCTCGCCGCCTCCCCGGTGCGCTGCCAGCTTCCGGGTGACTCGCCGCTCAGGCGGGAGTGGGCCGTGGTCTGCCTCAGCGAGTCGTACGCCGCCCTGGTGGTCGCGTGGGAGGTGCCGGCGGCGACGGGCCCGCCGACCTACGAAGCAGTCATCAGCACCCACCGCGGTGCCACGACGGCGGCCGGCCGGGTGCTCGCCGGCGTCGTGCGCGCGGCCGGGGGTGATGTACCCCCGGTGGCGGCGCGGCTCCTCGACGTGGCCGCTCCGGTGCGGGCGACGTCCGCGGTCGACGCCGACCGCACCTGGCTGCGCGCGCTCGCCGAGCTCGACCCCCGCTGACGGAGGTCGCACGGTGGCCCTCCAGCGGCTTCATCGGCTGGGGGGCGCGTCGGCCAGCTCGCCCACCGCGACTCCCGGGGCTGCTCACCCGTCAGGGGGTGGGCGCGCGCCGCGCCGGGAGTAGCGTCGAGAGGTGGCTGACCAGGCACGTGACGAGACCCCACAGGAGCGGGCGGACCGCAACTGGAACGAGCTGCTGCAGGAGCTCCGGGTGAGCCAGACCGGCGTCCAGGTGCTCGCCGGCTTCCTGGTCACGCTCCCGTTCCAGTCGCGGTTCGAGGAGCTCGACTCCTTCCAGCGGGTCTGGTACGTCTGCCTGCTGGCACTCGCGTTGAGCACCGTCGGCGTGATGCTCGCGCCCGTGGCCATCCACCGGCGCGTGTTCCAGTCCGACGCCAAGCCGGAGCTCGTCCAGGCCGGTCACCGGCTGACCAGCGTGGCCCTCGGGATGATCGCCGTGCTGATGGGCGGGATCTTCTTCCTCGTCGTCGACATGGTCTTCGACCGCAAGGCTGCCGCCGCGGGAGCCGTGGGCGCCGTGGTCGTGCTCGCGGGCCTGCTGGTCGTGCTGCCGAGGCGGGTCGCGAGCCGCAGCTGACGGGCGCTGTTCGGTGGGTCCTCATCGCGGTTGAGACAGCGGTGTCTCATGTGAGACACTGATGTCTCAATCGAAGGAGAGTGTCATGCCGAACCGCGACGACGTGCTGGGCGCGGCCCAGCGCATGCTCAACGCCGACCCGGGGGCGTCGATGGCCGGGATCGCCGAGGCGGTCGGCATCAGCCGCGCCACGATGCACCGGCACTTCGAGTCCCGTGAGGCGCTCCTCGTCGAGCTCGGCACGCGATCGCTCGACCGGTGGGAGCAGCGCCTCGACGAGGCCGACGTCGAGGCGCTCGCGGCCGAGGGCGACGCGACTCGCCTGCGCGCGGCGCTCGAGACGCTCGTGCTCGCCTACGTCGACGACTCCGACACGTTCGGCTTCGCGCTGACCGACCACGTCATCCTCGCGAACGCGGCGCTCGAGGAGCGGACGCAGGTCCTCGCCGACCGCGAGGCGGTGCTGGTCGCCGCCGCGCAGGAGGCCGGGGTGCTGCGCCGCGACCTGCCCCTGCGCTGGTTCGGCCACATGGCGTACGGCCTCCTGGTCGCGGCCCGCGAGGCAGTCCGCATCGGCGACATCGCCCGGCGCGACGCCGGGCATCTCGTGCTGTCGTCCCTGCTCGCCGGCGTGGCCACGCCATGACCACGCACCGGCACGCGCGCCTCGACCCGCCACGGGTGGCGCTCGACCCCCGACGCTGGTGGGCACTCGCCGTCCTGGCCGCCAGCCTGCTGGTGGTCGTGATGGACATGACCATCCTCAACGTCGCCCTGCCCGAGATGGCCGCCGAGCTGCACCTCACCTCGGTCTCCCAGCTGTGGGTCGTCGACGCGTACGCCCTCGCGCTGGCCGGCCTGCTCATCCCGGTCACCGCGCTCGGCGACCGCTGGGGACGCAAGCGGATGCTGCTGACCGGCTACGCCGCCTTCGCCGTCGGCTCGATCGCCATCCTCTGGGCGGACAGCGCCGCCGCCGTCATCGCGATCCGTGCCCTGCTCGGCATCGGCGGCGCGATGGTGATGCCCTCGACACTGTCGCTGATCCGTGCCGTCTTCACCGACGCCCGCGAGCGCACCCTCGCCCTCAGCATCTGGGGCGCCACGGCCGCGCTCGGTGCGGCCGTCGGACCCGTGGTCGGCGGTGCCCTGCTGGAGCGGTTCAGCTGGCACGCCGCCTTCCTGGTCAACGTGCCGCTCATGGTGGTCGCGATCGCGGCCGCCGCATGGCTTCTGCGGGAGAACCGGTCGGCCCGCCCCGGCCGCATCGACCTCGTCGGGGTGCTTCTGTCGGCCGGCGGCATGACGGCGTTCGTCTACGCCGCCAAGCTGCTGGGCAAGCACGGCCCCGAGCTCCCCACCCTCGCGCTGCTGGCGCTGGGCGTCGGGATGCTGGCCGCCTTCGCCCGCACGGCGCTCACCTCCGACCGTCCGATGCTCGACGTCCGCCTGTTCGCCCAGCCCGTGCTCCGCGCCGGCGTCGTGGCCGCGCTGGCCAGCAGTGCCGCGATGGCCGCGGTGCTCTTCGTGGGCAGCCAGTGGCTGCAGCTCGTCGAGGGGTGGAGCCCGCTGGAGGCGGGCCTCGCGCTGCTGCCGCTCGCGGTCGGCGCGATGGTCGCGTCGCCCTTCGCGCCCGCGCTGGCAGAGCGGACCAGTCCGCGCATCGTGCTGTCCGGCGGCCTGCTCGTGCTCGCGATCGGGCTCGGGCTGCTCGCCGTCGTGCCGACGACGTACGTCTGGGTCGCGGTGGCCTTCGGCGTCGTCGGGCTCGGCACCTCGTCCCTGGGTCTCGGCTCCGCCCTCATCATGGGCGCGGCCACCGACGACCAGGCCGGCTCCGCGGCGGCGGTCGAGGAGATCACCTACGAGCTCGGCGCCGTCCTGGGCATCACCTTCTTGGGCAGCCTGGTCGGTGCGGTCTACCGAGCCGGGCTCCCTGCCGGCGCGGACGGCGCCGCGCGCGAGTCCGTCGCGGGCGCCGTCGGCGGACCGTGGTTCGCCGAGGCCGCCGACGCGTTCGTCATCGCCTTCGCCTCGGTCGGAGCGGTCGGGGCCGTGCTCGCGGGCGTGTCGGCGTACGCCGTCTGGCGGCTGGTGCCGGCCGACCTCACCCTGGACGACGCCCACCACTGACGGCTTGGCTCTCCTAACCTAATGATCTAAGGTTAAATCCTCAGATCATCAGGAGGGAGTCGCCGTGCCACGTGCAGGACTCACGAGCGCCCGGGTGGCGGAGGCCGCCGCCGACCTCGCCGACGACGTCGGGCTCGACGGGGTGACGCTGACGGCGCTCGCCAAGCACTTCGGGGTCGCGACCCCCAGCCTCTACACGCACGTGCGCAGCGGCGCCGACGTCCGCACCCGGGTGGCGCTGCTGGCCCTCGACGAGACCGCCGACCTGGTCTCCGACGCCCTGGCCGGGGTCAGCGGCCGCTCCGCGCTGGCGGCCGTCGGCGGCGTCTGGCGCGGCTACGCCCGCCGGCACCCCGGCCGCTACGCCGCCACCCGGCTGCCGCTCGACGCGTCGACCGCCGCCGCCAGCGCCGGCCCGCGCCACGCTGAGCTGTCGCGCGCGGCGCTCCGGGGCTACGCCCTGTCCGGCGACGACGAGACGCACGCCGTGCGCCTGCTCGGCGCCACCTTCCACGGCTACGCCGCGCTCGACGCGGCCGGCGCCTTCAGCCACGGCGGGCCGTCCGTGCCCGCGTCCGACGACACGTGGGAGCGCGTGATCGACGGCCTCGACACCCTGCTCCGCTCCTGGGAGACCCGATGACCGACCTGTCCCTCGACGCCCTGGCTGCCCTCGTGAAGGGGTCCCTCGAGCTCGAGCGCACCGGTCGCGGCCTGCTGCCCCACCGGCTGCCCGCGTGGGCGCGGCGCCAGTCCGACGACCCGCAGCTGCACCTCGTCGAGGCCCAGCCTGCCGGCGTACGCCTCGCGCTGCGCACCACTGCCACCCGCCTCGAGCTGGACGTGCTTCCCACCAAGCGGCGCTACATCGGGGCGCCGGCGCGGCCCGACGGCTGGTACGACGTGCTGGTCGGGGGCGAGCTCGTCGAGCGGCACCAGGCGCCCGGCGGCAACGTGCTCGACGTCGACATGATGACCGGCGCCAGCACCTTCACGGCCGGTGAGCCGACGACCCTCGTCATCGCGCTGCCGCCGGGTGGGGCTGACGTCGAGGTCTGGCTGCCCCATGACGAGCAGACCGAGCTGATCGCCCTCCGGGCGGACGCCCCGGTGGTCCCGGTCGAGGACGACCGCCGCCGCTGGGTGCACCACGGCAGCTCGGTCAGCCACGGCTCCGTCGCGGTCCACCCGACCGAGCCGTGGCCGGTCGTCGCCGCCCGGCTGGCGGGGCTCGACCTGGTCAACCTCGGCCTCGGTGGCAGCGCCCTGCTGGACCCGTTCGTCGCGCGCACCGTCCGCGACGCCCCGGCCGACGTGATCAGCCTCAAGATCGGGATCAACCTGGTCAACCAGGACCTGCTGCGTCGTCGCGCCCTCGGACCCGCCGTCCACGGCTGGCTCGACACGATCCGCGACGGCCACCCGACCACGCCGATCCGCCTCGTCTCGTCCGTCTTCTGCGGCATCCACGAGAGCGTCCCAGGACCGACCGGACCCGACATGCAGGCGCTCGCCGAGGGCCGCGTCGCCTTCGTCGCCGCCGGCGACCCGGAGGCCGTGGCCCGCGGCGCGCTGACCCTCGAGGTGGTGCGCGAGGTCCTCGCCGAGGTCGTCGACCGGCGCGACGACCCCCACCTGTCGTACGTCGACGGGCTCGAGCTCTACGGCCGGGCGGACGCCGAGCGGCTGCCGCTTCCCGACAACCTCCACCCCGACTCGGCCACCCACCGGCTCATCGGCGAGCGGTTCGCGGCGCTCGGCGACTGGTAGCCGGGGTCGCCGTCGGTGGTGGCGGCACATCGCACCGGAGGTGCCGTCGGACCTGCGATCTGCCGCCACCCCCCGAAGGGCAGCACAGGTACACGCGGTCAGGCGTCGTTGGCGCAGCGGAAGCCGATGTTGCCCGAGGAGGACTCGGCGGTGTTCGAGGAGCGCGCCGCGACGCGATAGCGGTTGCAGTAGCTGTCGTGGCAGAGGTAGGACCCGCCGCGCATGACCCGGCTGACGAGGCCGTCGGCGGTGTCGTCCGGCTCCGCCGCGAGCGGGTCGGCGACCGGGTCCTCGCCGGCGCGGTCGGCGTACTCCGTCGGGCGGAACGCGTCCTGGCACCACTCCCACACGTTGCCGACGGTGTTGTGCAGCCCGTAGCCGTTGGGCTGGAACGCGGTCGCGGGCGCGGTGGTGAGGTGGCCGTCCTCGAGCGTGTTGTGCCGGGGGAAGTCGCCCTGCCAGATGTTGCAGCGCCAGCGGCCGCCGTGGGTGAGCTCGTCGCCCCAGGGGTAGCGCGCGCGGTCGAGGCCGCCGCGGGCGGCGTGCTCCCACTCGGCCTCGGTGGGCAGACGCTTGCCGGCCCAGCGGCAGTAGGCCTGGGCGTCGCGCCAGGAGACGTGCACGACCGGATGGTTCTGCAGGTCGCCGATGTCCGACCGCGGCCCGGCCGGGTGGCGCCAGTCGGCACCACGCACGGCCAGCCACCACGGCACGCCGGCGGCCCGCTGGAGGACGTCGGCCGGTGCGGCCTGCACGGCGAGGTGGAACACCGCGGACACGCCGTCGCGCTCCGCCTCGGTCACGTGGCCCGTGGCCTTCACGAAGGTGGCGAACTGCGCGTTGGTCACCGCCTTGGTGTCGATGAGGTACGGCGACACGCGGACCGCGTGCACGGGGCCCTCCCCGTCGGTGACGTAGCCGTCACCGTGACTGTCGCCCATCCAGAACGTCGCTCCCGGGATCCGGACCTGGCCGCGGGTGCTCCGCTCGCCCGGTGGGAAGGTGGCTGCCGCCGGCTCGACCTCGGGCCGTCCGGCCGTGGGGGCGCAGCAGGAGTCGCCGTGCGTCGTGCCGGGACCGTGTGCGCCCTCCACCAGGGGGAGCAGCGGGCGGCGCTCACCGGCGTCGTTCGGCGTGGTCACGAAACCACAGTAGGTCAGTCGAGTTGAACGGGCGTAGTGGGTCGCGCCGGTCACCCACTCCTCGGACGGGTGACGACCGACGGGGCCTAAGGCATTAAGTTGACTGGAAAACACGTATTAACCTCACGTCGACAGAAGGAAACCCCCGATGCCCTCTCGGAAGCTGCTCACGGCGATCGCCGCGCCAGCCGTCCTGACCCTGGCCAGCGTCGCCCCCGCCCTCGGCGGCACGCAGGCCGGCACCGCCAGCGCCGCGCCCGCCAAGGCCGCCTCGTCGCAGGCGCCGCGCCCCAACCTCGTCTTCGTCATGGCCGACGACCTCGGCTGGGCCGACCTCAGCAGCGGCCTGCCCAACGGCGGCTACGCCAACGACTACAACGAGACCCCGCAGCTCGACCGGCTCGCGGCGGAGGGACAGAGCTTCACCGAGGCGTACGCCTCCGTGCAGTGCAGCCCCACCCGCACCGCGCTCCACACCGGCCAGTACGCCACCCGCCCGACCAACAACACGTACGCGGTGAGCGGGATCGCCGGCCTGCCCAGCGATCCCCTGCTCGGGGCGCCGCACGGTCGGCCCGAGGACGGCCGCTCGGCGGTCCCGGTCGGCTACCCGACCGTCGGCGAGACCCTGCAGGGCGCCGGCTACGCCACCGGCTACTCGGGCAAGTTCCACGTCGCCGGGTCCGCTGCCGAGATCGTCGCCAGCCACGGCTTCGACGAGAACTGGGGCGGCAGCCAGAACTCGCACGCGACCTACTACTTCGCGACGAACGACCAGTTCAACGACTCGGTCTCGCCGAGCCTCGACCAGTTCGCGGCGGACTACACCCAGGACTACGTCGACGAGAACATCGCGCCCTACAGCCACGGTGTGAGCGACGCCCAGCTCGACGCCCTCGTCGGCACCGACAAGCACGTGACCGACGCCCAGACCGATGCGGCCATCGACTTCATCGACCGCAGCAAGGACGAGCCGTTCTTCGCCTTCGTCAGCGAGTTCGCGCCGCACTTCCCGGTCAACGACGCCCAGGCCCGCTCGGACCTGCTCGCGAAGTACCGCGCGAAGGCGCCGGGCTCAGCCCCCGCGAAGCCGTCGTACGCCGCGCTCACCGAGGCCGTCGACCAGTCGGTGGCCCGCATCGTCGACTACCTCGAGACCACGCCCGACCCGCGCAACGGCGGCAAGCCGCTCGCCGACAACACCCTCGTCATCTTCACCTCCGACAACGGCGGCGAGGAGGACCCGATCGATGCGGGCGCCTACAACGGCCCGCTCCGTGAGGACAAGGGCTTCATGTACGAGGGCGGCGTGCGCGTCCCGTGGATCGTGTGGAGCGGTGGCTCCGACCTCGTCCGCGGTGGCGGGCGCACCAACGAGACGATCGTCAACAGCACCGACCTCTACACGACCCTCGCGTCCTACGCGCAGGCCGAGCTGCCCGCCGGCGTCCCGCTCGACGGCGTCGACCTGAAGCCGGCGTTCAGCAAGGGCACGACGATCAACCGCGACCACTTCCACCACGTCCCCGGCTACGTCCGGTTCGGCGGACAGGTGCAGTCGCGACCGTTCTCCAGCGTCCGCGACGGCCGCTGGAAGCTCTACTACGAGTACACCGACGGCTCCTTCGAGCTCTACGACCTCAAGGCCGACCTCGGCGAGACCACCGACCTCGCGGCCGACCGGCCCGGCCAGGTGCACCGCCTCGGCCAGAAGCTGATCGCCTGGCTCGACGAGACCGACGCGCCGCTCGCGACGCTGCGCCAGGGGCAGCCGCCCCGCGTGATCGAGGACGTCAGCGGCGAGACGTACGCCAACGGCACGATCACCCGACGTCGCGGCGAGACGATCACCGTCACCGCGGGCCAGCCGGTCCCGTTCGTGCTGCCCCGCCCGTAGCGGCCCCACCTCGACGGGCCCGGACGCGTGTGTCCGGGCCCGTCGTGCGCGTCAGCCCGCCACCGCCCCCGCGATCGCCTGTTCCAGCCGGTCGACGCCTTCGTGGAGCTCGGCCTCCGAGATGGTGAGCGGTGGTGCCATCCGGATCACCCCGCCCAGCCCGGGCAGCTGCACGATGTTGATGTGCAGCCCCAGCTCGAGCGCGGCCGCGGTGACGGCACGCCCGAGCTCGTCCGCCGGGGTCCGGCTCTCCTTGTCGGTGACCAGCTCGACGCCCTGCAGCAGCCCGCGGCCGCGGACGTCGCCGACCACCTCGTAGCGCTCGCGCAGGTCGAGGAGCCGGTCGCCGAGCTCCTTGCCGAGCACCTTGGCGCGGTGCGCGAGCCCGTCGCGCTCGACCACGTCGAGCACCGTCAGTGCCACCGCGGCCGCGAGCGGGTCGGAGGAGTGGGTGGTGAAGAAGAGGTGCCCGCGCTCGTGACAGCGCTCCTCGATCTCCGGCGAGGTCACCACCACGGCGACCGGCAGCCCCCCGCCGAGGGTCTTGGACAGGGTGATGATGTCGGGCACCACCCCGTCGCGCTCGATGGCGTACATCGTGCCGGTGCGGCCCAGTCCGGTCTGCGCCTCGTCGACGACCAGCAGCATCCCGCGCTCGCGGCACCTGTCCTGCAGGCGCGCCAGGTAGCCCTCGGGCAGCTCGAGGATCCCGCCGGAGGACAGGATCGGCTCGACGAGGCAGGCGGCGAGGCTGCCGGTGGACTGCCGGTCGAGGGTGGCGAAGCCGTAGTCCATCTCGGTCTCCCAGTCATGGCTGCCGTCCGGGCGCCGGAAGGGCGAGCGATACGCGTCGGGCGCAGGGAGGGTGAGGTTGCCGACCGGCGGCGGGCCGTAGCCGTGTCGGCCGGCGGAGAACGTCGCGCCCGCCGCTCCGGTCGTCATGCCGTGCCACGACCGGTCCAGGGCGACGACCTCGTAGCGGCCCGTCGAGAGCTTGGCCATCTTGATCGCCGCCTCGTTGGCCTCGCCGCCCGTGCTCAGCAGCTGCATGCGGCTCAACGGCTCCGGCAGGCTCGCGGCCAGACGACGCGCCAGCTCGACCACCGGACGGCTCAGCATCCCGGAGTAGAGGTGGTCCAGGGTCGAGATCGACTCGGTGACCGTGCGCACCACCTCGGGGTGCGAGTGGCCCAGGACGGCGCTCATCTGGCCGGAGGTGAAGTCGAGGATCGCGCGGTCCTGCTCGTCGTAGACGTAGCAGCCCGCCGCCCGCGCGATGATGCGTGGCGTGAACCCGCCGCCGTACCGGATCAGGTGCTGCTCGGCGTCCTGCCAGAAGGTGTCGGCTCCCATGTCGGCTCCCGTTCTCGGTGGATGCGCACAGACTCGCAAAGGACGCCTCCCCGCGCGAGACCCTAGAGTCGGCCCATGGCTCGCTACGGCGCTCAGTTCGGCCCCGACATCACCTTCCTCGGCGTCCCGGCGTGCGACCTCGACGACGAGGCGACCTACGCCGACGCGGACGTCGTGGTCGTCGGCGCCCCCTTCGACGGTGGTACGTCGCACCGGCCGGGCACGCGCTTCGGCCTGCAGGCCATCCGGATGACCGACTACCTGCCGCACGACGGCTCGCGGCCCTCGCTGGCGCTGCGCACCGACGCGCTGCAGGACCTGAAGGTCGTCGACGCCGGCGACGTCGAGCTGCCGCCCGGCGACATCGAGACCACCCTCGGCCGGCTCGAGGCGGCCGTCGAGAAGGTGACCCGTGCAGGTGCGATCCCGGTCGTGCTCGGCGGCGACCACTCGATCGCCTACCCCGACGCCAAGGGCGTGGCCAACGTGCTCGGCCACGGCCGCGTGTCGATGATCCACTTCGACGCGCACGCCGACACCGGCGACATCGAGTTCGGCTCGCTGTGGGGGCACGGCCAGCCGATGCGCCGGCTCATCGAGTCGGGAGCGTTGCGCGGCGACCGGTTCCTCCAGGTCGGGCTCCGCGGCTACTGGCCCGGTCCCGAGACCCTCGACTGGATGGCCGCGGAGCGCATGCGCTCCTACGAGATGACCGAGATCGTGCACCGCGGGCTCACGGCCTGCCTGACCGAGGCCTTCGGCATCGCGACCGACGAGTGCGAGGGGGTCTTCCTCTCCGTCGACATCGACGTCTGCGACCCCGGCCACGCGCCCGGCACCGGCACGCCGGAACCCGGAGGGTTGACCGCGCGCGAGCTGCTCGACTCCGTACGCCGCATCTGCCTCGAGCTGCCCGTCGTCGGCATCGACGTGGTGGAGGTCAGTCCGCCCTACGACCACGCCGACATCACCGCCGCCCTCGCCAACCGCGTGGTCCTCGAGGCCCTCTCGGCGATCGCCCGGAAGCGGCGCGACGAGCGCGACGGCACGACCTGGGACCCGGGCCGTCCGCTGCTCGACCGCTAGGGATGCCCGGGTCGTCCGGCCCGGGCGGGCCAGGTCCTTCGGGCCTGACGTCGACAGCAAGAGCGGAGCACGCTGGAGGCTCCGACGAGTCCGGGAGGTCCCGATGCCGATCGTCCAGTACACCCAGCACGACTGGCCACCGGGCTCCTACGCGCTCGTGTTCTTCGCCGCGGCGGCGCTCTTCCTGGTCGGCATGGGCATCTTCCTGATCGGGGCGAACCGCGAGCAGCGCGGCACCACCGCCCGCCACGCGCGGGGCGACAAGCACGGCCCCGTCCTCCACTGACGATCGACCGCTCGCCCTGACGTCGGGCGGGACGTCATGGCCGGTGGTCGTCGGAGCAGCCGCTCGCCATGACGTCCCGGCCGGACGGACGACGTCACGCGGCCGGGGCCTCGGTGGCGTAGGCGTGGCTGGCAGCCACGATGCCGAGGACGACGGCGAGCTCGGCGTCGTCGCGCGGGCCGAACACCATCACGAAGCCGGGGGAGAGGCGCGATCCCGCCCACATGTGCGGCCGGCCCCAGCCCTGGGTGACGAGGTCCGCTGCCAGGTCGGGCGGCAGGACGAGGTGCATCGACCCGTCGTGCTCCGGGTGCAGGTGGGCGAACTCGCCGACCTGCGGCACGAGCCACGCCCGCGGGTCGGGCGAGCCCTCGCTGAGGGTGAGGCCCCGCGCACCGGGCACGGAGATGCGGGACGGCCCGACCTCCACGCCGGCCAGGGTGCGAAGCTCGTCGAAGAGACGCTCCTGCAGGTGCGCGGAGGCGTTCTGGGACTCCTGCTGCTGCGGGATGGTCCAGCTCACCTCGGGGCGGTCGCCCGCCCGCTGCGGCAGCTCGCCGTCGGGCAGCGTGACCCAGCGGACGTCCGACCGGAGGCCGGCCGGTGTGGCACCGAGCTCGGTCACGTGGGTCAGGCGGTGGGAGATCCAGTCGCCGAGCTGGTGGACGGCGTCGGCCGTGAGCTGGTGGCCGCCGCGCCCGCGGTGGGCGACGGTCGGGGCACCGGACTCGGACAACAGGTAGTGCCAGGTGCGGTCCAGCAGCTCGCGCGGGATGACGTGGTCCCCCTCGCCCTGGGCGACGAAGACCGGCAGGTGGGCCAGTCGCCCGGGGTCGGTCGCGAGGCCCGCCCCGAAGGGGAGGGTGCCGTAGAGGATCGCGGCCCCGGCGAACCGGGCCGGGTCGTCGAGCACGAGGCCGCCGGCGAAGGCCGCGCCCCCGCTGAAGCCCACGAGGAGCACGGGACGTCCCACGGGCGCGACCTCGTCGAGCCACGAGCGGAACCAGTCCATCGTGCTGCGCAGCGACTCCTGGACCGGGCGCCCGATGCCGCGGTTGGCGAACCACGCGTAGCCGCCGCCCTCGGCGATCGGCGCCCGCACCGCGGCGTACGCCGGCCCGGCCGGCAGGTGCGCGGCGAGGCCGAGGATCTGGGCCTCGTCGGAGCCGCGGCCGTGCAGCAGCACGACCAGCGGCGCTGCCGGGTCGGTGGAGCCGTGCACGGCGACCACCGGACGGGCGAAGACGGTCGTGCTCATCGCACGTCCTCCTCGGCCAGCGGGACCAGCTCACCGGCGGTGCGGACCCCACCCCAGCGGCGTACGTCGCCGGGGAGGTCGAGGCGCTCGACGGGCGCAGCGTCGGCGTAGGCGCCCCACTCGGCGCGGGGCAGCATCCACATCACCTCGAACTCGTTGCCGTCCGGGTCCTTGCCGTAGACGCTCTTGGTGGCGCCGTGGCTCGACTCGCCGGTGTAGGAGTCGAGCTCGGCCAGCGTGACGCGGGCCTGCTCGAGCTCGTCGATCGTGTCGACCTGCCAGGCGAGGTGGTAGAGCCCCAGGCCGCCGCGGGGCCGCGGCGGCTGGGCGCCGACCCCGAACAGGCCGAGGTCGTGGTGGTTGCCCGAGCGGGGGAGCCGCAGGAAGGCAGCGTTCGCGCGGGGCTCGCGCGCCATCACCGACATGCCGAACGCCCGGGAGTAGAACGAGATGCTCTGCTCCAGGTCCGACACGTACAGGACGGCGTGGTTGAGGCGGACGGCGTTGACGGTCATGGGTGCGCTTCCTCTGGTGGTGCTGTGGGTTCTCGGTGGGGGATGGGGCCTGGCGGTCAGGCGACGGCGCCGAAGCCGCCGGTCCAGGAGATCTTCTCGCTGGCGGCGAGGGTGAGCTGGAGGAAGCCGAGGGCCTCGAGCTCGCGGGCGCGCTTGAGGGAGCCGGCGTCGACGGCCTGGACGCCACCGGAGGTGACGATTGCGGCGAGGGTCGACTTGGCGTCGGCGTCGTCTCCGGCGATCAGGACCGTGGTGGTCAGGGGGCCGACGGTGCCGGCGGCGAGGGTGCCCGCGAAGGTGGTGTTGAAGGCCTTGAGGACCTTGGAGTCCGGCAGGGCGGCGGCGATCTCGGCGGCGGCGGAGCCGTCGGCCGGGACGACGAGGGAGTCGAAGGTCTCGAAGTCGAGGGGGTTCGTGATGTCGACGACGACCTTGCCGGCGAGCTGCTCGCCGCGCTTGGCGATGACGTCGCCGACGGCGGGGTAGGGGACGGCGAGGACGACGACGTCACCCGAGATGGCGGTGTCGACGTCGCTCTGGCCGAGCTGCTGGACGCTGTGGCCGCCCTTGGCCGCGATCGAGGCGATGGCCTGGCTCATGTTGCCGGTGCCGATGATGCTGAGGTTCGTCATGGTGCGCTCCTTGAGGGGTGGTGGTGCGGCAACCATTTGGTTGTCACTTCAAGTAACACCCTACAGGCTTTGGTTGTTCCGTCAAGTAAACGCTATCCTTGTGCCATGGAGACCCAATGGCTCGACCAGACCGAGCGGGAGGCCTGGCTGCGCCTGATCGCAGTGGTCGAGCTGCTCCCGGGGGTGCTCGACACCCAGCTGCGCAGCTCGTCGGGGGTGACCCACTTCGAGTACCTCGTGCTCGCGATGCTCTCGGAGGCTCCCGACCGGACCCTGCGCATGACGGCCCTGGCCCAGCGCACCAACGCCACGCTGCCGCGTCTCTCCCACGTCGTACGACGCCTCGAGGACCGCGCGCTCGTCGAGCGGTTCCCCTGCCCGGAGGACGGCCGCGCCACCAACGCCCGCCTCACCGGGCCCGGCTGGGAGGCGGTGGTCGCCGCCGCGCCGGGGCACGTCGACACCGTGCGACACCACGTCCTCGACCCGCTCACCCGCGAGCAGCTCGGCCAGCTCAAGGAGATCGGCGACGCGCTCCTGTCCCGGCTCGACCCCGACGGGCGGATGACCGCGCTCTACGACCCGGAGCGGGCCGGCTGAGCTGCGCCTGACCGGCTAGATGCCGAGCCCGAGCAGCCCCAACGGCTCGGACATCTCGGTCTCCTCGTACGCGAAGTGCGACTCGAGGTCGGCCCGGAGGTCCGCGACGGCGGCCACCAGCTCGCCGATCCGTCCGGCGTCGGTCCGCACGGCCACCGCCAGGTCGTCGACCCGCTCGAGGTGGGCATGGACGACCAGGTGCTCCTCGGCCAGGCGTGCCGCGACGGGCGCGTAGGCCTGGATCGTCGCGACCGCGGGGAACATGTTCTGGTCCTCGATGGTGTGGTGCATCGTCAGGAAGCGGCAGACCTGCCCGCACAGCCCGGCGACCTGCTGGGTCGTCAGCGACGGCGCCAGCCCGTGGATCCCGGCGCGGACGGCCTCCACCTCGCTCGCCCCGTCGGCTGCGCCGTCACCTGCCGCGTCCTGCAGGGTCTCGACGGCCCGGGTCAGGGTCTCCAGCTGGCGGCGGAAGTGGTCGTGGACCATCCGCAGGTGGTCGCCGGCCGCGCGCTGGCGCGGCTCCAGCTCGACCGAGCCCGCGACGCGTGGTCGGGTGGCGTCATCGATGGGCGGCACGCGGCCGAGCCTACGGGCGGCCCCGCGCCGAGTTGCCCCACCTTGCCTCGCGTTGCCCCAAGTTGCCTCAACGAGGGGATACCGCGCGTCCGCGGGCCGTCACTAGGTTCAGGAGGTTGGCAGCCGACCGCTTTCGGCATCGGGTCGAACGTGGGTGCCGGCCGCCCGAGAGGGAGCGATGAAGACTGCGTCCAAGCTGTTGATCGCGAGCACGACCTCCGTCCTGCTCGCCACCGCGGCTGCCTCGTCCGGATCCGGGGCCGTCCAGACCGTCACCACCAAGGCACACCCGGGCCACTCGGCCCACAGTGTCACCCCGAGCAACCCGCAGGCCAAGAAGTTCGTGAAGGGTGTCTCCGTCCCGGAGATCACCGAGCACCAGGTCGCCCTGCAGCAGATCGCGTCCCTCAACAACGACACCCGCGAGGTGTTCTCGAACGGCTACCAGGAGTCGCTCGACTACGTCGTGTCGACGCTGCGCGCCGCCGGCTACCAACCCGAGGTCGACCAGTTCAACTTCCCGTTCTGGGAGGAGACGCAACCACCGGTCCTCAACATGGTCGCGCCGACGCCCAAGACGTACGTCCCGGGCGATGCCGAGGACAACGACCTGCCCACGGCCGACTTCATCACCATGGCCAACTCGCCGACCGTGGAGCTCACCAACGCTCCCGTGTTCCCCGTCGGCGGCATCGTCGACCCGCCCACGGGCGGCTCGGCCAGCGGCTGCGCGGCGGGTGATTACGCCGGCGTCTCCGGCAAGGTCGCGCTCGTCCAGCGCGGCACGTGTTCCTTCGTCGCGAAGTGGGGGTTGGCCCAGGCGGCCGGCGCCACGGGCGTGATCATCTACAACGAGGGCAACACGCCCGCCCGGCAGAACCCGCTCTTCGTGGACAACCAGCCGGACGTCCCCGCGACGATCGCGGCAGTGATCACGAGCTACACCCTCGGCAACGAGCTGCTGCAGGCCTACAAGCTGGGCCAGAACCCGACCGTCGACTTCAAGGTCTACGGGGACTTCACGGACCGCTTCCTGCCGCAGGTGATCGCCGAGACACGTGGCGGCGACCCCAACCACGTCGTCGTGGTCGGCGCGCACCTCGACTCCGTGCCGGCGGGTCCGGGCATCAACGACGACGGCTCCGGCACGGCGACGCTGCTCGCCCAGGCCGAGGAGGTCGCGCAGGGCCACTACAAGCTCCGCAACAAGATCCGGTTCATGTGGTTCGGCGCCGAGGAGAACGGGCTGGTCGGCTCGTCCTACTACGCCCACAACCTCAGCCAGAGCGAGGTGGACAAGATCGACGTGATGCTCGACTACGACATGCTCGCTTCCGCCAACTACATCCGCGGGGTCTACGACGGTGACGGCAACGCCGCCCCCGGCAACCCCACCGGACCGGAGGGCTCGGGGAAGGTCGAGCAGGTCTTCGACGACTGGTTCAGCGCGCAGGGGCTCGAGAGCACCCGGCGGGCGTTCGACGGTCGGTCCGACTACGTGGGCTTCACCGAGCGCGGGATCCCGTCGGGAGGCATCTTCGCCGGCGCCGAGGGAGTCAAGACGGCCGAGGAGGCTGCCATCTACGGCGGGGCAGCAGGCTCGTGGTTCGACCCGTGCTACCACCAGCTCTGCGACAACCTGATCACGGTGCTGACCGGAGTCCCGGCGCTCGACGCCGACGGTCTGGCACCCGGTGGGACAGAGGCCGAGAAGCGCGCTGCGCAGCGGGCGATGGCAGGGGGAGCGATCAAGAGCCTCACCGAGCTCTCGGCCGCGGCCAGCTACGCCGTCTACTACTTCGCTGCCTCGAAGGACCCCTTCAGCGCGAAGGTCCACAAGGCCCGCAAGGCGGCCAGGGCGGCCAAGGCCGGCAGGTCCGGTCCTGACTACAAGTGGCGCGGCCACGGGAACCCGGTCCGCCGCTAGCGAGTCCTGTCCCGTGCGCTGCCCCGTCCCGGGCGGCGCACGGGACACCCATGTCCCGGACCACCCGACTGTGGGAGTCGTGTAGGACCGGCGTGGGTGGGATGGATGGCGGTGGTGTCGAAGGCTGGTCGACGACAGCATCCGAGCCGAGAGGGCCAGCCATGACCACCACCTTCAGCACCACTCCGACCGCCGACCGCCCATGGGTGCACGAGATGGTCATCGTCCATCGCGTCTTCCGGCGTGAGCTCACGATCCTGCCGCGGCTCGTCCGCGAGGTCAGCGACGACGACACGAAGCG
Source organism: Nocardioides cavernae (assembly GCF_016907475.1). NCBI lineage: Bacteria > Bacillati > Actinomycetota > Actinomycetes > Propionibacteriales > Nocardioidaceae > Nocardioides > Nocardioides cavernae. Next base: position 436,905 of record NZ_JAFBCA010000001.1, on the reverse strand, counting down.
CGCGGCGACGCTCGCCGGCGCGGTGCGGCTCGTCCTCGGCGGTCTGCACCACCACCACACCGGTGAGGACGTGATCCTGTGGCCGGCTCTCCTCGAGCGGGCGGCGCCGTCCACCGGGCTCGTCGAGACGATGCAGGCACAGCACGAGGTCGTCGAGGGCCACATGGCACGCGTCGAGCCTCTCCTCCAGGCGTGGGAGAAGTCGCCGACGACAGCCCGCGGAGCCGAGCTCGCCGACCTCCTCGACCGCCTGGCCACTGCCCTCGTCGAGCACCTCGACCTCGAGGAGCGCGAGATCCTCCCGCTCGCGGAGCGCCACGTCACCGTCGCGGAGTGGAACAGCCTCGGCGAGCAGGGCATCGACGAGATGGACCAGAAGCAGCTGCCCATCATCTTCGGCGCGATCCTCGAGGAGTGCGCCCCCGAGGAGCGTCGCGCGATGCTCGCGAAGCTCCCGCTGCCGGTCCGCCTCGTCGTCCGGACCGTCGGTGCGTGGCAGTACCGGCGCTACGTCACCCGCGTCCGCGGTCGGTGATCTCGGCGACGACCGTCCCCGCGAGCTCCGCCACCTGGACGGCCGTCATCGACCGGCCGACCTCCCACGAAGCGAGGAAGGCGCGCTCGCCCAGTGCGTCCCGCGCCGTCACCAGGCCGGCGTCGGCGGTCTCGCGGGACGGCGGGAAGTGCGGGTCGACCGCGGTGGCGGCACCGAGGGTCGCCGCGGCGCCGAACAGCGTGGCAGCGGCCTCGTGGTCGCCGGACCGTGCCGCCACGCCCGCCAGCGCCGGCACCGCGTACCCGATCGTCCAGGTGAGCCGCAGTGGCCAGGCGGTGCGGAGGGACTCCCCGAGGAGCATCGCCGCGCCGCGGTCGTCGCCGAGCACCTCACGCAGCGTCGCCACGGTGTTGAGGGTGGTCGCCAGGGCGAACTCGTTCCCGAGCTCTCGAGCGGCGGCGAGCGCATCTCGGAGCAGCGACTGGGCCGTGTCGACGTCGCCGCCGACGAGCGCCCGCTGGCCGAGCCCGATGAGGAAGTGGAGGGAGATCCAGCGCCCGGCGTCACCCCCCGGCAGCTGCAGGTCCGGTCGCAGCAGCTCCGCCGCCGCGGCGAGGTCACCCGCGAACACCGCGGCCAGGCCGGCGAGCACCCTCGCCTCGCCCTCGATCGTCGGGTCACCGACCCGGTGCGCGAGTGGCAGGGCCACGGCGGCTTCGCGCCTCATGCCGGCGACGTCACCGACGACGAGCATGAGCCCCATGCGGGCGACCGCAGCGCGGACGACCGCGGCGTCCGTCCCGGCACCGGCGAGGCCGTCGAGCCACCCCAGGCCCTCGCGCGCGTACCCCCGCAGGCCGAGGTGCAGCCACAACGAATGGGTGAGGTCGGCCGCGTCGGCGTGGCGGTCGAGCTCGAGCAGCCGGAGGTAGGCCGAGCGCAGGTTCGCATGGTCGGCGTCGAGGCGGTCGAGGACGTGCCCGATACCGCTGGACAGCAGCCGGCCGTGGGCCTCGCCCGCCAGCTCGCGGAAGTGCGCGGCGTGGGCCTCGGCCGTCGGGAGGGCGACGCCCGCCGCCTGCGCCCGCACGGCTGCGTACTGCCGCACCGGCTCGAGCAGCCGGAAACGCGGGATCCGGTCCGGTGCGGCCACGGGCACCACGAGTGACTGCTCGACCAGCGACGTCAGCGCCGGGAGGACGTCGTCCGAGCCCTGCGCGCCGCCGGCACTGCCGACGACAGCGTCGACCGAGTCGAGCGAGAAGCCGCCCGAGAAGACCGACAGGCGCATGAGGAGGTCCCACTCCTCGGGCTCGAGGAGGTCCGCACTCCAGTCGAGGACGGTCGTCATCGTCCGCTGGCGGTCCGGGAGGTCGCGAGGTCCGTCACCGAGACCGGGGTCGAGCCCCCGATGCTCGAGTCGGGCCAGCAAGGCCTCCGGCGGCAGGACGCGAGCACCGGCCGCGGCGAGCTCGAGCGCCAGGGGGAGGCCGTCGAGGCGCCGTACGATCCCGGCGAGGGTGGCCGCGGTCTCCGGGGTCACTGCCCACTGGACGCCCGTCGCCGCGGCGCGGTCGAGGAACACCGAGATCGCGGGCGACGCGGAGACGGAGGCGGGCTCGTCGTCCTCGGGCAGTGCGAGCGGGCCGACCGGGACCTCGCGCTCGGCGCGGACGCGCAACGGGGCGCGACTGGTCGCGACCACGGTCAGCCCGGGGGCGCGTGCCAGGAGGTCGGCGACCGCCGGAGCGGCGGCCAGGACCTGCTCGAGGTTGTCGAGGACCACCAGGACGCGTCGCCCCGCGAGGTGCGCGGCCAGGTGGTCGGCGAGCCCGGCGGCGTGGGCACCCTCCACGACGCCCAGTGCCGTCGCGATGCGGGGCAGGACGACGGCGGGGTCGCGCACGGGCGACAGGTCGACGAACGTGGTGCCGTCGGGGAAGGACCCCCCGGCCCGCGTCAGCACCTCGGTCGCCAGCCGGGTCTTGCCCACGCCGCCCGGCCCGGTCAGCGTGACGAGCCGTTCGGCGGTCCCTGCGGTCCCTGTGGTCCCAGCGACGAGGTCGAGGATCCGGCGGAGCTCGTCGCTGCGCCCGAACGTGGGTCCGGTCGGTGACGGCACGGCAGTGGCGGACGGCTCCGGCGCGGGTGGCGGGGCGTCGACCTCGGGCGGCGACGACATCGGCGAGCGGGACGGGACCGCCGCGAGAAGGCCGGCGCGCTCGTCGTCCTCGAGACGGAGCCCGTCGGCGAGCGAGCGAACCGTGTGGGGATAGGGGCGCCGCCGCTCGCCGCGCTCGAGGGCGCTGATGGCCTTGGCCGTGACGCCGGACCGCTCGGCGAGCTCCTCCTGGGTCAGCGACCGCGACTCGCGCAGGCGCCGGAGCGCAACGGCGAACCCGCCCGGTCCTGTGTCGGCCTCCACGGTGCAGACGCTAGTGGCTCGAACGGCACCGCCGGCAGGGTCAGCTCCGGCACCCCGGTGGTGTGGGAGCGGTGTGGGTGCCGTGTGGGTGGGGTGGCGCCCGGTGGCCGTCGCAGGGTGGGACCTGGCGGCACGAGGCCGTCCACGAGGGAAGGAAACCCCATGACCACGACGCAATCGACGGCGGCTCCGTCGGGCACCTCGAGGGAGCGGACCGCGACGTACGGCCGGCAGATGTCCGGGGTGATGCTCGCCGCGTTCGCGCTGTCCGTCGTCCACACGGTGTACGCGGCCGTCCAGGGCATCGAGGACCCCACCTTCACGGTGACCACGCCGCTGGCGTGGGGCTTCTACGCCGTGGCGTTCGCGATGTCGGCGCTGGCACGGAGACCGGGGCGGGCCGCGCAGGCGACCGTGCTCGTCTACCTCGCAGTCATCCTCGTCATCGCGGTGTTCTACTACCCGACGACGTTCGGGCTCGAGAAGCAGACCGTGTTCGGGTGGTTCGAGAACGACGTCTACGTCGGACTGCTCGCCGTGGCGACCTACCTCGGGGTCGCGCGCTGGCGCGGGACGGTCCTCCGGCCCTCGTGAGGGCCATCCGATCGCTCGGCACGCTCGTGGTGGTCGGCGGCGGGCACGCGCTGGTCCGCGGAGCGCCGGTGGTGCTGCCGGAGTCCGCGGCCGATCTGCACGACGCTGTAGGCGATGAGGCCGAACGCGAACCAGTTCACGAGCTGTCCGAGCGGTCCGGTGGCCATCCAGACCGAGACGTAGCCGACGAGGGGCACCGAGTACCACACCTCGCCCTGGACCTGGGCCGGTCGCACCGGGTCGGGGTCGGGAGCGTCGTTGGCGTCACCCTGCGTGATGTAGCGCGTGCCCTCGGAGCCGTAGGTCACCCCGATCACCCGGTGGGTGGTGAGCCGGGGGTCGTCGGAGGTCGGCTGGAAGGTGATGACCTGGCCGACCTCGAGGTGCCGCGTGTCGGCGTCGCGGACGATCACCACGTCGCCGGGGTCGTAGGTCGGGACCATCGATCCGCTCAGCACCGTCAACGGCTTGCCCCCCGTGGCCTTCGGCACCACGATCAGCGCCAGGCCCGCGCCGACCACGATCGCGAGCAGCGCCCAGCTGATGGTCTTGGCGGCGAGGCGCCCGACGCCGCTCACGAGGCGTACTCCGTGCAGGTGGGAGCGCCGTTGCCGCGCTGCAGCCGGATGGCGTTGCTGCGGGCGCTCTCGGTGCCGCCGACGACGGCGGTGACGCGGACGAAGCCCGACTCGCCTCGGTCGAGGGTGGTCGAGACCTGCGTCTGGCTGCCGGGCACGGTGCCGGCGAGGCTGTAGGTGCCGTTCTGCGTGGTGGCCCGGTAGAACCGGTAGGCGGTGGCGCCGGTGATCGCGGACCACGAGAAGGTGTAGCTGCCCTGCCCGTTCGCGTTGCCGGGGCTGCAGTCGAGGACCGGTTCGGTGACGACGATCGTCACCGGCACCGTCACGGTCTGCGCGGCGGTGGTCCAGCCGGCGACCGTGGTCCCGCGCACCTGGGCGCCCGAGTAGCTGAGCCGGACGGTGGCGCTCGTCGCGGTCGTCGAGGCGGACGCGGAGACGGTCACGCACGTCGTGAAGGAGCCGCCCGGTGCCAGGTCGACCGCTCCCTGGGCGGTGGCGGTGCACCCGTTCGCCGTGGCGGTGGTGAGGCTCGCGGTGATGCCGGTGGGCAGGGACCCCGTGAGGGTGGGCGTGGCCCGCTGCCGCAGGTTCCTCGCCGCGGTGCTCGAGGTGTCGGTCACCGTCACCCGCGTCGACTCGGTCGAGCCACGCTCGACCTCGAGGGTGGTCGGGGACGCCGTCGCTCCCAGCCCCATGGTCGCCGAGGAGACGCCGGCGGTCTGGAGGTTCGCCCGGCTCACCCACGAGGCGTGCGTCCCTCCCGTGGTGGCGCCCCCGATGAGGAGGACGCCGACCACGGCGGCGAGGAGCAGGGTCCGAGGCGACATGAGCAGGTGAGGGGTGCGGGTCAGCCCTGGCTGATGGTGAACGCGGCGGCCGGCAGCGTGGCGGCCTTGTTCTGGTCGACCTGGTTGGCCGTGCCGGCCGGCAGGGTGTAGGTCACCTTGGCGGTCAGCGTCGCGGTGCCGAAGGGCTGGGCGAAGGTGAAGGTGCCCGCCGTGCTCCCCGCCGTGATGTCGGTGGTGCTGGAGGTGATGTCGACGGTCTGGGTCAGCCCGGTGAAGGTGGTGGCCAGCGCCGGCTTGACGTAGGCGATCGTGCCCTTGAGGTTCTTGCCGGAGCCCTTGACGGTGAAGGTCTGGGTGTAGGTGACCTTGTCGCCCGGCACCATCTTGTCCGTGGCGGTCCAGTCGTTGGCCGCCGCCGAGTTGGCGTCGTCGTAGACCCCGGCAGAGGTGGCGATGTCGAGCTCGCCGGACTGGACGCCGTGGGCGGCCAGGTCCTCGCTGTCGCTCCACAGCGCGTAGGTGCCGAAGCCGCCCATCAGCAGCGCGATGCCGGTCGCGCCGGCGATGGAGCCCTTGATCATGGTGTTCATGCCGATATCCCGCTTCATGTCAGCAGCTCCTCCGAATGGGAGCCGATGAGAGGACGCTAGGGACGGCGATCAGGTCGGTACGGGCGTTTTCAACCACCGTGGCCGCACCGTGGACGGTTCTTTACTTTGCCGAAGATTTTACCCACGGGTGCTTGCTTGCTCTGTGTCGATCTGATCTGCGCGCCTGGTCCCGCTCGCTGCGCTCGCGAGCAGGCGCTTGCTCGGCGTCAACGAGAAAAGACCCACCGGGATGATGCGTTCCGGTGGGTCTTTCTCGCTGAACCTCGCTGCGCGCCTGTAGGGATTCGAACCCCAAACCTTCTGATCCGTAGTCAGATGGTCCAGTCCTGGTCGTGAGCGTAGAACCGCTGAGATGAGCGTGATGCATGTGATTCCTCCGAGCCGATCGAGGTAGATCGAGGTAGATCGAGGTAGGCGTGTGGCCCCAATGCGGCCCCAAGATGAGTCTGCGCGAGGAGACGGACAGGACGTCTGGCGGTTCCGCGGCTACCGGCCGAACGGACGTCGGAGGCCCCAAGACGCGTCGCGATCGCACAGCGGTCGTGAGTCGATGCTTGGTTGAGCGTCTAAAGCGGTCAGGAGGCAGCCTGGAGGTAGTCCTTCAACGAGGCCATCGACTGCTCCACGGCGTCGACGATGTCGGCGTCGGGATCGTCCAGCCATCGCTCGTAGGCAGTCAGAGCGAGTGCTAGCGAGACATGTCCGGCCGCGAGCGGCAGCCAGCCTCCCGGGTCCTGGCCCAGCCGCAACGCTACGTAGTCAGCGATGACGATGCGCCATTCGGCGTACTTCAAGACCGAGTGCGCTTGGAGCTCGGGAGTCCTCAGTATGAGCCGCATGCGATCGCGGTGAGATGGCTGAGAGTCAGCAGGGAACCTGTTGAACTCCACAACCGCCCGGTGCACTGCTTCGTGGACTGGTATCACCTCGGACTGCGACGTCAGAAGGCGTCGGAAGTGGATCAGCGTCTGGTCGAACTGGCCCCAGGGGATGTCGTTCTTCGACGGGTAGTACCGGAACAAGGTGCGCGTTCCCACGCCGACCTCGCGCGCGATGTCGGCCATGGTCGTTCCGGCGAAGCCACGTTCGCCGAAGAGCTCGAAAGCGCGGCGCTCGATCTCTGCGTGCGACGTGACAATGGGCCTCCCGCGGCCCGCAGGACGCGTCGTCGACTTCGTCACGACTACGCAACCTATCGCGGCGGCTACAGCCGCCTACCTGCATGCGACGAAGAAGGTCTTGAATAAAGGCAGTCAATGCCATTATTGTGTCGCGAACCACAACGTTGAAGACAGGAGCGAGACAGTGAACAAGCAGCAGCTCGAGCAGACCGACCGTCAGGACGAACTCGTCGCCGAGGACCTCATCGAAGAGGTATCCATCGACGGCATGTGCGGCGTCTACTAAACCGCGGGGCGGACAAGTGGACTCGATGCTGGACGAGCCGTGGGCCCTGTCGCCCTCGGTCGCACTACGGCCGGAGCCGTTTGGCGCTCTGGCCTACCACTTCGGGAACCGGAAGCTGACGTTCCTGAAGCGGCCAGAACTGGTGGCGGTGGTCCGGGCCCTGGACACGGAGCCCAACGTTCGCTCGGCTCTCGTCGCATCGGGCGTTCCTGAAGCCCAGCACGCGGCCTACGCCCAGGCACTCGCGGGCCTCGCGAGAACCGACATGATCCGCCCCCGCGCCGAGGAGATGTCCGAATGACCATCACCCCCATTCGGCCGGCCACCCCGGCCCCGCGCCCCAGCGGCGGCTCGCTCGTCGAGCAGTTCGAGCTGGGCCTCGACGCCCCGATCTGCCTGACCTGGGAGCTCACCTACGCCTGCAACCTCGAGTGCGCGCACTGCTTGTCCAGCAGCGGCCGCCGCGACCCCCGCGAGCTCACCACCGAGCAGTGTGAGGCCGTCATCGACGAGCTCCAGCGGATGCAAGTCTTCTACGTCAATATCGGCGGCGGCGAGCCGACGATCCGCCCCGACTTCTGGCATCTGCTGCAGTACGCGGTCGACCACCAGGTCGGCGTGAAGTTCTCCACCAACGGCGTGCGACTGACCCCCGAGCGCGCGGCGTTCCTCGCCTCTCCGGCCTGCAACGGCTACGTCGACGTGCAGATTTCCCTCGACGGCGCCACCGCCGAGGTCAACGACTACGTACGCGGCCCCGGGTCCTACGACACCGCGCTCACCGCCCTGCAGAACCTCCAGGACGCTGGCTTCACCGACGCCAAGATTTCGGTGGTCTGCACGCGGCAGAACATCGGGCAGCTCGACGACTTTCAGGCCCTCGCGGACCGCTTCGGGGCCACCCTGCGGCTGACCCGCCTTCGCCCGAGCGGCCGCGGTGCTGACGTCTGGGACGAGCTGCACCCGCTGCCGCACCAGCAGCGCGAGCTCTACGACTGGCTGATGGCCAAGGGCGACGGCGTGCTGACCGGCGACTCCTTCTTCCACCTCGCCGCTTTCGGCGAGGCACTCCCGGGCCTCAACCTCTGCGGGGCCGGCCGCGTGGTCTGCCTGATCGACCCGATCGGCGACGTCTACGCCTGCCCATTCGCGATCCACGACCAGTTCCACGCCGGCAACCTGCTGGCCGACGGCGGCTTCAAGGCGGTCTGGCAGACCTCACCGCTGTTCCAGGAGCTCCGCTCGCCGCAGACCGGTGGCGCCTGCGCGAAGTGCACGTTCTACGACTCGTGCCGCGGCGGGTGCATGGCCGCCAAGTTCTTCACCGGCCTGCCACTCGACGGCCCCGACCCCGAGTGCGTGCAGGGCTACGGCGAGCAGGCGCTCGCCGGCGAGCGCACGATCCCTCCTGCCAGCCAGGACCACTCCAAGGCCGCCCCCACCCGCAACCAGCCCGTGATGCTCACGCTGATGACGCGCCCTCCGGTGAGCGCCTGCGCCGAAAGTCCGCTGGCGGGCTTCAACCCTGACATCGATCAGTCCTCCTCCACATCCCACTCCACGAACGGCTGTTGCTCATGAAGCTCGAGAACCCCTGGAGGCAGAATCCTTGGTTCGAGTCGGTCGCCGTAGCGCAGGCGCGGGCACGGAAGCGCCTTCCGGCGCCCGTCTATGGGGCCCTCGTGGCTGGATCCGAGCGAGGCCAGAGCGTTGAGGACAACGAGGCGGCATTCGCGGAGCTCGGACTCGCGCCGCACGTCGTTGGTCAGCAGCCAGTTCGGACGATGGACACGACTGTCTTCGGTCAGCACATCGGCTTGCCGGTCATCTTCAGCCCCACCGGCGTCCAAGCCGTACATCCGGATGGGGAGGTGGCGGTCGCGCGCGCCGCGGCGGCACGCAACACCATCATGGGCTTGTCGAACTTCGCCTCCAAGTCGGTCGAGGATGTCACCGCCACCGGGGCGACGACGTTCTTCCAGATGTACTGGACCGGCGACCAGGACACGATGGTGCAACGAATGCAGCGGGCTCACGAAGCCGGCTCGAAGGGCCTCATTGCCACGCTCGACTGGTCCTTCTCCATGGGGCGCGACTGGGGTAGCCCAGAGATCCCGGAGAAGGTGGATCTGAAGGCGATGGTGCGCTTGGCTCCGAAGGTGGTGACCAAGCCGAGATGGATGTGGCAGTTCGGCCAGCAGTACCGCCAGACTGGCAAGCTTCCCGATCTCTCGGCCCCGAATCTCGCGCCTCCCGGTGGCGAGGCTCCTACCTTCTTCGGTGCCTACTACGAGTGGATGACGACCCCGCCCCCCACGTGGGACGACGTGGCATGGATGCGGGACACATGGAAGCAGATCTCTGGGACGCCCTTCGTCCTGAAGGGTGTCTGCCGGATTGACGATGCACGCCGCGCCGTCGATGTGGGCGTTGACGGAATCTCGGTGTCCAACCACGGGGGCAACAACTTGGACGGCACTCCCGCGGCCATTCGCATGGTGCGCCCGATCGCCCAGACCGTCGGACATCAGATCGACGTGGTCATGGACGGTGGCGTTCGCCGCGGGTCCGACGTGGTGAAGGCACTCGCGCTTGGCGCGAAGGCAGTGCTGATCGGCCGTGCCTACTTGTGGGGACTGGCCGCCAACGGTCAGGCCGGCGTTGAGAACGTCCTCGACGTCATGTCCGGCGGAATCGACAGTGCGCTGCGCGGGCTGGCCTTGAGCTCGACAACCGAGCTGCGTCACGCGCACCTGCTCGTACCGGCGGACTTCGATCGTGCCCTCGGCGCGGTCGCGGATGCCAGCGTCGCACCCTAGGTATCGGACTGATGTACCGCTTTCAGCTGAGCAGCGCCGCGACCACGACCGTCCCGGCCAATGCGGTCGTACTGGTGCCCGTGGGATCGATCGAACAGCATGGCCCGCACCTCCCGCTCGACACGGACACCGTGATCGCCACCAGTGTCGCAACTGGTGCGGCTCAGCGGCTGCGCGACGCGGGCCACACGGTGATGGTGGCTCCCGCCGTTTGCTACGGGGCGAGCGGTGAGCACCAGAGCTTCGCGGGCACGAGCTCGATCGGAATCAACGTGCTGCGGCACGTGTTGATCGAGCTCGGCAGGTCAATGAGCAACTGGGCCGACCAAGTCGTCTTCATCAACGCTCACGGAGGCAACGTGGGGTCCGTCGGTCCTGCGGTGGACCAGTTGACGGAGGAAGGCCACACCGTCTCCTGGATGCCGTGCCGGACCGAGGCGTTCGATCTTCACGCCGGGCGCACGGAGACCTCGCTGATGCTGCATCTGAAACCGTGGGATGTGCGGATCGAACACGCCGCAGTTGGCAACACGGGAACGCTGCACGAGCTGATGCCGTTGATGCGGTCAGGCGGAGTCCGGGCGGTCTCCCCCAACGGGGTTCTCGGAGATCCTGCCGGAGCCACCGCCGAAGAGGGACACGCCATTCTGAACGGCATGGTGGATGAAATCAGCCGAGCCTTGATTCGGTCGCTGGACAAGACTGGCGCGAGTTGATGGCCCCGAGGGTCATCCTGGTCACTGGCGCTGCTCGTGGGATCGGCGCCGCCACCGTGCGCCGTCTGGTCGCAGAGGGTCACCGGGTGGTCGCTGTCGACTCATGCGCTGGCGAGAACAGTGAGGTGTCGTATGCACTCGCTTCGCGAGACGACCTCGACCGTGTGATCTCGGACAGCAGCGGTGCGGCGGTGGCCTTCGTTGCGGACGTCCGTGATCTCGCCGCTCTTTCACGGGCAGTAGAGGTCGCCGTCGAGCGGTGGGGACGACTCGATGCCGCCGTCGCCGCGGCAGGCGTGATTGCCGGTGGTGCCCCGTTGTGGGAGACCGATGATCGCGTGGTGCGTCACCTGTGGGACGTGAACGTGCAAGGCGTGTGGAATACGGCGCGGGCGGCGGTTCCCGTGATGTTGGACGGCCCGAGCGCGGGGACGGCGAGGTTCGTCGCTGTCGCCTCCGCCGCGGGCACCTTCGGACTTCACCGACTGGCCGCCTACAGCGCGTCCAAGCACGCCGTTGTCGGGTTGGTGAAGGGGTTGGCAGCTGACCTCGTTGGCACCGGTGCCACGGCCTGCGTGGTCTCGCCCGGCTCCACGGCAACCGAGATGCTTGCAGCCACCGCTCGCCTGTACGGCATGACCGACGTTCAAGCTTTCGCGGCCAACCAGCTGTTGGGGCGAGTTCTTGACCCTGAGGAGGTAGCGTCCGCGGTGGCTTACTGCTGCGGCCGCGATTCAGTCGTCAACGGCTCGGTGATCCACGCAGATGGAGGCTTTGCGCCGTGACGGAGCTGCCCGTCGGTTTCAGGGTGGAGCTGCGCACCGACGTCAGGCGTGTGGACGGCGGCCGTGTGCTTCTCGGCGGATCGCCCGTACGCGTTGTGCGCATGACCCCTCGCGCCGTGGCGCTGCTGTCACAGGGCGTGCTCGAGGTTGTGGACACGGCGACCGGGCGGCTCGCTCGTCAGCTGCTTGATGGAAATGTCGCCGATCCCGTGCTGCCGCGGCAGCCGGTCGCGGCGTCAGACATCACAGTCGTCATCCCGGTGCGAGACCGTTCTGCTCAGCTCGAGCGATGCTTGGAAGCATTGCGGCCCCTGAAGGCCATCGTCGTTGACGACGCCTCGCTCGATGCCGCAGCAATCCGGACCGTCGCCGATCGGTTCGAGGCGAAGTACGTGCGCCTGGACGTGAACGTGGGTCCCGCAGGTGCGCGGAACGTCGGGCTCAAGCAGGTCACGACTCAACTGGTCGCGTTCGTGGACTCGGACGTGACTGTCACGGCGCTAGCGTTGCAGATGCTGGCCCGCCACTGCACGGACCCCCGGCTGGCACTGGTCGGACCGGCGGTCCGAGGATCCTGCGGGTCTGAGCGACCGCGCTGGTTCGAGCGGTACGACGTGGCCGCATCGTCACTCGATCTTGGGTCGCGCGGCGCTCAAGTGCGCCCGGGGGCGGCAGTCGGATGGTTGCCCTCGGCGTGCCTGGTGGGTCGGACCTCCCTTCTGGGCCGCGGGTTTGACGCGCACATGCGCGTGGGCGAGGACGTCGATCTGGTCTGGCGTCTCCATGATCGCGGTCAGGTCGTTCGGTACGACCCCACAGTCGTTGCACGGCACGACGTACGACCGACGGTGCGCGGATGGCTCGGACGCAAGTTCGTCTACGGCACCGGTGGCGGCGACCTCGCGCGCCGACATGGCGATCGCGTAGCCCCAGCAGCCCTCTCGCCCGTGATGGCGGTTGGCGCATTCGCTTTGCTGGTCCGCCGCAAGTGGTCCCTGCCGGTTGCCGCTATGTCGGTGGCGGTGAGCGCTCGGCTCCTGCACCGGACTCTTCCGCTGGACCGGGACCAGGACCGCCGCGCCTTCGCCTTCCGACTGTCGCTGCGCGGCCTGGGATGGGCGGTGCAGCAGGAGTCCGCTCTGATCCTCCGGCACTGGTGGCCTGGGACGCTGCTGGCGCTACTCGTCAGCAGGTCTGTTCGGCGAGCATTCGTTGCGGCGCTCCTGGTGGATATCGCCCTTTTCATGCGCGAGCGACCGGGAGTAGGTGCGGTCACCGTGCTCGCGGCGAGGCGTGCCGATGACCTGGCTTACGGCGCCGGGCTTTGGTGGGGTGCTCTGCGAGCCGGCAGTGCGAGGTGCTTGATGGTCCGGCGTCCGGGTTCATAGCCAGCTCGATTGGTGAGCAGATGTTCGCATAGTGACCTAGGTCGCGTTATCGTCTGGATAGCACCGAGCCTCAATCCCAGGAGCGAGATGAACATTGTTGTCTGTGTGAAGTACGTGCCGGACGCCACGGCCGATCGCAAGTTCGAGGACGACAACACCGTCGACCGCGTCGGCGTCGAAGGCCTGCTGTCCGAGCTCGACGAGTACGCCGTCGAGCAGGCCCTCCAGTTCCGGGAGAAGCGTGAGAGCGAGGAGATCACCGTCACCGCGCTCACCGTCGGGCCCGAGAAGGCCGTCGACGCGGTGCGCAAGTCGCTCCAGATGGGTGCCGACTCCGGCGTCCACGTCGTCGACGACGCGATCGCGGGCTCCGACTACATCGCCACCTCGCTGGTGCTGGCCAAGGCCATCGAGAAGATCAAGGCCGACACCGGCGCCGACCTCGTGATCTGCGGCATGGCCTCGACCGACGCCTCCGGCTCCGTCGTCCCCGCCATGCTGGCCGAGCGCCTCAGCCTCCCGCAGGTCACCCTCGCCTCCGTGGTGGAGTCGCAGGGCGACCAGGTGCGCATCAAGCGCGACAACGAGGGATCCACCGAGGTCATCGGCGCGACCCTGCCGATCGTGCTGTCGGTGACCGACCAGTCGGGCGAGGCCCGCTACCCGTCCTTCAAGGGCATCATGGCCGCCAAGAAGAAGCCGATCGAGACCTGGTCCCTGTCCGACCTGGGAGTCGACGCCGGCGATGTCGGCCTCGATGTCGCCTGGTCACAGGTGGAGGACACCGAGGCCCGCCCGCCGCGCACCGCCGGCGAGATCGTCACCGACGAGGACGGGTCGGGCGCCACTGCGCTGGTCGAGTTCCTCGCGTCCAAGAAGTTCATCTGAAGACAGGCGCGCACCACAGCCGTCCCATGAGCCGCCCGGCGCCACTGTTGAAATCGTCGTTCTCGTATGCCGTGCGGGCCGAATGAATGACGTACACACAGCGGTGGCGACCGGCTTACCAACACCACACAGCAAACAACGCCAACGCCACCCATGAGGGATCTGATGTCCATGTCTGAGGTTCTTGTTGTAGTCGACCACGCCGACGGCGAGGTCAAGAAGCCCACCTACGAGCTGCTCACGATCGCCCGCCGCCTCGGCGAGCCGTCCGCGGTGTTCTTCGGCTCGCCCGAGCAGGGCGACGCCGTGGCGGAGAAGGTCAAGAAGTACGGCGCCGCGAAGGTCTACGTCGTCGACGACGCCCAGATCAAGGGCTACCTCGTCGCGCCGAAGGCCGAGGCGCTGCAGCAGCTGGCCGAGAAGAGCTCGCCGGCCGCGATCCTGCTGCCGTCGACGTTCGAGAACAAGGAGGTCGCCGGTCGCCTGGCGATCAAGCTGGGCTCGGGCCTGATCACCGACGCCGTCGACGTCGCCGACTCGGGCGTGACCACGCAGAGCGTGTTCGCGGGCAACTACACCGTGCAGGCGAAGGTCACCCAGGGCACGCCGATCATCACCGTCAAGCCCAACTCGGCCGCCCCCGAGGAGGCTGACGGCGCTGCCGCGGTCGAGGCGTTCGCTGCGACCGTGTCCGACGCGGCGAAGGGTGCGCAGATCGTCGCCACCCAGCCGCGGCAGTCGACCGGGCGTCCCGAGCTCACCGAGGCCGCGATCGTGGTCTCCGGTGGCCGTGGCACCGGCGGCAACTTCGAGCCGGTCGAGGGCTTCGCGGACTCGCTCGGCGCGGCCGTGGGCGCCTCGCGTGCCGCGGTCGACTCCGGCTGGATGCCGCACGCCTTCCAGGTCGGTCAGACCGGCAAGACGGTCTCGCCGCAGCTCTACGTCGCCAACGGCATCTCGGGTGCGATCCAGCACCGCGCCGGCATGCAGACGTCGAAGACCATCGTCGCGGTCAACAAGGACCCCGAGGCGCCGATCTTCGAGCTCGTCGACTTCGGCGTCGTGGGCGACCTCCACACGGTCCTGCCCGCCGCGACGGAGAGGATCACCGCCCGCAAGGGCTGATCAGTACGACTGTGTGCTGCCCGTCTTGATGGCGACGATCTCGAAGTTGATGAGTGCGTCGTGGATGTTCTGTGCGACAACGATGGACACGCGCGCCGGAGGATCTGTGGGGAAGAATCGCTGGAACACAGGCTCGTAGCGGTGGTAGTCGTTCGCGTCCGTCAGGTATGTACGGACGTGCACGACATCACTGAGCGAAGCTCCTGCGCGCTCGAGCAACTCTTCGACGTTCTGAAGCGCCAACTCCGCCTGAGCCTCGATGCCCTCCGCGAAAACGCCAGTCGTCTTGTCCCAACCGAGCTGCCCGGCGGCGTAGATCATCGGGCCTGTGACAACCGCGTCGCTCCACTCGCTTTCGGCCTCGATGGCTGTCAACAGCTCGGAGGGCACCGTCACAGTCTTGCGCTGCCAGCTCATGGGGTTCTCCTCAGAAATCGACGGGTGGCGTCAATCGGAAGCACGTTCGTCCGATGGGTTGAACGAAGTTGATTGATGGTCTCGACGGAGACCGTGCCGGTACGGTGAAAGTTACGCGAGATCAGTCAGTGATACGAGATGTCGTCTCGGCGTATGGTCCGTACACCTCGGAAAGCTTCTGCGAGAGCAGGCGCGCGATGTCAGCGCATAGACGCTGCGAGATGTGAACGCTGTCTAGCCAACGAAGGATGGATGAGACATGGACGAGGGCGCAGGACTCATCAGTGAAGCTGCTCGACGGGCTGCCCACATCTTGCTGGACTCCATCGAGGTGTGGGGACGCTCTGAAGCCGAAGGTTTGGCGGAGTCCGAACTGGTGGTTCAGCGATTACTCGCGGCGGACGCGGTCACCATCGCGCAGGATCCGTCGTCCGACCAGGTCACTGTGGATGTCAGCGGGCTCCTCCAAGGGGCGACGAATGCGATCGTGATGCTCGTCTCGGCAGTGGCCGCCTCAACGCCGGGCGGCACGAGTCAGGACGTCATCGACGCACTCCGCACTCAGGTCGACGCGATCTCGCCGTCTGGGGAGTGAGATTGCAGGAACCCGCCAATCGGACGCGTCCCGCGAAGCAGCTCGGTGTGTGCACCTGGAGACGCCAGCCCCGGCACTACCTACTCCGCCTCGGCGAGCACTCGCCGAAGTACAGAGGCGTCCACCAGTGCCGAGTTGATCGCCTCATCCGGCAGTTCCGGCCGCCATACAGGCGGCCGCGAACTGAGTGTGTCCTCGATAACGGGGAAGTCGAACTCGGTGGGTTCCCACCACACGGCTTCCAGGATGGCGGCGACACCCCTTCGCAACGCAACGCGAACTACCCATGTCCGTGACGACGTGGTCATGAGCTGGAAGCGCGGCTCGTTCTCGCGGCACTCGTACCAAAGGCGAGCAAGACCGTTCATGTCCTGGGTCGCGCATGGAACCAGGGGGTGGCCCACTCGCCGGAACTCCCGAAGGGCTGCCAAGGCGACTGCCGAGTCCTCCGAGACGATCCCAACGACTCGCCGATAAGTCTTCAGCGATTCTCGTGCTGCAACCGTCCCCTCCTTCGCGGACCAGTCTGTCGAAACGGGGTCAGTGACTGCGATTGAGGAGCCTTTGCGCAGGCCGGCGTTAACGAGCTCGCTGTATGCGTTTTCGCGGGTGCCGCCGAGGTGGAGGATGACCCCGTCTGCAGGCGCCGTCCCGTGTGCCATCGTCGCGGCCTGGCTAACCCAACTCCCGTAGCGCCGACCATGCCGGACAACGGTTTCGCCGCCGCCGACATTGACGGATGCCAAGAAGTCGGATCCCGGATGACCGCCCACCACACCGCCGAAGATCACGACGTACACCCCTCGCCGCGTGGCGCGTTGGATGGCGGGAAGCAGAGTGGAGCCCGAGTCTGCGTACACCAGGAGCACATCGACAACTTCGGCCAGTTCGTCGATGTGAGCCGAAGCACGCACTGGATCCCCCTCCGCGTCCCGGAATGCAAGTGGCGTGAAGAACGACGAGCCAGACATCTCGTCCTCGAGCTCAGCCCTGACCGTTCGTCGCCAGGCGTTGCGACCCGCGCCGTCGGCCAGTCCGACCCTCACTTCGCGGTCGAGATTGAGTTCGGCCAAGGACGCGAGCTGTTCGTGGCTGCCGTGGACGGGCACGGTCACAGCGGCGGGCGATCTGAGCTTGTCCATGACTCCATCCACTATGCGGGCGACGGCTCGCAGTGTGATCAGTGCCGGCGACCGACGTCAACCCCGCGCGTCGCTGAGCGACACGACTCCTTGACCAAGGGACAACGGGGTGTTTACATAGCGAGCATTCGCTCGCATCGTGGATTGATTCTCGAAGGAGAAGGATTTGCCGAACGTCGTCATGACCGCAACAGGCCCGATTGCCGCGGAAGATCTCGGCTTCACGCTCACCCACGAGCACCTGTTCTTCGACACCACCGCGTGGATGGCCGAACCTCGCGACGAGCGCAAGCGCAAGATCGCCCACGAGCCCGTCCACATCGAGATCCTGGAGGACCTGCGCCGGGATCCGGTGATCAGCAGGGACAACCTCACCTTCGGCGACGCTGCCGACGACGAGAACATCGTTGTCTCCGAGCTGGAGTACTACACCGCCGTTGGCGGACGCACGATCGTGGACCAGACCCCGGTCGAGATGCGGCGCCGTCCCGAGGCGATCAAGCGCGTCGCGGAGCGCAGTGGTGTGAACATCGTTGTAGGGACCGGCCACTACGCCGCCGCGGCTATGGCGCCCGGCGTCGCGGACCTGACCATTGACGAGCTCGCCGAGTGGATGATTGGAGAAGTGCGCGACGGAGTCGACGGCACCGACGTGAAGGCAGGCATCATCGGCGAGATCGGGACGTCCGACGACATCCATGACGTCGAGTGGCGCATGCTCCGCGCCGGCGTGATCGCTCAGCAGGAGACCGGCCTCGCGCTGAGCGTGCACACCCCCGTGCCCTACGGCAAGGAGGGCGTGCGGATCTTGGAGAAGCTGCAAGCGTGGGGCGCCGACCTCGAGCGCGTCGTGATGGCACACGTCTACCACAGCATCTCCGACCCCGACTATGCCCGCGCGATGGCCGACTTCGGTGCCACCATTTCCTACGACCGGTTCGGGTGCGAGTTCTACTGGGAGTCTTGGCCGAAGGGCACCTTCGGCACACCCGAGCGCTCGGGCGGCTACCGCGAGCCCCGCGACATCGAGGTCGTCAAGGCGATTGCCGAGCTCGTCGATGACGGCTACGCCGACCGCATCACGATCTCCCACGACGTCGCATACAAGATCCAGCTGCACCACTGGGGCGGCCATGGCTTCGACCACATCATCAATCACGTCCTCCACTACATGCAGGACTACGGCGTCTCCGCCGAAGACATTGACCGCATCACGCGCGACAACCCCCGGCGCCTGCTGACCATCAAGCAGTAGCCCCACCGCGGCCCGGCCGCGCCGCCGACTCTCGGACCACCCCCTAGAAAGGCTCGATCGATGGCACCACGCTCGCTGAAGACCGTACGGACCGCCGGCCTCTTCGCCACCGCCCTCGTGCTCGCCGCCTGCGGCAGCTCCAGCAACGGGTCCGGAGGAGGCGGCGGAGGCTCCAGTCAGGCCGACAACCCGGCCAACGTGGCCGACGAGGTCGTCGGCTCGCAGGACCAGCTCGTCGACGTGACGTCGCTATGCCCGGACTCCCCGGTGACTCTGGGCTACGCCGATAGCAACGGGGGCAACTCGTGGCGCAAGATCGTCAAGGCCGAGTTCGAGGACGAGGTCGCCAAGTGTGGTGACTCCATCGACGTCATCTACACCGATGCCCAGGGTGACCCGGAGAAGCTCAAGTCCGATCTCAACGGCATGATCGCGAAGGGTGTCGACGGCATCGCCCTCTACAACGACCCAGGACCCGTCACCCTCCCGACGGTCAAGCAGGCGATGCAGCGCGGCATCCCGGTCGTTCTCTTCGGTGGCGAGCTCGGCGGGAACCCCGGCGTCGACTACACCGCGGACGTCACCGGCTACCAGTCCGCCCCGTATGTCGCCGGGCAGGACTGGGCAACTTGGATGGCCGAGCAGCTGGGTGGCAAGGGCAACGTCGCCTTCCTGGGCGGCCCTCCCGGAAACGGTTTCAGCGAGAAGGTCGCCGACGGCATCCTCGACGTCTTCAAGGATCACCCCGAGATGACCCTCCTCGAGGGCGGCTCGATCGACACTGGTTGGGATCCCGCAGAGACCCAGAAGGTGACTGCCGGACTGCTCAGCAAGTACGACGAAGTCGACGGGATCATCTCCGACTACGGCCTCGGCTCGATCGGCGCGATGCGAGCCTTCCAGGCCGCTGGCAGGCCGCTCGTGCCCTGGGCAGTGCAGGACGGCAACGACGTGGCTTGTACGTGGAAGGACTTGTCGAAGGACAACCCGGACTTCGCGCTGATGACCGAGTCCTCTCGCACCTGGATCTCGCGTCTGGCCAGCCACCGTCTCCTCGCTGCGGTCAATCGCA
The DNA here is from genome assembly GCF_016907475.1 of Nocardioides cavernae. Lineage (NCBI taxonomy): Bacteria > Bacillati > Actinomycetota > Actinomycetes > Propionibacteriales > Nocardioidaceae > Nocardioides > Nocardioides cavernae. Next base: position 417,801 of record NZ_JAFBCA010000001.1, on the reverse strand, counting down.
CCGAGCTCGACGAGCCAACCGCGATGGGCTACACCGTCGTGGAGGACTCCACGAAGGGTGGCGACCTCGAGCCCAAGTGCAATCCGGATCTCCCGCCGGACGCGATTCTGTCCACCACGCTGTCGCCCGATCAGCTCGCCGCCCTCTTCAGCTGAGGAGCCACCCGCGTGAACGACCTCTCGGTCCTCGAGCCCTCCGCCGCCGGCCCGCCGCCGGGGGCGGAGGGGAGTGTCAGCATTCGCTCGACACAGACCTTCCGCGAGGCACTGATGTCAGCGCGGGCGCTGCCGATCGCTGTCGCGACCATGCTGCTGTTCCTCGTCAGCCCGGCGGTCGCGAGCGGCTCGCTCTCGGAAAGCAGCCTGCTCTCCACGCTGCCATTCGCGGCGATCCTCGCCGTGGCGGCGATCGGGCAAACACTGGTGGTCCAGCAGGGCGGGTTCGATCTGTCCGTTGCTGGGGCGATATCGCTCTCGGCGGCGATCGTCACGCAGGTACCCAACGGGCAGGACGACCGGCTATTGATGGCGTTGGCCGTCGCCGTCGGAGTGATCACCTTGGCCGGGACGGTGGTCGGCCTGTGCATCCGCTACCTCGACGTCTCGCCAATCGTCGCCACGCTCGCGCTCAACGCCCTCTTCCTCGGTGCTGTTCAGCAGCTCACTCAGGGATCACCTCAGAACGCCCCACAATCCCTCACGTCCTTCGCCCTGGGCAGAACGCTCGGGGTGCCCAACACGGCCCTGGTCGCGGTGGTAGTCGTTGCCGGCGTGGCTTTCGTCGGCAGCCGCACGATCGCCGGCCGGCGGTTCAACGCTGTTGGCTCCTCGGCGCGCGCTGCGAGGATCGCGGGTATCCGGCAGGACCGCTACCTCGTGGCGACGTACGCCCTCGCGGCCTTCACCTACGCCGTCGCCGGCCTGCTCGTGGCAGGCTTCCTCAAGACCCCCAACCTTTACGTCGGCAACCCCTACCTACTCACCACGGTGGCGGCAGTGGTGATCGGCGGAACCGCACTGACCGGAGGCACCGGCACCGTGGTCGGAACCGCGGTTGGTGCGCTGTTCCTGTGCCAACTTGAGGCACTCCTCTTCGCGAGCGGCTCCGGCACGGCGATCCGGTACGTCATCGAGGGTGCCATCGTGGCCCTGGGTGTGGGATTGCGCCTCCTGCCCTGGCGACAAGTCGTCAAGCTCCTCCCCGCTCCGTCGGAGCGACGAGCTAAGGAAGGTGACACCGAGTGACGTCGGCGACCGAAGAGCAGCCTGAGACCGAGGCGCGCAATGCCACTGTCCTCACCCTGACGGGAGTCACTAAGACCTACCCGGGCGTGAAGGCGCTGACCGACGTTTCGCTGGACGTGCGCAGCGGCGAGGTCCACGCGATCGTCGGGGAGAACGGTGCTGGAAAGTCCACACTGATCGGAGTGGCCGCCGGGTCAGTAGCGGCCGACGCAGGCAAGGTCGAGGTGAACGGCAACTTGCTGTCGGGTGCGGACGCCAAGGAGGCGCAGAGCGCCGGACTCGCGGTCGTCTACCAGCACCCCGCCCTGCTCCCCGACCTCACCGTCGCGGAGAACCTGCTCCTCGTCGTGCCGCGAGACGAGCGTCCGTCCCGCCGCAACCTCCGCGAGTGGGTCGACCAGAAGTTGTCGAGGATCGGCGCGCGCCTGGACCCGCTGCAACGTGTCGGTGAACTGACAGTGGAGGAGCGCCACCTACTCGAGATCGCCAAGGCGCTGGCGCTGCGTCCCAGCGTGCTGGTCCTAGACGAGCCGACCGAGCCCCTCGTCAGCGACGAAGTCGAGCGACTCTTCACCGTCATCTCCGAGCTCACTGCTACCGGGACCGCGGTCATCTACATCTCCCACCGCATCCCCGACGTGATGCGCATCGCCGACCGCATCACCGTGCTGCGGGACGGCGTGATGCGTGGGACGTTCGAGGCCGGCGCCGTCACCGAGCACGAGATCCTCGAGCGGATCGTCGGACGGGCGCTCGAATCGACGTTCCCCGCCAAGCCCGCCGCTGCATCGCTGGGACCCGACGTCCTCGACGTGCAGGCGCTTAGCGGGGACGGCTTCTCCCATGTCGACCTGCAGGTGAGGCGCGGTGAGATCGTCGGACTGGCCGGTGTGTCGGGCAACGGCCAGCGTGAGTTCCTTCGCGGGCTCGCTGGGCTCGCGCGCGTGGAAGGCGACGTACGCCTGAATGGCACGTCGACCCGACTGGACAGCGTGCCCGCCGCGGCCGCAGCTGGCATTGCGTACTGCCCCGGGGACCGGCACGACGACGGTATGTTCACGTCGCTCTCAGTGCGCGAGAATCTACTCGTTCGGGCTCTGTCGAGCGTCTCGTTCGGCGGCGTCGTGCGACGACGCATGGAGGGCGAGGCCGCCGTTGAGGAGATCCGGCGGCTCCGAATCAAGACGCCCTCCACCGAAACGCCCATCGCGTCGCTCAGTGGGGGCAACCAGCAGAAGATCATGATTGCGCGGACCTTGCTCGCGCACCCGCGATTGTTGCTGATCGAAGAGCCCACCCAGGGTGTGGACGTCGGCGCCCGCGCGGAGATCTACAAGATTCTGCGTGAGGCCGCCGAGTCAGGCGTCGCCGTGGTCGTCCTCTCAAGCGACGCCAAGGAGCTTGAGGGACTCTGCGATCGCGTCGCGGTGTTCGCGCGCGGGCAGGTGACCGCCCTCCTCGCCGGTGACGAGGTCACCGAGTCAACCATTACAGGCGCCGCGGTCATGGCCGAGACCGAGCTCGAGCGGAAGTCCGCGTTGGGCAAAACGTCCGGACGCGGGCGCCGCTTCCTCACCGGTGACTTCTTTCCAGTGTCGATGGTCGTGCTGGCCCTGCTCGCTCTGGCCGCCTACACCGCGAGCGTGGACTCGCTCTTCCTGTCGTCGTTCAACATCAGTTCCCTGCTCCTGCTCGCCACCACGCTCGTGCTTGCGGCGGCCGGGCAGCAGGTCGTCATGCTGACCGGCGGTATCGACGTCTCAATTGGCGCTGCACTCGGGTTCCTCGTCGTGGTGGGGTCGTTCGTCCTGACCGGCAACGGCATCGGGTCGGTCCTGCTCGGGGTGGGGGTGGTGCTCGTGGCGAGCTGTTGCATCGGGCTCGTGCACGGAGTCGCCGTCTGCTTCGGTGGCTTCACGCCTATCGTGGCGACCCTGGCGACATTGTTTCTCTTGCAGGGCCTGGCACTACTCATGCGGCCCAACCCCGAGGGATTCGTCAGCGCCGACCTTGCCCTCTGGGTCGGGCGGTCCTACGGGCCCGTGCCGATGGTGTTCATCATCGCCGTCGCACTAGTACTCGCCACCGAGTACATGTTGCGACGCAGCCGATTCGGAATGTCCCTGCGGGCTGTTGGTTCCGATGAGCAATCGGCCCAACGCATCGGTATCGATGTGAGGCGGATTCGCATGACCGCCTACCTGTTGTGTGCGCTGTTCGTCGGAGCCGCCGGCGTCGTCTTCTTCGTGCAGTCGGGAATCGGCGACGCAACCGCGGGGGCGTCATACACGCTCACCAGTATCACTGCCGTTGTGATAGGCGGGGCAAGCGCCTTCGGCGCCCGGGGTTCCTTCCTCGGGGCTCTTGCGGGTGCGCTGCTAATCCAGACGATCGTCAACTCGACGCTCTTTCTTGGCCTCGAGCCCGCATGGCAGCAGTACTTCATCGGCGGCATCACCATCGTGGCTGCCGGCGTCTATTCGAAGGTGAGGCGAGCGGCAGGCGGATGAGTCGGACGGGGGCGAGCGTGGGCCCGGCGCCGGCTCATGCGGTGGATACCAGGTCCACTACCAGGCCGCGAGTGCGAAGCACCGCCGCGCTGCGCTCCCCGCGTCTGGAAGCCAGCACTAGATCGACGGTCTCGTCCTCATCGAGATCGAGATACGCCACTCCGTCCAGCTTCAAGCTTGTTACGGGCGCGGGTACAAGGGAGACGCCGATGCCCGCCGCGACGAACAGCATGAGCGCCGCAGTGCCTGGCGCGGTCAGGGCGATCTGTGGGACGAAGCCGGCGCGCGCGCATGCGGCCAGCATGATCGGCTGGTACGCGGAGAGTCCGTCCGCAGGATGGGAGACAAACGGATCGAGCGCGAGCTCGGCGAGCGAGACGTGCCGACGAGAGGCCAAAGGATGACTCGTGGCGACGGCGGCGATGAGGCGTTCTGTGCGCAGGTGCTCGACGACGATGTCGAGCCGAGGATCTAGAGGTGCATCTAGAAACGTGTCGAGGCGCTCATCGGTATCACGCGATGCGCGGTCGGGCGAGGGCTCCGTTCGGCCGTGGACATCCATCGTCTGCCGAACCAGCACGAGGTCGAACTCGCGAGCGACGAGCCCGGTCAGGAGCTCCGAAGTGAGAAGCTCGCCCTTGACCTCAAGGTCGACGTCGGGCAACTCGGCTCGCATCCGACGAGCGAGGAGCGGCAGGATGTCGTAGGTCGCCGTGCCGACACATCCGACACGCACCCGTCCCGTGCGTCCGTCGGCAAACAAGGACATGTGCTCTCGAAGGCTTCCGAGCTCGCGGCGGATGACGCCTACGTGGTCCCACAGGTGCTGCCCAGCCTCTGTGAGCGAGACGCGCCGGGTGGTCCGCGACATCAACGTGACGCCGAGCTCGCGTTCAAGTTGCTTGATGTGCACCGACAACGCCGGCTGGGTGATGTGTAGTTCCTCGGCTGCGCGCGTGAAGTGCCGATGCCGGGCGACTGCCTCAAACGCGTCCAAGTGTCTGATCTCCACCTGGCAATCATATCCCCAGATTGTCAATCGGCATGGAAACGCTATTGGACGCTATGAATCGGGAACCCTAGCGTTCGTCGTGTGACAGATCCCTTCCTGTTCTCGTACGTTCGTACACCCTTCGGCCGTTTCGGGGGTGCGCTCGCCGGTCAGCGTCCGGACGACCTTGGCGCACACGTATTGCGCCAGCTGCTCGAGCGCAGTCCCGAGATGGATCCCGGCGCGATCGAAGAGATCGTCTGGGGCTGCGCCAACCAAGCGGGGGATCTCGGTGCATCGGGCGATCTCGGTGCATCGGGCGATCGCGTGCTCGCGACGCTTGCCCACCGGATGCGGTTGGAGAATACGCGCTGGGGGGTCGCAGCCATCTGCATCGGCGTGGGGCAGGGGCTCGCAGTCGTGCTCGAGAACATCGCCCTGGAGCCGGCATGAGTGCTCGCATTTTTCACGAGGTCGACGAGGCGGTCGACATCGTCAAGGACGGCGACACTGTCCTTGTCGGCGGATTCGGTATGGCCGGAATGCCGGTGGAGCTCATTGATGCCCTCATCCGAAGCGGCGCGTCCGATCTGACAATCGTGTCCAACAACGCGGGTAACGGCGACACTGGTCTCGCGGCGCTGCTCGCCAAGGGCCGGGTTCGCAAGGTCGTCTGCTCGTTCCCGCGACAGGTGGATTCGTGGGTCTTCGATGGCCTATACCGAGCGGGGCGTGTCGAGCTGGAGCTCGTCCCCCAAGGAAATCTCGCCGAGCGGCTGCGCGCCGCTGGTGCCGGCATTGGCGGGTTCTTCACGCCCACTGGCATGGGGACTCTCTTGTCCGAGGGGCGCGAAGTCCGCACCATCGAAGGTCGCGACTACATGCTCGAGTACCCGCTCAAGGGCGACGTCGCGCTCGTCGCCGCGCACCTCTCCGACCGCATGGGCAATCTCGTCTATCGCAAGACCGCGCGCAACTTCGGTCCGGTCATGTGCACCGCGGCCACGCACGTCGTCGCGCAGGTCTCGCGCGTCGTCGACACCGGCGCGTTGGACCCCGAGTCGATCGTGACACCCAGCATCTACGTGGATCGGGTGGTTCAGCTGTGACCGCGCCCATGAGCAAGAGCCAGATCGCGCGCATGGTTGCCGATGACATCCCGGACGGCTCGTACGTCAACCTTGGGATCGGACTACCCACCCTCGTTGCGGATCATCTCGGGTCGGAACGTGGCGTGGTGCTGCACACCGAGAACGGACTCCTGAACATGGGACCGACTCCTCATCCGGGCGAGGAGGACGCGGACCTCACCAATGCAGGCAAGCAACCGGTCACTGCCCTGCCCGGTGCCTCCTACTTCGACAGCGCCACCTCTTTCGCAATGATGCGCGGCGGACATCTCGATGTATGCGTCCTCGGCGCGTTCCAGGTATCGGCGCGGGGTGATCTCGCGAACTGGCACACCGGCGCGATCGATGCCATCCCCGCTGTGGGTGGTGCAATGGACTTGGCGACCGGGGCGAAGCAGGTCTTCGTGATGATGACCCTCTTCGGTAAGGACGGTCGTCCGAAGTTGGTCCCCGAGTGCACCTATCCGCTCACCGGTGCGAGGTGCGTGACCCGGGTTTTCACCGAGTGGGGTGCTATCGACGTCACCGATGCCGGTCTGGTCGCGACACGGCTGGTCGGAATCACTGAGGCCGAGCTCGCCGATCGTCTTTGCGTTGACTTCGTGACGCCGGGTTCGCCGTCCTGATCAACATGAGCGAGCTCTCCAATCCTGCTGGTACGCAGCTTCTTGCAGCCTCGGCGACCGAACCGCCGACCCGTCGCACGTTGATGACGTGGTCGGTCCTCGCGGGTGTCGCCGTCGGCAACCTGTACTGGTCTCAGCCGATGCTCGACCGCATCGCGAAGGATCTGGATGTAGCCCTGGCAGACGCCGGACTGCTGGTGACGGCGGTGCAGCTCGGATACGCCATAGGGATCCTGCTGGTGGTGCCCCTTGGCGACGTGCGTGATCGCCGAGATCTCATCGTGCCAGCCGCGATCGTCAGTGCGATAGCGCTCTTTGCGAGTGCCTTCGCTGGTGAGTTTGCTGTGCTATTGGCAGCCTCCTTCGCGGCAGGAGTCGGCGCCGTGTCGACACAGTTGCTCACGACGCTCGCTGTGGCCCGAGGCCCTGCTGACGAGCGTGGGCGCGTTGTCGGGGTCATGCTTGCTGGCATCCTGGGCGGCATCGTCACAGCTCGGGTGCTTGGAGGCTGGGGCGCAACCCTCGTCGGATGGCGCGGCGTGTTCGCCGTTGCGGGTGTGCTCAACGTAGGCCTTGCCATCTGCGCGCGGCGCCTCATCCCTGCCGAGCCGACCGCTACGCCGGTGCCCTATCGGCGCCTGCTAGCTTCCACGGTCGGCCTGCTCGCCCGGCCCCGCCTTCGTCACCAAGTCGCGACCGCAGCCACTACCTTCGGATGCTGCTCGCTCGCGTGGACCGCCGTCACGTTCCAGCTGTCCGAAGAGCCCTATGAGTACACGCCGGCACGGATCGGAGTGCTGGGATTGGTCGGATTGCTCGGCATCGCCACCGCCGCACTGGCGGGGCGTTGGCACGACCGTGGGCGTGGTGCTGCCGTCACCGGTGTGGCTTGGGTGGCTCTCTTCAGCAGTTTCGTCCCGGGTGCATCGGGAGTGGGCACGCCCCTGGCCGTGGTCGTAGGCGCCCTGCTGCTCATGGACATGTCGACCCAGGTCAACAGCGCCGTCACGCAGGCCCGCATGCTCGACGCCGTGCCCGCAACGCTCACGAGCCGCGCGAACACCCTCCTCGTCGTGGGGATCTTCGTCGGCGGGGCAGCCGGATCAGCCGCGGCCTCGATCGCTTGGCGCCATGGCGGGATCGAGGCATCGTCGCTGGTGGGGGCCTCCGGCGCGGTACTGGGCCTCTGCCTCTGGTTGAGGATGCGCGGTCAGCGGCTCGGAGCCGAGGAACCATCTGAATGATCACGCCGGCAAGACCGCGAGCTCGTATTGGTGAGAGAGGAAGCACTGCAATGTCCTTAGCCGCTCGACAGGTGGTCCCACTGTCCAGGAGTCGTCATGACTGGTACATCACTGCGTCGCACGGAAAGCTCTTCTGGGACGGCCCAGAGCTTCGATGGCGGCCGCTGTCGGTGACGCACGCGAAGCGGTTCGGCACCAACTTCACTGCCTGCGGGGAGCGCGCGTACTCGTGGCACAAGGAGTGGGCTCGGCCCTTCGCGAGCACGGACGTCGCCTGTGCCGCTTGCCTCGACGCCCTACGCCCGGCGGACATGTAGGACGACTGACCCGACCATGCGCGACGTACTCGATCAGCTAGAGGCACGGTGGCGGTCGGGCGACGAGGTCGCCCTTGCCACGGTGGTGGCGACCTTCCGGTCAGCGCCACGACCCCCAGGCGCCTGCATGCTCGTCGACTCCAGCGGGGAAGTGCTCGGTTCTGTCTCGGGGGGTTGTGTTGAGGCTGCGGTCTACGACCTGGCAACGACTGTCGCATCGACGGGCACTCCCGAACTGGTCCGCTATGGGGTCAGCGACGACGACGCGTTCCAGGTCGGACTGACGTGCGGCGGAGTCCTTGATGTGTGGGTCGAGCGAGTGAGCCGCACGAGCTTCCCCGAGCTCGGCAGCGTCATCGAGGACATCAGACATGACCGTCCGGTGGCGGTGGCGACTCTCATAGAGCATGACGACCCCAGCCGAGTGGGCCGCCGGTTCGTAGTGCGACCGGACACCTCGGGACAAGATGTAGGGCGAGGGTCCTTAGGGTCAGCCGAGCTCGACTCCTTGGTTCACGACCGGGCGCTGGAGATGCTCGAGTCGGGAACCAGTGGACTCGTGGGCGACGGCCTGATCGGCGACTCATCCACGCGGTCGGTTGCGGTCTTCGTGTCGACGTTCCCGACCAAGCCGCGCATGATCGTTTTCGGTGCCATCGACTTCGCGGCTGCGCTAGTGACACTTGCCGACTTCCTCGGTTTTCGCGTCACGGTGTGCGACGCCCGCCCGGTGTTTGCCACACAGAGCCGATTCCCCGACGCGGACGAAGTGATCGTCCAGTGGCCACACCTCTACCTGGCTATCGAACGGGATGCGTGTCGCATCGACTCCCGGACTGTCCTTGCCGTGCTCACGCACGATCCAAAGTTCGACGTGCCGCTTCTCGAAGTCGCCCTGCGCCTCGACCACGTCGCGTATGTCGGAGCTATGGGCTCAAGACAGACTCATGAGGATCGTGCCGCCCGCCTCGTAGCGGCGGGCGTGACCGACGTCGAGCTCCAACGGCTGGCGAGTCCAATCGGTCTCGATCTCGGTGCGCGGTCCCCCGCCGAGACGGCCATCAGCATCGCAGCGGAGATCATCGCGCGTCGTCACGGTGCCAGCGGTCAACGACTCTGCGCAATGTCCGGACCCATCCATACCGTCGAACGCGCAGCCATCACCCGAGGAGCATGACAATGTCGACCGAGCCCCTTCTCCATCTCGACCTGCAACTCGTCGATCTCGACCCCCGCGCGCTCAGGTTGGGCGAGTCGTGGCTGGACGAGGACTACCTTCCCGAGGCGCTGACCGCGGGAGGTTGGGGTCGAGCCCGTCGCTTCACCTGCTCGGCGGAACCGCACCTCCAGCTCGTAGTGTTGGACCGCCCCGATGTCGGAGGTGCAACGCGTCCACGACCAGTGATCAGGTCAAACCTCGGGCGCCGCTGGGTTCGCAGCTTCCTGGGACAAGGCTTCACCCAGACCTACGAATCCTCTGGCAACACGGACGTGCCGGAGGTGGTCAACGCGATCATCACCGTCGTCCGGCCAGAAGGGGTGTCCGAGTTCGACGCGTGGTACAGCCAGGTGCACGTACCAGACATCTTGGCGTGCCCGGGTTGGGAGGCAGCCCGGCGATTCCGGGCAGTCGACGGCACGCCGATGTTCCTCGCCCTCTATGAGCTCGCCGACGCCACCATGCCGTTCCAGAGCCCAGAGTACGAGCGGGCCGTGGGATGGGATGAGGTGGAGCACCACATCGCCGGCTATCACGGCTTCAGGACCTACGAACTGAGTACCGAGGTCTCCAGCAGTCCCTGAGGGCGTTGCGGCGAGGTCACGGGCCGGCAAACATCAAGGACGGTGTCGTCCCCGCCACTGCGATCACACGTCGACGGGCGGCGTCTCCAGCCGCTGACGCAGCGTGCCGAGGTAGCGCGCCGCGTCAGCGCCGTCGATGAGACGGTGGTCGTAGGTGAGTGACATGTAGGCCATGTGTCGCACGGCGATGGTCTCGCCCAGACGTGGGTCGTCCATGACGACTGCTCTCTTCACGACCGCACCCGCGCCGAGGATGGCCACCTGTGGCTGGTTGATGATCGGGGTATCAGCCAAAACGCCCCTGCTGCCTGTGTTGGTGAGAGTGAACGTCCCGCCCTGCATCTCATCCGGGCTGAGCTTGTTGGTGCGCGCCCGCGCGCCCACGTCGCTGATCTTCCGAGCCAGACCGGCAATCGACAGGTCCCCTGCAGACCTGATGACAGGCGTCACCAGGCCCGCCTCGGTGTCCACGGCGATCGCCAGGTGCTCCTCAGCGAAGTACGAGACCTGATTCCGGTCGAGGTCGAGCTGAGCGTTGAACGACGGGTGCTCCTTGAGAGCGTCCAGGGCGGCCCTGGCGATGTAGGGGCTAAAGGTCAGGCGGACGCCCTCCCGAGCGCTGAACTCCTCGCGGAGCGAGGCGATCTGGCGAGCGACGAGGGTCAGGTCGACCTCGACGAAGGAGGTCAACTGGGCGCTCTGCTGCAAGGATGCGACCATCCGCTCAGCGATGATGCGACGACGGCGGGTCAAGGGCTCAGTGCGAACCGCGCCGACCGGTGACATCGGCCGTTCGGGCGGGACCACGGTTGCGGAGGGCCCTGCCTGCCGGATCGGCTGAGCGGGCGGGGGAGTCGGGACAGCAGCCGGGGCAACGGGGGACGAGGGGGTTTGCGAAAGGGTCGCCGCTGTCGAATTACGGTCGACTACCGCGAGCACGTCTCCGAGTCGTACGCGTCCATCGCGCCCGGTCCCTTCCAACGTCGACGGGTCGATGCCTCTGGTCTCGGCCGTCCTGCGCACGGGCTGGGAAAGGAAGCTGCCGACGCTGCGCGAGGCCGCCGCCGATGGCACGGCTGGCGTTGCGACCGTTAAACGGGCGGCGGCAGGTGCAGGGGAAGCATGCGGCACGGACGCAGCCGAGGGCTTCGGGCCATCCTGGGAAACTGCCGAAACGGTGGTGGAAGTCTCGATAAGGCAGATGGCTGAGCCCACCCCCACGACGTCTCCCTCTGCGGCTAGGAGCGAGCTCACCGTGCCTGCGAAAGGAGCAGGAATCTCGGTGTCAACCTTGTCCGTCGACACTTCGAGCAGCGGCTCGTCAACCTCGACACGGTCACCGGGCTGCTTCAGCCAAGCGTTGATGGTGCCTTCCGACACCGACTCGCCGAGTGCGGGCATCACAACCTCTGCCATGGCGGCCTCCAGACCTCGTCATCGGTTCTAGCAGCATGCGAACCGTCGCTCGTATGATGAATGTGCCGCCGACAACAGTTGACGGGGCTCGACCGCTATGTTGCACTATCCGAGCATAAGCCCGCAATACGAGCAAAGGTGGCCTGAATGTCATCGTCTACTAGTCCGGAGCAGCACCTGGAGCTCTACCGCTCCATGGTCTTGACCCGGGGAGTTGAAACGGCCATCGAGCGATCGCACCGCGCGGGGCGTATCGCAGGGTCGTTCCACTCGTCCCTGGGACAGGAGAGCGCTGCGGCCGGTGTGTGCCTCGCACTCCGTCCTTCGGATGCCGTCACCAGCAACCATCGTGGGCATGGACACGCGCTGGCCAAGGGCGTGACAGCTGACGCAGTCATCGCCGAGCTGTACAAGAAGACGCACGGTACGAGCGGCGGTCGCGGCGCCTCAATGCACCTGCACGACAGGTCGGTCGGCTTCTACGGCGAGACCGCCATCGTCGGCGGCGGGGTGCCATGGGCGGCCGGGGTCGGGTGGGCGAAGCGGCGTCGTGGAACTGACGACATCGCGGTCACCTTCGGCGGTGACGGCGCGGCCGCCAACGGTGTCGTTCCTGAGACGCTCCGGATGGCGAAGTTCTGGGAGTCGCCGTGCCTGTTCGTGTGCGAAAACAACGGCTGGGCACACTCCATGCCGGTCGAGCGGATCTTCGGTCCTCCGGGATCGATCGCCGCCATGGCGCGTGGCATGGGCATCCGGTCGGAGTTTGTCGACGGGCGTGACGTGACCGCCGTCTTCGAGGTCGCCACGGAACTCATCGCGCATGCCCGCACCGGGCAACCGGCTTTCCTCGAGATCGCCGTCTACCGCGTGCGCGCCCACAGCATCAATGACGCTGACTACCTCTACCGATCGAAGACAGACGGTCAGGACTGGCTCGACGAGAACGATCCCATCGCGGCCTCGAGACAGCAGTTGATGGCCGAGATGCCCGAGCGCGTCGAGGAGGTCGAGCGAGAGGTGGCGGAAATTGTGCGCCTGGCCGTGGAGCGCGCCGAAGCCGGCGTTCACCCCGAGCCCGCCGACGCATTCACAACCGTATACGCAACAGAAGGGCTGGAGTGGAATGGCTACGCTGAAGTTCGCTGAGGCGATCCGTGCGGCGATCGACCACGAACTGGAGGCCGACCCGTCAGTCGTGGTGATGGGCGAAGAGGTCGGTCCACTGGGCGGCGTCTTCACCGTCACTCGTGGACTGATCGACAAGTACGGCCCCGACCGGATCATGGACTCGCCGATCTCAGAGGGAGCGCTCGCCGGGTTCGCCGCCGGGGCTGCGACCGAGGGCATGCGACCAGTCGTCGAGATCATGTTCTCCGACTTCGTCATGCTCGCCATGGACCAGCTGATCAACTTCGCGGCGAAGATCCACTACATGAGCAACGGCCAGTTCTCAGTCCCGATGGTCGTGCGGCTGCCCGGTGGCGCCGGCACCAATCACGGGCCGCAACACTCGCAATCTCTCGAATCATGGTTCGCCCAGACCCCTGGCCTCGTGGTCGCGATGCCGAGCACGCCCTCGGACGCCTACTGGATGATGCGCGAGTCGATCCGCATGGACGACCCGGTGATGTTCTTCGAGAACAAGAGCCTCTACTTCAGGATCAACGAGGAGATCGACTTCGACGAAGGCCTGCGCGGAGTGCGCGCTGCTGTACGCCGGGAGGGCACCGACCTCACGGTGGTCTCTGCCGGCCGCATGGTCCACTCCTGCCTGGAGGCAGCGGACATGCTGGCCGAGTCGGGCTACTCCGTCGATGTCATCGACATGCGCTACCTGTGGCCCCTCGATCTCGAGACAGTCGCTGCCTCGGTGAAGAAGACCTCCAAGTTGGCAGTCGTCTACGAAGCCGTCGAGTACGGCGGATGGGGCTCTGAGATCGCGAGCTGGGCAGCGAAGGACCTCTTTATCCACCTGGACGGCCCGGTTCACCGGGTCGGGACCCATCGCGTGCCGATTCCTGTCGGCGTCCCTTTGGAAGAGGCGATCGTCCCGACACCCGCCGTCATCCACCAGTCGCTCCTCGAACTCGCCAAGTTCTGAACCCGAAAGGCCCCTTCATGTCTGCCGAAATCGCTCCCGAGACTCTCACCTTCGACTCCGACGGGATCACGCTCGAGGCCCTCTACTACCGCCCCGAGGGCGACGGGCCGTTCCCGTGCGTGGTGATGGCCGGTGGCTGGTGCTACGTCAAGGAGCTTGCGCAGCCGACGTACGCCGCTGCGCTGGCCGCCCAAGGCATCGCCGCCCTCATCTTCGACTACCGGAACTTTGGTGGCAGTCAGGGCGAGCCCCGCCAGCACATCGACCCGGCCCAGCAGCTTGCTGACTATCGAAACGCCATCGATTTTGTCGAGGCTCGCGACGAGGTGGACGGCGACCGTATCGGCGTCTGGGGCATCTCCTACAGTGGCGGCCACGTGATGATCCTTGGTGCGATCGACCCGCGCGTGCGCGCGCTGTGCGGCATCGTCCCGGTGACTGACGGCTACAACAACATGCGCATGGCCCACGGGACTCTCGGCTTCCGCCGCTTCCAGTCCGCGATCCTCGAGTCCCGCCGCAAGCGGCGCGACACCGGTGAGACCACCTACTTCCCGCACCAGCCGGCGGAGGAGGGTGACCTCGCGACCTGGCCGTTCCCCAAGTCGAAGAAGACCTTCGCCGCGCTTAAGGAGCGGGAGGCCCCGTCGTACGTCGGCGAGGCCACCGCTGAGTCCGCTGACCTGCTGCTCGGCTACAGCGTCTTCCCCTACCTGCCGCGGCTGATCCACAAGCCGTCGCTCTTGATCATCGCCGAGGGTGACGACCACACCCACTGGGACCTCGCGGTCAAGGCACACGACCAGATCCCGGGGGACGCCAAGGAGCTGATGATCATCTCCAACGCAGACCACCTGACCCTCTACGCCGACCGCGACCGCCAGAACGTCGTCGCGGCGAAGGTCGCGGACTTCTTCACCAAGAACCTCGCGGCCCGCTGAGACCCTGACAGCTAGGAGACCCACCATGACCGAGAACACCAAGATTGCCATCTGCGGCCTCGGCAGCATCGGCAAGGCTGCCGCCCGACTGCTCATCGACCACCGCAGCGGCTACGACCTCGTCGCGGCTATCACGAAGGACGCCAAGGACCAGGGCCGACCGCTCGGCGAGGTCGCGGGGTCGCGCACCGCCCATGACCTCGTAGTCGGCTCGGAGACCGAGGAGGTCCTCGCCGCCCAGCCGGACGTCGTCCTGGTGATGACTGGCTCCTTCCTCCGCGACACCGCCGACCTGGTCCAGCAGTTCGCCGAGGCGGGGGTCAGCGTGATCAGCCCGTGCGAGGAGCTCGCCTTCCCGTTCACCCGCGACGCCGACCTCGCAGCCCAGCTCGACAAGGTCGCCTCGGCCAGCGGCGCGACAGTGCTCGGCACCGGTGTCAACCCGGGCTTCATCTTCGACACCTTCCTCGCCACCGCGTCGGGCTGTAGCTGGGACGTCGCCTCGATCCGTGGCCGCCGCGTCGTCGACGTGATCGGCTTCGGCGAGAACATCCACCGCCGCTTGGGCATCGGCTACACCCCCGAGGAGTTCGACGCCGGACACGCCGATGGTTCGATCGCCGGGCATGTGGGGTTCCCCGAGTCGATCCAGATCGTCGCCGAGCGCCTGGGCATCACCCTCGACGGTCCCGTCGAGGAGACCTTCGAGGCGATGGTTGCCGAGACGAACGCGCCCAGCGGCTACGGCGGCGTGCCGGCCGGGCGCACCGAAGGCTTCGTCCAGCGCGCAACGGGCCGTGTCGGCGGCGAGCCGAAGATCGAGTTCGAGCTGATCCTGCACCTGCGTCCGCAGGCATCGGGGCTGGAGCCTGCCGACACCTTCGAGATCGAGGGCGAGCACCCCGTGCGCGTCCAGCTGAGCCCGGGGATGGACGCCATTCCGGCCACCTCGGCGCAGATCGTCAACTCCATCCCAGGGGTACTCGGGGCCGGCCCCGGCGTGAAGACCGTCAAGGACATCCCCGCTGCCACCGCGTGGTCAGACCTCAACACCCTGATGCTGCGCTGACGCGCACCGGACATCACTCGCGACAAGGAACAGACCATGAGATTCGCAGTCGACACAGGCGGAACGTTCACCGACTTGGTGATCGAGGATGCCGAAGGGCACCTCAACATCTACAAGAGCCCGACCACCCCGTCCGATCCAGTACAGGGCATCCTCGACGCGTTTGCTGTGGCGGCCGAGGAACGAGGTGTCTTGCGCGAGGACCTTCTCGCGTCTGGGTCGATGCTGTTCCACGGTACGACTCGAGGTCTCAATGCTGTGCTGACCGGCAACGTCGCCCGGACGGCACTCGTGGCGACCGAGGGTCACCCCGACATGCTGCTACTTCGCGAGGGTGGTCGCACCGACATCTTCAATCAGCGCCGGGCCTACCCGGAGCCCTATGTGCCCAGGTCCCTGACCTTCGAGGTTGCGGAGCGTGTAGATGCCCAGGGCGCCGTCGTGACGCGATTGACGGAGGATTCGGTCCGGGCCTTGGCCGACCAGCTGCGCGCGGCCGGCGCTGAGGCCGTCGCCGTATGCCTGCTGTGGTCCATCGTCAACCCCGAGCACGAGCTCCTCGTCGGACGCATCCTCCATGAAGAGCTGCCCGACGTGCCCGTCACGCTGTCACATCAGCTCAACCCGGCGCTGCGCGAATACCGCCGGGCGTCATCGGCAGCCATCGATGCCTCGCTCAAGCCGCTCATGACGACCTACATCGCGGGCTGCCGAGCCCGTCTCGCCGAGGCCGGCTTCGACGGACGGCTCCTGATGATGACCTCCTCGGGTGGAGCGCTCGATGCGGCCGCCGTCGCAGAGGCCCCGATCCACTCGCTCAACTCCGGTCCGTCCATGGCTCCCGTGGCGGGGCGATTCTTCTCGAGCCAGGACGCCGAGTCGGACATGGCCATCGTGGCCGATACCGGCGGCACCAGCTACGACGTGTCTGTCGTGCGTGACGGACGGATTCCGTGGACGCGCGAGTCCTGGATCGGTCAGCCGTTCATCGGCAACATGACCGGCTTTCCCAGCGTCGACGTTCGTAGCGTCGGCGCCGGAGGCGGCTCGCTCGCGTACGTGGACGCGGGCGGCATGCTCCACGTCGGCCCGGAGAGTGCCAGTGCAGTTCCGGGGCCGGCCTGCTACGGCCGCGGCGGCGACCGCCCGACAATGACGGACGCCTGCCTCGTCCTCGGGTATCTCGACCCCGACTACTTCCTGGGAGGACGGTCCCGGCTCGACCTCGACGCGGCGACGACAGCCATCGAGGTACATGTGGCCGAGCCTCTCGGCATCTCTGTCCACGAGGCCGCGGCCGCCATCTGGGAACTGGCGACCGAGCACATGGTCGGTGCGATTGAGGAGATCACCAGCCACCAAGGCATCGACGCCTCCCGCGCCGTCCTGGTCGGGGGTGGCGGCGCTGCCGGCTTCAACACGGTCGCGATCGGCCGGCGTCTGTCGTGCCCCGAGGTCATAGTCCCGCTCATGGGGCCTGCTCTGAGCGCATCAGGCGCTCTCATCTCCGAGCTCGCCCGCGGGTTCGAGGTCAACGGCAAGACGAGCTCGGATGCCTTTGACCACGCCAAGGTCGAAGCCGTGGTCGAGGACCTCACGGCCCGATGTCGAGAGTTCATCGACGATGCTGGCGATGACACCCTGGCGAGCAGCGTCGAGTTCGCGATGGAAGCGCGCTATCCCAGCCAGGTGTGGACGCTCCAGGTTCCGGTCGACGTCGAGGACACGCGCACCGAGGACGGTGTCGCTCGACTGGTCGAAGCCTTCCACGCTGCCCACCGCGAGACCTTCGCCGTGGCTGACGACAACTCGCCGATCGAGATCGAGAGTTGGCACGCTCGGGCGTCCTGCCGACTGAGCGACCCGGAGACCCCGGACCTTCCTCCGGGCGATGGCAAGGCTCGTACACGACAGGTCTTCCTCGCGGGATCTGGGTGGGCAACCGCCGCGGTCTGGCGTCTGGACGACGTGCCGATCAACGAACCGCAGCCGGGTCCGGCACTTGTCGAGACTGCCACCACCGCGATCCTGGTCGACGACGGCGCAACCTTCATGCGTCGACCCACGGGCACCCTGCACGTCGTGCCGGGTTTGCCCCCCGAGCGATCCCCCAAGAACGGAGAGAACTGACATGGACGGCGTGCGCATGGCGGTCTTGAGCAGCCGCATGAACGTGATTGTCGAGGGAATGATGAACACCATCTTCCGCTCCAGCCGATCGGGCGTGCTGAACGCGGCGCACGACTTCTCGTGCTGCATCGTGAGCGCAGACCATCAGTTGGTGATTGGTGCGGAGAGCCTCCCGATCCACATGATGAGCGGTCCTGACCTCATCTCGCGTGCCATCGTTGAGGCCTACCCGGAGCCCAAGCGCGGCGACGCCTACCTCCACAACTCGCCCTACAACGGGAACTCGCACGCCGCCGACCACTGCATGGTGGTCCCGGTAGTCGACGAGCAGGGGGTGCACCGTTTCACCATCCTGGCCAAGGCCCACCAGGCCGACTGTGGCAACTCCCAGCCGACGACGTACATGTCCAACGCCCGCGACGTCTACGAGGAGGGCGCGCTCATCTTCGATGCTTGCCGCGTCCAGAACGACTACAAGGACGCAGACGACATCTTGAGGATGCTCAAGCTGCGCATTCGAGTCCCTGACCAGTGGTGGGGCGACTACCTGGCGCTGCTCGGTTCTGTCAGGCTGGGGGAACGTCGCATGCTCGAGCTCGGCGAGGAGATCGGTTGGGACGTGCTCGACGAGTTCGTGGTCGAGTGGCTCAACTACAGCGAGAACATGATGTCGGAGGCCATCGCCAAGCTCCCCGCCGGTTCTTTCTCGGCGAGCACCACGCACGACCCCTACCCAGGAGCACCGGACGGCGTGCCCATCAAGGTGGACGTCGTAGTCGACCCGCTCGCGAAAAGGATCGATCTCGATCTCCGGGAGAACGTTGACTGCCTGCCTAATGGCCTCAACCTCACCGAGTCGACAGCCCGCACAGCCGCAATGATCGGGGTCTTCAACTCCATCGGCGAGGGGGTGCCCCCGAACGCCGGCAGCCTCCGGCGGCTCGACGTGGCCCTGCGCGACAACTGCGCGGTAGGCATTCCGCGTCACCCGCACAGCTGCTCGGCCGCCACCACCAACCTCGCGGACCGAGTGTCCAACATGGTGCAGGCCGCGTTCGCGGAGTACGCGGAGGGCGTCGGCATGGCGGAGTGCGGAGCGGTCATCCCGGCAGCTGCGGCCGTGGTTTCCGGACGCGACCCACGCTCGGACCACGACTTCGTCAACCAGATCTTCCTGGCTGTGACTGGCGGAGCGGGAACCCCCTGGACCGACGCGTGGCTCACCATCTTCCATGTCGGTTGCGGCGGAATGCTGAGGCGCGACAGCATTGAGGGCGCCGAGATGGCCCACCCGATCCTCGTGCGCTCGCAGAAGCTGGTCCAGGACACCGAGGGCGCGGGACGGTATCGCGGTGCCCCGTCGGCATACGTCGAGTACGGCCCCGTGGGCACCACGTTGTCCGTCGCCTACGGCACGGACGGTGCCATCAACCCCGCGAAGGGCGTGCGCGGTGGCGCGGCCGGTGGGCCGAGCCAGCACTACCGCCGGTTGCGCGATGGCAGCCTCGAGGAGCTGAGCCAGCAGGGACTCATCGAGCTGGGAGATGGCGAGACCATCGTCTCGATCACTGCCGGCGGTGGCGGCTACGGCGACCCAGCAGATCGGCCCGCTGACGTCGTGCAGCGAGACGTGCACGAGCGATGGATCTCCGCAGATCGCGCGATGAGCGTCTACGGCGTGGCCCTCGACGAGGCCGGAGCCGTGGACGAGAAGCGGACGCGAGAGTTGCGGTCGGAGCCGCTCGTCGACGCGTGACCCTGCCGAGCATGACGAGAACGCCCCCGGGAGCGCGAATCCGGGGGCGTTCTCGTGCCTACGCCGCAAGCGATCGCGAACGAATAGTTCACACCCCAAGGTGCCTTTCGACGCTGGCACGGTCCGATATGCTCGCCGCGTGGTCCACGATGCGAACCAAAGCCCAAAGAGCAACACAGAGGGCGGTATCCAGTCCGTCGCACGCGCGCTGTCCATTCTCGAGCTCTTCGATGATCGGCGTCCGCTGATCACGACGAACGAGATCGCCTCATTGACGGGGCTCAATCGGGGCACGGCCTATCGATTCTGCCAAACGCTGCGCAAGCTCGGCTATCTCGAGGAGGTGCGACAGAGCACCTTCCGCCCGGGGCTGAAAGTGTTGTCGCTAGCGCAGGCAGCTCTCGGCGGGCGCGGGTTGGTCGACCTGGCGACCCCGCGCCTGCAGCAACTGCGTCACGACACCGGGGAGACGGTCAACCTCGCCCAGCCTGATGGCAACGAAGTGGTCTACGTGGCCCGCCTGCTCAACGACGACCTGCTCGCCCTTCGCCTGGTCGTGGGCAGTCGTCTGCCCATGGTGTCCTCTTCTCTCGGTCGGGCCATCCTCGCGTTCATGCCCCCCGACGCACGCGACGCGGTGCTCGACTCGAGTGACTTCCCCAAGCTCACGACGCACACCCTCACTGACCGGGCCAGACTCATGGATCGGCTCAAAGAGATCCGGGAGCGCGGCTACGCACTCAACGATCAAGAGGTCGCCGTCGGCGTACGAGGAGTCGCAGCCCCGGTGCTTGGGGCGGGTGGCGTGCCCATCGCGTCCATCAACCTGTCAATCGCACGGCCTCTCTCAACCGAAGACCTCGAGAAGCTCACGCCGATGCTCCTCGATGCAGCGCGCGACATCGGTCGGCGTGTGGAGTCGATCGACAAGTTCGGTGAGCAAGTGAGCTGACACTCCGGGGGCCTGGGACCCCATTGCGATGCCTGCGCCCCTTGACTTTGTATCCTGCTACTTGTCACTCTACGAGCAGAAGTTCGTAATGCGAGCAAGCCGGGTTCCTTGAGGTGCCCACGAGAGGATCTCCCATGTCGCGTCCCTCCCGGTACGACATCCTGTTCGAGCCGATCGAAATCGGCCCGCGGACCATGAAGAACCGCTTCTACCAGACCCCACACTGCACAGGCTTCGGGGACGTGTTCCCCGGCGGCAACGCGCACCACCGCGCAATGAAGGCTGAGGGCGGCTGGGCGGTCGTCAACACGGAGGCGACGACGATCGCCCCCGAGTACGACTGGGCCGGGCAGATGACGAATTCGCGCATCTGGGATGACGACGACGTGCGCAACTGGTCGCTCCTGGTGGAGAAGGCCCACGAGCACGGGGCGCTCGCGGGGATCCAGCTGCACGCTGGCGGCGGCTTTCTGACGGCGTTCGACAGCCGGATGCCTGGCCGCCACGTGTCGGACCGGCTCGAGGAGGGCGGCTGGCTCGGCTCAGTCATCAAGATGGACAAGCGCGACATCCGCGAAGTTCAGCGTCAGTATGTCGCCGCCGCCCAGCGCGCCAAGCGTGCCGGCTTCGACATCATCAACGTCTGGGGAGGTGAGTCTGCCCCGCTCCCGGTCCAGTTCCTCATGAACCTCCACAACGACCGCACTGACGAGTACGGCGGGCCCCTGGAGAATCGAGCCCGCTTCTGGCTCGAGACGCTGGAGCAGGTCAAGGAGGAGGTCGACGACATTGTGCTGGCGGCCCGCTTCTGCATTGACTCCCTGCACGGCGACGACCGTGGCATCCGGGTCGACGAGGAGGGCGTGGGCTTCATCGAGCTGGCCGACCACCTTGTCGACTTCTGGGACGTCCAGGTCGGCGGCGAGCACGCCGAGCTGTGGATCAAGGATGCCGGCCCATCTCGCTTCTACCCGGAAAACTTCCAGGCCGAGTACGTCAAGAAGATCCGGCCCCACACCAAGAAGCCCATCATCGGAGTCGGCCGCTTCACCAGTCCCGACGTGATGGTCGAGGTCATCAAGAGCGGACAGCAGGACATCATCGGTGCCGCGCGGCCGTCGATCGCCGACCCGTTCATCCCGCGCAAGATCGAGGAGGGGCGCTTCGACGACATTCGCGAGTGCATCGGCTGCAACGTATGCGTCAGCCGTGTGAATGCCAACTGGCACCTCATCTGCACTCAGAACTCGGCTGCGGGAGAGGAGTACCGCCGCGGCTGGAACCCCGAGGTCATCCCGCTGTCACGCAAGCAGGACCGCAACGTCCTGGTGATCGGTGCCGGTCCGGCAGGTATGGAGTGCGCCACGGTCCTCGGCAAGCGTGGCCTGGAGAACGTCCACCTGGTCGATTCCGCGGACGACATCGGCGGCCATGTGCGCTGGATCTCGGGCCTTCCCGGTATGGGCGCCTGGGGTCGCGTGACCGATTGGCGCAAGACCCAGCTGGCCAAACTCGACAATGTCCAGGTCATCACCAACACGACGCTCACGCCGCAGGAGGCGTATGAGTACGGCGCGGACGTCGTCGTCGTCGCGATCGGCGCGGAGTGGCTAGGGACCGGCATCAACGGCGTCACCCACACAGAGATCCCGGGAGTCGACTCCTCGCGTCCCGACGTGCTTACCCCCGAGCAGCTGCTGCGTGACGGCAAGCCGGTTCCGGGTCGCACGGTGACGGTTTACGACATGGAGGGCTACTTCATGGGCCCAAGCATCGCCGAGAAGCTGCAGCGTGAGGGCCACGAGGTCACCCTGCTCACCCGCTTCGGGCACCCCGGTCCGTACATGGACCTCACGGGCGAAAACGTGCACATGCGCCCGCTGCTCGAGGAACTCGGCGTCACCGTCGTCGCCGAGCACGTGCTGGCGACCTACGAGGGTGGCAAGGTGGTGGCCGACGACCACGTCGCCGAGGGGCGCACCAGGTCGTGGGACGCCGACGCGATCGTGCTCTGTACGCAGCGCCGCGCGCGCACCGACTACTTCAAGTCGCTGCGCGACCTTCACGAAGAGGCCGGTGACTCCTCCGAGATTCAGGCGGTGTACCAGATCGGTGACTGCGTAGCACCTCGCATGCTGCTCGCCGACGCGGTCTTCGACGGAGCCAGGCTCGCTCGTGAGATCGACGAGGAGAACCCCGCGGTGCCCCTGCCCTGGATTCGCGAGCGCCGTCTGATGGGCGCGACCGACGAGACCTATGCCGCCGTCCTCAACCGGCCCGAGGGGCGTTGATCCGCATGGGTGACCAAGCACTCGGCGTGCGGATGCGTGTCAACGGACGAGGCGTCGAGGTCGACTGTGAGCCGGACGCCCTGCTCGTCGACTCGCTGCGGACCGACCTCCGCCTCTACGGAACCAAGCTGGGATGCGGAACCGGGGACTGCGGTGCCTGCACGGTTCTGATGGATGGGGAGGCCGTGTGCTCCTGCTTGGTCTTCACTCGGCAGTGCGAGGGTCGTGAAATCGAGACCGTCGAGGGTGTTGCCGCTACGGAGACTGGTGCGCGAGTGGCGTCTGCGATCGCCGAGAAGGGTGGTGTCCAGTGCGGCATCTGCACCCCGGGCTTCACCGTGGCCGCGTGCGGGGCGCTCCAGCGGCTTGGATCGCTGAGCCGCGAGCAGGCCGCTGCTGAGCTGGCGGGAAACATCTGCCGATGCACGGGATACATCGCGATCCTCGACGCCGTCTGCTCGGTGCACCCAGGCGAGGCGTCACCTGCCGCCGTGATCGGAGGCGACGATGCCTGAGCGCCTCGGTACCGAGTTCGGTCGGCGGGACGGCGTCGACAAGGCAAGCGGCCGGTCCCGCTACACCGATGATCTCGCGAGCGTGCCCGGCACCCTTCACGCCGCCATCGCCAGGTCCGAAGTGAGCGCGGGACGTCTCCTCGCGGTGGACGTCGATGCGGCGCGTGCCTTTCCAGGAGTCGTCGACGTCGTGACCGCATCCGACGCGCCTGCCACCCTTCAGGGACTCTTCGTTGCCGACGAGCCGCTGCTCGCCGTCGATCGCGTGCGGTACCGCGGGGAACCGATCGCCCTCGTCGTGGCGGAGACGCGGCGTGCCGCTCGCGCCGCGGCTCTGCTCGTGAGTCCGACGATCGAAGCTGAGCCCGCCGTCCTCACGCTCGAAGCCGCGATGGCCCCCGATGCCGTGGAGGTCCACGCCGGCCAGCCCAACTACACAGAGTCGAGCAGCATCACGCGCGGCGACGTCGACGCTGTCTTCGCGGACGCTGCGCACGTCGTGTGCACGATCGTGGACTCACACCGTGTCCACCAGACCTTCATCGAGCCGCGGGCGGCTGTCGCCGAGTTCAGCGAAGGTAGATTGCAGGTCACCTGCACCACTCAGGCGCCTTTCGAGGTCCGGAGCGGTCTGAGCAGCCTCTTTGGGCTGCCGATGAGCCAGGTCGGAGTACGGGTCCCGACGTTGGGCGGGGGATTCGGCGGCAAGCTGCACCTGGGCATGGCCGCCTTCGCGTCGCTTCTCGCCATGCGTACGGAGCAACGCGTTTCGCTGCTGTGCAGCAGAGAGGAAGAGTTCCTGTCGCCGGCACCCCGGGAGAACTCACACATCGAGCTCGAATCCGCAGTCGGTTTCGACGGCTCGGTTCTCGCCCGGAGGGCCAGAGTGGTGCTCGACAGCGGCGCGTACGCATATGACACGCCGCCCATCGGCTCGGTCGCCGCTCTGCAGGCCTGTGGCCCGTACCGAGCGGACCACGTCCGGATCGAGGCCGGCTACGTGCATACCCATACGGTGCCGACCGGCTCCTACCGCGGGCCATCCGGACCACAGATGTCGTACGCGGTCGAGAAGCACATGAACGACATCGCCGAGCGAGTGGGTATCAGCTTCGAGGCCGTGCGTGAGATCAACGCCCTCCGCGATGGTGATCTCGGCCCGACGGGCCACGAGATGCGCGACCCCGCCATGGCGACGGTGCTGGCTCGTGCTCGGGCGTACCTCGAACAGTGGCGGGCAGAAGCAGGGCCGACTGATGCCGGCAGACTTCGCGGATTCGGACTGGGGTGTGCCATCTGGACTGTCTCGCCCATCGGTGGCTCGGTCGCTGTCACGATGAACGAGGATGCGACGGCAACTGTGCTGACCGGTGCGACCGAGATCGGCACCGGTGCGGTATCGGAGACCCTGGCCGCGATCGTGGCCGACGGTCTGGGCATCGAGCCGGCAGCTGTCCACATCTCCTCGGGGGACACCGATCGCGGATCCTACGACCACGGCTCGCAAGGAAGTCGCACGCTGTACGGCGTCGGCACCGCGCTCGTCTCGGCAGTCGACCAGGTGCGCGACATCCTCGTGCAGCGCTTCGCCGATGACGCCGAAGCAGCTGTGGAGGACTGCGAGGTGGTGGATGGCAAGATCGCCATCCGTGGCGTCACAGGATCCGAGAAGGCACTGCGCGAGGTCATCGGTTCGGCGATGGGCGTGTCCGGCCCTGTGGCGGCCAATGGTCGCTTCCAGCCGGCGGCCGTCCCGCACGACCCCGGTTGCGTCTCCGGCTGGGTCGGCGCCTTTAACGAACCGACCTTCCACGCCCACGTCGCCCAGGTCGAGGTCGACCTCGCCACGGGCGTGATCGAGGTCCAGCGCTACGCAGCGATCCACGACACCGGTCCGGTCCTCAACCCTCAAGGAGCGCGGGGACAGGTGCATGGGGGAGTGGTCCAAGGCTTGGGCTACGCCTTGACGGAGGAGATCAGTGCGGATGGCGACGGCCGCATCTTGAACCCCAACTTGCACGACTACCGGGTCCCTACGATCCTTGACGTTCCCGACCAGATCGACGTGTCCTTCGTGACTGAGCACCCCGGGAGCCATGGGTATCGGGGTATCAAGGGCATAGGCGAGGCCCCCGCCGTCCCGGGGGCCGCTGCCATCGGCACCGCCCTGCGCGACGCGGTCGGCCGCCAGCCCGCCACCTGCTCGCTGAGTGCAGAGCGAGTGCTGAGGATGCTTGAGCATGAAGGGGAAACCGATGTTGCGTGACCTCCAGTGCGCCCAGACCCTTGACGACGCGGTGCGCCTCGTCGGCTCCGGTGGAGCCGTCCTCGCCGGCGGTACCGACTTCGTCTCGCTCTACGCCGCCGGAGTCGTCGGCAACGACGTGGCAGTCGACATCTCGCGTGTCCGCGAGCTAGCCGCGGTCACGCAGGGCGACGACAAGATCAGGATCGGGGCCGGAGTCACCCTGCAGCGCATCGAGGACCTTGGGGACGACTCGAGCAGTCTGGGTGCCATCCGTGACGGTGCCGCACTGGTCGGTTCGCCTCAGACCAGGAGGCGCGCGACCCTTGGCGGAAACGCCTGCCGGTCGTCTCCCTCAGGCGACACGCTTCCCGGCCTTCTCGCGGCCGGGGCCGAGATGGTCGCCCTTTCGGCACGGGGTCAACGAGCTGTTCCTGCATCGGAGTTCTTCCGCGGCCCGGGCATCAATGCTCTCCGCGACGACGAGCTTCTTGGCTGGATAGACGTGCCGCGACGAGCGTCCGTGAGCGCCTACGTTCGTCACACGTTCCGTCGCTCGATGGACCTTGCCACGGTTGGCATCGCCACTGCCCTCGAAGAGTCGGCAGATGGACCTCGGCTGCTCGCCGCCGTCGGCGGCGCCGGTCCGACCCCCGTCGCCACGCCTGCAGTCTGGATCTCCGGCGTCGACGTGCCACTCGCGGACCTGGTTGACCTGCTCCACGACCAGATCCAGGACATCATCACGCCCATCTCGGACGTGAGGGGGAGCGAGTGGTATCGGCGCAAGTTGATCCGACCGCTGCTCGAGAGGTCGCTCGCGCGATGCCTTGCGCGTCGCTGACCTCACGCCCTAGGCGGCTGGGGTCACAGGGTTTCGACGCTTCCTGCGTCCCTACAGTGTGAGATCCGGATGGTCTGGCTCCCATGACGTTCCCTCCGCCGGGCACGTAGCGCGCGGTCATCCGGGCTGGCATGGGTTCACGTGGATGTCACGTCGACTCAGCCTTGACCGTGACGACGGGCTGACGGGCGTTGCTGAGAATCTCGAGGGCCGCGCTACCCATCAACAGCTTCCCGACCGTCGACCTGCCCCGCGATCCAATCACGATCAGCGAAGCAGAGACACGGTCCGCTGCTGCAAGCAACTGGCTGGCAGGTGACTCAGCGCCGATAACGCGTTCGATCCCGACGACGACGCCGAGCCGCTCTGCCTCGGTTCGGATGCGAGCGTCGTCGTCCGGCGACATCGCGTGATCGCTGGCGAGGGCGTCGCCTCGACTCGCGTTGACGACCACGACGTCTTCGCCGCGGGTCGCAGCTTCGTTGAGGGCGAATGTGAGCGCTGCTCTTCCGGCGCTGCTGGGGACATACGCGGCAAGAATGGTCATGGGTTGCTCCTTCGATCGATTCGGGATCTGCTGGCTAGACGTATTGGGGGAGTGGGTCACGGCGCTGGGGCTGCTGGACCTCCTCGCAGTGACCGCCGGGTGTTGAGCGCCGAGACGAACAGGGCGGTGCCGATGACGACGAACACGGACGAGACGCCGGCGGCGCTGCTGAGTCCACCGGCGGCGAGGGGAACGGCGACTTGCCCGACCCGGTTTCCGGTGATCCGTAGGGAGAGGGCGGAGGCGCGATTGGCCGGCGTGACGAGACTCGCGACCCAGGTCATCGACAGTGGTTGTGCGAGCCCCCATGCGAAGCCAGCGACGACCATGCAGGCGCCGACGATCCACGGATTGCCGACGATCGCGAGTGCGAGAACCGTTGGCGCCGAGATGAGGGTGCTCGTGACCATGACCTGCTCGCGAGAGAACCGGGCGCGGATGGGCGTCATCAAGACGCGCGCAATCAGTGCTGAGCCTGATCGTGCGGTGAGTATCAGGGTTACGGCAAGGACGCCGAAGCCTCTCTCGACCCCTAGGAGGGGGAGGTATGCCATCAGGAGATCGATCGAGACGAGGACGATGACGCTGGCGAGCATCGCGCTGCGCATGCCCGGGGTGGTCAACATCTGACTAGTGGGTTGGGGATCGCGTCCAGCGATGTTCCGCGCGAACGGCTCGAACCTCAGCGCGGGTACCAGGGTTGCTGCGCTGGCCGCGACGCTTGCCACGGCGAAGCCCAGGAGCGCCCAACCCACACCGATGTCGCGACTCGGCGCCACATGGACCACAAGTCCTGCCAAGGGAACTCCGAGGGTCTGGCCCAAGGAGGTAGCGACGCTCCACGCTCCAAACCGTCGGTCGAGTTCATCGTCCGTGCTGAGGCGGGGGATGAGCCCTTGTGCTGAGACCATCGAGCACATCTGCCCGCAGCCGATGAGGATGTTGGCGGCGCCCAATGCAATGAGGTTGGGGCCGGCCGCGACCAGAACGACGCCGGCGATCGTGAGGACTCCGCCGGAGCGCATGACGATCGACACGTGACCTCGGTCTACGGCGCGCCCCAAAGGCAGCGCGGCGACCAAGGGGACCACGGCGTACAAGGCCACGAGAACGCCGATCTCGCTGGCCGATCCTCCGAGTTCGATGGCGCGGTAGATGATGAGGACCTTGGTCGCGGCGAAGGTTGACTGCAGGAGCGCGGTGACCACGAAGAGCCAGCGGAACGCCGTCACGGGTCGTTGACTCCTTGGGATCGGGTGAAGGTGCGTGGACGCGGAGTGGAGGTGCAGTCATGCGGCCGGGTCCGGCTCAGAGCCGAACTCGGCCGCATGTAGTCAGTCAGTGAGCTGCCAGGTCATCCCGCCGGGGTCGACCCCGTTGGTGACGGTCCTCCCGGTGGCGGGCACAAAGTGCTTGGCCTTGGTGAAGGGGACACCTGCGCCAGCGAGGGTGTCGACGTCGTCGAGCCCCTCCAGTCCGAAGGCGACGTGGTGGACGTATGCCTTCTCGGCCGCCGGTTCGGGCCGGACCTCGAACACGACCTGGTTCTCACCGGGAAGCGCCATCTCGACCGAGCCGCGCTCGGGGTCGAGTCGTCGGACTTCGCGCAGGCCGAGGGACTCGAGGTAGGCGACGGTGCCGTCGAAGTCCGGTGTCCTGAGGTCGATGTGGTCGACTCCGGTCAGCATGGGTACTCCTCCGTGGTGGGGGTGTGCGGGCGGGTGTGGGCTTGGTGGCTCATTCGGCGGCCTCGATGATGGGTCCTGCCTCGGTCTCGCGCTCGTCCCAGAGGTCCCCGTAGTCGCCGGCGGAGACGTAGCTGGCGTTGAAGCCGAGTGGCTCGACGGCTTCAGCGAAGGCAGGGTCGTCGACGACGTCCGAGAGTGCGTCGCTGTAGGCCTCGACGATGTTGTCGGGAGTTCCAGCCGGCAGCGCGAAACCATTGACGGTGTCGTAGGTGATGTCGTAGCCGAGCTCTTGGGCGGTGGAGACGTCGGGGAAGCTGACGCTTCGTTCGCTGCCCATCGTCGCAAGGACTCGGAACTCGCCGGACTCGACGTTGGCGACAACGGCGCTGGGAGCGGCGACGATGACGTCGACCTTGTCACCAAGAAGGGCGGTGACCTTGTCTGCGCTACCGCCCTCGAACGGGATCAGGTTGAACTCGGCGTCGAAAGCGTCCTCGAGCTGGGTGATGGGGATGAGATCGTCGACGGCTCCCCCGGCCAGGTCGAGGGCCTTGGGTTCGGCGCTCGCCGCTGCCGCGAGGTCGTCGAGTGTCTTCAAGCCGCTGTCCTCGCGGACAACGACGACCGAACCGAACGTGGTGACAGCGCCAGCGGTCTGGAAGCTGTCGCGGTCGTAGTCGACGTCGGTGTTCGGGTCGAGGTAGGTGGTGAAGATCGAGGGCAGGTTCGCGCTGCCGATGACGGACCCGTCCTTGGGGGAGTCGGCGATCTGCTTCAGGCCGGTCTGGCCGCCGCTCTCCTCGCGGTTGATGACCTGCACCGGAACCCCGAGGCTCTCCTCGAGGCGGGGGGCGACAAGCCGTGCGATCGTGTCGGTGCTTCCTCCGGCGCTGAACGGCACGATCATCTGGATGCTGTCGAGGCCTTCGGGAAAGCTCGCGGTGTCGGTGTCCCCACCGCTGTTGGTGTTGGCGCATCCGGTGAGGATGAGCGGGGCGGCCAGGAGGACGCACATGCTGCGGCGGAGTTTCATCGTGCTCTTCTTTCGGGATGGGTGGGTGCGGGTGACGGAACTGGAGTCATGGCAGGACAGGATCAGAACAGGCTCGGGTGGAACAGCTCGTCGACGCGCATACGCCGTGCGAGCAGGCCTTGGTGGTGTGCGTAGGTCAGGAGCTGGTCGCAACTGGAGTGGTTGGCAGCCACCCCAAAGGGGTTGGGGTCCCCTGAGACGATGCCGCCGAGAGCCAGCGTGTGTCGGTCCTGCGGGGTCACCGGGCCGTCGGCAGCGAGCCTGGCGTCGTACGTCTGCTTGCTCTGCAGGAACAGGTCGTACAGCTGGCCTGGCAGGTCGGGGATCTCCTCGACTGTCGCGGTGTCGACCGCGAGGACGTGATTGACGGGGAAGATGGCGTCGCGCTCGTGGGACGAGCGCGCTCGCTGGTTGGCGTCGGGGAACAGTGGAGTGGCGATCGCGGGATCTACCTGCGGGTCCATGATCACGGCGGCGTCGATGGAACTGGCGGCGAGCATGTCGAGGATGGTGGCGCCAGCCGGGGCGCGTTCGACGTGCTTGGGGTCGTCGTACTCGGCCACGTGGGCGCCCTCGAAGGTCACCCAGGTGATCTCTCGGTGGTCGATGCCAAACTCGGATTCGAGGAGTCCCCGCGCCCAGACACCGGTGGTCTGCGAGTAGGCCCGGACTCCGACTCGTCGGCCGACCAGGTCGGCAGGCGACGTTATCCCGGCGCCGGTGCGGACGACGATCGAGCGGTAGTGGAAGTCACGGTTCAGCACCGCGGGGATGCCGATCAGGGGTCGTCCGCGCTCGATGGCCATGGCGAGCGTGGTCAGGGCCATCTCGCTCACGTGGAAGGAGCGCTCGTTGACCATGGCACGGAAGGCGCGAGGGAGAGGCTTCACGTCGTGGAACTCAAGCTCCCATCCGGGGGTGGGCAGGCCGGCCAAGATGGCTTGGGTGACGCCCCGGTTGCCGATGGCGGTGCTCAGGCGGATGGAGCCGTCAGCCTGGGTGGCCGGCTGGTAGTCGGCAGGGCTGGACTTGGAGGGCTTGTTCTCGGCTGCTGGTGGTGATTGTTGGTCGTGCGTCATCGGCCCTCCTCGTCGATCACGGTCTGGGCGACTCCCTCGGCGTCGGTCCACTCGGCGCTGAACTTCTCGGGGTCGATGAACCCACCTTCGTACCCGAGGGCCTCGACCTTCTTGACGAACTCGGGCGAGGCGGCGATCTTGTCCATGGCGTCGACGAGGGCTGACTGGGTCTCCTCGTCGGTGCCGGCGGAGAGCGAGAGCCCGATGCGCGAGAGCATCTCGAGGTCCACGCCTTGCTCGATGGCGGTCGGCGAGTCGGGCAGCGCGGCGATGCGCTCGGGGCCGAAGACGGCGATGACGCGGAAGTCGCCGGACTCGACGTTGGGGATCATCGCGACGGGAGCGCCGATGATCGCGTCGACCTTCTTGCCGAGCAGCGCGGTGACCTCGCCCGAGGACCCGCCCTCGAAGGGGATCTTGTTGAACTCGGCGCCCGTCGCTTCCTCGATCTGGTGGACCTGGATGCTGTCGTCGAGCGCGCCGGCGGCGAGGGTCACGTCTCCGGGGGCGGCAAGGGCGGCGTCGACGAGGTCGGTGAAGTCGTCGATGTCGCTGTCCTCGTGGACGGCGATCACGGTGCTCAGGGACGTGACTGCGCCGAGCGGGGCGAACGAGTCCTTGTCGTACCCGGCTTCGGTTCCGAGGTAGGAGGTGACGGCGGATGGCAGGTTGGTGAACCCGACCATCGCGCCGTTGGGGTCGGACTCGGCGAGGGCCTCGAAGCCGGCCTGCCCGTCGCGCTCCGACATGTTCACGACCTGGACGGGGACGTCGAGCTCCTCCTCCAGCATCGGTGCCATCAGCCGCGCGATGGTGTCGGTGGTGCCGCCGGCGTCGAACGGGACCTCAAACGTCAGCGAGGAGAGGTTGTCGGGGAAGGCGGCGTCGCTGCCGTTGGTCGTATCGGAGGACGCGCAGCCGGCGAGGGCAGCGGCGGACAGGGTGATCGCGGTGGCGATGGCAGTCTTCATGGTCGGCTCCTTGGGGCGGGTGGGCGCAGTCAATCCGCACGACGCGGAGAACCAGGTCGGTGGAGGTAGTGCGGTGCGAGCGGTGCGGTGTGGGGTGGGGTGGCGGGATGGTGTGACGGTCGTCGGGGCTAGACGGGAGTCATCCGGCGGTCAGGGGTGTCCGAGACGCGCCGGTCGCGGCGGGCCTTGAGGTTGCGTCCGATCGGGATGCTGGCAAGGGCGATGGCCGTGATGGCGTAGATGACGATGGCCGTGGTGCTGGAGACGAAGCCAGACATGCTTCCCTGCGAGAGGGCGAGGGTCTGGCGGAATGACGTCTCCATCAGGTCGCCGAGGACGAGGGTCAGGGCGATGGGTGAGGCGGGGACGTCGATCTTCTCGAGGAGGTACCCGAAGAGGCCGGACCCGATGAGAACGATGATGTCGAAGGTGCTGTTGCGCAGGCTGTAGGCGCCGATGACGAGGAACACCACGACGATGGCGTAGAGCACGGGGTACGGCGTCTTGAGGACGAGCACCCAGATCCGCACCAGCGGGACGTTGAGGATCAGCAGGATGACGTTGCCGACCACGATGCTGGCCAGGATGGTCCAGGGCACTTCGGGGGTCTCGGTGAAGAGCGTGGGTCCGGGGATCAGGCCGTTGGAGGTAAAGACCCCGAACATGATGGCCATGGTCGCCGAGGACGGGATCCCGAGGGTGAAGAGGGGGATCATGCCGGCGACGCTCAGGGCGTTGTTGGCCGATTCAGGGCCGGCCACGCCCTGGATGGCGCCCTTGCCGAACTGCTCGGGGTGCTTGGAGAGCTTCTTCTCCAGGGTGTAGGAGGCGAAGGCAGTGGTGGCTCCCGGTGAGCCGGGGACGAGGCCGAGGAAGAACCCGATGATCGTGCCGCGGGCAACGGGGCCGGCGGAGTCCTTGAAGTCTTGGCGGGAGGGCATGATCCGGCCGACCTTGATGGCTTGTTGCTCGCGGTGTCGGCGCTCGACGGTGCTGAAGAGCTCGGTGAGTCCGAACAGGCCCATGATGACGGGGATGATGTCGAGGCCGTCGATGAGGCCGTTGGCGCCTCCGGTGAAGCGCTCCATGCCCGACAGCGGGTCGCGGCCGACGGTGGCGAGGAGAAGGCCGAACGCGACGGCGACCATGCCCTTGGTGACGGAGCGGCCGACGAGGCCGGCGGCGATGAGCAGGGCCAGGATGGTGAGGGCGAACATCTCGACGGGGCCGAGGGTCACTGCGAAGCGGGTGAGCGGGGTGGCTGCGACGAAGCCGAACGTCGCGACGACGCAGGCGATGAAGCCGCCGACGGCGGCGATGACGAGGGCGGGGCCGGCGCGGCCGGCCTTGGCCATCGCGTGGCCGTCGATCGTGGTGGCGACTGAGCTAGCCTCGCCTGGAACCTTCAGCAGGACGGCGGTGATGGAGCCGCCGTAGGTGGCCCCGTAAAGCACGGCGGCCATCATCACCAGGGACTCGGTGGCACCCAAGGAAAACGTCAGCGGGAAGAGCAGCGCGGTGGCGGCTGCCGGTCCGAAGCCGGGGAGGATGCCGACGACCATGCCGACGAGACAGCCGATGAGGGCGTAGATCAGCATCTCGGGTGCGAGGACGTTCTGCATCCCTTGGGCGAACTGGTTGAGTGAATCCACGGTGAGGCCTGATTTCTGGGTCGAGGCGGCGTTGGCGTCTGGTGTCTGCTGAAGGGCTCAGAAGCTGAGCGGGAGGACCATCCCCAGCCCGAGTGCGAGGCCGAAGTAGCAGATGGCCGAGAGCGCGGCGGAGACGGTGGCGGCGAGGACCAAGGGGCTGCCGAAGACGAAGCGCATGACGGCGAACGACATGGCGAAGACGGTCAGGCGGAAGTCGACGAGGTTGAACACGAGCGCCGGCACGAGCATGGCGGCCACGGTGATGGCGATGCGTGCCACACCGCCGCGGTCGGGGAGCTCGATCGGCTCCTCGGGCTGCGGGACCGTCTTGCGCCAGGTCTGCAGCGCCCAGAGGAGTCCAAGCAGCAGCAGGGCTGCGGACACGATGGCCGGGAACATGCCGGGGCCCACGACCTGCGTGTGTCCCTCGATGCCGTAGGAGACGGAGCGTTGCAGGGCCACCGCGGCGATGACCACCGTGACGGCGCTTCCCCACACATCCCTGGGGTGGCGAATGTCCTGCTCGCTCACCTCGGGGTGCGGACGAGCCCCGGCGTCGAGGCTCATGCCTGCCCCACGGCGAGCTCGAGCGGTGCGGTGTAACCCTGGGCGGCGAGCCGCCGGTCGATCCAGGAGTCGTCGCGCTCGCCGGAGGCCGCCTTCTGCAGCGACACCGTCTCCTTGGCGAGCTTGGCCTTGGCGGCGGCGTAGACCTCGGCCAGGTTGTCCAGCGGCACCGCGACGACGCCGTCCGCGTCGCCGACGACTAGGTCGCCGGGGTGGATGACCATGCCGCCGAGGTTGACCGGGACGTTGATCTCACCCGGTCCGTCCTTGTAGGGGCCACGGTGAGTGACGCCGCAGGCGAAGACAGGGAGTGCTCCTGCGCGAAGGGTCTCGGCGTCGCGGATGGCGCCGTGGACGACGAGTCCGCCGAGGCCCTTGGCGATGGCGGCGGTGACCATGATCTCGCCGATGATGGCGTTGGTGAGGTCGCCGGCAGCGTCGATGACAAGGACGTCGCCGGGCCGGATCATCGTGAGGGCCTTGTGGACCATGAGGTTGTCGCCGGGGCGGGTTCGCACGGTGAGGGCGGCGCCGCTCATCTTTGTGCTGAGGTCGGTGTTCATGAGCACCAGGTCGGCGCTGCTGGCCGAGAGGCGGTTCATGGTGTCGCTGATGTTCGCGACGGGGAGTTCGCGCCAGCGCTGTGCCTCGTCGCTCGGAACGGCATCGGTGCGCTGGAGGATCTGGAATCCGAGGGTCATGTCTGCTCCTGGTAGGTATGCGGGTCGGCTGCCGGATGACGTGGTCGTCAGAGGGCGGCGCGGCTGTAGAGGCGGCGGGCGTTCCCGACGAAGATCTTGTCCTTGTCCTCGTCGCTGAGCCATGAGATGTCGTCGACGAAGGAGACGGTGTCGTCGAACAGACGGCCGGTCTCGGGGTCGGTGGCCTTCGCGGTGCCGAAGGGCTCGGCGGCGTAGAGGATGTTGTCGGCCCCGACCTTGCGGATCAGCATCTCCATGGAGTCACGGTCGTAGAGCGCGGTGTCGAAGTACACGTTCTTGATGCGCTCCTCGAAGGGCGGCTTGTTCTGCAGCGTGTGGAGGGCGCGGTGCCGGTTCCAGTTGAACGGCAGCGAGCCGCCGCCATGGGGCACGATCAGCTTCAGGGCTGGGTAGTGGTCGTACAGGTTGCTCCAGCACAGCTCGAACGTGACGGCCGCGTCCGAACTGGTGTAGTGCGATCCGTTGAGGTGTAGAGCGGGGTTGACCGTGCTGGAGGCGTGGACCAGGCCGGGGACGTCGAGGTCGACCATGACGTCCCACAGCGGGTACCACCACTCGTCGCTGATCGCGGGGGTGAAGGGCTGACCGCCGCCGGCGACGTCGGGGTTGACGTTGCAGCCGACGAAGCCGAGCTCCTCGACGCAGCGGGTGAGCTCGCCGACGCACTCGGCGGGGCTGACGCCCGGGGACTGGGGCAGCTGTGCGGCCGGGATGAAGCGGTCGGGAACGAGGTCGCACACGCGCTTGATGAGGTCGTTGTTGACCTTCGTCCAGTACAGGCTCACCCGGGCGTCGCCGATCTCGTGCCCCATGCCGGATGCGCGCGGGGAGAAGATCATCCGGTCGATGCCCAGGGTGTCCATGCGCTTGAGGTGGCCTTCGAGGGAGACCAGGATCTCGTCGTCGGAGATCTTGAGCGGCTTGCCCGCCGACGGCCGGTTCATGGAGCCCAGCTGACGAGCTCGGTAGGCGTCGAGCTGCGGCGGTGCGGTCGTGTAGTGGGCGTGAGTGTCGACGATCAACGGTCTCTCCTGATGTGTGCAGGCGGCTCCGATGGCTGGGAGTCGATGTGACTCACCCCACCAACGGGATGTGACGACAGACACTAGACAGCAAACTTGCAGGGCGTCAAGGATTCTGCAGGTTTTCTTGCAGAAATGCTGTGTTCGTCCGCGCCGAGCCCTTACGATGTGCGCGTGAGCTTCCACCAAGCACTCGAGGATTCGACTCGGAACCTGACCGCATCGGAGCGGAAGATCGGCAGCATCCTCCTCGCCGACTCCCGCTCAGCGCCCTTCATGCGGATCGCCGAACTGGCCAAGAAGGCCGGCGTCCACGAGTCGACAGTCGTGCGCTTCGCGCAGAAGCTCGGCTACGCCGGGTTCATCGACATGCGGGAGGCCCTGGTCGCCGACAGCCTCAGCACCATGGACCGCACCATCGCCATGCGAGAGGAGGGCGAGAAGTACTCCCTCGCCATGGTTATCAGCTCGCAGGTGCAGGTGCTGCAGTCCCTGCCGGAGAAGATCTCGCAAGAGCGCCTTGACGTCGTCGTCCAGCACATGCTGTCTGCACGCCGCGTGCACATCCTTGGCAGCGGGCTCGTGCTGCCCCTGGTGGAGTTCATGCGCGCCAAACTGGTCTCCAGCGGCCTGCACGTCGACACGATCACGCACTCCGGACACGAACGCTCCCAACGCCTGGCACAGATCCAGCCGGACGACGCACTGGTCGTGTTTGCTTTCTCGGAGGACTACACCTCGATCGCCGACCAGATCAGGCTGGTGGCCAAGCGGGGCACCGAAGTCATCCTGCTGACCGATGAGCAGACCTTGATGAACGCCGGCCTCCCCGAGACCGTGATCGCCATCCCGCGCGACCAAGCACGCCACGGCGTCATCGTGTCCATGACCGCCCTCTGCTACGCGATCCACTACGACCTCCTGCAGTACCGCAACGAGGAATGGCGCGCGGTGCGTGACCGCGTCGCGGAGTTCGACAACCTGTGAAACTGGGCGAAGGCCATGCTCGCCCGGTCTGAAGTCGCAGGACGTCACGGGCGACGACACGCCCTGGCGACGGTGCCATTGCCATTGCCATTGCCATTGCCATAGACCTCGAGCGTCTGGCGGACCCTTCGTGACCAGCGAACGACCTGGGAGAGCTCACCGGACCTTGAGGACTGCTCAGGACCCGGTCCTTCTTGGGTAGGCAATTGGTCGCACCGGCATCCCGGTCGTCCCCGCGATCTTTAGTGGCGCGGCCGTGAAAACGAGATCGTGCACCCCTGCTGCCGACAACTCCTCGAGGTAAAGGTTCTCGAACATCGGTGTGCCTGCAGTGGCGAACATGTAGCAGTGCACGGGGAGAAAGGTGCCGGGTTCACTTGGAGGCAAGACCTCGCCGCCACAATCAACGCCCACGCACATCGCGCCGACTTCTTCGCACAGGTAGCGAGCCGCAGCCATGCCGAGCCCTGGGGGGGATGGAAGGAATGCGGCGGGGTCCGGCCACTGCCGCATCCGGCCCGTTCGAATGAGCACGATGTCGCCGCTACGAGGCGTCGTCTGCTGGGCGTCGATTGTGAGCGTCAGGTCCTCGACGGTGATCTCGTGGCTAGCGGCGAGCTCCTCGACGCCCCGTGCCGCGGCTACGTCCAACAGCACGGCCCGCACGGCAATCGGGGGCGTCACCCCACCCAGCGTCCAGGAGCGACTGGCCAGGTGGTCGAACTCGTTGACCCCATTCCAGAACATGCCGTTGTGACCGAAGTGGGTCAGGCTGCACAGGTGTGTTCCGGCGTGTGAGTACATCGAGATCGCCGCGCCGGCGTAGGGGTAGCGATCATGCACACCCGGGTCTGCGCCGGAGAGCCGGTCGATAGCCGTTCCTCGCGGCGTATGTGTCATGTAGATGTCGAACTTGGGATCGCCAGCCTCCACCCAGCAAGGCATGCCAACCTCATAGGTGACCCCGAGGTCGAAGACAGACGATCCATCCGCCTCGGCGAGCGCCGCGGCGCGCGTACTGTCGGTCATCCAGTTCAAGCGGCCGAGCACGTCGTTCTCACCCCAAGGGCTGCGAGAGACCTGAAGGCCGTCGCGCACGTCAAGAGCGTCGTATGTCAGCTGAAAATTGGACATGAAGCCTCCGTATCGCAATGCGAGCAGTTGATCGTATGATGAGCAGGAGGAGGACGCAATGGCGCCCTCCCGACTGCGGCGACGCAACGGCATCGGAGGCGACTATGTCGAACCTGTTCTCACCCATCACACTGCGCGGCGGCGTCCGGCTGGCCAATAGGATTGTCATGGCTCCAATGACGAGGTCGCGTGCGACCGAGGCCGACGAGCTTCAGACGCCGTTCGCCCCGGAGTACTACGCACAACGCGCGACCGCCGGTCTGGTGATCACCGAGGCAACGAACATCTCCCGCGAGGGCAAGGGCTACTCCAAGACCCCTGGTGTCCACACCGACGCCCACCAGGAAGCTTGGTCCGCTGTCGCCAGCGCGGTGCATGAGGCGGTCAAGGGCAGTGTGGTTTTCATGCAGATGTGGCACGTTGGACGCGTGTCGGTGCAGGAGGTCTCCGGCCTTCAACCAGTCGCCCCCTCCGCGGTGACCGCCGAGGGTAGCGTCTGGGTTGAGCGCGCCGACGGATGGTCCGGACTCGTTGACTGCGATGCTCCCCGCGAGCTCAGTGTCGAGGACATCGACCGAATCGTGGGCGATTTTGCAGATGCCGCCGACCGAGCCGTCGCTGCCGGCATGGACGGAGTGGAGCTCCACGGTGCGAACGGCTACCTGATTGACCAGTTCATGCGTCGAGGCACCAACAAGCGCACCGATGAGTTCGGTGGCTCGCTGGAGAACCGGTTGCGCTTCCTCGGTCGCGTGACCGAGGCCGTTGCCGAGCGGATTGGCGCCGACAAGGTGGGCGTCCGGCTCTCGCCGATCGTCTCCTTCCCCGACGGAGGCGACGACGACATCGAAGACACGATCGTCGCGGCAGCTCGACTGCTCGACGGCCACGGCATCGCCTACCTCCACATCGCCGAGTACGACTATTCGTGGCCCGAGCCGATCCCGGTCGACCCGGAGTTCCGCAAGCAGCTGCGCTCGGCATTCGCTGGGCCGATCGTCGTTGCGGGCAACTACGACCGTCGGCGCGCCGACGAAGTCCTCGAGACAGGGCTGGTCGACCTCGTGGCCTTCGGGCGCCCCTTCATCGGCAACCCCGACCTGCCCGCTCGGCTGCGCGACGGCATCGCGCTGGCCGAGTCTGACCGCTCAACCTGGTACGGCGGCGGGGCAGAGGGCTACACGGACTACCCCGCGGTCTAGGAGCGACACGGCTGTTGCACGATGCGGGCTAATGCCCATATCGTGAGCACCATGGGGTATGGACGACTCAAGGACCGCGTCGCACTGATCACTGGTGCTGCGCGAGGACAGGGCCGAGCCATCGCCGAGAAGTTCGCGCGCGAGGGAGCACACCTCGTCCTCGTGGACCACTGCGAGGACGTGAAAGGAATTCGGGCCGAGCAGGCGCGCGTAGAAGACCTCGAGCAGACCCGAGCCATGTGTGCTGAACTCGGAGTCTCGGTCCTCGATCGCCGATGTGACGTCCGCGATCAGCAGGGCCTGGACGGGATCGTGGGGGAGGCGGTCGAACGACTCGGCGCTGTCGACATCCTTGTCGCGCAGGCAGGCGTCGTGCAGTACAACGACTGCTGGGACATCACCGAGGACGAATGGGAAGCCCAGGTGAGCGTGTGCCTCACCGGGGCGTACCGCTCGCTCAAGGCTGTTTCGCTGCACATGATGGACCGGCAGCGCGGTGCCGTGGTCTTCAGCAGCTCGGTCGCCGCCGCTGAGACCCTCCCGAAGCTTGTTGCCTACTCTGCAGCCAAGCACGGAGTCATCGGCGTCATGCAAGGAGCTGCGCTCGAACTGGCGCCCTACGGCATCCGCGTCAACGCGGTCCTGCCCGGGGCGATCGACACGGCGATGAACGACAACCCCGAGTCCCGGGAGATCATCGCGGGCAAGCCCGGGGCCTCTCGGGAGGACTATCTCGAGGCGACCCGGTCCTGGTTCGCGATGCGGGGTCGCGTCTCTCTACCAGCCAGCGCGGTCGCCGACGCGGTGGCGTGGTTGGTCTCTGACGAGGCTGCGCACGTGACGGGCATCCAAGTGCCAGTTGAGGCGGGACACCTCCTGCTGCCGCGCTACAACCACAACCCGGTCCGCGATGGGTCGCACCCGTGAGTGGCCGCGGCGCGGCTCCGCGGCCGGGGCTACTCGCTGGCAAGGTCGCCTTCATTACCGGTGCCGGTAGGGGTCAGGGCCGGGACCTGGCGGTGCGCTTTGCGCAAGAGGGTGCCGACCTCGTCCTCTCCGATGCCTGCCGCGACGTCGACACTGTCCGATATCCCATGGCCACTTCGAGCGAGCTCGACGAAACCGTCCGGCTCGTGGAAGAGGCCGGCGCCCGATGCGTGTGGGGTCAGGCAGATGTCCGATCGCAGAGTGACCTTGACGACCTGACGCGCCGCGCAGTCGAGCACTTCGGTCGGGTTGATGTCCTGCTCCCCAATGCCGGAGTGTTCAGCTTCGCCCCGTTGTGGGAGATGTCAGACGAAACGTGGCAGGACATGCTCGACATCACTCTCACTGGTGTGTGGCGGACCCTGAAGTCGGTCGCCCCGATCATGCTCGAGAACCTCGGCGGCTCGGTGGTCTTCACGTCCTCGGTCAACGGGGTCGAGGCTACGGCGCAGGCGGCGCACTACGTCGCGGCCAAGCACGGCGTGATCGGGTTGATGCGCAACGCCGCCGTCGAGATGGGTCCGTACGGCGTCCGATCGAATGCGCTGCTGCCGGGGCCGGTCGACACCCCCATGATCGTCAACCCTGCGAGCCGCGCATGGGTCTTCGGCCGGGACGACGCTACGCCCGAGGACTATGACCGGGCCATGCGCAATTGGCCAGCGCTGCGCGGCAGAGGCATGTTGCCCACGTCCGCCGTCGTTGACGCCGCGACATTCCTGGCCTCCGACGCCGCTCGGCACATCTCGGGTGCATGCATCCCAGTCGATGCCGGACACCTCGTCCTTCCCGGGTTCAACCACAATCCGGTCCTGGTCGACGTGACATGACGCCAGTGGCCCGTCACGCCCACCCTTCGACGAGAGGCAATGCTGTGGCAGAGAACGTCTTCGACGCCTTCATGCGTCAGCACCCACCGCTGGCGGACTTCGTCCAGCACGCGAACCGTGTCCTCTGGGACGAGTCAGCACTGCACGTGGTGGTCAAGGAGCGCATGCGAATTGCGGCTGCCGAGGCGATCGGGTGCTCGTACTGCGCCCGCTTTCGCTACTCCACGGAGGAGGGCGCGGTACTGGAGGGGGAGTCCCATCTCAGCAGCCACCAGCGCGATCAGGTCGCGGCAGCAATTGCGTACGTCGAAGCCGTGGTTGCCGAAAGGGGCGGAGTCGACGACGAACTGACTGTTCGGACGCAGGAGGCTTTCACAGCTGCGGAGTTCGCCGACCTTGTGCTGTCGATCGGCTGGTTCGTCGGGATGCAGCACGTCGGCCGTGCCATGCACTGGGACAACGCCTGCCCGGTCGCCCCCATCCGTCAGGCCGTAGAGGCGGGCCAGCTCGCTTAACTCGGGGACGGCGTGGTCATTGCAGGTCACGCGGTCAACCTCCCGACCACCATCGCGGCTGCCGCGATGGGAATGGCCCTCGTCCTCACGTTCCTCGGTCGCCCCGACGGATTGGTGGGGCACCGGGAGCTCAACTCTGGGTCGGTGAATCGCCGTCTAGACCGGCGGGGACTCGAGGGGGACTTCTCGCGAGAACCGGTCAATTCGGCCGCGAAGGTATTGACTGCGAATGCAAAATGGCACACGATGCGAGCAGCGGCTCGTATTGTGATCGAGCCGAGGCGAGCGGAAGCATAAGTCCTCCACTCGGACGACGAGCCCCGCCGCGATTCCCAGACACGGCGAAAGAGAGCACGAGATGGCGGAATCGATTTCGGCGAACGCAGCAGGAGCTGCCGAACCGACACGACGGGGGGACACCGAGCCGACACGACGGGGGGACACCGAACTGCGCGGCAGCATGGGCACCATCAAGTTGGTGCTTACGGTGCTGGCGCTGGCTGCCCCCCTGGGCGCCATCGCGGGCTTCGTGCCCGTGATCATCTACGCCGGCAACGGCGTGGGCACCCCAATGACCTTCTTGACCGTCGGAGTAATCCTCACCGTCTTCGCGGTCGGCTTCACCACCATGACCCGGCACCACAAGATCGGTGGCGCCTTCTACGCCTACATCACCGCAGGCCTCGGACGCCCGCTCGGGCTCGGCGCCTCCTTCGTGGCCCTGGTGGGATACATGACCCTCATGCTCGGCGCCTACGGTCTGCTCGGGGTGTCGATCGACGCACTCCTCGTGACTCTCTTCGGCGTCCCGTCGGTCACGTGGTGGGTCTACAGCCTGCTCGGTTGGGTCGCAGTCACGGCACTCGCGCACTTCAACGTCGAGCTGTCTGGCCGAGTGCTCTCGACGCTTATGGTCCTCGAGGTCCTCATCGTGATGGCGCTCAACATCCCAGCGCTGGTCGGCGGCGGCGATGAGGGCCACAGCGTGGCTTCTTTCACCCCGACTGAGTTCCTCTCCGGCGCGCCCGGGCTCGGCATCCTGTTCGCGTCCGCCTGCTTCCTGGGCTTCGAGGCGACGGCGATCTACCGCGCCGAGGTCAAGGATCCCGACCGCACCGTGCCGCGCGCGACCTACCTCGCGGTCACGCTGATCACGGCCTTCTACGTCATCAGCTCTTGGGCGCTCATCACCGCAGTTGGCCCCGACAAGGTCGTCGCCGAGGCCGAGGCCAACGCGACCTTCATGTTCGCCGACGCTCTGGGCTCCTACTACGGCAACGTCGCGAAGGACATCGCGCAGATCCTGCTGGTGACGAGCGTCTTCGCCTCGGTGCTGTCGTCGCACAACCCGATCGCCCGCTACATCTTCTCGCTCGGCAAGGACGGCGTGTTCCCTTCGACCCTTGGTCAGGCGCACCACAGCCATGGCTCGCCGGCCAAGGCCTCTTTTGCCGCATCGGTCGCGGGACTCCTGATCACCCTTCCCTTCGTCGTCGCTGGCACCGACGTCGTCCGGTTCTACTCGTGGATGTTCGGCTTCGGGGCGTTCGCTCTGCTCCTGCTGATGGCCTGCACGTCGGTGGCGGTGATCGCGTTCTTCCGTAAGCACCACACCGGCGAGCGGATGTGGAACACGACGATCGCGCCAGTGCTCGCGCTCATCGGGCTCGGTGGCGTGTTGGTCATCGTCAGCCTCAACTTCGATGCTCTGACCGGTGCCGGGGCGGCCCTGTCGTTCGTCTTCCAGGGCATCGTCTACGCGGCAGGTGTGCTGGGCATCGTCCTCGCCCTGCTGTGGCGCAAATCGCGGCCTTCGGTCTACCAGCGTATCGGTGGCCAGGCCGAGCAGGAGCTCGAAGCGGTCTGATGCGGTCCCATGGTCCCGGCGGTAGGTCCACTGCCGTCGGGACCAACGCGTCGCGATCAATCCGCGGGACGCCGTTGACGCTTGCAGGCACAACGGATGCCCCGACACGGTGACGAGAGTCGTCGGTCCGCGGCCCTGCAGGGCGGGCGCGCCGCTGCAGGACTGGGCGGTGGTTCCAGAGCACCTTCGCAGGCGCCCGTTGCGTCTAGGCCGGGAGGGTCCTGCCCGGCACTGGGGGCTCGATCGGCAGCGCCCTGCCCGGCTCGACGTGCCCGCCGTGCGGCGGGCGGAACGTTATGCGGGCCGTCTCCTTTGGGATCGGAGCGCATAAGAGTGGGGTCTCAGGTACAGCTCACGACGTATCGGCTACTTCACGAGGAAGCCCGCATCTACTGGCAACGTTATGCCCGTGACGTAGCGGGCCTCGTCCGAGACGAGCCACGCGACTGCGCTGCTGATGTCCTCGGGCTGAACCACCTCGACCGGCAGGAGGTTGGTCAGGGATGCCGCGCTGGCGGGATACTTCGCGAAGAAGGCGGGGAGGGCGTCGTTGACGACCATCGGGGTTTCAACCCCGCATGGCTGCACGGAGTTGACTCGGATTCCGTGCGGGGCGAGCCAGTTGGCCCAGGTCCGCATGAGACCGACTACCCCGTGCTTCGAGGCGACGTATGCGTCGCCTGCGGCTGTGCCGGTGCCGCCACGACCGGACAACCCCTGCACCGAGCTGATGACGACGATGGACCCGCCCTCCCCTCGCTCGATCATCGATGGCAGCGCAGCGTGGGCCGTGTTCCACACGCCCTTGAGGTTGATGTCGATGACGTCGTCCCACGTCGCGAACGGGTCGTGGTCCTC
The DNA here is from genome assembly GCF_016907475.1 of Nocardioides cavernae. Taxonomy (NCBI): domain Bacteria; kingdom Bacillati; phylum Actinomycetota; class Actinomycetes; order Propionibacteriales; family Nocardioidaceae; genus Nocardioides; species Nocardioides cavernae. The sequence continues at coordinate 374,012 of NZ_JAFBCA010000001.1, read as the reverse complement.
GGGCTTCTCCGGCGAGATACCGGCATTGGCGATGACGATGTCGATCTTCCCGAATCGCTCCAGTCCTTGGGCAACCACGCGTTCGACGGCCGAGCGGTCGCGGACGTCCGCCTGTTCCGCGATGATCGCGCGGCCGAGAGCCTGTACCGAGGTCGCAGTCTCCGCGAGGTCCTCGGTGCCTGGCATCGGGTACGGCACCGTTGCCAGCGGTGCCGCCAGGTCCAGGGCCACAATGTCGCAGCCCTCGCTTGCGAGCCGGAGGGCATGGCTGCGCCCTTGACCTCGCGCCGCCCCGGTGATGAATGCGACCTTGCCCTCGAGACGTCTGTTCATCTGCTGTTCCTCCGAATCGATTGGTGGCTGTGTCGACCTCTAGTTCTTCACGTTGTATCCGGCATCCACTGGGAGCTCCACTCCGGTGATGTAGCGGCCGGACTCGCCGGCGAGGTAGAGGACGGCGTTGCTGACATCGATGGGCTCCACCATTGGCAGAGGCATGAGGTTCTCGAGGTCGATGTCGACCTTCTTTAGCCAGTCGTCAGTAGCCGGGTTGACGATCATGGGCGTGTTGACGCCGGTTGGATGGAGGGAGTTGACCCGGATCATGTGGGGCGCGAGGACGTTGGCGTAGCTGCGCATGAGGCCGATGACCGCGTGCTTGGAAACGCTGTATGACAATCCGCCGGGGCTGTCGCCGCAGTCGCCCTTCAGCCCGGACGTCGAACTGGTGATGATGATGCACCCGCCGCCATTGTCAATGAGCGATTGCTTCGCTACCTCGATCGTGTGCCATACGCCGGTGAGGTTGACGTCGAGGACGTGCTGCCACTGCTCACGCCGCTGGTCGCCGATGGTCAGCGGGCAGATGCCGGCGTTCGCCAGGACGATGGTGCAGTCGCCCAGATCGGCGACTCCACGCTCGAAGGCGTCCGCGAGCGCGTCTCGGTCGCGGACGTCGGCTTGGGCGATGAACATGCGCCGACCCAGTGCCTCGACCTCGCGTTGCGTTTCGACGAGCTCGTCCATCGTACCTAGCGGATAGTCGAGGTAGGGAAGGTCCTCGCACAGGTCCACGCCGATGATGTCAGCGCCCGCTCGCGCCAGTTCGATGGCGTGACTACGTCCCTGGCCGCGGGCTGCGCCAGTGATGAAAGCAACGGATCCAGAGGTCAGCATCAGGTGCTCCTTGGGGAGGGACGAGCGAAGTTCTGCCCACTATACGGTCTTGTGCTCACATAGTGAACACGGCATCGTCGTGCTCCAGAGCGATCTGGCGCAGGGCAAGTGTCAGTGTTCGGCGATCGGCCTTGAGTGCGTAACGATCAACGATACGAGAGATTGACAAGCGACATGTTGGCCACTTCGATGCGACCAATCGGCGAACGCAGCGTCGTGCGTCGCATGACCGACGAAAGTGAGAAGACCGCATGAGCACAGAATCTTCCTCAGACTCCGTCGGACAGCACGCTTCAGCATCCGACGGAACGGAGCCCCGCCTCTCGGGTGGCATCGGGACCTTCGCCCTGATCCTGATCGTTCTGTCCTTCGCAGCGCCCCTGATCACGCTGAACGGGACGATTCCCGTCATCATTGGGATCGGCAACGGCCTCGGTACTCCGCTGTCATTCGTAGCGTCCGGCATCATGCTGATGTTGTTCGCCGTCGGCTTCGTCGCCATGGCCCGTCGCTTGCCGCGGCCAGGTGGCTTCTACGCATACATCAGCGCAAGCCTCGGGAAGCCCCTCGGTCTGGGTGCGTCGTACGTGGCAGTGCTCGGGTACCTCGGCCTCCTGCTCGGCACCTATCTGCTGGGCGGTGCCGCCGCCGACGCCCTCGTGCACGGGAAGTTCGGCGGTCCTGAGCTGCCATGGGCTTTCTGGGCGTTCTTCATGTGGCTCTTCGTGTCCGCACTGGGCCACTTCAGAATCGATCTCTCGGCGAAGGTGCTCGGCGTCCTGCTGTGCGCCGAGCTCGTCGTGGTCGTCGTCTTCGACGTTGTCGTTCTGGCCCGAGGAGGAGGGCCGGAGGGGATCAGTGCCGAGCCCCTGACCATTGACGCCTTCTTCTCCGGGTCGGTCCCGATCGCGATCATGTTCGCGATCCTGACCTACACCGGCTTCGAGTCGACGGCCATCTACCGCGAGGAGGTGCGGGACCCCGACCGCACGATCACCCGAGCCACCTATGGATCGATCCTGCTCCTGGGAGGCCTCTACACCGTGTCCTCCTTCATGCTCATCAACGGTTACGGCGTGAGTAACGCCGTTGCCGTCGCGACCAACAACAGCGGCGTGATGATGGTCGACGCGGTCGAAGAGTACGTCGGCGTGATCATGGCTGACCTCACGAATGTCCTGCTCGTGACCAGCTCGCTGGCAGCGCTGCTCGCCATCCACAACACGGCGACCCGGTATGTGTACTCGCTAGCGACCGACAAGGCGGCACCGCCGATCTTTGGCCGGGTGCACCCCGTCCACGGTTCGCCGTACCTGGCATCCGCGGGCGTCGCGGTCCTGGCAATCGTGTGCACTGTCCCGTTCGCGGTCTCCAACCTGTCGTTCCTTGAGCAGTACTCATGGATGCTCGGGATCGGCACCCTGGCGCTCATCGTGCTCTACACGCTCATGAGCCTCGCGGTGCTCGTCTTCTTCATCCGCGAACCCGGCGATGAAGGTGTCGCGCGCACGCGCGTGGCACCCGCGCTGGCTCTCGTCATGCTCACCGCGACGTTGTGGCTCATCACCAAGAACTTGACCCTGCTGACCGGTGGCTCGACCACGTTGTCCTTCGTCTTCAGTGCCGCCGTGTACGGGCTCCTGCTCCTGGGCGTCGTCGTGGCGCTGTACTACAAGTCGCGCAAGCCGGAGGTATACGAGGCGCTCGGCCGGAGTCTCGGATGATCAGGCGTCGTTCGCCTGGGGTAGCCCGTGCCGCGTAGCTTCCACGGGCGTCTGGCCCTCGTGACCGGGGCGGGCTCCGGGATCGGGCGAGCGACGGCGCAGCAAATCGCCGCTGAGGGAGCCGCGCTCGCCTGCACTGACATCGACCTCGACGCCGCACAGGAGACCGCCAGCCTCATCGAGGCCGAGGGAGGGGTGTCCCGCGCATTCGCGCTCGACGTCACTCTGGAGGAGCAGGTCGCTGGCACGATGGACGAAGCGCAGCAATGGTCAGGCTTGCCGCTGACGGTGCTCGTGGCCAACGCCGGAGTTGCGGGCCCCGTCGGCGACGTGAGCGATCTGAATGCCGAGGCCTGGGACGTCCTGGTGAACGTCAACCTGAGTGGCCCGCTCTACTGCGCCAAGCACGCAGTGAGGCGCATGCGGGCCGCCGGCGGTGGTGCCATTGTGTTCACGGCGTCGCACGCCGCTTTCGCCAACGTCCCGAACTGGACGCCCTACGCCGCGACCAAGGGGGGCGTTGTCTCCTTGGCGCGGGGGCTGGCGGTCGACCATGCGCCGGACGGCATCCGGGTCAACTGCGTGTGCCCGGGCCCGATCGAGACCCCGCTGTTGAAGGGCGGGTGGCAGCAGGCGACGGACGACCCCGAGCACAAGGCGCGCACTCGGGGGAGGACCGGGACACCTGAGGAGCTCGCGCGGGTCGTCGCGTTCCTCGCTTCCGACGAAGCGGCGCTCGTGAACGGGGCGGCGCTCGTCGCCGACGCTGGCGCGCTCGCCCACATGGGCACGAGCTGGCCCAGCAGCAGCTACTGGGACTGACGACCTGCCCGGCGCGTACGCGGCTAGGCACTTCATTCCGGGAAGGAATCACGATTGTGATCAAGACCGTCACCGTCCTCCACCGCCGTACCGACCTGACCAGCGAGCAGTTCCACGACCATTGGCGCGACCAACACGCCCCACTGGTCCTGGCGATCCCTGGAGTACGTCGTTACGTGCAGGGCCGGCCCACGGCCCTCGACCAGGTGCCCTCCACGTGCGACGGCATCGCAGAGGTCTGGTACGACGACGAGGAGTCGATGCGAGAGGCATTCGCGACTCCCGAGTACGCGGCGCTGATCGATGACGAGAAGAACTTCATGGCGTCCTCGACCTTCGAGATGGAGTTCGTCTGCGTTCGCGAGGACGAGCTTTCTGACCGGCGCTAGGCTGTATCGCTCAACGATACTGTGTATTGACATGCGTTACCGCCGAACCTACCTTCACCGTCCATCGACGCTGCGACGTGGGAGAAGCCACACCTTCCACTGTGAGGAGATTCCCCATGCGTGATGGCACGCAAGCCACCGCCTCCCGTGCCTGGGAAGAGACCGGAGCGACGCGCGGCGACGCGCGGCGGTCGCTGCAGGAGTACCTGCTCCGCGCTCACGTCGACCCGCTGCTGCTCGACCAACAGAGTCGCGAGGAGCTGGTACGGGAACACAAAGAGAGGCCGCTCCTGCCGCCGAGCCAGCCAGGCGCCCGCCCGCAGCTGCACAGCAGGGCGCTGTCGCGGATTCTCGACCATTTCCATGCGGCGTCGGTCGACGGAAAGTTTGCGCTCTACCGCTCCCGCGACTACGGCGCTTGGGGGATCGCACGCCTGACCGGAGTGCGCGGCGACGCTCCCGTCCACGTGGACCCGGGGCCGTATCACTCCCGCGACGAGGCCGAGCACGCGGTCTTCCTGCTGCGGGTCGCGGAATACGTCGAGTCTCGTGGCGAGGCGCGTGAGGCAGGTGTACCCGGTGCTTGAAGTCATCGGCTACCCCGACAAGTTCTCCGTCGCCCCGGGTGAGGAGATCAGCTTCCATGTCGACGCACCGGACGGCACGGCCTACTCCGCCGATCTGGTGCGGCTCATCCACGGCGACGTCGCGCCAGAGGGCCCAGGCTTCAAGATCGAAGAAGTCTCCTCGGTGGAGCCACTCGAGCTGCGCGGTCGTCGGCAGGTCACCGACGCCGGCTCGTATGTCGTCGCCGACCGCGCCGGCGAGGTGCTCGACGGTCCGGTCACCCTCTCAGCTCGCGTGTGGCTCACCGCGCCCGGCGGCCGTCGCCAAGTCGTGCTTGGGTCCATGCACGGTGCCGCCTCGGCCGACGGCGCTCTGACCGGAGTGGAGCTGGCGATCGAGGTCGACGGCGACGTGTCGTTCAGCGTCGGCGATGCAGACGGACGGGTTGCAAGCGTGCGCACCGGCGAGCTCGTCGAGCCAAACGTGTGGCACCTGCTGGCTGGCGTCCACGACCCCTCCGACGGGACCCTACGGATCCTGCAGCGCCGCATCGCGACCTCGACCAACGGCTCTCACGGTCCCTCACGCTCACCCCTCGGCGCGGAGCGGGAGGTCGTCCGCGAGATCTCGACCGGAGTCGTGGCGCACGTACCCGCGGACTGGCCGGTACTGGCCGGCGCCGGCATCGCCCAGCTCACCGGCGGGGGCCTGCTGCGCCCAGCCGGTCGCTACGGTTCTCTGCCGGGAACCATGGAGCTCCCAATCACTCGGGACAACCTCAACGGCAAGATCGAGGCACCCGCGGTGCACGGCATGGCCCTCGGTGCCGACGACCTCGCTGCCCTGACGAGCGAGGTCGACGAAAGAGGTCTCACCCTGTGGTGGGACTTCGCCGACGGCATCTCGGTCGACGCGTCCAGCATGCGCGTTACCGACCGTGCTGCACGGGAGCGTCACGGCTGGCTTGTCAACGCGCCTAACCGCGCTGTCACCGGGTCGGCGTGGAACGGCGATTCCGTGGTCTACACCGCGAAGCCTGATCATTACGCGGCGGTCCACTTTCACGACGACGACCTTGACGACTGCCGCTGGGACGTCGCTGCGGTGCTGACTGTGCCGCTCGGCCTACGCAGCGGTGCGTACGCCCTGCGGCTGCGGGTGCCAGAGACCGGCGCCTACGACCACGTCCCATTCTTCGTCCGGCCCCCCCGGGACCGGGCCACGTCGCGCGTGGCAGTCGTGATGCCGACTGCTACCTACATGGCCTACGCCAACTTCGTCGGCCCGATCGACTACCCGCTGGCACAGGTATCGGCCGCCAAGGTCCCCCACATCGAGCCCGAGGACACCTACCTCGCCGAGCACCGCGAGCTCGGTCTGTCGGTCTACGACGGCCACAACGACGGGTCGGGCGTGTCTATCTCGTCGCGGCTGCGACCGATCCTGTCGATGCGGCCGGAGTACCGCTACTGGATCACCTCGACATGGGCCTTCAACTCAGACCTCTATCTCACCGACTGGCTCGAGCACCTCGGTCACGACTACGACGTGCTGACCGACGAGGACGTGCACAGCGAGGGCGCCGACCTCTTGGCCCGATACGCGACGGTGCTGACCGGGTCGCACCCGGAGTACTCGACGCGGCGCATGCTGGACGCCTACGAGACCTATCAGGCCCGTGGCGGCCACTTCATCTACTTCGGTGCCAACGGCTTCTACTGGGTGACCAACTACCACCCCGACGACCTGTCCCTTATCGAGGTCCGCAAGGGCGAGGCGGCCGTCCGGGCCTGGAACTGTCTGCCCGGGGAGGTGCACAACGCCTTCGACGGGCTCCAAGGCGGCACATGGCGTCACCGCGGCCGAAACAGCACGCATCTCACGGGGCTCTCGTTCACTGGGTTCACCTTCGATTCCTCGACGTACTACCGGCGACTGCCAGACAGCTACGGCCCGTGCGCTTGGATCTTCTCCGGCATCCGCGGTGACACTTTCGGTGACTACGGTCTGCTCGGCGGCGGGGCTGCGGGCCTGGAGCTGGACCGTGCCGATGTCGCGCTGGGCACTCCGCGGCGCGCCTACGTTCTTGCCACGTCCGAGGGCTTCACGGACCAGGCCATGCCGGTCAACGAGGACGTCCTCAATATCGCGCGGGGCATCTTCGGCGGTGATCAGAACCCCGATGTCCGGTCCGACCTCGTCTATTACGACACTGAGTCCGGGGGCAGCGTCTTCTCAACGGGCTCCATTGCCTGGCTCGGTGCGCTGTCGCACGATTCCTACGACAACGACGTCTCGCGAATCACTCGCAACGTCCTCGAACGTCAGTTGGAGCGAAGTTCGATCCGGGCTCCTCGGGGCGTGGGGAACGAGGCCGACGTGTCGAAACCCAGCCGCCCTTGGTTGCGTGCGTCCGTGCTGGACCACCGGACGTGCCACGTTCCGGCAGACGAGCTGTGGGAACGGATCGGTGACTTCGGGGACTACGACTGGCTCACGATCATCGATCATGTGGAGCTCGTCGGGGACGATCTGCGTCGCCTGAGCATCTCCAACGGCACCACAGTCGTCGAGCGACTGCTCGACCGTACCGACCGTTCCTACACCTACCGCATCGACGAGAGCGTCCTCCCCTTCAGCGACTACGTCTCGACCCTGGCCGTCGAGCCGGGCGCTGATCCACGGGTCAGCGTCGTCACGTGGACGGCGGAGTACGTCCCAACCGAACCGGAGGCTGACCCGGCGACAGTGATCGTCGACAACTTCCGTTCCGGCCTCGCTCAGCTGTGAGGCCGCACCTGCTCCACCACACCGCCCATCTCGGATCCCCATCCCCAGCACCACCCAACCAACTCCTGGAGGAGAAGTGAGGCATCTTCGTGCAGCCGTCGCGGTGACGGTCCTGTCACTGTTCGGAGCCGCATGCGCAGCCGACACCACGTCGTCGGATGATTCGGACTCGGGCTCGGCTTCCGGCAGCGGCAACACCGCCGACGTCGAGACCGTGTCGGTCTCACGCGACGTGGATCCCAGCACCTGGTGCGGGGACAAGGAACTCAAGGTCGGTCTGGCAGATGGTGTCGGAGGCAATCCGTGGCGCCAGATCACCAAGAAGGTCGTCGAGCTGGAGGTCGCCAAGTGTCCGGCGCTCGACCAGGAGCTCCTCTACACCAACGCCAACGGCGATCCCCAGAAGGCTTCGAGTGATATCGCGAGCCAGGTAAGCCAGGGCGTGGATGTGCTCCTGGTCTACGCCGACTTCGGAGCCGCCGAGTTGCCCGCGCTGCGCGCTGCCACTGCCGCGGGCGTGACGGTCGTGCCCTACTCGGCGGACCCGGGTGGGAAGGTCGGCCAGGACTACAGCGCCAAGATCGTCGGGGCCTACGGAGACCTCGGAGCAGACCTCGGCAATTGGCTTACGGAGACCCTGAGCGGTAAGGGCAACGTGGTGTTCCTCGGCGGCATCCCCGGCGCCCCGTCGAGCGGGTCGATCATGGAGGGCATCACTTCCTCCTTGGAGGACCAGCCGGACATGAAGCTCCTGCAGGACGAGCCGGTCACGACCAACTGGAACAAGGTGGACACGCAGAAGGCGATCAACGGTCTCTTGGCCAAGTACCCCGAGATCGACGGGATCATGACCGACTACGGGGTCACCGCCGTCGCTGCGATCGACGCCTTCCAGGCGGCTGGCAAGCCAGTCCCGCCGATCGCGACGTTCGCCTCCAACAACGAGCTCGGCTGCAAGTGGGTCGATGCGAAGACGGGCGGAGACGCATTCCCGATCTTCTCGCTCGACTCGAGCAACGACGTGTCCATGATGGCCCTCCGGTTGGCGGTCCCGCTTGCCAACGGTGAGGACGGCGCGACCCTGCAGCAATTCCGCTTCCCACCGTTCCTCGACTCCGAGGCCGGGCAGGACCCGAAGTGCGACCGCAACCTGCCGCCGGACGCCGACCTCTCCTCTTCGCTCACCCCCGAGCAGTTGAGCGAGGTCTTCAACTAACCCGACCGGAATCGACGATCCCGGTCGCACCTCCAGATCCTGAGGGGATCCCCATGTCCAACGACGTCACGGCCCAGCCACCCGCGGTCATCGACCCCCCGCACGATGCGACGGAGCCGCTGAGCGCGCTGAGCTTGCGCGGGGTCACCAAGACCTTCCCCGGTGTGGTGGCACTCGACAGCGTGGACCTGGACGTGCGGCCGGGTGAGGTCCATGCCCTCGTCGGCGAAAACGGCGCCGGCAAGAGCACGCTGATGGGCGTCGCTTGTGGCTCCCTCGTCCCGGACAGTGGTATCGCGTCCGTGTGCGGGCACGTGCTCGCCGGCGGTGCGCAGGAGGCAACCGCGGCCGGCCTCGCGATAGTTCGTCAACAGCCGGCGCTGCTCCCCGACCTGACCCTCGCCGAGAACATGGTGCTCGGTGACCACCCGGGAGTGCCCATCTCCGAGGCGACGGAGTGGACCAGCGCGGCGCTGAACGCGTGGGACGAACACTCCGGCATCGACCCTCGGGCCCGGGCCAACACCCTGCCCGCGGAGACGAGGTTCGTCGCCGAGATCGCGAAGGCGCTCGCGCTCAAACCGGCGGTGCTCGTGCTCGACGAACCGACCGAGCACCTCCGCAAGGCCAATGTCGAGCGGCTCTTCGAGGTGATTCGAGAGATGACGCGCGAGGGGACCGCTGTCGTCTACATCTCCCACCGCATCCACGAGGTCCTCGCAGTCGCGGACCGGGTCACCGTGCTGCGCGACGGTCGGAGCCAGGGCACCTTCGAGCGCAGCGACCTCCAACCCTCTGATGTTGTGGCGCTGATCGCCGGTCGTCCCCTGGAGTTCATCTTCCCCGACAAGGCGCGGACCTTCGGCGAGGTCGGGTTCGCCGTCAAAGCGTTCTCCGCGGCCGGCTTCGAGCCACTCGACCTCGAAATTCGTCGCGGCGAGATCATCGGCCTGGCCGGTATCGAGGGAAACGGCCAGCGCGATTTCGTGCGGGCCCTGGCCGGGCTCGAGACCTCGCGGGGCGATGTGGAAGTGGGCGGTCGCCGCGTGCGCGTGACGAGCCCGCGAAGGGCATTGAGTGCCGGGATCGCCTTCATTCCCGAGGACCGGCCGCACGAGGGTGTGATCCCTGATTACACGATCCGGACCAACATCACACTCCGCAGCACTCGGCAGTACACCAAGGCGGGGCTGCGGATGGCCTCGGTCCAGGAGCGGCTTGCCCAGGACGCCTCGAAGCGCTTCGCCATCAAGGCGCCTGATCTCGACACCCGGGTCGGAGCGCTGTCCGGCGGCAACCAGCAGAAGGTAGTCCTGTCCGATGTCCTCAACTCGCAGCCACGCGTAGTTCTCGCGGACGAGCCAACGCAGGGCGTGGACGTGGGCACGCGGGCCGAGATCTATCGACATCTACGCGAAACCGCGGAGGCGGGCACCGCGGTGGTGATCCTGTCCTCGGACGCCCTCGAGCTCTCGGGCCTCTGCGACCGGGTCCTAGTCTTTTCGAGGGGCGTGGTCGTCGGCGAGCTGACGGGCGAGGATCTCACCGAGCCCCAGATCGCCCGAGCAATCGTGACCTCAACCGCCGAGCGCAAGGTCCAAGAGTCCAGCGGTCGCAGCCGGGTCCTCGACGTCCTCGCCGGGCATTGGGCCCCGCTCGCCCTGATCGCTCTCGCCTCCGTGGTGCTTGGCGCGTACACCGCGTCAGTCAACGATCGCTACCTGTCGGCGGTCAGCATGACAAGCCTGCTGTCGCTGACCGCGACCCTGGCCTTGGTGGCTATGGCACAGCAGGTAGTGATGCTGGTCGGCGGCATCGACCTCTCCGTTGGGCCACTGATGGCGCTCATGGTTGTCCTGGAGTCCTTCTACCTGGTCGACAACGCGACGGTCGCCAACCAAGCCTCGGGCTGGTTGTTGTTCCTCGTGGTGCCACTCCTCGTCGGAACGGTCAACTGGGCCTTGGTGGACCTGGTCGGCTTGTCCGCGATCATCGCCACGCTCGCCATGTACATGGCGCTCCAAGCGGTAGCGCTGATTCTGCGTCCGGTGCCCGACGGCTTCTTCTCGGACCCCATCCTGGAGGCCATCGGCCTCTCGTGGAGCGGTGTACCCCTCATGTTCGTGGTCGCCGCCTGCCTTGCGGTCGGCCTGGAGGTGTTCCTCCTCCGCAGCCGCCCCGGTGCCCGCCTCAGAGCCGTGGGCTCCGAACGGGCGCTAGCCCGGACCCTCGGGCTGCGCGACCTCCGCTACCGCTGGGGAGCCTACGCGGGCTGCTCCCTTTTGGCCGGTCTGGCCGGGATCCCGCTGATGGCTCAGGTCGGCTCGGGTAACCCGACGGCGGGCAACAGCTACATGCTGACGAGCATCGCCGCCGTCGCAGTGGGCGGCGCAAGTCTCTTCGGGGGCCGAGGCTCCTTCATCGGAGCATTCCTCGGGGCGCTGCTTCTCCTGCAGGTCAACTCGGTGACCGCGTTCATCGGCCTCGACGTGGCGTGGAACTGGTTCATCCTGGGCGCGGTCCTGGTCCTAGCCGTCGCCCTGTACAGCAAGAGCCGAGAGATGGTGATGAGACGGTGAGCATCGACACCGATCCGCGTCCGGCGATGACGCCACGCACCCGCGGGCGTGGGTCGCTGCTCGTTCGGGTGCTGCGCCACCCCTCGGGCGGCGTGTTGGTCGCCCTTGTGGTGCTGTGCGCGGTCTGCCTGCTCGTGGCCCCCGGCACCCTGCGTTTGTCCAGTCTGCACGCGATGCTGCCCCTCGCAGGCGCGCTGGCAATCGCCGCCGCGGGGCAGACGCTCGTTATCCAGCAGCGCGGCTTCGACATCTCGGTGCCCGCCACGATGACCCTGTCGGCTTACGTGTGCTTCCGCAGCATCGGGGAGGGCAGGTCGGTCCTGATGACAGTCTTCCTGTGCCTGGCAACCGTTGTAGTGATCGGGTTCGTCAACGCCCTGCTGATCACTCGCCTGGCGATCACTCCGCTAATCGCCACACTCGCAACCAACGCGCTGGTCACGGGCGCGGTGTGGGTGTTGTCGGACGGATCTACGACCGAGTCGCCAGCGGGACTGGTCGAGTTCATCCGGCTCCGTCCGTTGGGTATCCCGGCGGTCGCCGCAATCGCCGTGGTCGTGGTGCTGGCCCTGCAGTTCTTCCTTTCACGCACCACCGCAGGCCAGTCGTTCCTGGTGGCAGGCGCCTCCCCGTCCGCCGCCCGAGTGGTGGGCATCGACCCTCGCTGGACAGCTACGACCGCCTACCTCGTCTCCGCGGGTTGCGCCGGCCTGTCGGGCATCCTGCTCGGCGCCTACGCCACGTCCGCAAACAACACTCTCGGCGACTCCTACCTGCTCCCGGCTGTCGCGGCCGTCATCGTCGGTGGCACCCCCCTGAAGGGCGGCGCCGGCTCAGTATTGGCCAGCGGCCTTGCTGCACTGTTCCTCACTCAACTTGTGCAGCTGACCTTGTCGGTTGGGGCGCCCACCTCTTCGCAGCTACTAGTCCAGAGCGGTGCCATCGTGGCGGCGGTGTGCCTGCGTGCTCTCGTTCGGGACCGCAGCCAGCCGCTCGAATAGCCGGGCGCGACATCGGCCGTTGGGGCTAGGCGCGTGGGTCGCTGGCACTACCGGTCGCATACCGAGATCGCGGCACGAGTTGACAAAGTGTCTGCCGACGATCTCTCTATGGAGTGCACTTAGATGGATCGCTTTGCCTGCGGTGGTTCGGTTGCCCGCGTAACCCCAAGGGTGCGGCATGCGTCCCTGTCTATGACTGGTTCCACACCGTCGACCCCGACAACCCCATCGGCTCGCTGGACTCCCGGTCGAGCTTTCAACCACCACCTCGTTGCATGAGCGCCGATTGAACCGACGATCTTAGGAGAGCTGGCATAGGACCCGTCTTCAAAGCCAACCGGTTTGGGCGCTCAGCGGCAGGTCAATCTTCGGGTGGCGACCAGCTTGGTAGTCGGGCATCGCTCCCACGGCGCACCGGGCAAGCCAAACCTCCAACGAACGCCTACGCCCGCCATAGGAACTGGTGGGCCGTAGACGCCAGCTGGCCGCACACCTAGCCGGCAGAGGAGGACGTCAACGCTCTGAGGTCGAGCCAGGACATGGAGTCCTGCGCCTCAGAGATGATGGCCCGGCTACTCGTGCGACGGAGTTCCCCACCCTCGAGGAGCACCTGACCCTCGACCATCACCGTGTCGACGATCTGCGGTGTTCCGTGGAACACGACGGCATCCATCACGGATTGCGCATCCGTCGGGCTGAACGGAGCCATGGTCGGTTGGTCCGTCCTCAGCAGCTGAATATCTGCCCGCTTGCCGACCGTTAGTGTGCCGATCTCATCCTCGAGGCCGTGAAATCGCGCACCTCCGACCGTTACAGCCTCGACTAGTTCTCGGACCGTGAACGGAGCCTTCCCGCCCGCCTCGGCACTGACTGAAGAGCTGAGCATCGCCCGCATTGCGTTGAACATGTCGGCGGTCTGGGTTGCAGCCGAGTCCACAGACACGGCTACCGTGCCTAGGAGCCGCTGGACGTTGACAGCATTCGAGTAGTAGGCGGCGCCGAGCATGCTCTCCACAGTTGCCGATGTACTAAAGCGTGCTCCATTCGCTCCAGCGGATGCAATATCTGCATCGGTGATGCGGTACGAGTGCGCTACTCGGACGTCGGGCCCCACTAGGCCGGCCTGCAACAAGCCGCGCACGCCGTGAACGATTATTGGGAGCCCGTTGCGCCGCGCCATTGCGGCGTCATCAGCAAGCATCTGACCGGGACACACGCCGAGGCCGTATACAACGGAGGTGTCCGATGTCGATCCGAACCACCGATCTCGGACAGCGAGGACATCCGCCTCGGAAACGATCTCGCCGCCGCGCCCCTCGGGAGTGCCGTAGCCGAACAGGGTACGTACACCCATCTCATGGTGCGCGCGGAGTTCAGCGTCTGCGTGGTCTCGCGAGACAACATTGTGGTTGAAGTTGAGAACCGTGGTGATCCCGCAGGCTAGCGCCTCCGCGAGCGAGAGTCGCACGCTTCGATAGGAGTCCAAGGGACGATAGAGAGGGCCGTACAACGCCTTCATCGGCGTGTAGTTGCCGAAATTGGAAGCGCCGAAGACCCCTGTCACCCGAGGTCGCAGGAGTGTGTTCCAGAGGTGCCAGTGGGTGTCGACGAAGCCAGGCATTACTATGCGGTCGCGCGCGTCGATGACGGTCGCCCCACGAGCGGACAGATTCTTGCGGATCTCGATGATCCTTCCGTCGCGCACGAGCAGGTCACTGACCTCCGCTGCTTCCATGCCCTCCTCCATCGTGAGGATTCGACCTCCACGGATGAGGTAGCTGCGGGCTCGGTCCTTGCCTGGACTACTGCCGCGTGCGTTTGCGTCCACGCCTCCGCGTGCTGCCTCTGCAGCGACTCCGGTGAGGGCCGCGGCCCCTACGCCACCTACGACTGCGCGACGCGTGATTCCGCCCGTCAAGTAAGACATGAGTAGTGCCCCTTGCTGACTGGTAGAGGGAGGACCCTCCCTCTGGGTGCCCAGAAACTAGGGCTGGGCCTTCCGCAAGGCAACACGGATGTTCGCTCAGTGACATGCGGGGCTGCGACGCACCCACGGCTGCAGTAGGCCAACCGTGGAACTGTAACGCTGACCGATACTGAGTATTGACTTACGAAACGCGCACATATTGCATGATTGCTTCAGTGTTTCGCGGCGCAATGCAGGAGGCGTAGTGAGAGTGGGCGCGATCCTGCCAAACAGCGGGCCGATTCCCCTGAGTGTAGGCGTCGACAAAATGGCGTCTGCGTTGATCGCGGCCGGAGCGTCTGGTCTTTGGATCAGTGACCACCTCGTGCTGGAGGACGGCCCGTCGAAGGACTACCCCTACGCGCCCGACGGCAGGATCACCTGGAGCTCGCGCGACGACTACCTCGAATGCCTCACTACCTGTGCGTTCATCGCCGCCCTTCTCGACGGCGACTGCACGGTCGGGACGGCGATCTTGGTGCTTCCTCAACGCAACGTGCTCCAAACGGCGAAGGAGCTCGCAACGCTGGATCGTCTGAGCGGGGGGCGTCTTCGAATCGGCTTGGGTGCAGGGTGGAACAGGGAGGAGATGGAGGCGCTGGGCTACGCGTTTGCATCACGCGGCAAGCGCTTTGACGAGATGCTTGACGTGCTTCGGGATGCCTGGTCCGGGCGCACCACCGGATTTTCCGGGTCCGAGGTGACGGTCCCGCGAGGCTTGATCCTCAGTCCCAGGCCAAGCCGCCCCGAAGGTCCTCCGCTCCTGGTGGGAGGAATGAGCGTTCCGGCCATCCGGCGAGCAGCTCGACTGGGTGACGGATGGTTGGCGCTGGCCTTTGTGGACCGATGGGACTCAGATGCACTAGCGGCCGCTGCAGGGAGTTTCCGGAGGCAGTGGCGCGAGCACCGCCAAGACACCCCACCGTACATGGTACTTAAGCTTCACTGCCCGGCCGAAAGGTGCGCCGACTTGCTCGATCACGTGCAGGAGGCGGCAACTCTCGGCTTTGACGAAGTGGCCATCGAGCTGCCGTGGGCGCTTGGGATCGAGAAGGCGCTGGGAGTCTTCACCACAGTGGCTGGCGCGCATGGTTAGCGCCGCCGCTGGATGCCTACACCTCGACCTGCGAACCCAGGCTCGCGCTGACGCGTTGCGCTGTGGGCAGAAGCACTTTCTCGGCCATGGTGCGCAGGTCGGCCAAGGTGACACGAGCTGTCGGTACGGAGATGCTTATTGCGGCCACAGCATGCCCAGCGTGGTCCACCACAGGGGCTGCTGCGGCTCGGTGTCCGGGCGCGAGCTCCTGGTCTATCAGGGCGTAACCCCTTCGCCGCACCCCTTCCAGTCGCCTTTGCAGCACGTCCAACGACGACACGGAGCGCGCCGTCGGCGGGCTGAAGACGTGGCCCGCGAACAGGGCCGTGACCGCGTCCGGGGACAGACAGGACAAGATTGCGTGACCGCTCGATGCGAGGTACGCCGGAAGGCGGCTTCCCAGCCGAGCTCTGGTGACCAAGAGGTGGTCTGTCTCGAGGTAGTCCATATAGACGATGTCCGTTCCGTCGAGGACGGTGAGGATGACGGATTCGCCAGTCTGCTCATGGATGCGTTGCAGTGCCGGGCGTACAACCTCCACCAGTCGCACCGACTGGAGTGCGGCATATCCCAACGAGATCATCGTGGGCCCGAGGCTGTAGCCGTCGTCAGCCTGACGCAACGCCCCGCAGGCGTGCAGCGTACGCACCAGCCGATAGACCCGGGGTTTGGTCCACCCCAGATCGCTAGTCAGGCCCGCCAGAGTCACCGTGCCGCGCTGGGCCACTGCCTTCAGCAGCGTGATCGTGTGGGCCGCGGTCTCGACGTAGTAGCGCGGATCTATCTCAACCCCGCCCTCAGTCCGCGCGGTGGCCGCCTTGGCCTCTTGGTCCGGGCTGTCCAGCGAGGCCATGTGGCCACCTCTCTCGTCATGACGTTCAACACATCTCGGGTTCGCCCAACGATACGACAGGAAGCATTGACTGATGGCCATCGAGACCTCACCTGATCGCGCCGCCCCAGGCGCTGCCGACCGGTACCAGAGCGTGACGGGCAGTAGCCGTGCGCTGTGGGAGCGCTCGGCCCGCATCTTCCCGCAGGGTGTGAGCGGCCAGGCCAAGTACTTCGCCCCCTACCCGGTGTTCGTGGAGTCGGCGTCGGGCGCCACGATCACGGACGTCGACGGCCGCACCTACGTCGACCTGTTGATGGGTGCCGGGCCGCTCCTCCTGGGCCACAGTCACCCCGCCGTCGTTGAGGCGGTGCGCGACCAGGCCGGGCGGATGTTCAACCCCATGATGCCCAACAAGGGGTCGATCGACTTCGCTGAGAGGCTTCAGGCCCACATGCCTCACCTCGAGCGACTCCGCTTCGTCAACACGGGCTCGGAGGCCACACGCTCGGCGGTCCGCGTCGCCCGCGCCGTGACGGGGCGCACCAAGATCGCCAAGTTCGAGGGCAACTACCACGGCTCCGACGACTTGTTCCTCATCTCCACCCACACTCGCACTCCGGCAGGCACGCCGGAGCGGCCCGAGGGCGTCCTCGACTACGCGGGGATGAGCCCGCGGCTGCTGGACGAGACGATCGTGCTGCCGTACAACGACATCGAGAACACGGTCGCGCGGCTCAACGAGCACGGCCATGAGCTGGCGGCCGTAATCATGGAGCCGGTGAGCTTCTCCAGCGGAGGCGGCATACCGGCTACCCGCGAGTTCGCTGCTGCCGTGCGCGCCGCCACTGAGGCACACGGCATCGTGATGATCTTCGACGAAGTCCTCTGCGCCCTGCGGCTCGGGCTGGCCGGAGCACCTGCTTACCTTGGCGTCACGCCCGACCTCGTCACTATCGGCAAGGCGGTCGGCGGTGGCATGCCGTTGGCAGCGTTCGGCGGTCGGGCCGACCTGATGGAAGCCGCCCTTGGGGCCGACGCAGGCCCGCGAAAGATCTTCCAGTCCGGGACCTTCACCGAGAATCCGATCTCCATCGCCGCGGGCGCCGCCGCCCTGACGGTTCTGGAGACCGAGGACGGGCTTGCGCGGGCTGATGGCGCCGGCGGGCGCCTCCGGGCGGGCCTCGACGAAGTCCTAACCCGGCACGGCGTGCCGCACGTCGTCACGGGTATGGGCTCGATCGTCCAGATCCACACCGGAGTCAACGAGGTGCGCAATCGCCGCGACACGCTCGCCGGCAACGCCGCACTGACCGCCGAGATCATGCTCGGCTGCACCGCCGAGGGCGTGCTCTGGCCGCCGGTGCACCCCGCAGTGACCTCTACGGAGCACACCGACACCCACGTGGACGCGGTCCTCGACGCCGTCGACTCGGTCCTCACTCGAGTCCTTCCGCAGTTCAGTTTCTGAGTCAGACACCTAGGAGCAGACCCATGCGCGACTCCCGCTACGACCTCCTGTTCGAGCCCATCAAAATCGGGCCGAAGACCCTGCGCAACCGGTTCGTCCAGGTGCCGCACTGCACCAACTTCGGCACCGATCTGCCGTACAGCCAAGCTGCACTGCGCGCAGTCAAG
Organism: Nocardioides cavernae; assembly: GCF_016907475.1. Classification (NCBI taxonomy): domain Bacteria; kingdom Bacillati; phylum Actinomycetota; class Actinomycetes; order Propionibacteriales; family Nocardioidaceae; genus Nocardioides; species Nocardioides cavernae. The sequence goes on along the minus strand of NZ_JAFBCA010000001.1, from coordinate 356,216 downwards.
GCCGAGGGCGGCTGGGCGATGATCAACACCGAGTACTGCTCAATCAGTCCCGAAAGCGACGACTACCCGCGCAACTTCGCGCGCTTGTGGGACGAGGACGACGTCGCGAACCTCTCGGTGACCACCCGTGAGGTCCACAAGCACGAATCCCTGGCCGGCGTCGAGCTCTGGTACGGCTCGATCGAGGCAGGCAACTGGGAGACCCGCATGGCCGGGCGCGGGGTGTCGGGCGGATTCGACGATGACATCTTCACGCAAGGCGTCTACGAGATGACGGTGGAGGAGATCCTTGAGCTCCAGCAGCTCTACGTCGACGCCGCCGATCGGGCGATGCGCGCTGGGTTCGACGTCATCAACGTCTACGCGGGCCACTTCCACTCGATCGCACACCAGTTCATGACGCCGTACTACAACAAGCGCACCGATCAGTACGGCGGCTCGCTTGAGAACCGCTGTCGCTTTCTGCAGGAAGTCCTCGTCAAGGTGCGCGACACGGTTGGCGACAACTGCGCCGTGGGAGTCCGCTTCGGGTTCGAAAGTCAGCGCGGCGACGCCGGCATCACGGCGAGCGAGGAGGGCTATCTGATCATCCAGCACCTCGACGACCTAGTGGACTTCTGGGACCTTCAGGTCGGTACCCACAGCAACTGGAACATTGACAGCGCGCCGAGCCGCACCCACGCGGAGGGCTTCAACGGCACCTGGATGAAGCAGGTCAAGCCATTCACCTCCAAGCCGGTGATCGGCGTGGGCCGCTACGTCAGCCCCGACGCCATGCTTGCAGCCGTCCGGGATGGCGAGATGGACATCATCGGCGCAGCTCGCCCGTCGATCGCCGACCCGTTCCTCCCGAAGAAGATCGAAGAGGGGCGCTTCGAAGACATCAGGGAGTGCATCGGCTGCAACATGTGCATCGGGTCAGTGTGGGGCGTGGGGTCACGATTGATCTGCACGCAGAACGCGACCGCCGGCGAGGAGTACCGCCGCGGTTGGCACCCCGAGTCCTTCAGCACCGCGGGCAATTCTGACCTCAACGTCCTCGTGGTCGGCGCGGGCCCGGCCGGCCTGGAGTGCGCCAGAGTGCTGGGGGAGCGAGGCATGTCGGCCGTTCACGTCGCCGACGCGGCGTCGTCCATCGGCGGGTCACTCGACTGGATCGCCGGCCTTCCGGGGCTCTCCGAGTGGCGCCGGGTACTCGACTGGCGCAGTACACAGATCGACAAGCTCGCCAACGTCGAGCTCGTCCTAGGGCGCCGGCTCTCCGCACAGGACATCCTGGAGTACGGGGCCGACCTGGTCGTGTGCGCCAATGGCTCGAGCTGGGACGCGACCGGCCACAACCCCCTCACTCGGGCACCTCTCACAGGAGTGGCGGAGCAAGTCATCCCCACCTTTACTCCCGAGCAGCTGGTGCGCGACGGCGCCAACCTGCCCGGACAGTCCGTCCTGATCTACGACTTCGACGGCTACTTCATGGCAGTCTCCATCGCCGAGCTGCTGGCTGCCGCGGGCAAGCAGGTCACGATCGTCACACCAGAGGCCGAGGCAGGCGGGTTCCTGCACCACACCGGAGAGTTCGAGCCTGTGCACCGGCGCCTGCACGAACTGAAGGTGCAGGTCCGGACCTCCAGCACCATCGAGGAGCTCACGTCAGGGGGTGCAGTCGTGGTGCACGGTCTCACCGGGGACCGTGAGATCGTGGGCACGGACAGCGTCGTGCTCACCACCCAGCGCAACCCGAACGACGACCTCTATCGCGACCTCACGAGCGACAGTGAACGTCTTGAGGCCGCCGGCATCACGGGCGTCTACCGGGCTGGCGACTGCGTCGTCCCGCGCCGGATCGTCGATGCCGTCTTCGACGGTCATCGGCTCGCCCGCGAGATCGACTCGCCCGACCCCCGTACACCGCTGCCCTTCCACCGCGAGCGCATCGTCGCGCCTCCCGGCGCGGCACTCCCGCTCATCGGGACCTGGCAGTGAAGTTCGTTCGACCCGCGTCGGTCGAGGAGGCGGTGCAGGTGCTCGCCTCGGCACCCGGTCGCGCCCGCGTCCTGGCTGGAGGTACCGACCTTGTGACGCTGCTGGCAGACCGGGGCGCCGACGTGGTCGTGGACGTCAAGCGCATCCCCGGGCTGGGCGACTTGGTCGCCGACCACGGTGGCGTGACCATCGGCGCCACGGTCACGATGAGGGATCTGGAGCCCCTCGCCGGACACCGTCGGCTCGCAGCGGTCGTCGACGGCGCTCGAGTGGTCGGCGCGCCGCAGACCCGGCGGCGAGCGACGGCGGTGGGCAACGTGTGCCGTGCATCGCCCGCGGGGGACACCCTGCCCGCCCTGCTCACGCTGTCGGCGACCGCCACGGTCGTGGGGACCGGCGGCATGCGAGCCATCGGCTTGTCGGAGTTCTTTCGCTCGCCAGGTGTCACGGCGCTGGCCGATTCTGAGCTCGTGACCAGTCTCAACATCCCCGCCGCTGGAGGCGCTGCCGCGTATCAACGACTCACCTACCGGACCTCCCTCGACCTCGCGGTCGTCGGCGTCGCCGTCGCCGTCGAGGTGGCTGACGGGATCATCGTCGACGCTCGCGTCGGGCTCGGAGGTGTCGGCCCCACGCCGTTGCTCGCGCATCAGACGGCAGATGTGCTCGTGGGCACGGACACCGAGGACCCCGACGCGCTCGCGGACGTCCTGGTGGAGGCGGGTCGGGTCGCCGCCCACGAGTGCACCCCTCGCGACGACGTTCGTGGAACGGCTGCATACCGCACGCGCGCGGTCTCAGTGCTGGTGGGGCGCGTCGCTCGGACCGCCCTGGCCAGAACGGACACCCATGATGTCGCCTAACGACCTGTCCGCGACCGAGGTGTCGGTGTCGGTCGACGGGCACGCCGCGGCCTCGCGCGTGCCAAGCACACGATTGCTGCTCGACTACCTGCGGGAGGACCGCGGTGCGACCGCCCCCAAGTGGGGATGTGGAACCGGCGATTGTGGTGCGTGCACCGTGGTGCTCGATGGCGTAGCCCTCGACTCATGCTTGGTCTACGCGGCTGAGTGCGACGGCTCGAGTGTCATGACGTCGGCCGGGTTGGAGACCACCCCGGTTGGGATCGCGGCGACCGAGGAGCTGCTTGCCGCCGGTGCCGTCCAGTGCGGCATCTGTACGCCCGGATTCTTGGTGACGATAGTCAGCGGAGTGGGGGACCTTGGCCCGTCGCCCACCCGTGAACAGATCGTCGAGCTTCTCAGCGGCAACGTGTGCCGCTGCACCGGATATCTCCCCATCATTGAGGCGGTCCAGCGCCTCGCCGCACGAGTCAACGGAGGCTAGCGGTGGACCTGCCCCGCTCCGATGCCCGGGCCAAGATCACCGGCCGGGCGCTTTACACTCAGGACCACTACCCGCAGGGCATGCTGCACGGAGTGGTGGTCCGCTCCGCCATCGCTCGCGGGTGCGTTGTTGCGTTACGCCTCGAGAAGGCTCGCTCTGCGCCCGGGGTGCTGGCGGTGCTCGGCCCTGATGACGTGCCAGACCGCCTGTTCGGCGATGTTGAGCCGGACGAGCCGATGCTCGCTAGCGACGATGTGAGGTTCGCGGGCCAACCGATCGCGCTGGTGGCTGCTAACAGCCGTGAGCAGGCGCTAGCGGCGGCAGCACTTGTCGAGGTGACATACGACGAACTGGAGCCGGTTGTGACCCTGGTCGCCGCCATCGCCCCTGACGCCCCTCAGGTTCGCCGAGGACAGTCGAACGTGCTGGCGCCATCGCGTGTCGTCCGCGGGGACGCCGCCGCGGCGTTCGAGCGTTCGGATGTCACGGTGATCGAGACCTCGATCACGAGCCAGCGTGCCCATCAGGGCTACATCGAGCTGCGCTCCGCCCTCGCCGAGATCGACCAGGACGGCCACCTGGTCGTCACCATGACCTCCCAGGCGCCCTACCAAGTGCGGGCCAGCCTCGCGTCCATCTTCGACCTACCGCTGACCGATGTCGTCGTGCGAGTGCCGACGTTCGGTGGCGGATTCGGCGGCAAGCTGCACCAGGGCATGGCGCCGTACGCTGCAGCACTCGCGCTTGCCACCCGCCGGCCGGTGCAGGTGGTCTGCCCGCGAGGGGAGGACATGCAGGCGAGCAACCCGCGGGAGTCGTCCCTCGTGACGGTCGCCTCGGCCGTCACCAAGGATGGGACGATCGTGGGCCGCCGGGTCAAGGGCTACTTCGACTCGGGGGCGTATGTCGTGGACACGCCGTACATCACCGCCATGGGCGCGATGCAGGCCGTTGGCCCCTATGCGGTGGACGCAGTCGTCAGCGAGGTGCATGCCGTCAGCACGAACCTACAACCCACCGGCTCCTTCAGGTCCCCGTCAGGCCCGCAGATGGCCTTCGCGCTGGAGCGGCATATGGACACGATTGCCCGTGATCTCGGCTTGGATCCGGTGGAGCTGCGCAGGCGCAACCTCGTGCGGGACGGTTCGCTTGGTCCTACCGGCCAGATCCTTTCGAACCCGCCCATCGCGGAGTGCATCGACGCCGTGGAGCGGCAGTTGGCGCAGTGGCGGAAGGAGGCGGACGCGACTCCTGCGCGCGACCACCATCGACATGGGTTCGGACTGGCGGCGGCCTGGTGGTTCACAGCCCCGGGCGCGTCTGCTGTCCACGTCCGGATGGAGGACGACGGAGGAGTGACGGTCCACTCCGGCGCAGTCGAGATCGGGACCGGCGCCGTCGTCTCGGGCGTCCGGGCGCTAGTGGCCCAAGCGCTGTCGGTCGACCCGTCTGTGGTGCGGGTGGTCAACGGTGGCACGCGGGCAGCCCCGGCGGACTTCGGGTCCGAGGGCAGCAGGACGCTCTACGGCGCGGGAAGTGCGGCCATAGCTGCCATCGCCGACGTGAAGGCGGCGCTCGCGGCCCACCTTGAGGTCGACGTGAGCGACGTCGACCTCGACGCCGGCATGGTGGGCATCCGTGGCGTCCCGACCTCGATGCGTCCGTTGGGTGACGTCGTACGCGAGGCGGGGGCCGCCGCCGGGCCGGTCGTGGGTCGCGGACGCTTCCAGGCGCAGTCCGTCGCCTTCGACGCCAGCACGGCTGAAGGCATGTTGATCCCTGCCTTCCACGAACCGACGTTCCACTGCCAAGGCGCCTGGGTCGAGGTCGACGATGAGCTGGGGCTGGTACGGGTCAGGAAGTACGTCGCGGCCCACGACGTGGGCCACGTCATCGACTGGCAAGGCCTCAAGGGACAGGTAGAGGGCGGGATTGTGCAGGGACTGGGGTACGCACTGCTCGAGGAGATCCACGCCGACTCCAAGGGGCGCGTCATCAACCCCAACCTCGTGGACTACCGCCTCCCGACCGCGGGCGACGTACCGGACGAGATCGTCATCCACGCCGTGGTCACCGTGCCGAGCACCGAGGGGCCGCTCGGCGCCAAGGGCATTGGCGAGGCCCCGATCATCCTTCCCGGAGCCGTCATCGCGGCCGCAGTAGAAGATGCAATCGACCGGCACGTGACACGTCTACCTATAGACCCCGCAGCGCTGTGTTTGGAACGCTGAGCGAAACATCGTATTGACCTTCGAACCGTCTCTACAGAGACTGAGGCACCCGCAGGGAAGGACCACACGTTGAAGCGAATCGGGATCGATGTCGGCGGCACGTTCACGGACGTTGTCGTGCTCGACGAGGAGACTGGGCTCACCCGAGCCTTCAAGGCGCCGACGAACTACGACCAGCCGGCAGACGGCATCATGGAGGCATTCGACGCCGCCGGGGTAAGCGGCGTCGACGTCAGCCACGTCAAGCTCGGAACCACGCTGACGCTCAACGCGATCCTCACCCGTCGGGGGGCCCCCACCGGGCTGCTTACCACCGCTGGCTTCCGCGACGTGCTGGAGATCCGGCGCACGCACCGCGATCGGCTGTTCGACCTCAACGAGACGGTGCCGCCGGCGCTGGTCCCGCGCCGGTGGCGCAAGGAGGTCACAGAACGGGTCGACGCGTCCGGCCACGTGGTGACTCCGCTCGACGAAGAAGGCGTCAGAGCCGCGTGGCGCGAGCTGCGCGACGAAGGCGTGACCTCGGTCGCCATCGCATACCTCTTCTCCTTCCGGAATGCCGCGCACGAGCAGCGCACTTTGGAGATCATCGAGGACGAGGGCGGCGCCGAGTTCGTCTTCCTCAGCAGTGACGTGCTGCCGGTGCTACGCGAGTACGAGCGCACATCGACGACAGTGACCGCTGCCTACGTAGCGCCGGTGGTCCGAAACTTCGTGCAAGAGCTTGCCGACCGACTGCGCGAGCGCGGGGTCGATCCGAGCCGCCTGTCGGTCATGACGAACTCTGGCGGCTCCCTGGCAGCCGCCGCGGCAGTCGGCTCGCCGATCCCCACCCTGCTCTCCGGCCCCGCCGGTGGCGTGTCCGGTGCCCGCTGGCTGGCCAGCCAGGTCGGCACCGAGGACGTGCTGACCCTCGACATGGGCGGCACAAGCTGCGACGTCTCCGGCATCCAGGGCGGAGTTCCCGACGAGCGACTGGACCTGGTTGTCGGCGGCCTCGACATCGCCTACCCGACGTTCGACCTCAACACCATTGGCGCGGGCGGCGGATCGATCGCCTGGATCGACACAGGCGGTGCACTCCGAGTCGGACCTGCCTCGGCCGGAAGCACACCCGGACCAGCCTGCTATGGCCGAGGAGGCACGGACCCGACGGTCACCGACGCCAACCTGGTCCTCGGCCGCTACTCGCCGACCTACCTCCTCGGCGGCTCGCTGAGCCTCGATGTCGAGGCCGCTCGGGAGGCGATCGGTCGTGTCATCGCGGAGCCGCTGGGCATCAGCGTCGAGCGTGCGGCCGCCGGCATTCTCCGGCTGGTCAACGCCTCGATGGTCAACGCAGTGCGCACGATCAGCGTCGAGCGCGGGCGCGACCCACGCGGCTACGCGCTCGTGCCGTTCGGCGGTGGCGGCCCGGTCCACGCGCTCGACATCGCTGGAGAGCTCGGCATGAGCTCGGTCATCGTGCCGCCGTTCCCCGGTTGCACATCGGCGTTCGGCGCCACACTTGCACAGCCGCGCCGTGATGCTCTCCGTTCGGTCAGCAAGCCGATCGGTGACCTCGACCCGGCCGAGGTCGACTCAGTCATCCGGAGCCTGCTCGACGATGTGACTTCGCTGTTGGGGGAGGAGGGCTTCGCCAAGGACTCCATCACCTATGAGGTCTGGGCCAACCTGCACTACCGGGGTCAGGCCCACGAGCTGAGTGTTCAACACGACGGCGTGCGGGTGAGCGCTGAGTCGCTCGGCCTGCTCGCCAAGTCGTTCAGCGAGATGCACGCACGTCAATACGGCCATTCCTTCACCGACGTGCCAGTCGAGCTCGTGACGGTCCGCGTGACCGGCTTCGGTCAGCAGCACAACCCCACCGTCTCGTGGAACTGGCCACCGACCTCCTCGGACTCGCTCGAGGCGACCAGGAAGGTCTATTTCGAGAGCCTCGACGACTTCGTCGACGCCACCATCCATGACCGCAGCGCCCTCGACGTTGGGACTGACGTTCGCGGCCCAGCAGTGATCCACCAAGAGGACGCAACCACCGTCGTCCCACCGCAGTGGCGCGCCGTGCGTGATGCCAGCGGAAACCTCATCGTCACCAAGGAAGGAGCTACCTCATGACCGAGATCGACCAGATCACCCTGCAGGTCATCGGCCACGCACTGACCTCGATCTCGCGCGAGATGGGCGTGACCTTGTCCCGGACCAGCTGCTCGCCGATCTTCAACGAGGGAAACGACTACTCGTGCGCGGTGTTCGACGCCAAGGGTCAGATGGTGAGCCACGGCGAATTCCTCCCTATCCACCTCGGATCGATGGCCTTCGCAACCGATGCCGTAGTGCGCGCCTTTGCCGAGGAGGGACTCGAGCCGGGTGACATGGTCATCCTCAACGACCCATACATCGGTGGCACCCACCTGCCCGATGTGACGCTCGTAGCACCCATCTTCTTCAAGGACGACCTCCTCGGCTTCGCCGTTAACCGAGCCCACCACCTCGACATCGGAGGAACTGTCCCCGGGAGCTTCTTCTCGGCTGCACAGGAGAACTATCAGGAGGGCCTGCGCATCGCGCCGATCAAGCTCGTGCGTCGCGGCGAGGTCGATCCGCACCTGCTCGAGCTCATCGTGGGCAACACACGGTTGCCGGCGCAGCTCAAGGTCGACCTGGCGGCCCAGATGTCGGCCAACCGCACCGCGATCAGGCGCCTGACCGACCTCGCCGACAGGTACGGCCCGGACGAGGTCCAATCCGCTATGTCACTGATCCTCGACCAGTCCGAGCGGCGCACCCGCGAAGCGATTCGGCTGCTGCCAGACGGCGATTACGAGGCCACGGACTACATCGACAACGACGGGATCACGGACGTCCCTCGTGCCGTCCACGTCACCGTTCGCATCCGCGATGACCGCGTGGAGGTCGACTTCACCGGCTCCTCGGAGCAGGCAGAAGGCCCTCTCAACAGCGTGTTGGGCTACACCTACGCCGGCGTGTACATGGTGTTCCAGGCGGCGATGGACCCCGACATCACACCCAACGCGGGTTGCTACCGAGCCATCGACATCATCGCCCCCAAGGGCACCATCGTTAACCCCCACTTCCCAGCAGCCTGCACTGGCGGCAACGAGGTCACCTGCATCATCCACAACACGGTGTTCCGTGCGCTCGCGCAGATCCCGGCCTCCGATGAGGGTGGGCCGCACGTCATGGCCTGCGATCACGGCTCCTCGAACAACATGATCATCAGCGGACGGGACCCGCGGACGGACGAGCGCTATGTCATCTACGAGTACCCCGAGGGTGGGTGGGGCGGCAACCGCGACCGCGACGGGCTGAGCGCCATCTGGTCGATCGTCGGCAACACCTGGAACGTTCCCGTTGAAGTAGTCGAGGAACGGTTCCCGGTGCGGGTCGAGTGCTACGAGCTCCGTCCAGACAGCGGGGGTCCCGGCGCTCACCGTGGGGGCCTCGGAATCCGCCGAGACCACCGCGTCCTGGACCACGACGCCACGCTCTCCATTGTGGCCAATCGGGTGCGGATCGCACCGTGGGGACTGGATGAGGGCCTCCCTGGCGACAACGCTCGCTTCGTGATCAATCCGGGGACAGATCGTGAGCGGCCAGCAGCCCCGGAGTTCGGCAGCAAGGCGCACGGCGTGGTCCTCGAGGCGGGAGAGGTCATCTCGCAATGGACCGCCGGCGGCGGCGGCTGGGGTGACCCCGGCCTGCGTGACCCCGAGTCGGTGCGCCACGACGCGAGCGAGGGCTACGTCACCTCGGAGACTGCCCGCGACGTCTACCTCGTCCAGCTCGATGGCTCCGGTCAGGTCGACCACGACGCGACGTCCGAGCTGCGAGCGCAGCGCGGCGAGCGAGCTCGGCAGCCGCAGTGAACGTGACGACATCCGTGGCCCGACCGACGGTCGACCTCGAGCTGGCGACCGACCTGTACGGCAAGATGACGCTGATCCGGCGCTTCGAGACCGCGGCCTATCGCGGCTACGAGAGCGGTGATGTGTTCGGCACCGTCCATGTCGCCATCGGTCAGGAGGCAACGGCGGTCGGGGTCATCAGCACGCTTGGGCCTGAAGACCAGGTGCTCAGCCACCACAGGGGCCACGGTCACGCCCTCGCCAAGGGAGTGGCCGCACCCCGACTGATGGCCGAGCTCTACGGTCGCCTGGACGGCGTCTCGCGAGGTAAGGGTGGCTCGATGCACGCCACCGACACCAGTAGCGGCTTCCTAGGCACTATGGCCATCGTTGGCAGTTCGATTCCGCTCGCCGGCGGGGTGGCGCTCGCCAACAAGCTGCGCGGCACCGGTCAGGTGTGCGTAGCGTTCTTCGGCGACGGCGCCATCAACCAGGGCGTACTTTACGAGACCCTCAACCTGGCCGCGCTCTGGTCGCTGCCCTTGGTTCTCGTCTGCGAGAACAACTCCTACGCCATCACCACGGCCGCATCGGACTCCACGGCCGGTCCCGGCCTGGTCTCGCGCGCCGAGTCCTTCGGCGTTCGCGCGGAATCCGTCGACGGCCAGGACGTGCTCGCGGTTCGTGACCTCGCCGGCTCATTCGTCGAGGGTGCCCGTGCCGGCCAGCCTGCTGTCATCGAGGCGCTGACCTACCGGTTCATGGGGCACTCCCGCGGCGACCCGGCCCACGGCGTCTACCGTACGAAGGACGAGGTGGCGGGCTGGAAGGCGCGCGACCCCCTGACGATCCTCGCCGGGGCTGCAGGACTGGACGAGTCGACCACGAACCGCCTCGACGAGGATGCCCGCAACGTCGTGGACGCCGCGGTGGCCTTCGCACGCGAGAGTGAGCACAGCAGCCCCGCCGACCTGACGGATGGAGTGCTTGCATGACCGCGGACACCACGACCGAGACGGTTGCGGGCAACTTCGGTGATGCGCTCGCCGCCGCACAACAGGACGCGATGAGGCTCGACCCCTCCATCGTCCTCATGGGGCAGGACATCGAGGCCGGATTCCCGTTCGGGGCCACAAAGGCTCTCGTGGACGAGTTCGGCGCCGAGCGCGTGCGCAACACGCCGATCTCCGAGGCGGCCACCATGGGCTTCGGCGTCGGGGCCGCGCTCGCCGGCGCCCGTCCCGTCGTCGAGGTGGATTTCTCGGGCTTTCTCCTGCTGGGGATGGACCAACTGATCAACAACGCCGCGAAACTCCGCTACATGAGTGGAAACCAGGTCTCGGTGCCGCTCGTGGTTCGCGTCGGCCAGGGGCCGCTCGGGTCGTTTGCGGCGCAGCACTCCCAGACCCAGCACGCATACCTGTCATCGATTCCGGGCCTTGTGGTCTTGGTTCCGTCGTCGCCCCAGGCCGCGTACGACGCGATGCGCTGGGCGCTGACGCAGTCCGACACGGTTGTGCTGCTCGAGGACATGCGGCTCTACCGGCGAACGGGCACTTTCACCCGCGGCGAGGTTCCCGACGATGTGCAGCCGGTGGTCATCCGGTCCGGAACGACGTTGAGCGTCATCACCTACGGCTACGGCGTCACGCTCGCAACGCAGGCAGCCTCAGTGCTGGCGGAAGAGGGCATCGACCTGGACATCGTGTCGCTGGAGCGGATGAGTCCGCTGGATTCATCCGTCATGGTGCAGTCGGCCCGCAGGACCGGACGTGTGCTGTGCCTGACCGACGATCCACCAGCCTTCGGCGTCGGCTCGACCCTCTCCGCAGTCATCACCGCCCAGGCCAATGACGCGTTGGAGCTTCCTCCTGTGATCTTGGGGAGCAAGCCGGTGCCGACCCCGTACACCCCTGACCTCGAAGCCCTGGTCTTCCCGAGCGTCGAGAGCGTCTGCGAGGCGGCGCGACGCCTGGCCGCATGGAATGGAGAGGCATAGCCCGTGCAAGAACTGGTGATGCCCAAGGTCTCGCTCGGTGACGACGACGAGCCGATGGTGCTCCTCTCGTGGCTGGTGACGGCGGGCGAGAGCTTCGACGAGGGCGATCCCGTTGTGGAGGTCGAGACCTCCAAGGCCAACATGGAGGTCGAGGCGCCGTTCGGAGGTGTCATGACCGACGTTGCGCGTGAAGTCGGGAGCAGCGTGGTGCCGGGGGACGTGCTCGCGTTTATTGCCGGTCCCGGCGAGGCCCCGTCGCCCGACGAACTGGCGAGCCTGCGCGCACGTATCGGCACAGCGCCTGCCGGAGCAACCCCGGCCGTCGGATCTGCCCCGGCAGCGGATTCACCTGGCCCCGCGGCAGACGGCGAGTCCGCCGAGCCGACCGAGCTAGGGGACCCCGTCGAACCGGTGCCGTCCGTCGAGCCCGTCGCCGTGCGTGATGACACGGCGACCTCGGCTCCGGCTGCGGCGCTGATCTCCGATGACTTCGACGGCCCAGGAGCTTTCAGCGGTCTGCCTCCTGCGGTGCGGCGAGGCCTCGTGCGGCGCCGTGCCGACGATGAGGGCGGCGTGCCCGCGCAGGAGAGCGGAGAGCGACTCCCGCTGTCCCGGCACCGTAGAGCGCTGGCGTCCTTGATGACGAAGTCTGCCTCGATCCCTCAGTTCTCCGTGCACCGCGACCTCGCGATGGGAGCCGCGCTCCGCACGGTCGAGGAGCTGCGCGCACGAGGCCTCCCCACAACGCTGACCGATGTCCTCCTGCGCGCCACCGCGGAGGCATTGGATGTGCACCCAGAACTGAACTGCCACTTCAACGAGGGTGACATCGTTCGATTCAAGCACCCGGCGATCGCCCTTGCCGCCGACAGCCCCGCGGGGGTGGTCGCTCCGGTGATCCGCATCAGCGCCACCACCAGCTGGGCCAGTGTCGCCCGCGAGCGTCGCCGGGTGGTTGAGGGGGCTCGGAACGGGCGATTGATGCCGGCCGACCTGACCGGAGGCACGTTCTCGATCTCGAACGTCGGACCGCTGGGCGGCGACCTCGTTGTCCCGATGGTCACTCCCCCCCAGGTCGCCATCCTCGGACTCGGTCGGGTCCGGCCGGGGGCGGGCAACATGGTGGCCACGGGTGTCCTCTCGGCTGACCACCGCGTGCTGGACGGGGCCGATGCCGCCCGGTTCCTGCGCACACTCGACGAGGTGCTGGCTCGCAGCAGTGCAACGACGGAAGAACCCCGTCACGCGGCGGCCGAGGAGGAGGGCGCATGAGCACGCCGATCAGGCGAGCGGTTGTCACCGGCGTCAGTCGGGGGCTCGGGCTGGCGATCGCCGCCCGCTTCCTCGACGACGGGTACGCCGTCGTCGGCATCAGCCGTGGGGCTTCGCCGTTGGCGGGTCGTGACGGTTTTAGCGCGCTGCGCGCTGACCTGTCCGACCACGACGTCTGCGCCACAGTGATCGATTCGGTCCGGTCCGATCACGGCCCCATCGACGTCTTGGTCAACAATGCCGCGACGATGGTCTACACGAGTGTCGCCGACATCACCGCGGACCAGCTCCAGACGATCGTGGATCTCAACCTGACCACTCCGTTCATCTTGAGCAGGGACGTCGTCCGCAACTGGCTTGCGGAGGGCGCCACGGGCAACATCGTCAACATCTCCTCGGTCGAGTCCGACGTCGCCTGGCCCAACCCGCTGCAAGCGGCGTACGCAACTACCAAGGGCGGTCTCGTTGGCCTCACGCGTGCCATGGCGCTCGAGCTCGCCGGCAGCGGCATCCGGGTCAACGCGGTGGCGCCAGGCGCCCTTGCGACGGAGATGTCCTCGCCAGACCCCAATGTGCTCGACCTGATCCCGCAGGGTCGGCTCGGTACGCCCGAGGAGATCGCGGCATCAGTCGCCCACGTGGCTGGCCCCGACGCGTCCTACATGACCGGAGAAGTCCTCTACATCGACGGGGGATACCGACTTCAATGAGTAGATTCGACGGAAAGATCGCGCTCGTCACCGGCGCCGGCTCGGGTATCGCCGCTGCCACGTGCGAGCGCCTGCACTCCGAGGGAGCGACGGTCTTCGGGCTCGACCGGTCCGACATGGCTGACCACTCGCTCGCGGGGTCCGACAGGTTCCATCCCATCGTCCACGACCTCATCGATCCTGTGCCCGGCGACCTCTTCGACGGGGTCGGCCCGGTGGATGTCCTGGTCAACGCTGCCGGGATCCTCCACCGCAGCGACGTCGCTGACCACGACCTGGGGGAGTGGAAGCGGACCCTCGCGGTCAACGTCCATGCTCCGTACCTGCTCACCTCCCAGTTCGTCAGGCACCGGACAGGGCTGGGCGGAGGTGGCGCGGTGGTCAACGTGTGCTCCATCGAGTCGTTCGTTGCGCTGCCCCGGCATGCGGCGTACACGGCGTCCAAGTCCGCGATGCTGATGTTCACCCGGGCGTCGGCGTTTGAGCTCGCCGCTCACGGCATCCGCGTGAATGCGATCGCACCGGGGGTCACTGCGACCGCCATGAACCGATCTCTGCGCGAGGACGCGGACGCGTCGAGCGCCCTCATCCAGCGGATCCCGCTACGTCGCTTCGGCGAGCCACGTGACCAGGCCGCTGCCATCGCCTTCCTCGCCTCCGAGGACGCCGCCTACGTCACTGGGGCTGTGCTTCCGGTCGACGGCGGCTGGCTCACCTGCTGACACATCTTCACCATCCCAAAGGAGCGTTCGTGTTCGAGACTGTCTACTTCACCAGTGAGGGCGTCCAGCTGGAGGCCCAGTTGCACCTGCCGGAGGGCGACGGCCCTTTCCCCGTCGTGGTCATGGCCGGCGGCTGGTGCTACGTCAAGGAGCTCGTGCAGCCGAGGTACGCCGAGATCTTCGCCGCAGCGGGCTACGCCTCCCTGATTTTCGACTATCGCGGGTTCGGAGGCAGCGAGGGCGCGCCTCGCCAGCACCTCGACCCGCACGGTCAGGTCGAGGACTACCGAAACGCCATCAGCTACGTGGAGACCCTCGACGCGATCGACTCCACGCGCATCGCGGTGTGGGGCATCTCCTACAGCGGTGGCCATTCGATGATCGTGGGCGCGATCGACAGCCGCGCCAAGGTCGTCATCTCGATCGTCCCGGTGGTCGACGGTCTGGAGACCATGAGGCGCGCCCACGGCACGATGGGCTTCCGGCGTCTGCGCTCGGCCATCGTCGAGAGCCGGCGGAAGCGGTTCGCGACCGGTGAGCACGAGTACATGAAGCACTCGTCCACCACCCCCGAGTCCGAGCTCTGCACCTGGCCGTTCCCCGGCAGCCCGCCGCTCTTCCAGATGCTCAAGGAGACCGAGGCGCCCAACTACGAGAACCGCAACACGGTCGCCTCCACCGAGATGCTCATGGAGTACTCCGTCGAGCCCCACGTGCGTGAACTGGTGGACACCCCGACCCTCCTCGTGCTGGCAGACAACGACGACTTCACCTGGTCGGACCTTGAGACCCGCACGTACAACGCCATCCCGACGCCCGACAAGGCCCTGCACGTCGTGAAGGGGACAGACCACCACGGGCTCTACCGCGACCCGGAGAAGACCAAGCTCGCGGCGCGCGTCTGCCTCGACTGGCTGCAGAAGTACCTGTGAGCAAAGCGGTGGCGGCAACAGAGAGTGCCGAGCGGCTTCTGCTGAAGCCGTACACCTTGCGTGGTGGCATTGAACTTGAGAACCGCGTGGTGATGGCTCCGATGACGAGGGCACGCGCCAGCGAGCCGGACGGGATTCCCTCGCCGGAAGCGGCGACCTACTACAGCCAACGAGCTGGTGCAGGGCTCGTTGTCACCGAGGCGACCAACATCTCGCTACATGGCAAGGGCTTCGGACAGACGCCAGGGTGCTACACCGATCAGCAGGAGGCGGCTTGGGCCGACGTGGCCGACGCCGTCCACAGCCGCGGCGGGTGCATCTTCATGCAGCACTGGCATGTCGGTCGGTTGGCCAGCCGCGAGACATGTGGCGACGTACCACTCGCGCCAAGCCAGCAGACTGCGCCGGCTCGCGTCTGGGCCGTCCGCTCCGACGGGTGGAAGGGCGCGGTGCCGTGTGACGAGGCCCGCGAGATGACGGTGAGCGACATCCGGCAGGTCGTCAACGAACACCGGGATGCGGCCGTGCGCGCGGTACGTGCGGGGTTCGACGGCGTCGAGCTGCACGGCGCAAATGGCTACCTCATCGACCAGTTCCTGCGCAGCACGACCAACAAGCGGCAGGACGACTACGGCGGCTCGCCCACGGCGCGGTGCCGATTCCTGTCCGAGGTGGTCGACGCAGTCGTCGACGCGATCGGGGCCAAGCGGGTCGGGGTGAGACTGAGCCCGCGGATCGGCTACGCCGACGGAGCGGATCCCGAGATGGAGACGACCACGTTGTTGGCGGCCTCTGTGTTGGAAGGCAAGGGCATCGCTTACCTCCACGTTGCCGAGGCCGACAGCCTGGCCGACGACCTCGAGCCGCTGTCAGAGGAGTTCCGCGCAGACCTGCGCGAGCGCTTCACCGGCCCCCTCATCGTCGCTCATCAGTACGACGTTAATCGCGGTGAGGCCGCCTTGGCTTCTGGACTTGCCGATCTGGTCGCGTTCGGTCGGCCGTTCCTGGCCAACCCCGACTTGGTCGATCGGATCGCGCACGGGGTCCCGTGGGCGCCGACGCCGGAGAAGAAGTTTTGGTACAGCGGCGAGGACTCCGGCTACATCGACTGGCCCACTTCGGAGCTCCCCGACGGTCTTAACGGGCGCATCCTTGACGAAGCGTCCATAGCCGAGGTGCAAGCCTCGTCGAGGACGATGGGCAGTTGAACATCGTGGGGCCTGCTGCGAGCAGACATATCCACGACTTGTTCTCGGTCGATGGCCGAGTAGCGGTCGTCACAGGAGCGTCGTCTGGCATCGGAGCGAGGTATGCAGCCGTCCTCGCTGACGCGGGTGCACGTGTGGTCGTGGCAGCCCGCCGCCAGGATCGTCTGGAGAGCCTGGCCGTCGAGTTGAGCCAACGTGGGGGCGACGTCATCGCCATGCCATGCGACGTGTCCGAACCACAGGAGGTCGAGCGACTCCTGAGCGACGTGGTCAAGCATCACGGTCGGATCGACGTGATGATCAACAACGCCGGAGTAGCTCCACCGGATGAAGGGGACCTCGAGACAGTCGCCGGCTTCCAAGATGTCGTGGCCGTTAATCTCATTGGCGTCTACGCGGGCGCTCGCGCCGCTGCCGTGCAGATGCTGAAACAGGGCCGCGGGGCCATCATCAACATGTCTTCGATCAGTGGCCTCGTCGCGGGCGAAGGCATCGACACCCCGTCCTACATCGCAACGAAGGGTGCAGTCGTAAGCCTGACCCGGGAGCTGGCCGTGAGGTGGGCACCGGACGGTGTGCGAGTGAATGCAATCGCTCCCGGCTGGATCAGGACCGAGATGAACGCCTGGTACTTGGACACTGACGACGGTCGGTCCTGGGTCGAGGCGCGGACGCCGATGGGACGCGCGGGTTCTGTGTCCGAGCTCGACGGCGCGATGTTGTTTCTGGCTTCCGACGCTTCCAGCTACGTCACGGGGCACACGCTGGTTGTCGACGGGGGGTGGGTGGCCCGATGAGAACCTGGTGGCGGGTCGAGCCCGTGGTCAGTTGCGCGCCAAACTTGACGATCTCCAGGCAGGGAGCCGGGGTCCGCGCGCACGTGGATCCGGACCTCCTCGACGTACGCGAGCGTGACGCGGGCCCGGTCAGGCGCCCTTGGTCGAGGGCGACAGGATGGCGGTGCCCGTCGTCCTAACCAGCTAGGCGCGCCGTGCTCGCCCACGGGGCGAGATGTGCGTTGTGGGTCGATACATGATGACGACCTGCATGAAGCGGCTTCATCCCCGAGCTCGCGCTGACCCCAGGCTCGCTTGCCCCCACGCAGTTGCACACGGCTCGTCGTAGCAGAGGTTCGAAGGACCCCAGTGCCCGGGCATCTGGCGGTGGATGACGTGTACGGCGGCGGCAAAGCCATCCTCGTAGGCGTCGTCCAACTCCAGGTCTGTCGAGCCCTGACACGAGCAATCAGTCACGTCCTGATCCGGCTCGATGTACTCCAACGGTCCCTGACCGCTGTAGTCATCGACAGCGACGTGGATCGTCCCGGCCTCTAGGGTCACTTCGATCCGTGCCCTAGCGCTGTCGATCGTGTGGATCTCACGATGCGTGTACGTGGCAGTGCTGCCGGATCGGGACTGCATGGAGCCTCCTGCGCGGATCGTCGTGGGCCGGATGCCCATCGCTCACTCGAGGTATCGGTATGTGCAAGGCGCCTGCACACCTGGGCCTGGTGGGGAGTCAAGTCGCGGCGTTGGTCCGCCGATGACGTCTCCAACCATGAACCCAGGAGGTTGGATGTCCACGTGTTGCGCCCCTCGTCTCTTCGCTCAGTCGGTCACTCCCGAAGGCCGCGGCGACTCGGCACAGGTGAAGCTGACGCTGGATGAAAGTTGCTGGTGTCGAGTCCCCGCGTCTGCTGAGTCGACTCAGAACTTCATTGCAGATACGCCGTGTGGCGCCGACGTAGCCGAACCAACTTCATGAGTGCCGCCAAGAAGTTCCACGCGGTCGAGTCAGTTCCGTCAGTTTGGCTGGGGGCACCCGCGTGGAGCGCCAGCGGCTCGATCGTGTGGCGGGAACGATTCGACACTGCTCTGCATGATGCTGTGAGCACCAACTTCCCGATGTTGCTCTGCGGACGAAACAGCAAGGACAGCAGCCGCGTGGGTGCCTACGACGCTGCTGACGACCTACATCTCGCAGCGACCTTCCTCGCCGAGAACCATGGGCTGGACGTTCGCCCGATCCTGCCGTCACGCGACTTCATCGCAGACGCGCTCATGAAGCACGGCATCGTGGTTGAGTCGAAGGACGTTAACGGACGGAAGTTCAGTAACCGCTTCCTTCTGATCGACCTACGTGAGCACGGCGTCGTTCTCAGCGTGTCGGCCGGCTCAGGCAAGAAGATGACGGCGGACTTTCAGCAGCCCCATGTGCAATGGCTGGACCTGCTCGCCAAGACACCAGACCTGGCACTCGGAGCGTTGTACTTCAAGCGCCCCGATCGGATGGCACGTGAGTACTGGGCCATCGGAACGCTCCTGCACCGGTTGCGCCACCTGGAGAGCCAGCGGCCCATCTGGGTCGGCGACGGCAAGCGCGGTCGCTGGGATCTAGCCGCGGTCCAAGACATCGTCCGCTTCGTCGAGGCGACGGGCAGCACCCAAGAGGCTGACGGCTTCATCCTGAAGCGCCTCGCAAGCCAGCGCGAGCACACAGGTGCGGGGATGGAGCACTATCGCGTCCCATACGCGCTCCACAGCGCCTGCCCGCCCGGCACCTACCGGTACCAACCCCATGGCAGCAAGCGATGGACCCTCGCCATCGACTCACCCGACCTCTACCCCGAGGAAGACCCGGTCGCCGGCAAGCCCCGGGGCGTTCCTGATGTGGTTCTGCCTAATGCCTGTCTCGCCGATCAGGCGGCCACCATTCAATGGCTGCTCAGTGAACTTGGGAAGCCAGGCAAGGGTCTACGCGAGCTGTGGCCAAGCCTCATCGCTCGCGGCTACAGCACCGAGACGCTGCGCCTCAGCGAAGGTCAAGGCGCGCGGGCCTATTACGGAGGACCATCCAAACCAGTCACGGGGATCTCGTGGGACTACGTCTCGAGTTGGTCCCGGTCCATCATCGAGAACCTGGACTTCTACGAGACGGGCATCCTCGTTCGCTCCATCTCTCCCGACGTGGACCCGATCGAGATCGCCAATTGCTTCCCTCCCTCAGGACGGTGGGCCGAGCCCGCTGACTTCGAGCGGATCCGCAGGTACCTGCGTGACCGGAAACGGGCCGCATCGACACGCACGGCGTGGTCGTGGACGGGGATGCCGGTCACGGTCAACGGCGTCTCCGGACAACTCGGGACGCCGCGAAGGCCCAAGGAGCGGCAAGCGGTCCGGTGGCCTGTCCTCCTCGACAGCCCCCTTCCCGCAGGTGACCCAGCGCTTCGCGGCGGCCTGTTCGTGCCATTGGTTCCGGATGAAGTCCTGACGACCGGGATCGTCGAAAGTCTTCTGGCCGCGAACGGTCGTCCCCTGCTCGCTGCTATCGGCCACCAGTCCATGGACGAAGAGAATGCGGAGCTGGCAGCTCAGTTGGGCGATCTTGACCACAAGGTCGGCGTGCTGGAGCGCCGGATCGCGCGAAAGCAGGAGGACATCTACGCCGAGGACCCCGAGACCGGCGAGGCGGTGATGCCCAGCCTGATGCGGATCGAGGCCATGAAGGACATCGAACGTCTGCAGTTCGAGGCCGCTGCTCTTCTGGCACAGCGGCGCGACCTGTCCGACCAGTTCGACGGTCTACGCGTGAGTGACTCGGGTGTCAGCGTCGATGACCTCCAGGCGATTCTCGACGGCCTACACAACCCGCGGACGAACGCCTATCGGCAACGCCTGGGTCAAGCAATCCGATCGCTCGACTTCCAGATCGAGGCGATCAAACGCGACCGGCTGCGTGGACGATCGGTGACGTTCACGGGCGAGATCATCCTTGAGACGAGCGTCGGCGCTCGCTCGGTCCCGTTCGGAGGCGCATACGAGTTGGGCGCGGCGGCGGAGTCGGCAGCGACGACGCTGGATGGTCTAGTTCGACTCCGGGCGGGCGACCTGCCGGCGGCGTATCCGCGAGGAAGTCGCGAAAGGGTCGGCGTGACACTAGCCCTCAGGGCACTCGGGGCGAACGCAGAGGCATTCGCGCTCCGCACATGTGAAGACGGGCCTTTGCTCCGCCTCGGAATGGCTGCCCTCTTCCCCACGCCGGCGCAAGCCGAGGCCGGGGCAGCCATCGCGACGGTCGAGGACCTAGCCGCGGACGAAACATTCAGGGCTGACTTCGGCGACGTTGCCCTCCTGGCCGAGCGCATGGCGGAAGTGCACGCGAACCGGGGGACCCCCCGATGGCTCGATCCGGGTGAAGCTGTCATCGAGGTCGACCTCATGATTGCGTCGATCGTGCCCAGCCGTTCGGTCTCGTACACGCGTAAGCAACTCACGAACCTCCGCCGTCGGCTGAGCGATGATCCGCACAAGGCCGGCGCATGGAGCTGGGACGGCGGCCAACCGGTCCTGTCGCCCTGCCCTCACTGCGAGGGCATCTGGCGCGTACCTGTCCGCTTCCGCGAGGCCGCCGGCTACCTGTGCTTGGAATGTCGGTTGGACGTGGTCGGAGTTCGCTGGCCAGCGCGATTCGACCAGTGGGTCACACGTGTCGACGCATGGCAGGCGATCGGCGCGCCCATCGTCACGACCAATTGTGAGCCCGCGGCTCCGCCCAAGAGGCGCGCACGGCGCCACCGCTCATTGGCTGACCTCGACCTGAGTGCACGGGACGCGATCATCGCCGACTACCTCGACCGCAGCGTCCCAGTCAGTCGGATCATGACGACGCACAACCTCAGTGCCGACACACTGTCGAAGCTGGTGAAGTCGGCAGGGGTCCCGACTCGGTACGCCGCCACGCGCGAACGCTGGGACAGTCGTTCCTGACGAATGTCCGCCTCGTCTGGCCGCGGCGCTGTCGGTGGCCCCTGCCATGCTCAGCCTCCGACAGAAAGAGGGGCGTCATGGAGTGGGAGCTGTGGGTCTGGCGCGCCACTGCGAGTCGCGGCGTGCGCAAGTCCATCGCAGCGTCGACGGGCCTCGTGATCGTGTGGCTGTTCGCCTTCGGGCCACTGGTCGAGTGGCGCCAGAAAGCAATGATGGAGCGGCTGCAGCCGATCATCGCGGAGATCGTTGACGTTGATTCTGTGCCTACCGATTGAGCCGAGACACGAGATCGATGAAGACGGGTATGGCCTGGCCCCGCTGCTCGCCGTAGTGTGTGTTCAAGCCCGGTTTGCGGGCAATGCCCCTCCGTGCCGGAGGGGCATTCGTCATTTGCCGACTTTTGCATACGCGCCGTCAAGCAGCGAGGAGGCCTGCTGTGCCGAGAGACCCGAACGAGCCCGTAGCTCTGACGCGATGGATCCACGGTGAGGTGCGGGTCCACTTCAGGAGCGGCCACATCGCCGACGTGCCATCGTCCCTGCGCGGGGCTCACTCGCTGCGAAAGCAGCTCGAGGACCGCCAGGGCTCCGACAGCATCGGAGGGTTGCACGCACATTCTGGATGGGTGTGGGCACGCAACGACGAGGTCGTCTTGGCTGAATGGGTGCCGTCCGCTGACTACGGCTGGAAGGACACCTCGGTCGAGGACCGGCGACTGCTGGAGAAGGCTGGGCTTCCCTACGGGGTTCTGCGGGCACTGGCCGACCTCTGGGGAGGCAAGGGTCACCATAAGGCCGCCTACTCAATCAACGCCGTCGCCGCCTTGATGACGATCGCGACCAAGCAGCCGGGCATGACTCGCGACCTCTGGGACCGGATGGCCATCAGGTTGGAGGGGGACGAAGGCGCACGACTAGCTGATCCGGAAGCCATCCGCGCAGCGGTCGATGACAAATCCGAACCTGAGCCGGCCGCCTCGCCCACTCCAGGCACCGGTGGGTCACCTGGCGAAGCTCCACCCGCCGATCATGAGGCTGGACCGAGCGACTACACCTCAGACCAGCACCCTGTTGAACGCGACTCGGACGACATGGGGACGTGACTGTCGTGGCTCGGCGATACGCAGGCCGAGATCCGGTGGAAACGGTGCGACACCTCGAAGGTGAGCAGGTCGAGGACCAACCGAGGGGCGCCCTGTGGTTGACACTCAGGGCGCCCCGACTCGAGCAGCGCATTTCGCCCAGAATGGGGCACCTCTCATTGATCGGGGCTACGTTCGAAAGGCAAGTCTCAACCACCGCCGGGGAACGCCTACCTGAGTTGCGCCCGCCACCGCCGGGGAATTGATGTGGAGTCGCCTATCCCCCGCCACCCGGGTGTTGGGTCGCGCGGCCAGCGTCGGAGCGTGTGTCCAGGCTCAACGATCAGGCAACGGATGAGTTGCGCCTGCCAGGCGCCGCAGCGGAGTACAGGAACTCCTTGCCGCCTCTCGCCGCGCCAACGTTACGCATTTTGCGCAAAGCGCCGACTGCGACGAGGCGCTTGAGTCGGTTGTTGACGTTTTGGGGAGAGATGGACAGCGCTTCTGCAAGGTCAGCAGCTCTGACACTCCCGCGCGTCGCGGCCGCACGGTACGTCTCTTGGAGCAACACGTCACCCACGAGCTCGAGATGACCAGCATCATTAGCGACCACGACGGGTCGATCACGACGCTCCAAACAGACCTCTACTGTCTCGGCGTTCTCCGCGTTTAATCCAGAGACGCAAACCGTCATGTCGTGGCTTGCGGCGTCCAACGTGGCAAGGAACTTGCCGAGAAACTCGTCGGCGAAGCTGATGGTCATGGCTGTCACGCCGGCGAAGTCGATCGTCAGATCGAGACCGCGACTGTCGGCAAGGAGGTCGTCCAGCCTTGCTCGGCCCTCTCGTCCCTGAGCCCGCGAGGCGGGGAACTCGGCGAGTTGGTTCACACTGAACGTCACTTGTTCAGTCATCGCTTCTCCCGTTTCATTGTCCGGATTGAACCATACTGGCACTGTCCGCACCTAGATGGTGAGTAAGCCACGCCCAAGTTCCAGGCGTCCGGTCGATGCGTGGGCGGACCTCGTGCGTCACACCCTGTGGCGTCCCGAGAACCGAGATCTCTGCGCTTCCAGAGCGGATCTGAAGACGCGTGGTCCCGTGGCGCCGGCTGAACTCGACAAGGTCGTGAAGCCCGTTTCCACGGTCATCGCTGACGCCGCTGACACCTCTGCGTACGGCCTTCCCGAGCGCGGACTCGTCGTTAGTGAGGTGCGCATATCGCGGGTTCTGGCGCAGGTGGTCAAGGACGCCAACTCCGGTGTCGCAGACGGCCATCTCCAAGCGCGCACCGCCGCCTGACTGTCCGGAGTAGGCCTGAACGGCCACAAAGGATCCTGAGGAACTGGCCCCATGTTCCGTTGCATTGGCCAGGAGTTCCCCGCAGGCGGCGTAGGCACGGCGCCCCGCGCCGGCGTCGGCACCTCGGAAGTAGGTCGTCACGAGGCGACCGACTCGCTCGGCAACGTCGTCCTCGTTGTCCGGCGTCAGGCGCGTGACTTCGAGGAGGCGATGTCCTTGATTGGTGCGGACCTCGGGCGGCACGCGGCCGACGATCCTGGTCCGCGAAGGCATGTGGCGGAGCACGTCCAGCCTCTGGAGGTAGGAAGCAACCCCGGCGTCACGCGGCAGACGCAGCGTCACGGGCACGGAAGCTTCAGAGACGGCGTGTGCGGTGGCCACCATGCCCGCAAGGTCGAGCGGACATGCAAACGCGAGTTGCGTCGCATCGATGGTTAGCGATGTCGACCCCGTGTGGAAGCCAAGGTGAGCCGCGGTCGCCAGGGGCGCCTCGCCCACCAGCATCAGCTCCATCCGCACAGTGTGAGCGCCGCAGCCCCCCGTAGCAGGTGCGACGCGCAAGGGCCGCTTGACAACTGTGCAGGTATCCCGTTTCATTGATCTCAATGAAACGGATGAGCACGCAGCGCTCATGCCGCCGGTCAACCGGTACAACGAATCGAGGATCACCATGACCACCCCCATCACCACCGACCTTGCCGTCCTGCGTCAGGCCATGAATGTCGACGTCGAGTCCGTGGCGCCGAGCTACGGCTACAACGGCGACGCCTACGACGTCGTCAACAGCACCATCACGGCGACAGTGCAGGTACCACTAGAGGCTGAGTACCGCTTGGTGCTCGCCGGCCAGGTGGAGAGCGGCACCTCCGCGATCGTCCGTGTCGTATCCGCGACTGACCAGGACTTCAAGAACGTGGAGAACTTCAAGCGCATCAACAAGGGGGAGGCCAGCATCATCAAGCCGGTCCTGGACAAGGCCGGCATCGTGCTCGACCCCGCACTCGACGAGCGGGACCAGCTCATCGAGCACGCCGCCAACTACAAGGTCGCGGACATCAGGCTCCCGGCTGGTCAGCACGTTCTCCGTATCCACGCCAGTGAAAAGCTCACGCCGGTCGATGGTGACCCCCGTCAGTACCGCTTCACCATGTACGCCCCGCAACTCTCGCTCGCACCCGTAGCGAACGTCCGCCTGGGTGTGACGGTGGTGTTCCCGCTCGACTTCGCCGCGGCCATCCAGCCGCCCCTCGTCGAGGCGCTCCCCAACCAGGTGCAGCCGAACCTGGTCGCCGGAAGCGACCAGCCCGTGACCCTCGGCGCCCAGCAGGCCTACGGCTGGGCGTTTCAGGCCGACCCCAAGATCACGATGACCTACCGGTACGCCTGACGAGCGGCGAACGCGCGAGGACGAAAGGGGTGAGCCCATGGCCCGGAACACCGGACTTTCGGTGGCTCCACCCACGCTGACGCTGAGAGGAGGTGACGACATGGCTGGAAAGCCGAGCAAGGCCGCGCTGTCGAAGGCGGGCAAGACTCTCGCGTCCAACGGATCATCCAAGGGCGCAAAGTCGAAGGCCGGTAGCACCCTGGGTAAGGGCTGATATCAGCGCGGCCGCGCTCCTGTTTGACTAGGGAGCGCGGCCGTCCCCTGCGTCTGTCCCCCGCTTGTCGCGGTCATGAGCCGCTGTCGCCTCGGAGACCTCACTGCGAGTCGACCTCGGTTGGTTGGTTCTCACCGATTACGGTGCGAGCGGCAGTTCCAGATGGTGAATCGGGAGGATGAGTCTGTGTCTGCACTGGACGCGGTAGGTCAACGACTGCGAGCGTCCTTACGCGATTGGCTTCAAGCGGAGCCATCGAGCGATGGCAGTACCCATCTTGAGCGGGTCCGGTCCGGATGGTCTGACGGACGCAAAGCACTCGAACTGATCAGCACTCAGCAGGACTGGACTCACCGACGAGTTGAGACCTACTCACTTGAAGAGCACGGCGAGACGCGTCAGAGAATTTCGTGGGATTTCACAATCGACCGGTCGCTCGCCATACCTGCGAGCAGGGGCCGGACAGCTGTGCCTCTTGCCACAATGCGAAAACAGTCCTTGAAACGCCTCGACGTTACCGATGCCAGCGGGACGGCCCTTTCCGTATGGGGAAGAGACGACAACGGCCGCCTCGCGCAGGCCGCTCTGACCTCCTACCTGACCGGGCTCCTCGGCCGCGACCTAACTGATCGCGAGGAGTTGACCCTGCACAGAATCGTGTTCGCCACGGACGCCGAAGCCGCCTACCCGGATCTGCAGCGCCTGAGTCGAACTCTTTCGAAAGCAGGCGACGGCGGTGCGAGCTTGATGGCTATCGCCAGCGATCTCGCGGCGAACTTCCTATTGGTCGTTGAGGTGCCCACCGACTCTGTCGGCTCACGCTCGCTGGTGAAGCTGCAGCATGAGGGCGACATCGGTGAAGGCGAGCAGTTCAATGCCCTAGCCACAGTTCACGGTTATCGGTTCGAGGGGGCTGCGTGGTCCAGTGTTGCCAGTTGGCACGTTGAGATCCACGCCCCGCCGGGTTTGGCAATCGCTGGTCTCACCGCCCGAGTCTCCGACACAGATGACAAGGGGGAGTTGGTCACGCGGGAAGTCCTTATCTCGCCGGCGACGGGGCCGACGGCGCACATCAGCGGCGAGAAAACGCCGCTTGGGTCTTTGTCCTTCGCCGACCTGGAGTTGCGCCCTGCCGCCGCGGGGCTTGTCAACCAAACTGTCGCAGGCGCGATCGCTGCTTCGTTGCTCCTCGGTGCAGGTTGTATCTGGACCGACCGGCTCTTCGACGCGGTGAAAGAAGCCGATCGAGCAGCCGCCGTCGCAGCGGTGATGCTCGCCGTTCCAGCCGTCCTGATCGCGCTCGTGGCCAGAGGTCCCGAGCATCCGTTGGTATCCCGCCTTTTGCTCGCTCCCCGGCTCGTGAACTTCGCGGTCGCGACCGTCCTGCTTGCGACAGCGGCAGCGCTCGTCCTGGGACTTGACCAATACGCCTTCGAGTGGACGCTGAGAGCCTTGCTAGCAGGCCAACTGTTGCTCCTCATCGTCGCGATCGGCATTCGGATCCGCGCTGTCGGTGGTCGCACCTAACCTTCACTGCACAGGTAGAATCGATCTCGCACCACTGGGTGCACGGCTGGAGGAGCACACATGGCGAGGAAGAAGCACCTGCGCGTGACTCGCAAGGGGTCCACTGTGTCCGCTCCCAAGAAGGGCCTCATGGTCCGCTCGGCTGAGAGCACACGAATGACCGGCTTGCGGAGCCTGCCCGTGGACAAGCGCCAGGCAGCTGTCACGGCGATGCTGCGCACCGCCCGCTGAGCTCAAGATCATCCAGCCCTGAAGGGTCGTCCGTCCCTCGTCACACGCAGCAAGCACTAGGCCATGCCAGTGCGCCTGCGGGCGGGTAGCGCGTCAATCCGCCGCGTAGTCACGCTCGCTCAGTCATCCGGCGTAGGCAGCCGCCTTCAGAGCAGCGACCGCAGCCCTCGCATGCACGTCGACACGATCGAACAATTCACGATATCCCCGCGCCTGAAGCACGTCCTTGGGCAGGACTGCGAACTTGTCGCCCCTGAGCGGCAGGCTTGGGTACTCGAGGTCGTGGCCCATCAGCCTCATCCAAGGAGCAAATGGCATAAGCAACGCAACGAGCGGCTGGAAACTGCGCCAGAGCTCCCAGAACTGCTGTGCCTCGCTGGATGTGAGTGGGCGTCCGGCGGTCGGTGGGAGCGGTTCAGTCCAACGGAGAAACTCGTCGAAGCGCTTGCCAACCTGGGGCACGAAGTGCGCATCGATCCACTGGTGTTCAAACTCCGCCTGAAACTCCGTCCAGGTCAGAAGTTTGACGTTGGTTGATTCGACCGCAGCGAAGGCACCTGCTTGGAAACCGGAGGAGCCGACGATGTAGCCGATGTTTGCGCCGGTATCAGCCATCGTTGTTCGAAACCCGTGAACGACGTTCTGGGGAACACGAGCCTTCCAGTGCTTGCACTCGCAAAGAACGATGCTCTTACGTCCACGAATCACCTCCTCCGCGTAGACATCGACCTCAGTAGCGCCACGTACGGTTTGCAGGACGTGCTCTACCTTGACCAGGAAGCCACATTCCTCCAGTACGTCCCCAACTGCGCGCTGCAGGTCTCGCCAATCGGTGGGGACGTGTTCCGTGATCACCCGCGCAGCCTAGTGACGCCTAAGTCGCGATCGTCTCCCCATTGGACTCAGGCAGTCGGCCGTGAGTTCATCGATGTCACCGCTCAGGATGGATCGGGGTTCGCTCTACTTCTACTGATCGCTGAACTCGCGTCACTCCGCCGCGCTTATGGTGCGTAACGCACCCCCCGCGCGGGTCGCATCTTGATGCGCTGAAGCGACTTGGCCAGTACGCGTGGCTCGGCTCTCATGAAACGCTGGGCGCGCCCGCGTGTGTTGGTCTGCGCCGCTTCGCTTTCCTTCGGGAGCTCGGCGTGGTCCAGTCCGATGCCAGCGCCGGCCGTCGCGCACGCTGAGCACCCGCTGAGGCCCGCCCAAGCGTTTAAAGCCCTGCGCCCAGCTGTGCCGCGCACACGACCTCAGTATGGGCCGGGAATCTCATCGCTGATGTCCGGTCCATCCTCGGGGTTTGGTTGGATCGCGATGTTGTCATCGGAATCCAGCTCGATCTGAGCAACACCCTTGTATGACGAAACCGTTCCTTCGGCGCAAATCGTGGGCGCTGGCGCCTCGGTAGCCCACTGATAGGACTCTGCCAAGTCCGGCTCAGAAGACCAGACCACGATTGTGAAGCGGTCGGGGTCCGGGTAGTCCCTGCCAAGGTTGAAGAACGTTGCCTCGGAGTCGGAATCGAAGGACACACTTCGCAGCGCGCCGCACACCTCGGCGTCGTCTCCGACCTTCGCGGCGGCCTCGTCCCAAGAGATGGACGAGGAGCAGCCGCCGAGGATCACAGTCCCAACTAGGGCTATGAGGTGCGATCTGGCCACGCTGAGTCGCATGCTCGATTCCGTCTTTCTACGCGTGTCGTTCCTGGTCAGCCTAGGTGCGTCGCGGGTTGCTGTCCCTAGTTCGCGGAACCCGTGCTGACCGGGGTGAGGAAGTGCTTTTGCTCAGCACAAACAAGTACACACCACCGTCTTATTTGCGTGGGCGGAGTGGCACCAGGACTATCCAAAAGACGACAGTCGACCGTGCGGCCGATGGGGTACCTCATTATCGATCAGGACCGCTCGACGTGGGGGGTCTGGTCATCGCGGTGACTACCCGCAAACAGTTGCGGCGCGACGCCTGGGAGCAGATGCGGCGTGGTGCGGTTTTTGGAGCGCCAGCAGCCTGGGTCTGTCGCAGAGTTCGCTGCACAGTTGAGCGAAGAGACTCCCGAAAGCAACGTGCACCGTCTCCACGCCAGTTGACGACCCACGCGGAACCACCCCCGGCGAAGGTTGCGCCAGGGGTGGTTGTGTCCTTCAGTGAGGACTACTGGTCGTCGGGCTCTAGCTCCGGAAGGGCTAGCTCCCGCTCCCAGTCGTCATAGTCATCGTCCTCAAGTGACCCGAGGTTCCGAAACTTGTTGCGGTGCACCATCTTCTGGCTGTTGCCGTTGCGCTGGTGGACCTTGGTAGTCAGTCGAATCGTGCCGGTCGCCCCGAGCTCGATGCAACGACTCGTGATGACCTCGACGGTGTCCTCAATCATTTCGTCGCCGATGAACAGTCGCCGGCCTTGCAGCTCGAGGGCGACAGCACCGAACACGAGGTCGTAGTGCTGCCCAGCGTCAATCTCCTGCGAGAGCTGAAACGCGCCTGCGTTCCGCTCGGGCGTGAGCCCAATGCGCGTGATCCAGCGATGCTTCATCGGGACACGAAGGTCACGGATCGACTCCTGCACCGACCACTCCCACATCGCGGGATGGACTGGCGTGGCCCCGACTGGGGAGAGTTCCATTCGCAACGGCTCCGAAGTGCAGCAGAATCGTTGCAGGGCCTTACGATGCCTGTAGTGAGCGTCTGTCCACTCCAGGCGCGTCTCTGTCAAGAAAGCTTCGCGCGGACCTTCGCAGCCCGATCGTCGTCTGACAGGTCGAGGCCGTGGACCCTCCGAAAGTCAGCAAGGACGGCGGCGCGCATGCTCGACGACGCAGGAACGGTCACGGACACACGCGACGCGACGCGCGACACTGCGTTCATGACGCCACTGACGTGACGATCGTGAGCCATCGTGCTCATGTCTCTGCCTCCAGTCGATTACAGCGCCGACTGTGAGAGTTTGGGCCGGCGCTGCCCTCATAGTGTGTCACAACGGTCGGAAAAATGTACAGGTTTACTTGACAAGAGCTCGGTCACACTACTCACATAAGTAGACATGTCGGCGCCGAGCCGCACTGTGGACCAATGGCGGGCGGCAAGACACCGGGCGGGCGGGACACGGTTGCCGAGCGTGTCGCCAACACCCGCGCTTGTCAGGGCGGCCCCGCAGCACCTTGGACCTACACCGGGAAGCGACTGACCCGCAGACTGGCTGGCGTCCTGCGCGACAGGGGCCCGAGCCGTCTGCGCCACCCGTCCGTCACTGCTGGTAGGTCGGTCCATGCGAACGTCAGGCAGCTTTGCTGCTCGAGTGGCGGAACGTGAGCGGCCACTACGCACGGATCTGCCGCTTTGCCGCGGTCGCGAAGGCGCCCCATTCCGCCGCATGACAGCGCTGCGTTTTGGCAGCACTCGCTGATGCCGGTGTTGCGTCCACAGATGCACTTGAGCATTCGTTGGCTGGCCAGAGAAAGCAGCGCTTGCCCGCCCGGGCGCGGGTGGCTCGGCCTGGGCGACTCAGGACTGCAGGCGCCGTTGATCTTCAGCGAACTCCGCCGCAAGTTCCCGCCGTCGAAGCGCAGCCGGACTGTTCGGGTCCTCAAGCCGACCACCGCGCCACGATTTCGCCCGAACCTGCTCATAGTGCCGACTCGGCCCATTGGCCACGTCATCTGGTGCAGCGACCTGACGACCATTGAGCTCGAACCACGACACGGAGTACGCGCTGATGTCAGCTCCACCTTGGCGCCACCAGGCCAGTACGACCGATACGCACAGGACGCAGTACTCGTCGTGCGGTGTCAGATCGGAACGATCCGGCTCGGCCGTTACGGTGACTTGCGCTCCGCACAACTGCGCTCCGGAGGGATGGGCAAGCGCGTTGTGGAGTCCCACGTTAGGAGGCCTCAGGGGGCGCTTTCCGTACTGCGGGAATGCTGCGTAGATAAGGTCGTCCTTTGCTACGGCAATCGCGTGAGCCTCCACTGGTTCCCCCGACCTACTGACCCGTCTCGTTTGTGCAACAACGGTACTGGTCGGTCGAGTTGCGGCGGAGCAACTCTGCCGAACTTCGCCATGGAGCTCGCCATGGACGATCAAGCACGGTGACTTGAGGCTGCTGCGGACCACAGCACCAGGTCCGGAGACACCGCAGCGCGTGCGTCTTTTCGCCGCCTGTCGGGTGCGTCCGAATTGCGGGTGAGGTAACGGTGAGCGGACCGTTCAGTCTGCGGCTGGAGGCATGGGCATGGCTCCACGTCCGCGGCGCTTGCGCCAATCGTCCAACCGCTTGCCGGACATCGCGTTGGCGTGGGTTCGAGCCAGCTCTCGGAACCCGTCCTCCGATAACCGCATCGTCTCGTCGGTGACGGACAGGACGCCTTGAAAGATGATCTCGTGGTCGCGTCGGTTTACGGCGACATCGACGACGTTGAAGTTCAAAGTCTCGACCAGTCGCTCGCTGTGCTCCAGCGCGGTGAGCACTTCCTCGCAGATGATTGCGAACTCGTCGTCGTCGAAGACGCAAAGAACCCAGCAACGTCTGGGCGGCCCTCACCCGCGGGTCGGCGAGCAGGAGGGTGTCAGGCGGACACTCTCAGACCTTGGCGAGGCTCGCGACCCTGGAGCTGATCGTTGGCGTCTCACGCCCAGGCGTTGCTCACTGGTCGGGAGGTGAGGATGCTGGTGGTCCGAACTCTGCTCTCGAGGAGGCAGCCCATGTCGAGTGACTCACCGACTCCGTGGGAAGTGACAACGGAGCTGATGGGCAACATCAGGGAAGCGCAACGCCGGGCGGAGAAGGATTCGCTCAGGTTGGCGCTGGTCACTGCCGGGTTCCTGGTGCTCAGTTTCTCGGCAACCGACCAAATTGCTGTTGCCGGGGTGGTGGTCTCCGATCCAAGCATCGTCCTTTACGGACTCCTCCCGTACGCGGCCCTGCTCGCGCTGAGTTTTGTGAAGGCGCAGGAACTGACGACGTGCATCGCCCGGCGCCTTCGCATCCACATGCACGAGGACCAAATGGACGTCCCACGGGAGGCGTACCCGATGGACTGGGACGCCCTTCGCGACCGGACTCGGGCGCTCGGGTTCCCAAAGGTCGCGGACGTAGTTGGCCCCGCGATGGTGTGGGCTGCCGTACTTCTCGGGTGGGGACTCAGCCTGCGTGAGGCTCTTCAGGCCGGCGAGTACTTCTGGTTCGTGTTGGCGTCGGTCGCCACCGCTGGCGTGGTGGTCCTGAGTGCGAGGTCCGCATGGCACACCTCGTTCCTCGGCGCCCCTGAACACCGGGAGCATCACTGTCCGCGCTGCGGGTCACCGGAGGAGGGACACCCCGCCGCCGACCTCTAGTGCGCGCGGAGCTTGTCCCGTCTGGCCCGGACGCGCCGCGAGCCAGTCGCCGGGTGCTCCGGCCTTTAGTTTGCATACTTCCGTCGCCCGCCTCCTGAATCTTCGCCACCGGCACTAGGACGTCCGCCAAGCATCGGCAGGGCCGCCGACGCCCCGCGTCGAGCCGCCGCGTATGACTTGTCAATCACTGAGCCGAGTTCGGCGCGAAGTAAGACATGCCTGCGTCAGGACCTCTCTGCCGCCAGTAGAGGCAACCTGCAGATTCACGCTTACACCGTTCGGGGTGCGAATCACCCGCGCATGCAAAGGGCGAGTGCAATGGCCTACCCGTGACTGCGGTAGTACGTAAAGGCGCGTAGACCGCGAGCGTCATTGTGCTGTAAACCTGCATTTGACCGCGTAATCGGCGGTCCCACTCTCAGGGGCCGCCTCGGGGAGGAGCGGGCATGGCAGTGAACGTCAAGATCGACGTGAACGGGAATCGCTACTCGGGCGACAAGGTCAACGTCCGGGCAGGCGACAAGGTCACCCTGTCCGCCGTCACCGCGGCTGCCGGCGCGGCTGCGATCGATGGCACCTGGAAACACGAGAAGGAAGCGCTCAAGCCCGCCAAGGATGAGGCGGGCGAGGAGCAGGCGGGCAAAGTTGAGATCACTATCGGCAGGAACACCGCCGGCAAGCACATTTTCACCTCTAAGGCCAACACCGCCGACAAGGCAGAAGCCACCCTCGAGCTCGTCGGCGAACCGGACGACGAAGGACGGTCCTCCTTCTGGAAGGGCACAGGAGCCGTTTTCGGTGTGCTGGGCATGTTCACCGTGCTGGTCGGCGTCACGCTGTTCGTGCCACCGGACAGGTTTCACGTAGCGCGCAGCATCGTGGTCGGCATCTTGACGATCGCCGCCATGCTCGTCCTCGCAGACGTTGCTGGGCGCGTGACTGCCGGCAAGAGCGGACTGCCGGCTCTGGTTAAGGGAGCGGACCAGCGAGCTTCCACCTCCAAGATCCAGTACCTGCTGTGGACACTTCTCCTCGGCTTCGTCCTCGCCCTGGTAGCTGCTTACGCCGGGCTCACCGACGGCAGCACCTTCCAGTGCGGCGAAAGCACCACCAACTTCTGCATCCCGGGCGAGGAAGCCACCTGGACCCCGTATCTCATCCTTCTCGGCGTTCCCGCGGCCACTGCTGCGGTGGCCAAGGGGATCGTGTCCACGAAGGTTTCCAACGGCGTGCTGCAGAAGACAGAGGCACAGCAGCCGAGCCTTGCCGATGTTGCCACTAACGACGCCGGGAACGCCGATCTCGTCGACATCCAGTACCTGGTGTTCAACCTGATTGCGTTCGTCTACGTAGGCGCCTACTTCGCCACCAACCAGACGCTTCCGCGTGTTCCTGACCTCCTGCTCGGCCTGACCAGCGCAGCCGCCGCCACCTACGTGCTGAACAAGTCGTTACTCAATAACAAGCCGACGATCACCTCGGTCACCCCATCAGCGATCAAGCCTGGAGACGTCCTGACCGTGAAGGGAGAGAACCTGCTGGTCAAGGACTCCGATGGGAAGACGCCGCAGACCCTGTCCGCGAAGGTCGCCGGGATCGCCGCGACCGCCAAGGTGTTCGAGGAGCCGTCCGGCAGCGGCCATCTGACGATCCAGGTACCTGAGGGAATCGCGACATCCACCCAGACCACACCGACCGTGACCGTGGTGACAACCGCGAACATCGAGACGGACGGGTACCCGATCAGCTTGGTGCCGATCACGGTGCTTGGGTGGTCGCAAACCGCGACGCAGACACGTGCGCCGGCGGCAGGAGCGGACAACGCCAAGCTGACCGTGACGGGTCTGCCGAAGAAGCTCGAGCTCGACGAAGCCGACTGGAAGACAGTTCGGGTGATCATCGGCGGCATGGACTCGCCAGGCGAGCTCACCGACGACAACGAGGTGACCTTCGACGTGCCCGATGGCCTCGTGAAAGGTGAAACTGAGGTCAAGGTTGCGTTCCAGGGAAGAACGAGCGCGGTCGCCAAGGTCCCGATCGCCTGAGTGCGACAGCCCGGCCGGCGTCCAGCGCCGTTGGCCCTTCGACGGCCCGGTCCCGGTCCGGCCAGGTCTTGGGCCTAGCCCCGCACCGCGGTGTAGCCGGCACGGTCTGTGGTGAACCGAACCGAACCGGGCAACTGCTCGTGCCGGTCAATGACCTCGATCGTGGCTCGCGTACGCCGTGGTGGTTCGTGACCATCCCCGAGCCACTGATCCCACCGTGGGGGTACCTGTTCCGACCGACGCGGCCCACCGTGGCGCAACTGTCTCGCAACGAACGACCGCCTGGTCCGCACGAAGTGGTGCCCCGGTGCAGACTGCGCACCCATTGTGGCGCTGTGGCCGATCGGCTGCCGCTGCCGCACGTTCGTCGTGAACCAGCCAGAGCAGCCGTCCATCGGAGCCCCACTCGGGTGGGTCCCTCCATCAGACGAGTAGGGACGAGCTCGACGGAGACCTCTGCCTGCAGGCAAGACGGACGTTGTCGGACCTGGCAGCGGGGGCGCGGTGCCGGACGTCGGCACCCTCGGCGATCTATTCGACGCCCACGGCGGCGGCCCCGACCTGAGCGACTGCGCAGTCGACTGACCGACCACTCACCCGCGTCCTACCGCCGCGATCGCCGGTCCGCACGCGTTGGTGTCGAGTGCTCACTCGGCGATCGGTTCCCAAACGAGTTCAGCAACGTCGATCACGAGATTGGATCTGTTCTTCGGGTTGTCCGGTGCGCGGACCTCGCCCACGCAGACGCACTGGACGTCATTGAGGCGCCGGTAAGGATCGCGATCGCTGGTGTGGCGCACCGAACCGACGATCTGCCGGCGGCCCGCCGGATAGGCGCGGCCGTATCCTTGGAGATCAACCATGATGACCGCGCCGTCATCGGTCGCGATGGCGGCACGGAAATCCGGACAGAACGGCCCAGCTGACGTCCGACGATACGGAAAGTTGGCACCTCGGAAACTGCCGACGACCGACCCCTCACAACGGCCCTCGGCGAGGAACAGGTGTTGCTCCCATCCGCCTTCCAACGAGACAGCCCAACTCTCGGGGTAGGTGAAGCGAATCCGGTACAGCTGCTCC
The DNA here is from genome assembly GCF_016907475.1 of Nocardioides cavernae. NCBI lineage: Bacteria > Bacillati > Actinomycetota > Actinomycetes > Propionibacteriales > Nocardioidaceae > Nocardioides > Nocardioides cavernae. The sequence goes on along the minus strand of NZ_JAFBCA010000001.1, from coordinate 320,978 downwards.
AGTCTCACGATGCCGCTCCCGCCCTCGACCATGGAGCCTGCCGAGCGATGACGGACAGGCACGGACCCGTTCAGGTCTACCCCGGTGTCCGGGCCTGGTCCAGATCTGCGCATCGCTGGACCCGCGTCACTTCGCCGCCTGACGGCGCCAGCTGCTGGACCTGCACATGCCGACGACAGCGCGTCCCCAGAATGCACGTTGAGCAGGCCCCTATGGTGCGGTCATGGATGCCTTTGACGACGTCATCGAATCTGCCAAGCCGCCCAAGTCACCCAGGTCGGAGGACACCAGGCGTAGGCCGAGTTTCCTCCTTCAAGCTGTCACTGTGGCCGCCGTGGCGACCGCCGCATTCACTGGCATCACTGCATGGGAGACCTATCAAGACCGCGTCAACACCAAGGCGTTCTACTGCACCTTTGCCGCCAGTCCCGAGCCCAACCCGGATCAGACGGACTTGGCCGAACGACTCGACTGTTGACAGCAACGGGCGACGCCAGTCGAGCAGCGATCGGGGCAATACGCACTGACATGTGCGATGAGTGCGTGCATCGGTGGTCCGTGGGGTACTGCAGAGCGCGTGCTCGTCGGCGTCTTTTCCTTCGGGCGAGACACGCTCACGCCCTAGGGTGCGAGCGCGGCGAGCACGCCCGTCGACGGTGAATCGACGATCACGGCCCGCGTCTTATCGCCGCGTGCCGAGCGATGAGGGGCTTGTACACGTTCTCGCACCGTGTTGCATGCCCCCTTAATCGGGGCCTCCGGGTACTCAGAGACGACCACGGTGCTTATGGATTCGGTCAACGGCCGCTTCGGCTTCGTTTTCGGCAGGAGGCTGGCGGAGCCACCGGCGTCATTCGTCGGCCCCCGTCATCGACGCGGAACTGCTGAATGAGGAAGCAAACGAGATCGACCCCGATGACGCGGACCTCAACACCCAAATAGTCCTCGTCATCGGTGTCTACGTAATCACTGAGCCGCCTCGCGACGTATGACTGGCTGCCCTGGCGGTGCCCGACGAGGCCGCTGGCCCGCCGCAACCGAGGCCGGTACAGGTCTCCGGTGCGGGTGGTTCGCCCGGCGTAGCGAGAATGGAAGCGGGTCTTGACCTCGAATGCGACCAGCGTATCGTCGACAATCGCGAGGACGTCGAGATCCTGCCTACCCATCGCGCGCGGCATCTCCGCGTCCCCGAGCGCCACAATCGTGCCGCAGAGCTCGGACTCGATCCAGATCGCTGCTGTCTCCTCGCCGAGCCCGCCGATCTGAGCATTGGTAGCGCCGTCAAGATGCACGTCGAGGACCAGTTCATGCCGATCCGGGGCAAGATCGTAGCGATTGCGAAATCGAGCCGCCTCAACGTCCGGGCCGTCGATGACGGCCATGTCCAGGAACGCCGGAAAGTCGCTGTCGTCGGTGTACTGCGGGAGGACTACTAACACTGCGGCAGTTGCTCGGACTGCCCGGTTCTCCAAGGCGCGGTAACGCTTGCCGGCGGCTGACCACCCCCGGTTCAGCGCACGGTCCTGGTCGAACAAGTTGGGGCCGAACAGGCCTCCGCCGCTGAAAGCCACGAAGTGGCCACGGTCCAGCGCCCGCCCGTGCCATTCGGTGCGAGTCGGGAAACCTCGCTGGTAATCCGCGTCGCGCGGTCCATCCGGGGTCGTCGGGCGAGCCACCACGGCTGCCGTCCTCTCCGCGCGTGTCTGGGAGCCTAGGTCGAACAGGTACGTCGCGGGGCCATGCTCGAACTCGACGAGTTGGGACGCGGGCGTATTGGCTTGGTACCTCGTCTGGCCGTAGGACAGCGCGGCGGCTGCCACCTCATCGACCGAGGCCGTTGCAGCCATCTGCGCAAGCAGCGGCCTTAGCCCGCTCTCGATGGGCATCTCGAGTGATCTCACTTCGGGTAGTAGGAGCAACGGACCTCACATTAGGCGGCCAGCGACGCCGCTCCGCACGATCACGAGTTCCCGCTCGGCCCGTCGAGCTTGCCTTGCGGCAACGCAGCCCACCGACTATCACCCATTCGATGCGGTCGGCTACACGTCCGGCGTTAGGACGCGGATGACGATGATGTCGCCGTATGCCAGGCAATGAACTCGAAGGAGGGTCAGGACACGCGCCGTGCCGTGACTGCCCAGAGCAAGCCGGATAATGCGACCACAGTTCGGAATGACTCAGTAACAGAGTGGCCGTGCCCCCGTCATGAGCGAAGGTTTTGTGGGCACCACCGACTTTGGGGGTCGCACGGCGGAGACCAGCGACGGCCCCCACGCTCAGGGCGCTAGCGCCACACCAGCCAGACCATGGCCACCACCGCCAAGGCACCGACGACGGGGAACACTCCGTTGTGTAGTGGCCAATGAACCGGACGCCATGCCGACTTTCTACGCGTGTCCACGAGGCCACGGAAGGGTTGGTCTACCGGGCTCGTCATGAACGGTCGCCAAGTCTTCGAATAGCTGGTGAATCGCTGTCGGTCGGACAGCGCTTCCGAGTGCGTGAACTCGGGGGCGATCACATTGATCAGATCAGCAACCGCATCTGGGGCGGCGTTGAAGCCGCTACGCCCCGACGGTCCCGAGTCCGTGATCGTCCACTGAGCCCACGGGACCACGGAGTCTGCGGTGCCGTAGTGGTTGAGCACTTCCCCCACCAGACCCTTGGTCTGCAGTCGCTTCCACGGGAAGTCGGGGCGAAGAATGCATCCGGTCAGGATGACACGTCCGATCCTCAAACCCTTGGGGTCGGCTTCTTCGTCGAGCAGTACGTGCCCGAGGAGCCATGTGCCGAAGCTGTGAGCAACGACGTCCGGTTCGCTGCGGACGGAATGCTTGGGCGCCTGTTCACTGAGCTCGAGGATCTTCTCGCGCAGCCGACGTTTGAGGGTGCGGCGACGCCAAGGGAGGATGACACCTGGGACGATACGTCCGTACTTGAAGACGAAGGTCGGGATCGCTTGGCCCTGCCAGAGACCGATGTCGAAGGTCAGGTGCTCCTGCCAGAGCCCCTTGGTGTTCATGCCGTGCACGAGGAGCAACCAGCCAGGAGTTCGCCTGGGGCCGGCGTTCCACACGAAGACAGGGATCCGTTCCGGCTCCTCGTCGGGAAAGTCCGGATCTCGTTCACCGTCGCGCCAGTGTTCGAATAGCCAGGTGGCGTCAGCGAGGAGCGCAAGTGCCTGCCCTGGCTGGAAGGTGACGTCGACGGTGGAGGCGGCCGCGGCGAGCTCCGTCGTTGTGAACGAGATGCTGCCGCGCTGGTAGGCCGATTCGAGTTCGTCGACCAGGAGTCGCGGATGGCGGCTGCGGAGGTCAGCCCAGTCAGGATCCGCCATCGTTGGCCGCCTTCGGGGTCTTCCTCGGGTTCGTTTGGAATCTGTAGAGCGTGCGGAGAATGTGCCACACGCTGTCGGCGGTCAGGCTCGACCAGAGGCGGATGCGGAAGTCACCTGCGGACAGTTCGACGCGACCAAAGTCCCCGAACCGGAACGCCGCTGAAGTGCCGTCGAACGCGCCAACGGTCTGTTCGCTGCGGATCACCTCGCGAACGACCTTGACGTCCGGCGAGTCGAAGTAGCTTCCGTCGGTTACGGTGGCGCCGAACTCGACGTACGCGGCGCCGCTCTTGAGTCGGGTGGTCGACGGGGTGGCCGCGACCCCTGCTGTGCCGAAGGTGAGCGCCTGGTCGAAGTTGCGGATAACTTTCGACACGAGCAACGGCTTGGAGCGAAGCAGTTCGAAGTCGAACACGGACTGGACTGTCTCCATCGCGGTTGCCAGCGCGGCTTCGTGTTCCGCGGTCTTGATGGGGCTCGCTACGAACAAGGCCGCCATGGCGTCCTGGGGTCGGATCTCGAACCGCATGACTTCGCGCACGGCGCGGCCCCGGTAGGCACGGAACTGGTACTCGAAGCCATCGATCCACTCGTTGGGTTTGTCGTGTTGCGCCTCGTCCCTGCCTCGGATCCAATACTGCGCGCCGGTGTGCCAGTGGAAGCGCAAGGAGTCGTCGTAGGTGATGGCAACCAAATGGAACGATTCGTCCTCCGGCCAGTCGACAACGCCGGTGGTCGATCGGTCCCAATACTCGCCGAGTTCGGCGTCCTCGACCGCCTGCCGGGCCGCAGTCCGGGTCGCAAACTGTGCCTTTACGTCCTGGCCAAGCCTGTACACGTAAACGTGCTGTTGACCCCAGCCCTCGACGGCGTTGAGCCACGATTCGATGTGTTCTCGGGTGATGACGCCGTCCTCGATCGCCTTGGTCAGGTTGGCATCGAAGTCCGCCTTCGTCGCGCCGATGCGGACTTTGTGCTCGCGCAGCAGTTCCTTGATGAAAGTGTTGCTTTGAACGCGCACGATGCTGAGAGCGAGTTCCCTGAGAGCCTCTTTCTCAGTGTCGGACATCGATGCTCCTGCCATTCGATAAATGTCGGCCTGGCTTCTGCGAGTCTTGACTCAAAGCGACGTCCAGCCCAGTATGTCCTGCCCGGCACGCGACACTATTAGCCACACGGCTCCAAGCCAATAGCCCGTTGATCGAGCACGGCGAGGCGCTCCGGCGACTGCCTTCCGCCTCCGCCGCGATGAGTGCGTCAATCCGCCGCGGCTCCGCAGCGACTGCCCAGGCTGCAGGTCGAGGTCAGGAGTATTTGGACCTCAAGCTCCTCGCTGCCGCGCTGGCGTCGGCCTCTTCGATCTGGTGCATAGTCATTTCTTGGAGGTCCTCCCATGCGGCAACGTACCCGTCGATTGGCTCGCCGCGTTCCGGGTGGACTGGCTCTCCACGGATGTAGCGGTCGAGGTTCCTACGACCCCACCTGATGGCCGAATACGCCACGCTCCGAGCTGAGACCGCTACCTAGCGCTCGCCAGCGAGGCGTTCGACGTCAGGCAAGAGGTTTATCACTACGCGCACGTGTCCACGGAGTGGTTGCGTTAGGTAACCACTCTCGACGCTGATGCTGTTCAAGACCGAGCGCGCCGCATGTCGCGATTCCTCGTCTGCCCACAACGTGGTGTGGCTAATCACTATGTGTCGCGACAGATGCGAATTGAGCTGAGCTAACAGTTCGAGGATGGCCTGCGCCTTTTGGTCCATCCGCGCACCTACCTCGTCCCGTCGGGTCTGTTGCGCCTCTTCGTCGCGGTCCTTCAAGTGCCAGTGATGCTGCAGGATATTGCCACCCAAGCCGATCGCGCCGCCGAGTACCACCCCGACGAGGCCAGCCCCCGCGCCAATCCAAATGTCTGACATGGCTCGATTCTCGGCACGCTTGTTGATATCGACAGGAAGAGGTCTTCACTTCCCTTCACATGAGCGGACTCCCGGGCTTGCGGACAACCGCGTGGAACGCGACGCGTAGAGCAGTGATTCAACTTCGCCGCCTTTCCACATCGAGTCGAGGCGCGCGTCGGGGAGGACGCTTGAGGTAGTCCTTCCCTCCGCCGGCGACTCGCCTAAGTCGAGGATGCTGGTTCAACAGGGAGTAGGTGCATCTTTTGCGGTCGAAGCGCGCGACCTGGGGTCGCGCCCAACGACCCGGCCAAGGGAGGCGCACATCGCGGGCTGCACGGGCTGCATGCCCGCTGCCCTCATTCACTGACAGCACCAGACGCCGAGTGTCCTGTCGGCAACGTGGGTCATGCTCAGACGGCAGTGATGTCGAAGGTCGTGACTAGCGTTTACCGAGGGTTGTCCCATGACAGGAGCAAAAGGGGGTGGTCGAGTTGCTGGACGGGACCGGAGCTGTACTCGCAGGAGTCGCGGCGCTCGTCAGCGCCGTCCTGCTGGGTGCTCCGTCAGGCGTCAAGGCGTACGTCGACTTCGTGACATTCCGCGACAAGCGGAGGCGTGAACCCTTACCGCGGGAGTCTCTGTCGTCTCGACCACCGCCACCGCCAGGCGGTTGAGGAACCAGTTCAGCCAAGGTCGTCGACGTGATCAAGGGCGTCGACTACTACCGCCCGGCCCACGAGGTGAACCACGACGCGATCATCGACCTCTACGGCCGCGGCGAGCCGGCCGACCCGATCACGGTGGCCGCCGAGCTAGTCAAGCGCGGCGAGCTGGTGCGCATCGGTGGCGCCCCCTACCTCCACACCCTGTCGGCCAACGTGCCGATCGCGGCCAACGCCGGCTACTACGCCGAGATCGTGCGCGACAAGGCGATCCTGCGCCGCCTGGTCGAGGCCGGCACCCGCATCGCCGCCCTCGGCTACGCGGGCGAGGGCGAGATCGACAACGTCGTCGACCACGCGCAGGCCGAGGTCTACAAGGTCACCGACCGACGGGCGGCCGTCGACTACGCGCCGCTGAGCGACATCATGAGCGGCGTCCTCGACGAGATCGAGGCGATCGGCTACCGCGAGGCCGGAGCCAAGAATGCGGAGACGAATTCAGACGCCGTCCTCCGGCGCCGACTGGCCACGTCGTGGCGCGCGGCGCAAAAAGCGCGCTCGATCGCGCGCAGGCGCGGCCAAACGCCAAGGAGAGCAATCGCCAGCGCAGGCGTCCAAATGTTGCGAGGATTAGGCGGCACATTAGTTACGCAACAGTGGGGAAGCATGAACAAGAAGATCGTCGTGGCCGCGGTCGCCGCGCTAGCAGTGCTTGTAGGCACGTTTTTCGGAGGTAAGGCGTCCTCCGACCCCACTGCCTCGACCGAGTACAAGTCCTTGACCAAAGAATTGAAGGACACCAAGACCGATCTCGCTCAGACCGAGGATGAGCTATCGACGACCGCGAGCGACCTGGCAGACACCACTTCCAATCTCTCGGACGCCGAGGCGCAGGTCGACGCACTGATGTCAGAGATTCCATCCCAAGGCGCTGGGGCCAACGAGCCCGCTCTGAGCGGGGGTGCAGCACTCGCGCCCCGCAACATCAAGCTCGGCGTGCGAGTGCGAAGCAAGGAGTGCTTCGGGTCGGCTGGGTGCCTCGTAACAGTGCAGATCGATCCCTCCTACGTAGGCAACCAGGACGTCACCACGGGCTCCTGGGAAATGACGTACGAACTGCGAGGCGTCGAGGATGGCCCTGTCATCGAAATCATGACGCTGGAGGACGGCACGTTCTCGTTCCCTGAGGAGCAGGATGTGAGCACGACTTCCAGCAGCTCGCCCATCACCGCGGTGGTCACTGAGGTCTACTCACTCAATTGACACTGAGTGGTCGTAGAGGATGTCGGCAACGCCCGACCCTTGGGTCCCTTCAAAGCGCGTCAAACCGCCGCGAGCGAAGGTGCGTCCTTCCGCCGCGTGCAGGTACCAGCCGTCAGCTCGAGCGAGCCATGCCGTCCGGTCAGTGCGCGAATCGCGACAAGCGAGGGACCGGCGTACGCTCCAACCTCCGTAGCAGGCGGCGCCGGGTCGGCGAGCCAGTGCGGTCGTCTAGATTGGCGCTTTCGGCAACCAGGGCCAGCTACCAACTGGGGAAGTATCGATGTGCTGAGCGCAAGCGCGGTGCAACTTAGATCCGCACGCCAACGCGTCGACGTGAAGTCGGCTTCGCGAGCTGTTCTGCCGGCCTGAGTGTTCGGCTTGGACAAGGCTTGTGAACGCGCGAAGAACCCCAGAACTGATCATGCTGGCGGCGCGTCATTGGCGTTAGCCTCACGCCACAGCCCGGCCTTCGTCGAGGCCGGTCACGGGGCGGGGGGGTGCATGTTCGAGTCAATCCCCGTTCCGGCTACGCAGAAGCAACCTGAGCCATTTCAGGCGAGCGTTTCGGACGTTGGTGCGGACGACCGGGAATTTGGCGCTCCACCCGTCGCGACGCCGACGGTTGAGGCATCTGCCGCGGGTGACGAACATTCCCCAGAGGCGGAGGCGGCGGAGGCGTCCGAGCGGGCCGGTCGCTCGGATGAACCGCCGCCAGGCCAGCCACCGACCACCACCCCCGCACCTGCCCCCGTCGAGCCTGCTCGCGCTCGGCGGGACGACCCGGCGCGTGTGACAACTGGGGGTAGCGCCGGCCAGACCATCGCCTTCGTCATCGCGCTTACTGTTCTGTTCGTCGTGGCGCAAGCCGAATCCCCGCGCGTCGTGGTGCTGGCGATGTTCGTCGTCTACGTCGCGGTCGCCACTTTGTGGATACGCGGGCAGTACGCCGAGTCCTTAGCTGGGCGATTCACCGCACCGACGCTTCAATTCCTCAAAGTGTCGCTACTTGTGGCGGCCGGGTTCGCCGTCGGCGGCTTCGGCTACAGCAAGATCGACGATCGCGTACCTGAAACGTGGCCGTTGCGGCCGAGCAGCTTCTACCTCGTCGCTGTCCTCATCTTGTACTTCGTCCTTGGCTACGCCATTGCTCGCAATCGCACGCTCGTGGGCACGCAGCGAGCATCAGGGTCTCGCGTTGTGCGTGTCCTGCGCATGGTCAGGTCGTCGTTCGCTTTGCTGAGCGTGTGCTTGCTGCTTCTTGGTGCGGCGTTCGCCGGAGGTCTGCTCCTGCTCGGGCATGATTTTGGGTGGTGGCCGCTGGTGCCACTCCTCGCCGCCGTGTTCGGATTCCCGTGGGTCGCGAGCCTGATGTCCGAACACGTCATCCAGTTCTTCTCCGCCAACCCCCGAACCGTCGTGGACCCTGAACCCGAAAAGGCTGACACAGAGGCCGACAAGCCGGACCGCTGGAAGCGCTCTTGGGCTCGCCTTCGTCGTGACCGGAGCCATCTGCGCATCATCGCCATACTCGTCGGGGTTGTGGTGGCTATCGCGAGCCTGGTGGGCGTGTACGCGGTCGCAGGCAACTTCATCGCGGTTCTTGGTATTGCTGCCCTGATGCTCCTCGTCGTCGCGCTGACGTCGTTCACGCTCGCCGATATCGCCGTCGTCCTTGCTCTCGTCGCACTCATGGGAGTCACGCCTCGCCAGGACAAAGACCTGCCTGCGCCCACCCAGAACGACCCGAGTGTGCTGGTCGCGTTAGGTGACTCCTACATGTCGGGGGAAGGGGCCAGCACGTTCATCGCTGGCACCGACGAAGGCGACGAGAATGAGTGCCGACGCGCCAGAACGGCATGGGCAGCCATGGTCGGCTCCCAACCGCCGTTCGACTCAGTCGTGTTCTTGGCGTGCTCGGGAGCGGACACCTACAACCTGCGACACGAGGGCAGCGACGCACAACCCGTTCCGGAACCGTCCAGCGGTGAGGAGCTCACGCAGCTCGACGCATACGACGACGTCGCAAGCACGTTCCCAGAACCTGCGCTCGTTGTCGTGTCCATCGGCGGCAACGACGCAGGCTTCGCCTCCATCGGCCTCACCTGCCTAGCCCCAGGTGACTGCAACGACCCCACCCCGAAAAAGTTGTGGAGCACCGGGAACCTGGACCGGCTTGAGAACCGTCTGCGTCAGGCGTACGAAGAGCTGTACCGAGAGTTCAAGGATGTGCCTGTCGCCGTCATTCTTTACCCCTCCCCCATCGACGCGGCTAACGCTCCCTGCCCTGAAGCCGACCTGTCACCAGGCGACGTCACGTTCGTCAACGGGTTCCTCAGCAAGCTGAACAACCGCATCCGCAACATCGCACCCGAGTACGGCTTCTACGTCACCGAAGACATGGTCAACGCGCTGACCGACGGGGACTTGCGACTGTGCGACCCGGACAACAACGGCTACCCGGGGCTGAACTTCATCGGCCTGCGCTCCGTCGGCGGGCTCGCCGGACAAAGGTTCAACCCCGGCCAGTGGCATCACAACAGCCTGCATCCCAACGAGCGCGGCCACGCGGCCTTGCAGGCAGCCTTCCTACGCTGGCTCGAAGCGCGTGGCGGCGTCGAGGAACTCGAGCCGGCCAGGCAACGCGTCTTCCCGGCCCGCAAAATCATTGAGTCCGTGTCCGAAGAACACCTCGAAAGTCGAGACCCAGACAAGTGCTGGACATTCGACCCGGACGGCGCCAACGGCTGCAAGAAACAAAGCCAGAACTGGGCGGCGCGCTCTACCGCGTCGGCCGTCTTGCTGTGGGGGGTACCGGTGACACTGGCACTACTGGCTGTGTGGTTCGGGTCGTGCGCGTTCTTTGGTTGGCGACGCAACGCGACTACAAGGACCTAGCGCGCCTGCACTCGTGTGCCCCAGCAGGGTCGTGAGGTTCGATTTCACTCAAGCATGGCAAGCCTTTGCTACGGAGCGACAGCGAGGTCCGACGTGGCGGCGTCTTTCCGCCGCCAACGACTGCCGGAGCTGCTGCGCATTGAGATGTTCGGACCTCTAGCGCCATTCCTCATCGATTAACAGGGATCTGACCCGGTTGACCGTGTCGTATCCGCGGACGTCGGTTCGTTGGATGGACAGGGGCAAGCGACGAGCTGCCTCCCCCTCCACCACAGGAAGGACCACTGCCATGTCCAAGGTTGTCGCCATCATGTCCATGTCACTAGACGGGTTCGTTGCCGATCCCGACGACGGCGTGGCCGAGGTCTTCGATTGGTACGCCAGCTCGGGAGACGTCCAGATCCACACCGGCGGATCGAACCCCATGACGTTCTCGATGTCCGAGTCGAGCGCCCAGCACGTCCGCGGGCTCACGTCGGAGCTCGGCGCCGTGCTCACTGGTCGCCGCACGTTCGACGTCGCCGGCGGCTGGGGAGGCAACCATGCGTGGGGACCCGGGTTCGTCCTTGCTCACGAGATACCTGCCGGCTGGCCGCGAGCCGACTCAACCGTCACCTTCGTGACCGACGGGATCGAGAGCGCCGTGACTCAAGCCAAAGCCGCCGCTAGGGGTAAGGCAGTCGGCGTCCACGGCGCCGACACCATCCAGCAACTGCTCAATGCCGGCCTGCTCGACGAGATCAGCGTCGACATCGCCTCGGTCCTGCTCGGCTCAGGCGTACGGCTCTTCGACCACCTCGACGGCACGCCCGCGGTACTCGGCAACCCGTCATTGATCCAGGGGGTCGGGGTCACGCACCTGCGATACCCCGTCCACACCCGATGAACCTGGGCTGCGTCACACCGCCGCGATTCACGCGGCGGCGCGACGTGTCTGCGGGCGTGGTGCCAGCGACGTGAAGCTGGTCGCACGGTACGGACTCATGGGCGGCAGGCATCTCGTCAGGTCCGCGCGGGGACCCGTGTTCGAAAGGTGAGACGCGCGGTAGGTTGCGAGATGCCGTCCTAACCTGAACACCGTTCAGCTTCTTTCCAGGGCCCCGCTATCCGATCCACGAGGTTCCGCCATGACCACGCACCCCGACGCCCACGCCCGGCGCGACATCCCGCTCATCGCGATCTTCGCGGGGGTGGTCGCCGCACTCGGCCTGTTCCCGGCGATCTCCGCGTTCGGCGGAGCCGTGCCGATCACCGCCCAGTCGCTGGGCGTGATGCTCGCCGGGGCGATCCTGGGGCCGCGACGTGGCGCCCTCGCGCTTGTCGTGTTCCTGACGCTGGTGGCGATCGGCCTGCCGCTCCTGGCCGGCGGTCGGGGTGGGTTGGGCGTCTTCGCCGGCCCGTCGATTGGCTACCTGATCGGGTTCCCGGTCGCTGCGTTCGCTGTGGGCGCGTTGACGTACGCCTTCGGTGCTCCGTACCGCCTCGTCTTGGGCATCCCTGCGGCCGTGGTCGGGGGCGTCGTCGTGCTGAACGTGCTTGGCATCATCGGCCTTGTGCTCCGCGCTGACCTCAGCGTCCGGGACGCGACCGCCGCCGCCCTGGTGTTCGTGCCCGGCGACGTGGTCAAGGCGATCGTGTGCGCCCTCGTGGCCCGTGGCGTGCACGCCGCCTACCCCGGCCTGCTCCCTCAGCGCCGGGACGTCGCGCGTCGCTCCGATGTCGATGTCCCTGCCTGAGCACGTCGACGTCCTGGGGGCGCCGGACCCGCTGGGGATCCTCGCGTGCGCGGCCCCCGATGACCTCCTGGCCTTCCGCACCGCCGGTACGGCCGGTCGGCCGCGGACCGTGCTGCGGACCAGCCGCTCGTGGGTGGAGTCGTACCCGCACGTGTCCGAGCTGCTGGAGATGACGCCAGCCAGCAGAGTGTGGGTACCGGGGCCCCTGAGCGCCACGATGAACCTGTTCGCCGCGGCCCACGCATCGTGGGCCGGGGCGGAGGTGGTCGCGGAGCCGTCCGCCGCCACGCATGCCCACCTCACACCCTGGTGGCTGCGACGCCAGCTCGCCGACGACCCGTCCGCCCTCTCCGGTCTGCACCTCGTGGTGGCCGGCGACCGCCTGTCCAGCTCGCTGCGCGACGCCGCCGCCGGCGTGGGTGCACAGGTGAGCCACTACTACGGTGCCGCCGAGCTCTCGTTCGTGGCCTGGGGGGGCGACGCGGAGTGGCTGCGACCGTTCCCGGGAGTCGAGGTCACGGCCCGTGACAGTGAGCTGTGGGTGCGTTCGCCCTACGTGTGCGAGGGGTACGCCGAGCCGGAGCACGTGCTCCGCAGCGACCAGGATGGCTGGCTGACCGTCGGGGACCGCGGCGAGGTCCGGCCCGCCAAAGGGGCCGTAGGCGGCACGGTGACGGTGTTCGGACGCGCCGGTGGCGTCACGACCGGCGGGTCAACGGTCCTGGAAGCCGACGTCGAGCACGCCCTGAGCCTCGAAGCGGCGGGTGAGGTGGTGGTGGTGGGCGTCCCGCACGTCGACCTCGGTCAGGTGGTCGCCGCCGTGGTCACCGACCCGGACGACATCGCCCGCCTCCAGGAGGTGAGCCGACGTGTCCTGGCGCCGCAGCAGCGGCCGAGGTGGTGGTTCGACCTAGCCTCGCTGCCGCTGACCGGCAGTGGCAAGGTGGACAAGGCGGCCATCGTGCGTGCGGTGACGCGGGAGGGTGTGGACGCATGACCGCCGACGCCGCGCCCGTGATCGTCGCCGCGGCACGCACCCCGATCGGCACCGCCGGGCACGCCCTCAAGGACCTGACGGTCGACCAGTTGGCAGCACCCGTGCTCGCCTCGCTGCTCGAGCGCGGTGGCCTGGACGCGCTCGCCGTGGACGAGGTGCTGCTCGGCAACTGCATGGGCCCCGGCGGCGACATCGCCCGGGTAGCGGCCCTTGCGGCCGGCCTCCCGTGGTCGGTACCGGCACTCACCGTCGATCGGCAGTGCGCGAGCGGCCTCGCCGCAATCGACCTCGGCGCCCGGCTGGTACGCACGGGGGCGCGCGTGGTCCTGGCCGGCGGCGCCGAGTCGGCGAGCACGGCGCCGTGGCGGTCCTGGCCGCCGCAGGCGGGCGGCGAACCGGTGCGATACGAGCGCGCCCCCTTCGCACCGGCCGCCGACGACCTCGAGATGGGTCTCGCCAACGACCTGCTCGCCGACGAGGCTGGCGTGACGCGCGAGCGGCAGGACGCCTACGCCGCCCGCTCGCACCGGCTGGCCGTGGCTGCGCGTGACAGCGGGCAGCTCGACGGCGAGGTCGTGCCCGTGGCGGGCCTCGCGCGCGACGAGCGACCACGTGCCGGCCTGACCGCCGAGCGGTTGTCCCGCCTCCCCGCGGCCTTCCGGCGCGACGGGGCGGTCACCGCCGGCAACGCGTGCGGCGTCAGCGACGGAGCCGCCGCGGTGGCGGTGGTCAGCGCCGAGGTGCACCGGCGGCTGGGCGGCCTCGGCCTGCGCGTCCTGGCGAGCGCCAGCAGCGGCGTCGCCCCCTCTCGTCCGGGCCGAGGCTTGGTCCCGGCCGCGCGGCTCGCGCTCGAGAAGGCCGGGACCTCTCTGGACCGGCTCGACGCCATCGAGCTCAACGAGGCCTTCGCCGGGCAGGTGCTTGCATGCTGCGACGAGCTCGGCCTCGACCCCGACCGCGTGTGCACCCAGGGTGGCGCGCTGGCCCTCGGCCACCCGTGGGGGGCGTCTGGCGCGGTGCTCGTGGTCCGCCTCTTCTCCCAGCTGCTCATGCGCGGGCCCGGCGCCCTCGGCCTGGCCGCGATCGCCGCCGGCGGCGGACAAGGCGTGGCGATGGTGGTGCAGTCGTGCTGATCGAAGTCACCGGCGTCTCCCACACCTACCCCGGCCGCGACCACCCGGCGCTGGTCGACCTCGACGTACGCCTCGACGAGCACCGCATCGGCGTCATCGGTGCCAACGGGTCGGGCAAGTCCACCTTCGCGCGACTGCTCAACGGCCTGGTCGTCCCCTCCCACGGAACCGTCCGCGTCGGCGGGTGGGACACCACCCGCGACGGTCGCGAGGTCCGCAAGCGGGTGGGCTTCTGCTTCACCGACCCCGACTCCCAGATCGTGATGCCCACCGTCGCCGAAGACGTCGCCTTCGGCCTGCGCCGCCGCGGCCTCTCCAAGGCAGACGCCGCGACCCGGGTCGACGATGTGCTGCGGAGCTACGGCCTGCACGCGCACGCCGACCACGCCGCGCACCGGCTCTCGGGAGGCCAGAAGCAACTCCTGGCCCTCGCCTCGGTCCTCGCCACCGAGCCCGAGCTGCTGGTCATGGACGAGCCCACGACCCTGCTCGACCTCCGCAACAGCCGGATGGTCGCCGACACCGTGGCCGCCCTGCCCCAGCAGGTCGTCCTCCTGACCCACCACCTCGAGCTGGTCACCGAATTCGACCGGGTCCTGGTGTTCGACCGGGCTCGGCTGGTGCACGACGGCCAGCCTAAGGAGTCGGTGAAGATCTACCGCGAGCTGATGGCATGAGCGCTGTGATCGGGCTTTACCGGCCAGGCACGTCACCGCTGCACCGACTGCCGGCCGGCGCAAAGCTGGCCGGGCTTGCCGCCGCCGGCGTCGGCTCGGTCCTGGTCGACACGCCCGCGCAGACCGCCGCGTTCGTGGCAGGGGCACTGGCCCTCCAACCTCTCGGCCGAGTCCCGCTCCGGGTGCTCGTCGACATGGTGCGCCCGCTGATGTGGGTGCTCATCCCGCTCGCCGTCTTCCAGGTCGCGTTCATCGGGTGGGCCCGCACCACCGTCCTCGTCGGGGTCATCCTCGCCCTGGTACTGCTGGCCAACCTGGTCACGCTGACCACACGCACGACCGACCTGATCGACGTCGTCGTCGCCCTGTGCCGGCCGCTGCGCAGGATCGGCATCGACCCCCTGCGCGTGGGACTGGTGCTCAACCTCGCCATCCGGTGCGTGCCACTCATGGCCGACCTCGCCGCCGAGGTGCGCGACGCCCAACAGGCCCGCGGGCTCGAGCTCAGCGCCCGCGCGTTCGTCGTACCCCTCCTGGTGCGAGCCCTCCACCGCGCCGACGACATGGGCGACGCCCTCGCGGCCCGCGGACTCCACGACTGACCACACATCGTCCGCGCGATCAGCGTCTTTCCGCCGCCTGTCGGCGTGCGACGTCCGCTCCGGCGGACCCATAGGCGTCAGGCGCTCACGGCGGGGCCGGAGCCCTAGTCCGGCATTGGACTAGGAGGGCTTAGGAGCGTCGCCACTTGGTTCAACACGTGCAGCGTCCATCCGCTCTCTTCGACATACGATCGAAGCCGTTCCTCGCATCCATCAGCCAACTTGTTGCGGTGCGAGGTCCACGCGACGAAGTCGCGCACAAGCATCGTGTGCGGATCGGAAACCTGGCCGGTGTAGTCGAGGCTGCTACCTGGCGAGGACCAGCCATTGATGGCGATTGTGCTGATGGTGGACAGCATCGAAGCCCCGAACATTGCCAGGTCGCCATACGTAACGTCTGTGTGCTCGGAAACTCGGTCGAGGAGTGTCAGGAGCGAAGGGTCAGGCTCGTCCATCTATCCATGATGAGCGGGCCCGCACATTTTCACTCACCCAAGTTCGGGCCGGTTTTGCGTGCGTCTAGCCGCCGCCTGCTGGGGACATGGGGACTGCCAATGTTGGGGGACAAAGTCCACCCCCGTGCTTGACCGTCGGATCATGCGTGCGGCGTAACGTCCCCGAGGGTCCAAGCCGCACTCTCGGGATGCGCCAGCGCCGGGATGGGACGAAGCACCACGATCGAGCTGGCGCATCCGACGAGCCTTTGGCTCACGTGACGCCGGTCGAGTGTCACGACGTGTAGCTCGCCCAGCTTGGCGACGCGAGCCAGGTCTCCGTCATTGCTAGCGAGCAGAAAGCGATGCACCCCCGAACGGTGCAACTGACGAGCGCGCACGAGGAGTTGGCGGTCCGCGCCGGACTTGCTTCGGCCGCCCGAGTGCGTCTCGAAGCCGCACTCGTTCAGCAGCGGTGCCCACCTGCGAGCTGTGCTCCGTCTACCTGCCGCGATCTTGGGAGCGTGCGGGCCCGCAAACTCCCCGAGTACGGCGACGAGCTCAGGAAGGTGGCGCCACTTGGTAGTCACGTTGTCGAGGTCCCACAGGAGTGCCGTTATCGGACCGACCGATCCGATGACGTCGTGCTGTTGAGCGGTTGCTCGTGGGCCGCCTGGCAATGGCACGGGATCCTCTGGGGCGTCGAGCGTCACAACAGGTGCAGCGCTCACTAGTCCGCGTCTCCCGACTCGTTGGGGCCGATCGAGCCGTCCGTACTCGATTCATCCCCTGAACGTCCGGCCTCGGCGCCTTGATCCTTGGGTGAGGGTGCCGCGTTCACTTCGGCGTCGTCCAGGAGAGGCTCTACATCGACCGCGGCATACGCGCGTTGCACCATTGAGGCCCCATCGCGTCCTTCAGTGCGGCGGGCAACTCTGGCAAAACCATCGATGTCGACCGTCTCGGTGATGCCTTGGTGGAGCAGAACCATGGCCTTCGCCGAGTAGCTGGGCTCGAACCCGCCCTCATCACGCCAAAGGTCGACCAGCGCCGTGATGATGCCTCCGTGAAAGCCATTGGCTTGCTGGGCCTCGCGCTCCTCTGGCGTGAGTGGCCATCCGTAGTCGGGCGTCGCCGTCCACTCGAGAAGGAGGATCTCCTTCGACTGGTATTGCATGAAGGCGTCGTCGTACAAGTGCAGCCGGTCGGGGCCCTGGCGCTCGTCGATCATCATGCGCATGCGCTCCACGGTTTGCCGGGACATGCGGTGGGTGCTGGAGCTCCCGGATTTCCAGTAGATCGTCACGTGCCCCTCCATCCATCGGCTCAAGGGCAAGGGCTCATTCAGGTCCAACATGCGTTGGTGCCTCCTGGGTACGGATCGGATCGGCCTGCTTGGTACGTCTGCTCGAGGGCGGGGACGGAAGAGTCGGACAAGAACTAGGCATGGAATCTGCTCAGCCACGCGCGGGCGAGCATCTCGGCAACCCTCCGGTAGTCGGGGTTGGCGACAGCGCATTCGGGGGTCAGCCAGTCCAACTGTTCGTTGGGAGTGCGAAGCCATACGGCCGCGGACCAGGCTGGACCTCCAGCCACGATCCGGAGAAGTGGATTCAGCTCCGACCGCACGCGGCCGTCGGTGCCGAACTGAAAGGTCGGGTAGAGCGTCGTGCCGTCGGCAGTGTCAACCGACAGCAGGGCCAGGATCCCTTCCATGCCGGATGGGCACGCACCATCGCCATCCAAGCGAGCAGCAACTGACTCCGCGCTGTAGAAGGGCCCTACGAGGTCGGCCATGCGGTTCGGCTCGCTGTTCATAGCTCGTCGGGCCGAGTGGCGTAGTCGAGCCAGACCGCCATGGATGTGCCGCGAAGCGCTACGAGCGTCGCGACTGCCTCGCTCAACAGTTCGCCTCCCAGGCGCTTCGGCTCGAGCTCCTGGGCTCCGCAAGGCGAGTAGCCGGCCGAGCGATAGCGGAGCACCCACTCGGCAGGGATTGAGCTGGACACCCACGCGTCCACGCGGGCCATGTACGGGACGTCGTTGTCCCGGTGCTGGGCGGCGTCGAGGCTATCGATGAGCAGTAAGGCGCGGTACTGGCGCGGGGTCCACCCGTTCTTGGCGGCCATGACCTCGGTGGTGTGCGCGGGAAACCCGTGTCGCGACCACTTAAGCCCTGTCCTAGGGGGAACTCCCGTGGTTGCCCACTCGCTGAGCAGGCTGGCTTGTCGCTTGCCTTCTGCTTGGTGGTGAGGGCAGTCGACCATCCGCTGAGCCTTGGTCAGGTCTCCACCGCACCCTGCGGCTACGAGCCGAGCGAGCTCGACCGCGTTCGCCGAGAGGTGCGGCCCGATCTGGGTTACGGCGTCGTCTGGATGAGCGGTCAACGCCTTGTCCCATTCAGCGCTCGGACATCGGTGCCGTTCATCGCGGCCTGGACGGTAAGGCAACCTCTCAGCGAAAGGTCCCGATCAAACCGGCTCACGATCTCCATGGCATCCCGAAGGCTGCTCACCCCCACGGCCGCGCAGAGCACGATGTCGTCGGGGAGGAGGGGCGAGTAGAGCCAGTCCTGGACCTGAGGAGCCTCCAGGCCCAGCGTCTTGAATCGAGAGGACACGAACGACGCCTGCTCCGGAGAGAAGCCCTTCAGCCACCACGGTACGGAGGGAGCAGGGAGCCAGCCCGCCTGATGCCAACGGATCGCGTCAGGGCCCGGGATCCCCTCCCATGCCCATGCCTTCGCCGCCTCGATGATCACCTCCGGCTGACACGTGTCGACGAGGTACAACCACGCATCGACATCCGACGACGTCATCTTGAGCGCGGCCAGGGCCGTTTGAAGACTCCGAGGGGACAGATTGACGGGCATGTGACTCCTTGGGTGAAAGACGTAACGTACGGTACGTTACGTACCAAGACTACACGTGTACCCAGACAGGAGCTGGTCGCATGCAAGGACCGCAGACGTCCGATGACCACGGCGCCCCAGCCCGCGTTTCTCTGTTGAAGGACCCTGCTCGCGCGATAGCCAACTCGGCGCCGAACGATCGCTGGCACCGCGATGGCTGGCTGTCCGTGGGCATGGCTGAAGTGGAAGCGGTCCACTGGTGGGGTCTGCGTTTCAACCCGTTCGAGGCAAAGACCTGGTCGGACGCGGGATATGCGCCGCGCCAAGCCGAGTTCGTGCAGACGCTTTCGATGTACGCGTGCTTGACCGGCACTGACACTGAGAACCCACCTGCCGCTCCCATCGACTGGGTGCAGTCTGGGCTCCGTCCTCACGTGGTGTGCCTGTGCCTAGCCGCGGGAGCGTCAGGCCCGGAAGACGTGCCGAAGACTGTGGACGGACGTCTGACTTTTGACCAGTACGATCGCCTCACGGCTCAGGCAAAACGCCGAGGCGTGGACCCCTGGCGCCTTTCCTTCTCGCCCGCACACGAGTGGCCACCCACGCCGTCGGCTACGTCAAAGGTGCTGCGCAGGGTGTGGCGAAAGGCGTCGACTGTAGTGTTCGAATGTGCCAGAGCGATCCGACCGTCACTCACGGGGCAGGGTCCTACTAGGTCAGGCGATCAGAGGTCGTCGCGAGGCGATGGGACTGAGCCTCGCGGATCTGAGTGCGCGCGTTGACCTCTCACCGTTCACGATCAACAGCTACGAGCGGGGGCGGCGGCTGCCGTCGCTGGAGGCCCTGGACGTCGTTGCCCGCGCGCTCGACACCGACGTTCGGGAACTGCTGGCGGGTGTCTTCCCCTGGGACGGCGGAGCTGAAGCGCCTGGGAACTAATGTTGTCCCGCGCAGCGACGTGCCGTTTGGCCGTACCGCGGTCAACCCGAAGTGCGTGGGGCAGTGATGAGGTCGGTGGACACCGTACGATCAGTCAACTTCAAGTGGCCCGCAGACGACGTGGTCGTCATTCGTACAGCACACCTCGAAGCTCGGCGGCTCTACCGCCAGCCTGCGCCCGCGGCGCTCAACCTCACTCTGTCCGCTTTCACCGAGATGGCTTTCCAGATCGGCCGCCGCCGATCGGTCGACTGGTGGAGTGACGCCTACGAACCCTCGGAGCCGCGCGAGATTCTCCGTGACCAACTGTCGCTCACATGGACTCTCGAAACGATCGCCCAGCTCGAAGACGACTGGGAGGACCTCTCGCATCAAGTCCTGCGAACGGGCAATTCAACCTCGCCGGGCCGCCGGAGGATCTGGAAGTCGGACGTCGCTCGACTGGCTGTCTTGACTGGTTTGAGTGCGTGGGAGAACTGGGTCGCGGCGTGTCGGAACGACGCTCGGCGACCAGGCCCTGACGGGCAGGCGTGAGCTCGTGCCGATGCTGTTCGCCACCCCTCATGCGGCCATGCCGGACTTGGGCGAAGACAACGTCACCAAGCGATCGTGGTCCTGCCTCGCCTGCCGTGGCACTTCGGTCGATCACCAAGTGCCACGGCGTCGCGGCTCGTGTTCAGAACGGAGGCTCCGGCCCAGTCTCAGCCGAGGGATGCTTCGAAGGGGCAGCCCACGGATCGCCGGTAGTGTGCGGATAGCCCCACGAGTATCCCGGTCTCGGCTGCTTCAGTGCCAGAAGGGTGCGTGCTGCCTCCGCCACTTGCGCCGCTCCGCCACTGTCGCGACTAGCCGCTTCATCTACGGCTTCGGGCGAGAAGCCCGCGCGAACGAGGTCGCAGAGGTCCGTTGCGGTGATGGCGTGCTTCTCCACGGTCTCGCGCCATGATGGTGCGCGGTCCGGGTCGACGCCTGCGTGGATGTAGAAGGCAGCCTGGTCTGCATCGAACTCGGAAATGATCCAGGCCAACAACTCTCGTTCGTTCTCGGCGATAATGACCGGCACGTATTCGCCATAGTGCTCGGCCAAGAAGTCGCCGATCCTTTGTGAATACGGCATAGCCATCTCCGGGGTGACCCCGCGCTGCTGGAGTGTCTCAGCAGAGTGGGCGCTGAGCCCGAGGTCGATGTAGCGGCATGCTGCTTCAGGTGCGATGCCGCGTGCCACGTACTCGCCGATGCGCCGGACTGCCTCTCCGGCGTCGTTGCGGAGGGCCCACAGGCGGTAGCCAGTGACGTGAGTGGCCCACGCATCGATGGTCGCTTGGTCGTAGCCGGCCGACCGGAGTGCTTCGACGGTGGCCGCCTTCGGACGCTGCATGTCGCTGATCTGGGGGAGGAGTGAATCGAGTGCCTCGTCGAGGCTCCATCCATCACCGTGTGCGCCCGACCACCGGGGGCTGGTGGCGCGAAGAGTAGGTCCGCGATCACCCGGGAGGCGGTCGATGACGATGGGCAGGGGGTAGGGCAAGTTGAGGTATGCGTGGTTGATACTCATGGCGAGGGTTCCTAGTTGTTAGTCCTGGATGCTCCGGCGAGCGTCCAGCGTGCGGAAATCGGCTGGGCTCTACGGCGGCGCCCGTATGCGCAGGCCGCGCGTTGGTGGAAATGGCCGTCAGTCGAGGAGC
The DNA here is from genome assembly GCF_016907475.1 of Nocardioides cavernae. Lineage (NCBI taxonomy): Bacteria > Bacillati > Actinomycetota > Actinomycetes > Propionibacteriales > Nocardioidaceae > Nocardioides > Nocardioides cavernae. Next base: position 299,866 of record NZ_JAFBCA010000001.1, on the reverse strand, counting down.
GCATCCATGTGCGCTGTCTCGGTCAGGAGGACTTCGCTGCTGACCGTGAATGAGACGCCGAGTGCGTAGAAGGCCGAGTTGTCCTCATCCACCAGGTCCATCCGGCATCTCACCTTCGAGTTGCTGGTCGGGTCCGCAAGTTCGAAGTCCATATGAACGGACTTCGCGATCTCCGCGAATCCATCCGCGAACGCCTCGGCCACGAAGCCGTCCGCCTCGTCATCTGCGATGGCGCGTGCGACGCTGCTCGGGGTGGTCAGCATGTACTCGATCGATCGCGCGTCCGTCTCAACCTCGTCGCCCCAGACCCACTGGCCCTCCTCGTACAGGTTGACGAGAAGCGCGGTGGAGCCGCGGTGGTAGTGCAGGTGATAGCCGGTGCCGAGATCGTCGACCAAGCGGAGGTCGAAAGTCTTGGTGGTGTCGTGGTCCATGTGTTTCTCCTGATGGGTGATCGGTGGGTGGTGCCTGTCATGGAGGGTCATCGGCATGCCCGAAGCTCGGCGATACCGCGGCCTCGTATGACCTACGTCACTCCCGTAGCCCTGCGTGACCAACGACCCTTGGGCGCCTCTCAGCCGGGCAGCCCGGGGACGACCAGGACTCCCGGCTCGACAGCGGATGCCAAAGCGGCACCGAGTGCGGCGTGAGCGTCGTACAGAGATGCGAGCGCTCGTGCAACGGCTGGCTCGCCAATGCCTATCCCGTGACACCGGACCTGCGCTGCACGGACCTTCAGGTCGTGCACTACCTCTCGGCTCAATGGACCGAGGATCGCCGACGCCGAGCCCTGCAGATCGCCACATGACCCAGCGTGCTGGAGCGCAGCCGCGCGAAATGACGCGAACGCCTCAGCGAGATCTGCGCGACCCATGTCGTCGTAGGAGGCGAGTAGGCCGTCGAGATCGTCTTCAATCTGTTGCGAGGTGTCAGATCTTCGTGGCACCTGCAGTGCGCACTTCTCGAGCGCGAGTTGTTCGATAAGCGCGTAGTGCTGAGTTCCGCACCGAGCGGGACTGTCGAGGTCGCTGCTGCGGACGCATCCAGTCGTGATCAACGTCGAACCTTTCTCCGAAGGGGCTGTGCACCAGACATCGGCGGACATCGCGAATCACTTGAACTCGTGTCGGCGAGCCAACCTGCGACAAGCGCCAGTCGTGCCTCGACGGAAACGTGTGCCGACACCTCGCTCGATGTGCCGATAGCCGAGCCGAGCCGCCCGCCGAGAACGGGACCGGGCAGATCCGGCAAGGGCTCGGAGGTCACACCGTGGGCATCTCAATCAGCGACGATCGCGATCTGTCACAGGCGACCAAGCCATCCAGGCGCGCCCTGCCCGGCCGAAGCATCGATCTCATCCGTGACGGTGTCACCGTCGAAGCCATCCGGCAACGAGGCCACGACCGAGCCGTGTGGAGTGCACTCGTCTCCACCGCGATGAGCGCCGCGAACCGAAACTGGGCCGCACCGGACTTCGTCGAGCTCGTCCTCGACCCCAGGAGTCGTCTTGGGACGCAAGCGAGCCTCAAGAACTCCAAGGCCCGCGGCAGAAGACAGACGGTCGAGCACCTCTACAAAGCCTGGGAACAGGCTCAGGCCAACATCTCGAAGACCCCGGCCTGGAACACGAGCGATTTGTCTCATGTCGCACAGAGGCGCCAGGAGCAGTCAGCGCGGGATCTCGCGGAGGTAGAACTGACGCCTGCCGAACGACTGGTTCTCGATCACGTGCGCCATAGGCTGGCCGAGACTGGCTCCGTCCAGAGGGCGATTCCGCGACAGGACTTCGTCGATGCCACAGGGCTGGGCAAGACTGCCCTCGACACCGCTCAGCGCAGGTTGCTGGCCAAGGGCCTTCTCGTCCAAGTCGAGAGGGGGGCGCCTGGGGGCCCAAAGACAGGCCGCCGTCGAGCCCACGTCTGGGCGCTCCCGGATAACGAAGAGCATCCGACCGCGGTCGGTCGCCAGCCGCACGCCTCCAATACCGTGGACCGGTATGTGGCGCCCCGCCGCCAGACGGACGCCACTCCTTGTGGCGCCCCCTGCTCCGACTCAGGCAGCAGGCCTGCCGACCGTCGAGACGATCTCCCCACGCCTGCTGTCGAGCAGTTGCTGTACGCACTTATTCGGGCACTCAGGCCAGAGGCGCCACGAGAGACCGTGGTGTTGTCCTGGCCGTCCGATCCAGCGGGTGAGCGATCCGCAGGTCTCTGAAGCAAGGGGCCGGCGGGACCACCTCGGTTCGAGCAGGCGCAGAACGATCGATACCGTCAACGCGTGAACATCGATGAGGCGGGCACTGCGGCTGGCCGCGCGGCGGGGGGCGCCAACGACAGTTCCGCTGGCTCGCGGAACGACAACCTCAACAGCGCGATCGCTGCAGTCCGTCGTGGCATCGACGACCTGGCCCGCGAGCTGGCGGACCTGGACACTGATCACCCAGTCCGAGGTGCGACGCCGTTGGCTGTACTGCGCCTTGTGGGCCGGGCGCTGACAGATGTCGCTTCGCGGGCAAGCGCGTACGCCCCCAACCTCGATCCGCACGAGGTGTCCGCAGTTGTCACGACCGTCTTCGAAGGTGGACCACTTACGGACGATCGCCTTGGTCCGCAGCGCGCGTTGATGAGAACGCACTTCGAGTCCCACCTTCGGTCCCTGCAGCGTTGGATGGGCTGGGAAGCTGCTGAGCATGCGGTAGATGGCAAGTGGTACGACGACGTGACCACTCGTACGGTGACGGCGTTCAAGCGCGACGAGGATGGCGCGGTCGCCTCCGACCTCCTGGGCTTCGTCGACGATCCCGCTGATCTGGCCCTGCCAGGGAGGCCGTTCCTGGCCTTCGTGCGTGACGTCGAGGCCGCCTACGGCGAACTGGTGGCGGAGTACGGAGAGGACGCGGTCAAGGGGATTCGTCTCTGGATTCTGGGTTCCGACGGACGTCCCGTCGTCCGTTGGTTCCCTCCCCGGTGGTCGCCGGAGGACTAGTAGGGGCGCTCTTCCACTACGAAGGAACAGGTCCCCGGTCGGCTCTTGACGAGCAGCGACAACGCACCCCGAACGTTGCCGAGAGCAGCCATGAAGTAGGGCGTCTCTAGCTCAGCCTCGGTGAAGCGCGGCATTCTCGGGTGAACTCGCTGCCAGTGGCTGACCGCGCAACGCACGAAGTCGACCTCGCTCAACACGGAGGGGGTGTTAGGCGGGTACTCGTCATTCTCTGGATCGGTCGGATCCTCGACGTCCCAGCGCTCATCAACAACCTGATAGTTGGTGGCGTTCTTGGCAAGGAATGCAATGGACAGGGGGTCTTCGTCGTTGGGGTCGTCAGACCATGCCAGGTCGAGGATGACGTCTTCAGCAGAGAAGTACCGAAGCCGGAGGGGCGGAATGCTCATGTCTGCCTGATGGTTCATCACGGGCCCATCTTCGCTCGTACCGCGAAGGTCTGGACACGCGTCGGTCGTCGCGAAGGACCGACGGTCGAGACCATCAGGCCTCCCGCGATCGCCGAAGCATCTGTGCCTCGGTCGCCCACGTCTGCGACGAGCGGCTCGCGTAGTAAATCTGCATGACCTCCTCGGTGTGGCCTGCCCACTCAGCGGCGACAGCCGGCGCCACGCCTCGCTCCAGCCACCACGTGATAGCAGCCTTCCGAAGAATCTTGGGCGACGCGTGCACGAGCGCGTGCTTGCTCGTGCCGGCGAAGACCTTCACCAGCGCTGGTCGCCAGTACTTCTCATCGACGTTGCCCCAATCGAGGTGCCCGCGGCCGGTCGGGCTCAGCCACGTGCGCTCGACGCTGCCGTAGCCGCGCTCAAGATGAAGTTGCAGTGCCTCAGCGACTTCGTCGAGGACAGGGATGTCCCGATAGTCATCAGGCAGCCTGTGCTTGAGTTCCCGATCACGTCGACCAGCCGAACCTTCTTTCGTGTCGTAGACCGCTGCCTCTGTCCGGTGGAACCGGACGAGTCCGCGACCTGCACACGTGGTCCACTCTGGGCGATGCGCGACCAGCTCGCCGGGTCGGGGGCCGAGGGTGCCGGCAGCCAGAATCAGGCTGCGGAATCTTTCGCCCGTCGGTCGACCGTCCATCATCTTGGGACCAAGCGAGGCAATTGCTGCACTGAGCTCGAACACCTCATCGATGTTGGGAACCAGTCGGGCGCTGAGTCGGGCCGCCTGCGGCTTGGGGGCCAGGGCCATGACGCCGTTCATCAGATCGGCCGGGACATGCTTGCTCTCGGCCGCGGCCTTGACGATCATGCCGAGGGTGACGGCGAAGGACCGAACTGTGGTGATCGAGGCCACCTCCGGGCTCAACTCAAGGTCCGTCACATCCTGACCGGAGGACTTCGCCGCCTCTATGCGCCTGCGGTTCACCGCCGCCGTGCGGCCGTTGATCGAGCGCCTCGCCACGACTGCGGCCTTGAGGTCGTCTGCGACCAGGTGACTCAGGGAGATCGATGCTCCTGCTAGGTGTCGCGAGTCGAGCCGCCGATCGCCAGCGGCGTACCTGAGGAGTTCGACAGCAACCTCGGCGTTGCGGCGATGGCCGAGGCGGTTCTTGTCGCCGAGCGTCTTCGTCAGCGTCGGCCACCAGACCTCCCACACGTAGGACTCCAGAGTGTGGCTCATCCAGTGCCCCGGCTTCATGCCTCCGGCAGCGTCAGGCTGTTCGGACATCGTGGGCTGGACTGGCCGCGACGGGTCGACCGGCCAGCCGCGCTCATCGGCGGCCCAGGCGAACAGGCGGGCCTTCTCCAACTCATCGCGGAAGGTTGTGGCGTGGCCCTTCTGTCGGAAGGTGCGCCGCTTCCTCACCCCGTCGACACGCCACCGGATGAAGTACGCCTTCGCTCGCTTGTCGGATGAGTCCGTCTCGGTGCCGTTCGCGAGCCGACCCCGAATGCCGTACACGCCCCAGGTGCTCATCGGACGGCCTTTTTGTCGAGCCAGTCCTGGACGTCGGCGGGATCGAACCGGACCTGACCGTTGATCCGGAAGTAGGGCGGGATCTTCTTGGAGGTCGGGCCGGCCTGCACCCACTTCTTGACCGCGTGGTCGGACACCCCCAGCCACTCGGCCAAGCGTGCGATGCTGATCAGACCCGGGTACTCGGGGCGGGTCGTCTCGGGGGCGTCGTTGTCGTTCACTGGCCCGGTATCGGTAGCCCGAAACGGCGCTGTGACCGGTTGAGCAAGACATTCTTCGACTGGATGCGAGGAGCCGAGCGCGGGGCGCTGTCCCCATGGAGTCCCCATCGCCAGCGCGACGCCGACAGCCGAGCGATGACGCGCGCCGGTACGAGGCCCAAGACGGACGAAACCGCAGGTCAGGGGCGCTGACCTGCGGTTTCGTGTCTTGCGCGCCTGTAGGGATTCGAACCCCAAACCTTCTGATCCGTAGTCAGATGCTCTATCCGTTGAGCTACAGGCGCTCGTCCCGTGCGGCCGATGCGGCTGCGAGGACTGGTCGAGAATAGCCGACGCACTGCGGACGGACGAAATCAGGGGACCGGTCGCGCGGCTGGGACCTTCGTCGCCGAGTCGGGACTTCCGGCCCCGTCGCGCACCGCGACGGTGCCCTATCGTGCCTAGCACCCGCACAGCGGCGAGGCACCGCCGCACGACGAGAGGGAGCGCGATGGCAGATCTCGAGGCAGTGATGGACGAGGCCGGGCTGACCAACCCGAAGGTCCGAGAGTTCGTGAAGGAGTACGCCGAGCTGACGGGCGCCGAGCACGTCGAGTTGGTCAACGCCTCCGACGACGCACGTCTCCTCGAGGAGGCCGTGGCGGCCGGTGAGCTGCAGATGGCCGGCGAGGGCCGCTACTACTCCCGCAGCTACTACAAGGACACCGCTCGCTCCGAGGAGCGCACCATCGTCGCGACGAACAACGAGTCGGACCGCGGCGTCTACAACAACTGGCGTCCGGCCTCGGAGATGAAGCCGATGCTCCACGACCGGATGCGCGGCGCGTCCGAGGGCAAGACGATGTACGTCATCCCCTACCTGATGGCGCCTCCCGGCAACGAGCTCGCTCCGTGGGCCGCCGGGGTCGAGCTCACCGACACCCGCACCGTCGTCCTCCACATGATCCGGATGGCCCGCGTCGGCGTGCAGTTCGTCAACGACCTCGAGGACCCCGACTCGTTCGTCCGGGCCGTCCACGTCACCGGCGACCTCGAGCACCTCGGCCAGGGCACGCCCGACGACCAGCGCTACTTCGTCACGGTCGCCGACGAGCGCACCATCTTGCACTTCGGGTCGTCGTACGGCGGCAACGCGCTGCTCGGCAAGATCGCGCACGGCCTGCGGCAGGGTGCGTACGACGGTTGGGCGAGCAGGAAGTTCCTCGCCGAGCAGTACATGCTGATCGGCATCCACGACAAGGAGACGGGGCGGACCTACCACGTCTGCGGCGGCTTCCCGAGCGCGTCGGGCAAGACCAACCTGGCGATGATGGCGGCCCCGGATGCGCTGGGCGAGCGCTACCACGTGTCGTTCTACGGCGACGACATCGCGTGGCTGTGGGTCGACGAGGAGTCCGGCCGGCTGATGGGCATGAACCCGGAGTATGGCGTCTTCGGCGTCGCCAAGGACACCAACGAGACGACCAACCCCAACGCCCTGGACTCCATCGGCGAGGGCTCGCGGGCGATCTTCACCAACGTCGCCTACAACCCGAGCACCGGTGAGGTGTGGTGGGAGGGCAAGACGCCCAAGCCGCCGACCGACGTCCGCGGCTGGCTCGACTGGACCGGCTCGCCGCTGGCCGACCGCAAGGACAACGACACCGCGGCCTGGGCCCACCCCAACAGCCGCTTCACGACCACTCTCGCCAACGTGCCCAACATCGCGCCCGACTACGACGCGCCCGTCGGCGTGCCGATCGACGCGATCATCTTCGGCGGGCGCACCAGCGACCGCGAGCCGCTGATCCGGGCGATCACCGACCTCGCCGAGGGCGTGTACGACGGCCTGACGCTCGGCGCCGAGGCCACCTTCGCCGCCGAGGGCGTCGACGGCCAGCTGCGCTACGACCCGATGTCCAACCGCCCCTTCATGGCCTATGGCGAGGGCGACTACGCGCGCCACTACCTCGACATCGTCGGCGCGGCGAAGGACCAGCCGATCTTCGCCCACGTCAACTGGTTCCAGAAGGACCCGGACGACGGGCACTTCCTCTGGCCCGGCTACCGCGACAACCTGCGCCCGCTGCTGTGGCTGCTGCAGCTGCGCAACGGCGAGGTGGAGGGCCGGCGGACGGCCGTCGGCATCCTGCCGACGGAGGCCGAGCTCGACCTCGCCGGGATGGACGTCCCGGCCGCCGACCTCGAGCGGATCCTGACGATCGACAAGGAGCGGTGGCAGCAGGAGATGGGCTTCCGCGAGGAGCACCTGTCCCAGTTCGACCGGATGCCCGAGGAGATCTGGGAGGCCCACCGCCGCGTCGCCGGCGATCTCGACTCCGCGGACTGAGCCTCGCGACGTCGGACGCGCCACTAGGGTGGTGTCGTGCGACGTCGTTTCTCGGGGACAGCCGCGCCGGGGTCCGCAGCGTCCGACCTCAGGCGAGGCGGCCCTGCCCTGGCCGTGCCCTTCGGCATCGTGGCGGCGCTCGGCCTCGTCACCGTGCTCCTGCCGCCCTACGACCGGCCCTGGTGGGTGGCCGGCCTCGCAGCGGTCCTGCTGGCGCTGGTCGTCGTGCTCTACGTCGTCAGCCGCCGTCAGCAGGAACGCACCTGGCTCGATCCACTGCCCGCCTACCTGCTCTTCCCCTACGCAGCCCTGGTGAACGACGCTGCCGGTGCGAGCAGCGGCGGCTCGTCATCGGGCATGACGGTGCTGCTCCTCCTCCCGATCCTCTGGATAGCGATCACGGGCACGCCGCACCAGCTCTGGATCGCCAGCGGCCTGGCGGTCGCGACCCTCGTCCTCCCGGTGGTGCTGATCGGGCCGCCCGACTACACCTTCGGCGACTGGCGCCGGGCGCTGATGTGGGGCGCCGTCGCGCTCGTCATCGCGCCCGTCCTGCAGCGGATCGTGCGTGACCTCGAGCGGCAGAGCCGTCGCGCCCGCGTCTCCAACGAGCGGGTCGAGAAGCTCTTCGACGACGCCCCGCACGGGGTGGCCCTCCTCGACCCCTCCGGGTCCATCATCCGCGTCAACATCGCGATGGCCGTGCTCGTGGGCCTCGACCCGCCCGACATGGTGGGCCACCGCCTCGCCGACTTCGAGAGCCCGGGCGAGACCAGGATCGAGGACCACCTGGGGCGGTTGATGCTCTACCGCGGCGAGTCCCTGCAGTCGGAGTGCAACTTCCGTGACTCCGGCGGCAACGACGTCAGCGTGTCCCTGAGCAGCACCGTCGTCGGTGACGCGCAGATGGGCGAGATCGTGATGGTCAACGTCGTCGACATCTCCGACCGGCGGCGCTACCTCGACCGCCTCGCCCACCTCGCCGACCACGACGTCCTCACCGGGCTCGCCAACCGTCGCCGCTTCGAGAGCGAGCTCGACCGGCACCTCGACCGCTGCCGGCGCCACGGTCCCACCGGGGCGCTCCTGCTGCTCGACCTCGACAACTTCAAGCAGGTCAACGACACGCTCGGCCACAACGCCGGCGACCAGCTCCTCGTCACCATCGCCGGGCTGCTGCGTCGTTCGATCCGCAGCACCGACGTCGTCGCCCGCCTCGGCGGCGACGAGTTCGCCGTCCTGCTCACCGACTGCGAGCAGTCCGACGCCGCGCGGGTGGCCGGCCTCGTCGTCGACCGCATCGCCACCCACGCCGCGACCCTCGACGGGGTCGCGCGGCGCGTGACCGCCAGCGTAGGAGCGGTGACGTTCCGGGCCGCCGCCGAGCACGCCGCCGACGTGCTCGCCCTCGCCGACATGACGATGTACGACGCCAAGGAGGCCGGCCGCAACCAGGTGGTCGTGCTGTCCGAGGGCGACGAGCGCGGCCCCCGCACCGCCGCCCGGCTGCAGTGGCAGAGCCGCATCGAGGCGGCGCTCGCCGAGGACCGCTTCGAGCTGCACCTCCAGCCCATCATGGACATCGCCAGCGGTCGGATCAGCTCCGCCGAGGTGCTGCTGCGGCTGCGCGACGAGGGTGAGCTGGTCCCGCCGTCCCGGTTCGTCTACATCGCCGAGCGGGTCGGGCTGATGCCGCAGGTCGACGCCTGGGTCGTCGACAAGAGCCTCGAGCTGCTGGCCCGGATGCGCCGCGACCACGACCCGTCGTTCGAGTTCGAGGTCAACCTGTCGGGCCACTCGATCGGCAACCCTGAGATCGAGAAGGCGATCGTCGGCTCGCTGGCGAAGCACGGCGTCGACCCGGCGGCGCTCATCCTCGAGATCACCGAGACCGCGGCGGTCGCCGACGTCGCGCTGGCGAGGACGTTCGCCGAGAGGATGACCGAGCTCGGCTGCGCCTTCGCGCTCGACGACTTCGGCGCCGGGTTCGGCTCGTTCTACTACCTCAAGCACCTGTTCTTCGACTACGTGAAGATCGACGGGGAGTTCGTGGCCCACGTCCACGAGTCCGCGGTCGACCGGACGATCATGCGCTCGATCGTCGGCATCGCGCGCGACCTGGGCAAGCGGACGGTCGCCGAGTTCGTCTCCGAGCCGGAGATCCTGCAGGTGTGCCGCGACGAGGGCGTCGACTTCGCGCAGGGCTACCTGATCGGCAAACCTGTGCCTTTCGACCAGTTCGTCCTCGAATTCATGCCATCCGCAGTCGGATCGGCTCCGAACGACTGAACGGTGCGGGCCGTGTGCGCCTGCGAGGAGAGAAGGAGACCCCGGACAGATGCAGTGGCTTCAACGGTCGGTGGGCCTGGCGATCATCGGCTTGGCAACGCTGGGAGCGGGTGCCCTGTGGGTGGCCGTCGCAGCGGGGGACCCGGAGGCGGGTCACGCCCCCGACGAAGGGCTGCTGTTCGGCATCTGGCGGGTCTTCTACGACACCGAGATGCCGGCGCCGCGGGTGCTGCTCGCCGCCGTGGGCGTCGCCCTGCTGCTCGCGGCCGGTGTCGCCGGCGTCGAGCGGCGCCTGCTCACCCGCGCCCGCCGCAGCGAGGACGGCAACCGGATGCCCCTCGCACCCAAGCTCGTGATGACCGAGACCCGCGGGGAGTACGCCGGAGAGGTGACCATCACCGTCCTCATCCCGGCACACAACGAGGAGGGCTGCATCTCCGAGACCCTCGCCTCGCTGCAGTCGCAGTCGCTGCCTCCGGCCCGGATCGTGGTCGTCGCGGACAACTGCAGCGACGGGACGGTGCGGCTGGCCCGCGAGGCCGGCGTCGACGTCTACGAGACCGTCGACAACAAGCACAAGAAGGCCGGCGGCCTCAACCAGGCGCTCGCGCAGGTCCTCCCCGGCCAGGGCGACAACGACTGCGTGATGATCATGGACGCCGACACCACGCTCGACGCCGGCTTCCTGGAGGGCGCTGCGAAGCGCCTCACCAACGACCGGGCGCTGATGGCGGTCGGCGGGCTGTTCTACGGCGAGGACGGCTTCGGCCTGATCGGCCAGTTCCAGCGCAACGAGTACACCCGCTACCAGCGCGACCTGCGTCGTCGCCGGGGCCGGGTGTTCGTGCTCACCGGCACCGCGTCCGTGTTCCGCCCGCGCGCGCTGCGCGCGGTGGCCGAGGAGCGGGGCAAGATCCTGCCCGGCGTCCCCGGCGACGTCTACGACACGATCGCCCTGACCGAGGACAACGAGCTCACGATCGCGCTCAAGACCCTGGGCGCCCTGATGATCTCGCCGAGCGAGTGCACCGTGGTCACCGAGGTCATGCCGTCCTGGCGCGGCCTGTGGGCCCAGCGGCTGCGCTGGCAGCGCGGCGCGCTGGAGAACCTCGGCGCCTACGGCCTGCGGCCGCAGACCTTCCGCTACTGGATGCAGCAGCTCGGCATCGGCTACGGCGTCATCGCCCTCGCCGCCTACCTGCTGCTGATCATCCTGATGATCCTGGCGACCTCGAACTGGGTGTGGTTCCCGTTCTGGATCGGCATCGGCCTCGTCTTCACCCTCGAGCGGGTCGTGACGGTGTGGCGCGGCGGGTGGGGGGCCAGGTGGCTGGGGCTCTCGCTCTTCCCCGAGCTCTTCTACGCGATGTTCCTCAACGTCGTCTACCTCAAGGGGATCTGGGACCTCTCCCTGGCCAAGCAGGCGGACTGGAAGCACGTCGTCCAGACCGCTCCCGGCTCACGAGCGGAGCACTGACATGCCGAGCCTCGTCGTCCCGATGGGCGTGCTGCTGCCCGACAGCATCCTCCGCAACGACTTCATCGCGGTGCTGGCGGCCTTCGTCGCGATCAACACGATCGTCTACGTCACGCTCGCCGTGGCCAAGATCCTGCCCAAGTTCTACCTACGCGACTGGCTCGCGGCCAGCAACCGGCGCTCGGAGACCCGCAGCATCCACCCCGACGCCCCGGTCGGAGGACCGACGGGCGGCACGCTCGGCACGCGCCTGGCCCAGCCGCATCGGCGTACGCGCGAGTAGCGAGACGCAGGTCACAAGTCTGTGATCGATCCAATATGTGCGCCGATTCACGAGCGTTAACGTCCGCGACAAGTCGCCGACAACGAGGCCGCGCGAACCGACCGCGACGCAAGCTGTGAGGAACCGGCATGACCGCAACCATCGACACCCAGACGACGCCACCGACCACGCACGCAGGCATCCTGGCCTGGGTCACCGAGGTGGCCGAGCTGACCCAGCCGGACGCCATCCACTGGTGCACCGGCTCCGACGAGGAGTGGGCGCAGCTCACCGCATCCCTCGAGGCGACGGGCACGTTCACCCGGCTGAACCCCGACGTGATGCCGAACTCGTTCCACGCGGCCTCCGACCCCACCGACGTGGCCCGCGTCGAGGACCGCACCTACATCTGCTCGGTCGCCGAGCGTGACGCCGGACCCACCAACAACTGGATGGAACCGGAGAAGATGAAGGACCTCATGCGCGGGCTCTACGCCGGCTGCATGCGGGGTCGCACCATGTACGTCATCCCGTTCGTCATGGGCCACCTCGAGGCGGACCACCCGATGTTCGGCATCGAGGTCACCGACTCGGCCTACGTCACCGTGTCGATGCGCGTCATGGCCCGCATGGGCACCGACGTGCTGCGCCGCATCGAGGAGCTCGAGACCGCGGGCGAGGACCCGAAGTGGGTGCCCGCCCTCCACTCCGTCGGCATGCCCCTCGAGGCCGGCCAGGCCGACGTCGCGTGGCCGTGCAACGACACCAAGTACATCGTCCAGTTCCCCGAGGAGCGGATGATCTGGAGCTTCGGCTCCGGCTACGGCGGCAACGCGCTGCTCGGCAAGAAGTGCTACGCGCTGCGCATCGCCTCGGTGATGGCGCGCGACGAGGGCTGGCTCGCCGAGCACATGCTCATCCTCAAGCTCACGTCCCCGCAGGGCGTGACCAAGTACGTCGCCGCGGCCTTCCCGAGTGCGTGCGGCAAGACCAACCTCGCCATGCTCAAGCCCACCATCCCGGGCTGGAAGGTCGAGGCGATCGGCGACGACATCGCCTGGATGCGCATCGGCGAGGACGGCCGCCTGTGGGCGGTCAACCCGGAGTTCGGCTTCTTCGGCGTCGCCCCGGGCACCAACGAGCACACCAACCCGCACGCCATGGAGACCATCCGCCAGGGCAACTCGGTCTTCACCAACGTCGCGCTGACCCCGGACGGCAACGTCTGGTGGGAGGGCCTGGAGAACACCCCCGCCGAGGCCACCAGCTGGAAGGGCGAGCGCTGGACGCCCGAGCTGGCCGAGGAGACCGGTGAGCTCTCCAGCCACGCCAACAGCCGCTACTGCACCCCGATCAAGCAGTGCTCGATCCTCGCCGACGAGTACGACGACCCGCGGGGCGTGCCGATCGACGCGATCCTCTTCGGCGGCCGTCGCAAGACCACCATCCCGCTGGTGACCGAGGCCCGCGACTGGAACCACGGCACGTTCATGGGCGCCACGCTCTCCTCGGAGACCACCGCCGCCGCGGTCGGCGCCGTGGGCGTCGTACGCCGTGACCCGATGGCGATGCTGCCGTTCATCGGCTACAACGCCGGCGACTACTTCGGCCACTGGGTGGGCATCGGCAAGGACAACGACGCCGCCAAGCTGCCGAAGATCTTCTACGTCAACTGGTTCCGCCGCGGCGACGACGGTGGCTTCCTGTGGCCGGGCTTCGGAGAGAACAGCCGCGTCCTCAAGTGGGTCATCGAGCGCATCGACGGCCAGGCCGCCGCGGTCGAGACCCCCATCGGCCACGTGCCGGCGCCAGGTTCGCTCGACATCGACGGCCTCGACCTCTCCGAGGCCGAGCTCGCGCAGGCCCTCGCGGTCGACGCCGAGGAGTGGAAGGCCGAGCTGCCGCAGATCCAGGAGTGGTTCGAGAAGTTCGGCGACGACCTTCCCGCGGTGCTCTGGAGCGAGCTCGACACGCTCAAGGCGCGCCTCGACGCCTGAGGCCACGACACCACGCCGACCCGCCGTCCCGGTGCTCCGGGCGGCGGGTCGTTGCGTGGTGCACGGCGCCGTCGAGCGCCTGCTCGCGGTGCCTGCTGGGGCTGGTGTGGCACCATCCTCACCACGGGGACGTCGTTCGAGCGGGAGTGAGCCATGCCCTTGGGGCCAGATGAGCGGATCGTGTTCGAGGAGCACGCGTCGCCCCTCTACGAGGAGATCGTGACGTCAGGAGGCATCGAGGCCTCCGATGCGCGCATCGCCGAGGGGGGCGAGCTGCACGCCGCGTTCGAGCTGCTCGTCGAGGTGGGCCTCGTGGTGAAGAGCGAGGACGGCGCGACCTGGCGGGCCGTCGATCCGGCCGCCGTCCAGGCCCGCGTGGTCGCTCCACTCGGTCAACAGGGCGCGGAGCTGATCGCGGAGTCAGCCCACTGGGCGCAGTCCTTCAACGCGCTCTCCCAGACCTGGCGTCGCTCGCCGAGCGCCGTCGGCGCCCCCTTCGCGGAGATCCGCGGGTTGGCGACCATCAACGACTACTTGGCAGCCCTGGCCAGCGACGCGAGCGACGAGGTGCTCACCGCCCAGCCGCAGTACCGGCGCGGGATCAAGAGGCTCAGCCAGGCGGGCGCCCAGGAGATCGAGGCGCTCAAGCGAGGCGTCCGCGTGCGCACGCTGTACCAGCACGCCGCGCGACGGGGGGCCGACACCCGCCGTTACGTCGCTGCGGTCACCGCCGCCGGCGCGGAGGTGCGCACCCTCGACGAGTTCTTCAACCGCCTGCTCGTCTTCGACCGGCGCGTCGCAGTGATCCCCGGCCACGAAGGCACCGACTCGGCGATGGTGATCAGCGACAAGTCGACCGTGGCCTACCTCGTCGACATGTTCGAGCGCCACTGGGAGCGGGCCCGGCCCTTCACCAGCAGCGAGACGTCGCTGATGCGCGACATCGCGGCTGAGCAGCGGGCGATGACCATCCGGATGCTGCTCGAGGGGCGCGCCGACCCGGCGGGCGCCAAGCGGCTCGGCGTCAGTCCCCGCACCTATGCGGCCTACGTCGCCGACCTGAAGAGCGAGTTCGAGGTCGAGACGCGCTTCCAGCTCGGCTACGAGATGGGCAAGCGCGGCATCTCCGGCCGGGAGACCGACGAGTCCTCAGGCTGAAAATAAAGGGGGAGGGCAGCACCTCCGTGGAGGTGCTGCCCTCGTGCCGGGACGGGCCTGTGGGGGAGGCCAGCGGACCAGAACTCGTGGGGGGTTGAGGGGTCCGTGTCCCAGCTCTTCATTGCGTGCCCATTCTAGGCACGAACTGGCTCAGATCAGCGGCTGACGGTGCGCCCCCAGGTGATGTCGATCGCGCCGGCCGGAGCCGAGGTCGCGCCAACGAAGCCGAGACCGAGTGCTGCCACGAGTGCGGCTGCGGCGATACGACGTACTGGGGTCATGGGGTTTCCACCTCTTGGTCTTGTCACAGGGGCTGACTTTGTCCATTGTCACCCACCGCGATCAGCCACGTCCCGTCCAGTCGACTGCAGTTCTGTGCATTGCACGTTCCTGCAAATGCATGCACAGCGAGCCGGGCCGGCCCCCTCGGTGGGAGGGGGCCGACACTGGCGGAGGCGGAGGGATTTGAACCCTCGATGGGGTTTTAGCCCCAAACCCGCTTAGCAGGCGGGCGCCATAGACCGGACTAGGCGACGCCTCCATGCCCGACCACAGCCGGGCGGACAGAAGGTTACAAGGCCCGGCGCGCGCGCGCCGAATCAGGTCAGAGTTTGCGCAGGCCGTGTCCGCGCTGCAGGTGGTCCTGGACGTCCCGGACGAAGGCCTCGCGGTCCACGGCGAG
Organism: Nocardioides cavernae; assembly: GCF_016907475.1. Classification (NCBI taxonomy): domain Bacteria; kingdom Bacillati; phylum Actinomycetota; class Actinomycetes; order Propionibacteriales; family Nocardioidaceae; genus Nocardioides; species Nocardioides cavernae. Next base: position 284,522 of record NZ_JAFBCA010000001.1, on the reverse strand, counting down.
CATCTGGACGGGGATGGTGGTCGTCCGGCCGTCGCGCAGGCGCAGCACCACGACCGGGGCCGCGGCCACCGTCGTGGTGACGGCGTCCTCGACGTCCTTCCAGCGGCCCGAGGCCACCCCGACGCCGCGCACCCACTGGACCCGGTAGCCCTCGGCCGTCATCCGCACCACCCAGCCCCGGGTGTGCCACGCCCACCAGCAGCCGACCAGCACCGCCACCGTGAGGAGGACCGGGACCAGCAGGAAGACGGTGTGCAGGTCGAGCACGGCGATGGCCAGCGTGCTCGCCAGGATGACCACGGCCACCAGGCACAGCACCACGCCCAGCAACCGCGCCGCGACGGCGGGGGCGAGGCGGTGCACGGTGGCGGTCTCGGTCGTCACGCCGACGATTTCACCACGGGCGCCACCCGCCCCCGGCGCGCGGGTCCCGCCATCCTGACCGCGTACGACGGCCCCGCCCGCGCGGTTGGGTAGAGTCCCGCGGTGTGCGGCGCCCCGGCGTCGTACGAGGAGGGGTGCCGGAGCGGCCGATCGGAACCGCCTTGAAAGCGGTCGTAGGGAGACCTACCGCGGGTTCGAATCCCGCCCCCTCTGCTGAGCCTTCGCGGAGCGAAGGCTCAGCAGAGGCTGCTTGAACGCCAGCGAAGCCTCGCTGGCTCGAGGTTCACTCGTACCTGCTACGAGCGACCGTCGACCTTCCGGGTCAGGTGGCCTCCCAGTAGGCGAGGTGCACGCGGTGCAGCCAGTCGTCCACCCAGGCCCGGTCGGGCTGCGGCGGGAGGTCCGCTGAGTCGCGCAGGTCTTCGAGCCGGCGCTCGGCGTCGCCGACAGCGGCCACCACCTCGTCGAGCCCGACCTCTCCCCGGCGCACGGCGCGGAGGAAGGACAGGTCGGGCTCGGGGACCGGCAGCGTGATCCGGCCGGTGGTGAGCAGCTCGGTGCCCTGCACGCCGAGACGCAGCGCGTGCATGGCGAACTTGGTGTCGTAGCCGTGGACGGCGACCAGCTCCGGCCGGTTGGTGTGCGCGCCGACGGCACCGGTCGTCGCCGCCTTCTGGGACCGCAGGTAGCCGAGGAACCGGTCGGCAGCCAGGCGTGAGACGAACCGGTGGGCGTTGGCGACGAGCTCCGCGCCGACCTCGTTGCGGAAGACCACCTCGTCGTCGGGCACGAAGAGCGCGAGGAGCACGGTCGGGTTGCCGGCCAGCGCGAGCCGGCACCACTTCCGGGCCGAGTAGACGACCACGTCGAGGTCGCCCGCCCCCGACCGGTTGGCCAGGCCGCCCGGCTCGTCCCACACGGTGTGGCGCTGGTACTGCTCGAAGTCCACCTCCCGGTCCTCCCCGTCGATGCCGCGGGGCACGCGCGCCAGGCCGGTCACGAAGGGGGCCGGCTCGAGGCAGATGCCCATCTCGTCGCGGTCGTCCTGCCCACTGATCGAGGTGCCGTGCACCCCGGATCCGACCTGGACGCGCAGGATCATGCCCGCCTCGGCGATGGTCCGGGCCTCCTCCGAGGCGTGCGGGTGGGCGAAGCCGGCCGGGAGCGAGCGGCTGCCGTGGACGGTGCTGACGGAGGACATCCCACGACCCTAGGGACGTGCACGTGTCCGCGCGAGGCGTTTGCAGCGACGCCGACCAGGGTGCGCAACCCCCCGCCGCGGGCGCGGCTAGGCTCGCCCGGTGACGACCTGGTTCGAGTCCCCGGACGACGCCGCGACCCGGCTGCGCGAGGCCGGCTACCTCACCGACGACGCCACGGCGCTGACGGCGTACCTCGCCGGCGCGCTCGAGAAGCCCCTGCTCGTCGAGGGCCCGGCGGGCGTGGGCAAGACCGAGCTCGCCAAGGCGGTGGCCCGGGCCGCGGGCGCGGAGCTGGTGCGGCTGCAGTGCTACGAGGGCCTCGACGAGGCGCGGGCCCTCTACGAGTGGAACTACAAGAAGCAGCTGCTCCGCATCCAGGCGGCCGGCGGCGACCAGTCGTGGAGCGAGACCCACGACGACATCTTCACCGAGGAGTTCCTGCTCACCCGGCCGCTCCTCAGCGCGATCCGGCGCGACGAGCCGACGGTGCTGCTGGTCGACGAGGTCGACAAGACCGACATCGAGGTCGAGGGCCTGCTGCTGGAGGTGCTCAGCGACTTCCAGGTCACCATCCCCGAGCTGGGCACGGTCACGGCCACCCGCCGTCCGTTCGTGGTGCTGACGTCCAACGCGAGCCGCGAGCTGTCCGAAGCGGTCAAGCGTCGCTGCCTGTTCCTCCACCTCGACTACCCCGACGCCGAGCGGGAGCGAGCGATCGTCACCAGCCAGGTGCCGCGGCTCGACGACAAGGTGGTCGCCCAGCTCGTCGACGTCGTCGTACGCCTGCGCGAGCTCGAGCTCAAGAAGGCGCCGTCGATCGCGGAGTCCGTCGACTGGGCGCGCACGCTGGTGGCGCTGCAGGTCGGCGACCTGGACGAGGCCACCGTCGCCCGCACCCTCGGCGTCGTGCTGAAGCACGCCTCCGACCAGCAGCGTGCGGCCAGGGAGCTGAAGCTGGCCGCGAGATGAGACTTCACCCCATGCGAATCCTCGCTGCGCTGCGGTCCGCACAGGGACCCCGATGAGCCTGCTCGACACCCACATCGGCTTCGTGGAGGCGCTGCGCTCCGCTGGCCTGTCGGTGTCGCTGGCCGAGGGCCTCGACGCGATCAGCGCGCTGGAGAAGGTGCACTGGCACGACCGCGAGACCGTGCGCGCCGCCTACGCCGCCACCCTCGTGAAGCGGCAGCCGCAGCGCGTCACGTTCGACGCCGTCTTCGACATCTACTTCCCGCGGCTCATCGGCAGCGGCGTGGCCGGCGACGGCCTCGAGCCGGCCGTGGGCCCGCAGGACACCGGCCCGGACCTCGAGCGCTTCCGGGAGGCATTGGCCGACGCCCTGGCCGCCGGGGACCAGCAGGCGTTGCAGGACCTTGCAGTCGAGGCGGTCGCGCGCTTCGGTGCGATGCCGGGCCGCGGGCCCGGCCTGTCGAGCTGGTCGGCCTACACCTCGCTCCAGAGGGTGTCGCCCGCCGAGCTGATGGACCGGCTCGTGCAGGGGCTGCTCGGCCAGGGCCTCGACGACGAGCAGGCCCAGCGCACCGCCGGGCGCCGGGTCGGGGACTTCACCCGACTGGTCGAGGGCGACGCCCGTCGGCGCATCGCCGAGGAGAAGGGACCCGAGCACGTCACCGACGTAACCGTCCGCCCGACCATCGACCGGCTCGACTTCACGGCCGCCCGCCGCAGCGACCTCGAGGAGATGCGGCGGGAGATCTACCCCCTCGCCCGACGGCTCGCGGCGAGGCTGACGAAGGAGCAGCACGCCCGCCGGCGCGGCCCCCTCGACGTACGCCGCACCGTGCGCGCCTCGATCGCCACGGGCGGGGTGCCGCTGACCACCCACCACCGTCCGAAGCGTCCGCACCGCACCGACCTGGTCGTGCTCTGTGACGTCAGCGGCTCGGTGGCCAACTTCGCGCAGTTCACCCTGATGCTGGTGTTCGCGCTGCGGGAGGCCTTCAGCGGCGTGCGGGCCTTCACCTTCGTCGACGACGTCGTCGAGGTCAGCGACAGCTTCCGGCCGGGGGCCGACGTGGTCGAGGTGATGGAGTCGCTGTCCGGTCGGATCTCGCAGGCGGCGCTGTGGGGGCGCACCAACTACGGCCGTGCGCTGACCCGGTTCGCCGAGGAGCACCCGGACGCCGTCGGGCCGAGGTCGTCGCTGCTGGTGCTGGGGGACGGGCGGTCCAACTACAGCGACCTGGCGCTTCCCGTCCTCGGCGACCTGGCAGGTCGCGCGCGGCACGCGTGGTGGCTCAACCCGGAGCACCCCCGCCACTGGGGCACGGGCGACAGCGCGGCCGACCGCTACGGCGAGATCGTCCCGATGGTGGAGTGCCGCAACCTCGCCCAGCTCGGCGAGTTCGTGCACGGCATCGTCTGACGCACCACGCTCAGCCGGCGAGGAAGCCGAGGTCCTGCAGGCGGGTGATCTCGGCGCGCAGCTCCGGGTGCGCGGCGCTGTCGGCGGCACGGGCGCCGGTGACGTAGAGCTGGGTGCCCTCGGCACCGGCCGCGTCGAAGACGACCGTGAGCCGGTTGGTGGTCGACGCGTTGATGAGCGACCCGAGCAGCACGACGGGGTCGGAGCGGTCCTCGAGGGACAGCACCCGGGTGGCCGCCGGGATCCGCGGCACCTGGGCGGACGGGGCGCCGGCGGTGACGACCTGGTCGACCACGAACCGCGACGAGCGGGCGGTCGCGGCGATCTCGGTGGCGATGGCGCCGCCGGCCGCCGAGCCCACGAGCATCACCCGGGCGTCGTCCTCGGTGACCGACGCCTCGATCGCCCGCACCACCTGGCTGATCGACGTCGTCGGGTCGGCGCCGACGAGGCGCAGCCGGCCGGAGTCGTGGCTGAGCGAGCCGGGGAGGTAGGCGATGTAGCGGCCCGCGCCGACACGCTGGACGCTGATCCGCTTGTCCTCGGCGAGCAGGTTGGCCATCAATTCCTCGAGCGAGCGGGGCGCGGTGCCGACACTGCTGTCGACCTCGGCCTCCGGGATCGCCGCCTCGACGAACGAACCCGCGGAGTCGCGGAACGCTGACACGGCGTCGGTGGGGAACGGGTCCACGCCGATCGCCCGCAGGCCGCCGCGCGCCGCGTGGGCACCCTGGTCGGAGGCGAGGGCCCCGGCGGTGAGCACCGAGCGCATCTGCAGCCCGTCGAGCAGGCCGCCGCCACCGGAGAGGTGGTCCATCAGGTCGGGGTTGTTCTCGGCGAGCTCGTTGAGGTACGCCGTGACGTCGTCACGGTCGAGCGTGTCGGTCTCGATGAAACCGGCGCTGACGATGGCGCCGCCGAGGGCGACCTCGGGGGCGAGGTAGCCGATCGCGCGGCCGGCGATCGACCCGAGCGTCTTGTAGGCCGCCTGCTGCAGCTCGTCGATCCAGCGGTAGGTGAGGACCGTGGCGCGTACGACGAGCGCGTCGGCGTCGAGCTCGACCGAGCGGGTCAGCAGCCCGCTCTTGCCCGTGGTGGCGGCGCGGATGTCCTCCTCGGCCTCGCCCCAGGTCGCCTTCGACAGCTCGCCGGAGTCGACGACGTCGTCGTCGGCGAGGATCTCGGTGCCCAGGCGGGCACGGGTGCGCATCTCGCTGCCGGAGCCGTCGAACAGGTCGGCCAACGCCAGCATCTGGTCGTACTTGTCAGCGGCGACCGATGCCGAGGAGTCCTCCGGCGGGCCGTCGTGGGTGCGGGGGATGTCGAGGTCGCTCATGTCGGGGTCCCTGCGGCGTTGTCGGACGGGGGAGCGCAGCGGGGGAGGCCGAGAAGGCCGTGGGGTGGCTTCATGTGGGGGTGTCCTCCGGGGCGGTGACCTGCGCCAGCACGGGCGCCAGCTCGGTGGCCAGGTCGTCGGGGTCGACGCGGACGACCGCGACCCGTGCGCCGTCGTCGTCGTGGCGAGGGGTCAGGGAGTGCCAGCCGTCGCGGAGCAGGACCCAGGACACGACGCCGACGGACGTCGTGACGCGCTCGGACACCTCGGCGGCGAGGATGCGCATGCGACCACGGCCCTCGGTGTGCACGGCCGACACGGCGTCGGCGGCCTCGGCGCCGCTGATCTCACGACCGTCGGCGAGCACCACCCCGCCGGCGGACTGGGCGACCAGCACCGGCACCAGGTCGGCGCGGCCGGAGCGCAGCGCCTCCCCGACCGAGTCGGCAAGGGCGTAGGGGACGTCGAGGTGGGCAGGCACGTGCGTGGGGCCGATCGGGAGGTCCTCGGGAGGGGCGGTGACCCGGGCGAGCTCGGTGGTCCACAGGTCCACGGGGAACCAGGCCAGCTCGAACACGATGCCGTCGCAGGTCGACAGGCTGGCGACCGCGCCGCCGGCCTGGCGGTGCCAGGCCTTCACCTGGGTGGCCCCGGCGGCGACGTCGATGTCGAGCGCCAGCCGTGGCGTCGCCAGCAGCCCGACGGCCCCGACGATGCCGGGGTCGGCGCCCGCGTCGGTCACCAGGCCGCGTCGGCGCAGGGTGTCCTCCGGGTCGTGGAGCGTGCGGAGGGCGTCGGTGTAGGCGGAGTCCTCCACCGAGCCGCGGCTCTTGCCGAGGCGGCCGGACAGCGAGCCCGCGTCGACGGCCTCGTCGGTGCCGCTGGGCAGGTCGAAGGGCAGGGGCGCACCGCCGGCGAGCTCGGCGACGAGGCGGAGCTCGGGCAGCGTGAGCGCGAGCCGGCGGGCCATCGCGTCGATGAAGCTCGTGGGCGGCGGCGGAGGGGTGGTCAGGTCGATGGTCACCATGTCAGAGTCCCGGCAGGGTCACGGTCAGCCAGTCCTTGTGACCGGCTGGCGGAGGGTCGAAGGCGAGGAGGGCGGCGTCGGTCTCGTCGGCCTGGGCCGGGATCCCGTCGGGCCCGGATGCCTCGGCGGTGCGGGTGTGGGCGTCCTCGACGAGCGTGGTGGCCTTGTGGGCACGTACGTCGATCGCCTCCTTGAGCGTGTCGACCTCGGCGAGGTGCCGGGCGAGGGAGTCCGCAGCGGTCTCGTGGTGGGCAGAGGCGGTGCGCAGGTGGGAGGCGCGCTCCTTGATGCGCTCGCGCATCGCGTCGGCGGCCTTGCCGTGCCACGGCACGGCCTCGGCCTGGGACACGAGTCGGGCGGCCAGGGCCCGGATGTCGCCACCCTGCTCACGGAGCTGCGCCACGCGTCTGCGGCCCGCGGCGGTGTCGCCGTACATCGATCACTCCCTCTCGTCCGGGGACGCCTACCCCGTCAGCGCGACCTCAAACGTCCACTCCCAGCACGCGATTGTGCCGCAACCGGCCCCTGACGCGCTGGGGCCGGACCGTCCGAGCCCGGTCGAGGCGGCAGTGGCCCCCGTCGCCGGCCGATAGGATCCAGTCCGCCCCGCAAGCCGCTGAGCCACCCAGAGGTCCGATGACGTTCGACGTCCACCAGCTCGACGAGTTCGTGCTGGTCGGTGCGGTCGTGACCCTCGCGGCGATCCTCGCGGTGCGGCTCTCGGCGCGTGCGGGGCTGCCGTCGCTGCTCATCTACCTCTTCATCGGTGTCCTGCTCGGCGAGGGCGGACCCTTCGGCATCCCCTTCGACGACGCCCAGCTCGCGCACGCGCTCGGGTTCGGGGCGCTGGCGGTCATCCTGGCCGAAGGTGGCCTGACCACCGACTGGCGGCAGATGCGCTCCAGCGTCGCCCTCGGCCTGTCTCTCGCGACGATCGGTGTGGCGGTGTCGGTGGCCGTGGTCGCCGTGGGCACCCACTACCTCCTCGGCCTGCCGTGGGAGCTGGCCATCCTGCTCGGCGCGATCTGCTCGCCCACCGACGCGGCCGCGGTGTTCTCCGTGCTGCGCGCGCTCCCGCTGCCCAAACGCCTGACCGGCGCGCTCGAGGCCGAGTCCGGCCTCAACGACGCCCCGACCGTCGTGCTCGTGGGGATCATCTCCACCGGGGCCGTCGGGGAGGCGGGACTGCTCGAGACCAGCGGCCTCATCGTCTTCGAGCTGATCGCCGGCGGCGTGATCGGCGCAGCGATCGGCGTGGGCGGCGCGTGGGTCATGCGGCGAGCGGCGCTGCCGTCCTCCGGTCTCTACCCGCTCGCGGTCCTGTGCCTCGCGTTCGCGGCGTACGGCGCTGCGTCGGCGGTGCACGCCTCCGGGTTCGCCGCGATCTACGTCGCCGCGCTCATCCTCGGAAACAGCGAGCTCCCGCACCGGGTGGCGACCCGCTCCTTCTCCGAGGGGGTGGCGTGGCTGGCGCAGATCGGGCTGTTCGTGATGCTCGGGCTGCTCCTCTCGCCGGCCCGCATCGACCTCGACACCGTCGTCCAGGCGCTGGCCACCGGCCTCGTGCTCACGCTCGTGGCCCGGCCGCTGTCGGTCGTCGTCAGCAGCATCGTGCAGCCGATGGGGCGGCGCGACCTGGCGTTCCTGTCGTGGGCCGGCCTTCGTGGTGCGGTGCCGATCGTGCTGGCCACGATCCCGCTGTCGGAGGGCGTGGAGGGCGCCGAGGACCTGTTCGACATCGTCTTCGTGATGGTCGTCGTCTACACGCTGCTGACCGGCCCGACCCTGCCGTGGGTGGCGCGGACCCTCGGGGTCGCCCGGCGCTCGGAACCGCGGGGCCTCGAGGTGGAGGCGGCGCCGCTGGACCGGGTCGCCGCCGACCTCCTGCAGGTGACGATCGCGCCCACCTCGAAGATGCACGGCGTCGAGGTGGGTGAGCTGAGGCTGCCGCAGGGGGCCTCGGTCTCGCTGGTGATCAGGTCCGGCGAGGTGCTCGTCCCCGAGCGTCGTACGGTCCTGCGGCACGGCGACGACCTGCTCGTGGTGACGCCGCGCAAGCAGCGCGAGGCCACCGAGGCGCGGATGCGCCAGGTCTCCGACAACGGCCGGCTGGCGCAGTGGGTCGGCGAACCGAAACGCCGCGACAAGGACTAGGCCGGACCAGCCGGCCCGACAGTCACTCCGAGCCGGTGGCCCTGCACCAGGTCGCGTCGGCCTCGGCGACCACGGACTCGACCTGCTTCTTCTTCAGCGACTGGAACTTCTCGCCGACGACGACGACGACGCCGGGGCCGAGCGCGTCACCCTCGACGACCTGGGCCCTCTTGAACTGCTTCTGGACGAGCACGACTGCCGGGTTGGTCGGGTCGGAGGACCAGATCTGGGTGGTGGCCGCGGGCAGCGGGGAGTCGCCGACGGTGCCCTCGACGAAGCCGCGCTCGGTGAGCTGGGCGCTGGTGGCCCCGGCGAGGCCGCTGCGCTTGCTGCCGTTGAAGATGCTCACCACGACCTGGTCGCGGCGTACCTCCGACCCGGCGGGCAGCGTCGTGTCCTCACAGATCGCGACCGGCTCCTCCTCGGGCAAGGGCTCGGTGAACGCGGCCCATCCCCACACCGCGGCGGCCAGCACCAGCGCAGCGAGGACGGCCAGCGTGAGCGCCGACCGTGCCGCACCCGTCATTCGGGGCCCCCGCGGCGTTGTTCGGGGGAGCGGAGCGGCGGAGAAGAACGCCGTGGGGTGATCATTGGTCAGCTGCCTGGTGGACGCGGGCGTGCAGCACGCTGCGCTGCTGGAGCGCGGCGCGGAGGGCGCGGTGCAGGCCGTCCTCGAGGTAGAGGTCGCCCTTCCACAGCACGACGTGGGCGAACAGGTCGCCGTAGAACGTCGAGTCCTCGTCGAGGAGCGTGTCGAGCCGCAGGGTGTCCTTGGTGGTCACCAGCTCGTCGAGGCGCACCTGGCGCGGGGGCAGGTCAGCCCAGCCGCGCGAGTCGAGCCCGTGGTCGGGGTAGGGCCGGCCGTCGCCCACCCGCTTGAAGATCACGCCGGGGATCATAACGTCGCCCCCTCACGGGCCTCGTCCTCGTCTCCACCCGCGACCGGGCTCGCGGTTCTCGGTACGGCCCGTCACGACCTCGTCCCTCGGTCGCGGGGGCACTCGACCTCGCTCGTCACGCCGGGAGCGACCCCGTTGCGCCCGGCTAGGCTCGCGACATGAGCGAGACGCCCGAGGCCGAGCCCACCCCGTCCGCATCCGCCGAGGAGACCACCGCGAGCGCACCCGTGTCCGGCCCGGTCCCGGACCCCGTCCCGGACCCGATCTCGGACCCCATCTCGGAGGCCGTCGCACCCGGCTACCGGTTCGAGGGCGACGCGCTCGAGCTCGGTGGGCTGATGCTGGATGCCGACGCCCTCAGCGACGTACGCATCCGCATCCCGCTGGGGATGCTCAACCGCCACGGCCTCGTCGCGGGCGCCACCGGTACGGGCAAGACGAAGACCCTGCAGCTGCTCGCCGAGCAGCTCAGCGCGAACGGCGTGCCGGTCTTCGCCGCCGACATCAAGGGCGACCTGTCCGGCATCAGCGTGCCGGGGGAGCCCAGCGACAAGCTGACCGCGCGCACCGCCAGCGTCGGCCAGGACTGGACGGCGACCGGCTTCCCGACGGAGTTCTACGCGATCGGCGGCCAGGGCGTCGGCGTACCCGTCCGCGTGACGATGAGTGCGTTCGGTCCCACCCTGCTCGCCAAGGTGCTCGGCCTGAACGAGACGCAGGAGTCCTCGCTGGGCCTGGTCTTCTACTACTGCGACAAGCAGGGCCTGCCGCTGCTCGACCTCGCCGACCTGCGCGCGGTCCTGCAGTACCTCACCGGCGACGCGGCCGGGAAGGCCGAGCTGAAGACGATCGGCGGCCTCTCGCCCCAGACCGCCGGCGTGATCCTGCGCGAGCTGGTCGCCTTCGAGGCCCAGGGCGCCGACGTGTTCTTCGGCGAGCCGGAGTTCGAGACCAAGGAGTTCCTGCGCACCGCCGAGGACGGACGCGGCATCGTCAGCCTGCTCGAGCTGCCCAACCTCCAGGACCGGCCCGCGCTCTTCTCGACGTTCCTGATGTGGCTGCTCGCCGACCTGTTCCACGACCTGCCGGAGGAGGGCGACCTCGACAAGCCCAAGCTGGTCTTCTTCTTCGACGAGGCGCACCTGCTCTTCAACGACGCCTCCGACGCCTTCCTCGACCAGATCGCCCAGACCGTGCGGCTCATCCGGTCCAAGGGCGTGGGCGTCTTCTTCGTGACGCAGTCGCCCACCGACGTCCCCGACGACGTGCTCGGCCAGCTCGGCTCGCGGATCCAGCACCAGCTCCGCGCCCACACGCCCAACGACGCCAAGGCTCTCAAGGCGACGGTCAACACCTATCCCAACAGCGCGTACGACGACCTCGGCGCGGTCATCACGTCGCTCGGGATCGGCGAGGCGGTGGTGACGGTGATGAACGAGCGCGGTGCGCCGACCCCCGTCGCGTGGACCCGGCTGCGGGCCCCCGAGTCGCTCATGGACCCCGCCCCCACCCCCGAGATGGAGGCGGCGGTCAAGGCCTCGCCGCTCACCGCGAAGTACGCCGAGGCGATCGACCGCGAGTCCGCCCGCGAGCTGCTCGCCAAGAAGCTCGAGGAGGGCGCCCGCAAGGCCGCGGAGGACGCCCGCGTCAAGGAGATGGCGCGCGAGCAGAAGAACGAGCGCGTGACCAAGAAGGCCGAGCGGGCGCCGGAGGAGGAGGACGGCATGGTGGAGAGCGTCGTGAAGTCACGGGCGTTCAAGGACTTCATGAGCACCGCCGCCCGCGAGATCGCCCGCGGGATGTTCAAGAGCGGCCGGCGCTGACCTGTTCCGGAGTCCCCGGATATCCGGGGAGTCTCCCGCTTGGCACCCGAGATCTGGTGCGCGAAGTGGGAAACCCGGGTGCACAGTCCCGCCCGGCCGGTGTGCGAGGGGGTTTCCGGGACGCTCGAATCCTCCTCACACACCGCCCAGAACAAGGACTCACATGGTCGGGTCGAGCCAGGCCAGCTGCGCGGTCTGGGTGCCGCCGTCGCGGGTGACGACGCGGGCGCGGCCCTCCGGGGCGGGCTGCGGGCGGAGGTTGCCGATCAGGACGCCCTCGTCGCGAGGACCCGACAGCATCACGCCGGGCATCGCGAGGTCGCGCAACGACTGGATGACCGGCTCGTAGAGCGCGCGGGAGGCACCACCCGTACGACGTGCCACGACGACGTGCAGGCCGACGTCGCGCGCCTGCGCCATCAGCGGCTGGAGCGCCGAGACGGGTGAGGACTGGGCGGTCGCCACGAGGTCGTAGTCGTCGACCACCACGAACACCTCGGCCCCCGTCCACCACGACCGGCTGCGCAGCTGGTCGGGCGTCACGTCGGGGCCGGGGATGCGGCCCTCGAGGTAGCTCGCGATGTCCTTGAGCGTCGGCGTCGCCTGGGTCGCCGAGGTCAGGTAGTTGAGGAGGTACTCGTCGGGCACCTCGCCGAGCAGCGACCGCCGGTAGTCGACGAGGACGATCTGCGCCTCCTTGGGCGTGCGGGTGCGCATGATCTCGTGGACGTACGCCCGCAGCAGAGCGCTCTTGCCCGACTGGCCGTCGCCGAAGATCAGCATGTGCGGCTCGGCGTCGACGTCGAGGCCGACCGGTGCGAGCTCCTTCTCGTTGATGCCGAGCAGGATCTGCTTCTGCGGCAGCTGCCGCCGCACGGCGTCCTCGCGGACCGCCTCGAGCGTGACCTTCTCGGGCAGCAGGCGCAGCTTGGGACCCTGCGGGCCCGTCCAGGCCGCGGCCATCCGGTCGATGAGGTGGTCGACGCCGTCGCCGAGGGTGTCGGCGCTGCCGTCGCCGTCGATGCGCGGCAGCGCACCGAGGAAGTGCAGCTTGGACGGCACGAGACCGCGGCCGGGGCGGCCGACCGGGACGAGCGCGGCGACCTTGCGGTCGACCTCGGAGTCGAGCGGGTCACCGAGCCGCAGCTCGAGCTTGGAGCCGAAGACGTCGCGCATCGCGGCGCGGTAGTCGGCCCACCGGGTCGAGGCGGTGACGATGTGGAGGCCGAAGGTCAGGCCGCGCGCGGCGAGCTGCTGGATCTCCATCTCGAGGTCGTCGAACTCGGCACGCAGCGTGCTCCAGCCGTCGATGACGAGGAAGACGTCGCCCCACCCGTCGTCGACGCGGCCCTGCGTACGACGCAAGCGGTAGGTCTCGATCGAGTCGATGCCGTTCTCGCGGAAGTAGGCCTCGCGCCGGTCGACGATGCCCTCGACCTCGGCCATGACACGACGTACGACGTCGGGCTCCGAGCGGGTCGCGACACCGCTGACGTGGGGGAGGCGGGCCAGCGGCGCGAACGTGCCGCCGCCGAAGTCGAGGACGAAGAACTGCGACTCCATCGGCGTCGTCACCAGCGCCATGCTCGTGACGATGCTGCGCAGCATCGTGCTCTTGCCCGAGCGCGGTCCGCCGACAACGGCGACGTGGCCGGCCGCGCCCGTGAGGTTGAGCGTCATCGTGTCGCGGCGCTGCTCGCGCGGCCGGTCGACGGTGCCGAGCGGGATGACCAGGCCCGGCACGTTGCGCCACTGCGGCGACGTCAGGCCGAGGTCGGGGCTCTCGACCAGGTCGGGCATGAGCTCGTCGAGAGTGTCGGGCACGTCGAGCGGCGGGAGCCAGACCTGGTGCGCCGCCGGGCCCTTGCCGACCATGCGCGTGACGGCGGTGTCGAGCAGCGAGGGCTGCTCGCCCTGGTGGGGCTGCGGCGTCGCGACCTCGGTGACCTCCTCGGTCGGTTCGAGGGCCTGCACCTCGGAGATCGTGAAGGGCAGGATGCCGCGGATCGCGCCGCCCTCGTCGCGGGTGACGCGGGCGCGGCTCGACGGCGGCCCCGAGACGTACGCCGCCTTGAAGCGCAGCAGCGTGGACTGGTCGGGCTTGAGGTAGCCCAGGCCCGGGACGGCGGGCAGCTCGTAGGCGTCCGGCACGCCGAGGACGGCCCGGGACTCGCCGGCCGAGAACGTGCGGAGGCCGACGCGGTATGACAGGTGGGACTCCAGGCCGCGCAGCCGACCTTCCTCGAGCCGCTGCGACGCGAGCAGCAGGTGGAGGCCGAGCGAGCGGCCGAGGCGACCGATGGCGACGAAGAGGTCGATGAACTCCGGCTTGGCCGAGAGCATCTCGGAGAACTCGTCGACGACGATGAACAGCGACGGCATCGGCTCGAGCGGCTCGCCGTTGGCGCGGGCCTTCTCGTAGTCGCGGACCGACGCGTAGTTGCCGGCGTCGCGGAGCAGCTCCTGGCGCCGGGTCATCTCGCCGGAAAGGGCGTCCTGCATGCGGTCGACGAGGGTGAGCTCGTTGGCGAGGTTGGTGATGACGGCCGAGACGTGCGGCATGTCGGCCATGCCGGCGAAGGTCGCACCACCCTTGAAGTCGACGAGCACGAGGTTGAGCTGCTCGGACGAGTGCGTCATGACCAGGCCGAGGACGAGCGTGCGGAGGAACTCCGACTTTCCGGAGCCGGTCGCGCCGATCACGAGGCCGTGGGGGCCCATGCCCTGCTGGGCGGACTCCTTGATGTCGAGGTGGATCAGGCCGCCGGAGTCGCCGATGCCGATCGGCACCCGCAGCCGGTCGCGCGCCGGACGCGGCCGCCAGGCGGTCGCCGGGTCGTAGCTGAAGATGTCACCGAGCCCGAGCAGGTCCATGTGGTCGGGGGTCGTCGAGGTGATGTCGACGGCGCCGCCGGCCGAGGACGACTCGGCGCTCGCGGTCTTGAGCGGGGCGATGCGCCGGGCGAAGGCCTCGGCCGTGGCGATGTCGCACTGGTCGGCGAGGGCCCGGACGGGCTCGCCGCGCATCCGCAGCGCGCTCACCGGACGCTTGCCGAGCTCGTCGGGGGCGTCGGCGAACTCGAGGCGCAGGCGGGTGGAGTCCTCCAGCTCGTCCCACCGGCTCGGCAGGTCGAGCAGCGTGACGCCGTGCAGGCCGTCGGGCGGGACGATGTGGTTGCCCGGCGGCAGGTGGCCGCCGTCGATGACCAGCAGGATGTGCGGCGTGGCGGCGCGCTCGTCGGCGCCGAAGCGGGGCCGGTCGCTCAGGTCGGGCGGGAGCAGGCTGCCGAGGTCGTCGAGGGAGGTCGAGACCAGGCGCATCGGTCCGACCGCGTCGGCCTCGCGGGTGCTCTGCGCGTGCGGCAGCCACTTCACCCAGTCCCAGTGGGTGAGGTTCTGCTCCGAGCTGAGCACCGCGACGATGAGCTGGTCGGGGTTCTGGAACGCCGTCGCGGAGCAGATCATCGCGCGCGCCGTCGAGCGGACCTCCTCGGCGTCGCCGCACAGCTCGATGCGGTCGAAGGCGCGCAGGTCGATCGACGCCGGCAGGTTGGGCTGGAGGCGGTGCACGACGAGGAGCCGGTGCAGGGCGGACGCCGCTGCGGGGTCGACCTGGTCCACCGGGGCGCTCTCCGGCGGGACCAGCTCCAGCGACAGCGGCTGCGAGCACAGGCCGTAGCGCACGTGCAGGAAGTTGTCGTCGGACGCGGTGTGCTCCCAAAGCCGGGTGCGGTCCTCAGCCAGGGAGGGCAGCGCGGAAGGCTCAGGGTGGTGCCAGTTGAGCGCCCGCCGCTGCTGGTCGGCGGCCTCGCGCGCGACCTTGCGGATGTTGCTGAGGTAGCGCAGGTACTCGGTGCGCGAGCCCGTGACCTGCTGCGCACGCTGCTTACGCTGTCGGTCGATCTGGACGATGATGAAGCCGAGGGTGGCGAACAGGAACATGCCGGCCGCGAGGAAGCTGCGGCTCTTGTTGGCGCCGCCCATCGTGGCGACGAGCACGATGGATCCGAGGCTGCCGAGCATCGGGATGGCGTTCATCAGCACGCCGCCGGCGCCCTCGCCCTCCTGCAGCTCGGGCGGCGGCTGCAGCACGATCTGTCCACCCGGCATCTCCGGCTCGTCGAGCCTCTGACCGCCCCGCAGTGTCGTGCTCAACGCATCCCCCAGTGCCGTGCCCGATGAAGTCGCGTTGATGATAGGTGGGCTGCCACGCGGGCCGCACCTGCGACTACTCTCCAGCGGAGTGGTGCTTGTTTCCGTGGGCAACGCGAAGGGGGACTCGGTGTCGGACGTCGCGATGTCCAGCAGCGCTCGCGCGACCATCGCGCTGAGCATCCACGGCCCGGCCGGGGTGCTCGACCTCGTCGTGCCCTCCGCCGCGACCGCCGTCGACGTCGCGCGGGAGTACGCCAGGCAGGCCGACGTGCCCGGCATCCCGCTGCTGCAGACCGCCCTCGGCGAGCGGCTCAACGCCGCCGTACCGCTGGGCGAGGCGGGCATCCAGCCCGGTGACGTGCTCGTCGCGACGACCGGCGTGCACCGGCCGCGTCGGGTGACGCTCCTCCAGGCCGCCAAGAACGCCCCGGAGAGCCCCGCGCTCGCCGCGATGATCGCCTGGGTGGCGGCCCTGGTCGCCGCCCTCGCCGCGTGGTACGCCGGACGCGCGGGCGACGACGTCGTACGCACCGTCGCCGTCGGGGTGCTGCTCGCCTGCGCGATCGCCGGCGTGCTGCCGATCGGCCGCCACGCCCGGCAGCGGGCGGCCGCCGCACCGGCGTTCGCCGCCGCCGCGGCGTTCGCGGCGCTCCACGAGCCGGGCGTCCACCTGCTCCCGGCCGTCCTCGGTGCCGCCGGCATCGCGGCGGCCGTCGTCGCCGGCATCGGCCGCGCCCTGTCGGTCGACGACGACGAGGTGAGCACCGTGTGGATCGTCAGCGGCCTCACGGTCTTCGCCTGCTGCGCCATCCCCGCGATGCTCGGCTGGGACGGCCGGGTCGCCTGGACGCTGCTGATCTTCCTCTCGATGATGGCGGCGCGCTTCGCGCCCTCCCTCGCCGTCGACGTCCCCGACGAGGCGCTGCTCGACCTCGACCGGCTGGCCGTCACCGCCTGGTCGGCCCGTGACAGCCAGCGCCAGGGGCGCCGGGGCCGCATCGTGGTCGCCGGCGACGCCATGGAGCGCCTGGTGCACCGGGCCTCGCGCATCGTGACCGGCGCAGCGGCCGCGATCATGGTGACGATGCTGGTCGCCAGCCCGCTGCTGCTGCACACCGCGTCCATCGACCTCGACCGCATCGGCGCCCGCTGCCTGGTCTTCTTCGCGGGCTGCTCGCTGCTGCTCGCCGCCCGGTCCTACCGCCACGCAGCCGCACGGATCCTGCTGCGCCTGGCCGGCCTCGGCGCCCTCGTGGCGCTGGCCGTGCACCTCGTCGCGGGACCCGGCGCGAGCCACGTCGACGTGTTCCTCTACGTCACCGTCGGGCTGGGCGTGATCGCCCTCGCCGCGGCTGTCGCCGCCGGCCGCGGCTGGCGGTCGGTGTGGTGGTCGCGCCGCGCCGAGGTCGCCGAGTCGTTGTGCGGCAGCTTCGCCTTCGCGTCGGCCGTGGTCGCGGCCGGCGTCTTCCGTCGCCTGTGGGAAATGACCTCCTGAACACGCCTGGAGGCGCTCGCGACGGCGTCGATCGGTGGATTCATGTTTAGCCCCAAACCGGTCGGGTAGATGCACGTCAGCGCGGGGGGCCGGGACGTCTCCCCGAGCACCGGATCACCAGTCCAGTGAGTCACCAACACACAACACTCGGTCGGTTCGACCGCCGAGGGAGAAGGATCGACATGAGCGAGATGTACGGCCAGACAGAGAAGGCCCTCTCCAAGGGCGCCGACTTCGTCGACCAGGCCCGCGGCGACGTCAAGAACAAGTGTGGCGTCCTCTCCGGCAACATCCAGACGATGATGGGTGGATGGGGCGGCCAGGGTGCCACCGCGTTCAACAACCTCATGATCGCCTGGGACCAGAAGCAGGAGACCATCCTCAAGGCCCTCGACCAGCTCTCGGCCTCCATGCAGGAGACGGAGCGCGACAACGTCTCGACCGACGAGTCGCAGTCCGCCAACCACGCCAACCTCCAGGGCCGTCTCGGCTGACGCCGGCACCCGACTTCCGAGAACTAGGAGATCGACATGACTTTCGACGGAATCAAGGTCCAGCACGGCACCCTCGACGCCGGTGCGGCCGACGTGATGAAGGCGGCCAAGGACATCGAGTCGCGCCTCGACCAGCTCGAGAACGAGCTCAACCCCCTCAAGGCGGACTGGAACGGTAACGCCAAGATGGCGTACGACCAGGCCAAGGCCAAGTGGGACCAGGCGATGTCCGAGATGACCCTCCTGCTCCAGCAGGCCAGCCAGGGTGTCGACTCGTCCAACGCCGAGTACAAGGCAGCCGACGCCCGGGGCGCCAACCGCTTCTGAGCACCGCACACCGTACGAGGCCGGTCGTCCCTCCGGGGACGTCCGGCCTCGTGGCATTTTCGCGAGCGGCTTTCGCCTAGGCTGCTCCCCGTTCAGTGCTCCGGCCCCTCGGCCGACGCAGGTGCAAGGACAATCAGGGGGAAACACCAATGAGTCAGGGGTCCTCGGTCGCCTCAGGCCTGGTCCGGGTGACCATCGCCTCGGGATCTCGCCGGGTCGATCTCGTGCTGCCGGGCTCGATCCCGGTCGCCGAGCTCGTGCCGGAGCTCGCCCGCTCGGTCGGCCTGCTCGACGCCTCCACCGTCTACGGCGGCTACCGCCTGGTGACCCAGGAGGGCCGGATCCTGGTCAACAACGCCGGTCTGACGATGCAGGGCATCGAGGACGGCGGCCTCCTCACCGTCACCGCCGGCGTCGACGACAAGGCCCCGCGTGTCTACGACGACGTCGTCGAGGCGATGGCCGACGTCGTCGAGAACGAGCTCAAGCCGTGGGAGCCGGCGGCCGGACGACGTACGGCGCTGGGCGCGGGCAGCATCCTGCTCGGCCTCGGCGCGCTGGCCCTCCTCCTTCTCGGCGAGAGCGTGCTGGGCGGCGTCGCCGCGGCCGTGATCGCCGGACTCCTGGTCGTCGGCGGCATCGTGCTGACCCGCGCGCAGGGCGAGCCCGAGGCCGGGGTCGTCGTCTCGCTGCTCGCCGCCCTCTACGCCGCGGTCGCCGGGCTGCTGCTCGCGCCCGGTGACCTGCCGGCCTGGAGCTGGCCTCTGGACGACGCGTTCTTCGCCGACGCCCTCCTCTTCGCCGGGCTCGGCGTCCTCGCCGTCGGGCTGGTCGCCGTGGTCGGCCTCCAGGGCGGCCGTGCGCTCGTCATCCCGGCCGTCGTGGTCGGCGGGGTGGTCGTCGCGGGCTCGATGCTCATCCGGGTGTTCTCGCTCGAGCCGTCCACGGTCTTCGTCGTCCTGCTCACCCTGGTCGTCCTGGCCGGCAGCATCTTCCCGTGGCTCGCCCTCGGGGTGACCGGCACGAGCGTCGACCAGCTCTACTCGCTCCACGACATCACCGCCGACCCCGACGAGATCGACCCGGACGAGGTCGCCGACGACGCGCGCGTCGGCCACGAGATCCTGCTCGCGGTCTCCGCCTCGGTCGGCACCCTGCTCGTCCTGCTCGCGCCGTTCGCCGTCGGGCGCGGCGTCTACGGCACGATCCTGGCGGCCGTGTGCTGCCTGGCCGTCATGTTCCGCACCCGCCAGTACCGCACCGGCTCGGAGGTGCTCGCCGGCCTCGTCTCCGGCATCCTCGGCCTGGTCTCGGTGGCCCTGTCGATGCTGCTCATCCACGACGGCTGGCGCGCCGGCGCCGCCATCGGCCTCGCCGGCATCGGTGCCGTCCTGCTCGCGCTCACCCTCGTGCCAGCCTCGCCATCGGTGCGCCGCGGCCGCATGGGCGACGTCGTCGAGACGATGACCCTGCTCGCGCTGCTCCCGCTGATGGTCCTCGCGGCCGGCTTCGTCTCCGCGGTGGCGGGCTGATCGATGGCCACCAAGAAGGACCTCGTCGAGGCCCACGCCTTCAGCCGACGCCGCCTCGTCACCGCCTTCGTCTCCGGCGCCCCTGGCGGCCGCGAGGTGGAGCCGGTGAAACCCGGCCGCGTGCTGATCGGCGGCGTCGCCCTGTCCGTCCTCCTGCTCGCTGGAGCCGCGATCGCGGGCTTCCTGCTCGGGCGCCCGCCCGCGCAGTGGCTCGACGAGGGCAGCTTCGTGATCTCCAAGGACACGGGCGAGCAGTACGTCGTCCTGCGCGGCGGTGACGACCCGCTGCTCCAGCGGGTGCCCAACTACGTCTCGGCCCAGCTGCTGCTCGGGCAGGACGAGCTCACGCCCTTCACCGTCCGCGACAAGTACATCCGCACCGTCCAGCTCGGTGAGGACCTCGGCATCGACGCCGCACCCGCCAGCCTCCCCTCGGCGTCCGAGCTGGTCAACGACGGCTGGACCGCCTGCACGGGCGACGGGGTCGGCATCAAGGTCGCGGTGCAGCGCACGCCCACCGTCGAGGACCTGGCAGGGTCCGGCTTCCTGGTGAGCAGCGAGGGCACGACCTGGCTGATCGCGACCGCGCCGGCTGTCGGGAGCAAGCAGGGCAGTGCCTACCGCTTCCCCATGCCCGAGGACGAGACGCAGTCCTCGACGCTGGGTGACCGGCTCGGGTTTGGTGCGTCGGCCACCGAGGTCGACCCCGACTGGCTGAACCTGTTCCGGCTCGGCGAGCCCCTCGAGAAGGCGTCCTTCGGGGTCACCCGGCCCGGGGAGCCCGTGCCCTACGGCAGCACGGGCACCGACCTCTCGCAGTACCGCATCGGCGACCTGCTCCTCTCCAGCAGCGGGTCCTACTACCTCCTCGGCGACGAGAAGCCCGAGCGGCTCAGCGACTTCGCGGGCATGGTCTACGGCGTCGTCGAGCAGCCGGCGCAGGAGCTCCAGGGCGACCTCTCGGCGTCCTTCGGAGACCCCAACACGCCCGCGGAGTGGCCCAGCGACGTTCTGCAGCCGATCACCAACGGTGCGCTCTGCGCGGTGCTCCACCCCGCGACCGGTGCCGACGCCACGTTCAGCCTCGCGACCAACCCGACCGGCGCGGCGGACCCCTACCGCGACGACGTGCGCCCCGGTCGCCATGCGGTCGACGTCGAGCCGAGCGCCGGGGCCTACGTGCTCTCCGGCTCGGGCGAGGCCGCCGACGCCGGCACCCGCTACGTCATCGACCCCAAGGGCGAGAAGTACGAGCTGGTCGGATCGGAGGTGCCCGACTTCCTCGGCTACGGCGACGTCGAACCGCCGCTGGTGCCGAGCGCGTGGCTGGAGTTCTTCCAGCCGGGCGTGCAGCTCTCGACCAACAGCGCGCGCCGGGTCCCCGAGGACGCCCCGCCGGCGGACGACGCGGCCGCGGACGCCGGCTGATGGCTGCACCATCGACGGGTCGTCGCCTGCTGCGCCTCCCGCCCGTGCGTACGACGCTCGCCGCCGGCCTGCTCGCCGCCTCGGTGGTGCCGCTCGGGGCGCCGCCCGCCGCCGCCGACCACGACGCCCCCTGCCTCGAGTCGGAGGTGCCTGACTCCGAGCGGCTGGCCGACACCCACACCAAGGACAACCTCGCCTTCGAGCGGATGCACGTCGAGCAGGCGCAGGAGCTCGCCACCGGTCGGGGTGTGAAGATCGCCGTCATCGACAGCGGGATGGTCGGCATCGAGGGGCTCGACATCGCCGGCGGGACGGCCATCGCGGGCGTCAACCCCAACACCCGCCTCTCCGGCCACGGCACGATCGTCGCCGGGCTCATCGCCGGGCCCCGCGGCGTCGCGCCCGACGCCCAGGTCTTCGACGTCAAGGTCTACGACGCCGACGACGCCGACACCACGCAGGGGGAGCGGCCGCTGACGTCCGCCGGCATCGCTGCGGGCATCGACGCCGTCATCCGGGCGCAGCCGCAGCAGCAGTTCGACATCGTCAACATCTCCCTCGCCGTCCGTCAGCCCGACCCGGAGCTCGAGGCGGCGGTCGCGCGGCTCGTGGACCTCGGGGTCGTGGTGGTGGCCGCCGCGGGCAACGTCCCGGTCGGCACCGCCGACTCCGGCTTCGCGGGCACCCCCGACAACGACGCCGACGTCTTCCCGGCCGACTATCCCGGCGTGCTCGCGGTCAGCGCGACCCCGCCCGGCGACGAGAGCCCCAGCACCTACGTCGTACCCAACCTGGACACGGACGTCGCGGCCCCGACGCTGGGCGCGATCTCGGCCAACGCCACCGGTCAGGTCTGCGTCGTCGACCAGGTCGCGACGTCGTGGTCGAGCGCCGAGGTCAGCGGGGTCATGGCCCTGCTCAAGGAGCGTTTCCCGCGCGAGACCCCCCAGCAGCTGGTCGCCCGGCTGCAGGCGACCACCGAGGGAGCGGGTGCTCCCGAGGGCCCGGACGGCAAGGCGACGAACCCCTGGACCGGGGCGGGTGTCGTGCAGGTGCACGACGCGCTCACCCGGGAGATCAAGCCGGGTCGCAAGGGCAAGGTGGAGACCACCGTCCAGGAGGTCCGTGCCGACGCCCAGGCACCGCCCGCACCCCAGCGCATCGACCTGTTCGGCACCCCCCGCGCGATCCTCCTGTGGTCGGGGCTCGTCGCCGGATCGCTCCTCGCGCTCACCTTCATGCTGCGCCCGTTGCTGCGACGGTGAGACCGGTGGGGGGTCCATGATGGAATCAGGCCATGCCTGACACCTCGGACGAGCCCGTCGCCGTCATCCTGGCCGGAGGCCAGGGCTCGCGCCTGTGGCCGATCAGCCGCGACCGGGCCCCCAAGCAGTTCCAGCCCGTCGTGCGCGACCGCCCGCTGCTCACCGGCACCATCGAGCGACTCAGCGAGATCGTGGACCCCAGCCGCATCCACGTCTCGACGCGTGCCCGCTTCGCCGACGCGGCCCGCGCGACCCTCGGCCCGGTGCCGCCGGAGAACCTGATCCTCGAGGAGGAACCGGCGGGACCCGCGACGGCGTTCGCCCTCAGCATCGCCACGCTGTCGCACAAGTACGGCAACGCGCCCGCGCTGATTGCCCCCTCGGACCACCTCATCACCGAGGAGGACGCCTTCAACGAGGCGTCGCGCGACATGCTCGAGCAGCTCCACAGCACGCCCGGGTCCATGGTGGTCCTCGGTGCGGAGCCGACCCGTTTCGACCCGAGCCTGGGCTACATCCACACCAAGGGCTCCGACGACGCCGTGCAGGTGATCGACTCCTTCCACGAGAAGCCCGACGAGGACGTCGTCGAGGAGCTGGCGGAGTCGGGCAACCTCTACTGGAACACCGCCTGCTACGGCGTTCGTGTCGGGCGGGCGTGCGAGGCCTACCGCAGCGCGCTGCCCCTCATCTTCGAGTCGATCGAGCGCTACGCGCGCGGCGCCACCTCCGAGAGGGCCTATCGCGGGGCCGCCATCGGCGGCCACGAGATCTACCCGCTCATGTGGGCCGGCATGGAGTGCCTCGTCGTCCCGCGACAGCTCGGGTGGACCGACGTGGGCACCTGGCCCCGCCTCGAGCGGGTGCTCCAGGACCAGCGGGTGACCTCGATCGGTCCCGCGCTCCAGCTCGACGCCGAGGACACTCTCGTCGCCAGCATGGACGGCCGTCCGGTCGTCACGCTCGGCGCGCGGGGACTGATCGTGGTCACGCACGAGGACGCGGTCTACGTGCTCGACCGCCAGAAGGCCCTGGACGCCGGCATCCTCGAGCGACTGCGCTCGCTCCTCGCGGCCAGCAGCCGCGAGGACCTCCTCTGACCGGTCCCCCGGATCCCCGACCCAGCACGCTCCACCCGAAGGAACCCATGTCCCACGAGAACAGCCAGCACATCGTCGTCGTCGGCACCAAGCCCGACATCATCAAGCAGGCGCCGATCTACCACGAGCTGCGCGACCGCGGCCACGACGTCGTGCTGTGCCACACCGGCCAGCACTACGACCACAACCTCTCGCAGTCGATGCTCGACGAGTTCGGTGTCCGTGAGGACATCAACCTCGAGGTGCGCGGCGGCGTCAACGACCTTGTCTCCGGCATCACCGCCAAGCTCGCGCTGTACCTCCGCGGCTTCGCCGAGCGCGGCGGCTTCCCGATCACCTACGTGCACGGTGACACGACCACCGCCATGGCCGGCGCCCTCGCCACCTTCGGCGAGCGGCAGGCGCTGGTCCACGTCGAGGCAGGGCTGCGCACGCTCTCGCCGAAGCCGGAGGTCCTCAAGGGCTGGCTCGAGCAGGGCGCGGACCTCGACTGGGCGTCGTTCCGCGAGCAGTCGATCGACCGCGCCAGCTGGGCCAAGGGCAGCCGCGAGCCGTCGCCGGAGCAGTTCAACACCCGGGTGGCCGACGCGGGCTCCGACCTGCACGCCGCCCCCGTCGAGCTCAACCGCGAGTTCCTCCTCGAGGAGGGCTTCGCGCCTGCCGCGATCGACGTCGTCGGCAACTCGGTCGTCGACGCGCTCGAGCAGGCCGTCGCCGGCAGCGACAAGAACCAGGTGCTGCAGAAGTTCCCGCAGATGGGCGACGGGTCCTTCCTGCGCTTCTGCGTCCACCGCCGCGAGAACACCACCAACCGCGACCGCTTCAACCTCCTGATGGACGCCATGGAGGCGTTGCTCGAGCAGGGCCACCACGTGCTGTTCATCCGCCTTCTCGGCACCGAGTCCGCCATCGACAACTTCGGCCGCCGCCAGTGGCTCGAGGACCTCGAGGCGCGCTACGGCGACGCGCTCATCTCGACGCCCGTGTGGGACAGCTACCTCGACGTCGTCGCCGCGATGTCCATGTGCGCGGTCATCGTCACCGACTCAGGCAGCATCGTCGAGGAGGCCAACGTCCTCGAGGTGCCGTGCGTGACCCTCCGCTTCGGGTCGGACCGCTCCGAGACGTTCCTCGCCGGCAGCAACTTCCTCGCGCCGCCCATCGACAAGGACCTGATGACCAGCGTCATCCACCACGTCTTCGAGCACCGCGCCGAGCTGTCGTGGGACCGGGTCTACCCCGAGAAGGCGTCGGCCATGCTGGTCGACGCGGTCGAGCGGCGGCTCGACGAGGGGAGCCTGCTGATCTCCGAGGAGTGGCGCTACGGCCTCCAGGCCAAGCTGCGCTGACCGGCGTACGACTGGCGCCGCTCCGGGCGGTGCGCCAGCCACATTTCCAGGCGCTGGAAGGTGGCTGAGGCACCGCTCGGGTGCGTGTCGTACGTCGCTGCTCCGCCCAGAACACGACGAAGGCCCCGCACCAGCAGGTGCGGGGCCAACGTGTGTGGCGGAGGTAGGGGGATTCGAACCCCCGAGGGCTATTAACCCAACCCGCTTTCCAAGCGAGCGCCATAGGCCACTAGGCGATACCTCCGCCGAGGAGAGTACCGGTCGGTCCGGTGGCCGGTGAAATCGCCCGCCGAGCCCTCGGTTTGGGTGGCCGTGCGGGCCTCGCCTAGACTCCCCGCCAACCCCCCACGCGGCGTCACCTCGCCCAATTCCCCCAGGGCCGGAAGGCAGCAAGGGTAAGTGAGCTCTGACGGGTGCGTGGGGGGCCTTTGCATGTCCGGGCCCGGTCGTGCCAGAAGCAGGTCTCCCGCGGTGGTCGGTGTGGGTGGGCACGGTTAGGGTTCACGACGTGGAGTCACCGCTCGCGCTCTATCGCCGCTACCGGCCCGAGACCTTCCAGGAGGTCATCGGGCAGGACCACGTGACCGAGCCGTTGCGAGCGGCGCTGGCGGCCAACCGCGTCAACCACGCCTACCTCTTCTCCGGCCCGCGCGGGTGCGGCAAGACCACCTCGGCCCGCATCCTCGCCCGCGCGCTCAACTGCGCGCAGGCCCCGATCTCCGATCCCTGCGGCGAGTGCGACAGCTGCCGCGACCTCGCGCGCGGCGGCCCGGGCTCCATCGACGTCATCGAGATCGACGCGGCGTCCCACGGTGGTGTGGACGATGCCCGCGACCTCCGCGAGAAGGCGTTCTTCTCCCCGGTGCGCGACCGCTACAAGGTCTACATCATCGACGAGGCCCACATGGTCACGACGCAGGGCTTCAACGCCCTGCTCAAGCTGGTCGAGGAGCCGCCGCCCCACCTGCGGTTCATCTTCGCCACGACCGAGCCCGACAAGGTGCTGCCGACCATCCGCTCGCGCACCCACCACTACCCCTTCCGGCTGATCCCGCCGCGGCTGCTCAGCGACTACCTGTCCCAGCTCGCCGGCGAGGAGGGCGTGGCGATCGAGCCCGCCGCCCTGCCGCTCGTCGTGCGTGCGGGAGCCGGGTCGGCGCGTGACACCCTCTCCGTGCTCGACCAGCTGCTCGGTGGCGCCGGTCCGGGCGGGGTGACCCACAAGGTGGCGACCGACCTCCTCGGCTTCACGCCCGACTCGCTCCTCGACGAGGTCGTCGAGGCATTCGCGACCCGCGACGGGGCGGCCGTCTTCTCGGTCGTCGACAAGGTCGTCGAGACCGGGCAGGACCCGCGTCGCTTCACCGAGGACCTGCTGCGCCGACTGCGCGACCTCGTCATCGTCACCGCGGTGCCCGACGCCCCCGCGACCGGGCTGATCGACGTCTCGGAGGACGCCGGCGAGCGCCTCGTGGCCCAGGCCGCGCGCTTCGGTGCGATCGAGCTCAGCCGGGCCGCCGACATCGTGGCCGCCGGCCTCACCGAGATGCGCGGAGCGACCGCTCCGCGCCTGCTGCTCGAGCTGCTCTGCGCGCGCGTGCTGCTCCCGGGCGCCGACCACACCGCCGACGGCGTGATGGCCCGTCTCGAGCGGCTCGAGCGCCGGATGGACGTGACCGGCGCCCCGACGCCCGCCGCGGCAGCCCCTGCTTCCGCTCCTTCCCGACCGGCCGCCCCGGCCGCGGCCCCGGCGCCGTCCGGAGCGCCGGCAGCCCCTCCGCATTCCGCGCCCCCCGCTGCCCCCCAAGGGGCACCCGAGCCGGCACCCGAGGCAGCACCGTCGTCAGCGCCGCACGCCGCACCGCGAGGCGACGAGCCGGTCCCGCCGCCGCCCATGCCGGTGGCGCCCACGGGCGTGCCCGCCTCACCCACCCGCGACGACGGTCCGCCGCCGCCCCCGCCGATGCCGGGGTCGGGGCCGCTGCAGCCCGCGACACCGCAGGCGCCACCCGTCGTCGCCGAGCCGGTGCAGACCCCGGCCGCCGCTGCCGGGCCCGACGCGCCGGTCGCCGAACAGCCCGCCGGTCCCCGCGGCGGCCTCAGCCTGGTCGACGTACGCCGGCTGTGGCCCGACATCCTCGAGCAGACCAAGAACCGTCGCCGCCTGGCCTGGATGGTGCTCTCCCAGCACGCCCACGTGGTCGACGTCGACGGCGTGCGGCTGACCGTCGGCTTCGCCAACGCCGGTGCGCGCGACTCCTTCGTGAATGGCGGCTGCGACGAGATCCTGCGCCAGGCCGCCATCGACGTCGTCGGGATGGACTGGCGCGTCGAGTCGATCGTCGACCCGTCGGGTGCGGCCGCGGAGGCGCCAGTCATCCGCCAGGCGGCCACCGACTCCGCACCCCCGGCCCCCGCCGCCCCGCCGGCCGGACCTCCGGGCGCCCCGGCGCAGGAGGCACCCGACGGCCCGCCGTCCTGGGTGACCGGTGACGCGGCTCCGCCGTCGGCTCCCGCGGCCCCGCCGCCGGTCTCCGCCGCTCCCGCCCGTGAGGCGCTCGAGGCGGCCCGGGCGGGGGGACCGGCCGAGCCGGCCGCCCCGGTGCGCTCCGCCGACGACGACGTGGACCCCGACGACCCCGACGCCGACTCCGCGGCCATCGACACCGAGTCGCTGCTCAGCCAGACGCTCGGTGCCAAGCTGATCGAAGAGATCAAGAACGACTGACCCGATGACCGGCCCCAACCCCACCCCAGACCTGCAGCGGGAGACCCGATGACCCAGAACCCCTTCGACGCCCTCGGCGGCGGCGGCTTCGACATGAACGCCCTGCTCCAGCAGGCGCAGCAGATGCAACAGCAGCTCGAGGAGGCGCAGGCCAACCTCGCCCAGCAGACCGTCGAGGGCACCGTCGCGGGCGGTGCCGTGACGGTCACCGCCAACGGTGTCGGCGAGCTGGTCGGCGTGACGATCCGCTCGGGCGAGTTCGACGGCACCGACCCCGACGACCTGTCCGACCTCTCCGACCTCATCGTCGCCGCCTACCGCGACGCACGCGCCAAGTCGGAGGCGCTGGCCGGAGACTCGCTCGGCCCGCTGACCGAGGGTCTCGGCGGAGGCGGCGGCATGCCCGGTCTCCCCGGGCTCGGCTGAGGGGCCTCGTTGTACGAAGGTGTCGTCCAGGACCTGATCGACGAGCTCGGCCGCCTGCCGGGCGTCGGTCCCAAGAGCGCGCAGCGCATCGCCTTCCACCTGCTCCAGGCGGAGCCCACCGACGTACGCCGCCTCGCCGACGTGCTGATCGAGGTGAAGGCCCGCGTGAAGTTCTGCTCGACCTGCTTCAACGTCAGCGAGGACGAGCAGTGCCGCATCTGCCGCGACGAGCGCCGTGACCCCAGCGTCCTGTGCGTCGTGGAGGAGTACAAGGACGTCGTCGCGATCGAGCGCACCCGCGAGTTCCGCGGCCGCTACCACGTCCTCGGCGGCGCCATCTCGCCCATCGACGGCATCGGCCCCGACCAGCTCCACGTCAAGGAGCTGATGCCTCGCCTGGCCGACGGCACGGTCACCGAGGTCATCCTCGCCACCGACCCCAACCTCGAGGGCGAGGCCACCGCGACCTATCTCACGCGCCTGCTGCTGCCCATGGGGTTGCGCGTGACCCGCTTGGCGAGTGGACTGCCTGTGGGCGGTGACCTCGAGTACGCCGACGAGGTCACGCTCGGACGAGCGTTCGCCGGAAGGAGATCAGCCGAATGACCGAGACCGACGAGAGGGTGTTCGGCGAGCAGATCGCCGACTCCGTGGAGAGCTTCCTGCTCGCACTGCGCGCCATCGCCCGCGAGGGCAACGGGTCGCAGGCGGTGTCGCTGCTGCTCCTCGAGATCAGCCAGGTACTCCTGGCCGGCGCCCGGATGGGCGCCCAGAACGACTTCACCCCGCGCGAGGAGTTCCAGCCCGACGTGGGGCCCGAGGCCGACATCGACGACCTGCGGCTGCGGCTGGCCGAGATGCTCGAGGGCGTCGACGACTACTCCTTCGTCTTCGACCCCTACATCCCGGAAGTGGTCGTCAGCCGGCTCTCCGACGACCTGGCCTCGATCGCCATCGACCTCGAGAACGGCCTGCGCCACTACCGCGCGGGCAACGTCGACGAGGCCCTGTGGTGGTGGCAGTTCTCCTACGTCAACAACTGGGGAAACCTGGCCGGTGCGGCGCTCAACGCGCTGCTGACCGTCGTCGCGCACGACCGCTTCGACACCGACTTCGAGGCTGACGCCGACGCCGTGGCCGTCGCAGATGAGATGCTCGGGAGCGCCCCGGTCGCGCGCCCGTAGAATCGGCGGTGGCCTGGCGGCAACGGCGCCGACGGGCACGCCAGAGCTCCGCGGCCACTGAGGGCCGCACACCGATCCCGAGGAACAACCGTGGGCATTGTCGTGCAGAAGTACGGCGGCTCCTCGCTCGCCGACGCCGACGCCATCAAGCGCGTCGCCCGGCGCATCGTGGACGTCAAGAAGGCCGGTCACGACGTCGTCGTGGCGGTGTCGGCCATGGGTGACACGACCGACGACCTGGAAGACCTGGCCAACGGCGTCTCGCCGCTGCCGCCGGCGCGGGAGATGGACATGCTGCTCACCGCGGGTGAGCGCATCTCGATGGCGCTGGTCGCGATGGCCATCAGCGACCTGGGCTACACCGCGCGCTCGTTCACCGGCTCGCAGGCCGGCGTGATCACCGACTCGGTCCACGGCAAGGCCAAGATCATCGACGTCACGCCGGGGCGCATCACCCAGGCGATCGGCGAGGGCCACATCGTGATCGTGGCGGGGTTCCAGGGGGTGTCGGCCGACACCAAGGAGATCACCACGCTCGGCCGGGGCGGCACCGACACCACCGCGGTGGCGCTGGCCGCTGCCCTCGAGGCCGACGTGTGCGAGATCTACACCGACGTCGACGGCGTCTTCACCGCCGACCCGCGGATCGTGCCCAGCGCCCGCAAGCTCAGCAAGGTCTCCTACGAGGAGATGCTGGAGCTGGCCGCGTGCGGCGCGAAGATCCTGCACCTGCGGTGCGTGGAGTACGGCCGCCGCTACGGCATCCCGATCCACGTCCGGTCGTCGTTCAGCCAGCTCGAAGGCACCTGGGTCGTCAACGACCCGCAGCTCAGCCCCGGACCAGCCGGTCCCAGTGAGGGAGACACCATGGAACAGCCCATCATCGCCGGCGTGGCCCACGACCGCAGCGAGGCCAAGATCACCGTCGTCGGCGTGCCCGACAAGGTCGGCGAGGCCGCCCGCATCTTCGAGGCCCTGGCCGACGCGCAGATCAACCTCGACATGATCGTGCAGAACATCTCGGCCGCGGCGACGAGCCTCACCGACATCTCCTTCACGCTGCCCCGCAGCGACGGCCAGGTCGCGATGACCGCGCTGGCCCGCATCCAGGCCGAGGTCGGCTACGACAAGCTGCTCTACGACGACCAGATCGGCAAGGTCTCGCTGATCGGCGCGGGCATGCGCTCGCACCCCGGCATCACGTCGAAGTTCTTCGCCGCGCTCGCCTCCGCCGGTGTGAACATCGGGATGATCTCCACCTCCGAGATCCGGATCTCGGTCGTCGTGGACGAGAGCGCCGTCGACGACGCCGTACGCGCGACCCACACGGCGTTCGACCTCGACGCCGACGAGGTCGAGGCCGTGGTCTACGGAGGCACCGGGCGATGAGCACAACCGTCAACATCGGGATCGTCGGAGCCACCGGGCAGGTCGGCGTCGCGATGCGCCAGATCCTGCTCGAGCGCGACTTCCCGGCCGACCAGCTCCGCTTCTTCGCCTCCTCCCGATCCGCTGGCACCGTGCTGCCGTTCGGCGACCGCGAGATCACCGTCGAGGACGCCGAGACCGCCGACCCGGCGGGGCTCGACATCGCGCTGTTCTCCGCCGGCGCGACGACCTCCCGCGCCCTCGTCCCCAGGTTCGTCGAGGCCGGCGTGATCGTCGTCGACAACTCCTCGGCCTTCCGCAAGGACCCGGAGATCCCGCTCGTGGTCTCCGAGGTCAACCCCGACGCGATGGCGGCCGTCATCGAGGCCGGGCGCGGCGTGATCGCCAACCCCAACTGCACCACCATGGCCGCGATGCCGGTCCTCAAGCCGCTGCACGACGAGGCCGGCCTGACCCGCCTCATCGTGTCGTCCTACCAGGCCGTCTCCGGGTCCGGTGTCGCCGGCGTCGACGAGCTGGCCAACGCCGTGGCCGCGGCCGGCGACAAGGCGCGCGAGCTGGCCTACGACGGCTCCGCGATCGCCTTCCCCGACCCGGTGAAGTACGTCGAGCCGATCGCCTACAACGTCCTGCCGATGGCGGGCTCCGTCGTCGACGACGGCCTCAACGAGACCGACGAGGAGCAGAAGCTCCGCAACGAGTCGCGCAAGATCCTCGGCCTGCCCGACCTGCTGGTCTCCGGCCTCTGCGTCCGCGTGCCGGTCTTCACCGGTCACTCGCTCGCGATCAACGCCGAGTTCGAGCGGGCGATGACCCCCGCCCGGGCCCGCGAGATCCTCGGGTCGGCGCCCGGCGTCGAGCTCGACGAGGTGCCGACCCCGCTCAAGGCGGCCGGCAAGGATCCGTCGTACGTCGGCCGGCTCCGCCAGGACCCGGGCGTCCCCGACGACCGCGGTCTCGCCCTCTTCATCAGCAACGACAACCTGCGCAAGGGTGCCGCCCTCAACACCGTCCAGATCGCGGAGCTCATCGCCGCCGCGCGCTGACGTCGACTTGTGTTCAGGGAGGGCCTGACAAGTCCGGCCCGTCAGCGGACGTCGTACGACGACGAGCGCGCGGAGGCGCCCGCCGCCGGGCCGTCGTCACTGACGGCAGCGGTGACCCACCAGGACGCGGCGTAGGAGATCGCCGACGCCACGGGGACGGCGACGAGCGCCCACCCCTCGTCGAGCGAGCCGAGCAGGAACACCAGCACCAGCACCGCCAGGATGCCGACGGCGAGGAGGCTGGTGGAGCCGGCGTGCGGTACGCCGAGCACGCGGAGCAGCAGGCTCCCGGCCCAGGTCAGCACGACGAGGACGACCAGCAGGATCAGCAGCCCGGGGCCACCGCCGCACGCCGACGTGCCGCGTACGGCCTCGCAGCCGACCCCGGCCAGCCACGCCAGCACCACGGCGAGCCCGCCGACCGCGACGCCGGTCAGGGACGCCGCGCGCAGGCCGCTGACCTGCACTGCCGGGAGCCTCTGGGGGCCGGGTCCGGGCTCCGGCACCGCCGGGGGCTGGACGACCGCAGCGTCCGGCATCGCGGCCGTGTGGTCACGCGCCGACGACGTGTCCTCGTCGTCGGAGACCTTCCTCCTTCGCCGCAACGAGAAGGACGGCATCGCGAGCGGGGGACGGTCGTCGGCCATGAGGGGCACAGTGCCACATGACAGGAGCTCCCGGACCCACGGTGGGGTCCGGGAGCTCCGGTGGTCGGGCTGACAGGATTTGAACCTGCGGCCTCCTCGTCCCGAACGAGGCGCGCTACCAAGCTGCGCCACAGCCCGCCGCCCGGACCGATGATCGGAGTCCGGGCAACGCGGGCGAGCATACCGGAGCGGTCGGGGGCTGCCGAAATCGCCCCGGCCCGGTGGGACCGGCTCAGCCGCGCTTGGTGAAGGTGAGGTGGGTGACCCCGCTGGGCGACGAGACCGACTCGATGTCGAAGGTGTCCTCCAGTGCCTCGAGGCCGTCCCACAGCCGGGCACCGCGGCCGAGCACGATCGGCACGACCACGAGGTGCAGGTGGTCGACGAGGCCGGCAGCCACGAAGTCGCGCACCACGGACGCGCCGCCGCCTAGGCGTACGTCGAGGTCGCCGGCAGCCTCGCGCGCGACGGCGATCGCCTCGGCGGGGGAGGCGTCGAGGAAGTGGAAGGTGGTCCCGCCGGCCATCTCGAGCGGCGGCCGGGGACGGTGGGTGAGGACGTACGTCGGCGTGTGGAAGGGCGGCTCGTCGCCCCACCACCCCTGCCAGTCGGGGTCGTCCTGCCACCCGGGCGGGCCGAACTTGTTGGCGCCCATGATCTCCGCACCGAAGCCCAACTCGTGGCGGGCAGCGAAGACGGCGTCGACGCCGCGCTGGCCGGCCTCACGGTCCCAGAAGCTGGTGGCGAACATCCACTCGTGCAGCCGCTGCCCGGCGTGGCCGAACGGCGACTCCAGCGACTGCGGTTCGCCGGAGCCGAAGCCGTCGAGGGAGATCGAGAAGTTGTGGACCCGGACGAGTGGCACGTGTGGCTCCTTCAGTGGAGGGGCGGGTGGTCGAGCACGGTGGGGACGTAGTCGAGGAGCTGGAGGCGACCGTCGAAGGTCCGGCTCTCGACGAGCTCGAGGCGGACGTCGGGGTAGCCGTCGAAGACCCGGTCCCGCCCGGTGGCTCCGTTGATCACCGGGAAGACGACCAGCCGGAACCGGTCGACGAGCCCCGCGACGAGCAGCGAGCGGGCCAGCGTGAGGCTGCCGAGGGTGCGCAGCGGCAGCGGCCCGTCCTCCTTGAGGCCGCGGACGGCCTCGACGGGGTCGGCGGCGACGAGCCGGGTGTTGTCCCAGTCCAGCGGCTCGCGGAGCGTGGACGAGAAGACGATCTTGTCCATCTCCGCGAGCTGGGCGATGGCCTCGGGCTCCTCCTCCGCCATCCCGGACATCAGCCGGTAGGTGGTCGCCCCCATCAGCGTGGTGTGCTCCTCCTGCTCGCCGAGGAACGCGTAGTAGTCGGGGCCGCCCATGCCCCAGAGACCGGGCCAGCCGTCCGCGGCGGCGCAGCCGTCGAGGGACACGATGAGGTCGACCATCAGCTCGGGCACACCGGCACTCCCTTCTCGCTGGTCCCACACCACCACAACCGGGCGCGGGTGGAAAGGTGCGGGCGACGAGAGCTCAGGAGGCGGGGACCAGCGTCATCAGCGTGGCCTCGGGGCGGCACGCGACCCGGAAGCGGACGTACGGGTTGGTGCCGAGCCCGGCCGACACGTGGAGCCAGGACGAGCCGTCGTCGCCGGGGGCGGAGTCGGCGGGGTGGCGGTGCAGGCCGCGGGCGCGGGCGGGCTCGAGGTCGCAGTTCGTGGTGAGGGCGCGGCCGCCCGGGAGGCACACCTGGCCACCGTGGGTGTGGCCGGCGATGATCGCGTCGTAGCCGTCGGCGGCGAACTGGTCGAGGACGCGGAGGTACGGCGCGTGGGCCACGGCCAGGCGCAGGTCGGCCGTCGGGTCGGCCGGTCCGGCGACGCTGGCCAGGTCGTCGAACGCCAGGTGGGGGTCGTCGACGCCGGCGAAGGCGATGGTGGTGTCGCGCACCTTCACGGACCCGAATCCGTTGGTCAGGTCGAGCCAACCGGCCTCGGCGAAGCGTTCCTTGAGCCGCGGCCACGGCAGCTGGGGTGTCGAGGTGTTGCGCTTGCCAGTGTCGGGGAGCAGGTAGAGCAGCGGGTTGCGCATGCCGGGCGCGTAGTAGTCGTTGGACCCGAGCACGTAGACGCCCGGCACGTCGAGCAGTCCGCCGAGGGCGTCGGCGACGACGGGCACGGCACGCATGTGGGCGAGGTTGTCGCCGGTGTCGATCACCAGGTCGGGCTCGAGGTCGGCGAGACCGCGCAGCCACTCCTGCTTGGCGCGCTGGTCGGGTGCCATGTGGATGTCACTGAGGTGCAGCACCTTCAGCGGAGCGTGTCCGGCGGGCAGCACGGGCACGGTCACGCGGCGGAGGGTGTACTGCCGGGCCTCCCATGCGGCGTACGTCGCCAGGCCCACGCCGGCGAGCGTCCCGAGCCCGAGCGTGCGGCCTACGACGGGGAGGAGAGGCATTCGCCAAGGCTGCCACAATGGTGTTCATGAGTGCTCTGAAGGACCGTCTGCGCGCCGACCTGACCACCGCCATCAAGGCGCGTGACGAGCTGCGCTCCTCGACCATCCGGATGGTGCTGACCTCGATCACCAACGCCGAGGTCGCCGGCAAGGAGGCCCGCGAGCTCTCGGACGACGACATCGTCGGCGTCCTGTCCACCGAGGCGAAGCGTCGCCGGGAGGCGGCCGTGGCGTTCCAGGAGGCCGGTCGCACGGAGATGGCGGCCAAGGAGGCCGCCGAGGGCGAGGTCATCGCCGACTACCTCCCCGCCCAGCTCAGCGACGCCGAGATCGCCGACCTGGTCGCCGCCGCGATCGACCAGACCGGCGCGGCCGGCGAGGGGATGCGCGCGATGGGCAAAGTGATGGGCGTCGTGACGCCCCAGGTCAAGGGTCGCGCCGACGGAGGTGCCGTGGCGGCCGAGGTGCGCAAGCAGCTGGGCTAGGACGCACTGACCGGGCAGCTCCTCGCGCTATTGCGCGAGGAAGTGCCCGGTCGGCGGTGTGGTGCGCGAGGAAGTGCCCGGTCAGCGCCGGCCGCCGCCGTTGCCGCGACCCCGGCCGCCCCCGTTGCCGTTGCCGTTGCCGCCTCCGTTGTTGCCCGCAGAGGGCGGCGGGGGCACGTAGCCGGTCGAGGTGTAGAGCGTCACCGTGTCGCCGCTGCTGAGCTGGCCACCGCCCTCGGGTGAGGTGTAGGCGACGAGACCGGCGCCGGTCTCGGAGTTGACCTGGCCGCCGTCGGCGACGGTGAACCCAGCGGCCTGCAGCGCCGCGGTCGCGGCCTCGACGCTCTGGCCGGCCACGTCGGGCACCGTGCTGAGCACGCCGGCGATCTCGTCACCGGGCGGCGTCTGGAAGTCCTCGTAGGGCAGCTTGGCCGACGCCGCGGCCATCGCCTCGCCCCAGATCGGGCCGGCGACGGTCGAGCCGAACGCCTCGTAGATCGTGCTGCCGCCGACGACCTGGCCGTTGAGGGTCATCCACTCGCCGAACTCGTTGGCGCCGGCGACCATGGCTGCCGTCGCGAGCGTCGGGGTGTAGCCGACGAACCACACGGCCATGTTGCTGTTGTTGGTGCCGGTCTTGCCCGCGGACGGCTTGTCGATGGCGATGTTCTGCCCGAACCCGCCGGGCTCCATGACGCCGCGCAGGATGTCGTTGACGGCGTCGGCGGTGGCGCCGGGCATGACCTGCTCACATTCGCTGGCGAAGTCCTTGAGCGACGTGCCGGACGAGTCGAGCACCTGGGTGACGGGACGGGGGTCGCAGTGCAGGCCGCGGGCGGCGAAGGTGGCGTAGGCCTGCGCCATGGTCAGCGGGTCGGCGTCGGAGACGCCGAGGATCCACGACGGCACCTGCTGGGCCTGGGGCACCTTTACGCCCATCTCCTTGGCCAGCTCGAGCGGCTCGCACATACCCGTCTGGACCTCGAGCTGGGCGAAGAAGGTGTTCACCGAGTGCTGGGTGCCGCTGTAGAGGTCGAACGTGCCGGCACCGGTGGAGTTCTGCGGGTCCCAGCCCTTCTGGTCGCCGGCGTAGGGCCCGTCGCAGGTCTCGAAGTCCCAGTCGTCGAAGTGCATCGTCTGCGGCGAGTTGATGCTGGTGCTCAGCGGGATGCCCTGGTTGATGGCAGCGGCGAGGACGAAGAGCTTGAACGTCGACCCGGCCTGGAAGCCGTTGGCGTCGCCGTACTTCTTGGGGACGGTGTAGTTGAGGTAGGTCTCGCCGCCCTTCTTGTCCTTGCCCATCGGGCGGGACTGGGCGAGCGCGCGGACGTCACCGCTGCCGGGCTCGATCATCGCCAGGCCGCCGATGGCCTGGTCGGTCTGGTAGACGTGGGAGGCGACCGAGTCGTCGGCGGCCTTCTGCATGTCGAGGTCGATCGTGGTGTTGATCGTCAGGCCGCCGTTGTTCAGCGTGCGGCGACGCTCCTTGGGCGTGTCGCCTAGCACCGGGTCCTTGAGCAGCCAGTTGACGACGTAGTCACAGAAGAACGGCGCTCGCGACTGCTGGCAGCCGTTGGGCGAGGTCTCGATGTCGAGCGTCTTCGCCAGGGGCTTGCCCTTGAGCCGCTCGGCCTTCTTCTCGGTCAGGATGCCGAGCTGGGCCATCCGGTCGAGGACGACGTTGCGGCGGCCCTCGGCACGCTCAGGGTTGTCGACGGGGTCGTAGCCGACGGGGTTCTTCACGAGGCCGGCCAGCGTCGCCGACTCGAGAAGGTTGAGGTCCTTGGCGTTCTTGGAGAAGAAGTGGCGCGCGGCCGACTGGACGCCGAAGGCGCCGTCGCCGAAGTAGGCGATGTTGAGGTAGCGCTCGAGGATCCAGTCCTTGCTGTGGTTCTTCTCGAAGGCGATCGCGTAGCGGAGCTCGCGGATCTTGCGCGCGTAGGTCTCCTCGGTCGCGGCCTTGCGCTCCTCGTCGGTCTCCGCCTGGTAGAGCAGCGTCTGCTTGACCATCTGCTGGGTGATCGACGAGCCGCCCTGTACCGAACCGCCGTTGGCCTGGTTGGTGACGAAGGCGCGGACCGTGCCCTTGAGGTCGAGGGCGCCGTGGTCGTAGAAGCGGTAGTCCTCGATCGCGACGATCGCCTTGACCATGGGCCGCGAGATCGAGCCGAGCGGCACGTTGATGCGGTTCTGGTCGTAGAGCGAGGCGATCAGGTTGCCGTTGACGTCGTAGATGCGCGTCTTCTGCGACAGGTCCTTCGCCTCGAGCGACTCGGGGAGGTTGACCATGCCCTTGCTGACGTCCTTGGCTGCCACGCCGACCAGGCCCGCGAACGGGATGGCGAGGCAGGCGACGAGGACGCCCATGACGACCGCGACGGCAGCCATGACCGCCAGGTGGGACGCCACGCGACCGGCCGGACGGCCCGGGGGGCGCCCTGAGGGCGAGGACGAGCGTGAGGACATGCGCACCAGAGTACGGGGCGGACGCCTATCATCCGGAATTCCAAGCGCGCAGCCAGATAGTCACATTGGACTATACGAATTGAGCCACACGGTCCCTGTCTGGACCGGGGGTGATTCGTTTACTTTTCATTCTGAGTCAGGGATGGCCGCTATGGGGGCGGCCGACGGGCTCGACAATCACCGTGGGGTTTGACTTATGTGGGTCGAGGACTGGGCAGCACGCGCCGCATGCAAGGGCGACACGCCGGACGCACTGTTCGTGCGTGGCGCGGAGCAGAACAAGGCCAAGCAGGTCTGTGCGGGATGCCCCGTCCGGACCGAGTGCCTCGCCGAGGCGCTGGACAACCAGATCGAGTGGGGTGTCTGGGGCGGGATGACCGAGCGTGAGCGCCGTGCGCTGCTCCGCCGTCGCCCCGGTTCGTCGTGGCGCACCATCCTCGAGACGGCCCGCACCAAGGTCGAGGCTCCCTCAGTCTCTGTCTGATCCCTGGCTCGACAGGCTCTCGCCGATCGCGCGCAGGCCGTCGAGGTCGTGGACGTCGCTCGCCATCGCGGGCACGACCGCGGTCGGCACCTTCGGGTGGGCAGCAGCGAAGCGCTCGCGCAGGTGCTGCTCGCGCTCGATGATGCGGACCCGGTCGGCGTGGAGCCGGAGCAGGCCGGCGGTCAGTGACGAGGAGTCGCCCGACTGCAGCCGGTCGGCTGCGGTGATCGCCGCCTCCGCCGACAGCTCGGTGCGTGCCGACGGGCTGGCCCGGTTGACGACCAGGCCCGCCAGCGGCATGTCGTCGTCGGTGAGCCGGTCGACGAAGTACGCCGCCTCGCGCAGCGCGTCCGGCTCCGGTGCCGCGACCACGACGAAGGCCGTGCCGTCGGCCTGGAGCAGGGCGAACGTCTTGTCCGCCCGCTGGCGGAAGCCGCCGAAGAGGGTGTCGAAGGCCGCGACGAACGTCTGCATGTCGCGCAGCACCTGCGCCCCGAGCACCTTGGTGAGCGCGTTGGTCACGACCGAGAAACCGGCCGTCATCAGCTTGGCCGGTCCGCGGGCCGGGGCGAGCAGCAGCCGGATGAAGCGACCGTCGAGGAAGCTGGACAGCCGCTCCGGGGCGTCGAGGAAGTCGAGCGCGGAACGCGACGGGGGGGTGTCGACCACGATCAGGTCGTGGCTGCCATCGGCCAGTGCCTGCCGGTGCAGCTGGCCCAGCTTCTCCATCGCCATGTACTCCTGCGTGCCCGCGAACGAGCTCGACAGCGCGACGTAGAACGGGTTCTCCAGGATCTGCTTGGCCTTCTCCGGGCTGGCCTGCGACTCGACCACCTCGTCGAAGGTGCGCTTCATGTCGAGCATCATCGCGTCGAGCGACCCGCCCGCGGCCGCGTCGACGGCCGCGACCGGCCGCGGGGTGTTGTCGAGCTGACCGATGCCCATCGACTGCGCGAGCCGACGCGCCGGATCGATGGTCAGTACGACCACCCTGCGCCCCCGCTCGGCGGCGCGCAGTGCGAGCGCGGCGGACGTCGTGGTCTTGCCGACACCGCCGGCACCGCAGCACACGATGATCTCGGTGGTCCGGTCGTCGAGCAGCGCGTCGACGTCCAGCACGGGTGGGGTGGTCGTCATGCCATTCCTTGCTTCCGCAGCAGCTCGGCCAGCTCGACGAGCGCGCCCTGGTCGATCCCACTGGCGAGGCGCGGCAGCTCGTAGGTGGGCACCCTCTCGCCTGCGACGAGCTCGCGCTGCTCGTCCTCGAGGTGACGTCGTACGGCGTGGTCGCGCGCCTCGGCGACGAGCGACTCCACGAGGCCGGCGTCGACGTCGACCCGGGCCCGGGTCAGCTCGGAGGTGACCGCGGTCGGGTCGACGGTGTCGTCGCGCACCTGCGCCAGCGCGCTCGGGCTGAGGACCTGCGGTCGCACCAGGTTGACGACGACGCCTCCGACGGGCAGGCCCGCCGCGCGGAGCTCGGCGATGCCGTCCGAGGTCTCCTGGACGGGCATCTCCTCCAGGATCGTGACGACGTGCACGGCCGTACGCGGTGAGCGCAGCAGGTCCATCACCTTGTCGGCCTGGGTCTTGATCGGGCCCACCTTGGCGAGTCCGGCCAGCTCGGAGTTGACGCCGAGGAACTGGCAGATGCGGCCGGTGGGCGGCGCGTCGAGCACGACGGCGTCGTACGTGATCTGGTCCTTGTGCCGACCGCCGCGGGGCCGCTGCACCGCCTCGTAGACCTTGCCGGTGAGGAGCACGTCGCGCACGCCGGGCGCGATGGTGGTGGCGAAGTCGATGACGCCGAAGCGGTCGAGCGCCTTCCCGGCCCGCCCGAGCTTGTAGTACATCGAGAGGTACTCCAGCAGCGCCGACTCGGGATCGATGTGGAGCGCATGGACCTGGCCGGCGCGTCCGTCCCGGTCGGGCGCGCCCTTGGCGATGCGGCGCTCCTCGTAGGGCAGCGGGTCGACGTCGAACATGCGGGCGATGCCCTGGCGGCCCTCGACCTCGCAGAGGAGCACGTTGCGACCGGACGTCGCCAGCGCCAGGGCCAGCGCCGCCGCGACCGTCGACTTCCCGGTGCCGCCCTTGCCGGTGACGACGTGCAGGCGCACCTTCGGCCAGTCGTCGAGGCGTTCGGCGCTGGCGGTCACGAGCCGAGGATAGCCATCGCTGGCCGGTC
Source organism: Nocardioides cavernae (assembly GCF_016907475.1). Lineage (NCBI taxonomy): Bacteria > Bacillati > Actinomycetota > Actinomycetes > Propionibacteriales > Nocardioidaceae > Nocardioides > Nocardioides cavernae. Next base: position 244,689 of record NZ_JAFBCA010000001.1, on the reverse strand, counting down.
CGTTCCGGACGCTTCTAAGCGTGAACATGCGTCTTTGTGTCCATGCTGACCGTCTTTTGCTTGACCGGCAAACAAAAGTCTGCGAACGTCCGCACAGGACCCCTCGTGACCCACGTCACAAGCGCGTCCGCTCCTCTTTGCTCGTGTACGCCCGCACCGCCGTACTCATCCGCCGTACTCACCAGCCTCTGGAGGCCTTGGGATGTCACCCACCACCCCGCGACGACGGATCGCCCGGCGATCCACCGTCGGCACCGCGCTGACCGCCGTCTTCGCGCTCGTCGGCAGCGTCCTGCTCGGCGTCGCCACAGCTCTGCCCGCGCAGGCCCACGACGGGCACGGGCACGTGCTGATCTTCACCGAGGACGCCGCTGGGGACTGGCACGACGCCGCCATCGCCCAGGGGACGCCGAAGGTGAAGGCGGCGCTCGAGGCGGAGGGAATGGCCGTCACGGTCGTCCACAAGGAGACGGCCGGCGGCTCGGAGGCGGTGTTCACCGACGAGGGCCTCGCGCCGTTCGACGCGATCCTCGTCTTCCAGGCCAACGGCGACCCATGGAACGCCTCGGAGAAGGCGGCGCTCGAGCGCTGGCACGCGGCGGGCAACGGCATCGCGGCGGTGCACAACGCCCTGGACATGCGCGGGAACTACCCCTGGTGGGACAACATGGTCGGCTCCCTGATGCCCGGTCACGCACCCACCGGCACCGACCCCGGCCCGTCCGGCGTCGTGCGCAACGAGGACACCACGCACCCGTCCACCAAGCACTTCGAGGACACCGAGTCGGTGACCCGCTGGACCCGCAACGACGAGTGGTACAACTTCTCGAACAACGTCCGTGGCACGGCCCACATCCTCCAGACGATGGACGAGTCGACCTACTCCGGCGGCAACCAGGGCTACGACCACCCGATCAGCTGGTGCAAGCCCTACGAGGGCGGCCGCTTCTGGGCCACCGCGCTGGGCCACTTCCCCTCGCACTACGACGAGCCGGAGTTCATGGCGCAGATCGTCGGTGGCGTGAAGTACGCCGCCGGCCTCGAGGAGGGCGACTGCGGCGGAACCGTGTGGAGCAACTACGAGCGCATCCCGCTCGACCAGAACACCTCCGCCCCCTTCGCGATCGACGTCGCCGACGACGGCAAGGTCTTCTACACCGAGCTCGTCCGCGGCCAGCTGCGGATGTACGACCCGGAGTCCCAGGCCGTGACCACGGTGCTGTCGCTCCCCGTCTACTCCGGTGGTGAGGACGGCCTGCTCGGCGTTGCCCTCGACCCCGACTTCACGACCAACGGACACATCTTCCTCTACCGCTCGGCCGAGTCCCCGGACAACGCGAACCCCGACAACTTCTGGTCCACCGTCTCCCGCTTCACGTTCGAGAGCGGGTCGGTCGACCCCGCGTCGGAGAAGGTGATCATCAAGATCCCCGCCCGCCGCCTGCCTGACGAGCCCGGCCACACCGGTGGCGGCCTCGACATCGACGACAAGGGCAACCTGTTCATCGGTGTCGGCGACGACGTCAACCCCCACTCCGAGCCGTCAGGCGGCTACGCCCCGCTCTCCGAGCGCGCCGGCACGTTCCACGACGCCCGCGAGACCTCGGCCAACACCAACGACCTGCGCGGCAAGATCCTGCGCATCACGCCGGTCGACGAGCCGGGTCAGCCCGGCGTCGGGTCCAGCTACACCGTCCCGGACGGCAACCTGTTCCCCGAGGCCGAGGACGCCGGGCGCGACAAGACCCTGCCCGAGATCTACGCGATGGGCTTCCGCAACCCGTTCCGGTTCTCCATCGACAACGAGACCGGCTGGCTGAGCATGGCCGACTACTCGCCCGACAACGGCACCGACGCCCCCGCCACGCGCGGTCCCGCCGGCATCGCCGAGTGGAACCTGATCAAGAGCGCGGGCAACTACGGCTGGCCGATGTGCATGGGCGGCAACCACCAGGGCCAGAACCCCAACGGTGAGCCGTTCCGCGACGTCGACTACGGCAGCACCACTCCGCTGAACCCGCCGGTCGTCGGTGACTACTTCGACTGCGCCAACCCCGTCAACGACTCGGTGCGCAACACCGGCCTGACCAACCTGCCTCCGGCTCGCGCGGCCGACATGTACTACGGCTACCGCCGCTCGTCGGTCGGCGCCATCCCGCAGGGCGGCGGTCTCGCCCCCATGGGCGGGCCGGTCTACCGCTACGACGAGGAGCTGGAGTCGGACACCAAGTTCCCGAAGTCGTTCGACGGCAAGCCGTTCTTCTACGACTGGGCGCGCAACAAGATGTACAACATCCAGCTCAAGAACCCGGCTGCGGCCGCGGGCGCGTCGCAGGTGGAGAAGGTCAACCCGTTCCTCCCCGACGTGCCGTTCCTGGCCCCGATCGACTCGAAGTTCGGTCCCGACGGATCGATGTACGTCCTGGACTGGGGCGGCGGCTACGGCCGTGACAACCCGACCTCGGGCCTCTACCGCATCGACTACATCAGCGGGTCCCGCTCGCCGATCGCCCGCATCGACGCCACTCCCGACTCGGGACAGGCCGACCTCGAGGTCTCCTTCGACGGCTCGCGCTCCAGCGACCCCGAGGAGGAGGAGCTGTCCTACGCGTGGGACTTCGACGGCGACGGCGCCACCGACGCCACCGGGGTGACCGCGACCCACACCTACACCGAGAACGGCGTCTTCAACGCCCGCCTCACCGTCACCGACCCGGCCGACAAGTCCGGTACGACGACGGTCCCGATCACGGTCGGCAACACGCGACCGGTGGTCGAGCTCGAGACCCCGCCGAACGGCGCGTTCTTCGACTTCGGCGACGAGGTCAGCTGGGACGTGGAGGTCACCGATCCCGAGGAGGAGACGGTCGACCCGCAGGCCGTCGAGGTGCAGCCGGCGCTGGGCCACGACGACCACGCCCACCCGCTGGTCGCCTCGCGCGGCTTCACGGGCAGCACCGTCACGAGCATCGGCGGCCACGCGGCCGACGAGAACATCTTCTACGCGATCGACGCCCGCTACAGCGACACCGGTGGCGCCGACGGCGAGAACCCGCTCCTGGGCTCTGACACCGCGGTGATCTTCCCGAAGCTGCGGCAGGCCGAGTGGTTCGACGCCAAGTCGGGCACCGCCACCCTGGCGCCGGGCCGTGACGCGGCCGGTGGCGGTCAGGTCGTGGTCGGCAAGGACGGCGCCTGGCTGCAGTTCGAGCCGGTCAGCTTCCACCAGATCGACACCTACAACCTGCGGGTCCAGGCCAACGCCGCGGGCGGCACCATCGAGCTGCGCAAGGGCAGCCCGACCGGTGACGTCGTCGGCACGGCCGAGGTCCCGGCGACCGGCCTGCAGTACCGCGACGTCGCGGTCGACGTCAGCGAGGTCGGCAGCGAGACGATGGACCTCTACCTGGTCTTCACCGGGTCGAACGACATCAAGCTCAACTTCATGGAGGCCATGGGCCAGGGCATCTCGCCCACCGCCTCCCCGCTGGTCGCCATCACCGACCCGACCGACGGCGACAAGGTCGACCCGGGTGCCCAGGTCGCGATCGCGGCCGAGGCCACCGACGCCGACGGCTCGGTCGCCAAGGTCGAGTTCTTCGCCGGTGACACCAAGATCGGTGAGGCCACCAGCGCGCCGTACACGGTGAGCTGGACCGCTCCGGCCGAGGAGGGTCTCTACGACATCACCGCCAGGGCGACGGACGACGACGGCAACACCACGACGTCGCGACTGGTGCAGGTGCAGGTGGGCGAGCTCTTCGGCGACCTGGTCCCGTTCACCAACGTCAACGGTGAGTTCGAGCGGCTCGGCGCCGGTCAGTTCCGCATCTCCGGTGCGGGCGCCAACGCCTGGCAGGGCACCGACCAGTACACGACGCTCTACCAGCCGGGCGCGGGTGACGACGAGTACGACGCCGTCGTACGCGTCGACGCCAGCACCCTGGCCAACAACTCGGGCAAGGCGGGCCTCATCATCCGCAACGACATGACGCAGCCCGGCACCTCGCCCGGCTACGCCATGCTCGCGTGGCGTCGCGCCGCCGGGATGGAGTTCCTCACCGACCCCGACGGCAACGGCCAGCTCAACGCCTCCATCGCCGGAGGCACCAGCACCGTCCCGAAGTGGCTGAAGCTCAGCCGTCGCGGCGACCAGGTGTCGGCGTACTGGTCCAACAACGGCACCACGTGGACGCAGATCGGGACGGCCGCGACCCTGGCCAACATCGGCGACACACAGGACGTCGGCTTCTTCATCATGGCCCACGAGTCCGCGGTCCGGACCGCCGACTTCTCGCAGTTCGCTGTCGACAGCGACCCGCAGGAGCCGGAGCCGGAGCCGGAGACCCCGGGCCAGCCGCTGACCTGTGCCACCGGCCCGGTCTCCGACGAGTTCGACTCGCCGGCGCTGCTGCCCAAGTGGGCGATGCGCAACGCTCCGGGTGCCCCCATCACCCAGGCCGGCGGCTCGCTCCGCCTGCCGGTCGCGAACGGTGACATCAACGAGGCGAGCGAGGGTCCGGTCAGCTTCGCCGGCCAGCCCGTGCCCGCCGGCGACTGGACCGCGACCACGAAGCTCACTCTCGAGCACAGCTCGCACTGGCAGTGGGCGGGCCTGGTCGTGCACCAGTCGGACAACGAGTACAACAAGATCGCGTTCGTCCGGCACCAGAACGGCACGCGCCTCGTGGAGTTCCAGTCCGAGACCAACGGCACGCGCACCACGCCTGCCGCCCCGGTCGTGGCCACGGACTTCCCGAGCACCATCCAGCTCCGGCTCACCAACGTGGGCGGCAAGCTGACCGGTGCCTACTCGGCCGACGGGTCCACCTGGACCGCGCTCGCCGGCACGCTCGACCTCAAGACCGGGTCTGGTGCGCGGATCGGGCTGATGGCGGCCGGCGACCTCGGCACCACGCCGCGCGTGGCGCAGGTCGACTGGTTCCGCGTGACGCCGGACCGCACGGCGCCGGCCTTCGAGGCCGACGACGAGTTCGACGGCACCGCGCTGGACGGCTGCCGCTGGGCGGAGTCGGTGCGTTACAGCTCCACCACGGCGTCGGTGGCCGACGGTCACCTCAAGATCGGGACGGAGCCGGGCGACATCAACGGCAACAACCCGGTCCAGCCGCGCAACTTCATCCTGCAGGACGCGCCCGAGGGCGACTGGGTGGCCGAGACCAAGCTCAAGGCCCCGCTCAAGCACCGCTACCAGCTGGCGGGCCTGCTGATGTACGGCAACGACGACAACTACGCCAAGGCCGACATCGTGGCCTACAACGCGCCCGGCAGCGCGCTCGACCTCAGGGCCGAGCTCGCCGCGGAGAAGGGCGGCAACGGCGTCGGGGGCGGTGACGCGATCAACATCCCCGACACCACCGAGAGCGGCTACTGGTGGGTGCAGGTGACCAAGGTCGGCACGACCTACACCGCAGCGGTGAAGTCGACCGCGGGTGCCTCGTGGACGCCCATCGGCGACGGCATCACCTACGACGGACCGCTCAACTCCCTCGGAGTGATGGCGATCGGTCCCGAGCAGGAGGAGCCGGTCACGGTCGAGTTCGACTACTTCCACCTCGACACCGAGGAGGAGCCGCCGGCCGACACGACCGCTCCGGTCACCACCGCCACCCAGGCCGTGGTCGAGGACGGCGTGCAGGTCACGCTCACGGCCACCGACGAGACCGGCGGTTCGGGCGTCGCTTCGATCGAGCACCGGATCGACGAGGGCGAGTGGACCGACTACACGGCTCCGTTCGTGGTCAGCGAGCCCGGCACCCACACGGTCGAGTTCCGCTCGACCGACGTGGCCGGCAACGAGGAGGCCGTCAAGAGCCTCGAGGTGGTCGTCGAGGCCGCCGACGAGGACGCGCCGAGCACCACCATCACCTGGACGCCCGCCACGGCCGACGGTGAGCAGGGCTGGTACGTCACCGCTCCGAGCTTCACGCTCGCCGCGGAGGACGACGGCTCGGTGGCGTCGACCGAGTACCGCCTCGACGGCGGTGCCTGGACGACGTACGGCGCAGAGGTGCCGGTCGTCGACGGCACGCACACGGTCGAGTACCGCTCGACCGACGGGGCCGGCAACGTCGAGGACGTCCAGTCCGCGCAGGTGAAGGTCGACACGGTGACCCCGGCGACCGGGGCCACGCACGAGAAGGCGCCGAACGGGGTGCGGGTGGTGCTCGATGCCACCGACGGCACCTCGGGTGTCGCGGGGACCGAGATCAAGGTCGACCAGGGTGCCTGGAAGGCCTACACCGCCCCGGTCGTGGTGACCGGCGCCGGTGACCACACGGTCCGTTTCCGCTCCACCGACGTCGCCGGCAACGTGGAGGAGGAGCAGTCCCTCGCGGTCACCGTCGACCCCGACGGACCGACCCCCGACACGACCGCTCCGGTGACCACCGTGCGGACCGACCCGGGCTCGCCCGACGGCAGCGCCGGCTGGTTCACCACGGCTCCGAAGGTCACGCTCGCCGCGACCGACGCGGGCTCCGGCGTGGCACGCACCGAGTACCGCATCGGCAACGGCGCGTGGACGGCGTACACCGCTCCGTTCACGGTCACCGCGCAGGGCCGCCAGGTCCTCCAGGTGCGGTCGGTCGACAAGGCCGGCAACGTCGAGACGGCGCAGTCGAAGGACATCGCGGTCGACACCGGCGAGCCGGAGGTGGCGATCTCCGGGATCCGGGCACGCACCTACCCGAGCCACAAGGCGACGGACGTGGCGTGGACGGCGACGGACGCGACGTCCGGGGTCCGGAGCGTGCGTGCGGTGCTCGACGGCGAGACCGTCGAGGCCGGCGTGTGGCAGATGTGGACGCTGTCCGCGGGTCGCCACGTCCTGACGGTCACGGCCACGGACGTCGCCGGCAACACCAGCTCGCGCACGGTGGTCTTCACCGTCCAGCCGACCGGCAAGTCGCTGAAGAACGTGGTGAGGACCGTGGCCTCCGACGGCGAGATCGGTCCCAAGCTCGCCAACAAGCTGCTGCAGGCCGACAAGGACGCCCGCAAGGCCGAGAAGTCGGGCAACCGGAAGGCAGCGAAGAAGGAGCTGAAGGCGCTGCGCAAGCTGGTCCGCACGAAGGTCGACGGGGAGCTCCGCGCCGCCCTGCTCGCCCAGGTGAAGGAGCGCCTGGCCAAGCGATGACGCCGCAGGACCGGCACTGAGACTGGCCGGGCCCGGGGAGGGTGCCTCTTCCCCGGGTCCGGCTGTTCCATTCCGTCCCGGCCCGCCTGCGCACCCGCTCTGCCACACACCCGCCGGGCCGCACTGTGGTGCCCGCCCACACGGTGGCGGCGGTCACACCCCCGCTAGGGTCTCGGGCATGGACAAAGTGGTCTCTTCCGCGGCCGAGGCGGTCGCCGACATCCCGGACGGCGCGACCCTCGCGGTCGGTGGGTTCGGCCTCTCCGGCATCCCCTCGGTGCTCATCGACGCGATCCTCGAGGCGGGCACGACCGACCTCGAGGCGGTCTCCAACAACTGTGGCGTGGACGAGTGGGGCCTGGGCCGGCTGCTCTTCGCCAAGCGGATCCGGCGGATGATCTCCTCCTACGTCGGGGAGAACAAGGAGTTCGCCCGGCAGTACCTCTCCGGCGAGCTCGAGGTCGAGCTCACGCCGCAGGGAACCCTCGCCGAGCGGATGCGCGCAGGAGGCTCGGGGATCCCGGGCTTCTACACCGCGACCGGGGTCGGCACCCAGGTCGCCGAGGGCGGCCTGCCGTGGAAGTACGACGACGCGGGCAACGTGATCGTCTCGTCGCCGCCGAAGGAGACCAAGGTGTTCTCCACCGCGGAGGGGGACAGGGAGTACGTCCTGGAGGAGGCGATCGTCGCCGACTTCGGGCTGGTGCGGGCCTGGAAGGGCGACCGGCACGGCAACCTGATCTACCGGCAGTCCGCGCGCAACTTCAACCCGCTCGCCGCGATGTGCGGCCGGGTGACGATCGCGGAGGTCGAGGAGCTCGTCGAGCCCGGCGAGCTCGACCCGAACGACATCCACACCCCCGGCGTCTACGTGCAGCGGGTCGTGCAGCTGACGCCCGAGCAGGCGGCGGATAAGAAGATCGAGCGGGTCACCACGCGGCCGAGGCCCTCGTCGGGCGACGCGCTGGTGGACGACGCGGCGACGCACGGACTGGGAGGCTGACATGAGCTGGACGCGTGAGGAGATGGCGGCCCGGGCCGCCTCGGAGCTTCAGGACGGCTCCTACGTGAACCTCGGGATAGGGCTGCCGACGTTGGTGCCGAACTATGTCGGCGACGACGTGGAGCTGGTGCTGCAGAGCGAGAACGGCATCCTCGGGGTGGGGGCGTACCCGTTCGAGGGCGAGGAGGACCCCGACCTGATCAACGCGGGCAAGGAGACGGTGACGCTGCGCAAGGGTGCGTCGTTCTTCGACTCCGCGCAGTCGTTCGGGATGATCCGCGGCGGCAAGATCGACGCCGCGATCCTCGGCGCCATGCAGGTCTCCGCGGTCGGTGACATCGCCAACTGGATGATCCCGGGCAAGATGGTCAAGGGCATGGGTGGCGCGATGGACCTGGTCCACGGCGCCAAGCGGGTGATCGTGCTGATGGAGCACACCGCGAAGGACGGGTCGTTGAAGATCCTCGACGAGTGTGACCTGCCCTACACCGGCAAGCGCGTGGTCCAGCGGATCATCACCGACCTCGCGGTCATCGACGTGATCGACCCGACGACCGGCGAGGTCGCCCCCTCGGGCACCCTCGGCGACCGGGCGCTCCGGCTCGTCGAGCTCGCCCCCGGCGTCACCGAGGACGAGGTGCGGGAGAAGACGCAGCCGCCGCTGGTCTGAGCGCGGCGGCACCGTCGCCGGACCCACGAGCCGACAGCTCGGCGGTCAGGTCACAGATCCGCAACGACCGGACTTCTCAGGCTGCGCGGGGTAATCGTTCAAGGGTCCTTCAGGCGCGCTTGGTTGAGTCCTCCTCGGCGGTGGCCCGACAGAAACCCCCGTAGGACGTCGGGTCACCGTCCCACCAGCCCAGCCCCCCGGAGGCGCATCGACGCCTCGACCTCGTACGCTGCCGATGACACCGGCCGCGGGGGGATGGAGGGAGAACGCACGTGCTGAGCCAGGAAGACGCCGCAGATGTCCGCAGTGCAGCGGACGACCATCGAGACGACTCCTCAGGGCAGATCGTGGTGCCGGGGCAACGTTCGCCCTCGGCAGCACGGCTGCTGGAGATGACGGCCCGCGACACCGATCAGTGGCGCTCCGACGCCCGGGCCGAGGCGGCGAAGATCGTCGCCGCAGCCCGGGACGAGGCGGATGCGCTGGTGCGTTCGGCGCAGGGAGAGGCCACGGGCATGGTCGAGGCCGCCCGACTCGAGGCGGCGCGGACGGTGGACGAGGCGCGAGCGACTGCCGATGGAGTGCAGGCGGAGTCAGAGAAGCAGCGCACGCGAGGGGAGACGGAGGTCGCTCGTCTCCAGCAGGTGGCGGCAGACCACGCGCAGCACCTCCGTCGACACCTGAGCGACATGCTGGACCGACTCGACTCCGCTCCCGCTCAGGCGCAGCTCGACAGGGGAGGCGACTCCCAGCCCGGGTAGGGGTGCAGTCAGAGCGGGACTTCCAGCTCGACCTGGGCAGGCCGGCGCTCCCCGATCAGGCGGTCCGTCGCTGCTCAGGGCTGGTAGCCCTCGCCGCCAGCGCTGGCCGACCAGTCGGGGAGCTCCTGGAGCGACCAGCCGTTGCCGTCGGGGTCGGCGAAGAAGACGAAGCGACCCCAGGCCAGCTCGTCGACCTCGCTGACCTCGATGCCGCGCTCGACCAGCTCGGCGCGTACGGCGTCGGCATCGGCGACGACCGCCTGGAGGTTGTCCAGTGACCCGGGCTCGAGCTGCGTGAGCCCCTTGCCGATCGCGATCGAGCACGCCGATCCGGGAGGGGTGAGCTGCACGAATCGCACGTCGTCGCTCACCACCTGGTCGTGGTCGACGACGAAGCCGACCTTCTCGTAGAACTCCTTGGCCCGGTCGACGTCGGTCACGGGCACCATCACCAGCTCCAGCTTCATGTCCATGACCCGAGGCTAGGACTCCTTCAGGCCATCCGCTGACCGCTTTGCCGCGGTATCTGCGGACGCCACGGTCGACAGCGGCCCCATCTCCCACCACCACGTCCTCAGGTATCGCCATGTGGGCGTGGGAAGGCGGTGCACCTGGCCAGGTGTGCTATCTGTAGTAACCCAGTAAAGATTACGCAGAAAGGCGGACGATGGAGTTCCTCTGGTACATCCCCAACCAGGTGACGGCCGGGCACCGGCTCGACGACACGGTCGCGGGGCACAACAGCCTCCCGCGCCTGACGGCGCTCGCTCGCCTGACCGAGGAGCACGGGTGGGGAGGGGCGCTGATCGGCACCGGCTGGAAGCGGCCGGACACCTTCACGGTCGCCACCGCGCTGGCTGCCGCCACGACGACGTTCAACCCGCTGATCGCGATCCGGCCGGGCTACTGGACGCCGGCGCACTTCGCCTCGTCCGCATCCACGCTCGACCAGCTCAGCGGCGGTCGGGTCAAGGTGAACGTCGTGAGCGGCGCCGACCACCAGCCCCAGTACGGCGACGACGAGGGCGACCAGGCGCAGCGCTATGCCCGGACGCGCGAGTTCATGCGGCTCGTGCGGCGCTACTGGACCGAGGACGACATCACCTTCGAGGGCGCCCACTACCGGGCCGAGGGTGCGACCCTCGAGCACAAGCCGGTGGCGCGCGAGGGGAGGCCGCACCCGCAGCTCTACTTCGGCGGAGCCTCCGAGGCCGCCCAGCGCACCGCGGCCGCGGAGGCGGACGTGCAGCTCTTCTGGGGCGAGCCGCTCGACGGCGTGGCGGCGCGCATCGACCACCTCCGGACGCTGAGCACCGAGCTCGACCGCGACCTGCCGCCGCTCGAGTTCGGCCTGCGCATCACGACCCTCGTCCGCGAGACGACCGACGAGGCCTGGGCCGACGCCGAGGCGAAGGTCGCCGCGATGGCCGACGGCCAGCACGAGTGGGCCGCTGACCCCGGCCGCCGGGTGGCCGTCGGGCAGCAGCGGCTGCTCGACCTCGCCGAGAAGGGCGACGTGCTCGACGACTGTCTCTACACGGCCCCCGGTCGCGTGGGTGGCGGCGGTGCCGGCACGACCTGGCTGGTCGGCTCGCCGGACGACGTGGCCAAGGCCCTGCGTCGCTACGCCGACCTCGGCGTCAGCCACTTCGTGCTCAGCGACACGCCGTACGAGCAGGAGATCGTGCGCGTCGGCGACTCGCTGCTGCCGCTCCTGCGCTGACCTCACGCACGCACCGACACCCATCGGAGCGGGTGAACGGGAACTCCTGTCACCGCAAAGTCAGCAAAGTCTAGTCATTTACATTACTTTTGAAGTCCGCTGTTCCGAGAAGGAGTACCACTGATGCCACGACGAGGGCGCACCCGCACCCTGACCCGAGCGGCCCTGCTGGCCACCGCCGGCCTCCTGGCCCTGTCCGCCTGCGGCGGTGAGGAGGCGGGGCCCAAGCTGGAGCTCTCGGCTGCCCTGCCCGACGCGCCGTCCGACGACACCGTGCTCCGCGTCGGCGACCCGGCCACGCAGGTGGCCCTCGAGACCTCCGGGCTGATCGACGACCTGGACATCGACGTCGAGTGGGCCAACATCACCGGCGGACCCAAGACGCTCGAGGCCTTCCGCGCCGACGCGATCGACATCGGGTCGGTCGCCGACATCCCGCCGCTCTTCGCGCACTGGACCGGCACCGACGTCCGCATCGTCGCCGCTCGCGAGACGGTCGACCCGATGGAGCACCCGACCTACGAGCTCGGCGTCGCGCCCGGCGTCGACGTGGCGTCGATCGAGGACCTCAAGGGCAAGAAGATCGCCTACAGCCCCGGCCAGGCGCAGGGCGCCCTGGTGCTCAACGTGCTCCGCGAGGCGGGCCTGACCCAGGACGACGTCGAGTTCGTCGAGATGCAGAGCGTCGACGACGCGTTCTCCGTGGCTCTGGCCGGCAAGCAGGTCGACGTCGCGCCGCTCGGCCAGACGCTGGCCAAGACCTACCTGGCCAAGTACGAGCAGGACGGCGCCAGCACCATCGACCCCGGCGTGCGCGACGACGCCTGGACGCTCTACACGCCGACGACCGTGCTGGAGGACGCCGACAAGGCGGCCGCCATCAAGGAGTACGTCGCCGCCTGGGCCCAGGCCCAGCAGTGGATCTCCGACAACCCGGACGAGTTCGCCGAGGCCTACTACGTCGACCACGAGGGCCTGACGCCCGAGGACGCGCAGTACGTCGTCGAGGCGCTGGGCCAGTTCACGGTGCCGACCAGCTGGGACGACGTCATCGCCCGCCACCAGGAGACCGTCGACACGCTGGTCGAGGCGCAGGACCAGGAGCCGCTGGACGTGGAGACGCTCTACGACCGCCGCTACGAGAAGGCGATCGCGGCCGCGGTGGAGGGCTGATGACGACCCTCACCGGCAACCCGTCCGCGCCCACCCGCCCCCTCGCGGAGGCGGAGGACGTACGCCCCATCCGGCGCCGGCTCGGCCCCGGCGAGCCGATCCGCTTCGGCGGGCTCATCGGCATCGTCGTGCTGCTGGCCGCCTGGGTGGTGGGCTCCGCCACCGGGCTGCTCGACCCGCGCACGCTGACCGAGCCGTGGACGGTGCTGCAGACCGCGGGCACGCTGATCGAGAACGGCCGTCTCCAGGAGAGCCTGGTGACGTCCGGCATCCGCGCCGCCCTCGGCCTGGGCCTCGGCGTCGTCGTCGGCACGGTCCTCGCGGTGATCTCCGGCCTGTCCCGCGTCGGTGAGTCCCTCATCGACGGGCCGATCCAGGTGAAGCGCTCCATCCCGACGCTCGCGCTCATCCCGCTGCTGATCCTGTGGCTCGGCATCGGCGAGCCGATGAAGGTCATCACCATCGCGCTGGCGGTCTTCGTGCCGATCTACATCCACACCCACAACGGCCTGCGCACCATCGAGGGCAGGTACGCCGAGCTCGCCGAGACGCTCGGCGTCTCCCGCAGCGAGTTCGTGCGCCACGTCGTCCTCCCCGGCGCGATGCCCGGCTTCCTGCTCGGCCTGCGCTTCGCGGTGACGTCGTCGCTGCTCGCGCTGGTCGTGGTCGAGGTCATCAACGCCACGAGCGGGATCGGCCACATGATCACGCTCGCGTCCAACTACGGGCAGACCGACATCATCGTCGTCGGCCTGGTCGTCTACGCGCTGCTCGGCGTCTCCGCCGACGCGGTCGTCCGACTGATCGAGAGGAAGGCACTGTCATGGCGTCGTACGCTGGCGAGCTGAGCCCCCACCAGGAGCCCGCGGTGCGGATGAAGTCCCTGCACCGCAGCTTCAACGAGGCCGGTGGCGTGCTCAACGGCCTCGACCTCGACATCGCGCCAGGTGAGTTCGTGGCCCTGCTCGGGCGCAGCGGCTCGGGCAAGAGCACCCTGCTCCGCTCCCTCGCCGGCCTGGACCGCGGCGTCGCCGGCACCGGTGTCATCGAGGTCCCCGAGAAGGTGTCGGTCGTCTTCCAGGACTCCCGGCTGCTGCCGTGGAAGCGCGTCCTCGACAACGTGACGCTGGGCCTCCGCGCCGGCGACGCGTCGGACCGCGGTCGCCAGGCGCTCGCCGAGGTCGGCCTCGCCGGCCGAGAGAAGGCCTGGCCCCACGAGCTGTCCGGCGGTGAGCAGCAGCGCGCGTCGCTGGCCCGCTCGCTGGTCCGCGACCCGCAGCTGCTGCTCGCCGACGAGCCGTTCGGCGCCCTCGACGCCCTCACCCGGATCCGCATGCACACGCTGCTGCGCAAGCTGTGCGAGGTGCACCAGCCGGCCGTGCTGCTGGTGACCCACGACGTCGACGAGGCGATCGTGCTGGCCGACCGCGTCATCGTGCTCGACGGAGGCGTCGTACGCCACGACGCGCGCGTCGAGCTCGACGGCCGGCGCTCGCAGGCCGACCCGGCGTTCGCCCGGCTGCGGGCCCGGCTGCTCACCGAGCTCGGGGTCGAGGACGACCACGACGCACCGGGACGCCACCTCGACCGCCACCTCGACCGTGCGGTGGAGAGGGCGGCCTCGTGACGGGCAGGCACCTGCACCTCAACCTGTTCATCTACCCCGACGGCCACCACGAGGCGGCCTGGCGGCACCCGGACAGCGAGACCGACCGGATCCTCGACATCTCCTACTACCAGGAGCTCGCCCAGCGGGCCGAGGCCGCGAAGTTCGACGCCGTCTTCTTCGCCGACGGTCCGTCGCTGGCCGAGAACATCCAGTACGCCGCCCGCTTCCGCCTCGAGCCGATCACCGTGATGACGGCGATCGTCGCGGCGACCGAGCGGATCGGCGTGATCGGCACCGCGTCCACGACCTACACCGAGCCCTACAACCTGGCCCGGCAGTTCGCGGCGCTCGACCACCTCAGCAAGGGCCGGGCCGGCTGGAACATCGTCACCACCGGGGCCGCCAACGCGGCGCTCAACTTCGGCCTCGACGCGCACCCGCTGCACCGCGACCGCTACGAGCGGGCCGAGGAGTACGTCGACGTCATCACGAAGCTGTGGGACAGCTGGGAGGACGACGCGGTCGTCGCCGACCGGGAGAGCGGGATCTTCGCCGACCCCGACAAGATCCACCGCGTCGACCACGTCGGCAAGCACTTCCGGGTGGCAGGCCCGCTCAACGCGCCGCGGTCCCCGCAGGGCCGGCCGGTCTACGTCCAGGCCGGGTCGTCGGAGGACGGGCGATCCTTCGCCGCCCGCTGGGCCGAGGCGATCTTCACCGCGCACCAGACGCTCGGGTCGGCGCAGGAGTTCTACGCCGACATCAAGCGCCGCGCGCAGGCGCAGGGCCGCGACCCGCGAGGGCTCAAGGTGCTGCCGGGCATCAGCCCGTTCATCGGGTCCACGGCGAAGGAGGCCGAGGACCTGCAGCAGGAGTTCAACGACCTCACCCAGCCGGAGTACTCGCTGGCCCAGCTCAACCGGCTCACCGGCGTCGACCTGTCGGCGTACGACCTCGACGGGCCGTTCCCGCGCGAGGTCATCGACACCGACGAGGAGCGCAGCGAGGGCAGCCGCTTCCAGCTCGTGCTCGACATCGTCGACCGCGAGAACCCCACGCTCCGCCAGCTGTGCCACCGGCTCGCCGGGGCGCGCGGCCACCGTGTCGTCACCGGTACGCCCGACCAGGTCGCCGACACGATCCAGGAGTGGGCCGAGTCCGGCGCCGCCGACGGCTTCAACGTGATGCCGCCGTGGCTGCCCGGGGGCATCGAGGTGTTCATCGAGGAGGTCGTGCCGATCCTGCGCCGACGCGGGTTGTTCCGCATGGAGTACACCGGAACCACGCTGCGCGACCACCTCGGCCTCGAGCGCCCCGCCAGCCAGTACGCCCCGACCCAGCAGAAGGAAACCGCATGAGCAGCTTCGAGCACTACCGACCCCTGGGCCGGACCGGCGTCCAGGTCAGCCCGCTGACCCTCGGCGCGATGATGTTCGGCGCGTGGGGCAACCCCGACCACGACGAGTCGATCGCGATCATCCATCGCGCCCTCGACGCCGGCATCAACGTCATCGACACCGCCGACGTCTACGCCCGTGGTGAGTCCGAGGAGATCGTCGGCAAGGCGCTGCAGGCCCGCAGGGGCAGCCGCGACGACGTCTTCCTCGCCACCAAGTTCCACGGCAACATGCACGACGAGGATCCCAACCAGGCGGGCAACTCGCGGCGTTGGATCGTCCGCGAGGTCGAGCACTCGCTGCGCCGCCTGCAGGTCGACCACATCGACCTCTACCAGGTGCACCGGCCGCGGCCGGAGGTCGACATCGACGAGACGCTCGGTGCGCTGACCGACCTCGTCCGCCAGGGCAAGATCCGCTACATCGGCACGTCGACGTTCCTGCCCTCGCAGGTCGTCGAGGCGCAGTGGGTCGCCGAGAAGCGCCAGCGGGAGCGCCCGGCCACCGAGCAGCCGCCGTACTCGATCCTCGCCCGCGAGGTGGAGCGCGACATCCTGCCGACGGCCGAGAAGTACGGCATCGGCGTGCTCCCGTGGAGCCCGCTCGCGGGCGGCTGGCTCTCGGGCCGCTACCGCCGCGGCGAGGACCCGGCCGTGTCGTCGAGCCGGCTGAAGCGCCAGCCCGCCCGGCACGACCCGGCGTCGCCGGAGAACAAGGTCAAGCTCGAGGCGGTGTACGCGCTGCAGGAGCTCGCCGACGAGGCGGGGCTGTCGCTGATCCACCTCGCGCTCGGCTTCGTGCTCGCCCACCCGGCGGTGTCGTCGGCGATCATCGGCCCGCGCACGCTCGAGCAGCTCGAGTCGCAGCTCGGGGTGGAGAAGGTCGTCCTCACGCCCGACGTGCTCGACCGGATCGACGAGATCGTGCCGCCCGGCACGACCCTCAACGAGGCTGACCGGGGTTACGCACCGCCGGCCCTCGTGGAGGCGGCGCTGCGGCGCCGGTGACGGCCGCGGCGGGTCCGGCTTGCGTGGGGTGAGCCGGACCCGGTAGGAGTGCCTCCACGGATCGGCGGTGGGATCTGGGCGGGCGGGGTGGTCCAGTGGGAAGTGGCTGCCCCGAGGCCCGGGTGGCGACCACCATCCACTGGACTACAGCGACTTCCGGGGGGACTGCCATGACCGAGCTGACTGAAGCACTGGGGCGGCTCGAGGCTCTGCTGCGGGGCAGGGGGGCGCTCGCGGTGGCGCACGCCCACCCCGGTCTGGAGCCGGGCCGGCTGCAGGAGGTCGTCGAGCCCTTGGGGCTGGAGCCGAGCGACGCGCTGCGGGAGTGGTTCGGCTGGCACGACGGTGCGGGTCAGCCGGGGCGTACGCCGTCGCTCGAGATCGAGATCGCGCCGGGGTGCGAGCTGCTGTCCGCCGCGCTCCTCGCGGGCGAGTGCCGACAGACCCGGGACGTCGCCCGCCAGCTCGGCGCCGACCCGGGTGTGCCGTGGATCGCCGAGCAGCTCTGGAGCTCGTCGTGGTTCCCCGTGCTGCGGCTGTCCGGGAAGGGGCTCGTCACCCTCGACCTCGAGCGGGACACGGTCCACGTCGTGTGGTGGGACGCGCCGCCCGAGGACCGTCGACGGGTCAGGTGGCCCAGCCTGGCCGCCTTCGTCGAGCACCTGCTGAGCCGGTACGACGAGGGGGTCTGGGTGGTGGGTGCCGACGGCCTGGTCGACGGCGACACGCTCGACTTCCCCTAGGAACGCACCGTCGTCCGCGAGGCGGCGAGCACGCCGAGCACCGCGGCGAGCGCGGCGAAGGCGAAGACGGTGAGGAACGGGTCGATGTCCTGCCGCTCGGCCGCCGCGAACGCGGCTCCGGCCACCGACAGCGCGAGGGCGGCGCCGAGGGAGTCGGCAACCGTGAGCGCAGAGGAGTTGAAGCCCCGGTCGCGGTCGGTCGACGCCTCGAGCATCGCCACGCCGGTGCGGGGGTAGGCGAAGCCCATCCCGGCGCCGGCGAGGACGTACGCCGCCGCGGGCAGGACCGCGGACGGATGGGCGCCGGCGTCGTGGGCCAGCACGCTCGCGGCGAGCGCCGTCAGGCCGGTGAGCACCAGGCTCGTGCCGACCACCATCGCGCGGGTGTGGGACACGCGGGAGCCGAGCCGCGCCTGGACCTGGCTGGCGCTGGCCCACACCACGCCGACGCAGGTCAGCGCGATGCCGGCCCGGCCGGGGGAGAGGCTCCAGTGCTCCTGCAGGACGTAGACGATGTAGGCCTCGGCGCAGAAGAACGTCGCGGCGAGGAGGCCGCGGGTGGCCACCACCGACGGCAGTCCTCGGCGCAGGGTGCGGCTGCCGGGCGGGAGCAGGCGGCCGAGCGAGATCCAGACGCCCGCGAGGGCGGCCAGGGCGCCGAGCGCCGCGATGCCGCGGGCCGACCCGACCAGCTCGAGCACGAGCACCGCCACCGCGCCCAGGGCCGCCCACCACAGCCGTGACACGGGCGTGTCCGTGCCCTCGGCGTGCACCGTGAGGCCACGCAGCGCCGGCGTCAGCAGGGCCAGGGCGAGGGCCACGAGGGCCACCGCGCCGAGGAAGACCCAGCGCCAGCTCCACACGTCCGCGACCAGGGCCGCGAGCCCGGGGCCGAACAGGGCGGGCAGGACCCACGCTGCGGCGAACGAGGCGAAGACCGCGGGCCGGAGCGTGGCGGGGAACACCAGCCCGACGACGACGTACAACCCCACCGTGAGCGCCCCGCCGCCGAGCCCCTGCAGCACGCGGCCGACGAGCAGCACCTCCATCGACGGCGCGAGCCCGCACACGAGCAGCCCGGCCGAGAAGAGCGCCATCGACGCCAGCAGCGGCACCACCGGTCCGGTGCGGTCGCTCCACATGCCCGCGGCCACCATCCCGACGACACCGCTCGCGAGCGGCGCTGCGAAGGCGAGCGCATAGAGGTCGAGCCCGTCGAGGTCGCGCGCGACCGTGGGCATCACGGTGGCGACGGCCATGGCCTCGAACGCGACGAAGGCGATCAGGCCGAACATCGCGACGGTCGTGGCGGCGTACGCCGGCGAGAGGATGCGCTCGCGGGGCTGGGTCGGGGTCGCGCTGGTCGTCACCGGCCCGACGGTAGGACCTCAGGTGCACCTGAGGTCAATCGGAATAACAAACCGGGTGCGGACGCTGGGCCGACAGTGACTGCTCCCTCCGTCGACCTGTCCGTGCTCGACCTCGTCCCGGTCCGCAGCGACCAGACCACCGGCGACGCCCTCGCCGCCTCACGCAGCCTGGTGCAGGTCGCCGACGAGCTGGGCTACCGCCGCTACTGGGTGGCGGAGCACCACAACATGCCGGCCGTCGCCGCCACCAACCCGCCCGTCCTGATCGCCATGCTCGCGGCGGCGACCGAGCGGATCCGGGTCGGGTCGGGTGGCGTGATGCTGCCCAACCACGCCCCGCTCGTGGTGGCCGAGCAGTTCGCCCTCCTCGAGGCCGCCTACCCCGGTCGCATCGACCTCGGCATCGGCCGCGCGCCGGGCACCGACCCGCTGACCCGCTTCGTCCTGCGCGGGGGGAGCGCGGAGTCGGCCGACGAGGCGGTCGCGAAGTTCCCCGACTACGTCGAGGACATCCGCACCCTGATGACGACCGAGGGCGTCGAGCTCCAGGTCGGGCCGCGGCGGCAGCCGCTGCGGGCCACCCCATCGGCACGCACGATCGCCGACATGTGGCTGCTCGGGTCGTCGGACTACTCGGCGCGCCTGGCCGCCGAGAAGGGCCTGCCATACGTCTTCGCGCACCACTTCTCGGGAGAGGGGACCGGCGCCGCGCTCGACCTCTATCGCTCGTCCTACCGCCCGTCGCCGGAGTACCCCGAGCCGCGGACCTTCCTCACCGTGAACGCCGTCGTGGCCGAGACGGAGCAGGAGGCCCGGCGCCGAGCGCTGCCCAACGTGCAGCAGATGATCGCGCTCCGCACCGGTGCGCCGCTCCACCCGCAGCGGCTCGTCGAGGAGGCGGAGGCCGCCGAGATGACCGCCGACCAGCGCGCCTTCGGTGACGCGATGGCGCAGCGCTGGATCGTCGGCTCGCCCGACCAGGCACGGACCCGCATCGAGGAGCTCGCGGCCGAGCACGGCGTCGACGAGGTGATGGTGCACCCCGTGGCGGGTGCCGCGGCCGGGACCGACGTACGCACGTCACCCGCGCGCGAGGAGACGCTGCGGCTGCTCGCGGCCTGAGGCCTAGTGGCGGGACTCGAGCCCGACCGCCTCGCGGAGGTCCTCCACCGCCTCGCGCAGCTCGTGGTCGTCGTCCGTGATCTGTGCCTCCATCAGCGCGGCGAGGGCCTCGGCGAGGACGTTGAGCTTCTCCTGCATCGCCTCGGTGTTGCGGCGGCCGGCGTTCTCGAGGAGCACGAGCAGCAGCAGCGAGAGAACGCCGCCGAAGGTGTGGATCGCCAGCTCCCACTTGGTGGTGCTCGCCCACAGCGGGTAGCTCACTGCCCAGACGACCACCACCGCCACGACGACAGCGAAGAACGGCGCCCGGCTGATCAGCGTGGTGGACAGGTCGACGAACTTCTCGAAGAGGTCGCGATCCTTCTTCGTCTCGCGGCTGTCGGCCGCGTCGGTGCGCTCCATGCACGGAACCTAGTGCCGCGGAGGCCTCGCCGTCCTCACCCCTGCCTCTTCACCCCTGCCTCTTCACCCCTGCCCGAGGCCGGCGTCCCGCGCACGGATGATGACGTCGGCGCGGTCGGTGGCCTGCAGCTTGGCCAGGATGCTGGTGATGTTGTTGCGGATTGTCTTGGGCGAGAGGAACAGCTCCTGCGCGATCTGGCCGTTGGAGCGACCGGCCGCGATGAGGTCGAGCACCTCGGTCTCCCGCTCGGTGAGCTCCGGGAAGGGGCGCTCGGGCCGGCCGGCCGGGGCGAGCACCTCTGCGATGCGTGCCGCCAGCGAGGCACCGAAGACGACGCCGCCGCCGTGGACGGTGGACACCGCGCGGACGATCTCGTCCTGCTCCGCCCCCTTGCGGAGGTAGCCCCGGGCGCCGGCTCGCAGCGCGGACAGCACGGTGCCGTCGTCCTCACCCATGGTCAGCACGAGCACTCCGACCTCGGGGTGCGCCGCGACGACCGCTCGGGTGGCGTCGATGCCGTTCATCACCGGCATCTGCACGTCCATGATCACGACGTCGGGGCGGTGCTCGTCGACGAGCGCGACGGCCTCGGCACCGTCGGACGCGCGGGCGACCACGTCGATCCCGGGCAGCGGGTCGAGAAGCGAGGCCAGGCCGTCGCGGAAGACCGGGTGGTCGTCGGCGATCAGCAACCGGATCGGCAGAGTCGTCGGCTCGGTCATCGGGTGCTCCTCACGGTTTCGGTCCGGCGCAGGCTCGACGCGGTGGTCGGGGGGTCGGTCGGCGGGACGGCGTCACCCGCGGCGGCGCCGTACGGCAGGACCGCGCGGACGGTGGTGCCGCCGGAATCGGGGCACACCACCTCGCAGCGACCGCCGAGCTCCTCCGCGCGCTCGCGGAGCGACAGCAGGCCGACCCCGGCGGTGACGTCGGGACCGATGCCCCGGCCGTCGTCCGCGACGGTGACGGTCAGCCCGCCCGCGTCGCCCTCGAGGCGTACGTCGACGTGGCTCGCGCCGGCGTGCCTCACCACGTTGGCGAGCGCCTCCGACACGATCCGGTAGGCCGCGACCTCCACGGCTGCCGGCAGTCCCGTCGCGCCCTCGGCCTCGACGTGCACGTCGACCTCCGAGCGCACCCGGTCGGCCTGCTGCCGGACCGCGGCCTCCAGGCCGAGGTCGTCGAGCGCGGGCGGGCGCAGGTCGTGCACGAGGCGGCGTACGTCGTCGAGGGCGTCGCTGACCTCGGTGCGGGCCAGGGCGACGAGCTCGCGAGCGCGGGCGGGGTCGGTGTCGATGGCGTTGCCGGCGGCCTGGAGGCGCAGCGCGACCCCACCGAGGACCGGGCCGAGCCCGTCGTGCAGGTCGCGGCGGATCCGGCGGCGGTCGTCCTCCCGGCCGAGCACGAGGCGCTCACGACTGGCCTGCAGCTCGGTGGCGAGCAGGCGGGCGCGGATCGCCACCGCTGCCTGGCGCACGAGGTCGACCAGCAGGCCCTGGTCGCGGCGCGACAGCATCGAGCGGTAGCCCTGGACGGGGAGCACGAGCCGGCCGACGCGCTCGTCCTGGTAGGCGATGTCGATCTCCTGCACCTCGGCCGGAGGGGTGCCGTGCGAGGCGGAGAGCAGACCGCCGTCGGGGGTGAGCACCTCGACCCGCACGTGCCGGACCTTGAAGGTGTCTGCCACCGCGGAGGCCAGGGCCGGCAGCTGTTCGTCGACCGTCCCGATGGTCTCGAGCCGGGCCGCCAGCGCGGACACCGCGCCGTAGCGGTCGTTGCGGCGGCCCAGCAGCAGGCGGTGGACGAGCCCGCCGAGCCAGCCGCGGAGGGGGCCGTAGACGACGACGGCCAGCACGAGCACGACGAGCGTGACGTCACGCTGGTCGAGCCGGTCGCCGAGCAGCGCGGTGCCGGCAGCGAGCACGGCGAGGTCGATGCCGACGACGATCGCGGCGACGACGGCGGTGGTCAGGGTCCAGGCGACCAGGGCGTCGACGTCGCCGAGCCCCGGGCGCAGCAGCCCGACGGCCACCGAGGCGGCCAGCGTGATCACCGCGACGTCGAGGAGCACGGTGGTGAGGCCCCCGCTGACCGAGAGCGTCGCGCCCGCGAGCACGAGCAGGACACACATGATCCCCGCCCACAGCAGCCATCGCAGCTGGGTGCGCTCGCGGCCGCTACCCCGTCGGTACCTGACCCGCAGCAGCGCGACGGCGACCACGATCGACCCGAGGGTGAGCACCTGCCCGACCCGCAGCACGGCCTCCGCGACCGGGTCCGGGACCGGGAGGCCCACCAGCTCGGTCGAGACGCCCGGCACGGGCGTGGTGAAGACGACGTCGTCCGGCGCGAGGACGAGCATGACCGGCAGGGCGAACGACGCCAGCAGCACGCCCACGGACATCGCCCGCCAGCGACCGGCGAGGAGCCTCCCGGTCGGGTAGAGCAGCAGCACGGCCACCAGCCCGGACAGCAGGACGGCCCCGAAGCGCGCCACGAACCAGAACGCGGGGTCCGTGCCGGCCGAGCCGTGCGCGTAGCCGTGGGCGAGCCATCCGGACAGGGCGCCGTCGACCGACCAGACCACGGCGACCGCGCCGAGCACGCGTCCGACCGCGTCTCCCGGCCGCTCGAGCAGGACCCAGGTGGCCGAGGCGGCGAGCACCAGCCCGGGCAGGGCCACGGGGAAGGCGAAGCCGATGTCGGCTGCGGTTCGCTCGGCGTCGGTGTTGGTCAGGTCGAGCCACACCGACACGACCAGGCAGACGACAGCGACGAGCACGGGGACGTACGCCGCCACCGCGGCGCGCGACCGGGCGCGCCCGGCGGTCGTCGTACTCACGCGAGCAGTATCGCCGCGGAGGTGTCCCGCCGTCAGGGGACCGGAGTCCCGTGTCGACGGGACGACGGAGGGGACCGGCGACGGGACCGCTCTCCCTGCCCGGCGGGTCGTCGGGACGGCGAACCTTCTGGCATGCCGCAACCCGCGGCCGACCCACCTCCAGATGACAGGAGTCACGACCGTGACGATCTCGCACTCTCCTGCTCCCGCTCGCTCCGACGTCGCCACCGCGACTCCGGGGACCGCGACGAGCCCCACCCGCCCCTTCCTCCTCCACGGCCGGGTCCTCACCGCCGGCGCCGTGGCCTGGTCGGCCTCGATCCTCGCCGTCGGCCAGGACCCGCAGGGCACCACCGGCCTCGTCGTCTTCGGGCTCGGGTCCGGCCTGTTCCAGGTCGGCCTGCTGTTCCTGCTCCGCGTGCTGTGGCGCACCCGCGCCCTGGGTGACGGCCGGATCGCCCGTGGCGTGATCCGCGTCGAGACCTTCGCTCTCAGCCTGGCGATGGCGTCGACGTTCGTGGACGCCATCGGGGTCTCCGACCTCACCCAGCCGGGCTGGCTCGTGCTCGACCTCTTCTGGCCGCTGTCGATGCTGGGCATGTTCCTCATCGGCATCCGGATCGCTATCGCCGGCCGGTGGAAGGGTGCAGCCCGCTTCTGGCCGATGGTCGCCGAGAGCTGGGCGGTCGTCACCGTCCCCGCGCTCGGCATCTTCGGCGAGACCGTCGGCATGTACGTCGGCGCGGTCCACCTGCTCGTGGGCTACGCCGTCCTCGGCGTGCTGGTCAGCCGCAAGCGCGACTGACGATCACCAGCCGAAGGCCCCGGACCCCTCCCCCGAGGAGGTCCGGGGCCTTCGTCGTGGGCCCGTCGTGGTCAGTCGAGCGCCAACCCGGCCGCCGGCGTGACGCCGGCGGCACGGCGGGCCGGCAGGACGCACGCGGCCAGGCCGGCGAGGGCGGCGACCGCGGCGACGGCCCCGACCTGCCACACCGGGACGGTGAACGCGGCGTCGTCGACGACGGCGGTCACCATCACCTGCACCCCGACCCAGGCGAAGGCCAGCCCGATGGCGGTGCCCAGCAGTGTCGCGACCGACGACAGGAGCAGCCCCTCCACCGCCATGGCCCGCCCGAGCTGGCGGCGGGTCAGCCCCATCGCGCGGAGCAGGGCGTTCTCCCGGCCGCGCTCGAGCACGGAGAGCCCGAGGGTGTTGGCGATGCCGACGAGCGCGATCACGATGGCGACGGCCAGCAGGCCGACGACCGACCCGGTCAGGATGTCGACCTGGAGGTAGACCCAGCTCCGGTTGCCGTGGCCGCCGTCGAGCTCGGCGCCGGCGGCCCCGGCCAGTGCCGCGAGGTCGCCGGACAGGTCCTCGGCGTCCGCGCCGTCGCTGGCCCTGGCCCACACGCCCATCGGCTGCGGGTCGGGGGTGAGACTCGCCAGCGTGGCGGCCGAGACCAGGCCGGACCGGCCCCACCCGCTGGCGGTCTCGACCTCCACGGTGTGCTCGCGGCCGTTGACCGTGACGGTCACCTGGCCGTCCTCCCACACCCGCTCGGCCGTCCGCGCCGGCAGGTCCTCGACGACGTCGTAGGGCAGCAGCAGCACACCGTCCTCCGGTGCGAGGTCGGCCCCACCGCGTACGACGTCGGGAGCCCGGCCCGCGCCGAGGAGCGCGACCTCGACCCGGCCGATGGTCGCCGTGGCGCCGTCCAGCCCGACCGCCTCGGCCACACCCGGGGTGTCGGCCACCCGGTCGACGAGGTCGGGGCCCAGGGGCGCTTCGCCCGCCGTGATGGTGGCGTCGAGCGGGTAGGAGCGGTCCATGTCCTTGTCGATCGCGGTCCGCGAGGACGCCAGCCCGGTGAGGATGGCGGTGGTCAGGGTGACCCCGACGAGGAGCGACGCCGCGGTGGTCGCCGTACGACGCGGGTTGCGCACGGCGTTGCCGGTGGCCAGCCGCCGGACGGGGCCGGCCCCGGGGAGCCCGCCGACCACGCGGATCAGCCGCGGCACCAGCACCGGCCCCAGGAGCAGCACGCCGACGAAGGAGGCGATGCCGCCGGCGAGCATCGCGGGCACCGAGCTCGCGGTGACCGCGAGGACGAGCAGCGCGACTCCGGCCGAGACGCCCAGCGCGGCGAGCGCCAGGCGCCAGCGACCGGCAGCCGAGCGGACGTCCACGCCGGTGTCGGGACGGAGCGCGGCCAGCGGCGCGACCTTGGTCGCCGACCGCGTCGGCAGCCAGGCGGCGGCGAGCGTCACCAGCGTGCCGACGGCGAACGCCGTACCGGTCCACACCGGGTCGAGCGCGGCCGGCCCCATGTCGGTGAACCAGCGGCGGACGAGCGCGACGAGTCCTGCTCCGGCGAGGGCGCCGACGGCGACACCGAGGGCAGCAGCCGCCACCCCGAGCGCGAGGGCCTCGAGGCGGATCGCGCGGCGCAGCTGGCGGCGGGTGACGCCCACGCAACGCAGCAGCGCGAAGTCGCGCATCCGCTGGGCGAAGAGGATGGAGAACGTGTTGGTGATGACCAGCACGCCCACGAACAGGGCGATGACCACGAAGAGCAGCGCCATGATCGCGATGACGTCCACGCCGCGGGAGATCTCCGCCTGGCGCGCCGCCACCCAGTCGTCGGCCGTCTCGACCGTCGCGCCGCGGGCGACCCGGGAGGCCTGCGCCTCGGTGCCACCCCACGCCACGGCGTCGACCCAGAGGGTGTCCTCGAAGCGCCGCAGGTCCTCCCACGGCACGTAGAGCGCAGCGCCC
Organism: Nocardioides cavernae; assembly: GCF_016907475.1. NCBI lineage: Bacteria > Bacillati > Actinomycetota > Actinomycetes > Propionibacteriales > Nocardioidaceae > Nocardioides > Nocardioides cavernae. The sequence goes on along the minus strand of NZ_JAFBCA010000001.1, from coordinate 218,928 downwards.
ATGGCCGCCGGGCTGTCGACGAGCCCGACCACCTCGACGTCGGTGGCCGCCGGTCCGCTCCCGATGCGGACGACGTCGCCGATGGCGACGTCGTTGCTCTTCGCGCGGTTGATGTCCGCCAGCGCCTCGCCCGCCGCGGACGGGAAGCGTCCGTCCTCGAGGGCCTGCCACTGCAGGCGCGGGTCGAGGGAGACCTCCGAGACGTCCACGGACTGCGCGAGCTGCACGCCGTCGCGGGTGACCGGCTCCATGGCGTAGCCCAGCGTGAGGGCGGGGAAGCCGCCCTCGGCGGCCGCGTCGACGAGGCGCTCGACCTCACGCGGGGCGTCCGGGCTGACGACCAGGTCGACGCCGCTGACGGGCGCTCCGGCGTCGGCGGTCAGTCCCGCCCGGGTGGCTCCGGTGAGCATGCCGATGACGACGATGAAGGCGACGCCGATCACGACGGCCACCGATGCGGCGACGTACCTCCGGGTGTGGTGGCGCATCGACGCCACCAGCACGGTGCGCATCAGGCGCCCCGACCGCGCAGCGCGGCGACGAGCTCGTCCTGGCCGGGGTCGGTCAGGTGGGCCGTGACGGCACCGTCGTGGATGACGACCACGTCGTCGGCGTACGCCGCCGCGTCGAGCTCGTGGGTCACCATCACGACGGTCATGCCGAGCTCGCGGACCGAGCGGCGCAGGTGGCCGAGCACCTCGGCGCTGGCCTCGCTGTCGAGGTTGCCGGTGGGCTCGTCGGCGAACACGATGTCCGGCTGGGTGACCAGCGCGCGGGCGATCGCGACGCGCTGCTGCTGGCCGCCGGAGAGCTGGCTGGGCAGGTGGCCGAGGCGGTCGGCGAGGCCGAGCACGCCGACGACCTGGTCGTAGCGCTCCCGGTCGACCGGGCGGCCCGCGAGCTCGAGCGGCAGGACGATGTTCTGGCCCGCGGTCAGCATCGGCAACAGGTTGAAGGCCTGGAAGACGAAGCCGATGTGCTCGCGGCGGAAGATCGTCAGCGCGGTGTCGTCGAGGCCGGCGAGGTCGCGCCCGGCGACGGTGACCGAGCCGGACGTGGCGGCGTCGAGGCCGGCCAGGCAGTGCATGAGGGTGGACTTGCCGGAGCCGCTCGGGCCCATGATCGCGGTGAAGCGCCCGGCGGGGAGGTCGAGGTCCACGCCGCGCAGGGCGTGGACGGCGTTGTCGCCGGCGCCGTAGGTGCGGGTCAGGCCGCGCGCGGTGGCGGCCGTCCCGGTGGTCTGGTCGAGTGTCGTCGTCATGGGGACAACGCTCGTCGGGACCGGCCCCCGGGTCGTCGGCCTCCGGCACGGACCGGGCGTCGGTCCGCGGTCGCACGCCGCTGGTCGTCGTACGACCGGGGGAGGACGCCGGCGCGGACTGTGCACCCGAGTCTCCCGCCTTGCACCCGAGATCTCGGTCGCCCAGTGGGAAAGTCACCGGATATCCGGGGACTTCATTGGGGCTCAGGCGGTGACGAGGCCCGTCTCGTAGCCGAGCACCACGAGCTGGACGCGGTCGCGCGAGCCGGTCTTGGCCAGCACCCGGCCGACGTGGGTCTTCACGGTCGTCTCGGCGACGACGAGGTGCTGGGCGATCTCGGTGTTGGTCAGGCCGCGGGCGATGAGGGTGAGCACCTCGACCTCGCGCTCGGTCAGCGGCGCGAGCCGGTCGTCGTACGCCGTCGGCTCGGCGGGGTCGGGAAGGGCGGCGAAGTGGTCGAGCAGCCGTCGGGTGGTGCTGGGCGCGACGACAGCGTCGCCGGCCATCACCGCTCGGATCGCGCCGAGCAGGTCGGGCGGGGCGGCGTCCTTGAGGAGGAACGCCGAGGCGCCCGCGCGGATCGCGGCGAAGGCGTACTCGTCGAGGTCGAAGGTCGTCAGCACGATCACCCGGGGCGCCCGGCCCTGCTCGAGCAGCCGCCGTGTGGCCTCGACGCCGTCGACGCGCGGCATCCGCACGTCCATCAGCACGACGTCGGCGGCCGTGACCGCGAGCCGCTCGAGCGCCTCGCCGCCGTCGCCGGCCTCCCCGACGACCTGCATGTCGTCCTGGCTGTCGACGAGCATCCGGAAGCCGGCGCGCACCATCTGCTGGTCGTCGACGAGGAAGACCCGGATCGGTCCGGCGTGATCCCCGGCTGCGTCGGTCTCGCTCACAGCGGCAGCCTCGCAGACACCGCGAACCCGCCACCCGGCGCGGGTCCGGCCTCCAGCGTCCCGCCGTGGACGGACGCGCGCTCGCGCATCCCGACCAGTCCGAGGCCGCGACCGTCCGCACGGGCGGCCGCGCCCCGCCCGTCGTCGCGCACGTCGACGGCGACGCCGCGGTCGACGGCGACGCGCACGTCCACCGTGGCGTCCGGCCCCGCGTGCTTGCGCACGTTGGTGAGGGCTTCCTGGACGATCCGGTAGGCCGCGAGCCCGACGCCGTCGGGCACGTCTGGCGCGGGCTCCGGCAGGTCGGCCGCCACCCGCATGCCGGCGGCGCGTGCCTCGTCGACGAGGTGGCGTACGTCGCCCAGACCCGGCTGCGGGGTCACGCCGGTGTCGCCCTCGCGGAGGAGGCCCAGCAGCCGCCGCATCTCGGTGAGCGCCTCGCGGCCGGTGGCGGAGATCGTCTCGAGGGTGCCCACTGCGACGTCGGGGTCCTTGGCGGCGGCGTACCTCGCGCCGTCGGCCTGGACGACGATCACCGACAACCCGTGGGCGACCACGTCGTGCATCTCGCGGGCGATCCGCGAGCGCTCGTCACGCGCGGCCAGCTCCACCTCGCGCTCGGCCATCCGCTCGGCCTGCTCCGCACGCGCGACCAGCGAGGCGACGTACCTCTCGCGGGACTGGGCCGCCCACCCGAGCGCCCACGCGGCGGTGACGATCGCGCCGATCGTGACGGTGTAGGGCGCAAGGTTGCCCGGGGTGAGGTCGCCGGCACCGAAGCCGAAGAGCCATCGCGTCGCGGCGACCAGCGCACCGGCGTACCCGACGAGCAGCGCCGTCACGCCCTGCCAGCGCGGCGACCAGCGGGCGACGGAGTAGACCGCGACCGGGAAGGCGAGCTGCCCGACGGCGGGCTGGTCGAAGGCCGCCGCCTGGAGGGCGGACGCCGCCGCGACCACGAGGAAGACCGGCCACGGGTGGCGCCGGCGCCACAGGAGCGGCAGCACCTCGGCGACGGTGAAGACGGTCGCGACCGGCTGGCCGGCCACGGCGTGGCCCAGGCCACCCACGACGAGGACGAACGCGACGATGAGCCGGTCGAGCCAGCGTCGCCCGCGCGGCCCCAGGCGCCACGGGTGCTGGTCCCGTTGATCGCGCATGGTGCAGACGGTAGACGCCGCACCGCGCTGACGGCGTCAGACCACGGGAGGACGCTGCGCTGTGCCCGGTCGGGCCCGAGTAGGGTGCGATCCATGACCCAGTGGGAATACCAGGTGGCGCCGATTCCGCTCCACAACGAGGCCCTGATGCTCAACAACTTCGGCCAGGACGGCTGGGAGCTGGTGGCCATCCACACCAACGCGCAGGGCGGCCTCGTGGCGTTCCTCAAGCGCGCGAAGGCGGCCTGACATGGGCGCGGAGGCTCGTCTCGCCGAGCTGGGCATCACCGTCCCCGAGGTCGCACCGCCCGTCGCGGCCTACCAGCCCACCGCGCGCACCGGCAACCTCGTCTTCACCGCCGGCCAGCTGCCCGCCCGCGACGGCGAGATGCTCGCCATCGGCAAGCTCGGCGCCGAGGTCAGCGACGAGCAGGGCTACGAGTGCGCGCGCCAGTGCGCCCTCAACGCACTCGCGGCGGTCAAGGCCGAGATCGGCTCGCTCGACGACGTCAAGCGCGTCGTCAAGGTCGTCGTGTTCGTCGCCTCGACGCCCGACTTCACCGGCCAGCCCAAGGTCGCCAACGGTGCGTCCGAGCTGCTCGGCGAGGTCTTCGGCGACGCCGGCAAGCACGCCCGCTCGGCCGTCGGTGTCTCCGTGCTCCCGCTCGACGTGCCCGTCGAGGTCGAGATCATCGTCGAGGTCTGAGGGGCTGACGTGCAGCGTCTCCCGCTGCCTGACGCCCTGGTCGCCCAGGCGCGGTCGTACGCCGAGGGCGGCGCGACGCCAGCCGAGCCGCGCGATGCCGCGACCGTGGTGCTGCTGCGCCCCGGCGCCGCAGGCCCTGACGTCTACCTGCTGCGCCGCCAGACGTCGATGGCCTTCGCCGGCGGCATGTGTGTGTTTCCCGGCGGCGGGGTCGACCCGCGCGACTTCGACGACGAGCTCGTCGACCGCGGGCTCTGGGCCGGTCCGTCGCCGGCCGCGTGGGCCTCGCGGCTCGGCTGCGACGAGCCGAAGGCCCGCGCGCTGGTCTGCGCTGCCGTGCGGGAGACCTTCGAGGAGTCCGGGGTGCTGCTGGCCGGTGCCGGTCCGGACTCGGTCGTGGCCGACACCACCGGTGACGACTGGGAGGCCGACCGCGTCGCGCTGGAGTCGCGCGAGGTCTCGCTGACCGCCTTCCTGGAGAAGCGCTCCCTCGTGCTCCGCACCGACCTCCTCGGCGCCTGGTCGGGCTGGCTGACCCCGGTCTTCGAGCCGCGGCGCTACCGCACCTGGTTCTTCGTCGCCCGGCTGCCCGAGGGGCAGGTGACCCGCGACGTGTCGAGCGAGTCGTCGTCGGTCATGTGGGCCGGCGCCATGGACGCGGTGTCACTCGTCGAGCGGCAGGAGATCCTGATGCTTCCCCCGACGTGGCTCACGTGCCTGGAGGTGGGGCAGTTCGCCGACCCGGCGGCAGTCCTCGTCGAGGCGAGCGGGCGGAGCGTCGAGATGTTCATGCCCGAGGTCGTCGCCGACGGCGACGACTTCATCCTCTCCACCCCGCCGGCCTATGCGGCGCTGATGGCTTCTCGATGACCGACCCCATGACCGGTCAGGGCTGGTCCGGCGGGAGCTTCGGCGACACCGGCACCTGCGTGCTCGCGCCCAACGCCGACGTGATGACCCTCGACGGCACCAACACGTGGGTGCTCCGCGACCCCGACTCGTCGCGCTCGGTCGTCGTCGACCCCGGACCGTCGATCGCGGCGCACCTCGATGCGATCGACGCGGCCGCCGGTGACGTGTCCGTGGTGCTGCTGACCCACCACCACGCCGACCACAGCGAGGCGGCCCGGGAGTACGCCGAGCGGCACGGGTGCGGCGTACGCGCGCTGGACCCGGCCTACCGGCTCGGCTCCGAGGGCCTCGGCGAGGGCGACGTGGTAGCCGTCGGCGGGCTGGAAGTGCACGTGGTCGCGACCCCCGGCCACACGTCGGACTCGCTGTCCTTCGTCGTGCCGCAGGACCGGGCCGTCCTGACCGGCGACACGGTGCTGGGTCGCGGCACGACCGTCGTCGCGCACCCCGACGGCCAGCTCGGGGCCTACCTCTCGTCGCTCCAGCGGCTCCACGCGCTCTGCGGCGAGCAGGGGATCACCACGGTGTGGCCCGGCCACGGCCCGGTGATCGACGACGCGCTCGGTGCCCTCGACTTCTACCTCGCCCACCGCCAGCAGCGGCTCGAGCAGGTGCGCTCCGCCCTGCGGGACCTGCACGCGGTCGAGCGGGAGGGCGGGTCGTTCCCGCACGAGACGCTGCCCCGCGCGATCGTCGAGGTCGTCTACGCCGACGTCGACCCGGTGCTGTGGGGCGCGGCGGAGCTGTCGGTGCGCGCCCAGCTGGCGTACCTCACCGAGCACTGAAGGCCTCTTGCGCGGTCGCGCCGCGCACGATGAAGTGGATGCATGGCAAACCCTCACCAGGCTGTCGTGGTCCTCTCCCGCGCGATCGACCAGGCCGGCGACGTGCTCGCCTCGATCCACCCCGACGAGTGGGACAGGCCGACCCCGTGCGGCGACTGGTCCGTGCGCCAGCTCGCCGCGCACCTCGCGGTCGCGCCCGAGCACTTCCTCCAGCAGGCCCGTGGCGAGGAGGTCGACTGGGTCGCCGAGCCCGAGGTTGCCGACGGCCAGTGGGCCGGCCACTTCCGCAACCACGGGGACGACCTGCTGCACCACTGGCACGAGCAGCCCGACGACCAGGCGGCGCAGGCCGACTGGCAGAGCGCCGAGCTCGGGGTGCACACGTGGGACCTGGTCCGGGCGCTCGGTCGTCCGCAGCGCCTCGACGACGAGGTCGCCGAGCGCGGGCTGGCCTTCATGCAGCAGGGCCTGACCCCCGACAACCGCGGCGAGGTCTTCGGCCCGGCGGTCGACGTCCCCGACGACGCCCCGGCCTACGACCGGCTGGTGGCGTTCGCCGGTCGCGACCCGCGCGCCTGAGCCGGTGCGGCTCCGGAGACGCGCGGACACAAGTCCGGCCACCGTGAGGCTCCCACGCTCCGGCCAGGCCCACGGGCCGGCTTCTGTCCGCGCGTCTACGACCGCCGGCGCCAGAGCCGTCGCAGCGCCAGGAGCACGGCGATGGCAGCTGCCACCCCGAGGCCGATGAACAGCGACAGCTCGATGCCGAAGGGCGCCGGCGGGGAGTCGGCGGCGAAGTCGTGGGTCAGCTCCTGCGAGGAGGTGCCGTCGAGGTCTGGTACGAGGTCCACCGCGAGGCTGACGCGACCGGCGATGCTCGCGTCGATCGAGCCGACGGATCGGCGCCACGTGCTGGTCGTTCCGACCTGCGGCGTCGTGACCACGAGCTCGGCGTCCTCGTCCTCGGCCGGCCACACCTGCAGGAGCTGGAGCCGATCGTCGAGCCAGCCGAGCGGGATGGTGGCGCCGGAGTCGAAGGTCCCGTCCGGGAACGGGTGCGTGAGCACGGCGCCGTCCGAGAGGCGCAGGGTGGAGGACGCGTCGGACGGCCCGGAGCGCAGGGCGACGAAGCGGGCGTCGGGGGAGAAGAGGCCGGGGCCGACGCCGGTCGCCCTGGTGATGAGCTCCGGCTCGCCCGCGGCCAGTCGGTAGAGCCCTCCGTTCGCACGACCGAGGACGACGTTCGCGGCGTTGCCGACCGCCAGGCTCGTGACGTTGCCCTCGACGCGCTCCCTCAGGTCGATGTCCGCCCCGGGCACCGGAAGCCGTCCGACGTGGGCGCCGCCGTCGGCGTCGCCCAGCCAGCCCAGCCACTGCGAGTCGGGCGACCACGTGAGCTCGCGGAGGGCGAGGTCGCCGGCCGGGTGCACCTCGTCGCTCCGCTGCCGACCGGTGGTCAGCTCCAGCACGCCGATGGTGGCACCACCGTCGCCGGTCTGCTGCCACGCGAGGTTCATCCCGTCCGGCGAGAGGGCCAACGCCTGGCCGTCCTCGCTCCAGCCCGGGAGGTCGAGCCGGTGCGCCACCCCGTCGGCCGCCGTGACCACCACCGGGACCCGCTGCGAGGTCGAGATGAACGCCGCCGCCCCGCGCCCCACCGCGAGGTCGGTCGTGGGCTCGAGGTCGGCCGGGATGTCGTCGATCCTGCGGGGGACGGCGCCGACGCCGACGTCGCCGGTGGACGCCGTGCGTGCCTCGCGGTCCGGCTGGAGGGCGAGCGCGCCCGCGCCGGCCACGACCGCGACGACAGCGACGGCGGCCGCGCCGGCGGCGACGCGCGTACGACGACGGGCGCGGCGACCGCGGTCCCACGCGGAGGGGTCGGGGGAGAAGGTCTGGGTGCGGGCGAGGGCGTCGAGCTCCTCGCGCAGGTCGGTGCTCATACGTCTGCTCCCACCAGGTCGGCGAGCTCGGGGGCCAGGACACGCAGCCGCTGGAGGGCCTGGCGCGACATGGACTTGACCGCGCCGCGGGAGATGCCCAGTTCGGCGGCCGTCCGGACCTCGGTGAGGTCCTCGAAGTAGCGCAGCACCAGCACGGTGCGCTGGCGCGGGGTGAGCCGACGCAGGGCCTGCTCGAGGGTGAGTCGCACGGTCGGGTCGGTTGCCGGCACCGGGGCGTCGTACGACTGCAGCGGCATCTCGGCGAGCCTGCGGCGCCGCCACCAGGAGATGTTCTGGTGGTACATCGTGCGTCGCACGTAGGCCTCGGGCGAGGTCTCGATGCGCTCCCAGTGCCGGGCCGCCTGCACGAGCGCGGCCTGCACCAGGTCCTCGGCGAGGTGGTGGTCGCCGGTGAGGAGGTACGCCGTGCGCGCGAGGGCGGGTCCACGCGCGTGGACGAACTCGTCGAACCCGGATCGATCGGTCATCTGGCACCCCCTTCACGACGTACGACGCACAGGTGCGCCGCTGCGGGGGTCAGCTGAGCCGGACTATTTCAGCGGGCGCGGCGGGACAGGCGCTCGAGGTCCATGATCACCACGGAGCGGGGCTCCAGGCGCAGCCAGCCGCGCGAGGCGAAGTCGGCGAGCGCCTTGTTGACCGTCTCGCGGGAGGCGCCGACCAGCTGGGCGAGCTCCTCCTGGGTGAGGTCGTGGTGGACGTGGACGCCGTCGTCGGCGGTGCGGCCGAAGCGGTCGGCGAGGTCGAGCAGCGCCTTGGCGACGCGGCCGGGCACGTCGGAGAAGACGAGGTCGGCGACGACGTCGTTGGACTTGCGCAGGCGACCGGCGAGCTGCGAGAGCAGGCCGCGCGCGACCATCGGGCGGCCGTCGAGCCACTTGAGGAGGTCGTCGTGCGACAGCGACGCGAAGGTGGCGTCGGTGACCGCGGTGACGGTGGCCGAGCGCGGGCCGGGGTCGAAGAGGGAGAGCTCGCCGAACATCTGGCCGGGGCCCATGATCGCGAGGAGGTTCTCGCGGCCGTCGGAGGACGACCGGCCGAGCTTCACCTTGCCCTCGGTGACGACGTAGAGCTTGTCGCCCGAGTCGCCCTCGTGGAAGAGCACGTCGCCACGACGGAGCTTGGTCTCGGCCATCGAACCGCCCAGCGCCGTCGCTGCCTCGTCGTCGAGCGAGCTGAACAGCGGTGCCTGCCGAAGCACGTCGTTGTCCACGTCAATCCTCCCGGTGGGGTGCGTCCCGACGGGTGCTGCTCGGGATCCGGGACGATCCTAGCCGTGGTCCGGCTCACAACGGACACTCCGTGCGGGTGAGCCGCCGTTTGCGCCGGCTTCGGCGGTGTCGGAGCCGGACCGTAGGCTGAGCGCGTGCCCGCCCCCGCCCGCAAGGTCGTCGAGATCCCCAAGCCCGACACGTCCTTGGTGCGCCGGGCGCGCAAGATCGACCGGATCCTCGCGGACACCTACCCCGACGCCCGCGCCGAGCTCGACTTCACCAACGCGTTCGAGTGCCTGGTCGTCACCGTGATCTCCGCCCAGACGACCGACCGCCGGGTCAATGCCGCCAGCCCCGCGCTGTTCGCGGCCTACCCGACGCCCGAGGCGATGGCAGCTGCCCCGCGCGAGCACATGGAGCAGCTCCTCGGCCCGCTGGGCTTCTTCCGCCAGAAGACCGACGCGCTGCTCAAGCTCAGCCAGGCGCTCGTGGACACCTTCGGTGGCGAGGTGCCCTCGCGCCTCGAGGAGCTCGTCACCCTGCCCGGCGTCGGCCGCAAGACCGCCAACGTCGTGCTCGGGAATGCCTTCGACAAGCCCGGCATCACCGTCGACACCCACTTCGGCCGGCTCGCGCGACGCTTCGGCTGGACCGAGGAGACCGACCCGGTCAAGGTCGAGCACGCCGTCGGCGCCCTCTTCCCCAAGCGCGACTGGACGATGCTGTCCCACCACCTCATCTGGCACGGTCGCCGCCGCTGCCACGCCAAGAAGCCCGCGTGCGGCGCCTGCCCGGTCGCCCGGCTGTGCCCGTCGTTCGGCGCGGGCCCGACCGACCCGATCGAGGCGGAGAAGCTGGTCACGACGCAGGGACCTGCATGAGGAAGCTCCTCCTGGCGCTGGCGCTCGTCCTGTGCGTCGCCGCGGGCGCCTTCGCCTGGTCGTCGATGAGCGACAGCGGACCCATCGCCGTACGCCCTCCCGACGTCGACGTCGACACCCCGGCGCTGCGTGAGGCCAAGGCGCGCATCGGCATGGAGGACTGCACGCCCGGCACCGGCGAGCCGGTCGACGGCGGGCTGCCCGACATGACGCTGCCCTGCCTCGGCGGCGGTCCCGACGTCGCGCTCGCCTCGCTGCGCGGTCCGATGATGATCAACCTGTGGCAGGCGCGCTGCGAGCCCTGCCGGCTGGAGATGCCGGCGCTGGAGGAGTTCCACCAGCAGTACGGCGACCGGGTCCGGCTCGTCGGCATCGACTTCAACGACGTCCACCCCGACGGCGCGCTCGCGCTGGCCGAGGAGACCGGGGCCACCTACCCCTCGATCGCCGACCCGGGCGGCGAGCTGATGGTCGAGGACGCCTTCGCGATCGCCCGCCGCGGGCTGCCGGCGTTCGTCTTCGTCGACGAGACGGGCAAGGTCGTCGGCCAGGACTCCGGCGGCGTGGAGTCGGTCGACGAGGTCCGCGAGCTGGTCGCCGAGCACCTGGGAATCGATCTGTGAGCACCCCACGACGTTCTTCTCCTCCGCTGCGCGCCCCCGAACCACGCCGCGGGGACCCCGCGTGAACACCTCCTTGCCGGGCTGGCTGACGCCCGTGGTCGAGGCCGCCGCCTCCATCACCGTCCACGAGCTGACCCGCTTCATGCCGCCCGCGGACAGCGACCCCCGGCGCGGCGCGGTGCTCATGGTCTTCGCCGACCGCGACGCCGACCCGGCCGCCCCCGACGACCTCGCGCACCGCGGTGAGCTCCTGCTCACCGAGCGCAACCACCACATGCGCTCCCACCCGGGGCAGGTGTCGTTCCCGGGCGGCTCGCTCGACGAGGGGGAGACCCCGGTCGAGGCGGCCCTGCGCGAGGCCCACGAGGAGATCGGGCTCGTGCCGGCCGAGGTCGAGGTGTTCGGCGAGCTGCCCGAGCTGTGGCTGCCGCCGAGCAACTTCGCGGTGACGCCGATCCTGGGCTACTGGCGCGACCGGGGCGAGGTGCGCATCGAGAGCCCCGAGGAGGTCCACGAGATCCACCACGTCGCGATCGCCGACCTGCTCGACCCCGACAACCGCATCACCGTCCGCCACCCGAGCGGCTGGCTCGGCCCCGGCTTCCTCATCGGTCCCCGGCGCGACGTGATCCTGTGGGGCTTCACCGCCGGCATCATCGCCCGGTTGTTCAGCTATCTCGGGTGGGCGCAGGACTGGGACAGGGCGCGGGTGCGTGACCTGCCCGACCACATGCTGCAGGGTGTCCCCAGAGGCACCGACCTCGCCCCCAACACCCCGCAGAACACCCCCCAGAACACCCGGCTCGAGGAGTAGCACGTGATGAACGTCCTCGACTGGTGCCTCGTGGCGCTCGTGGGGATCTATGCCCTCTCGGGCTACTGGCAGGGATTCATCACCGGCGCCAGCGCCACCGCCGGCCTGCTGCTCGGCGGCCTGGCCGGCATCTGGGTCGCGCCCCTCGCGCTGGGTGACGCCGCCCCGTCGCTGTGGGTCTCACTGGGCGCGCTCTTCATCGTGATCATCTCCGCCTCGCTCGGCCAGGCGCTCTTCCAGTACGTCGGCGCACGGCTGCGCGACCGCATCACGTGGCAGCCGATCCGGGCCGTCGACGCCATCGGCGGCTCGGTCCTGAGCGCCGTCGCCGTCCTGCTCGTCGCGTGGGCGCTCGGCGTCGCGGTCTCCGGCACCCGCATCGGCGCGGTCACGCCCCTGGTCCGCGACTCGACGATCCTGGCCAAGGTCGACCGGACGCTGCCCGCCGACTCCGACAAGGTGCTGCAGACGTTCAACAACGTCGTCGGCACGACGTTCTTCCCGCGCTACCTCGAGCCGTTCGCGCCCGAGCGGATCGTCGCGGTCCGCCCCGGCGACCCGCGCATGCTGACCGATCCCGACGTGATCGCCGCCGAGGCCAGCGTGGTCAAGGTCCGCGGCACCAACGGCTGCGGCGGCGGCGTCGAGGGCACCGGCTTCTTCTACGCACCCGGCCGGCTGATGACCAACGCCCACGTCGTCGCGGGCGTCACCCGACCCGAGGTGGAGGTCGGCGGCACCTCGGTCACGGCGTCGGTCGTGCTCTACGACCCCGCCCTCGACATCGCCGTCCTGTCGCTGCCCGACACCGGGTCGCTCCCGCTCGCCTTCGACACCGAGGTCCAGCCCCGCGACCCGGTCGCCGTGCTGGGCTACCCCGAGGACGGTCCCTACGACGTCGAGTCCGGCCGGGTCCGCTCCGAGCAGCGGCTGCGCTCCCCCGACATCTACGGCGAGGGCACCGTCATCCGCCAGGTCTTCTCCCTGCGGGCACTGATCCGGCCGGGCAACTCCGGCGGCCCGATCGTGACGTCGGCCGGCGATGTGGCCGGCATGGTCTTCGCCGCCTCGGTCAGCGACCCCGACACCGGCTACGCGCTCACCGCGGACCAGGTGGCCGAGTCAGCGGCCGACGGCGTCACCGCGACCTCCCCGGTCGACACCGGCACCTGCGTGCGCTGACTCTCGATACGGCGCCTCGTTCCTCGGCGCCTGCTCGATCACCGAGCCGTAGGCCCCGGCCGGGCGTGGGTCAGGGACGACCCTTGAGCGCCTGCGGGATCTGCCGGCCCTGCTCGATCGCGCGCTCGGGCGCCTTGACCTTCTTGACCTGCCGGAGGCCGATGTACGCGAGCAGCGCGGCGATGAGGACGTAGACGAAGAAGACGACGAGGAACGCCCAGTGCAGGTCGAGGCCCTCGCCGTTCCAGTTGAGGAAGTAGGCGAACGCGACCGACAGCATGATGATCGCGAGCAGGGCGATGAACGCCGCTCCGGCGAAGAGGCCGACGCCGACACCACCGTGCTTGACGCTGACCTTGAGCTCGCTCTTGGCGAGCTGGATCTCCTTGGAGACGAGCGAGGAGATGTCGCGCTGCGCGTCCATGACGAGCTTGCCGAGCGTCGGATCGGTGTCCTTGACCGGTTCGTTTGCCATGCGGTGCTGTCCTTCGGTGTACGCCGGGGGCTGAGTGCTGCGACCCTACCAACGGGCCTGTCTACACTGGGGTCTCAGGTGAGCCGGGAAGTCTGGTCGGCCCGTGGCGAGTCTGTCCGCGGTGATGATGCTTCGACCACCCCCGGAAGGACCACACCTCGCGATGGCCCCGCCCCCCGACCGCCCCCACCTCGACGACCTCTGGAGGTCCGGGCCCGTCTACAGCGCCAGCGACAGGCCGCTGGCCCGGCTGGTCGCACGCCCGGTGCGCGAGTTCCTGCGCGTCGAGGCGGCCGGCTCGATCCTCCTGCTGCTCGCCGCCGCGGCCGCCCTGATCTGGGCCAACAGCCCGTGGTCGTCGTCGTACGACGCGCTCTGGCACACCCACCTGACCCTCGACGTCGGCCCGCTGCACCTCGACGAGTCGCTCCAGCACTGGGTCAACGACGCCCTGATGGTGATCTTCTTCTTCGTCGTCGGCCTGGAGATCAAGTACGAGCTGGTCAACGGTGACCTGCGCGACCCGCGGACCGCGGCCCTGCCGATCATCGCCGCGGTCGGCGGGATGGTGGTGCCCGCTGGCATCTACCTCGCGCTCAACCCGCCCGGCAGCGCCGGCAGCGCCGGCTGGGGCATCCCGATGGCGACCGACATCGCCTTCGCGGTCGGGGTGCTGGGCGTGCTCGGGCGGCGGATCCCGTCGGCGGCGCGGCTGTTCCTGCTGACGCTCGCGATCGTCGACGACATCGGCGCGATCCTGGTGATCGCGGTGTTCTACACCGGCGACCTCTCGCTGACCTGGCTCGCGATCGCCCTCGGCCTCCTCGGCCTGATGGTAGTGGCCCGCATGCTGCGGATCTGGAGCATCGTGGTCTACGCGGTCCTCGGCGTGGGGGTGTGGTTCGCCCTGCTCGAGTCCGGCGTGCACGCGACCCTGGCCGGCGTCGCGATCGGCCTGCTCGCCCCGGCGACGCCGCTGCTCAAGGAGGAGGTCGCGCGCGAGTTCGCCGCGCGCGCCCTGGAGGACCGCCTCCTCGACGCCGACGAGCTCGCCCGGCTGCGGTTCCTGCTCCAGGAGTCGGTGTCGGTGGTCGAACGGCTCATCAGCGCGCTGCACCCGGTGTCGGCGTACGTCGTCCTGCCCGTGTTCGCGCTCGCCAACGCGGGCGTCGAGCTGGGCGCCATCGGCGAGGTCCTCACCCAGCCGGTGGGCCTCGGCATCGTGCTGGGCCTGGTGCTCGGCAAGCCGATCGGCATCGTCGCGACCTCCTTCGTCGCCGTACGCCTCGGCATCGCGAAGCTGCCCGAGGACACGCCCTGGTCGATGGTCGTTGGCCTCGGCGCCGTCGCCGGCATCGGCTTCACGGTCTCGATCTTCATCGCCGGGCTGTCGTTCCCCAGCGCCGACCTGCTGACGGAGGAGGCGAAGATCGCGATCCTGCTGGCCTCGCTCATCGCCGCGGTCGTCGGTGTCGTGCTGCTGCTCGCCGCCACCCGCGGTCGCCCGACCCCGATGTCTGAGGACGCCGTGGACGACTGAGGCCGATTCCGGTACGCCACGCCCTCAGACATCGCCCGCTTCGGCGGTATCCAGGGACGTCCTGGTAGGTCGGAAGGCCGAAACACCTACCAAGACGTCCCTAGATACCCGGGCGGAGGACGAGGACGGTCAGTCCTCGGCGGAGGCCGAGGTCTCCTTGGACTTGATCAGGTCCATGACGGTCGAGTCGGCGAGGGTGGTCACGTCACCCACCTCGCGGTCCTCGGCGACGTCCTTGAGCAGGCGGCGCATGATCTTGCCGGAGCGGGTCTTGGGCAGCTCCGGCACGACCATGATCTGGCGCGGCTTGGCGATCGCCCCGATCTCCTTGGCGACGTGCTTGCGCAGCTCCTCGACGATGTCCTCGCCGCCGTCGCCGGCGGAGTCGCGGAGGATGACGAAGGCGCACACGGCCTGGCCGGTGGTCTCGTCCGCCGCTCCGACGACCGCCGCCTCGGCGACCTTGGGGTGCGACACGAGCGCCGACTCGATCTCGGTCGTCGAGAGGCGGTGGCCCGACACGTTCATCACGTCGTCGACCCGGCCGAGCAGCCAGACGTCGCCGTCGTCGTCGAGCTTGGCGCCGTCGCCGGCGAAGTAGAGGCCGGGCCAGCGCGACCAGTAGGTCTCCTTGAACCGCTCGTCGTCGCCCCAGAGCGTACGCAGCATGGCGGGCCACGGCTCCTTCAGCACGAGGTAGCCGCCGTTGCCGTTGCCCACGGACTTCGCGTCGTCGTCGACCACGTCGGCCGAGATACCGGGCAGCGCCTTCATCGCCGAGCCGGGCTTGCCGGCGGTCACGCCGGGCAGGGGGCTGATCATGATCTGGCCGGTCTCGGTCTGCCACCAGGTGTCGACGACGGGGCAGCGGTCGCCGCCGATGACCTCGCGGTACCAGATGTAGGCCTCCGGGTTGATCGGCTCACCGACGGACCCGAGCAGGCGCAGCGACGACATGTCGTAGCCGTCGGGGATCTCGCGGCCCTGCTTCATGAAGGTCCGGATCGCGGTCGGGGCGGTGTAGAAGATCGTCACCTTGTAGTCCTGCACGATCTGCCACCAGCGGCCCTTCTCGGGGGTGCCCTCGTACATCACCTGCGTCGCGCCGTTGGCGAGTGGCCCGTAGACCATGTAGGAGTGGCCGGTGACCCAGCCGACGTCGGCGGTGCACCAGTAGACGTCGGTCTCCGGCTTGAGGTCGAAGACCTCCCAGTGCGTGAACGACGTCCCGGTGAGGTAGCCGCCGGTGGTGTGCAGGATGCCCTTCGGCTTGCCCGTGGTGCCCGAGGTGTACATGACGTAGAGCGGGTGCTCGGAGTCGTGCATCTCGGCCTCGTGGTCGGCCGACGCGCCGTCGACGGCCTCGTGCCACCACACGTCGCGCGAGTCGTCCCACGCGACGTCCTGGCCCGTACGACGTACGACGAGGACGTGGCGCACCAGGTCGCCGGTCTTCTCGACGGCCTCGTCGACGGCCGGCTTGAGCGCGCTGGCGGCTCCGCGGCGGTAGCCACCGTCGGAGGTGATCACGACGTGGGCGTCGCAGTCGGTGATGCGCGAGGCGAGGGCGTCGGCGGAGAAGCCGCCGAACACGACGGTGTGCGGGGCGCCGAGGCGGGCGCAGGCGAGCATCGCGACGACGACCTCGGGGATCATCGGCATGTAGATCGCCACCCGGTCGCCCTTCTGCACGCCGAGCTCGGTCAGCGCGTTGGCGGCCTTCGAGACCTCGTCCTTGAGCTGGGCGTAGGTGATGTCACGGGTGTCGTCGTCGGGCTCGCCGACCCAGTGGATCGCGACCTTGTCGCCGTTGCCGGCGTCGACGTGGCGGTCGACGCAGTTGACGGAGGCGTTGATGGTGCCGCCGACGAACCACTTGGCGAAGGGCGGGTCGGTCCAGTCGAGGACCTGGTCCCACTTCCGGCCCCAGTCCAGCCGTTCGGCGGCGTCGGCCCAGAACGCCTCGCGGTCGGCGTCGGCGCGGGCGTACGCCTCCTCCTGGACGTTGGCGTCGGCGGCCATCTCGGCCGGGGGCTCGAAGCGCCGGTCCTCGTGCATCAGGTTCGACAGGGTCTGCTCGGACAAGGCTCTCTCCTCGGGCGGGGCAGGTGCTGGGTCAGGTGCTGATCAGGGGCGGGGAACGAGGGAGGTGACCCCCTCGCCGAACCTACTCCGGCTCGGCGAGGGGGTCACCGGTGCTGCTGGACTCAGTGCTGGACGGCCTGCTCGGCGCCGGCGCCGGTGAGGGCGCGGACCTCGAGCTCGGTGTAGCGCTCCTCGGCGTCCGGCTCACGCTTGGAGATCGTGCCGATGTAGCCGAGCAGGAAGCCCAGCGGGATCGAGACGATGCCCGGGTTGTTGAGCGGGAAGATCGACCAGTCGGAGTCGGGGAACAGCGAGGTCGGGAGACCCGACACGACCGGCGAGAGCAACACCAGCCCGACGGCGGAGATGAGGCCGCCGTAGATGCTCCACACGGCGCCGCGGGTGTTGAACCGCCGCCAGAACATGTTGAAGATGATCGCCGGCAGGTTCGCCGACGCCGCGACCGCGAAGGCCAGTGCCACGAGGAACGCGATGTTGAGTCGCTGGGCCGGGATCGACAGCGCGATGGCCACCGCGCCGATGACGAACGCGGCGATCCGGGCGACCCGCACCTCGTCCTTCTCGGTGATGGGCTGGTCCTTCTTGATGACGCCCTTGTAGAGGTCGTGCGCCACCGAGGAGGAGCTGGCCAGCGTCAGGCCGGCGACCACGGCGAGGATGGTCGCGAAGGCCACCGCTGCGATGAGCGCCAGCAGGACCGCGCCGCCCGTGGAGCCGTCGCCACCGCCGACGGCTTCGGCAAGGAGCGGTGAGGCGAGGTTCTGGTTGCCCCCCTCGAGCGGGTCCACCTGGTCGCGGTCCAGAAGGGCAGCGGCACCGAAGCCGAGGACCAGCGTCATCAGGTAGAAGGCGCCGATCAGGCCGATGGCCCACAGCACCGACTTCCGTGCGTCCTTCGCGGTCGGCACGGTGTAGAAGCGGATCAGGATGTGCGGCAGGCCGGCGGTGCCGAGCACCAGGGCGAGCCCGAGGGACAGGAAGTCGATCTTCGACGTCAGGCTCGCGCCGTACTGCAGACCGGGCTGCAGGAACGCCTCGCCCTTCCCGGAGTTCTCCGCGGCCGCGCCGAGGAGGGAGGAGAGGTTGAAGTTGAACTCGACCAGCACCAGGACCACGATCAGCGCGGAGCCGAGCATCAGCAGCACGGCCTTGACGATCTGGACGTACGTCGTGCCCTTCATGCCGCCGACCACGACGTAGAAGATCATCAGCGCGCCGACGCCGATGATGGTGATGTTCTGGACCGCCTGGCTGTCCACGCCGAGGAGCAGCGCGACGAGCGTGCCCGCGCCGACCATCTGGGCGAGCAGGTAGAAGATCGACACCACGACCGTCGAGACCGACGCCGCCGTGCGGACCGGGCGCTGGCTCATCCGGAACGCCAGCTGGTCGGCCATCGTGTAACGACCCGCGTTGCGCAACATCTCTGCGACGAGCAGCAGCGCGACGAGCCACGCGACGAGGAAGCCGATGGAGTAGAGGAAGCCGTCGTAGCCGTAGACCGCGATGGCGCCGGAGATGCCGAGGAACGACGCCGCCGACATGTAGTCGCCGCCGATGGCGAGACCGTTCTGGAAGCCCGAGAACGACCGTCCGCCGGAGTAGAAGTCGGCGGCCGTCTTGGTCTGGCGGCTCGCCCAGAAGGTGATGCCGATCGTGAGGGCGACGACCGACAGGAACAGGAACGTAGTGAGGACCTGGGTGTCCATCAGGCGTCGTCTCCCTTGCGGTAGTCCGCCTCGAGCTGGCGGGCCAGCGGGTCGAGCTTGGCGGCGGAGAAGCGGGCGTACATCCAGGCGAGGCCGAACGTCGTCACGAACTGGAGGAGGCCGAAGATCAGCGCCACGTTGATGTGGCCCCAGACCTGCGTCGACATGAAGTCGCCCGCCCAGCTGGAGAGGATGACGTACAGCAGGTACCAGGCCAGGAACGCGACCGTCGCCGGGAACACGAAGCCGCGGTAGCGACGCCGCAGCTCGGCGAACTCGGGTGTCGCATGCAGCCGGTCGTAGATGGGATCGTGGCGCGCGGCCTGCTCTTGCTGTGTCACGGATCGGGTCCTTCCGAGCGCGGGATGGCCACGGGGTGTGACCGCCGTCACCGTGGCACCGGTCACTCGCCGCGCGGGAGGGGTGCGCGTCGCCGCGTCGGTCGATGGGCGTCGTCGGTCGCCCAGCGGTCGGTGTCGTACGACGAACGGTCGGAGCGTGCGTCGGGTCAGGCGCTGAGCTCGGCCCAGGCGACCTTGCCGCTCGCCGTGGAGTCACAGCCCGAGCGGCGTGACAGGACAGCGACGATGGCCATGCCCCGGCCGTCCTGGTCACCGGGCAGTGCGCGGTGGTAGCGGGGCCACGCGCTCGACCCGTCCTCCACCGACACGCGTACGACGTCGCCGGTCCGCGCGAGCGAGGCCCGGAACGGCGAGCTGCCGTGGGTGACCGCGTTCGTCGCGAGCTCGGACGTGATGAGGACGGCATCCCCGACGAGGTGGTCGAGGTCCCAACCGGCGAGGGTGTCCCGCACGAAGCCGCGGACCGAGCCGACCGCGGCAGGGACGGGCAGGTGCACGCCCGAGCGGACGACGTCGTCGTCGGCCTTGGCCCCACCGTGGGGCGGGTGCAGCCCGGCCAGGCTGACGTGGTCGTGGAGACCGCACATCCGGGCCACATCGCCGAGCTCCGCGTCGGCGAGCAAGGACCCCGGGTAGGCGCACAGCAACCGGATCGGGTGTCGCGCTATCGCGCTGTTCCAGAGCAACTCCAGCTCGATGGCGGCCGCCACCTCGCCCCGTTCCCAGAGCATGGCGACCATCTCCCCGAACGCGCTCACGCCTGGTCCGCCCACCGGGACCAGGGACGCGAGGAAGGCTGAGAACAGTCCCGGGTCGGGGCGCCCGTCCACCAGGAAACGCGCCATCGCCTCGTCGGCGTCGAGCGTGGTCAGGCGGCCGTCCCGGCGCGCCCGGTCGACGTCGACCCCACGCGCGGACAGGAGCGCATCCACCGCGTGGCGGTGCGCAGGGCGGCTGACGGTGACGACCGGAACGCCCTCGTCGAGCGAGGTCGCGACGAAGTCGGCGACGTGGGCGACGAGCGACGCGGCCTCGTCATAGGCCGCGACCGCGTGCACTCGGTCGGTCATCGAGCAGAACCCCTCACCACCACCGAGCCGAGCCCTCGGTCCCACGTCTGTCCCTGTTTCCCCTGGGATTGTGCACCCTCCAGCCTCGTGCGGGAAGGGAGGAACGATCAAGGCTTGACCGCGTCTCGACCTCACGTCGTGAGGTCGTGAGGAGAAGTTGACGACTCCGCCACTGGAGCGGCAGGCCGGGTGACACACCGGGAGCAGACGCTCGTCGACATGAGCACCCCCGCCACGGACAACCGCCGCGCGCGTCGCTGGATCGAGGACTGGCGCCCGGAGGACGCCGAGTTCTGGGAATCGACCGGACGCGCGGTCGCCCGCCGCAACCTGGTGTGGTCGATCTTCGCCGAGCACGTCGGCTTCTCGGTCTGGCTGATCTGGAGCGTCTCGTCGGCGTTCCTGCTCGCGCAGGGCTTCGCGTTCACCCCGCAGCAGCTGTTCCTGCTCGTCGCGCTTCCCAACCTCGTCGGCTCGCTGCTGCGGCTGCCCTACACGTTCGCGGTGCCGAAGTTCGGCGGGCGCAACTGGACGATCGTCAGCGGTGCGATGCTGCTGGTGCCGACGCTGCTGTTCGCGTACGCCGTGCAGGACCCGACGACGCCCTACTGGGTCTTCTGCCTGATCGCCGCGACCGCGGGGGTGGGTGGCGGCAACTTCGCCTCGTCGATGGCCAACATCAACTTCTTCTACCCCTCCGACAAGAAGGGCGCGGCGCTCGGGCTCAACGCGGCCGGCGGCAACCTCGGTGTCTCGCTGATCCAGCTGCTGCTCCCGGTCATGGTGGGCGGCGCCGGCATCTTCGGCCTCGTGCAGGCGTCGGGCGGCGGCATCCACCTCGAGCGGGCGGCGTACGCCTATGCGGGCCTGGCGATGCTGGCGACGGCCGCCGCGTGGCTCTGGATGGACAACCTGGCGACCGTGACGTCGTCGCCACGGGAGCAGATGCAGGTCGTGAAGCAGCGTCGGACCTGGCAGCTGTCACTGCTCTACATCGGCACGTTCGGGTCGTTCATCGGCTACTCGGCCGCGATGCCGCTGCTGATCAGGCTCAACTTCTGGGTGCCGGAGCCTGCCCCGCTCGGTACGGGTATCTACTTCGCGTTCTACGCCTTCCTCGGCGCTGGTGTCGGCTCGCTGACCCGTCCGTTCGGCGGGTGGATGGCCGACCGCTGGGGCGGCGCTCGGGTGACCCTGGCGTCGTTCGTCGCGATGGTCGTCTTCACCCTCGGGGTGCTGTGGACGGTCAACCAGCTCACGCCCAACCCGGGCGCCGACCCGGCCGTCGCGAGCGCCAACGCCGCCTGGTTCCCGCTGTTCCTCGGCTTCTTCCTCTGCATCTTCGCCGCCACCGGCGTCGGCAACGGCTCGGTCTACAAGATGATCCCCGCCCTCTGGAAGGCCTCGGCGGAGCGCGCGACCGCGCCGGGCACGCCGGAGCGGGCTGCCGCACTCACCTCGGCCACCCGGCAGTCGTCCTCCGCGCTCGGGGTGATCGGCGCGGTCGGTGCCGTGGGCGGCTTCCTGGTCCCGCTCGCCTTCGCCGCCCCCTGGGTCGGCGACCCGCTCACCGCGACGCGTGCCGCCTTCACGGTCTTCACCGCCTACTACGTCGGCTGCGCCACACTCACCTGGGTGCTCTACCTGCGTCGACCGGTGCGGGCCCACGGGCTCGCCGCCGCTGAAATCTGACGGGAGATCTGATGACCGCGACGCAGACCGAGACCCACTGCCCCTACTGCTCCCTGCAGTGCGGGATGCGCCTGGCAGGTCGGCGCACGCCCGAGGTGTCGGCCTGGGAGGAGTTCCCCGTCAACCGCGGGGCGCTGTGCCGCAAGGGGTGGGCCGCGGCCGGGCTGTACGGCGGTCGCGAGCGGCTCACGTCGCCGCTGGTGCGCGACCGGGAGACCGGCGAGTGGTCGGCCGTCTCGTGGGACGACGCCCTCGACCGGGTCGCCGCCGGGATCCGCGCCGCCCAGGTGGCGGGCGGATCGGACGGGGTCGCGGTGTTCGGCGGTGGTGGGCTCACCAACGAGAAGGCCTACTCCCTCGGCAAGTTCGCGCGAGTCGCGCTCGGCACCTCGCAGATCGACTACAACGGTCGCTGGTGCATGAGCTCGGCCGCCTCGGCGGGCATCCGCGCCTTCGGCCTCGACCGCGGGCTGCCGTTCCCGCTCGCCGACGTCGAGGAGACCGACGTGCTGGTGCTCGTCGGCTCCAACCTCGTCGAGACGATGCCGCCCGCAGCCCGCCACCTCGACCGGCTGCGCGAGCGGGGCGGCAAGGTCGTCGTGATCGACCCGCGGCGTACGCCGACCGCGGACCGCGCCGACCTGCACCTCCAGCCGGTGCCGGGCACCGACCTCGCGCTCGCGCTGGGGGTGCTGCACCTGCTCGTCGCCGCCGGCGCGGTCGATGCGTCGTACCTCGCCGAGCGCACCACCGGCTGGGAGGACGTGCGCGACTCGGTCGCCTCCTGGTGGCCCGAGCGCGTCGAGCGGGTCACCGGGATCGACGCGCACGAGGTGCGGGCGCTGGCGGAGATGCTGGGAGCGAAGTCCCGCGTCATGGTGCTCACCGCGCGCGGGGCGGAGCAGCACTCGACGGGCACGGACACCGTGCTGGCCTGGATCAACGTCGCCCTCGCGCGGGGCATGGTGGGCAGGCGCGGTGCGGGCTACGGCTGCCTGACCGGCCAGGGAAACGGCCAGGGCGGGCGCGAGCACGGGCAGAAGGCCGACCAGCTGCCCGGCTACCGGCGCATCGACGACCCCGCCGCCCGCGCGCACGTCGCCGGCGTGTGGGGTGTCGACCCCGACGCGCTGCCCGGCCCCGGGCGATCGGCGTACGAGCTCCTCGACGCGCTCGGCACGCCCGACGGGCCGTCCGCGCTGCTGGTGCTCGGCTCCAACATCGTCGTCAGTGCGCCGCGCGCGACCCACGTGACCTCGCGGCTGGAGGCGCTGGACCTGCTCGTGGTGTGCGACGTCGTGATGTCGGAGACCGCGGCGCTGGCCGACGTCGTGCTGCCGGTGACGCAGTGGGCAGAGGAGACCGGCACGATGACCAACCTCGAGGGTCGGGTGGTCCTGCGGCAACGCGCGATCACGCCACCGTCGGGCGTGCGGACCGACCTCGAGGTGCTCGCGGGACTGGCCGAGCGGATCGGCTCGCAGGCGTCGTTCCCGACCGACCCGGAGGAGGTCTTCGTCGAGCTCGGCCGTGCGTCGGCGGGCGGCCCGGCCGACTACTCGGCGATCACCTACGACCGGATCCGCGACGAGCAGGGCGTCTTCTGGGGCGGCGAGCGGCTGTTCGCCGAGTCTTTCGCGCACGCCGACGGCCGGGCCCGGATGCACGCCGTCGAGCACCGCGGGGCGGCCGAGCAGCCGTGCGCGGACTACCCGATCCACCTCACCACCGGACGCGTGCTGGCGCAGTACCAGTCCGGTGCCCAGACCCGGCGGGTCCGCTCGCTGCCCGACGACGGCCCCTTCGTCGAGATGCACCCGCTGCTCGCCGGGCGCCTCGGCGTCAGGCAGGGCGACGCGGTGCGCGTCGCGACCCGGCGTGGCGAGATGACCGCCCCCGCGAAGGTGGTGCCGACGATCCGGCCGGACACGGTCTTCGTGCCGTTCCACTGGGTGGGGGCAAACCGGCTGACCAACGACGCCCTCGACCCGGCGTCCCGGATGCCGGAGTTCAAGGTGTGCGCCGCCCGCCTCTCACCGGTCGCGCATGCCTGAGCGGGTCGTGGTCGTCGGCGGCGGGATGGCGGCCGCCCGGCTGGGCGAGCACCTCGCCGGCGACGAGCGGTTCGCGGTCACGGTCCTCGCCGACGAGGCGAGCCCGCCGTACAACCGCATCCTGCTGTCGGCGGTGCTCGAGGGGACCCACGCGGCCGACGCGCTGACCCTGCGGTCGGCGGAGTGGTACGCCGAGCACGGCATCGACCTGCGCCTCGAGGCCCGCGTGCTCGAGGTCGACCGGGACGCCCGCGAGGTCGTGCTGGTCGACGGGCAGCGCGTCGCCTACGACCGGCTCGTCCTGGCCTGCGGCTCGATCCCCACCCTGCCGCCGATCCGCGGGCTGGTCCGCCGCGACGGCACCCTCGACCCGCGCGTCCACGCGTTCCGCACCCTCGACGACTGCCGCCGGCTGGACGCGGCCACCCGCTCGCTGGTCGAGGGGTCGGCCGCCCCGCTGGTCGAGGAAGGGCGGAGCCCTGTCAGGAGACCGAGGGCCGTCGTCGTGGGCGGCGGGTTGCTCGGCCTGCAGGTCGCGCGGGCGCTGGCGGTGCGCGGGCTGCTCACCGAGGTCGTCGAGGGGGCCGACCACCTCCTCGCCAGCCAGGTCGGCTCCGGTGCGGGGGCCGTTCTCGCCCGCGACCTGCGACGGCTCGGGACCGAGGTCTACACCGGCGCCCGCGCCGTCCGGCTCACCGGCGACGGGCTGCAGCTCGACAACGGCTACGTCCTGCCCTGCGACCTCGTCGTCCTCACCGCCGGGGGCCGGCCGTCGACCGCGCTCGCCCGCCGCGCCGGCCTGATGGTCCGTCGCGGGGTGGTGGTCGACCACACCCTCACCAGCGTCACCGACGACCGGGTGCACGCCATCGGCGACTGCGCCGAGCACCGCCGTCGTACGACCGGCTTCGTCCCTCCCGCGTGGGAGCAGGCCGAGGTGCTCGCCCGCCTGCTGCGCGGCGAGGAGGCGTCGTACGACGGCAGTCGGAGCGTCGCGCGCCTGCGCGCCACCGGCCTCGACGTCGCCGTGCTCGGCGACCCCGAGCGCGCGGAGGGCGAGGTCGTGGAGGTGACCAACCCGATCGCCGGCTCGCACCGCCGCCTCGTCGTGCACGGCGGGCGGATCGTCGCCGCGGCGCTCGTCGGCGACCTGTCCCGCGTCGGGCTCATCACCCAGCTCTACGACCGCGGGACCCTGCTCGGCCCCGACGAGCCCGGCCAGCTGCTCCTGCCCGAGGCGGCGGACGCCCCGGCGCCGCTGCCCGACGAGGCGGAGGTCTGCGCGTGCGCCGGCGTGACCGCGGGCGAGGTCCGTGCCTGCGCGTCGATGAGCGAGTGCGTCGACCGGACCCGGGCCACGACCGGCTGCGGCGGGTGCGCGGACGTCGTACGTCGCCTGGTCGAGGACAGCCCGGCGCCGGTCGCGGTCGGCTGACAACTTCTCCGCACGTCGCCGCGTCCCACGGGGGTACCGGAGGAGGGTGGCAGGTGAGCAGACGGGTCCTGGCTGGCGCGGCCGCGCTCCTCGTCGGCTTCTTCGGCGGCATGCAGCTGCACCAGGTGGTGGCGTCGCCCGACGGTCCGCAGCCGATGGTCCGCGCGATCGACCCGAGCGCGCACCGCGACGAGGAGGTGGTCTTCGAGGACTGTCCCCAGGCCGCGATGGCGCCGCCCTACCCGGTCAACGAGAACGGCATGTCCTACGGCTCCGGCGCCGGCATCGACGAGGACGACCCGGGGCCCGACCTGGTCGCCGCCTACGGCACCAACGGG
The DNA here is from genome assembly GCF_016907475.1 of Nocardioides cavernae. NCBI lineage: Bacteria > Bacillati > Actinomycetota > Actinomycetes > Propionibacteriales > Nocardioidaceae > Nocardioides > Nocardioides cavernae. Next base: position 193,748 of record NZ_JAFBCA010000001.1, on the reverse strand, counting down.
AGGTGCGGCTTCGTCCGAGCCTCCGACCGGCAGCAGGACCTGCCGCGCAGCCCGGAGGAGGCGGCGGCCGACATGGCCGACGTCGACCCGGCAGGCCGCGACATCCCGCTCTACGCGCAGGACGGCGTCACCGTGATCGGCAGCTTCCACATCGGCCCGGGCAGGGTCTTGACCTCAGGTGCACCCGAGGCCCCACGATCGACTCCATGACCGATGCCCAGATCGCCGTCCAGGAGCTCCGGATCACCCTGACCGTCGACGACTTCGACGCTGCCGTACGTCTCTACCGCGACGCGCTCGGCCTGCCCGAGGTGGCCGACTGGAGCAGCGACCGGGGGCGGGTGCTGCTGCTCGACGCCGGCCGCGCGACGCTCGAGCTCTTCGACGAGGCGCAGGCCGCGATGGTCGACGACCTCGAGGTGGGGGAGCGGGTCTCGGGCAAGGTCCGCCTGGCACTCCAGGTGCCGGACGCCGACGCCGCTGCCTCGACGCTGGTGGCCGCCGGCGCCACGGCTGTCGCGCCCGCGGTGGACACCCCGTGGGGCGACCGCAACGCTCGCGTCGCCGCACCGGACGGCATGCAGCTGACGCTGTTCACGCTGACGGGGGAGTCCTGATCATCCAGAGGTCCGGGTCGGGCACCGGCTCGAAGCCGTGGCCCGCATAGACATCGTGGGCGTCCCTGGTCTTGAGCAGGGTGCGGCCGACGCCGAGCTCGTCGACACGCTGCGCGACCGCGGCGACCAGCCGATTGCCCAGCCCGCGTCCGCGGTGGTCGCGGTCGACGTACACGTCGCACAGCCAGGCGAAGGTGGCGTGGTCCGTGACGACGCGGGCGTACGCCACCTGCCGGCCGTCCTCGGTGAAGGCGCCGACGTTCAGCGAGTGCTCCGCGGCCGTCGCGACGGCCTCGCGGCTGCGCCCCAGGGACCAGTACGCGTCGGTGCTGAGCCAGTCGTGGACGAGGTCGAGGTCCATGGCGGCGAGGTCGGTGCGGATCGCGTAGTCGGTCACGCCCGCATCCTCGTCGATCGGGCTGGACCGGGCTTGAGCGCCGGTCGGCGCTGGCCGATCATGGCGAGATGGGCGACGTCGAGTTCGAGATCGAGCGCACGGTCGCGGCGCCGATCGGCGAGGTCTTCGCCCGACTCGCCGACATCGAGGGGCACAACGCGTGGGTGCTCGGGCGGGGCAGCATCCTGCGCGGGACGCGGCAGACGTCGCCCGGCCCGGTGGTCGTGGGCACGACCTACGAGGACCGCACCCGGATGGGGACGATGCCGGGCGAGATCGCCGAGCTCGACGCCCCGAACCGGGTCGTCTACCACTGGTGGGACCGCAGCTCGTCGGGACGGACGAGGATGGAGGGCTGGCCCGGCTACACCCTCGAGGCAGTCGGCGAGGGGGCGACGCTCGTACGACATGACGTGCGGCTGCGGGCCAACGGCATCCGCGCGCTCGGTACGCCGGTGCTGAGGATCATCGCCCACCGTGAGCGGACGGCGACCATGGACGCGCTCGTGCGCTCCTTCGCCTAGCGCCTCGTCGGGTGCGGTCGGCGCAGGGAGTCGGGCAGCAGCCGGGCGCCCGACCCGCGCTCGCCGTGGACGTCGTCGGGGTTGGAGAAGACACAGGACCGCAGGCTCAGGCAGCCGCAGCCGATGCAGCCGTCGAGGCCGCTCTTGAGCCGCTGCAACGCCGCGATCTGCTCGTCGAGACGGCGGCCCCAGTGCCGGGAGATGCGCTGCCAGTCGGCCTTCGTCGGGGTGCGGTTGCCGGGCAACCGGCCCAGCTCCTCGCGGATCTCCTCGATGGTGAGGCCGACGTTGGACGCCGCGCGGATGAAGGCCAGCCGCCGCAGCACGTTCCGCTCGAACCGTCGCTGACCGCCACCGGACCGGTGTGCCTCGATGAGCCCCTCGGCCTCGTAGTAGCGGATCGCCGACGCGGCGAAGCCGCTGCGCCGCGAGATCTCTCCCATCGGGAGCAGGTCTCTACCATCCATCGTGCTCACCCCTTGAACTCAAGTTCACTTTAACTTGAACCATGGTGCCATGACGACGAAGACGACGGGAATGGTGGCACTGGTCACCGGGGGATCGACCGGGCTGGGGCTGGCGCTGAGCGCCGGGCTGGCGAGGCAGGGCTGGCAGGTGATCACGGACGGGCGCAGCGAGGAGAAGTTCAAGGGTGCAGCGCTCCCCGAGGCGGTGACGGTGGTCGTCGGCGACCTCACCGACGCCGACCACCGCGACCGCCTCCGGACGGAGGTGGAGCGCCACGGTCGGCTCGACCTCCTGGTCCACAACGCCAGCACCCTGGGCCCGCTGCCGATGCGCCCGCTGGCCGAGGTCGACATCCCCGACCTCATGCACGTCTGGCGGACCAACATCGGCGGCCCGCTGGTCCTCACGTCGGCGCTCCTGCCGTGGCTGCGCGAGGCGGACGGCGTGCTGCTGTCGATCAGCTCGGACGCGGCGGTCCAGCACTACGAGACGTGGGGGCTCTACGGCGCCAGCAAGGCGGCGCTCGACCACGTGACCCTGACCTACGCCGCCGAGACCGGCCTGCGGGCCTACGCCGTCGACCCCGGCGACATGCGGACGGCGATGCACCAGGACGCCTTCCCCGGCGAGGACATCTCGGACCGGCCGCTGCCGGAGACCGTCGTACCGCGCCTCCTCGCGCTGGTGGAGGCGCGGCCGGAGTCGGGTCGGTACGCCGCTGCCGACCTCGGAGGAGTCCTGGGATGACGCTCCTGCACGAGACGCCGCACACCCGCTTCTCACCATCGGCCTTCGCCCCGCAGCCGGCCGAGGACCGCGGCCTCGCGCGTGACGAGGTGCGCCTGCTGGTGGCGACACCGGACGGCCTGTCGCACGGACGCTTCCGCGACCTGCCCGACCACCTGCGCGCGGGCGACGTGCTGGTCGTCAACACGTCGGCCACGGTCGCTGCCGAGGTCGACGCCGACCTCGACGGGCGCCCGGTCGTGGTCCACGTCGCGCACCGCCTCGACGACGGCGACGCCGTCGTCGAGATGCGGACCGCGCCCGACGCGGCCCGGGCGCTCCTGACCGCGAGCACCGGCGAGGTGGTGCGTATCGGCGACGTACGCCTGGTCCTCCGCGAGCCGTGGCCCGGCGCGGCGTCGTCCCCGACGGGCACCGGCAACCGGCTCTGGCGCGCGTCGGTGCGCGGCGACCTGGACCGGCAGCTCGCCTGGAACGGCCGCCCCATCGCCTACGGCTACCTCGACCATCGCTACCCGCTCGAGGACTACCAGACCGTGTTCGGGACGCGGCCCGGCAGCGCCGAGATGGCGTCGGCCGCGCGGCCGTTCACCCACGAGCTCGTCACCCGGCTGGTCACCGCGGGCGTCCAGGTCGCGCCCGTCACGCTGCACACCGGGGTGTCGTCGCAGGAAGTCGGAGAGGCGCCCGGCCCGGAGTGGTTCGAGGTCACGCCCACGACCGCGCGCGTCATCAACCAGGCGCGGGCCAACGGCGGGCGCGTCGTCGCCGTCGGGACCACGGCGACCCGCGCGGTCGAGTCCACCGTGCGCGGGTCGACCGTGGTCGCAGGTCGCGGATGGACGGACCGGGTCGTCACGCCTGCCGCCCCACCCCGGGTCGTGGACGGCCTCGTCACCGGCTGGCACGACCCGATGGCGTCGCACCTCCTGCTCGTCGAGGCCGTCGCGGGCGCGCGCCTCACGCAGGCGGCGTACGACGCTGCGGTCGCCGAGGGCTACCTCTGGCACGAGTTCGGCGACTCGGCGTTGCTGCTGCGCAGGTGAGCGCGGGGCCGCCACGCCAATATTCCGACGAAACTGCGGGTTCCGCACCGCTTCGTGGTCCTACATTGGGCCAATGATTCTCGGGTCACACCGCGCGTCTGCCGACCTCGGTTCGCTCGAGCCGGGGACGCACCTGTGCGCGCTCGAACCCGACGCGACCACGCTCGGCCGGGTCGCCGCGACCTTCGTCGGGCAGGGCCTCGCCGCTGGCGACCAGCTTCTCTACGTCGCCTCCGAGGACCAGGTCGACGGCCTCGTCCGGAGCCTGTCGGAGCACCTCGACACAGGGCACGCCCTCGCCACCGGCCAGCTCCTGACCAGCTCGTTCGAGGACGCCTACGGATCGTCGCGGCCCGAGCACCTCGACACGGTCGCCGACGGCTTCCGGCTCGCGGCACAGCAGGCGCAGAAGCGCGGGTTCCCCCGCCTCCGCGTCGCCGCCCGGATGGACGACCTCGCCGCGCTGCTGGGCTCCGTGGACGACGTGGCGGCCTGGGAGCGGATGTCCACGCGCCTCCAGCGCGAGCTGCAGGTCAGCTCGGTCTGCCTCTACGACACGAGCCGGCTCGAGTCCGGCGAGACAGCGACGATCGCGCGCGAGCACGACGGCCTGGCCCCCGCGTTCGAGGTCTCCCCCATCGCCACGTTCCTCGCGGTGGACGAGCCGTGGGGCGTGCGCGTCACGGGAGAGGTGGACGTGACCAACCGCCGGCTCCTCCATCGGCTGGTGCTCTCGCGTGCCGCGGTGACACCGAGGCTGCGCGTCGACCTGGAGGGCGTGACGTTCGCCGATGCGGGCACGGTCGCCCGCCTCCGCTCCATCGCCGCCGCCCTCCCCGAGGGAGGCCAGCTCGTGCTGGCGCGCGTGCCGGCCGTCGTACGCCGCATCCTTGACGCCACCGGTCTCGGGCACGAAAGATTGAGGCTCGAGCCATGACCATGCCAGCCACGCACACGAGCCTCCTCTACGACAGCGACCGTCACTACGCGTCGGAGGCCGGGAGCTTCGTGCGCGACGGCCTCGAGCAGGGGCACCGCGCCCTGGTCATGGCGCCGCCGTCGCGTCTGGAGCTGCTGCAGTCCGAGCTCGGTCGCGACGCGGCCGAGGTCACGTTCGTCGAGGACGACATCGCCTACGAGCCGCAGTGGAGGGCCTACCGCGTCCTCCTCGACTTCGCGGCCGAGGCGCCGGAGGTCCGCTCCTGCGTGATCGCCGAGCAGACCCTGGAGACACGCTCGCCTGCCGAGCTCGTCGACTACCGCCGGCTCGAGTCCGCGATCAACGTGGTCTTCGCCGAGGCGGCGGTCGACCTCCTGTGCCCCTACGACGCGGGCCGGCTGCCGTCGGACCTCCTCGACATCGCACGGCACGCCCACAACGGCCTGCGGGTCGAGGGGAGCGTGGCCCCGAACCCCGCCTTCGCGGATCCGATGGCCGTCCTGGCCGGCCTGTCGGACGTGGCGCCGCCGCCCCCGGGGGCCACCACCCTCGAGTGCTCCCGCCACTCCGACCTCGCGGCGACCCGCCGGCTGGTCCGCGCGCGCGGCGCTGAGATCGGACTCGACCCGGACCTGGCCGCCGACGTCGAGCTCGCGCTCACCGAGGTGCTCACCAACGCCCTCCTGCACGGCTCGCCGCCCGCCCTCGTCCACCTCTACGAGGAGGCCGACATGTGGGTGTGCCACGTCCAGGACGGCGGCCGCCTGCCCGTCGACCCCCTCGCGGGCGTCCTACCACCCGCCGAGCCGTCCGAGCACGGCTACGGGCTGTGGCTGGCGCGACAGCTCGTCGCGGCCGTCGACGTCGGCACCGACCGCACCGGCACGCACGTGCGGCTGCACGCGCGGATGCCCGGCTGACCCGGCCTCAGCCCGAGGGTGCGTGTCGCGGGAGTCGCACCGCCACGACCGTGTGCCCCGGCTCCGACCGGACGTCGATCGCCCCGCCGTGCCGCTCGACGACGATCCGCCGCGAGATGTCGAGGCCGAGGCCCGTCCCCTTGCCGACCTCCTTGGTCGTGAAGAACGGCTCGAAGGCGTGGGCGGCGACCTCGTCGGTCATGCCCGCCCCGGTGTCGCAGACCTCGACCACGACGTGGCGCTCGTCCGCGTGGGTCCGCAGGGTGAGGGTGCCGGAGCCGTCCATCGCGTCGACCGCGTTGTCGATGAGGTTGGTCCACACCTGGTTGAGCTCACCGGGGTTCGCCGTGACGGCCGGCACGGAGTCGTCGTAGTCGCGCACGACCGTGACACCGCCGCGCAGCTTGTGGCCGAGCATGATCAGGGTGCTCTCCAGGCCGTCGACGACGCGGACGTCCTGGACGGCGGCGCGGTCGAGCTGGGAGTAGGACTTCACGGCGGAGACGAGGTCGGAGATGCGCCGGGTGGCGTCCTGCGCCTCCGCGATGAGCACCGCGGTCGTCACAGAGCTCGCCACCCACTCGAGGCCGGCCTGGAGGGCGGTGCCCGGCAGGGCCGACGCCACGCGGTCGAGCCACGCCGGCGAGACGCCCGCCGCTGCCAGCGCCGGGGCGATCACCCAGTCGCGGTCGACGGCGTGCTCGCCGAGCCAGTCGAGGAGCGACTCCTCGAGGTCGGCGAGGGCGACCCCGGTGGGCGCGGACGCGACGTCGATCGAGCGGCGCAGCTCGTCGAGAGCGACGAACTGGGACGCCGAGATCCCCTCGCCCGCGAGCTGCTGGAGCGAGGCGAACGTGTCGTCGCTCGACTGCTGGAGCGCGCCGACGGACCGGACGGCCGCTGAGGCCGGGTTGTTGATCTCGTGGGCGAGACCGGCCGCCAGGGTGCCCAGCGCGACGAGCGCCTCGCGCTGGCGGGCGTTGTGCTCGATGCGTCGGGCCGTGCCTATGAGGCCGCGCAGCAGGTGGACGGCGAAGGGGAACCAGTCCTCACCGACGCGTGCCAGCTCGGGTGCCGTCAGTCGGAAGACGCGCGTCGGCTCGACCACCCGCGCCGACCCCATGTAGATGCCGTGCTCGTCCCACGCACGGAAGCCCCCGGCCCACTGCCCGGCGGTCTCCATGGTCGCCATCACCGCCTCCTCGTGGCCGATGCGGCGCACGAGGTCGATGCGACCGGACAGGAGCACCCACCAGTCGTCGGCCGGGCGGCCCTCGTCGAAGAGGTGCGCCCCCGGCTCGTACGTCTCCTCCGTGCCCGCCGCTGCCAGCTGCGTCACCTGCGCGTCGGTGAAGCCCGCGAGGATCGGGACGGCACGCAGCTCGTCGGCCAGCGTCATGTCGTGGCCAGGTAACGGTGGACGAGGTAGACCGACATCGCCCCCTCGCCGACGGCCGACGCGACCCGCTTCATCGAGTCGCGGCGCACGTCGCCGGCGGCGAACACGCCGGGCACGCTGGTCTCCAGCGCGAAGGGGCCGCGCTCCAGCGGCCAATCGTCGTCGGCCGGGAGGTCGGGTCCGGTCAGCACGAAGCCCCGGTCGTCGCGGGAGACGACGTCGCCCAGCCAGTCGGTGCGCGGAGCCGCCCCGATGAAGACGAACACCCACCCGGTCTCGACCTCCTCGACGCGTCCCGCGGCGCGGTCGCACAGCGTGATCGCCTCGAGGTGCCCGTCGCCGCGGGCTCCGACGACCTCGGTCTGCAGCCGCACCTCGATCGTGGGCGCGGCCAGGATCCGGCCGACGAGGTACTGCGACATGGATGTCTCGAGGGAGTCGCTGCGCACCACCAGCACGACCCGCGCCGCGTAGCGGGCGAAGTTCAGCGCTGCCTGCCCGGCGGAGTTGGCCGCACCCACGACGTAGACGTCCTCTCCGGCCGTCTGCACCGCCTCGCTCGCGCTGGCGCCGTAGTAGAGCCCGCGCCCGACGACCTCGTCCAGCCCGGGTGCTCCCAGGCGTCGGTAGGACACGCCGCTGGCGACCAGCACGGCCCGGGCCTCGATGTCCGCCGAGCCGTCCAGGAGCACGGCGCGCACCGGGCCGCGCGTCTCGAACCCGACGACGTCGCGCGCCAGCACCATCTCGGCGCCGAATCGCCTCGCCTGGGCGACCGCCCGGTGGGTGAGGTCCGCCCCGGACAGACCGTTGGGGAAGCCGAGGTAGTTCTCGATGGACGCGCTCTGTCCCGCCTGCCCGCCGGGTGCGTCGCGCTCGACGACCACGGTCGCGAGCCCCTCGCTGGCGGCGTACACCGCTGCGGCGAGGCCGGCGGGGCCGGCACCGACGATGCAGAGGTCGTAGAGGGGCCGCTCCGCGCGCGTGCGCAGCCCGAGCGCACCGGCGAGCTCGACCATGGTGGGGGAGCGCAGCGCCGCACCGTCGGGCAGCGCGACGACGGGAAGGTCGTCGGCGCCCGCCTTCGCCAGCTCGAGCAGCCGGGTCGCCTCGTCCGCGGACCCGGCGTCACCGACCTCGAGCCAGCGGTAGGGCACGTGGTTGTGGGTGAGGAAGGTCTTGACGTCCACGGTCCGCTCGGACCACCGGTGCCCGACGACACGAACCTCGGAGTCGCGGTCGGGGTGGGCGTTGGCCCAGTCGCGGAGCAGCTCGTCGAGCACCGGGTAGAGCCGGTCCTCGGGCGGGTCCCACGGCTTCATCAGGTAGTAGTCGAGCGCGATGTCGTTGATCGCGCGGATCGCCACGTCGGTGTCGGCGTACGCCGTCAGGAGCAGCAGCTTGGAGTCGGGGGACTGCTGCCGCACCTCCCGCAGCACCTCGATGCCCGTCATCCCCGGCATCCGCTGGTCGGAGACGACGGCGGCAACCGGTCGGTCCTTCAGCAGCTGGTCGGCGAGGATCTCGAGCGCCTCCTGCCCCGACGTGGCCCGCAGGACCCGGTAGTCCTGGCCGTAGCGCTGGCGGAGGTCGCGCACGACGGCGGCCACCACGGCCGCGTCGTCGTCGACCGCGAGGATGGCGGGCTTCGCCATCGGCACCTCCCCGTTCGTTGCCGTCCCCGGACGCTACTGCCGCCGTGGCGCCGCACACAGGTGGTCAAGACCAGCTCACGACGTCGCCGAGGGCTGACATTCGCGGCCGGTGGCGTAGGATCGTCCTGTTGAAGGGACGGCTCCACGTCGCCCAGGCCGCGCACCATGCGCGGCCCGTATCTCGTTTTCCCTGGTTTTCGGTTCGCTGGACAATCAGCACGGATGGATGTCTTCAGCGGCTCGGCGGCACCTCGTCGCCGGCAGAGAACAAAGGAACAGATCATGGCTCAGGGCACCGTCAAGTGGTTCAACGCTGACAAGGGCTTCGGCTTCATCGCGCAGGACGGCGGCGGCGAGGACGTCTTCGTGCACTTCTCCGCGATCCAGTCCGGCGGCTTCAAGTCGCTCGACGAGAACCAGAAGGTCGAGTTCGACGTGACGCAGGGCCCCAAGGGCCCGCAGGCCGAGAACGTCAAGGTCGTCTGACGCACCCCGAGGAGCCCCGACCGCCCTGCGGTCGGGGCTCCTCGCGCGTCCGGCGCCTGCCCGGTCGGCACCTCTCGTGGTGATCGTCCTTCGGGGTGGACGACGTCGCCCCCGATCTGGGGCAGGCTCTGCGGCGTGAGCTCGTCGACTGAGCGGCGCGAAGCCGCGCGCACCCTGGCCCTCGTCTGGGTCGTCCTCGTCCTCGGCGTCCTGGCCACGGGTTGGCTGCTCACCGGACCGTTGGCCTCGGTGGTCGATCCCTGGGACGACGGCGTCGTGCGCTGGCTCGAGGAGCGCCGCACGCCCGGCCTCGACACGGCCGCGGCCGCAGGCAGCGCGATCGCCGACACCATCGTCGGGGTGGGACTGGCGGTGGCGGTCGGCCTCGCCGGCTCGTGGTGGCAGCGCTCGTGGCGCCCGCTCGTCTACTTCACCGTGCTCGTCGGGGGGTACCTCGCCCTCTACGTCGTCGTCACCCACCTGGTCCCGCGCGACCGCCCGCCGGTGGAGATCCTCGACCCCGGGCTGGTGCCCGACCACAGCTTCCCGTCCGGTCACATGGCCACCTCGATCGTCGTCTACGGCGGGATCGTGCTGTGGGTGTCCGCGGTCGCACCACGCTGGCGTGCCTGGGTCTGGCCACTGCTCCTCGCACCGCTGGTCGTCGCCCCCTCGCGGCTCTACCAGGGCGCCCACCACCCGACCGACGTGATCACCAGCCTGGTCGCCGCCACCGTCTGGCTCCTGGTGGTGGCCCGCGTGCTCCTCCCGGGGGAGGCGCGAGAGGAGCGTCAGGACCGCGCTGTCATGGTGGAGACATGACCTCCTTGCCGACCTCTGCGATCATCGTCGTGACCGGTGCCAACGGACTCGTGGGCAGCCGCGTCGTGTCCGCGTTGGGCGACCGCGGGGCGACCGTGCGCGCCGTCGTACGCCGGGTGGGCACCGCGCCGCAGCACCCCGGCGTCGAGGAGCACGTCGGCGACTTCGCCGACCCGGCGTTCGCGGCGACGGTGGTGGCCGGCGCCGACGCCCTCGTCACCACCGTCCACCCGCTGGGCAGCGGACGCGACGACCAGCGCCGGGTCGGGCTCGACGGCACCGTGGCCATCGCCGAGGCGGCGGTCGACGCCGGCGTCCCCCTGCTCGTGCACGTCTCGACCGCCGGCGTCTACGACCGCAGCCCGGAGGTCGGCGACGTCGACGAGTCCGCCGCTCTCGTGCCGGACGACTCGTCGGCCTACGGCGTGGTGAAGCGCGACGTCGATGCCGCGCTGGCGCGGATGGAGGGCACGACCCGGGTGCTGCTGCGTCCGCCGGCCATCCTCGGCCCCGGCGACACCTCGGTGTGGAACACCGTCCGCCCCGCGCAGATGAGGGACGACGAGGGCGAGCGGCACGCCAACCCCGACCAGACCTTCGCGTGGGTGCACGTCGACGACCTGGCGAGCATCGCCGCCGACCTCGCCACCGGTGCCATCGCGACGGCTGCCGACCCGGAAGCGGGTCCGGTCGAGGGCGGCTGCACGCCGGTCAACGTCGCCGGCGGCCCCGCCACGCAGCGCGACTACCTGGGCGCCGTCACCGAGGCGCTCGGCGTCGAGCCGACCTGGGACGAGGGGCCGGCGTGGGGCGGGCAGATCGTCGCCGAGCGCGCCCGGCGCTGGGGCTGGGCGCCGCGCGTCCACCTCGCCACGGCGCTGAAGGAGCTGAAGGCCGGCCTGCGGGGATGAACGCCCCGGCGTAGCCCGCCGACCGCCTGCTCGTTGGTGCCTGTGACCCCCGTCGCAGGAGAGATGCCATGCCCACGCTGCTGCACCGACCCACCGCCCGACTCCTTCCCCGGTTCCTGGCCGCCGTCGTCGCCGGCCTGCTCGCGGCCGCGGCCGCGCCGCTCGTCGGTGCGCCGGCCGCTGCGGCAGACACGGTCACCGCGACCGACGGCTGCCTGCAGAGCGTCCCGGACCCGGGCACCACTGCACCGGTCGACATCTGCTTCACGCTCTTCCGGCCGGCGGGTGCGACGAAGGACAGTCCGGTGCCGATGGTGCTGCACAGCCACGGCTGGGGCGGGAGTCGTACGACGGATCCCGCGGCGTTCGCCTACCTGACGGACTCCGGGTTCGGCGTGCTGAGCTTCGACCAGCGAGGCTTCGGCGAGAGCGGCGGCAGGGCCCACATCGAGAACCCCGACGTGGAGGGCAGGGACGTCCAGGCGATCGTCGACCTCGTCGCTGCCCAGCCGTGGGTGAAGACGCAGGGCCCGGGCGACCCGGTGCTCGGCGCGATCGGTGGGTCCTACGGCGGCGGCTACCAGTTCGTCGGGGCGCTCAGCGAGATCCGTGACCGCGGGGCGACCCGCTTCGACGCGCTGGTCCCCGAGATCACCTGGTTCAGCCTGACCGAGAGCCTGTTCCCGCAGGGCGTGCCGCGCACGGAGTGGGCGGCGGCGCTGACCGCGGCCGCGCTACCGACCGACGCCCTCCCGCCGCGGGTGGTGCAGGGCTTCGTCGAGGCGACAGCGACGGGCAACGTGCCGACGTACCTCCACGACTTCCTCGACCGCAACGGCCCCGAGTGGCACCTGCGGCAGGGTCGTCGGCTCGACGTGCCGGTGCTCTTCGGCCAGGGCGCGACCGACAACCTGTTCCCCCTCGACCAGGGGCTGAAGAACTTCGGCCGGGTGCTCACCGACAAGGCGCGCTCGAGGAGCATCTTCGTCGGCTACAACGGCGGGCACACCCTGCCGGCCGTGCTGCCGGCCGGGACCAACCTCGACATCCCGCTGGCCACGGCCGACGCATGCTCGACGACGCTGGGCAGCCCGGACTTCGCCGACCTCGGCCTCCGGTTCCTGCAGCAGAACCTCCAGGGCAGGCGGACCGGGCTGACCGGATTCGGCCGCTACCACCTGACCACCGCGGCCGGCGACCGCTGCGTCAGCGTCCCCGCGGTCGCGCCCACCACCTCCGTCGAGCTCGGCGAGGTCGTCACCACGGTCGGCGCCGGTGCTCCGCTCGCCTACCCGATCGCGCAGGGCCCGCTCACGATCGCCGGGTCGCCCACCCTCGACGCCCGGCTCACCGCCCTCGGTCTCGACAACCGCGCGTTCCTCGGACTGTCGGTCGGGACCAGCCCGCTCGACGCGCGGATCGTGCAGAACAACATGCTGCCGATCCGCGAGAACGGCATCGCGATCGACAAGCCGCGGCGTGGTGTCGAGCTCCCGTCGGTCGCCGTCGACGTGCCCGCCGGGCAGACGCTCTTCCTGACCGTCGCGCCGGTCTCCGACATGTCGGTCGGCTTCGGCAGCCGGGTGGTCGGAGCGATGCGGATGAAGGACGTGGTCGTCCACCTGCCGGTGACGAGCCGGTGAGGGACCCTCAGAAGTCCGTCGTCCCGCGCAGCCGCCGCGGCCTTCCGTCCGGGTCGTAGGCGTAGCGGTAGGCCGGCCTGGCCCACAGCGTCGTACGACGTGGGAGCGGGGGCGGCTCGTGCACCTGGACCCGGCTCCCGGGAGCGCCGACGCGTGAGGTCCACAGGTCGACCGGGTCGTCGAGCTCGGCGAGCCGCTGGTCGTCGTCGGGCAGGCCGAGGTGCTCGGCCCACAGCGAGGTGCGCAGCTCGCGCGGCAGCTCGCCGTCCGGGTCGACCACCGCGCAGGTGAGCTCGGAGTCGTGCGTCCACGAGCGGAGGTTGAGGTTGTCCGAGCCGATCGTCATCCACTCGTCGTCGACGATGCAGACCTTGGCGTGCACGTAGATCGGGGTGCCTTCGGCGTTGTGGAGGTCGTACATCATGAAGCGGTCGCCGCCGGCCTCCTTGAGCCGTTCCCACGCGACGCGCTGGCCGTGCTGGATCGGCGGGCCGCCGACGCGGGTGTCCTCCTCCGGGTGGCGCGGCACCACCGCGATCACCTGCAGGGCCGGCTCGCGGCGCAGCGCGTCGGCGAGCGTGGTGGCCACCAGGTCCGACCAGAAGTACTGGTCCTCGACGTAGACGAGCCTGCGAGCCCTGCTGAAGGCGCGTGAGTAGGCGCGCGCGATCGACCGCTCGCCGTCGGGTGCGAACGGGTAGCGGGGTCGCTTGAAGGGGTAGGTCCGCAGGATCTGCACCTGGTGCCGGCCGGCCTCCGGCGGCGGGTCCCAGCGCTCGGGCAGCTGCTCGGGACGGCGCGGCATCCGCGCGACGCGGTGCGCGACGGCGCGGTAGGGGTTGCGGTGGTCGAGCGGGGTCGCGTCGTCCCACCGCTCGGTGAAGGTGTCGAGCACGTGCGCCACCGCCGGTCCGCGGATCTCGGCCATCGCGTCGTGCCAGGGCGGAGCGTCGCCGTACCTGTCGTCGAGCGGTGGTGCCTGCGGGTCGCCCGCATGGTCGGCGTCGTCGCGCCGGCCGTGGCACAGGTCGATGCCACCGACGAACGCCACGTCCTCCTCGGGCCGACCCTTGCGGCGTACGACGAGGAGCTTCTGGTGGTGCGAGCCGCCCTTGCGCACGCGCTCGTCCAGCAGCGCCTCGCCGCCGCACTCGTTGATGATCCGGCCGAGGTGGCTGTTCTCCTCGCCGTTGAGCCGGCCCGGGTGGGAGCGCCACATCAGCGCCCGCACCTCGACGCCGCGAGCGGCCGCGTCACGGAGCAGCTCGGCGACCGTCGGTCCGTCCTCGGCTAGCCGCTCGTCGGCGTCGCCGCGCCAGTCGGTGAAGAAGATGCGGTCGCCGGCCGCGGTCGCCTCGACGAGCTGGACGAGGCGTGCGAAGTAGGCGGCGCCGTGCACACGCGGGACCACCAGGTTGCCGGAGGTCCAGGGGCGCTCCGTCTCCGGCAGGAACCACTCGCTCACCCCCTCAGGTTCCCAGCAGCTCGCGTTTCAGTCACCGTGCGGCGGTGGAGGTCCTGCGGCGCCTCTGTCGCGGGGGAGCGCGCGGGTGCAGACTCGGCGCATGCCCGGTCTCGAGCACACCGTGACGATCGACGCACCACCGGAGCGGGTCTGGGGGTTGCTGGTGGACGTCGAGCGCTGGCCGGAGCGGATCCCGACCGTCGACTCGGTCGAGCGCCTCGACGAGGGCCCGTTGACGGTCGGCTCCCGCACGCGCCTGCGGCAGCCGAAGCTCCCGGAAGCGGTGTGGACGGTCACGGAGCTCGACGAGGGTCGCTCGTTCGTGTGGGAGTCGCGGTCGCCAGGGGTTTCGATCACGGCCAGCCACCTGGTGGAGCCGCAGGCCGGGGCCACCCGCCTGACGCTGGCGGTCACGATCTCGGGCCCCATGGCTCCGGTCGGCTGGCTGATGACGAAGGGGCTGACGAGGCGCTACGTCGAGACCGAGGCTGCGTCGCTCACGCGGGCGGCGGAGGACGGCGCCGGCTGACCGGGCGGCGGCGTGAGGTCGTGCCAGCCAGTTTTCACGGCCGAAACATTCGCGGACGCCGCCCACAACATCGACTTCCTACCGTCCTCGGCATGACCAAGCGCCAGCGGATCGTCGTCGTCGGGCACGGCATGGTGGGCCACCGGTTCGCCCAGGCCGCCGTCGAGCGCGGCCTCACTGAGACCCACGACGTCGTGATCTTCGGCGAGGAGCCGCGCGCGGCCTACGACCGGGTCGCCCTCACGAGCTGGTTCGGCTCCGGCTCGGACGCCCTGTCGCTCCTGCCCGGCGGGGAGTACGACGACCCGCGGGTGCGGCTGGTGCTCGACAGCGTCGTGACCGAGATCGACCGCGCCGCGCGGACGGTGACGGTCGTGTCGCCGCCGTCGGCCGTGGATGACCTCCTGGCGAACCCCGGCGCCGTCACCGTCCACGAGTACGACGTGCTGGTGCTCGCCACGGGTGCGGCGCCGTTCGTCCCGCCGGTCGAGGGCCGCGGCAAGGACGGTTGCTTCGTCTACCGCACCATCGAGGACCTCGAGGCGATCCGGGCGGCCAGTGCCGCGGCGACCAGCGGCGTCGTGATCGGCGGCGGGCTGCTCGGTCTGGAGGCCGCCAACGCGCTCGTCCAGCTCGGCCTCGACACCCACGTCGTCGAGATGGCGCCGCGGCTCATGCCGGTCCAGCTCGACGGCGCTGCGGGCGCGACGCTCGTGCGGCACATCGAGCGCCTCGGCGTCTCCGTGCACACCGGCGTGGTGACCGAGGCCATCCTCGGAGACCACAGCGAGGGCGGGGCGGCGGTCACCGGGCTCCGACTTCGGCAGGCCGGCACCGAGGCGGGCGCGCCGACGGAGGTCGTCGACGCCCAGGTCGTGGTCTTCTCCGCCGGCATCAGGCCGCGCGACGTCCTGGCCCGCGAGTGCGACCTCGAGGTGGCCCCCCGCGGCGGCGTGCTCGTCGACGAGCAGTGCCGCACCGCCGACCCGCACGTCTTCGCGATCGGTGAGTGCGCGGCTCCCGGCGGCACGATGTACGGCCTGGTCGCCCCTGGCTACGCGATGGCCGAGGTCGTCGTCGATGCGCTCCTCGACGGCCCCGGCACCTTCACCGGCGCCGACATGTCCACCAAGCTCAAGCTCCTCGGCATCGACGTGGCCAGCTTCGGCGACGCGTTCGCGACGACCGACGGCGCGCTCGAGCTGACGTACGCCGACGCGGTCGCCGGCGTCTACAAGAAGCTCGTCGTCAGTGACGACGGTCGGCGGCTGCTCGGCGGGATCCTCGTGGGCGACGCGTCGGCGTACGGCGTGCTCCGGCCGATGGTCAGCAGCGGGCTCGCGCTGCCCGACAACCCCGAGCAGCTGATCCTGCCCGCCAGCAGCGGCGTGCAGCTCGGCATGCCGGACGAGGCGCAGGTCTGCTCGTGCAACGACGTGACGAAGGCCGACATCCTCCACGCGGTCACCGAGCAGGGCTGCGAGACCGTGGCGGACGTCAAGCAGTGCACGCGGGCGGGCTCGACGTGCGGGTCGTGCGTGGCGACGGTGAAGAACGTCATCGAGGACCACTTCGCGAGCGTCGGCAAGGTCGTCGACAAGGGCCTGTGCGAGCACTTCCGGCTCACCCGGCAGGAGCTCTTCGACGTCGTGGCGGTGCACGGCTACCGGCGCTTCGACGACATCGTCGCCGCCCACGGCACGGGCCGTGGCTGCGACGTCTGCAAGCCCGCGATCGCCAGCATCCTGGCCAGCCAGACCAGCTCCCACATCCTCGAGCCGGCGACCGCGGAGCTGCAGGACACCAACGACGCCTACCTCGCGAACATCCAGCGCAACGGCACCTACTCCGTCGTCCCGCGCATCCCCGGCGGCGAGATCACGCCCGACAAGCTCATCGTGATCGGCGAGGTGGCGCGCGACTACGGGCTCTACACGAAGATCACCGGCGGGCAGCGGATCGACCTCTTCGGCGCCCGGATGGAGCAGCTGCCCGCGATCTGGCGGCGGCTGGTCGACGCGGGCTTCGAGTCGGGGCAGGCCTACGGCAAGTCGCTGCGCACGGTGAAGTCGTGCGTCGGGTCGACCTGGTGCCGCTTCGGCGTGCAGGACTCGGTGGGGCTCGCGATCGCGCTGGAGCTGCGCTACCGCGGCCTGCGCAGCCCCCACAAGCTCAAGGGAGGGGTCAGCGGCTGCGCCCGCGAGTGCGCCGAGGCGCGCGGCAAGGACTTCGGCGTGATCGCGACGGAGAAGGGGTGGAACCTCTACGTCGGCGGCAACGGCGGTGCGACGCCGGCCCACGCGCGGCTGCTCGCGGGCGACCTCTCGACCGAGACGCTGGTGTCCTACCTCGACCGCTTCCTCATGTACTACGTCCGCACCGCCGACCGGCTCCAGCGCACCTCGACCTGGATCGACCAGCTCGACGGCGGGCTCGATCGGGTCCGGTCCGTCGTCGTCGACGACTCGCTCGGCCTCGGCGCGGAGCTGGAGTCGGAGATGGCGCGCCACGTCGGCGGCTACGAGGACGAGTGGCGCGCGACGCTCGAGGACCCGGCCAAGCTCGCCCGGTTCGTGACGTTCGTCAACGCGCCGGACACCCCCGACCCGTCCATCGCCTTCACGACCGAGCGCGACCAGATCCAGCCGATCGCTCCGGCCCTCATCCCCGTGGGAGCACCCGCATGACCACCGTCGCCGTCTCCCTGACCCCGGTCTGCGCGGCCGACGCGATCCCGCTGGAGGGCGGGGTCGCCGCCCTGGTCGACGGAGCGGCCGTGGCGGTCTTCCGCTCCTTCGACGGGTCGGTCTTCGCCCTCTCCAACGTCGACCCCTTCAGCGGTGCGTCGGTGCTCTCGCGCGGCATCGTCGGCACCCGCGGCGACGCGCCGGTGGTGAGCTCGCCGATGTACAAGCAGGCCTTCGACCTCCGCACCGGCGCCTGCCTCGACGACGCGGCGGTGCGGGTGACGGCGTACGACGTCACGGTGGTCGACGGCGTCGTGCACGTCGGGCCGGCCCGGGTGGTCTCGTGAGCCTCCCTCTCTCGGGATTCCGGATCGGGGTCACGGCTGCCCGCAAGGCCGAGGAGCAGGTGGCCCTGCTGGAGCGCCGCGGCGCCACGGTCGAGTGGGCGGCGGCGCTGTCGCTCGAGCCCAACCACGTCGACCTCGGCGAGCTGCTGGCCGCGACCAAGGAGGTCATCCTCGGACCGGTCGACTTGTTCCTCGCCACGACCGGCATCGGCATGAGGACCTGGCTCTCGGCGGCCACCGACGCCGGGCTGTACGACGACCTGGTCGCCGCGCTCGGCTCCGCGGAGATCCTGGCCCGCGGCCCGAAGAGCGTCGGCGTGCTGCGGGCCAACGGCCTGCGCGAGCTCTGGGCGCCGGAGTCGGAGTGCTTCGAGGACGTGCTCGCCCACCTCCGTGGCCGCGACCTGACCGGCAAGCGCATCGTCGTGCAGGAGCACGGCCAGTCGCTGTCGATGGCCGCCCACGCGCTCCGCAGGCAGGGTGCGTCGGTGGTGACCGTGCCGATCTACCGGGTGGCGTCGGCGGACGACCCGTCGCCGATGTTCCACCTGATCGACCTGATCGCCGACCGCGAGCTCGACGCGGTCACCTTCACCTCGGCGCCCGCGGTCGCCGCGCTGATGGAGGCCGCCTTCTCCGTCGGCCGCCGCGACGACGTGATCAGTGCCTTCCAGTCCGACGTCGTCGCCTCCTGCGTCGGCCCGGTGACCGCGGCGGCGTTCGAGATGTGGGGCGTCCCGACGATCGTCCCCGACCGCTCCCGCCTGGCCGGGATGGTCAAGCAGCTGGAGACCGAGCTCCCGACGCGACGGGACGGGATCGACGTACGCCTCGCCGACGGGCGGACCCTCATCGTGCACACGGACTCGCTCCTCCTGGACGGGGTGCCGGTCGAGCTGTCACCCGCGCCGCTGTCCGTCCTCCTGTCGCTGCTCGTCAACCCCGGCCATGTCGTGTCCCGCCGCGCGCTGCTGGCCGCGCTGCCGTCCGGTCAGGCCGGCTCCGAGCACGCCGTCGAGATGGCCGTCGCCCGGTTGCGAGCGGCCATCGGGACGAAGGCGGTGCTCACCGTGGTGAAGCGGGGCTACCGGCTCGCGGTGGGGTGAGCCGCCGCCTCAGGTCTCGCCGCCGATGTCGAACTCGTACGCCTCGAAGACAAGGTCGGCGCCCCGCTGCCGGTGCCGGACGAGTCGTCCGAGGAGGGCCGTGGCCGAGCTGCGTACGCCGTCCACGTCCGCGACGACGTCCGGTCCCGCCACCCGGGTCAGCAGGTCGTCGAGCTGACCACCGACCAGCAGGTGGTCCCGCGTGAGGCCGTCCACGGCACCGGCCAGTCGCGGCGAGGTCTGGAGGAGCTCGAGGTAGAGCCCCTTCGGCCCCTCGGTGAGGTCGACGTGCGCGCGGAAGTCGCCCGAGACCTCGGCCAGGGCGGCCTCGACACGTTGGGTCCACCGCGAGAGGTCGGAGACGGCCGGCGACGCCAGGGCGTCCTCCAGCGCACTCATCGACTCGCGCAGCTCGGCACGGTGACGCCGCAGCTCCTCGAGGAGCTCCCGGTCTGATGCTGACGGGCTCTCGTCCACCGACTCCTCCGGCCTGCGCGATCGCAGCTGACCAGTGTCGGGGTGTGCCCCCCGGCGGTGAGCCGACGCCGATCGTGCGTGTTTCGTGCCTACTGCTGGGATGCCATCTGGTCGGCCGTGAGGCCGAGCTGAGCCATCATGGATCCGGTGTCGAAGTACGTCTTCTGACTCTGGACCTTGCCGTTCTTGAACTCCATGACGTCACAGAGCTGCAGGGTCATCGACCGCCCGGTGGCGGGGATGTCACCCATGCTCGTCGCCAGGGTCCCGGTGTGGGTGCCCCGTCCGGTGAACTCGACCACCACGTAGTCGCCCGACGCGATCACCCGGTCCACCGTCACCTTGCCGTCCGGGAAGCCGTCGGCCCACATCGTGTTGTACGCGTGTGAACCCTCGATGCCCTCGAACGTGTCTCCCGAGCCGACGATGGTGATCGTCGCGTCCGGGGCTGTCGCCTCGGCCATCTCGTCGAAGTTCCGCTCGTTCCATGCTTCGTGCAACCTGCGTGCGAGGTCTGCGTTGTCTGCCATCTGAGCCTCCGCTCCGGCGCCAGCTCACTCGACCTCACGCTAGACCCGACACCACGCGATTTGAAGGCTGGAATCCGTGGAAGTGGGTACCTTCGAGGAGAATGAGGTGAGCGTGATGTTCAGGTCCCGATACATGCCCTGCGACGAGTGCGGCGCGTCGGTCGACCGGGCAGCCGGTCGGGAGCACGAGTGTTCATCGGAGCGTCGGACCGACTTCGAGATGTTCGGGCTCCGGGGCGAGGTCGCGCAGCTGGAATCGGGCGTACGCCACTACCTCGCGACGGCTGGCGGGCGTTTCGAGGCCTGGCTCGCCGCGCGGCACGTACGCGGGCGGTCCTGACAGGGTCTTGCGGCGCCTGCACCGGCGACCGACGATGGTCGGGAGTCCGCACACAGGAGGTGCGTGGTGGCCGGTGACCGGGTCGTGGCACCCAGCGCGGAGGACGTGCTCGCCCTGGTGGGCCGCGCGGTGGGCCCCTCCGAGTGGCTGGTCGTCGGGCAGGATCGCGTGGACGCCTTCGCCCGCTCGGTCGACGACTGGCACTGGGCGCACAACGACGTCGAGGTCGCGTCTCGCGGACCGTTCGGCGGCCCCATCGGGCACGCACACCTGACGTTGAGCCTGGTCCCGCACCTCTTCGCGTCCCTCGTCGGCTTCGCCGAGGGAGAGGACGCGATGTTCTACGGCTACAACCGGGTGCGGTTCCCCACCGCCGTGCCCGTCGGCTCCGCCATCCGGATGCGGGCCGACCTCGTCGACGTGGTCGACATCGGCGGCGGCGAGCAGCTGACCGTGGACCTCACGGTCGAGATCGACGGGGTCGAGCGTCCGGCCTGCGTGGCCCAGGCACTCTTCCGGCACTACCCGGTGCGTGCTCCGGACTGAGGGCATCAGCGCTCGGAGGGCTGCGTCCACCTAGGCTGGGACGGTGAGCGACGTGCTGGACGACGGGCCGTTCTTCCACGGCACCAAGGCCGACCTGCAGCCGGGCGACCTGCTGACCGCGGGCTTCCGGTCGAACTACCGGCCCGAGGTCGTGATGAACCACATCTACTTCACCGCCCTGCACGACGGCGCGGGCCTCGCCGCCGAGCTCGCGGCGGGCCACGGCGAGCCCCGGGTCTACCAGGTCGAGCCGACCGGATCCTTCGAGGACGACCCCAACGTCACCGACAAGAAGTTCCCCGGCAACCCGACGCGGTCCTACCGCAGCACCGAGCCGATCCGCGTCGTCGCCGAGGTGGAGGACTGGCCCCGGCTCGCGCCGGAGGCCCTGCAGGCGTGGCGCGACCGGCTACGGGTGATCCTCGAGGACGAGCGCGGCGAGATCATCAACTGACCTAGGTTGGGCGGATGGCTGCCCGACTGCACGCGCTGACCGTCCTCGCCTCGGACCCCGGGGCCCTCGCCTCGTTCTGGGGCGACCTGCTCGGCTGGCAACGCTCGGGGCTCGAGCTGCGGCCGGACGCCGATGCACCGATGCGGCTGGCGTTCGAGGCGGCGGACCTCCCACGGGCCCGGCTGAACCAGGTCCACTTCCACCTGACCAGCTACACCGCCTCGCAAGAGGCGAACGTCGCCCGCGTGCTCGAGCTGGGTGGGTCGCACCTCGACGTCGGGCAGCTCCCCGAGGAGGACCACGTCGTCCTCGCCGATCCGGAGGGCAACGAGTTCTGCGTGATCGAGGAGACCAACAACTGGCTCGCCGGCATGGGGTTCCTCGGTGAGGTGGCGGCGGACGGCACGCGCGAGGTCGGCCTCTTCTGGGCTGCGGCCCTCGACTGGCCGCTGGTCCACGACGAGGACGGCGAGACCGCGATCCAGCCGCCGCAGGGCGGGATGAAGATCGCCTGGGGAGGCCCGCCGCTCAACGAGCGCGCCGACCGGAACCGGATGCACCTCGTCCTGGTCGCCGATGACCTCGACGTCGAGGTCGAGCGGCTGGTGTCCCTCGGCGCCTCCGTCGTGGCGCGAAGCGACGACGTCGAGATGGCCGACCCGGACGGGAACGAGTTCCGCCTCCGCCGGGTCTGATCGCTGCACGTGCGGCGGATGCGGCCGCTGCAGGCCGCGATCGAGGGCCACAACCGCCGCACGTGCGCGAGGAGGCGCCTACCAACGTAGGCAGTTCGCGGCGCGCGACGGCTGGCTGAGCGTGAGGTGGGGGTCCGGACGTCCGAACTGCCTTCACGGTGCCGGAACCGCAGCGCTGGACTCCTGCGGCCCTGATCAGCGGCGTTGGTCGTGGGGCACGGCGCACGCGGCCTCGCCAAGGGCGGTGTTCCCGGCCGCGTCGGTGACGAGGGCCGATACGCGGTACGTGCGGCCGTCCCCCCGGCCGTTCCTGGACGCCCGCACCTCGGCCGTCCCCCCGTCGACCCGGACGTCGTCCGGGTCGGTCGGCTCGTCTGCGGTCACGGCGACCTGCACGCCGGCCACACGGGACAGTGCATCGGTTCCCGTCACCTGCGCGACCTGCACCATTCTGCGATCGGGAGGCCACAGCGTGCAGGGCTGCGACGGAAGTCCGGTCAGCGTGGGACTCGTCCGGTCGATGCGGATCTCCAGCACGTGCGGTGGCTCGGTGTTGCCCAGGCGGTCCACCGCCCAGTAGGTCACGCGCCGCACGCCTTCTCCCGACATCTCCGGCAGAGTCACCGCGTCGCCTGGGCCGATGACGGCGGCGGGCGGTGTGGTCCCGCTCCGGTCCTCCACCAGGACGTGGATCTCCTGGACGCCCACACCTGCGTCGGCGGCGGAGAGTGCGACCGTGACGTCCTCGCGGTTCCACCCCTCCGCGTTCGGCTCCGGAGACACGACGGCCCGCGTGGTCGGCGCGGTCGTGTCGTCGGGCGCCGGGAACGGTGGCGGGCTGGCCGGCCCGACGCCGGTGAACTCGACCTCGACCAGGCGGTGACCGGGCAGCGCCGGGATCTCGTCCCGCACGACTCGCCGTTCACCGGTCGCGTCGAACCAGTACGGATCCGCCTGCGCGGTGAGCGCCTGGGTCGTGGGGAAGGCGTAGTGGAGACGTGCCGGTAGGCCCTCCAGGGCCCGGCCGTGGAGGAACATGATGAGCGCGTGCTCGCTGACGTGGTACATGTTCTTGCCGAAGCCCGTCTTGCGCATGTCCGCGAGCGCCGGATTCCTTGCCGGGCGGAAGTACGTCTCGCGGGCTGGCCGGATGCGGTCCACGAAGACGCTCGTCCAGCTGGCGGCGCTGGCGGCCAGCCAGTCCTGGTGAGCGAATCCGTTGCCGAGGTCGAGGGCCGCCAGCGTCTGGTCGGCCTCGTCGTGCATCCACCACTCACTGTCCCGCTCGGTGCCGGCGCCGATGGGGCCGGAGCGTCGCTGGTTCCACCGCGCCGCGGGTGCGTCCCATGCCCGCTGCAGGAGCGCCTCCCTGTCGGCGGACAGGCCCGACCACGGCCGGTCCGGGAACACGGCGTTCGCGTTGAGGATGAGCTCGTGGCTCTTGATGGAGTGGCCGAAGTCGGTGTCCCCAGAGCCGAACCGGCCGACGAGTCCGGTTCGTCCCCAGAACCACCACGACTCCGCGCCGGTGCCCCTGTGCCGGGCGATCAGCTGCTCGGTCACCACGCGGAGGTCGTCGCGGAACTGGGCCCGGCGGGCCGGGTCGCTCAGCAGGTCGGCGTTGGGCAGCAGGAGGGCCGACCCCGGGACGAGGTAGTTGGTGATGTCCCCGCCGTTGTCACCGAGGTCGACCTCCTCCGAGAGGTCGTACTTCAGGGCGTCCTTGATGCGGGAGGTCGCGGGGTCGTAGTAGTGCTCGAAAAGGAAGTCGCGGACCTCGAGGAGGTCGGCCTCCACCTCGGGATCACGGGTCACGTTGTAGTACATCCCGAAGGCCAGACCCAGCGAGGCCACGTCGAAGACCCGCTTGGGATCATCGGGGGCGTACGGGCTGCCGTCCTTGTTCAGCTGGCCGTACCAGCCGCCGTGCTCGGCATCCCGGGCATACGCGTTGATCCAGTCGATGCCCGCCTTGGCATAGGTGAGGTACCTCGGTTCGCCGGTCAGGAGGAACGCGACCGAGTAGCCGTACACGCCGCGAGCGAGTGTCGAGAGCCCGCGGCGCTCGTCGGCCAGCAGCTCGCCGTCCAGGCCTCGCCACGACGGGAAGTTGCCGAGCGGCTCGCCGAGGGCCTCCGGCATGTCCCAGTAGGGCATCAGGTCCTGGCGGTGGTGCTCCAGCCAGCTGTCTCCTCGGAGCGCGTCAGGGACCTCGGGAGCCGTGATCGCAGCGAGTCGAGCCGAGCTGCTGCCTTCGCTCGTCGAGGAGCCCAACGCCGTCATTGCCGTGGCCAGTGTGACTGACAGGAATGCGCCTCGGGTCAGGCCGGCCCGGCTGGTCATCGGACACACCCGCTGCGCAGGACGTCGTTCGCGTGGATGCCCATCGACGTTTCCCTCGATCTCCCCGAGGCGCCGGCCCGTACGAGTCCGGAGCCGCCCCACCCTCGGCCGGCATCAACGGCCGCGACGCGTCCAGCGTCCCAGCCACTGCCGGCCCTGGGCTGAGTGCTCCCGCGCCATCACCACTGTGCGCCTCTTCGCGTGCCAGCGCCAGTGGCCGACGTGACTCCTGCCCGGCACCGCCACACCCGTCGGTCTGACCGTTGCTCACCGCGAGCGGCCGAGCACCATGCAGGCAGTTCATGGCGCGCGGAGGTCGGCTGAGCGCGAGGTCGGCGGCCGGACGTCCGAACTGCCTTCATGGTGCCCGCGGGACCCAGCGTCAGCGCTGGAGCTCGACGGCCTCGGGGGTGTGGAGGCGGACCATGAAGCGCCCGGCGTGGGCGGGCACGGAGTCGCGGGTCAGGCGGGAGACCACGACCATCGTGAGGAAGGCCGCCGGCACCGACCAGGCGGCGGGCTGGCCCAGCATCGCCGAGGCCCAGCCGGGGGAGGGGGACGTGGCGAGCGTCCAGGCCACGGCGAAGCCTGACCCCAGCCCGCCGACCAGCAGCCCGGCGACCGCGCCGACGGGCGTGAGCCCGCGCCACCAGATCCCGAGCATCAGCAGCGGAGCGAAGGTAGAGGCGGTCACCGCGAAGGCCAGGCCGACGGTGCGCGCCACGGCGACGTCCTGTGCGGGCAGCGACAGCAGCAGGGGTACGACGACCGCGATCGCGGCCGCGACCCGGAAGGCCGCCACCCCGCCGAGCCGGCGAGAGCCCCACCGCCGCCCGGTCACGTCCTGCGACAGCACCCCGGCCACCGCGATCGTGAGGCCGGAGCTGGTGGAGAGGAAGGCGGCGAAGGCGCCGGCAGTGACGAGCCCGGTCAGCACCGCGCCCACCGCACCGCCCACCATCAGCGACGGCAGCTCGAGCACGAGCACGTCCGACCTTCCGTCGATGAGCGACGGGGCGTAGATGCGGCCGAGGGCGGCGTACACGGGCGGCAGGACGTAGAAGATGCCCAGCAGCCCGAGCACCGCGAGCGTCGTACGTCGAGCCGCGCGGCCGTCGGGGTTGGTGTAGAACCGCACGACCACGTGCGGCAGGCCCATCGTGCCGAGGAACGTCGCGACGATGAGGGAGTACGTCGTGTAGAGCCCGATGCCGCCGCCGGGGGAGGCCAACGGGATCGACCACGAGTCCGGGGCGGCTGCAGCGGGGTCGGCCGCGCCGTCCGCCAGCCACACGGCCAGCAGCACGAAGACCGGCACCAGCAGGGCGGTCAGCTTGAGCCAGTACTGGAACGCCTGCACGAAGGTGATCGACCGCATCCCGCCCGGGCTCACCGACGCGAGCACCACGATGGCGACGACCAGCGAGCCCGCCCACGGCGGCGCGCCGATGGTGGAGCGCAGGGTCACGCCCGCGCCCTGGAACTGGGGCAGCAGGTAGAGCCAGCCGATGGCGACGACCAGCACCGAGCAGAGCTTGCGCACGCCCCTCGACCCCAGCCGCGCCTCGGCGAAGTCGGGCAGCGTGTAGGCGCCCGAGCGGCGCAGGGGAGCGGCGACGAGCACCAGCAGGACGAGGTAGCCCGCGGTCCAGCCGATGGGGTACCAGAGCATCTCGGCGCCGAAGGTCAGCAGCAGTCCGGCGACGCCGAGGAAGGAGGCGGCGGAGAGGTACTCCCCGCCGATCGCGCTCGCGTTGAGCCGCGGCCGCACGGTGCGCGAGGCGACGAAGAAGTCGCTCGTCGTGCGCGAGATCCGCAGCCCCCACGTGCCGATCACGAGGGTCGCGAGCGAGACGAGCACGACCGCGACGACGCCCGGCACGACGTCGGTGCTCACCCGGGGTCCCTGCGGCGTTGGTCGGAGGAGCGAAGCGGGGGAGAGGAACGTCGTGGGGTGTTCATCGCGGCTCCTCGTCGGGGCCGTCGGACCCGACCGACCCGACCAGGTCGGCGAAGTCGCGCTCGTGGTCCTCGGCGCGCCGGATGTAGAACCAGCCGAGCACCACGAGCCACGGGTAGGCGAGCACCCCGAGCAGCAGCCAGGCCAGCGGCATCTGCCCCACCCGTTCGTCGCCGAGCGACGGGAAGAGGTGGAAGAGCAGCGGCAGCATCCCGAGCGTGAGCGCCAGCGCGGCCAGCACCCGCAGCGCCAGGAAGAGCTGCTCGCGCAACAACGAGCGCATGAAGACCTCGCCCAGCGCGGTCTCAGCGTCGATCTCCCGCGTGCCCACAGGGCGTACGACGTCCGCGCGACGCCGCGGCGGTCCGGTCACCCGGACCCGCGGAGGTGGCTGGTCGCTCACGGCTCGTGCCTCACGTCTCGCGGCGGGTGAGCACCGACCGCAGCTCGCGCGTGTGGCGGCGGCTCACCGGCAGCTCGGTGCCGGCGATGACGACGCTGACCCGCCCTCCCTCGCTGCGCACCTCCTCGACGTGGGGGAGTGCGACGAGCACCGAGCGGTGGATCCGGACGAACCCGGCCGACGCCCATTGCTCGGCGAGCGACGACAGCGGGGTGCGCACGAGGTGCGAGCCGTCGGCGGTGTGCAGGCGCGCGTAGTCGCCCTGCGCCTCGACGTGGGTGATCTCGGCGCGGCTGATGAAGCGGGTGACCCCGCCGCGCTCGACGGGGATCTGCACGTCACCCGACGGCGCGGGGCCGCCGGCCTCCACCACGCGGCGTACGGCCTCGGCGAGCCGTTCCTCCCGCACCGGTTTGAGGACGTAGTCGACGGCGCGCAGCTCGAACGCCGCGACGGCGTGCTCCTCGTGGGCGGTGACGAAGACGACCGGCGGCGGCGACTTGAAACGCGAGAGCACCTGCGCCAGGTCGAGCCCGGTGAGGCCGGGCATCTGGATGTCGAGGAAGACCGCGTCGACCTCCTCGGCCTGCAGCACCCGCAGCGCCTCGGTCGCGGAGTCGCTGCCGCGCACCTCGCCGATGCGCGGGTCGCGGCCGAGCAGGAAGGTGAGCTCGTCCAGCGCGGGACGCTCGTCGTCGATGACGAGGACCTTCAATTGCGTCATTTCGGGGTCCCTGTGCGAACCGCAGCGAAGCGAGGATTCGGATGGGGTGAATTCATACCTGCACTCCGGGGGCGAACTTCGGCACCCGGACGATCACCTTCGTGCCCGCGCCGGGTGCGGTCTCGACGACCAGACCGTAGTCGTCGCCGTAGGCGTTGCGCAGCCGCGCGTCCACGTTGCCCAGGCCGACGGAGTCCATCGACACGTCGCCGGCCAGCGCCTGTCGTACGCGCTCCGGGTCCTCGCCGGTGCCGTCGTCCTCGACCTCGAGGACGCACTCCTGGTCGTGGTCGCGGGCGACGATCGAGAGCCGCCCGACGCCGTCGACCTTGTCGGCGCTGGCCTCGAGCCCGTGGCGTACGGCGTTCTCGACGAGCGGCTGGATGCACAGGAACGGCACCGCGACGGGCAGCACCTCCGGGGCCACCTGCAGCGTGACCTGCAGCCGGTCACCGAAGCGCGCCTGCTCGAGCAGCAGGTAGCGCTCGACGGAGCGGAGCTCCTCGGCGAGCGTCGTGTACTCGCCGTGGCGTCGGAAGGAGTAGCGCGTGAAGTCGGCGAACTCGAGCAGCAGCTCGCGCGCCCGGTCGGGGTCGGTGCGCACGAAGCTGGCGATGGCGCCGAGCGAGTTGTAGATGAAGTGCGGGCTGATCTGCGCCCGCAGGGCCCGCACCTCGGCCTCCATCAGCCGGGTGCGCGACAGGTCGAGCTCGGCGAGCTCGAGCTGGCCGCTGACCCACGACGCCACCTCGTCGGCCGCGCGGACCAGGCCCCCGGTGGTGTGCGGGGCGCCCACCACGAGCGCTCCCACGAGGGTGTCCTCGACGACGAGCGGGCTCACGATCGCCTGCCGGACCTGGCAGCCGCCGTCCTCGCAGACCAGGGTCCGCTGGTCCACGATCATCGTGCGCCCGGTCTCCGCGACCTGCCCGATCGTGCCGGCGAGCTGCGAGCGGTGGTGGCTGCCGAGGCCGTCCCACGCCAGCAGCCCGCTGGTGTCACCCAGGCCAGCGGCCGGTGTGCCGAGCAGTGCGCGCAGGTGGCGTACGGACCGTTCCGAGCTCGCCGTGGTCAGCCCCTCCCGCAGGGCCGGGCTGGCGAGAGAGGCGTTGTGCAGCGCGCGGAAGGCTGCGCGGTCGGCCTCGCCACCCAGCGACGTACGCCGCCACCGCCATCTCGCCACGGCAGCGACCCTAGCCCCGCACCGGGGCCAGAGCCTGGGTCACCGCTCGCAGTGCTTCTCTCGCTCGGAGACGCAGCGGTCGCGGC
This sequence comes from Nocardioides cavernae, assembly GCF_016907475.1. Lineage (NCBI taxonomy): Bacteria > Bacillati > Actinomycetota > Actinomycetes > Propionibacteriales > Nocardioidaceae > Nocardioides > Nocardioides cavernae. The sequence goes on along the minus strand of NZ_JAFBCA010000001.1, from coordinate 165,298 downwards.
CGGGGCCGCCGTCGCTTCTGTCCCGGCCACCGCCGCCGACGAGGACGTCGTTGCCGCTGGTGCCGTCGAGCCGGTCGTCGCCGCCCTCGCCGCGCAGGCGGTCCCGGCCGTACGCGCCCATGAGGTGGTCCCTGTCAGGTCCGCCCCTCATCGCGGTGGTGGTCCGGCAGCCGAAGTCGTAGGACTCGAAGACGTAGTCGAAGCCCTTGGCCAGGAAGTCACGGCCGTGCCCGCCGCTCAGGGTGCCCGTGCAGCCGGTGAACGTGAGGGCGTTGTCGGCGTTGCTGCCCACCATCGTGACCCGGGGAGCCATCAGGAAGGCATCCTCCAGCTCGTCGACGTCCGCCACGTCCTCGCCGGCGACGACGAACCGGTCGTGGAAGCCGAGGTCGAGCTCCAGGGAGCCGTTCCGCCTCGCCGCGATCAGCTTGTCGTGGCCGGCGCCCGTGTCGATCGTGCTGCCCGCGCCGATCGTCGCGGGCTCGAGCACCACCTGGTCCTTCCCCGCCCCGGTGGCGAGGTCGAGGACGGGTGCCCCCTCGGTGCGTACGGCGAGCGAGTCGGCGCCCGGCGTGCCGCGGTAGTGCACCGTCCCCGTCCCGGCGTCGATCGTCACCGACGCGAAGGAGGTGAGGGCGGCGGTGCCCGCAGCCGACGTGAGGGTCCCCGTGGCCTGGTCGACGGTGACCTCCTCGGTGCCCAGACGGAACCGGAGCGGGTCATCGCCCTCGCCACCGTCGAAGGCGGCGTCGCCCGCCAGCTGCGACGTGCCGAGGAAGAGGGAGTCGTCGCCGTTGCCGAGCGCGATCACGTCGTGGTCCACGCCCCCGGAAGACCCGGAGTGGACCTCGTCGTCGCCGGCGCCCGTCTCCACCCGGTCGCCGTCGACGTCGGAGCCCGGCTGGACCGGGTCCGCGGCGTCGCCGGCGTACACCAGGTCCAGCGACGCACCGCCGACGAAGGTGTCGGCTCCCGGGCCGAGCGTGGTCCTGGTGGCCACGTAGCTCGAGGTAGCGGCCGTGGCGTCGACGGTGTCGTTGCCGGGGCCTGCGTCGATGTCCTGCACGTAGTAGTCGTCGACGTCCTGGTTGAGGCAGATCAGGTCGTCGCCACCGAGGGCGTCGACCTCGTGCGAGATGCCGAGGACGATCACGTCGCGCCCCTCCGTGCCCCGGATCGGTCGACCGGTGCCCACGATGGTCGCGGCCTCGCCGCGACAGGTCTCCGCTGCTGCGGTGGCGGAGTACGCCGGTGTGAGCAGTGCCAGGCTGAGCAGCCCGACGGCCGCCAGTGTCGTCGTACGCATGGTGCTTCCCGTTGTCGTCGTGTGTGGAGGATCAGCGCTCGCAGGAGCGGGTGCGCTCGGCGAAACAGGTGTCGCGGCCCGGCCCGCCGACGGCGACGTCCTTGCCCTTGCGCCCCTTGATCCAGTCATTGCCGCCTCCGCCGCGAAGGACATCGGCGTTGATCGTGCCACGGATGGAGTCCTTGCCGGCGCCGCCGTCGACACGCATCCGCGGGGTGCACGACCTTCTCGGCAGGGCGTCGTCGCGGAGGTAGAGGATGTCGTCGTCGCCGCCGCGGCCCTCGACGACGCCGAGGCCGCAGGCGCCCGCGGCCAGGCGGTCGACCCCCGGGGAACCGACTAGCTCGACGCGCTGGGCGACGCCGAAGAGCATCCGGGGCGAGATGCCGAAGGTGTTGACGACCTGGCCGTCGACCCGGACCTCGCCGGCCTTGCCGTCGATCGCGATGCGGCGACCGACGGCCGTGACCTTGATCCACCCCGAGGAACGGTTGCTGATGGTCGAGCCGACCGTCTCGGGGAGGGCCTCGCCGGGCTCGATGCTGTAGCTGACGAGGTCGTCGCCGCGGTCGGCCACGACGGTGTCCTCGAAGCCGGCCTCCACGCGGTCCTCCCACCCGCCCCCGCGGAAGGTGTCAACGCCCGCGCCGAGCGTGGTCCACGAGTGGTTGTGCTCGCCCTCGGAGACGACGGTGTCGTCGCCGGCGCCCGCGTCGACCTCGGTGACGTTGCCGAGCAGGTCGCCCTCCAACGGGGGGATGCAGACCAGGTCGTCGCCGTCGCCCGCATCGACCGACCACGCGCCGCCGGACACGATGACGTCGTCACCGGCGGTGCCGACCACGTGGCCCTCGGGGGTGCCGACGATGGTGGCGGGCACGCCCTGGCAGGTCTCGGCGGCCGCCGCGGTGGCGGCCTGGATCGGGCTGAGAAGGGTGAGGCCGAGCAGGGCTGCGGCGGTCAGGGTCGTCGTGCGCACGGGTGCTCCTCGAGAGGTCGGGTCGGTGGTGGCGGGTCAGCGCTCGCAGCGCGTCTCGCGCTCGGCGACGCAGCGGTCGCGGCCCTGCCCACCGTCGGCGGTGTCGCGGCCCCGGCCGCCGAGGAGGGTGTCGTTGTCCGCGCGACCGATGAGCCGGTCCTTGCCCGTGCCGCCGCGGATGTCGTCGCGGCCCTCGCCGCCGTCGAGCTTGTCGTCGCCGGTGCCGCCCCGGATCGTGTCGTCGCCGCCCCGTCCGAAGACCTTGTCGTGGCCCCGGCCGCCGATGAGAAGGTCGTCGCCGCCGGAGGAGCGCAGGAAGTCGCGGCCGTCACCGCCGTCCATCGAGACCTCGCCGGCGCAGCGGAACTCGTAGGTCTCGAAGAGGTAGTCGTAGTTCCACTGCAGCGCGTCGTTGCCGGCACCGCCGCTGAGGGTGGCGTCGCAGCCGCTCCAGGTGAGGTCGTTGTCGCCGGGGTCGCCGGTGAGCGCGACGGTGGGAGCCATCAGCCACGTGTCCTCGACGCCGGTGGCGGTCGCCTCGACGCCCTGCACGGTGAGCAGCTGGCGGGTCAGGTCAATGGCGAGCTCGCCGGTCTTGCTCGCGACCACCAGCTCGTCACGACCGGCGCCCATGTCGATGCGGCTGCCCGCGGAGATCGCGGCGTCCGGTACGGCGACCTCGTCGTCGCCGTCACCCGTGGTCACGTCCAGCGTCGGCGTGCCGCCCTCCGGGCGGATCTCGAGGGAGTCCTTCCCTTCGGTGCCGCGGTACGTGACCGATGCCTCGCCCGCAGTGATGCCGACGGACTCGATGCCGGTGAAGGCTGCGGTGCCGGCCGGGCTGGTGAAGGTGCCTGCCGCCATGTCGAGGACGACGTCGGTGCTGCCGGACTGCAGGTCGATCCCGTCGAAGCCCTCGCCGCCGTCGAGCACGAAGTCGCCGCCGACCGCGGGCGAGCCGACGTGGACCTGGTCGCGGCCCTCGCCCAGGCGCACGACGTCGTGGTTGGTGCTGCCCGGCGAGCCGGTGAACACGTGGTCGCCGCTGCCGCCGGTGTCGAGGACGTCGCGCTCGGTGTCGACCCACGGGTCCTTGCCGTCGCCGCCGTGGACGGTGTCGCTGGCCTGCCCGCCGACGAAGGTGTCGCTGCCCGCGCCGAGGGTGGTCGTGACGTAGTTGCCGACCGGGGTGGCGGTCGTGTCGACCACGTCGTCACCGCTCCCGGCGTCGATCACGAGGACGTTGGAGCCGACGCGCGTCGGCGCCACGCAGACGAGGTCGTCGCCGCCGAGGGAGTCCACCACCCCGGCGCGCGCCGTGACGATCACGTCGCGCCCCTCGGTGCCGGTGACCTTGTCACCGGTGCCGACGAGGGTGGCGGCCTCACCGCGGCAGGTCTCGCCGGCGGCGGTGGCCGGAGCCGCCCAGGACGCCGGTGCGAGCAGGGCCAGGCCGAGGAGGCCGGCAACGGGCAGGGCGGTCGTACGCATGGTGTCTCCCCCGAGATCGGTGTGGTGTGTCCGGGGTGGGACGATCCGGAGCCTCGGGAAGTTGTCGCGCGTCAGCGGAAGTCGATGAGCAGCATGTCGGTGTCGCTGCCGTCGCTCACGACCGGTCCGTCGGGCTCCCGGTCGTCGGGGGACGGGCCGGTGTCGTCGCGGTCGACCACGACGGCGCGGTAGCAGCGCGTCACGTAGGGGATCTGCATGCCGTCCATCCCACGGCCGAAGTCGTCGTAGAAGGCGAGCACGTCGGCCAGGTGGCGCTCCCGCTGTGCCTCGTCCATCATCGCGAAGCTCGAGCGCGAGCGCGCCATGTCGAGGATGGTCTCGCGGTTGACCTCCTGCCAGTGCTTGAATCTCGCCTCCTCCATGAAGCCGAAGAGGTCGCTGTGCACGAGCCGCTCGGCCGAGCTCGTGTCGAGGTCCTGGCGGCCGAGGAGGTCACCCATGCGGCGCACCCACGGGATGCGCTCGTCACGGCTATTCCACACCAGGGCGACGTGGCCGCCGGGTTTGAGAACGCGAGCGATCTCGGGCAGCGCCACCTCGTGGTCGAACCAGTGGAAGGCCTGCGCCACGACCACCACGTCGACCGAGCGGTCGTTGGCCGGGATCTCCTCCGCCGTCGCGACCTTGGCGCTCACCTCGGGCACCCGCTGGCGCAGCACCTCGAGCATCGCCTCGTCGGGCTCGGTCGCGAAGACGGCGTGGCCCTGGTCGACCAGCTCGCGCGTCAGCTTGCCGGTGCCGGCGGCCAGCTCGAGGACGACCTTCGCCTCGCCGCCGGCCAGCCAGGCGACCGCCTCGGCGGGGTAGGTGGGCCGACCCCGGTCGTACGCCTCCGCGACGGACCCGAAGGACCGCGCGCGGTCGGTGGTGGCTGGGGTGGTCGAGGGTTCGTCGCTCATCGCGCTCACCGTATCCCGCGATCGGGCGATACCGCCGCCGCGACTACCGTCCTCCCCATGACCGACCCGCTCGCCTGGCTCACCGACCTTGAGGGTGTCCGCTCGGCCTACGCCGGCACCCGCGACGGGATCGACGTGATGCTGCGCGACCGCGGCCTGAGGCGTACGTCGCCGGAGCTGACCGCGGAGTCCCTCCTGCGCGGCGCCCACGCGAGCGCCGTCCTCGAGGGGTCGGAGTCCACGCTGGAGCAGGTGCGGGCGGGCGAGGGCGACGAGATCGCGAGCGACGCCGTACGGCTGTCTGCCTCGATGCTCGCGCTCGCGCCGCTGCTGAAGACCGCGCCGCTGCAGGCCATCGCGCGCCTGCACGCCGTCGTCGGGTCCGCGGCCCTCGCCCCCGACGAGCTCGGGCGTCCGCGCGACGCCGCGTCCGCCGACCGGCTGCGCGGCGTCGCGGAGCTCCTGCTGTCCGGCAGCGAGGCGCCCGCCCTGCTGACGGCCGCCGTGGCGCACGCCGACGTCGCGACCGCCGCGCCCTTCGCGTCGCACAACGGCATCGTGGCCCGGGCGCTCGAGCGGCTCGTGCTGGTCTCGCGCGGCGTGGACGCCAAGTCGCTCGTCGTGCCGGAGGCCGGGCACCTGGCCCACCGGGCGGCGTACGAGTCGAACCTGCGCGCCTACAGCAGCGGCGGGCCGAGCGGGGTGCATGCCTGGGCGCTCTACGGGGCCGAGGCGTTCAGCGCGGGGGCCGAGGCCTCGCCGCTGCGGGGGTAGCCGCCGCCAGCACGTGCGAGCGGCACCCGCTCACGTGGATCGGGTGCCGCCGCTTACACGTGAAGCCGTGGCTACCAAGCGTGCTCTTCTCAATCGCTGCCTCGGGCAGATCCCGATCGGCTAGCACCCCATCGGATGGGTGGATCGCCGCGTGGGTACCCGGTTCACGTGCTGCTGTGTAGTTCTGCCTCAGTTCTATCCCTGTCCACAGCCACCTTCAAGGGTTGACTTTGGCGGATGCGGATGGGTCCCGCTCAGGTGTCGGTGGTCCGCTTGCGGCGGTTCGACCAGATGAACCCACCTGCCGCGACGGCGCCCCCGACCGCCAGGGCGGCGAGGGTCGGCCGGGCTGGCGGCACGGGCAGCCGCCGGCGGAGGGCCACGGGACGGACGAACAGCAGGACCGGCCACTCCCGGGCCGTCGCGATGCGGCGCAGCTCGCGGTCGGGGTTCACCGCGAACGGGTGGCCGACGACCTCGAGCATGTGCACGTCGGTCACCGAGTCGCTGTAGGCGTAGCACTCGTCGAGGTCATAGCCCAGGGTCGCGGCGAGGTGCTCGATCGCGCGCGCCTTCTCCTCGGCGTAGGCGTAGTAGTCGATGTTGCCGGTGTACTTGCCGTCCGCGATCTCCATCCGCGTGGCGATCACCCGGTCGGCGCCGAGCATCTCGCCGATCGGCTCGACCACCTCGGCGCCCGACGCCGAGACGATGACGATGTCGCGACCGGCCGCGCGGTGCTCCTCGATCAGGGTGACGGCCTCGTCGTAGACGAGCGGCTCGACGATCGTGGTCAGGGTCTCGTGGACGATGTCGCGCACCGTCGCGACGTCCCAGCCGGCGCAGAGCTGCGACATGAACTCGCGCATCTTGTCCATCTGGTCGTGGTCGGCACCGCCGGTGAAGAAGACGAACTGGGCGTACGCCGACCGCAGCATCGCGCGTCGTGAGATGAGCCCACCCGCCTGGAACTCGCGGCTGAACGCCAAGGTGCTCGACTTGGCGATGATCGTCTTGTCGAGGTCGAAGAAGGCCGCTTGGGGGCGGGGCATGCGGCCATCGTAGGGGCCCCGACCGACTGCTTCGGGCCGCCAGGTGTCCACAGGCGGCGCCGGAAGACTGTTGTCCACAAGCACGGTCGGCGTGGGCTGACGGGGGTCGGTGCCGCCGTCGACGCTCGTCGCATGCCCGTCCTCCTGATCACCCGGTCCCCGTCCGTCCACGACTCGGTCGTCCCCCTCTGTGCGGCGGCGGGGGTCGGGGCCGAGGTCTGTGCCGAACCGTCCCTCTCCCTGGCCGCGTGGCGCGAGGCCGACCTGGTGCTGGTCGGAGACGACCTCACCGGCGCGCTCGTCGGCCTCGCACCCCCGAGACGGACGGGCGTCCACGTCGTCGGGGTCGGTGTCGGCGACGACGCCTTCCGCCACGCCGTCGAGCTGGGCGCGGCGTCGGTGGTCGACCTGCCCACGGGCGAGGGCTGGCTCTCCGACGAGCTCTCCGACGTCGGCGAGCGGGCCTCGCCCGGCCGTCTGGTCGGGGTGGTGGGCGGGGCGGGTGGCGCTGGAGCCACGACGCTGGCGTGCGCGCTCGCCCAGTGGCACGCGGCGCGAGCGTCGACGCTGCTCGTCGACGGCGACCCTCTCGGACCGGGGCTCGACCGCCTGCTCGGCATGGAGGACCTCCCCGGCGTGCGGTGGGAGGCCCTCGCCGAGACCGCCGGCCGGCTGGGCGCGCGAGCCCTGCGCGAGGGCGTGCCCCGGCGCGACCACCTCGGGGTCCTGACGTGGTCCGGCCTGCGACGCCGCCTCGACGTGGCGACCGCGCGGCGGGTCCTGCCGGCCGCGGTCCTCGGCCACGACCTCGTCGTCGTCGACCTCGCCCGGCAGGGCGGCCCGCTGCTGGCCGAGCTGGTCGACCGCTGCGACGACCTGCTCGTGGTGACGCCGGCGACCGTGCCCGGGCTGGCCGCCGCCGCCCGTCTCGTCGCCGACCTCGGCCGGGACGACCGCGCCGGGCTGGTGCTCCGGCCGGGCGGCCTCAGCGACGCCGATGCCGAGCGGGTGACCGGCCTGCCCGTCGTGGCCGCCGTCGCCGACCAGCGCGGTGTGGCCGCGTCGGTCGACCGCGGCCTCGGCCCCCTGGCCGGGAGGGGGCCGCTCGCCAGGGCCGCCCGTGCCCTGCTGGCGGACGCGGCATGAGCACCACCCCACGACCTTCCTCGCCTCCCCCACTCCGCTCCTCCGCCGAGCAGCGCCGCGGGGACCCCGGCATGAGCACCCCCGTCCCGACCGCGGTGCTCGACGACGTACGCCGCCGCCTGGCGGTGTCGGCGGGCGACCTGACGCCGCACCGGGTCGCGGAGGCCCTGCGGGCGTCCGGGTCCCCGGTCGGTGACGCGACGGTCCTGGCCGTGCACGACCTGCTCCGACGCGATGTGCTCGGTGCCGGCCCGCTGGAGGACCTGCTGCGGCTGCCCGACGTCACCGACGTGCTCGTCAACAGCCCCGACGAGGTCTGGATCGATCGTGGGGCCGGGCTCGAGCGCGCGGCGGTGTCGTTCCCCGACGACGCCGCCGTGCGTCGCCTCGCGCAGCGGCTGGCCGCCACGGCCGGGCGGCGCCTGGACGACGCGACCCCGCACGCCGACGTACGCCTCCCGGACGGCACGCGCTTCCACGCCGTGCTGGCGCCGGTGGCCAGGTCGGGCACCGTGCTGTCGCTCCGGGTCCCCCGGGGTCGGGTGTGGACCCTGCCAGAGCTGGTGACGGCGGGAGCGGTGCCTCCCGACGGCGCTTTCCTGCTGGAGGAGATCGTCGACTCGCGGTGCGCCTTCCTCATCACCGGCGGCACCGGCACCGGCAAGACGTCGGTGCTCTCCGCGCTCCTGTCGCTGGTTGACCCCGGCGAGCGCATCGTCCTGGTCGAGGACGCCAGCGAGCTGCGACCCGACCACCCCCACGTCGTCGCATTGGAGGGCCGCCCGGCCAACATCGAGGGCGCGGGCGAGACCTCGCTGCAGGTGCTGGTGCGTCAGGCACTGCGGATGCGGCCCGACCGGTTGGTGGTCGGGGAGGTGCGCGGGGCCGAGGTGGTCGACCTGCTGGCAGCACTCAACACCGGCCACGGCGGAGGGTGCGGGACGCTCCACGCCAACTCCGCCGCCGACGTCCCGGCGCGCGTCGAGGCACTGTCCCTGGCCGCCGGTCTGCCGCGCTCGGCGGCTCACAGCCAGCTCGCCTCCGCGCTTGACGTGGTCATCCACCTGGGCCGGGGTCGCGACGGGCGCCGCAGGGTGCTCGAGCTCGGCGTCCCCGAGCGGGACGAGTCCGGTCATGTCGCGCTCCGCACCGCAGCGACCTTCGAGGCGGACCGCGTGGTGCGGGGGCCGGCCGCGGGTGCCCTCGCCGCCCGGCTCGGATCGGTCGCGTGGTGAGCGCGTGGCTCCTCGCGCTGCTGGCCGGCATCGCCGTCGCGGCGCTCGTGCCGTCGGCGGGGCCGGGGCCGCGTCGTCCGGGCCGGTCGCGACCGGAGTGGTCGGTCCCGGTCCTGGCCCGCCGCAGGCGTGTCGCCGCCGACCAGGCGGCCGTGCTGGAGGTCTGTGACCTGCTGGCCGCCGACCTGGCGGCGGGGCGTCCGCCGGACACCGCCCTGGCCGCCGGCGCCGAGCGGTGGCCGCCACTGGTCCCGGTCGTCGAGGCGATGCGGCTGGGAGCCGACGTCCCCGAGGCGATGCGCCGTCTGGCAGCCGAGCGACGCGGCGCGGCAGACCTCCGCTGGGTCGCCGGGGCGTGGCAGGTCGCCCAACACTCCGGCCACGGACTCGCCGCGGCGCTCGAGCGCACGGCCGCCGGCCTGCGCGCGCGTCGTCGTACGCGCCGCCTCGTCGATTCTGAGCTGGCCTCGGCCCGGTCGACCGCGCGGCTCGTCGCCTGCCTGCCGGTCGCCGTGCTGCTGATGGGGTCGGGCGCCGGCTCCGACCCGTGGTCCTTCCTGCTGGCGACACCGGTCGGCTGGGTCTGCGGCGCCGCCGGCCTGACGCTGGTGGGGCTCGGCCTGTGGTGGATCGAGCGACTCGCCGACCAGGCGGCGGCGCCGTGACCTGGCTGAGCGTCGCGTGCGCGTCGCTGGCGGTGGCGGCGCTCGTCCCGTCGGTCCCGCGGAGGGTCCGCCGGCGCCGGGCCTCGTCGCCCGGCCTGCGTCCGCTCGCGGTCGGGGGCGTCGCGATCGGCGCCTGGCTGTTCGTGGGCGGGATGGCTGGGGTGCTGGTGGCAGCGGTGGCCACCGCGATCGCCCGGCACGTCCTCGTCGCCGCGGAGGCTCCGTCTGCGCGCCGAGAGCGGGAGGAGGTCGAGCGGACGCTGCCGCACCTCGTCGACCTGTTCGCCGCCACGCTGCGCGCCGGTTCCGAACCCGTCTCCGGCCTGGCCCGGGTGTGCGCCGCGCTCCCGGGCCCGGCGGCCGACCGGCTGGTGCCGGTCGTGGAGCAGGCCCGCTGGGGAGCCGCCGGCGTCGAGGCGTGGTCGGTGGTCGCCGACGACCAGGAGCTCGCCCCGCTGGCCCGGGCCATGGTCCGTTCGCAGGTGTCCGGTGCGTCCGTCGTGCAGAGCGTCGAGCGGCTCGCCGACGAGCTCCAGCGGGAGTCGCTCGCCCGCGCCGAGGACGCGGCCCGGCGGGTCGGGGTGGCTGCGGCGATCCCGCTCGGTGCGTGCCTGCTCCCTGCGTTCATGCTGCTCGGCGTCGTGCCGACCGTGGCGTCGCTCTTCGGTTCGGTGACGCCGTGACGGGCCGCCCGCCGTCCACAGGGCGGCGGATGCGGGCGTCCTCCACAGGCTCGCGTCCGTGGCCGTGCAGGAGGCCCGCGGTCCTCGCAGGCTGGGTGTCGGTCGGGGTTCATCGGGAGCCCCGCGACGACAGGGGAACTGATGAAGGTCACGCGTCATCTCGGACGGAACAGGTGGGGCGGGTCGGGCAGGTCGGCCCGGTCGGACAGGTCCGGCATGGAGGCGGGCATCACGACAGCGGAGTACGCCGTCGGCACCGCCGCCGGGGCCGGGTTCGCCGGCTTGCTCTACACGCTGCTCACCGGCGCGTTCGGCGACCAGCTGCTGGGGCGGCTGTTCAAGCACGTCATGGGCCTGCTCGGCATCGGGTGAGCGCGGTGTGGTCTCGCGGGGGACGGACTCGCCCGGAGTCGGGTGCGGCGACTGCGGAGCTCGCGCTGGGCATCCCGCTCCTCGTGGCGCTGACCGCCGGCCTGGTCTGGATGCTGGCGGTCGGCGCGGCACAGGTGCGCGTCATCGACGCCTCCCGCGAGGCCGCCCGCGCCGTCGCCCGCGGCGACGACGTCGCCTCGGCGCAGGGCGTCGCAGTCCGGATCGCCCCCGAGGGTGCCCGAGTGCGGGTCGAGGTCGGCGAGTCCGACGTCGTGGTGACGACCAGCGCCCGGGTCACGGGCCCGGGCGGCCTGCTCGGCTCGCTGCCCGGCGTGACCGTCTCCGCGGAGGCCGTCGCGGTCGTGGAGGAGTCGTGATGCGCGGATCCGGGACCCGTGAGGAGCGAGGCGGGGTGACGGTGCTCGTGGTGGCGATGGCGGGCGTGCTGATGTTCGTCATGGTCGGCCTGGCAGCGGCCGGCGGCCTCGTGACGGCCCAACGCCGGGCCCAGGCGGCAGCCGACCTCACTGCCCTCGCGGGGGCGTCCGCGCTCGCGGACGTCAGCGATCCGACGGACGCCTGCGCCGCGGCCGACAGGGTCGCGGGTCGCAACGCAGCCGTGCTCGATGCGTGCACGCCTGACGGTCGAGCGATCCGGGTCACCGTCTCGGTGGCCGGCCCGGACGTCCCGTGGCAGGAGGTGAGGGTGACCGCCGAGGCGCGCGCCGGTCCCGGCTAGGCGTCAGGGGGTGGTGTCGCGGCGCTCCGGGTCCTCGGTGCGGCGCTCGGCCTCGACCCGCTCGAGCTTCTGGTTGAGCTCGGTGAGCTCCTTGCGCTCGCGGCGGTGGGCCAGGCTCCGCTTCGTTCCCCACTTGAGGATCGCGAAGCCCCACAGGATGGCTGCGCCGGCGGCCACCCCGACGAGGAACGACTCGAGGGTGGTGACGTTGAAGCCCAGGAGCTCCCCACCGCTGCCCGGCTCGCTGACGAAGAGGGCGGAGAGCACGGCGATGCCGCCGAGGATGATGAGCCCGAGACCGAGGATGACCATGAGTCGAATCTAGCCCTAACCGTCCACGTGCGGTGCACCCGCGAGGAGGGCGTCGAGCAGCAGGATCGCGCCGTCCTTGTCGAGCGGGTTGTTCTGGTTGCCGCACTTGGGTGACTGGATGCACGACGGGCAGCCGCTGGCGCACTCACAGCTGGCGATCGCCTCGCGCGTGGCGGTGAGCCAGGCGACGGCCGTGTGGAACCCACGCTCGGAGAAGCCGGCCCCACCCGGGTGGCCGTCGTACACGAAGACGGTGAGCACACCGGTGTCGGCGTGGCGGGCCGTGGAGACGCCGCCGATGTCCCAGCGGTCGCACGTCGCGAAGAGGGGGAGGAGGCCGATCGAGCAGTGCTCGGCCGCGTGGGCCGCACCCGGCACGTCGAGCGTGGCGAGGCCGGCCTCGGCGACGACGTCGTCGGGCACCGTCCACCACACCGCAGACGTGCGCAGGGTGCGCTCGGGGAGGTCGAGCGGCTCCTCCGACAACACCTCGCCGCCGGGCTGGCGCCGTCTGAGGAACGAGACCACCTGGTGCGACACGTCGACCTCGCCCAGGGACAGCTCGCACCCGCCCCACGAGCGGCGCTCGCGGGTGGCGACGATGCTGATGTCGGTGACCTCCCGCGCGGTGGTGGAGTACGACGGCTCGTCGCGGTGCATGGTCGCGACGTGGTGCTCGAGGTCGAGGTCCTCGACCAGCCAGGTCTCGCCCTGGTGGACGTAGACCGCGCCGGGATGCGCCTGGTTGTGGGCACCGCCGGCGTCGACGGTGCCGACGACCCGACCGGTGTCGGCCTCGATCAGCTGCACCGGCGACCCGCCGGCCGACCGGATGTCGGCCAGGTCGGCCGCCCGGCCCCGGTCGGTCCAGAACCAGCCGCGCGGCCGCCGCCGCAGCAGCCCGAGGGTCGTCAGCTCGTCGACGACGTCGCGGGCGGTGGCTCCGAAGAGCGGCAGGTCGGCCTCGGTGAGCGGCTGCTCCTGCGCGGCCGCGCAGAGGTGCGGACCCATGACGTGCGGGTTCGACGGGTCGAAGACCGACGCCTCGACCGGCGCACCGATGAGCTTGTCGGGATGGGTGACCAGGTAGGTGTCGAGCGGGTCATCCTTCGCGACCAGCACCCCGAGCGCGTCCTGCGCACCCCGCCCGGCCCGTCCGACCTGCTGCCAGAACGCCGCCCGGGTCCCCGGGAAGCCGGCGATGAGCACGGCGTCGAGCCCGCTGATGTCGATGCCGAGCTCGAGTGCGTTGGTCGCGGCCAGCCCGACCAGGTCGCCGCGGCGCAGCGCCGCCTCGAGCGCCCTTCGTTCCTCGGGGAGGTAGCCGCCGCGGTAGGCCGCGACCCGGTCCGGCAGCGACGGGTCGACCTCGGCGAGCAGCTCGGCCGCCGACAGGGCCACCTGCTCGGCGCCGCGCCTCGAGCGGATGAAGGCGAGGGTGCGCACGTCCTCGGCGACCAGGTCGGCGAGCAGGTCGGCGACCTCCGACGACGCGGCCCGGCGCACCGGCGCGCCGTTCTCGCCGGCATGGGAGGTGAACGGCGGTTCCCAGAGCAGGAGCGACACCTGCCCGCGCGGGGAGTCGTCGCGGGTCAGCGCGACCACGTCGAGCCCGGTCAGCCGCGACGCGGTGACCTGCGGCTCCGCGACGGTCGCCGAGGCGAGCACGAACGTCGGGTGGGCGCCGTACATCGCGCAGACCCGTCGCAGGCGACGCAGCACGTGGGAGACGTGCGCCCCGAACACGCCGCGATAGTGGTGGCACTCGTCGACGACGACGTACTGCAGCGACCCGAGCAGCCGCGACCACCGGTGGTGTGAGGGGAGCAGCGACCGGTGGAGCATGTCGGGGTTGGTGAGGACGTACTCGCCGAAGTCGCGCGTCCAGTCCCGCTCCTCGCGCGAGCTGTCGCCGTCGTGCGCGGCGAGGCGTACGTCGAGGCCGAGCGACGACAGGCCGGCGAGCTGGTCGTGGGCCAGCGCCTTGGTCGGGGCGAGGTAGAGCACCGACGCACCGCGCTCGCCGCGCGGCCCGCGGGACGCGCGGATCGCCGACAGTGCCGGCAGCTGGTAGGCCAGTGACTTGCCCGACGCCGTGCCCGTCGCGACGATCACGTGGTCGCCGGCGTGGGCCGCGTCGGCCGCCACCACCTGGTGCCGCCAGGGTCGCGCGACGCCCTGGGCGGCGTACGCCCCGCGAACGTCGTCGGGCACCCACTCCGGCCAGTCCTCGTGCACTGCCTCGCGGGCGGGCAGCACCTCCAGGTGGCGCAGGCGGTCCTCCCGACCGGGCACGCCGGCGAGTCGACGCACGAGCGCGTCGACCGGTGGCAGGACGCCGGGGCGGGAGGGCTTCACCTCGTGAAGTCTGGCAAAGGGCGGGGACGCCGCCCGAGGCGGCGTGGGGTGTGATGTGCGGAGGAGTCCTGCGGAACCCTTGTGACTCGTGGTTTGATACCACCCGGAAGAACGAAGGGGCACCTGCGTGCCCGAAGGCGCACTGTCCGAACGAGTTCGGGGACCGGGGAGCAGTCGTGGATCTCACCCTTGCGACACGCGAGGTGGACGGCCGTGCCGTCGTTGCCGTCGGCGGCGAGATCGACGTCTACACCGCACCCAAGCTGCGTGACTGCATCACCGAGCTCGTCGGTGCCGGCACCTACGACATCGTCATTGACCTCGAGGCCGTCGAGTTCCTCGACTCCACCGGCCTCGGCGTGCTCGTCGGCGGGCTCAAGAAGGTCCGTGCCCACGACGGCTCGCTCGACCTGGTCTGCACCCAGGAGCGTCTGCTCAAGATCTTCCGCATCACCGGCCTCGCGAAGGTGTTCGTGATCCACGACTCCGTCGGCCTGGCGCCCGGCGCCTGAGCCCACCGACGCCCGTCGTCACCCCTCCGGACGTGTCCGGAGGGGTTTTGTCACGATCGAATCCGATACCCCGGTGTGGTGTGGGTCACGCCGATCCGTGATCTGGGTCACGTCTGCGTAGACTCCGGCGCGTTCACGGATCTTTTCCAGTCCTAGGAGGACACGCATGACGGGGATCTTGCCCGCGGTCGTTGCGACGCCCGAGCTCGAAGGTGGCAACCTCGTCCTGGTCGTCGTCGTCGCCCTGATCGCGCTCGGCGCGCTCGGGATGGCCGCGATGTTCAGGTCGCAGGTGCTCGCCGCGGGCGAGGGCACCGACAACATGAAGACGATCGCCCAGGCCGTCCAGGAGGGCGCCAACGCCTACCTGCAGCGGCAGTTCCGCACGCTCGGGATCTTCGCCGCGGTGGCGTTCGTGGTCCTGTTCGCACTGCCCGCCGACGACATGACCGTCCGCATCGGCCGCTCCATCTTCTTCCTCGTCGGTGCCGGGTTCTCCGCTGCCATCGGCTACCTCGGCATGAGCCTGGCCGTGCGCGCCAACCTGCGCGTGGCCGCCGCTGCCGAGACGGAGGGCCGCGACCCCGCCATGGTCATCGGCTTCCGCACGGGCGCCTTCGTCGGCATGGCGACCGTCGGCCTCGGCCTGCTCGGCGCCAGCGTCGTCGTGCTGCTCTTCAAGGACGAGGCGCCCCACGTGCTCGAGGGCTTCGGCTTCGGTGCCGCGCTGCTCGCCATGTTCATGCGCGTCGGTGGCGGCATCTTCACCAAGGCCGCCGACGTCGGCGCCGACCTGGTCGGCAAGGTCGAGCAGGGCATCCCGGAGGACGACCCGCGCAACGCCGCGACGATCGCCGACAACGTGGGCGACAACGTCGGCGACTGCGCCGGCATGGCCGCCGACCTCTTCGAGTCGTACGCCGTCACGCTGGTCGCCGCGCTGATCCTCGGCGCCGCCGCCTTCGGCGACAAGGGCCTGGTCTTCCCGCTGCTGATCCCCGCGATCGGCGCGCTGACAGCCGTCCTCGGCATCTACATCACCAAGCCCCGCGCGAGCGAGAGCGGCCTGACCACGATCAACCGGGCCTTCTACATCTCCGCGGGCGTCGGCGCGCTCGCCTCGGTGATCCTGTCCTACTCCTACCTGCCCGGATCCTTCAGCGACTTCACCAACATCACCGGTCTCGACATGGCTTCCGCCGAGGGCGACCCGCGCTTCATCGCGTCAGCAGCCGTCGTCATCGGCATCGTCATGGCCGCCGGCATCCTCGCTCTCACCGGCTACTACACGGGCACCGAGTACCGCCCGGTCAAGGACGTCGCGAAGACCTCCCTCACCGGTCCGGCGACGGTGATCCTCTCCGGCCTGAGCGTCGGATTCGAGTCGGCCGTCTACACGACGCTCGTCATCGGTGCTGCCGTCTTCGGAGGCTTCCTGCTCGGCGGTGCGACGCTCACGGTGTCGCTCTTCGCGGTCGCGCTCGCCGGCTGCGGCCTGCTCACCACCGTCGGCGTCATCGTGGCGATGGACACCTTCGGCCCGGTCTCCGACAACGCCCAGGGCATCGCCGAGATGTCGGGCGACGTCAGCGAGGAGGGGGCGCAGATCCTCACCGAGCTCGACGCCGTCGGCAACACCACCAAGGCGATCACCAAGGGCATCGCGATCGCGACGGCCGTGCTTGCCGCGACGGCGCTGTTCGGCTCGTACGCCACCTCGGTGGCCGAGTCACTCGCCGAGTCCGGGTCCGACGAGATCCTCAACTTCCAGGTCTACAACCCGGCCGTCCTGGTAGGCGTGCTGCTCGGCGCGGCCGTGGTGTTCCTCTTCTCCGGCCTGGCCATCAACGCGGTCGCCCGCGCTGCCGGTGCGGTCGTGATGGAGGTCCGCCGCCAGTTCCGCGAGATCCCCGGGATCATGGAGGGCACCGGCCGCCCGGAGTACGGCAAGGTCGTCGACATCGTCACGCGCGACTCGCTTCGCGAGCTGGTGACGCCCGGCATCCTGGCCGTGCTTGCTCCGGTCGCCGTGGGCTTCGGTCTCGGTGTGACCGCGCTCGCCGGCTTCCTCGCCGGTGCCATCGGTGCGGGCACCCTGATGGCCGTCTTCCTCGCCAATGCGGGCGGTGCGTGGGACAACGCGAAGAAGCTGGTCGAGGACGGCCACCACGGCGGCAAGGGCTCCCCGTCGCACGAGGCCACCGTCATCGGCGACACCGTCGGCGACCCGTTCAAGGACACCGCCGGCCCGGCCATCAACCCGCTCATCAAGGTGATGAACCTGGTCTCGTTGCTCATCGCGAGCGCGATCGTCTCCCTGAGCGTCGGCAAGGACGAGAACGACGCGCTCCGCATCGTCATCGCCCTCGTCGCCGTCGCGATCATCACGGTTGCGGTCGTCATCTCCAAGAAGCGCGAGGTCGCGATCGCGGACGACGGTGACAACACCGGGTCCTCGTCGTTCGCTCCGCACCACGCCTGACCCCTTCAAGGACCCAGGCCCGTTCCAGACGTCATGGCGGCTGGTCGCTCCGGCGACCGGCCGCCATGACGCTTTCGTACGGGGCCGGGACGACCTGCGAGGCTGGGACCATGCCGTCCGACCTCGACTTCGCCGGGCCCCTGCGCGAGGCCCTGCTCGCCGCCGACTTCACCTACGACCGGGTCGCCGAGGCGATCGGCGAGGAGGCGCACCGGGCGCTCGGACGCAACGAGACCCTCCCCGCCCTGCGTCGTACGACGTCGGGTGCGCCCATCGACACCCTGGTCCGGCTCTTCCTGCTGCAGACCCCGGTCGCCCGCGACGACGCGGAGCGGGCGCTCCCCGGCCTGGTCGACCGGTTGTGCAACGCCGGGCTGCTGGAGCAGAGCGTCAGCGAGGTCGCGGCCCGCACCGACTGCCGGCCCTACGCCACCTCGGAGGCAGGACGCGACCGTGACCTCTGGGTCGTCTCCGACCTCACGCCCGGCCTCGACGGAGCCCCGGTCGCGGTCGGCCCCGACCACGTCCTGGGCATCTCGAGCGCCTCGACGAGCCTGGCGCAGCTGACGATGCGTGAGCCGGTCGGCAGCGCGCTCGACCTGGGCACCGGGTGCGGCGTGCAGGCACTGCACCTCGCTGCGCACGCGCGCTCCGTCGTCGCGACCGACGTCAACGAGCGGGCGCTCTGGATGACCCGGCTCAACGCCGCACTCAACCAGGTCGAGGTCGACGTCCGCGACGGCTCGTTCTTCGAGCCGGTCGCCGGCGAGCGCTTCGACCTCATCGCCACCAACCCGCCGTTCGTGATCTCCCCGGCGACCGGCGAGCGGCTGGTCTACCGCGACTCCGGCCTCCCCGGCGACCGCGTCGTCGAGCACATCGTGCGCACCGGGCCCGACCACCTCACCGAGGGTGGCTGGCTGCAGGTCCTCGCCAACTGGGCGATCGTCGACGGGCGACCGTGGGACGAGCGGCTCGGGTCGTGGTTGCGCGACGACTGCGACGCGCTGGTCGTGCAGCGCGAGACGCTGGACCCGGCGGCCTACGTCGAGCTGTGGCTCAAGGACAGCGGGCACCACGGGCGTCCCGACTACGCCCAGCGCTACGACACGTGGCTGTCGTGGCTGGAGGACACGGGCATCGAGGGCGTCGGGTTCGGCTGGATCAACGTGCGGCTGGGTGGGGGAGGCCGCCACGACCTCCTCGAGTGGCCGTACGACGTCGAGCAACCGATCGGCCCGGCGATCCACGAGTGGGGCGAGGCGGCGACGGCGCTTCGCGGGCTCACCGACGACGAGCTGCTCCGCAGCGTGCTGCGTGCCCGGGAGGACGTCCAGCAGGAGACGGTCGGCCGGCCCGGCGCGGAGGACCCGGAGGCGATCGTCCTCCGTCAGCAGCGCGGCTTCCGGCGCGCGCGGACGGCCGACACCGTCGAGGCCGCCCTCGTCGGGGCCAGTGACGGCGACCTGGCGCTCGGCCAGCTGCTGGGGGCGATCGCCGCGCTGCTGCAGCGCGACGAGGCCGACCTGCACGAGACCTACCTGCCGGTGGTGCGAGAGCTGGTGGGGGAGGGCTTCCTGGTCCTCGACTGATCCCTGGCCCACCGCTGCGGGTGGTCTCCGAAGCGAGGTACTTGTGTCGACAGGCGAGCAAAAGTCGCCTGCTCGTTGACGTGACGCGGGTCACGTGCCTACGTTGCTAGTCGGCTCCCAGCCACCTCGGGAACAGGAGACCCCCCAATGAAGCATCCTTATCGCACTGGGCTCACGGCCGCCGTCGGCGCCGCCCTCTGCCTGCCCATGCTGGCGGCGACCACCGCGGCCAGCGCCCACGAAGGCCACGACGACACCGCCCCGCCCCCGCCCGCCGGGGCGTTCCAGAAGGTCACGCTCAACGACCACCCGGGCGAGGCCATCGACCTCGCCGTGCTGCCCGACGGCGACGTGCTGCACACCACGCGCGCGGGCGTGATCTGGCACAACGACGCCCAGACGGGCGTCAACAGCGTCGCCGGCCGCATCCCGGTCTACCTCCACGACGAGGAGGGCCTGCAGAGCATCGCCCTCGACCCGGGGTACGACGGCAAGAAGAACAAGTGGATCTACCTCTACTACTCGCCGCCGCTCGACACCCCGGCCGACGACCCGGCCACCGCCTCCATCAACGAGGGCGATGCCCCGGAGACCGGTACGGCGGCGGACTTCGCGCCCTACAAGGGCCACCTGACCGTCTCCCGGTTCCGCTACTCCGGCGGCCAGGTGGACACCGGGTCGGAGCAGAAGGTGCTCGACGTCCCGGTCGACCGCGGCATCTGCTGCCACGTCGGCGGTGACATCGTCTTCGACTCGGCGGGCAACCTGATCCTGTCGACCGGTGACGACACCAACCCCTTCCAGTCCGACGGCTTCGTGCCGCTCGACGAGCGCGCCGACCGCAACCCCGCCTTCGACGCCCAGCGCACCTCGGCCAACACCAACGACCTGCGCGGCAAGATCCTGCGGATCACGCCCAAGGCCGGCGGCGGCTACACGATCCCCGAGGGCAACCTGTTCGCCCCCGGCACGCCGAAGACGCGCCCGGAGATCTACTCGATGGGCTGGCGCAACCCGTTCCGCATCGAGATCGACCCCGACACCGACGACATCTGGGTCGCCGACTACTCGCCCGACGCCCGCAACGCCGACCCCAACCGCGGCCCCGCCGGCCACGGCAAGTGGGCGGTCGTGGACGAGCCGTCCAACTACGGCTGGCCCTATTGCGCCACGGCCGAGCTGCCCTACAACGACTTCGACTTCGCCACCCGCACGAGTGGCGCGAAGTTCAACTGCGACGCCCCGGTCAACGACTCGATCCACAACACCGGCCTGCGCGAGCTGCCGCCCGTGGAGCAGCCGGAGGTCTGGTACGGCTACGGCCTCTCCCCGGAGTTCCCCGAGCTCGAGACCGGCGGCATCGGCCCGATGGCGGGTCCGGCGTACCAGTTCGACAAGAAGGCCACCAAGGGTCGCAACCCCGTTGCCTGGCCCGAGCGCTACGACGACACCCCGCTGTTCTACGAGTGGACCCGCGACTACATCAAGGGCTTCCACCTCGACGACGGTGAGGTCGCCGCGATCGAGGACGTCGTCCCCGACATCGTCACCGACAACCCGATGGACATGGAGTTCGGCCCCGACGGCGCGCTCTACGTGCTCGAGTACGGCGACGGCTACTTCGCCGAGAACCCCGACGCGCAGCTGTCCCGGATCGACTACATCGGCGAGGGCGGCAACCGCAGCCCGGTCCCGGCGATCACGGCCGAGCCGACAGCGGGCAAGGCGCCGCTGACGGTCGCGTTCTCCAGCGAGGGCACCACCGACCCGGACGGCGACACCAAGCTGAAGTACGCCTGGGACTTCGACGGTGACGGCAAGGTCGACAGCCGCAAGGCCAGCGGGTCCTACACCTACACCGAGGACGGCAGCTACCGCGCCACGTTGACGGTGACCGACCAGGGCGGGCGCCGCGCCTCGACCGACGTCGACGTCGTCGTCGGCAACGAGGCCCCGGTCGTCGAGTTCGTCACCCCGGTGGCGGGCCAGGCGTTCAGCTTCGGCGACACCGTGACGTACGAGGTCAGGGTCACCGACGACGAGCCCGTCGACTGCAGCCGGGTCACCGTGACCTACGTGCTGGGCCACGACACCCACGGCCACCCGCAGTCCACGGCCTCGGGCTGCACCGGATCGCTGACCACCTCGGTGCCCGAGGGTCACGACCCCGCCACGGACGACCTCGCGGCCGTCTTCGTCGCGGAGTACACCGACACCGGCTCCGAGCCCGGTCTGAGCGGTTCGGACGAGGTCGTCCTCGAGCCGGCCGGCTGATCCGAGGCGAGGCGGACCCGGGTCACCCCGGGTCCGCCTCAGCCCCCGCCTTTCCCCGTGCACCCCCGGTCCACCCCCGACATCCCGAGAACCCCCCGAGAAAACCAGGAAGAAGGCAGCACATGTGTTTCGGATATGACGGCGACGCCGCCCTGCGCGAGTCGCTCGAGAGGAAGGGCGCCAGCCGCCGCGGCCTGCTCCGCGGTGCCGTGGCAGGCGCAGCAGGAGCCACCGTGCTCGCCGCAGGCTCCCCGGCCCTGGCCGCCAAGCCCAGCCAGCACCCCGGCAAGGGTCACGGCCACGGACGGCAGAAGGAGGTGCCGACCGACCTGATCAGCATCCAGCTCTACACGCTGCGCGCGAAGATGACGACCGACGCCGAGATCCAGCTGATGCTCGACCAGCTCGCGAAGTACGGCTACGAGCGCGTGGAGCGGGCCGGCCTCTACAGCTACACCGCCGCCCAGTTCAAGGCCGCGCTCGACGCCCGGGGCATCTGGGCCTCGTCGAGCCACGATGGGATCAGCACCACCACCCCCAACGGACCCGTCCTCGACCCGGCGAAGCTCAATGCGAAGCTCGACGACGCGCAGACGTTCCGCCAGAAGTACATCAACGTCCCCTACCTCAACTCCAACAGCAAGAGCGACTGGCAGATGTGGGCCGACCAGATGAACACCGAGGCGGCCGCCGCCCGCAAGCGCGGCCTGCGCTACGGCTACCACAACCACGCCCACGAGTTCACCATCGACCTCGGTGGCGGCGAGACGCCGTGGGACGTGCTCACCAGCGAGCTCGACCCCAAGCTCGTGCACCTCGAGGTCGACCTCTACTGGGCCTACACGGGCGGGGTCAACACGGGTGCGGCCGACCCGCTGCAGTTCGCGATCGACGTGATCAACTCGGCCCCACAGGAGGTCCGCCAGTACCACGTCAAGGACCGCCACGGTGCCGACGCGGCTCTGCTGTACGGCCAGACCCCCGGTGACATGGCCGACCTCGGTCTCGGTGTCATCGACTTCCCGACGATCTTCAAGGCCCACCAGGTCGAGGAGT
Source organism: Nocardioides cavernae (assembly GCF_016907475.1). NCBI lineage: Bacteria > Bacillati > Actinomycetota > Actinomycetes > Propionibacteriales > Nocardioidaceae > Nocardioides > Nocardioides cavernae. The sequence goes on along the minus strand of NZ_JAFBCA010000001.1, from coordinate 143,350 downwards.
ACATCGTGGAGAACGACACCCCGGACTTCTGGCCGGCCGCGACCGCCAACACGGGGTTCCGCTACCTCGACGGTCTCGACTTCTGACCCGTCCGGCAGCCTGACCCGCTCGGGCCCCACGTCCTCGTGACGTGGGGCCCGAGCCGTGCCCGGGGCGGACCCGCAGTGGCCCCTGCGGACGGCCGAGGGGTGGCGATCTCGCGAACTGGCGCTACCGTTGCCGCGCTGAGCAACACCGCAGCAAGAACTTGAGGGAGCAAACACACGTGGCAAAGCTCGTCATCGTCGAGTCCCCGGCCAAGGCCCGCACCATCGGCGGCTACCTGGGCGCGGACTACGTCGTCGAGTCCTCGATCGGTCACATCCGTGACCTGCCCAACAACGCCGCGGACACCCCGGCCAAGATCAAGGACAAGCCGTGGGGCCGGCTCGCGGTCGACGTCGACAACGGGTTCGAGCCCTACTACGTCGTGCCGCGCGACAAGAAGAGCCACATCGCCAAGCTCAAGAAGCTGGTCAAGGACGCCGACGCCCTCTACCTCGCCACCGATGAGGACCGCGAGGGCGAGGCGATCGCCTGGCACCTCCTCGACGAGCTCAAGCCGCCGAAGGGCCTGCCGGTCCACCGGATGGTCTTCCACGAGATCACCAAGTCGGCGATCCTCGCCGCGGTCGAGAACCCCCGCGAGATCAACGACGACCTCGTCGAGGCCCAGGAGGCGCGCCGCATCCTCGACCGCCTCTACGGCTACGAGGTCTCCCCGGTGCTGTGGAAGAAGGTCATGTCCGGCCTCTCCGCCGGCCGCGTCCAGTCGGTCGCGACCCGGCTGGTCGTCGACAAGGAGCGCGAGCGGATGAAGTTCCGCGTCGCCTCCTACTGGGACCTCGACGCCACCTTCGACGCCGGCACGGGCCACGACCCGCGGATGTTCCCCGCCAAGCTCTACAGCCTCGACGACGTACGCGTCGCCCGCGGCGCCGACTTCGACAACACCGGCGAGCTGAAGGGCAAGGCCCAGCGCGCCCACCTCTCCCGCGCCGACGCCGAGGCGCTGGCTGCCGGCCTCAGCGACACGACGTACGACGTCCGCTCGGTCGAGTCCAAGCCCTACCGCCGCTCGCCGTACGCCCCCTTCCGCACGACCACGCTGCAGCAGGAGGCGAGCCGCAAGCTCGGGATGAGCGCCAGCGTGACGATGTCGGTCGCGCAGCGGCTCTACGAGAACGGCTTCATCACCTACATGCGTACGGACTCCACGACGCTCTCGGACGCCGCGGTGGGTGCCGCGCGCGACCAGGTGCGCGAGCTGTACGGCGCCGAGTACCTGCCCGACTCGCCGCGGACCTACGCCTCCAAGGTGAAGAACGCGCAGGAGGCGCACGAGGCGATCCGGCCGGCCGGCGAGTCGTTCCGCACCCCGGCGCAGACGGGCCTGTCCGGCGAGCAGTTCCGCCTCTACGAGCTGATCTGGATGCGCACCGTCGCCTCGCAGATGAAGGACGCCACCGGCAACTCGGTGACGATCCGCATCGGCGGCGCCGCCGCCGACGGCCGCGACGTCGTCTTCAGCGCGAGCGGTCGCACGATCACCTTCCACGGCTTCCTGAAGGCCTACGTCGAGGACATCGACGACGCCTCCAAGCGGCGCGACGACGCCGAGACCCGCCTGCCCAACCTGACCCAGGGTGCGGCGGTGTCGGCGGCCACGCTGAGCCCCGAGGGCCACGAGACCAAGCCGCCCTCGCGCTACACCGAGGCCACGCTGATCAAGGAGCTCGAGGACCGCGAGATCGGCCGCCCGTCGACCTACGCGTCGATCATCGGCACGATCCTCAACCGCGGCTACGTCTACAAGAAGGGCACCGCGCTGGTGCCGGCGTGGCTGGCGTTCTCGGTGATCCGGCTGCTCGAGGAGCACTTCCCGCGGCAGGTGTCCTACGAGTTCACCGCCGACATGGAGGACGTCCTCGACGAGATCGCGGGCGGCCGCGCCGACCGGGCCACCGAGCTCGGCGAGTTCTACTACGGCGCCGGTGACGTCGTGGGCCTCAAGACGCTGGTGACCGAGCTCGGCGAGATCGACGCCAAGGAGATGGCGACCTTCCCGATCGGGGAGGGGATCGACCTCCGTGTCGGTCGCTACGGCCCGTACGTCGAGGGTCCGGCGCCCGAGGACGGCGACGGCGCCCCGGTCCGGGCCAACGTGCCCGACGACCTGCCGCCCGACGAGCTCACCGTGGCCAAGGCCAAGGAGCTCCTGGCCAACCCGGCCGGCGAGGAGCAGGTGGTGGGCAACCACCCCGACACCGGCCTGCAGATCGTGGCCAAGAACGGCCGCTTCGGCCCCTACGTCACCGAGCTGCTGCCCGACGACGCGCCCAAGTCGGCCAAGCCGCGCACCGGCTCGCTCTTCGCGTCGATGACCCTCGACACGGTCACGCTCGAGCAGGCGGTCCGGCTCCTCGACCTGCCGCGCATCGTCGGCACCGACGAGGACGGCACCGAGATCACCGCGCAGAACGGTCGCTACGGGCCCTACCTCAAGAAGGGCACCGACTCGCGCTCGCTGACCAGCGAGGACCAGATCTTCGACATCACCCTCGACCAGGCCAAGGCGATCTACGCCCAGCCCAAGCAGCGCGGTCGCGGCGCGGCCACCCCGCCGCTCAAGGAGCTCGGCAACGACCCCGTCTCCGGCCAGCCGGTGATCGTCAAGGCCGGCCGCTTCGGCGAGTACGTCACCGACGGCGAGTACAACGCCACGCTCCGCAAGGACGACACCGTCGAGTCGATCACCCTCGAGCGCGCGGCCGAGCTGCTCGCCGAGCGTCGTGAGCGCGGCCCGGCCAAGAAGGCCGCCAAGAAGGGCGCGAAGAAGGCTCCCGCCAAGAAGACGGCGACGAAGAAGACGACCGCCAAGAAGACCGCGGCGAAGAAGACCGCCAAGAAGTCCTGACCTGCCGCCGGCCACTGCTTTCCTGCCTCCTCGTGCGGCACGTGTTCGGAGGCTGGCGCGGGTTCCACGGGCTGGTGACCGTCGTACGGACCGAACGCACCGCTCCGGCACCGGCGCGCGCCTGACGGGTCGGCCGCGACCGGCGTTGGGTCCGTCCGACCGATCGAGCGCGGGCGTAGACGCGCGGACACAACTCGGCCCCCGGGAGCTCGCGTCACGCGTGCCCCCGCGCGTGCCCGGACGTTGTGCCCGCGCGTCTCCGGCGCTGTGGGAGCCCGCCCGTAGGGTGGCCCCCGTGAGCGCAGGCGTGTTTTCGGAGACCGGCCTCTTCGTGTGCTTCGAAGGAGGCGAGGGGGCCGGCAAGTCCACCCAGTCGCGCCTGCTGCGCGACTGGCTCGTCGAGCGCGGCGAGGCCGTCCTGCTCACCTTCGAGCCCGGCGACACCTCGGTCGGCAAGGAGCTGCGGCGCATCGTCCTCGACCCGGCGACCGGTGACCTGTCCGACCGCACCGAGGCTCTGCTCTACGCCGCCGACAAGGCCGAGCACGTCGACCACGTCGTCCTGCCCGCGCTCGCGCGCGGCGAGGTCGTCATCACCGACCGCTACGTCGACTCGACGCTGGCCTACCAGGGTGCGGGCCGCACGCTCGACGTCGCGGAGGTCGAGGCCGTCGCACGCTGGGCCACCGGCGACCTCCGCCCGCACCTCACCGTCGTCCTCGACCTCGAGCCGCAGGCGGGGCTCGACCGGTTCACCGGCCGCGACCGGATCGAGGGGCAGTCGCTGGAGTTCCACCAGCGGGTCCGGCAGGGCTTCCTCGGGCTGGCCGCCGCCGACCCCGACCACTACGTCGTACTGGATGCGCGGGCCCCGATCGAGGAGATCGCCGCGGCGATCCAGCAGCGGGTCGCACCTCTCCTGGAGCGCGCGTGACCACCCCGACCAGTCCAGCGACCCGCACCGTCTGGTCCGACCTCGTCGGCCAGCGTCCGACGATAGAGGTCCTCCAGCGCGCCGCCGCAGGGGTCGGCATGACCCACGCGTGGTTGTTCACCGGGCCGCCCGGCTCCGGCCGGTCCAACGTGGCCCGCGCGTTCGCGGCTGCGCTGCAGTGCGAGCAGCGGACCGGCTGCGGCGAGTGCGAGGCGTGCCGCCTCGGCATCAAGGGCACCCACCCCGACATCACCTGGGTGAGGTCGGAGACCTCGGTGCTCTACGTCGACGACATGCGCGACCTGGTGCAGTCGGCGGCGAAGTTTCCCGCGATCGGGCGCTGGCAGATCGTGGTGATCGAGGACGCCGACCGGCTCGGCACCCCGGAGAACCCGCGCACCGGCAACGCCCTCCTCAAGGCGATCGAGGAGCCCACGCCCAAGACGCTGTGGCTGCTGTGCGCGCCGACCGTGCAGGACGTGCTCCCGACGATCCGCTCCCGCTGCCGCACCCTGACGCTCGCGACGCCCGGCACTCGCGACGTCGCGGCGTTCCTGCACAGCAACGACGGCATCTCCGAGACGATGGCCGGCTTCGCCGCGCGCGCCAGCCAGGGCCACATCGGTCGTGCCCGCGCCCTCGCCCTCGACGAGGAGACCCGCACCCGTCGGCGCGAGGTGATCAGCATCCCCGCCCGCCTGACCTCGCTGGGCTCCTGCATGACCGCGGCGACCAACCTCGCCGAGCTCGCCAAGGAGGAGACCGAGGCGATCACGGCCGACGCGGAGAGGCGCGAGCTGCAGGAGCTGCAGGCGATCTTCGGCAGCGAGCGCAAGGACACCACGAGCCGCTCCTACCGCGCCGCCCTCGCCGGGCTGGAGAAGCTGCAGAAGCAGAAGGCCAAGCGCCGCGTGCTCGACGTGATCGACCGCGCGCTGATGGACCTGGTCTCGGTCTACCGCGACGCGATCGCGCTCTCCGTCGGTGCGCCCGGGCTGCTGGTCAACGAGGAGCTGCGCGGTGACGTGCAGGTCGTCGCGCGGGCGGCCTCGCCGGAGGAGCTGCTGCGGATGATCGACGCGATCTTCACCGCGCGCGAGCAGATGCTGGAGTTCAACGTGCCGCCCCAGCTGGCGCTGGAGTCGATGACGGTCGCGCTGCGGCTGCCCGGAGGACGTTGATGAAGAAGGCAGTCGCGGTGATCGCCGTGCTCGCACTGGCACTCACCGCGTTCATCGCGGTCGGACTGGCCATCCAGGGCCCCACCCCCGGCTCGCCGGCCGCGGAGCCGACCCCGTCCCCGACCACTCCACCGCCTGCAGCGGTCACCGAGGCGCCGTCCCCCGAGCTCGCCGACCTCTACGCGCAGCGCATCGACTGGCAGCCCTGCGAGAGCGACGACGACCACGACTGCGGCTTCCTCACGGTGCCGGTCGACTACGCCGACCCGCAGGGGGAGACCATCGACCTGGCGCTGCTCCGGGTCCCCGCCAAGGGCTCGCGCGTCGGCTCCCTCGTGGTGAACCCGGGCGGTCCCGGCGCCCGCGGGACGACGTACGCCGCCGCGGGTGGGCAGATGTTCCGAGAGCCGCTGCTCGACGGCTTCGACATCGTCGGCTTCGACCCCCGCGGGGTCGGGGCCTCGGACCCTGTCGACTGCCTCAGCGACGCCGAGCTCGACGACTACCTCGGCGGTGACCCGACCCCCGACACGGCCGAGGAGCGCGCGGACTACCGCTCGACGGTGCTGTCCTTCGGCCCGGGCTGCGTCGCCGGCTCCGGCCCGGTCGTCGGCCACGTGACCACGACCGAGGCCGCCCGCGACATGGACGTGCTCCGCTCGGCGCTGGGGGAGGAGACGTTGAGCTACTTCGGCGCCTCCTACGGCACCAAGCTCGGTGCGACCTACGCCGAGCTCTTCCCCGACAAGGTGGGCCGCTTCGTCCTCGACGGCGCGGTCGACGTCTCCCTCGACGCCCGGTCGCTGGCGCTCGAGCAGGCCACCGGGTTCGAGACCGCGCTGCGGGCCTACGTGCAGAACTGCCTCGACACGACCGACAACTGCTTCCTCGGCGACACCGTCGACGAGGGCATGGCCACGATCACCGGGCTGCTCGAGTCGATCGAGGAGGAGCCCCTGCCCGCGGGCGACCGCGAGCTGACCGTCGGCAACGCGTTCTACGGCGTCATCACCCCGCTGTACAACCGCGACTACTGGTTCCTGCTCAGCACCGCGCTCGCCTCCGCGCTGGAGGGCAAGGGCTCCGCCCTGATGTCGCTGGCCGACGCCTACGCCTCGCGCAACCCCGACGGCAGCTACGCCGACAACTCGGTCGAGGCCAACTACTCGATCAACTGCCTCGACGACCCGTCGTCGGTGCCGTTCGGCAAGGTGCCGTCGCTGTACCCCGAGTTCGAGGAGGCCTCGCCGACCTTCGGCCGGATCTTCGCCTGGGGGATGGCCCTGTGCCGCGGCATCGACGTGTCGTCCAGCGAGGAGCCGCTGACGATCCGCGGCGAGGGCGCCGCGCCGATCGTGGTGCTCGGCACCAGCCGTGACCCCGCCACGCCCTTGAAGTGGGCGCAGGCCCTCTCGGCCCAGCTCGACTCCGGCGTGCTCGTCGAGCGCGACGGCGACGGCCACACCGCCTACAACGCCGGCAACGAGTGCATCGACACCCTCGTCGAGGACTACCTCCTCGATGGCGACGTGCCCGCCGACGGCACCACCTGCTGAACCGACGGGACCTTCGGCCCTACGTGGCGTCTGCAGGCGTGCCTAGCGTGGAGGCATGGCGTACGTCGACGCGCGGTGCCCGCTGCGACCGGGTGACATGTGCAGCCTGTGCGTGCCCGGAGCCACCGGCCCCGCGGACTGCCCGACCGTGGCCGAGGTGATGCGCGACCCGGCGCTCCGCGAGCGGCTGGCCGAGCTGCGCCGTGAGGCCGTCGTCGGCTGACCCGTGGTGATCAGCCCTCGAGGGCGGCGTCGAGTGTGATCTCGACCCCGGTCAGCGCCTTGCTGATCGGGCAGCCGACCTTCGCCTGGGCGGCCGCCTCCTTGAAGGCGGCGTCGTCGATGCCCCCTACCTCGCCGCGGACGGTGAGCTTGATGCCGGTCAGCTTCACGCCGCCGGCCTCCTGGTCAGGGCCGAGCGTCACGTCGGCGGTGACGTCGAGCGCGTGCACCGTCCCGCCCGCGTCGGCCGCAAGCTTGGACAGCGACATCGCGTAGCAGGCCGAGTGGGCCGCGGCGACGAGCTCCTCGGGGCTCGTGGTCCCGTCGGCGTCCTCGGCCGCGCGCTTGGGGAAGCTGACGTCGTAGGTGCCGACGCCGGAGCTGGTCAGCTCGACCTGGCCGGAGCCGTCCTGGAGTCCGCCGGTCCAGGCGGTGCGTGCGGTGCGAGTGGGCATCATGTCTCCTGACTGAGGTGAGATGTTGCGGTCACTGCCGAACCTAGCGGGTGGGCCGAACCCCCGGATTTCGGTCCGGCCCGGCGTGCTCCGTATACTCACCCGCGGTCCTTCGAGCACAGCTCGGCGGGCCACGCCGCCTTAGCTCAGTCGGTAGAGCGAGTCACTCGTAATGACTAGGTCGTCAGTTCGATTCTGACAGGCGGCTCCGACTCCCCCGGGGACCCGAGACCCTGGGGGAGTCTCTGCGTCCCGGTGAGCTGTCTCATGGTCCCCGTCCCGGGACCAGCATCTCGAGAAGCCCCGGCACACCGGGAACAACGGCACTTCGCACGGGCACCTCCGAGCGATGTGCTGGGAGCAGGTGGGAGGTGAGGTCATGAACGACATGTCGAGGGCAGAGGCGATGAGCGCCGCGCACGAGGCGAAGGACCGTGTCGGGTCGTCCCGCGGGTCCTCCGTGACGGCGATCGAGGCCGCGATGCGGCGCTACCTGAGCGCGGAGCAGTACCTGGAGGTCGCGGAGAGTGCGCGGCTCGCCACGGACGAGCAGGAGCAGGCCGGCGAGCCGGAGTGACCGACTGCGTCCCGGGATCGAGTCCGAGGCTCTCTGTTCAGGCTGACCGTGACCGGGCCGGCCGCACTGCTCGGCAAGCCGTCGGCCGACCCGACCGTCAGGTGTTGGCGCCCCGCGCGTCGACGCGCCACGTCCCATCGCCCAGGACGAGCTCGTCGGCGAGGTTGACGGTGTTGCAGACGTGGTTGGGCACGACACGTACGCGGGTGCCGCGAGGTGCGTCAAAGCCGGTCACGGTCGCGTGGTGCTCGGACAGGGCGGTGATCACGGCGTCGGGGTGGTCGAGCAGGCGTCCGTGGCCCGTGGCCCACGAGGACCGGTCGGCGCCGAGCACCTTGCTGCCGGCGTCCAGGACCACCCGGTCCGGGTAGCGACCGACGACGGTGGCGACGACCGTCAGCGCGACCTGCTCGGGTGTCGTGGCCCCCAGCTCCCACTGCTGGGCGTCGCCAAAGACGTACACACCGGGTCGGACCTCGGTGAGCACGTCGCCCCGGGCGTACTCGACGGACGGGGTCGAGCCGCCGCTGACCACCGGGCACGGGACTCCCGCCGCCACCAGGGCGTCCCGGGCGGCGCCGAGCTCACGCTGCTCGTCCGCGGCGGCGGACGCGCGGGCGTCGGGGGAGTAGGAGTGGCCGGGGAACGTGAAGACGCCGTCGACCGCGAGGCCAGCCTCGGACGCGGCGGTCGCGACGTCCACGGCGTCGCCGGCCGGTACGCCGCTGCGGTGGTGGCCGCTGTCGACCTCGATGCGGACGCGCAGCCCGCCGGCGGCGAGGGGCGCGAGCTGCCGGACAGACTCGACGGAGTCGACACCGACGGTCACCACGGACGTGCCGAGGAGGCCGCGCAGGCGTTGGGCCCGTTCGTCGTCGACCCAGAGCGGGTACGCGACGAAGAGGTCGTCGCACACCTCGGCGAAGACCTCCGCCTCGGAGACGGTCGCGACGGTGAGGCCGATCGCCCCCGCCGCGAGCTGGAGTCGCGCGACCTCGAGCGACTTGTGGGTCTTGGCGTGCGGGCGCAGGGCGAGTCCGGCGGCCTCGGCCGTCTGCTGCATCGCGTCGATGTTGCGCTCGAGGACCTCGCGGTCGATCCGGACGTGGGGTGTCGGCCTGCTCACCTCGCCATGGTGGCGCACCGAAGGGTGATCGTGACGAGCGAGGCGCCGACGGACGACCTGCCCTACTGTTCCTCGCACGCTGCTGATCGCCATGCAGAGGGAGGAACGAGGATCGTGGACGTGCTGGACGAACAGCCTCCCCGGCTCACCCCGGAGCTCGTGCGCGAGGTGCTGGAGACGCACTGGGGCATCGAGCCGGCCGACGTATCGCCGCTCTCGAGCGAGAGGGACGTCAACGTCCTCGTCGGCGACAGCCACGTCCTGAAGGTGTCGAACCCGGCCGAGTTCCGGGCGCTGGTCGACATGGAGGTCGCCGCGATGCGGCACGTGGAGGCCACGGACCCGGGCCTGCCGATCCCGCGGGTGGTGCCGTCGCGCGACGGCGCCGACGTCGTCACGATCGTCGACGACGAGGGCCGTGACTGCCTCGTGCGGCTCATCACGACCGTCCCGGGCACCCCGCTCGAGGGGCAGGTCGTCACGGAGGAACTCGCCGAGCAGGTCGGTTCGGCGACGGCTCGCACGGCCCGCGCGCTGCAGGGCTTCTTCCACCCGGCCGCCGGCAGCCGCGAGCTCGACTGGGACGTACGCGCCCTCCCGTCCGTGGCGGCGGCAGCCGGGCTCGTGGACGACGATCCGCTGCGCGCCGTCGTCGACAGGGTGACCGCAGTCCTGAGCCGACTTGCCGCGCTGCCCAGCGGGGTCCACCACGCTGACGTCACGCTGACCAACCTGCTCGCGATCGACGGTGCGATCACCGGGATCATCGACTTCGGCGACATGCACCACACGGCCGATGTCGCCGACCTCGCTGTCGCGCTCACTGCCGTGCTGCGCAACACCAGCGACACCCAGGTGTGCTCGGTGTGGGAGCTCGCGGGCGCGACCCTCCGCGGCTACCAACGCGTGCGCCCGCTGTCCCACGACGAGGTCGAGGTCCTCGGCGAGCTGGTGCTGTCGCGACTCGCGCTGAGCACGATCATCTCCCGCAGCCGCGCCGCGACCCACCTCGACAACACCGCGTACATCACCCAGTACGACGACGCCAACGCGCGTACGACGGCCGAGCTGGCGCGGCTCTCACCCGGCGAGCTGGCGCAGAGGTTGCACCGCCTGGCCGGCACCCGGGCCGCTGACCCCGGCGACGACGTCGCCGCCCGCAGGGCCGACGCGATGGGTGGCACCGTCGCGCCCCTGTTCTACGACCGGCCGCTCCAGATCGTCAGCGGCGAGGGTGCGTGGCTGACCGAGGCGTCGGGCCGAAGGTTCCTCGACGCCTACAACAACGTGGCGGTCGTCGGGCACGCCGAGCCGACCGTCGTCCGCCGCGTGAGTCGCCAGCTCGGCCGACTCAACACCCACTCGCGCTACCTGCACCCGGAGGTGGTCGAGCTCGCCGAGCGGCTGGTCGCAACCATGCCGGCCGGACTCGACACGGTGCTCTTCACGACCTCGGGCACCGAGGCCAACGAGCTGGCCTGGCGGCTGGCCACCGAGGTGACCGGCGGGACCGGCGCGCTGATCGTCGAGCACAGCTATCACGGGACGACCCGCTGGATGGCCGACCTGAGCTCCAACGAGTGGCCGCCGGGGCACCTGCCCGAGGCGGTCGGCACCTTCCGTGCACCGATCGCGGGCAGGGACCTCGGCGTCGAGGCGACGACCGCGATGGTGCGCGCCGCCGCCCAGGAAGTCGCGGCCCGCGGCCACCGTCCGGCGCTGCTGCTCGCGGACTCCGGCTTCACCAGCGAGGGCGTGCACGACGCCCCCGCGTCGTACGTCGAGGGCCTGCTCGCCGGCGCCCACGCGGAGGGCGCCCTCTACCTCGCCGACGAGGTGCAGATCGGCTACGGCCGCACGGGACCCGGCCTCTGGCGCGTCGCGCAGTCCGGTGTCGTGCCCGACCTGGTCACCCTCGGCAAGCCGATGGGCGCCGGCTACCCGATCGGTGCCGTGGTGACGCGGCGCGAGATCGTGGACCGGTTCGCCGAGCGCTGGGAGTACTTCTCGACCTTCGCCGCGACCCCGGCGGCCGCGGCCGCCGGCAACGCCGTGCTCGACGTTCTCGAGGACCGGCGGCTGCCCGAGCGCGCGCTGGTCACGGGCGCGCACCTCGCCGAGCGGTTGCGCGACCTCTCGGCTGCGACCGACGTGCTCGGTGACGTGCGCGCGATGGGGCTGGTGGCCGGCATCGACGTCGTCGACCGGCCGACGGCCCACCGGCTGCTCCAGGCCCTCGTCGCCCAGGGTGCCCTCGCCGGTCTCACCGGTCCCCGCGGCGACGTGCTGAAGGTGCGGCCGCCACTCGTCTGGGACGAGACGCACGTCGACCACTTCGTCGACAGCCTGGCGCGGGCGGTCGACGACCTCAGTGTCGCGCGCTGAGGAGCTCGCGCATCGGCACCGGCACCTCCGGCGGGCCGGGTGGCGTGCCCACGGTCGCGACTGAGACCATGGCGGTTCGCCCGACTCGGACCGGGAAGTGGACCATGCTCGACACCGACAGCCTGCGCATCTCATTCGCCCTCGAGGCTCTTGTCCTGCTGGTGCTCTTCCTCGCGATCACCTACCGGATCGGCCGGTCCGCCTACGCGGCGTGGTGGTGCGCGTCCCTCGTGGCGTTCCTCGTCGGGGCCGTGGCGTTCCTCCTCACCGGCACCGTCCACCAGTCGTGGGCGATCCCGCTGGGCAACGCCCTCATCGCCCTCGGTGTGGGTTGCGTGTGGGCGGGCGCCCGGTCCCTGCGACAGCTCTCGCTCCCGTGGCGGCTACTGCTCATCGCACCCGCCGTCGTGGCGATCGCAACGACGCTCGGTGGCCCGGGAGGCGACGTGTGGGCGGGCGGAGCGACCTTCCTCGCGGCCATGTGGATCCAGTTCGCCCTGGCGGCCCGCGAGCTCTGGCGCCTGGTGGCCGAGAGCTACGCCGCGCAGGTCGACGGCGGCTCGTACCGCGCATCGGTCTGGGCCCTCGCGGCCATGTCCAGCGGCGCGGCCGTGTTCTACCTCGGTCGCTGGATCGCGTTCTTGGCCGTCGGCCCCGCCGAGCCACCGTTCACGACGGTCTTCGGGGAGGCCGTCACCACCCTCATCACCACTGCGCTGCTGGCCACGGTGTCGTTCGGCATGTCCACCCTGAGCGAGGAGCAGCAGAAGGCGGTGCTTCGCGACGCGGCGCACCGGGACGCCCTCACCGGGCTGCTCAACCGAGCGGGCTTCGTGCACCACGCGCAGGTGGCGCTCCACGCCGGGAGGCGACACGGCACGTCGGGCTCGCTGATCATGGCCGATCTCGACCACTTCAAGCAGGTCAACGACATCCACGGTCACCAGGCAGGCGATCACGCGCTCGTCGCCTTCGCCGACTCGTGTCGCAGCGCCGTACGAGTCAGCGACGTGGTGGCTCGTCACGGCGGTGAGGAGTTCGTCCTGCTGCTCCCCGGCGCCGACTCCGACCGGGCCGACGAGGTGGCGCGTGCGATCAGCGAGGAGATGGCACGGCGGTCGCCACTCGGCGAGGTGGTGCTCCCGACGGTCAGCTTCGGCATCTCCCCGCTCGAGCCCACGTCGAGCCTCGAGCACGTGATCGAGCGCGCGGATGCGGCGCTCTACCGAGCGAAGGAAACCGGGCGGAACCGCGCGGTCCACTACGCCGGCGACCACCACGACCGGGACTGACGGTCACTCGCGAGGAGGCACGATGAGCTCGGTGGTGGTGGTCGGCTCGATCAACGTCGACATCGTGGTGCACGTGCCCGGCTTCCCCGTGCCAGGGGTGACCCTCCTCGCCGACGGCGTCGAGCGCTCGCCCGGTGGCAAGGGGGCGAACCAGGCAGTGGCGGCCGCTCGGGCCGGTGCGGCGACCCGCCTCCTGGGAGCGGTCGGCGACGACGGCGACAGCGCGCCCCAGGTCGACGCGCTGGTCGCGGCCGGAGTGGACGTGTCGGGAGTGGAGACCTGTCGTGGGCGGACCACCGGGACGGCGTTCGTGATGGTCTCCCCGTCCGGTGAGAACGCCATCGTGGTGGACGCCGGTGCCAACGGCCACCTCGACGTACGTCGTGTCGTCGCGGCGCTGTCCGACCGCGGGAGCGCGGCCCCGGACGTCGTGCTCCTGCAGTCGGAGGTCGGGGCCGCGGTGGTCGACGCCGCTGCCGCAGCGGCGTGCGAGAGAGGGATCCGGGTGGTCGTCAACAACGGCCCCTGGCTGCCCCTCGCGGCGGCGACGCTCGAGGCGGCGAACCCCCTCGTGGTCAACGAGCACGAGGCGGTCGAGGCCTGCGACGGGTCAGGAGCAGAGGGCGCGGACCTGGCTGATGCCGTACGCCGGCGACACGGCTGCAGGTCGGTGGTGGTCACCCGCGGCGCCGGGGGAGCGTCGATCAGCGGCGCGGAGGCGACCGCCCGGCTCGCCGCGCCGACGGTGGATCTCGTCGTCGACACGACGGGTGCCGGGGACGCCTTCGTCGGGACGCTCGCTGCCGTGCTGGCACAGGGCCTCAGCCTGAGGCGGGCGGTCGAGGAGGGACAGCACGCAGGTGCAGCAGTGGTGGCCCGCCCGGGAGCACGCGGCGACCGGTGAGCTCCTGGCCTCACGCCCACCGCGGATGGCCGTGCATCGCGTGGGTACTGTGCCCGGAGGCGTCGGGGTCGGGCGACACGCGGCTGCCCGGTCGAGCACGCCGGGCGGGCGGAGAGCATGGAGCCGCTGCCGGCGAGCGCTGAAGCGTTGGAGCTGCTGGCGGTCTCCGGTGACGAGGACCTCGGCGCGAGGGCCGCGTGGGTAGCTGAGACCCTCGCCGAGGTCGTACCGCAGGCCGACGCCGTGGCCATCTGGTTCGCCGACGAGGACCTCACTCTGGTCCTCGTCGACCCGCTGGCCGAGGTGTCGCGCCGCGTCGTCGATCCAGTGATGCGGTCCAGCCTCGCGCTGCGACTGGCAACGTCGACCAGGGTGATCTCGGTGGTCACGATCTACTCCGAGCGCGTCGACGTGTTCGCCGGCCGGGTCTCCGCCGTCGAACGCGCTGTCGGGGCCGTGTGGGGCGCCTCGGTGGTGGACGGCGACCTCGCGTTCGATGCCCTCCAGAGCGCCGAGCTCGCACCGGCCCAGCTTCGGGCCCGCCTGGTCATCGACACCGCCGTCGGGTTGCTGGTGGGAACCCGAGGGCTCAGCATCGACGAGGCCGAGGACTGGCTCGACCACGTGTCCCGGACCGGCGGCCACACAGCCCTCGAGGTGGCGACCCAGGTCCTCGCCGCCCGCTCCTGGCCGGACGGGGCATAGGCCCGAAGCCGCCCCGACGCGGTTCTTGCGACAGCGGCTAGGTCCTGGTCGATGGATGTGCGCCGATCGAGCTGTGAGCCCAGCTCGCAAGGAACTTGATCGCCTCGAATGACGTGGTGGCGGGCTCCACGGTGTACGTGACGAGCGTGAGGCCGGGGTCACCGGGCAGGAGGAGCGCCTCGCCGGTGAGCTCGAGCTCACCGGCGACGGGGTGGTGCATCTTCTTGGTGGAGGTTCGGTGCAGCTTGACGTTGTGGCTGGCCCACCAGGTGCGGAAGTCCTCGCTGCGCGTCGAGAGCTCGCCGACGAGGTCGGTGAGCTGGCGGTCGTAGGGATTGCGGCCAGCTTCGATGCGGAGGGCCGCGACTGAGTCCTTGGCGACGGACGCCCACTCGACGTAGAAGTCGCGGGCCCGGGGGTCGAGGAACATGTACCTGGCGAGGTTGGACCGGCCTTCGGTCGGGTCCGGCAGGTCCGGCATGAGTGCGCGACCGAGGCGGTTCATGCCGAGTAGGTCCATCCGGTCGTTCCGGACGTAGGCGGGGGCGTCGATGGAGTCGAGGATGCGTTGCACGCCGACCCTCAGGTGCTGCTTGGGGGCTGCGCGGCGGGCTCGCCCGCCCGCGTTCGCCGTGCGGGCGAGGTCGAGCAGGTGGGTGCGTTCGGCTTCGTCGAGGTGGAGGGCGCCCGCGACGGCGTCGAGGACGGAGTCGGAGACGCCGCTGAGGCTCCCGCGCTCGAGCTTGGTGTAGTAGTCGGTGCTGACACCTGCGAGCAGGGCGACCTCCTCCCGGCGCAGCCCGGACACACGACGATTGGTGCCGTAGAGCGGTAGCCCGGCCTGGTCGGGGGTGATGCGGGAACGGCGCGAGGTGAGGAAGTCGCGCACCTCCGCGCGGTTGTCCATGCGCTTGTCCGCGCCTCCGGTGGGATCAGCCATGCCACGACCGTACGTCGGTCGGCGGCGTGCCTGGGAGGGTCTGGTGGTACCCCGAACGACCGTCACTGCCACGCACGACGAGAACGCGGTTTCCTCGTTGCATGCCGTCCGCCACCCACTCCGTCACGATCCCCGAGCTGTCCGACCGCGCGCCAGACGCAGTCGCGGAAGGGCGCGCGCCGTCCACTGTCCGACTCGACCACCTGGCTCCGCTCGGCGTGGCGATGCTGGGTTTCTTCGTCGTGGCGCTCGACGCACAGATCGTCAACGTCGCCCTGCCCGACATCAGCGCCAGCCTCGGCGGTGGCCTGTCGGGCCTGCAGTGGGTGGTGACGGGTTACACGCTGACGTTCTCGTCGCTCCTGCTGTTCTCCGGCACGCTGTCGGACCGTGTGGGCGCCCGTCACGGCTACGGCCTCGGGATGGGCATCTTCGTCCTCGCCTCGGTCGCCTGCGGGTTCGCGCCCTCACTCCCCGCGCTGGTGGCGGCCAGGGTCGCCCAAGGTGTCGGGGCGGCACTGATCACCCCCACGTCCCTGGCCCTGGTGCGCGAGGCGTACGAGGACTCCCGACAGCGGGCACGGGCGATCGCGTACTGGGCCCTCGGCGGGTCCGTCGCCGCGGCGGCCGGCCCGGTCCTCGGCGGGGTGCTGACCGAGATCGACTGGCGCATCATCTTCTACCTCAACCTCCCTGTCGGCCTGCTCGCGCTGGCACTCCTGTCACGGGTCCCGGCATCTCCGCGCACGGCGAACCCCTTCGACGCGGTCGGACAGGCCACGGCACTGGTGGCACTGGTCGGGCTCACCTACGCCGTCATCGAGGGCGGCGGCCGCTCCTACCACGACGCCGACGTGGTCGCCGCGTTCGGCGTGGCCGCCCTCGGGGCGATCGGGTTCGCGGTCTCGCAGGCCCGCGGACGGCACCCGATGGTGCCGCTCGACCTGTTCCGTACACGGCCCGTGGCCATCTCGCTGGCAGCTGCCTTCCTCACGATGGCCGCCTTCTACGGCGTGGTCTTCGTGCAGAGCCTGTACTTCCAGCAGGTCCGCGGTGCCTCGCCACTCGAGACCGGGCTGCTGTTCCTCCCGATGACCGGACTGGTCGCCGCCCTGAACCCCACCGCAGCGAAGGTCGCGCTCCGCTTCGGCTCCCGCGTGCCGATCATCGGCGGGCAGGTCCTGATGGTCGTCGGGCTCCTCGGACTGGCGCTCGCTCCCGCGGACCTGCCGCTGTGGGCGGTCGCGGCGCTCATGGTGCCGGTCGGAGTCGGCGGTTCGTTCACCGTCCCGCCGCTGACGTCGCTGCTCCTGGAGTCCGTCCCGGCACCCCGGGCAGGCACCGCCAGCGGCGTCCTGAACACCGCGCGCCAGGTCGGCGGGTCCATGGGTGTGGCCGCGGCCGGCGCCGTGATCGCCCACCTGGCCGGGTTCATGGACGGGCTGCGCGTCAGCCTCGTCGCCTTGGCGGCCCTGGTCGCCGTCACCACCGCCCTCAGCCTGCTGCTGCCCCACGGGAAGGACCTCTCCTCGTGAACCTCCACCTCCCTCGCCCCGAGATCCGACGCCGAACCGTGCTGCGCGGAGGCCTGCTCGGCGGCACGCTGGCGATGGCTTGCGCACAGGCCGCCTGTGCGACCGACACCGCCCCGGACCCGTCAGGGTCGACGACCACCGGCCCGGCCGGCCCGACGACGAGCGCCAGCCCGCCGTCTCCGTCCCCGAGCTCCGGGAGCGCGCGCGTCCTGGTCGTCTACTACTCGCGACCCGGCGAGAACTACTACTACGGCGACCGCATCGACCTCGAGGTCGGCAACACGCAGGTCCTGGCCGGCGTCATCGGCAACCGACTCGACGACCTGGGTGTGGAGCACGACGTGCACCGCCTCGAGGCCGCCAACCCCTACCCGGACGACTACGACGCGACCGTCGCCCGCAACAGCGACGAACAGGACGCCGACGCACGCCCCGGGCTGGCCAACCCGCTCGACTCGGTCGAGGGGTACGACGCCGTCCTGACCGGCAGTCCCATCTGGAACATTCGCCCGCCGATGCTGATGCGCACGTTCGCCGAGGCCCACGACTTTACCGCGACAACCGTCCACCCGTTCGTCACGTATGCCGTCAGCGGTCTTGGTACTGCCGAGGACGCGTACGCCGCCGCCTGCCCCGGGGCCGACATCGGCGCCGGCCTCGCCGTCCGCGGCGAGACAGTGCGCGAGGACGCACCGGCAGCCGTGGCCGACTGGCTCGACCAGATGAACCTCCCCGGTCGTCGTTCCTGATCAGCAGGCGAAGGGGGTTGCGACAGCCACTCCCACCACGACGACCACCTGCCTACCGTCGAGAGGAGGCAGGCACCACGACCCTCGAACACCTCAAGAGCTCATGGAGATGACGACATGGAACACCTGAAGCTGAACAACGGCGTCGAGATGCCCGCACTGGGGCTCGGCGTCTTCCAGACCCCACCGGACGAGACCCGCGCAGCCGTCGAGGCCGCACTGGGCACCGGCTACCGGCACATCGACACCGCGGCGGCGTACGGCAACGAGCGCGAGGTCGGCGAAGCCATCCACGCCTCCGGGGTCGACCGCGACGAGGTGTTCGTCGAGACGAAGATCTGGATCAGCGACTACGGCTACGAGGAGACGCTGCACGGCTTCGAGAAGAGCGCCGGCAAGCTGGGCGTCGACCAGCTCGACCTGCTGATCCTCCACCAGGCGCTCCCGTCGGCGTTCGACAGGACCCTCGAGGCCTATCGCGCGCTGGAAGAGCTGCTGGAGCAGGGCAAGGTCCGGGCCATCGGCGTCAGCAACTTCATGGTCGACCACCTCACCCGGCTGCTCGACACGGCGAGGGTCGTGCCGGCCGTCAACCAAATCGAGGTCCACCCCTACTTCCAGCAGCGTCAGGTGCAGGCCTTCGGCGCCGAGCACGGCATCCTCACCCAGGCCTGGTCGCCGATCGGCGGCATCACGTTCTACCGCGACGGCAGCCACGGCAGCACCCTGGAGGACCCCGTCATCGGCGCCATCGCCGAGGCGCACGGCAAGTCGCCGGCCCAGGTGATGCTGCGCTGGCACCTGCAGGAGGGCCGCTCGGTCATCCCGAAGTCGACCAAGGCCCACCGCATCGCCGAGAACTTCGACGTCTTCGACGTCGACCTGACCGCCGACGAGCTGGCCGCCGTCGACGCGCTCGACACCGACCAGCGCGGCGGACCCGAGCCCGAAGACATCACCCTCGAGGCGTTCGGCCGCGCCATCCCGGAGGCCTGAGCGATGACCAGCACCGCCAGCACCACCGCACGGGTCGCCGTCGTCACCGGCGCCTCCTCGGGAATCGGCGAAGCCACAGCGCGGGCGCTCGCGGCCGACGGATACCGGGTCGCGCTGCTCGCCCGCCGCGCCGACCGGATCAAGGCGCTGGCCGAGGACCTCGACAACGGCTCCATCGCCATCACCGCCGACGTCACCGACCGGGACAGCCTCGTCGCGGCCGCGCAGCGGGTCGCGGACGACCTCGGTGGCGCCGACGTGCTCGTCAACAACGCCGGGGTCATGCTCCTCGGCCCGTTCGCCGCCGACCAGCGCGCCGACTACCGGCACATGGTGGAGGTCAACCTGCTCGGTGCGATCACCGCCACCGAGGTGTTCCTCGACCAGCTCAAGGCCCGCGCCGGCGAGCGCGGTACGGACATCATCAACATCTCCTCGGTGGCCGGCCGGACAGCTCGGGCCGGCAACGGCGTGTACGCCGCGACCAAGTGGGGCGTCAACGGGTGGTCCGAGTCGCTGCGCCAGGAGCTCCTGCCCGACGTACGCGTCACGCTGGTCGAGCCCGGCGTGGTGGCCACCGAGCTGCCCGACCACATCACCCACGGCGAGACCCGCAAGGGCGTCCAGGAGCTGTACGACCACGCCGAGGTCACCGCCGCGGACGTCGCCGAGGTCATCGCGTTCGCCCTCAGCCGTCCGCGCCACCTCGCCATCAACGAGATCCTGCTCCGCCCCGCCGGGCAGGCCTGAACCACCACACGACCAGCGACACGAGAGGACCACCGAGCATGAGCACACGCGTACTGGGCCAAGGCCTGCAGGTCTCCGCCCCCGGGCTGGGGTGCATGGGCATGAGCCAGTCGTTCGGCCCACGTCCGCCGCACGACGAGATGATCACCTTCCTCCGAGCCGCCGTCGACCGCGGAGTCACCTTCTTCGACACCGCCGAGGTCTACGGTCCGTTCCACAACGAGGAGCTCGTGGGCGAGGCCCTCCAGCCGGTCCGCGACCAGGTCGTGATCGCCACCAAGTTCGGGTTCGACCTCGATGCGGACGGCAACCAGGTCGGTGTCACCAGCCGACCGGAAAGGATCCGTGCGGCTGTCGACGGCTCGCTGCGCCGGCTGCGCACCGACACCATCGACCTCCTCTACCAGCACCGGGTCGACCCCGACGTCCCCATCGAGGACGTCGCCGGCACGGTCAAGGAGCTCATCGAGGCCGGCAAGGTCCGTCACTTCGGTCTGTCCGAGGCCGGGGTCGGCACGATCCGCCGGGCCCACGCCGTGCAGCCGGTGACGGCGTTGCAGAGCGAGTACTCCCTCTTCTGGCGCGAGCCCGAGGACGAGATCCTCCCCGCGTTGGAGGAGCTCGGGATCGGCTTCGTCCCGTTCAGCCCGCTGGGTCGCGGCTTCCTCACCGGTCAGGTCACCTCTGCCACCGAGTTCGGTGAGGGCGACATCCGGGCCACGCTGCCGCGGTTCGAGCGCGAGGCGCTGGCGGCGAACCTCGCCCTGGTCGACCGGATCACCGCCGTCGCCGGGCGGAAGGACGCCACCATCGGCCAGGTGGCCCTCGCCTGGCTGCTCGCCCAGCAGCCGTGGATCGTGCCCATCCCAGGCACGAGGCGGCTCGAGCGACTCGACGAGAACCTCGGCTCCGCCGACCTCGAGCTGACCGCCGGGGACCTCGAGGAGCTGAACGACGCGTCGACGTCTGTGCAGGTCCAGGGCGACCGATACCCCGAGGCCATGCAACGCATGATCGACCGCTGAAGTCCCACAAGACCGAGCGGACTCCTGACCTCAGGAAGGAGTGGAGGCGCGCACGCTCGGGACCGGGCGCGTCAGCCCCGGGTCGAGCGACGCGCGACGAGCTCGGGGGTGAAGACGACCTGCTGGTGCCGGTGGTCGGGGTCCTCGGCCTCGTCGAGCACCAGCTCGGCGGCGCGGCGGCCGAGCTCCTGGCGCGGCTGGCGCACCGAGGTGAGCGGCACGGCAGCGGCAGCGGCGTACTCGATGTCGTCGTAGCCGACGATGGCCAGGTCGCCCGGCACCGTGAGGCCGGCGGTGCTGAGCTGCTGGAGCAGGCCGAGTGCCAGCAGGTCGTTGGCGCAGAACGCCGCGGTCGGGCGTCGGCTGCTCGCGATCCCCATCACCCGCTCGCCCGCCGAGCGTCCCTCGGCGACGGTGAGGGCCTCGGTGCCGACCACGACCAGCTGGTCCTCGGGCAGACCGGCGGCGACCCAGGCCTCGCGGGCGCCCGCGAGGCGGTCGCGCACCTGCCCGATCGTCTCGGGGCCGCCGATGAACGCGACCCGGGTGTGCCCGGCCTCCACGAGGTGCTCGACGGCCAGCCGCCCGCCGAGGACGTCGTCGACCGCGACGGAGCAGAACTGGTCGTCGTCGCGCGTGCGGTCCACGATCACCAGCGGCGTGCCGTTGCGGCGTACGTCGTCCAGCACGGCCGCGTTCGGGTCGACCGGAGTGACGAGGATCCCCTGCACCCGCTGCTCCACGAGGTGCGCCAGGTAGTCGCCCTCGCGGGAGGCCCGGTTGTCGGAGTGGCACAGGAAGAGCGAGAGGCCGGCCGACTCGGCCGCGAGCTCCGCGCCCTGCGCGACGTCGGTGAAGAAGGGGTTGCGGGCGTCGAGCAGGACGTAGGCCAGCGTGCGGCTCCGCCCGGCGCGCAGCTGGCGCGCGGACTCGTTCCGGACGAACCCGAGGTCGCGCATGGCCTGCTCGACCTTCGCCCGGGTGGCGGGGGAGACCCGCTCGGGCCGGTTGAGGACGTTGCTCACGGTGCCGAGCGACACGTGGGCGAGCGCAGCGACGTCCTTGACCGACGAGGCCTTCGCCACGACAGCCCCCTCTCGCATCGCCGTCGTCACGAGGGTCGCGCCGGGCGTTGAAACGATTGTCGACCCGGAGCGTACGCCATCGCGGCCCCGGGCGTGGCGAGCCGGCGCTGACCCACAAATGACCCGTGGTGACGGTTGACAGGTGTGACGACCCTCACCTACCGTTTCATTGAAACCTTTCAAACCAAGGAGCCACATGCTTGCCAGCAACGCCGCCGCACCGGTGCTCGAGCTGCGCGACGTCTCCAAGTCGTTCGGGCCCGTGGTCGCCCTGCGCTCCGGCAGCCTGCGCGTCGAGGCGGGCTCGATCCACGCCCTGGTCGGGGAGAACGGCGCCGGCAAGTCGACGCTGGTCAAGGTCGTCGCCGGCGTGCACCGTCGCGACTCCGGCACCTTCGAGCTCGGCGGCGAGCCCGTCGACTTCTCCTCCACCGCCGAGTCCAAGAAGTCGGGCGTCGCGGTGATCTACCAGGAGCCGACGCTCTTCCCCGACCTCTCGGTCACCGAGAACATCTTCATGGGCCGTCAGATCCTCGCCGCCGGCCGGCGCATCGACCGCCCGGCGATGTACGCCGAGGCGGAGCGGCTCTTCGACCGGCTCGGTGTGCGGATCGACCCCCGCCGTCCGGCCGAGGGCCTCTCGATCGCCGACCAGCAGATCATCGAGATCGCCAAGGCCATCTCGCTCGACGCCCGGCTGCTCGTGATGGACGAGCCGACCGCCGCGCTGAGCGGCGTCGAGGTCGACCGGCTGTTCGCCGTCGCCCGCAGCCTGCGCGACGAGGGACGTGCCCTCGTCTTCATCTCCCACCGCTTCGACGAGGTCTTCGACCTCGCCGACACCGTCACCGTCATGCGCGACGGCTCCTACATCGACACGAAGACGATCGCCGACACCACGCCGTCCGAGCTGGTCTCCCTGATGGTCGGCCGCGACGTCGACGACCTGTTCCCCAAGGTGGCTGCCGAGATCGGCGAGCCGGTCCTGCAGGTGCGCGGCCTCAGCCGCGCCGGCGTCTTCCACGACATCGACCTCGAGGTCCGCGCCGGCGAGATCGTCGGACTGGCCGGCCTGGTCGGCGCCGGGCGCAGCGAGGTCGCCCGGGCGGTGTTCGGCGTCGACTCCTACGACTCCGGGTCGGTCTCGGTGTCCGGCAGGCCGGTGAAGGCCAAGGCCCCCCGCTCCGCGATCCGCGACGGCATGGCGTTCATCCCCGAGGACCGCCGCAAGCAGGGCCTCGTCATCGACTCCTCGGTCACCCGCAACGTCGCCGGGGTCATCCGGCGCAGCATCGCGAAGGCCGGGCTGCTGACCTCCTCCATGGAGAACCGGGCCGCCGGCCCCTGGGCCGGACGCCTGGAGGTGAAGACCAGCGCGCTGGACATGACCGCGGCGACGATGAGCGGCGGCAACCAGCAGAAGGTCGTCATCGCCAAGTGGCTGGCCACCCATCCCAAGCTGCTGATCATCGACGAGCCCACCCGGGGCATCGACGTCGGCACCAAGGCCGAGGTGCACCGGCTGCTCTCCGAGCTCGCCGGGCAGGGCCTCGCGATCCTGATGATCTCCTCCGAGCTCCCCGAGGTCCTCGGCATGGCCGACCGCGTCGTCGTCCTGTGCGAGGGCCGGATCACCGCCGAGCTCGACCGCGCCGACGCCACCCCCGAGGCCGTCATGCACGCCGCCACCCACCACCTGGAGACCGCGCGATGAGCCACACCGACATCGAGCGCCCGGACTCGAGCCACGACGACTCCCACACCGAGGTGTCCGCGAGCGAGGCGCTGCTCGTCGAGCCGAGCCGGCTCTCGCCCACCCGCCGCGCGCTGACGACCGTGCTCCGCTCGCGCGAGCTGTCGATCTTCCTCGTGCTGGTCGCCGTCGTCGTGCTCGCCACCACGAAGAACAACGCCTTCCTGTTCAGCAGCGACGGTTGGCGCAACTTCCTGCTCAACCCGTCGATCCTCCTGCTGCTCGCCGTCGGCCAGGCGGTCGTGATCATCACCCGCAACGTCGACCTCTCCGTCGGCTCGGTGATGGCGCTGACCGCCTACCTCACCGGCCGGCTGTTCATCGAGCAGCCGAACATCCCGATCGTCGCGGTGCTGGCGGCCTGCCTGCTCCTCGGCGCGGTCCTCGGCCTCGTCAACGGCGTGCTGGTGGCGTACGGCGGTGTGCCCGCGCTGGTCATCACGCTCGGCACGCTCTACATCTACCGCGGCATCATGCTCACCTGGGCCGGCAGCGACCGGATCAACGCCGGCGACCTGCCCCGCGAGTTCCTCCAGCTCGGCACCCGCTCGGTGCTCGGCGTGCCCCTGCTCACGATCCTCGCGCTCGTCGTCCTGGCGATCGTCGGCTACTACCTCTACACCGCCCGCGGTGGTCGCGAGCTCTACGCGATCGGCTCCGACCCGGACGCAGCGGTCCTCTACGGACTGCCCGTACGCCGCCGCCTGCTCGCGGCGTTCGTCCTGAGCGGCGCGCTGGCGGGTCTCGCCGGCGCCCTCTACACCGCCCGCTACGGCACCGTGAGCTCGAGCGTCGGCCTGGGCATCGAGCTGCAGGCCGTCGCCGCGGCGGTCATCGGCGGTGTCGCGATCTTCGGCGGCAGCGGCACCGTGTGGGGCGCGGCGATCGGCGCCTTCCTGCTCGTCACCATCAACCGGGCGCTGCCCAGCCTCGGCATCGAGGACTTCTGGCAGCGCGCCGTCGTCGGCGCCCTGATCCTCGGCGCGATCGTGCTCGACCGCGTCCTCGCCGTCAGACAGGCCCGCAAGCTCGCCGAATCGAGGGACCACTCATGACGACCACCCAGTCCCCGGCCGCCCCGGCTGCGCCGACCCGCACGTACGCCGACTACTCGGCGCCGCTGTGGCGGCGCTGGCTCCTGACCCGCGAGATGGCCGTCATCGCCCTGACCGTCGCGGTCTTCGTCTACGCGACGATCAACGTCGACAACTTCGACGGCCCGCTGACCGTGAAGTTCCTCCTCCAGGACATCGCCCCCATCCTGCTGATCGCCCTGCCGATGACGCTGATCATCATCACCGGCGAGATCGACCTCTCGGTCGCCAGCATCATGGGACTGAGCAGCGTGCTGCTCGGCGTCTTCCACGACAGCGGCATGTCGATCCCGGCCGCCGCGGTCCTCGCCCTGCTGGCCGGGCTGGCGTGCGGCGCTCTCAACGGCTTCCTCATCGCCTACGTCGGACTGCCGTCGCTCGCCGTCACCATCGGCACGCTGGCGCTCTTCCGCGGCATCGCTGTCGGGCTGCTCGGCACGACTGCCATCACCGAGTTCACCGACAAGTGGTCCGACCTCGCGACCAACACGATCGGCGAGTCGCGGATCCCGCTGGTGATGATCCCCTTCGCGGTGCTGACCATCGCCTTCGTCGTGCTGCTGCACTTCTCCACCTTCGGGCGCGGCATCTACGAGATCGGGCTCAACGACGAGGCGGCCCACTTCACCGGCGTCAACGTCGCCCGGACCAAGTTCATCCTCTTCGTCCTCTCGGGCGTGGTGTCCGCCTTCGCCGGCATCTACTTCACCCTGCGCTACGGATCGGCCCGCGGCGACAACGCCACCGGCTACGAGCTCCAGGTGATCGCCGCGGTCCTCCTCGGCGGCGTCTCGATCTTCGGCGGCCGCGGCCGGCTGCACGGTGTGCTCGCCGGCGTCGTGCTGATCGGCGTCATCTCCAGCGCCCTGCGCCTGGAGAGCGTGACGGTCAACGTCACCAACATCATCGTCGGCCTGCTGCTCGTGGCCTCGGTGATCCTCCCCAGCGTCCTTGCGTGGACCTCGTCGAGGTTGCCCCGCAAGGCAGCGACTCCTCCGGAGTCGAGCTCCACCCCGAACGCCGCATCCGCCGGCGTCTAGGAACCCGAAAGGCAGAACCGACATGAAGTTCCACACCCGGCGGCCGATCGCTCTGGCTGCGATCATCCTCACCGCCTCCGCGGCGCTCACCGCGTGCGGCAGCGACGACGGCGGCGACAGCGGCTCCGACAGCGGCAGCGACGGCGGCGGCGAGCTCAGCATGACGATGCTGCCGAAGAACCTCGGCAACCCCTACTTCGACACCAGCACCGCCGGCGCCGAGGCAGCAGCCGAGGACCTCGGTATCGAGATCGAGGAGGTCGGCCCCGAGACCGCCAGCCCCGACGCCCAGGTGTCCTACATCAACACCGTCGCCCAGCAGGGCAAGGACGCCCTGATCCTGTCGGCCAACGACCCCGAGGCCCTGTGCGACGCGATCGACGAGGCCCGCAGCGCCGACGTCAAGGTCATCACCTTCGACGCCGACACCAACCCTGACTGCCGCGACCTGTTCATCAACCAGGCCACCGCCGAGGGCATCGCCGCCAAGCAGCTCGAGCTGATCTCCGAGCAGATCGGCGGCAAGGGCGAGATCGCCATCCTCTCCGCCGCCGCCAACGCGACCAACCAGAACGCGTGGATCGACATGATGGAGAAGGAGCTCGCCGACAACCCCGACTACGCCGACATCGAGCTCGTCGACACGGTCTACGGCGACGACGACGACCAGAAGTCCTTCGACCAGACCGAGGCGCTGCTGCAGAACCACCCCGACCTCAAGGGCATCATCTCGCCCACCACGGTCGGGATCGCGGCCGCGGCCCGCTACCTGTCGGACTCCTCCTCCAAGGGCAAGGTCGCGCTGACCGGCCTGGGCACCCCCAACCAGATGCGTGAGTACGTCGAGAACGGCACCGTCGAGTCCTTCGCGCTGTGGAACCCGAGCGACCTCGGCGCCCTGGCCACCTACGCCGCGGCCGCCCTGGCCAACGGCGACATCTCGGGCGAGGAGGGTGACTCCTTCGAGGCCGGTGACCTCGGCGAGTTCGAGGTCGGCGCCGACGGCGTCGTCCTGCTCGGTGAGCCGTTCACCTTCGACGCCGACAACATCGGCGACTTCGACTTCTGAGTCGAACCACCAACGTCCCGGGGCCGTCGGGCCCGAACCGCCGCCGGCCCCGGGACTCCCCACCCAGCAACGACAGACCCCGGCAACGGAGAGGAGACCGCGATGCACCGCGCCTGCTTCACCCTGCAGGTCCGCACGGACCGCATGGACGAGTACGTCGAGCGCCACGCCGCCGTATGGCCCGAGATGCTCCGCGCGCTCCACGACACCGGCTGGACCAACTACTCCCTCTTCCTGCGCGAGGACGGCCTGCTCGTCGGCTACCTCGAGACGCCTGACCTCGCCGCCGCGCAGGAGGGCATGGCCCGCACCGACGTGAACGCCCGCTGGCAGGCGGAGATGGCCGAGTTCTTCGTCGACCTCGACCTCCCGCCCGACCAGGGCTTCTGGCAGCTGGCCGAGGTCTTCCACCTCGAGGACCAGCTCGCTGCCCACACCCCCACCAGCACGGCCACCGACTCACCCACTCCCACAGCTCAGGACCCGTCATGACCAGCTTCTCCACCATCAGCGACCGGCTCGGCGAACTCGCGATCGAGGTGCCGTCCTGGGCCTACGGCAACTCCGGCACCCGCTTCAAGGTGTTCGGCACCCCCGGCACCCCGCGCACCGTCGAGGAGAAGATCGCCGACGCCGCGGCCGTGCACCGCTTCACCGGCCTCGCGCCCACCGTGGCGCTCCACATCCCGTGGGACGAGGTCGACGACTACGCCGCGCTGTCGGCGTACGCCAAGGAGCAGGGCGTCGCGCTCGGCACGATCAACTCGAACACCTTCCAGGACGACGACTACAAGCTCGGCGCGCTGACCCACACCGACCCGCGGGTGCGGCAGAAGGCGATCGACCACCACTTCGCCTGCATCGAGGTGATGCACCAGACCGGCTCGCAGGACCTGAAGATCTGGCTCGCCGAGGGCACCAACTACCCCGGCCAGGGCGACATGCGCGCCCGCCAGGACCGGCTCGCCGAGGGCCTGCGCACGATCTACGACCGGCTCGCCGAGGACCAGCGGCTGGTGCTCGAGTACAAGTTCTTCGAGCCGGCGTTCTACCACACCGACGTCCCGGACTGGGGCACGTCGTACGCCCACGTGGCCGCCCTCGGTGACCGCGCCAAGGTGTGCCTCGACACCGGCCACCACGCGCCCGGCACCAACATCGAGTTCATCGTGGCGCAGCTGCTGCGCCTCGGGAAGCTCGGCTCGTTCGACTTCAACAGCCGCTTCTACGCCGACGACGACCTCATCGTCGGTGCGGCCGACCCGTTCCAGCTGTTCCGGATCATGGTCGAGGTGATCCGCGGTGGCGGCTTCGGCACCGAGAGCGACGTCGCGCTGATGCTCGACCAGTGCCACAACATCGAGGACAAGATCCCCGGCCAGATCCGCTCCGTGCTCAACGTCCAGGAGATGACCGCCCGCGCGCTGCTCCTCGACACCGAGGCCCTCGACGAGGCGCGGTCCGCCGGCGACGTGCTGCGTGCCAACGAGATCTTCATGGACGCCTTCTACACCGACGTACGCCGTGACCTCGCGGCCTGGCGCGAGGAGCGCGGCCTGCCGGCCGACCCGATGCGCGCCTACCTCGAGTCGGGCTACCAGCAGCAGATCGAGGCCGACCGCGTCGGCGGCTCGCAAGCCGGCTGGAACTGACCCCCACAACCCCGTAAGGAAACCAGCACCGTGAGTGACATCAAGCCCACCGTCAACCCCACTGTGGAGCAGCTCGTCGAGCGCTCCAACCGGCTGGGCGCCGACCCGAAGAACACCAACTACGCCGGCGGCAACACCTCCGCCAAGGGCACCGAGACCGACCCGGTCACCGGCGAGGACGTCGAGCTGCTGTGGGTGAAGGGCTCCGGCGGTGACCTCGGCACGCTGACGCCGGGCGGCCTGGCCGTGCTGCGGCTGGACCGGATGCGCGCGCTCGTCGACGTCTATCCCGGTGTTGACCGCGAGGACGAGATGGTCGCGGCCTTCGACTACTGCCTGCACGGCAAGGGCGGTGCCGCGCCGTCGATCGACACCGCGATGCACGGTCTCGTCGACGCGGCGCACGTCGACCACCTGCACCCCGACTCCGGCATCGCGATCGCGACCTCGGCCGACGGCGAGGAGCTGACCCGGACCATCTTCGGCGACCAGGTCGTGTGGGTGCCGTGGCGCCGCCCCGGCTTCCAGCTCGGCCTCGACATCGCCGAGATCAAGGAGAAGAACCCGCAGGCCCGCGGCTGCATCCTCGGCGGCCACGGCATCACCGCCTGGGGCGACACGAGCGAGGAGGCCGAGGCCAACAGCCTCTGGCTCATCGACACCGCCGCCGCCTACATCGCTGAGCACACCAGGGCCGAGCCGTTCGGTCCGGCGCTCGAGGGGTACGCCGCCCTGCCGGAGGCCGAGCGCCGCGCCAAGGCAGCCGCCCTCGCCCCGACGATCCGCGGCATCGCCTCGGCGGACCGCCCGATGGTCGGCCACTTCACCGACGCCGGCGTCGTCCTCGAGTTCCTCGGGCACGCCGAGCACCCGCGGCTCGGCGAGCTCGGCACCTCGTGCCCCGACCACTTCCTCCGCACCAAGGTCAAGCCGCTGGTCCTCGACCTGCCCGCCTCCGCCTCGGTCGAGGAGAGCATCGCCCGCCTCCAGGAGCTCGCCGTCTCCTACCGCGAGGACTACCAGGGCTACTACGACCGCAACGCCACGCCCGACAGCCCCGCGATCCGCGGCAAGGACCCGCTGATCGTGCTGGTGCCCGGCGTCGGCATGTTCAGCTTCGGCAAGGACAAGCAGACCGCCCGTGTGGCCGGCGAGTTCTACGTCAACGCGATCAACGTGATGCGCGGCGCCGAGGGCCTGTCGTCGTACGCCCCGATCGACGAGTCGGAGAAGTTCCGCATCGAGTACTGGGCGCTCGAGGAGGCCAAGCTCCAGCGGATGCCGAAGCCCAAGCCGCTCGCGACCCGCGTCGCGCTCGTCACGGGCGCCGCCTCCGGCATCGGCCTCGCCACCGCGAAGAAGCTCGCGTCCGAGGGCGCGTGCGTCGTCATCGCCGACCTGTCGCTGGAGAAGGCCCGGGCCGCGGCCGCCGAGATCGGCTCGGCCGACGTCGCCGTCGGGGTTCAGGTCGACGTCTCCGACGGCGCCGCCGTCGAGGCGGCCCTGGAGGCCACCGTGCTGGCCTTCGGTGGTGTCGACCTCGTCGTCAACAACGCCGGCCTCTCGCTCTCGCGCTCGCTGCTCGAGACCACCGAGCAGGACTGGGACCTCCAGCACGACGTGATGGCCAAGGGCTCGTTCCTCGTCGCGAAGGCCGCGGCCAAGGCGATGATCGAGCAGGGGATGGGCGGCGACATCGTCTACATCTCGTCGAAGAACTCGATCTTCGCCGGCCCCAACAACGTCGCCTACGGCGCCGCCAAGGCCGACCAGGCCCACCAGGTGCGGCTGCTGGCCGCCGAGCTCGGCGAGCACGGCATCAAGGTCAACGGCGTCAACCCGGACGGCGTCGTGCAGGGCTCCGGGATCTTCGCCTCCGGCTGGGGCGCCAACCGCGCCGCGGTCTACGGCGTGGAGGAGCAGGACCTCGGCAAGTTCTACGCGCAGCGCACGATCCTCAAGCGCGAGGTCCTGCCGGACAACATCGCCAACGCGGTCTTCGTGCTCTGCACCGACCAGCTGAGCCACACGACCGGGCTGCACATCCCCGTCGACGCGGGCGTGGCGGCGGCGTTCCTGCGATGACTCTGCGCGTCGCGGCCGTCGACCTCGGGGCGACGAGCGGTCGTGTGATGGCCGCCCGCGTCGGTCCGGGGCACCTCTCCCTGAAGGAGGTGCACCGCTTCCCCAACGGCGGCGTCCCGGTCGGCGGCTCGCTGTTCTGGGACGTGCTCGGCATCCACCGTGAGGTGCTGGCCGGTGTCGCCGAGGTGGCGCGCACCGGGGAGCTGCACGGGATCGGCATCGACTCGTGGGCCGTGGACTACGGCCTGCTGGACCGTGACGGCGAGCTGCTCGGCAACCCCTACAGCCACCGCGACCCGCGCACCCGCGACGTACCCGAGCTGGTCGCCAAGACGGTCAGCGTGCAGGAGCAGTACGCCGTCAACGGCCTGCAGCAGCTGCCGTTCACCACGGTCTTCCAGCTCGCCGCCGCCCGCGGCACCGCGGCGCTGGAGTCGGCCCACACGATGCTCCTGCTGCCCGACCTGCTCGGCTACTGGCTGACCGGCGAGGTCGGCGCCGAGCGCACCAACGCGTCGACCACCGGGCTGCTCGACGTGGTGACGGGGGAGTGGTCCAGCGAGCTGGCTCGCCGTCTCCAGCTGCCCTGGTCGATCCTGCCGCCGCTGCGTGACGCCGGCTCCGTGGTCGGGCGGCTGCGCGCCGAGGTCGCGGCCGACCTCGGCCTCGCGCCGGACGTGCCGGTGGTGGCGGTCGGCTCGCACGACACGGCCTCCGCCGTCGTCGCCGTACCCGCGGACTCGGGCACCTCCTTCGGCTACATCTCCTCGGGCACGTGGTCGCTCGTCGGCCTCGAGCTCGACGAGCCGGTCCTCACCGAGGAGGCCCGCGAGGCCGACTTCACCAATGAGGGCGGCGTCGACGGCACCGTCCGCTTCCTCAAGAACGTGATGGGCCTGTGGGTGCTCTCGGAGTGCCTCAAGGCGTGGCGCGACCGCGGCACCCCTGCCACCGATCTCGCGTCCCTGCTCGCCGACGCCAGCACCGCGGCGCCGCTGCGCACCGTCGTCGACATCAACCACCCGTCCCTGCTGGGCCCGGGCAGCGCCACCGACCCGATGCCCGAGCGCGTCGTCCGGCTGGCGCGGGACGCCGGCGAGCCGCTCCCGCAGACCCCCGGTGAGATCACCCGCTGCATCCTCGACAGCCTCGCGCTGGCCTACCGTCGCCACCTCCGCACCGCCGCTCGGTTGGCCGGACGGGACCTCGAGGTGGTGCACGTCGTCGGCGGCGGCTCCCACAACCACCTGCTCTGCCAGCTGACCGCGGACGCTCTCGGCGTACCGGTGCTGGCGGGCCCGGGCGAGGCGGCCGCGCTCGGCAACGCCCTCGTCCAGGCGCGCGCCCTCGGCGCCGACCTGCCCGACCTCGCCGCCATGCGTGCCCTCGTCCGTGAGACGCACGACGTACGACGTCACGACCCCCGCCCCGGCCTCGACTGGGACGCCGCCGACCGCCGCGTCGGACCCGCCACCGCCTGACCCCACCGCCTGACCCCCACAGGAGATCTCGATGGACCAGCACGGCCCGACCCACCTCACCCGCCGCACCCTCCTCGGTGCGTCCGCCGCCGCGGCGGGCTTCGTGGCCGCCGCCAGCGCCACGCCCGCGGCCGCCGCTCCTGGCGGCGCCTCGGCCGCCACCCAATGGCTCCCCAAGGACCTCGTGCGCCGCTTCGCCTCGCCCGGCACCGCGACCGCTGCCGGCTTCCGCTGGTGGTGGCCGCACGGCCTCGTCGACCCCGTCGAGATCGCCCGCGAGGTCGACCAGGTCGCCGACGCCGGCTTCGGCGTGCTCGAGGTCGCCGACGTCACGCACAGCCTCCGCGCCCGCAACATCACCATCGACGTCGGGTCGCACGGGTGGGGCACGGCGCCGTGGGTCGCCGGTGTGAAGGCCGCGCTCGCCCGGGCCGCCGAGCGCGACGTGCGCATCGACATCACCGTCGGTCCCTCGTGGCCGGCCGCCGTCTCGACCATCACCCCGGACGACGACGCCGCCTGCACCGAGCTGGCGCACGGCCTGGCCGACCTCGCCGCCGGGGCGACGTACGACGGACCCGTCCCGGCCGCCGTGCTGCACGCCGAGGGAGCGGTGACCGAGCAGACGCTCGTGGCTCTGCAGGCGCACCGCTACACCCCCTCGACCAACACCCGCGTGCTGCCCCAGGTCGACCCCGACTCCTACGTCGACCTGCTCGGCCAGGTCGTCGACGGCGGCATCACCTGGACCGCGCCGTCCGCGCCCGCCGGCGGGACGTGGGTGCTCTTGTCCTTCTGGCAGCGTGGGTCCGGTCAGGAGCCCGAAGCCGCGCCGCACACCTCGCCGCGGTCCTACGTCGTCGACCACTTCAGCGCGTTGGGCTCGCAGGCCGTGGTCGCCCTGTGGGAGGACCGCGTCCTCGACCGCGAGCTGCGCGGTCTGCTCGGCCGCGCCGGTGGCTACCTCTTCGAGGACTCGCTCGAGATCGAGACGGAGGCGACCATCTGGACGCCGAGGATGTTCGAGGAGTTCGAGAAGCGCGCCGGCTACGACCTGCGCCCGTGGCTGCCGGTCGTGATGGAGCTGAAGGAGAAGTACCTCTACGACCTCGGCACCGGTGCCAACGCCGCGACGACCGACAGCCTGCGCACCAACCAGGTCCGCGACGACTACAACCAGGTGCTCTCCGACCTCTACCGCGACCACCACCTGCTCCCGCTGCAGGCCTTCGCCCGCACGCTCGGCATGGGCCTGCGGGTCCAGCCCTACGGCCTCGAGACCGACACGGTGGAGCACGCGGCACTGCTCGACATCCCCGAGACCGAGTCGCTCGGCTTCAAGAACCTCGACGACTACCGGGTGATGGCGGGCGGTCGCGACATGGCCGGCCACACGATCCTGTCCTGCGAGGCGATCTGCTACAACGGCGCGGCCTACAACACGATGCTCGGCGGCAACAGCGCCAGCCCCACCCAGCAGAACCAGGCGCTCTTCACCCTCAACAGCATCTTCGCCGCGGGCGTGAACCAGGCGATCATCCACGGCTTCCCCTACGCCGACGCGCCCGGCGTGACGTGGCCCGGCTTCGCCGCGTTCTCGCCCTACTACAACGGCGCGATCGGCTTCGGCGAGGCGTGGGGGCCGCGCACCCCGCAGTGGCAGCACATGCCCGACATCGCGGCGTACCTCTCCCGCACCCAGCTCGTCCTGCAGACCGGCACGCCGAAGTACGACGTCGTCTTCCTGCGGCAGAAGGGCTGGACGTCCACGGGCATCGGCGCCTTCTGGGCGACGAACGACGGCATCCCGCTCGGGTGGACCCACTCCTTCGCGACCCCGGCCCTGCTCGAGCTGCCGCTGGCCATGGTCCGCGGTGGCCGACTGGCTCCCGACGGTCCCGCCTACAAGGCGATGATCATCGGCACCGACCAGTTCCGCGGCCAGGTCGCCACGATGGCCGTCGCAACCGCGCGACGAGTGCTCGAGCTCGGCCGCGCCGGGCTGCCGATCGTCTTCGTCCGCGACTGGTCGGACCCGCGCCCCGTGGGCCTGCCCGAGGGAGCGCCCGACGCCGAGGTCGCCGAGCTCCGCGACCTCATCGCGCAGGTCAAGGCGCTGCCCACGACCCGCGTGGCGGCAGCCGACGCCGACATCCCGGGTGTGCTCGCCGCCCTCGGCATCACGCCCGACGTCGAGCACGAGCGCTCGACCGTGATGACCCTGCGGCGGGTCGTCGGCGACGTCGACCTCTACTACGTCGCCAACGCGCGGCACGCCGAGAACCGCAGGCTCAACCGCGTCACCCAGGACGTCTGGCTGACCACCACCTCGCCGCGTGCGGTGCCGGTGGTGCTCGACGCCTGGACGGGCGAGACCCGCCCGGTCGGCCTCTGGGAGCGCCAGGCCGACCGGGTGCGGGTCCGCGTCGACCTCGCCCCCGGCCAGTCCGCCGTGATCGCCTTCGCGACCCCCCAGTCGGCCGACCCCGCCCAGCTGCACGCGATCGCCACCACGGCCCTCGACGTGATGCGCGAGCCGGGCAAGCTCGTGGCCAGGGCCGGCACCGCCGGCAGCCACACCGTCACCCTCGGCGACGGCCGCACGGTCGCCGCGAAGGTGGACCGCGTCCGCGACCCCGTCGTCCCGTCGTCCTGGCGGCTGGAGGTCGAGGACTGGCAGCCCGGCGCGACGGCCACCGAGACGATCAAGCCGCTGCGGACGGCCGAGCTCACCACGCTGGTGCCGTGGAGCCAGATCCCCGGGCTCGAGGACGTCTCGGGTGTCGGCCGCTACACGACCCAGGTCGACCTCGGCTCCGACTGGAACGACCTCGACGGCGCGTGGCTCGAGCTCGGAGAGGTCACCGACACCTTCCGGGTCCGCGTCAACGGCGTGGCCGTCGGCGGGTGCGACCCGCTGCACCCGCGCGTCGACCTCGCCGGTCTGCTGCGTCGCGGCACCAACGTCATCGAGGTCGAGGTCGCCTCCACCCTCCTCAACCGGCTGCGCACCGTGACGCCGGCGGTCTACGGCGTGGCCCAGCGCCAGGCGTACGGCCTCCTCGGACCGGTCCGGCTGGTGCCGTACGTCGACCAGCCGGTCCGCCGCTGAGGATGGACGGGAGTCCGGTGCCCCTCGGTGACGACGAGCTCGTCGTGCTGCGGCTCATGGCCGAGGGGCAGACGGTCGAGGCGGTCGCGCGTCGCCTCGACGTCTCCGAGCGCACCGTGCGGCGCAAGGCCCGCGCGGCGTGCGAGGCCGCCGGCGTCGACACGACCGTCGAAGCGATCGTGTGGGCCGTGCGGCGCCGACTCATCTGATGCCCTACCCGCCCCAGCAACCCGCAGTCCAGCACCGTGGAAGGATGCCAACCGTGAGGGTCGCCCTCCAGGTCACCTGCGTCAACGACGCCATGTTCCCCGACACCGGGAAGGCCGTCGTGCGTCTGCTGCGCCGTCTCGGGGTCGACGTCGACTTCCCGCAGGCGCAGACCTGCTGCGGGCAGCCGATGGTCAACACCGGCTACCTCGACGAGGCGGTGCCGGTCGTGCGGACCTTCGTCGACGCGTTCGCGGGGTACGACGCCATCGTCACGCCGTCGGGCTCGTGCGCCGGGTCGGCACGGCACCAGCACTCGATCGTCGCCGACCGCTCCGGCGACCCCGCCCTGGTGGCGGCCGTCGCGCAGACTGGACCGCGGACGTACGAGCTGAGCGAGTTCCTCGTCGACGTGCTCGACGTGACCGACGTCGGCGCCTACTTCCCGCACCGGGTGACCTACCACCCGACCTGCCACAGCCTGCGGATGCTCGGCGTCGGCGACCGCCCGCAACGGCTGCTCGAGGCCGTCCACGGCATCCAGCTGGTCGACCTGCCCAACGCCACCGAGTGCTGCGGCTTCGGCGGCACCTTCGCCCTCAAGAACGCCGACACCTCGGTCGCGATGGGCGCCGACAAGGCGCGGCACGTGCGCGACACCGGTGCGGAGGTGCTGGTCGCCGGCGACAACTCCTGTCTGATGCACGTCGGCGGGATGCTCTCGCGCCAGCGTGCCGGCGTACGCGTGATGCACCTCGCCGAGATCCTGGCAGCGACCGAGGAGACAGCATGAGTGGCACCTTCGTCGGCATGCCGGCGTTCCCGACGGCGGCCCGCGAGGCGCTGGCCGACACCCAGCTGCGCCGCAACCTCGCCCACGCCACCCGCACGATCCGCGACAAGCGCGCCGCGGTTGTCGCCGAGGTCGAGGGCTGGGAGGAGCTGCGCGTCGCGGGCGCCGCGGTGAAGGAGGCCGCGCTGCGCGACCTCGCCACCCACCTCGAGACCCTCGAAGCGTCACTGGTCCGCGCCGGTGCGACCGTCCACTGGGCCCGCGACGCCGAGGAGGCGTGCGCGATCGTCGCGGGGGTCGCCCGCGACCACGGCGCCGACGAGGTGGTGAAGGTCAAGTCGATGGCCACCGCGGAGATCGGCCTCAACGAGGCCCTCGAGGCCGAGGGCATCGCAGCCTGGGAGACCGACCTCGCCGAGCTGATCGTCCAGCTGGGCGACGACCTGCCCTCCCACATCCTGGTGCCGGCGATCCACCGCAACCGCGCCGAGGTGCGCGAGATCTTCCGACGCCGGATGGGCGATGTCGGACGGCCCGCGCCCGACGACCTGACCGACGAGCCGTCCATGCTGGCCGGGGCTGCGCGCGAGCACCTGCGCGACAAGTTCCTGCGCGCGAAGGTCGCCGTCAGCGGCGCCAACTTCGCCGTCGCTGACACGGGCACGCTGGTCGTCGTGGAGTCCGAGGGCAACGGCCGGATGTGCCTGACCCTGCCCGACGTCCTGGTCAGCGTCGTCGGCATCGAGAAGGTCGTCGCCACCTGGTCCGACCTCGACCCGATGCTGCGGCTGCTGCCGCGATCGTCGACGGGGGAGCGGATGAACCCCTATACCTCGACGTGGTCGGGCGTGACGCCCGGCGACGGCCCGCAGGAGGTGCACGTCGTCCTGCTCGACAACGGCCGCACCCGCGCGCTCGCCGACGATGTCGGCCGGCAGGCGCTGCGTTGCATCCGCTGCTCGGCGTGCCTCAACGTCTGCCCGGTCTACGAGCGGGTCGGCGGCCACGCCTACGGCTCGGTCTACCCCGGTCCGATCGGCGCGATCCTCAACCCGCTCCTCAACGGCGTCTCCGACGAGCAGACCGCGTCCCTGCCGTACGCCTCGTCGCTCTGCGGTGCGTGCTTCGAGGTCTGCCCGGTCCGCATCGACATCCCGTCGGTGCTGGTCGACCAGCGCGCCGCCGTCGTCGACTCGCACCGCGGTGACCGGGTGCCGAAGCCGGAGGCGGTCGTGATGAAGGCCGCCGCATGGACGTTCTCCGACGCCCGCCGGCTGCGCTGGGCCGAGCGCGCCTCCGGTGTCGCCGGCCGTGTCCTCGGCCGCTTCTCCCGTACGACGCTGCCCGGCGGCCGCACCGCCGCGGGCCGCCTGCCCGGGCCCGCCGCCGGCTGGACCGGAGCCCGCGACCTGCCCGCGCCGCCGCCGGAGTCCTTCCGCGAGTGGTGGGACCGCACCGACGGTGGACACCGTCCCGATGACGATCAGGAGGGCCGCTCGTGAACACCCCACGACGTTCTTCGCCTCCCCCGCTCCGCTCCTCCGTCGAACAACGCCGCGGGGACCCCGAAACCAGCGCGCGCGACGAGATCCTCGGACGTGTCCGCTCGGCCCTGTCCGGCGTGTCGCCCGCGGTGGACCTTCCTCCGGCCCCTCGCGCCCCCGACCGCGGCGACCTGATCGCGTTGTTCGTCGAGCGCGTCGAGGACTACCGGGCGTTGGTCACTCGGTGCGCTCCCGACGAAGTCGGATCGGTGGTCGCCGAGGTGCTCGGATCGGCGTCCAGCGTCGTACCTCCCGGACTCGGTCTCGAGGTTCCCGGCTCCGTCGTCGATGACGGATGGACCGCCGCCGAGCTCGACGCGATCGACGCCGTCGTCACGCGCGCCAGGGTGGGGATCGCCGAGACCGGCACGATCGTGCTCGACCACGCGCCCGACCAGGGCCGTCGGGCGATCAGCCTCGTGCCGGACCTCCACGTCTGCATCGTCGATGCGACGCAGGTCGTGGCCGACGTACCCGACGCGATCGCCCTGCTCGACCCCGCCCGCCCCACGACGTGGATCAGCGGGCCCTCGGCCACGAGCGACATCGAGCTCGACCGGGTCGAGGGCGTGCACGGCCCTCGCACGCTGCACGTGGTGCTCTTGGGGTGACGGGGCCGGCGTCACTGCCGCCCGGCCGAGCCGCTCAGCCCGTGCCCGGGAGTCCCATGCTCACCACGACCTTGCCTGCCGTGGGGCGCCGCTGCTCGACGTACGCCATCGCCTCCGGCGTCTGGTCGAAGGCGAAGGTGCGGTCGAGGACCGGGCGCAGGGCGCCGGAGTCGTAGAGCGCAGCCAGCTCGCGAAGCTGGGCGCCGCTGGCGCGCATGAAGAAGAATTCGTAGGTCACGCCGAGCCGCTCGGCCCGGCGGCGCACCCGACGGCTGAGGAGGTGCATCACCAGGGCGAGCGGGCGGGGGGCGCCGACCTGGTGGGCGAACGCGGCGTCGGGTGGGCCGGCGACACCGATCGCCAGGCCGCCCTTGCGCAGCACGGTGAGGGACCTCTGCAGGTTGTCGCCGCCGACGGAGTCGATGACCAGGTCGTAGTCGGAGATCACCTCGGCGAAGTTCTCGGCGCGGTGGTCGATGACGATGTCGGAGCCCAGTGTGCGTACGAGGTCGGCCGTGCCCGCGTTGCAGGTCGTGGCGACGGTGGCGCCCAAGTGCTTCGCGAGCTGGATGAGTGTCGATCCCAGTCCACCGGCCCCTGCGTGGACCAGGACCTTCTGACCGGGCTGCACCTGCGCTCGTTCGACCAGGATCTGCCACGCGGCCAGGGAGACGAGCGGGACCGCGGACGCCTCTTCGAAGGTCAGCGACCGGGGCTTGAGGGCCACGTCCTCCCGGTCCACCGCAAGGTACTCGGCGAACGTGCCGATGTTCGAGTCGCGCGGACGCGAGTAGACCTCGTCGCCGACGGCGATGTCGCGCACCTCGGCGCCGACCTCGGTGACCACGCCGGCCAGGTCGTGGCCCAGGACGAACGGTGGCCTGCGCTTGATGAGGCGCTTGAACTCGCCGGCGCGCGTCATCGTGTCGAGCGGGTTGATGCTGGCGGCGTGGACACGGACAAGGACGTCCGCCCCGCCGATCGTCGGATCCGCGATCACGGTCGGCACGACCCGGTCCGTGCCGTACCTGTCGACGACGAATGCCCTCATGAAGACTCTTCCCTGCTCTGGTCGTGAGGTGTGCGCCCACTGAGGAGCTGTTCAGCCCGGCGCAGGACGTCGTGCCTTCCCCGGGTCAGCAGCTCGTCGGCGAGGTCGTCCGGCAGGGCGCGGGCCAGCTGGAGGATGCCGACCATCGAGGCGAAGAGGCTCATCGCAGCGAGGCGGCGCCCTCCAGGATCTTTCGCGTCGAGGAGAGCCGCCATGGCGTCGACCATCACGACGACCTCCTCACCGTAGGCGCGGCGGGTCGACGCCGAACCTCGCGACACGTCGAGGAGCAAGGCCGCCGAGGGGCATCCGCTGCTGATGCTGTCCCGGTGATCGCGCGACAGGTAGTCGTCGATGAAGGCGAGAAGGCCGTCGGGGGCGCTCAGGTCGATTCCTGCTCGCTCGCTCTGGTGGCGCACCTGATCCGTGACGACGTGGGTGACGAGCTCGTCCTTGGAGTCGAAGTGCGCGTAGAAGGCACCGTTGGTCAGACCGGCGTCCGCCATCACTGCCGCGATGCCCGACGCGTCGACGCCGTCGCGCTTGAACCGCCGACCGGCAGCGTCGAGGATGCGCCGTCTCGTCGCGTCCTTGTGGCCATCGGCGTACCTGGTCATCCGGCATCCTCCGGGGTCTGGTCCTCGGGACCTCTGAGTCGTAGTCTGACGATCGTAATACTACGATAGGCAGACAGGCGAGTTCACGATGAGCAACCACGCGTCAGACCACACCGTCACGGCCTACAAGGACGCGCCCACGCGTGAGATCACGGCAGGTGGCGTCACCTTCGCCTATCGGGAGCTCGGCCCGACGGGTGGTGTCCCGGTCGTCTTCTTCGTGCACCTGGCCGCAACCCTGGACAACTGGGATCCTCGGATCGTGGACGCCATCGCCGCCCACCGGCACGTGATCACCTTCGACAACCGGGGCGTCGGGGCCTCGTCCGGCACGGTGCCCGACACGATCGAGGCGATGGCCGACGATGCCCTCACCTTCGTCCGGGCGCTGGGCCACCACACGATCGACGTCTTCTCCTTCTCGATGGGCGGCATGGTCGCCCAGGCGCTCATCGTCAAGGACCCCGGCCTCGTGCGCAGGCTCGTCCTGACCGGCACCGGTCCCAAGGGCGGCAAGGACATGGACAAGGTCGCGCGCACGACCTACTACGACATCCTTCGAGCCGCCCTGACGCGCTCGGACCCGAAGGAATTCCTCTTCTTCAACCGTGACGCGTCGGGCAAGGCGGCGGCCAAGGCGTTCGTGAAGCGCCTCGAGGAACGCGCCGCCGACCGGGACTCGCCGATGAAGCCGCGGGGGTTCCAGACGCAGCTCGCGGCGATCAAGAGGTGGGGGCGGGGTTCACCCGACGACCTCTCGGTGATCACCCAGCCGACCCTGATCGCCAACGGCGACAACGATCGGATGGTGCCGTCGATCCTGTCCGAGGACCTGCACCGCCGGATCAAGGGCTCGCAGCTGATCATCTACCCGAACTCCGGGCATGGAGGGATCCTCCAGCACCACGACGAGTTCGCGCCCATCGCAGCAGCGTTCCTCGCCCCGGGGGCAACCACGGCAGACGGCACAGGATCATCTTGAGCACCGGGTGTCCGCCCAACTGCTGGTGCCCGCCGGCCTCACGTCGTCAGGACGGTCCTACGGGATCGCGTTGATCTGCTCCCAGTCCCGGATCCGCCCGTTCCACCGCTCCAGGACCCACGGCCACTGCTCGCGGAGCTCCGGGGGTCGCTGCTGGTTGCGGCTGGTGGCCCACTCGCGTGCGGCCTTCTCGGCCTCACGGCCGGTCACGGCTGTGAAGTCTCGGAGCGTGCGGTCGCGCTCGGGCGGATCCTCCGGCCCGGGCGCATAGGCGACGCGGTACATCACGTACATGAGCCCTCCTGAGTCTTTACCTCCACTCAGACAGGAGGGCGCAAGGATGACTTTGATACGTCGGGCAGGAGGTGCTCGAGCACGCCGACCTCCTCGACGTTGTGCCTCACCCATGCCTCGGCCATGGCGGGCGGGAAGACGCGTGAGGTGAGGTGGCGGTTGACCGGCGCGGCCGCCCGGAGGCGCGACCCGAGGTCCATCACGCTGACGTAGTGCGTCCCGTCGGGTCCCCACGACCAGGTGTGCTCGAGCTGGAAGATCCGCACCCCGGCGATCCGTCGTACGAGCCGGATGCCGGTCTCGTCGAGCTTCTCGACCCGTTCGACGGAGTCCACGCGGAAGCGCTCGTCGCGCCCGAACGCCTCGACGATCCGATAGCTCGCGCCCTCGTCCGCGCCGCCGCTCGGTGCCGGGCGGGCCAGCTCCCAGGTGATGTGGTCGAGCGGGTGCCACGCGAGGTAGCCCGACATCCGCTCGCCGGCGTAGTCGATCTCGTCGCCGATGTGGCGGAACCACCACAGCAGCATCGGCGGCGTGACGCCGGCCAGCGGCTGGTGGTCGATGGTGACCCGCATCCGGTGGTGGGACAGCCGGCGGATCGTGCTGCGCGCCGAGTCCGTGGTGCGCAGCGGGTGGAGGACGGGCCGCGGCGCGGGGAGGGGCAGCGGTCGGGCCACGGTCGTCACCTCCGGTCGGCGGGGCTCCCACGGTAGGGGCGAAGGTGCGCTGCGGGCCAGAGGTCACCCCGCTGTGGGAGGCCGCGGCTTGCCGGGACTGTGAGACTCGCTCCCATGGAGCACCGCACCCTCGGAAGGACCGGCCGCGAGGTCTCGGTCGTCGGTCTCGGCACGTGGCAGCTCGGCGCTGACTGGGGCGACGTCAGCGAGGCCGACGCGATGGCCGTGCTGGAGGCGTCGGCCGAGGCCGGCGTGACGTTCTTCGACACCGCCGACGTGTACGGCGACGGCCGCAGCGAACAGCTGGTGGGCCGCTTCGTCGCGGCGCACCCGGATGCCGGCTTCACCGTCGCGACCAAGATGGGCCGCCGCGCCGAGCAGGTGCCGGCGAGCTACGTCGAGCCGAGCTTCCGCCAGTGGCTGGACCGCTCACGCAGCAACCTCGGGGTGGACACGGTCGACCTGGTGCAGCTGCACTGCCCGCCGAGCGAGGTCATCGACGACGACCAGACGTACGACGTCCTCGACCAGCTCGTCGACGATGGCGTGATCGCGGCGTACGGCGTCAGCGTCGAGACCGCCGCCCAGGCGCTCAGCGCGATCGCCCGGCCCCACGTCGCCAGCGTGCAGATCATCCTCAACGCCTTCCGGATGAAGCCGCTCGACGAGGTCCTCCCCGCGGCGGCCTCCGCAGGTGTGGGCATCATCGCCCGGGTGCCGCTGGCCTCGGGGCTGCTGTCCGGGAAGTACGACCTCGACACCACGTTCGCCGCGGACGACCACCGCACCTACAACCGGGACGGCAGCGCCTTCGACGTCGGCGAGACCTTCTCCGGCGTCGACTACGCGACCGGCGTCGAGGCGGCGCGGGAGTTCTCCGCGCTCGTCTCCGACTCGGGCATCGACGTCACCCCGGCGCAGGCCGCCGTCGCCTGGATCTGGCAGCAGCCCGGGGTCTCGACCGTCATCCCGGGCGCGCGCAACGTCGACCAGGCCCGGGCGAACGCCGCCGCCGGGCTCGTCGGCGAGCTGCCGGTCGCCTTCCTCGAGGGCGTGGCCGACCTCTACGACCGGCACATCCGGGGGCAGGTGCACGCTCGCTGGTAGGTCGGCTCCCTGCCACAATCCGTGCATGACGGGACGGGCACATCCGGGAGTCGACGCCTACATCGCGAAGCTGCCCGAGTGGCAGC
The DNA here is from genome assembly GCF_016907475.1 of Nocardioides cavernae. Taxonomy (NCBI): domain Bacteria; kingdom Bacillati; phylum Actinomycetota; class Actinomycetes; order Propionibacteriales; family Nocardioidaceae; genus Nocardioides; species Nocardioides cavernae. The sequence goes on along the minus strand of NZ_JAFBCA010000001.1, from coordinate 100,722 downwards.
AGTCGATCTGCGAGCAGCTGCGCGAGATCGTCTGGGCCACCGATCCCGAGATCGAGGAGACGATCAAGCGGACGGTCCAGCCCTACTTCGTCCTCGAGGGCAACGTGTGCGCCATCCTGGCGACGAAGGACCACGTCAACCTCTTCCTCTACGACCCGACCGTCAGCGATCCCGCCGGCGTCATCAACCAAGGGCACGACAACCTGACCGCCCGGTCGATCCAGATCTACGCGGACGACGCGATCGACCGCGACGCGATCACCGGCATCCTGGCCGAGATCGTCGAGCACAACCGCCAGGGCGGGTGGCGTCGGCTGAGCCGCCCCTGACTGCGCGACCTCGTTCGGAGACAGTCAGGCCTGTGCAGGCTCAATGTGCCTGCGCCGGACGACCAGCAGGACGCCCACCACCAGGTAGGCCAGGATCGCGGCCACCGATCCGAGGTAGGCGCCCTGGTCGACGAGGATCGCGCTGCCGGTGAGGATCGAGAAGTCGAAGAGTCCGTGGATGACCGAGTTGACGGCGTTGCCACCGCTGGCCCGGCGGATCAGGTAGAAGAAGTAGCCGGCGAAGCTGACCGCGACGGCCTGGGGGAGCGCGCTCCTCAGCTCACCGGTCAGCGCGTTGCTGATGTGGACAGCACCGAACACCACGCTCGACCAGAGCGCGACCTTGCCCTCGGTCAGGCCGTGCGAGCGGAGCGTCACCACGCCGATGCCGCGGAACATGCCCTCCTCGCCCCAGCCGACGAGCTGGGTGGCGACGAGCAGGGCGAGGACGAAGCCGAGCGTCTTGTCGGCCAGGTCGGCGTAGTCGATCGCCATCGCGATGCACACCACGAAGATGACGGGGACGGCCCACACCCACCGCTGCACGGGCTTGTCGTCGTGCAGGACCGGCCGCAGCCACCCGAGCCAGGCGGCGATCGCGTAGGTGTAGACCAGCGCGGCGCCCAGCGGCAGCCACATGCCGAGGATGACGTCCTCGGTCGTGTACAGGCCGTCGTCGAGGTCCCACGCCGACCCCGCGACGAAGCCGACGCCCTTGATCACGGCGAGGTAGCCGATCACCACCAGCGCGAAACCGACGTACGACAGCCGCCGTCCCGGCGCGTTCACACCCGTGTCCGTCACCCACCGCAGCCTAGGGCTTGCGCGCCGGGGCATCACGGAACGCAGTCCGGCCGCGCGAGGCGGACGTCGAGGCCGCGGGTGAGGTCGTTGTTGCCACGAATCACCACAAGCGCCGCGCCGCCATCCGTGTTTCAGCTCGGATCAGGGTGAGCCGATGTCGCGGTCACCTCGTCCGCAGGGGGTGATCCGGGGCCGTGCTGGCGCACCTAGCGTCGCCGGTGGAGGGAGAGTGATCACGTGATCCGGGTTCTCAATGACATGCCTGTCGGTGTCGTCGGGCTCGAGGCGATCGATGACGTCGAGGAGGAGGACTACCGCGACGTCCTGGTTCCCGCCGTTGAGTCTGCGATCGCCGAGCACGGCCGGGTGCGCCTCGTCTACGTCCTCGGCCCGGACTTCGACGAGTACGAACGAGAGGCGGTGTGGGAGGACCTCAAGCTCGGTGCACGCCACGCGTCATCTTTCGAACGCATTGCGGTCGTCACCGACGCACCGTGGGTAGGACCGGCCATGCGGGTCTTCAGCATCCTGCTTCCAGGGCAGGCGCGGGCCTTCCCGCTCGCAGAGCGGGTGGCTGCGACGCAATGGGCGGCGACCGGCGACCTGCCGGGACCGGGCGACGTCGGTCAGTCCAGGCGATAGGGACTGGGCCCGGGCACCCAGGTGACTGACTGCGCGGTCGCGTAGGCGTCGACCGCGGTGCGGATGGTCGGGTAGAAGCGGTCGTCGCTCAGGGTCGGAACTCCGTATCTTTCGACCTTGGTCTGCACGGCATCCTTCAGCTCCGCGAAGACCAGCCGCGTCCCGGCCCCGTCGAGGTCGGCGTCGAGGTCGGCGAGCATGTCTGCCGCGGTGGTGTCGACGTCGGTGATCGGTTCCGCCGCGACGATGATCCACGCGGGCCGCGGCTCGATGGCAGCGAGACGGCGTACCTGGTTGCGGAACGTGCGCGCGTTCGCGAACAGCAGCGGTGCGTCGAACCGGTAGATCGCGAGACCGGGCAGGTGCTCGGTGGTCTGGCGGTAGGCGGTGTCGTGGTAGCCGCGGACGTCACCTGCGCGGCCGAGGATCGCCTGGTGGGGCCACCAGACGCGGCGGAACACGTTGAGGATGGACATGCCGACGGCCGCAGCGATGCCGTACAGCACCCCCAGGAGGGCGACGCTGAGGAAGGCGATGAGGGCGAGGACGAAGTCGGAGCGGCGTTGGCGCCGGAGCCGACGCAGTCCGGCGAGGTCCGCGAGGGACAGCGATGCGGCGATGACGACTGCTGCGAGCGCTGGCTGCGGAAGGTTGCGGAGCAGCCCGGGCGCGACGACGAGCAACGCCACGATCGCTGCCGCTCCGACCAGGCCGGTGACCTGGGTTCGCGCGCCGCTCTGGAACGCGACGGCGGTCCGCGACCCACTGGTGCTGACCGGGAACCCCTGGAAGCATCCCGCGGCGATGCTGGCCGCGCCGACGCCGATCATCTCGCGGTCCCCGTCGATCTCGTCCCCGGTCTTGTCGGCGAACACGGACGCGGTCGAGATGGTGTCGGTGAGCGAGACCAGTGAGATGCCGAGGGCGCCGGCGAGCAGGAGTCCCAGGTCGCCGATCGGCACCGTCGGAAACGTGAGCGGTGGGAAACCCGAGGGGAGCTCTCCGACCAGGTCGACGCCTCGGTCCGCGAGGTCGAACGCGGCGACGGCGGCGATCGCGAGGACGACGGCGGCGAGCACGGCCGGGAAGATCGGCCACAGGCGCTGAAGTCCCACGATCAGGACCAGGCATGCTGCCCCGACCGCCAACGAGGCGCCAACGGTCTCCCCGTCACCGACCGCCTCGACGAACGCGACCGCCTCACCGATCAGGCCGTCCGCGTCGACGGAGAACCCGAACAGCTTGGGCAGCTGGCTGACGAGGATCGTGAGCGCGAGGCCGTTCATGTAGCCGATCTGGGTCGGCTTCGACAGGAGGTCGGCGATGAAGCCGAGGTTGAACACCCCGGCGAGCACGGTGATCGCACCCACCAGGAGGGCAAGCACGGAGGCGTACGCGACGGCCGTCGCCGGGTCTCCGTCGGCTGCGACGAACGGAACGACGATCGCGGCGATCATCGGGCCGAGCGATGAGTCCGGACCGAGGACGAGCACCCGGGACGGACCGAACAGTGCGTAGCCGAGCAACGCGAGGATGGTCGTGTACAGACCGGTGATGGCCGGCAGGCCCGCCAGCTCGGCGTACGCCATCCCCTGCGGGACCAGCAGCGTGGTGAGCACGAGTCCGGCAACCAGGTCCTTGCCGAACAGGGCCGGTCGGTAGGACCGCAGCATCACCAGCCCCGGGATCGTGCGTGAGAGGGCACCGAGGCGAGAGGTCGCTGCCACTGCCGCTCCTCTCGGTCGGCCTTCCCGTCCGGCGCGGGCCTGTCCAGTACGCCCGAGGACATCACCTCGGATGGTGGGTCCGCACCGCCCGGACTGGGTGACCTCCTCGCCACGGTCCCCGCAGCGCCCGCGCTACCGTGGGGCGCCAGCCGAGATCCTGCCGCAGGGGAGCCAGCGTGAGTGAGGAAGACCCGACCCAGGGTGAGTACCCGGACGCTGACCGGGCGGCGGTCGAGGACGAACCGGCCCCGTCGGCGCGGGTCCCTCTGAGCAGGGACCGGATCGTGTCGGCAGCCCTCGACTTCATCGACGACAACGGTCTTCCCGGCCTCACCATGCGACGGCTGGGCGAACAGCTGGGCGTGGAGGCGATGGCGCTGTACCGCTACGTGCCCAGCAAGGAGGAGCTCCTCGACGCGGTCGTGGAGTCGCTGGTCTCCGACGTGCAGTCGGACGAGGTCGTCCTCGATGCGCCGGAGGACGGGTGGCAGGACTTCCTGCAACGGCTTGCCCATGGTGTCCGTCGGATGGCGCTCGCTCATCCCAAGGCGTTCCCGCTGGTGGCATCGCGCCCGGCGGAGGCGCCGTGGTTGCGGCCCCCGCTTCGCAGCCTGGAGTGGGTCGAGACCTTCCTCTCGGGGCTCGTCGCGGAAGGATTCAGCGACGAGGCCGCCGTCGAGGGTTACCGCGCCTACACGAGCTTTCTGCTCGGTCACTTGTTGCTCGAGGTCGCGGTGCACGGTGCGGACGTCGGCCCGTTGGACGTCCTCGATGACCAGACCGGTGAACCCGGAACGTCCCAGTACCTCACAGTCGCACGACTCCGGGACCGGCTGTCGGAGGACAGGTCGGCGGTCGAGTTCGAGGAGGCCCTCGAGGCGCTGCTCGATCGGATGACCATCACCCGCAACGAGCACGTGAGCGACTCCACCTGACAGTCATCTCACGGGTGGACGACGTCCCGGACAGCGCAGCCAGGCGTGACGGGCGTCCCTCTGTAGGGGTGAAGTCGCCCGTCGGAGTCGCATGAGCCTTCACGCGGTGGGTACGACTTACGTTGTAAACCACTAAGAGCGGTGGCTCGCGCTGACGTCCCTCATCCCCGTGATGGGACGACGGTGGCACCCGCCGCGGACGGAGGACACATGAGAGACGCACTACGTGACGGCTTGAGCACGATCGCCGAGTTCGTGCCCAAGCTGGCACTGTTCCTGGTCATCCTGGTCGTCGGCATCATCATCGCCAAGGTCATCGCCAAGGCCCTGAACGCGCTGCTCGAGCGGGCCGGCTTCGACCGGGCCGTCGAGCGCGGCGGGATCAAGCGGGCTCTGTCGAACTCGAAGATGGATGCGAGCGACATCGTCGCCAAGCTCATCTACTACACACTGCTGCTGTTCGTGCTCCAGCTCTCCTTCGGCGTCTTCGGTGCGAACCCGATCAGCCGTCTGATCGAGGACGTCATCCGGTTCCTGCCGAGCCTCGTCGTCGCGATCATCATCCTCGTCGTCGCGGCGTCCATCGCGGCCGCGGTCAAGGGACTGTTGGAGAACATGATCGGCGGCCTGTCCTACGGCCGCGTGCTGGCCAATGTCGCTTCGGCGTTCATCATCTTCCTCGGCGTCGTCGCGGCGCTCAACCAGGTGGGTGTCGCCACCACCGTCACCATGCCGGTGCTGGTCGCCATCCTGGCCACCGTTGCGGGCGTCATCATCGTCGGAGTCGGCGGCGGACTCATCCGCCCGATGCAGCAGCGGTGGGAGGGCTACCTGACCACCGCGGAGCGTGAGGCTCCGCGGATGAAGGCGCACGCCGAGAACGCCCCGTCCGTGCGCGACCAGGCGAAGTCCGCTGCCCAGGACCTCGCTCCCTCCGGCACCGCCGGGAGCCACGCCACCAGCGCCACCAACGGAAGCACCGCGGTCTACGACCAGAGTGCCGACCAGGACATCGACGGCACGGGCTACGGCTCCACGCCGCGCCAGTACTGAGCACGAGACCGGCACCGCCATCCTCGGCGGTCTCACCGGATGCGTTTCCACCGCAAGGTTGATCGCACCGGACTGGTCGTCTGATCCGTCCACCCACGGGCCGCCCGTCGCTCCTCCTGAGGAGGGACGGGCGGTCCTTCTCGTGCGCCGGAAGCGGCGTACGCCTCGGCCCGAGGGCGCAGGGTCGGAGGAAGGTCCACGGCGCACCCGCAGGATGACCGAAGATTGACCCCGTGACCCACGACCCGACCCACGACCGCGTGTTCGGCCAGGTGCCCGACGGACGTGACGTCCGCCTGCTGACGATCGGTGCCGATCCCGGGCCGGTGGTCGAGGTGCTGACGCTGGGCGCGACGGTCCACCGGCTGGTGGTGACGTGCGGTGACGGGGAGCGGCGCAACGTCGTGCTCGGGCACCCGGACGCCGAGGAGCGGCTCACGAGCGGCGACTACATCGGCGGGACCATCGGGCGGTACGCCAACCGCATCGCCGGCGGCCACTTCACCCTCGACGGCCGGGACGTCGAGGTCCGCACCCACGACCGGGGCAACAGCCTGCACGGCGGCCCCGAGGGGTTCGACGTACGCCTGTGGGACGTCGCGTCGCACGACGCCGACGAGCTGGTGCTGTCGTTGGTGAGCCCGGACGGGGACCAGGGGTTCCCGGGGACCGTCTCTGCGCGGGTCCGCTACCGGGTGGAGAAGGACACCGTCCGCGTCACGATGGAGGCGACGACTGACGCCCCCACGGTGGTCAACCTGACTAACCACGCCTACTTCGACCTCGACGGTGAGGGCGCAGGCACGATCGACGGCCACGAGCTGCTCGTCGAGGCCGACGAGCTCACCCCGGTCGACGCGACCGGCATCCCGCTCGGCGGCCATGTCCCCGTCGACGGCACGCCCTTCGACTTCCGCAGCCCGAAGCCCATCGGATCGGCGTTGCGCACGGAGCACCCGCAGGTCGTCGAGGCCCGCGGCATCGACCACAACTACGTCGTGCGCGGAACCGGCCTGCGTCGCGCCGCAAAGCTCGCCTCGCCGAGGACGCGCACCACCGTCGAGCTGTGGAGCGACCAGCCGGGCCTGCAGGTCTACACCGGCAACTTCCTCGACGGCACCCGCCGCTCGACCAGCGGCGGCCGCTACCGCCAGGGCGACGGCGTCGCGCTCGAGCCGCAGCTGTTCCCCGACTCGCCGAACCGGCCCGAGTGGCCGTCGGCGACGCTGCGGCCGGGGGAGACGTACGCCGCCCACCTCGAGTGGCGCTTCGGGACGACTGCCTGACCGGGGCGGCATAGTCGGCGGGGTGCGTGCGTTGAGGCACACCACACGTCCCCGACGAAGGAGAAGCGCGATGCGTGCCGTGGTCTACACCGAGACAGGCGACAGCTCGGTCCTCGAGGTGGTCGAGCGCGAGGCGACCGAGCCGGGACCGGGCGAGGTCCGGGTGCGGATCGTCCGCGCCGGCGTCAACCCGACCGACTGGAAGTTCCGCGCCGGCGGCATGGGCGAGCTCGCCTTCCCCGAGGTCGTGCCCGGCCAGGACGGCTCCGGTGTCGTCGACGCGGTCGGCCCCGACGTCGACGGCCTCGCGGTGGGCGACCGGGTCTGGACGATGCTCGCGCAGCACCGGCGCCCCGGCGGCACCGCGCAGGAGCTGGTCGTGCTCCCCGTCGGCCACCTGACCACGCTGCCCGAGGGGGCGTCGTACGACGTGGGCGCCTCGCTCGGCGTCCCGGCGATCACCGCCCACCGCGCCCTGACCACCTCCGAGGACGGGCCCGACCGGCTCGCCCCGGGCGCCCTGTCCGGGCGGACCGTGCTCGTCGCCGGCGGCGCAGGCGCGGTCGGCAACGCAGCGATCCAGCTCGCGCGGTGGGCCGGAGCGACCGTCATCGCCACGGTCAGCAGCGACGACAAGGCGCGGCTCGCGACCGCCGCCGGTGCGCACCACACGGTGAACTACCGCGGGGGCGACACCGCCGACGCCGTCCGCGCCCTGGCGCCCGACGGCGTGGACATCGTCGTCGAGGTGGCACCCGCGCAGAACCTCAAGCTCGACCTGCGTGTCATCAAGCCGCGCGGCACCATCGCGATCTACGCCAACAACGGCGGCGACGAGGTGAGCATCAGCGTCCGCGAGACGTTCTCGACCAACGCCCGCTTCCAGTGGGTGCTGCTCTACACGGTCGGGGAGGCGGCGCTGCGCGCGGCGGCCGACGACATCACGGCCGCGGTCGCCGACGGCGCCTACGGGGCCGGCGAGGACCACGGGCTGCCGCTGCACCACTACCCGCTCGAGCAGACCGCCGAGGCCCACGCGGCCGTCGAGGACGGTGCGGTCGGCAAGGTGCTGATCGACCTCAGCGACGCCTGACCGACGACGCTCCTGCGAGACAGAGGAGGGCGGCGGTCAGGCAGGCGGTGACGGCGCCGGCGACGTCGAGCCACAGGTCGAAGCCGACCGCTCCGACCGCCTGGCCGACCGCCAGCGCGACGAAGAGCACCGACGTCCCGCGACCGGCCGCCTCGGGCCACGCGTCCCGCGCCCACAGGATCAACACGCCCGACAGGCACATGTAGCCGGCGCCGAAGCACGCCATGGCGACGTACGCCGGCCACGCGAGGCCGAGGCCGACCGCGCCGGCCAGGGCGACGGAGGCGACGGCCACCGCGCCGACGGACCAGGCCCAGGCCCGCGCCAGCCCGCGGCGCTCGACGAGCCGACCGGTCAGCGGACCAAGGAGCCCGCCCAGCCCGAGCGCGATCCACAGGAACCCGACGCTGCCGTCGTCGACCGGCCCCGGCCCGGTCGCGATGAGCGGGCCGTAGGACCACAGGAGCGCCGAGCCCGCCCCGACGACCACCGCCGCGGCCGCCGGCGTCGCGAGGGGGTGCCAGTCGTACGACGTCTCGCTGGCCGCCGCGGCCGGTTCGCCGAGACCGGCGCGGCCGCGCACGAGCAGGAGCACGCCGGCGGCGGCGAGGGCGTTGAGCGCAGCCATGGTCCACCAGGCGCCGGCGGTGGACGGGACCGCGAAGGCAAGGGCGCCGGCGACGACGACACCGACCGCCGTCCCGGTGTTGACCAGGGACTGGGCGGTCGCGGCCGCGTGGGGCGGGGTGACGGCGTCGACGAGGCGCACCAGGGCAGGCGACGCGAGGCCCGCGCCGGTCCCGCCCAGGAAGACGAGGGCGACGAACCAGCCCGGTGACGCGGTCGTCGCGACGCCGATGCAGCCCAGCGCGGCGGTGGTCCCTGCGACCAGCACGGCGGCGCCGGGCCGGCGGTCCGAGACCCGGGCCGCGACCGACGCAGCGACCGAGTACGACACGAACTGGGCCGCGGCCGCCCAGCCGACGACCGGTGCCAGTGCCGGACGCTCGGCGACGAGACGCGGTGCGAAGAGCCCGACGCCGAACCGCGCCATGCCGTACGTCGAGGCGATCAGCAGGGTGCCCGCCAGCGCGACAGCGACGCTCCTCGCGGCGGAGCGCTGCTCGACGTGCGCCTCGGTGACCATAACGACCGTTCTACCATAACGAGCGTTATGCTGCAGGTGTGGCCAGGACCGACACCCGCGAGCGCATCCTCGACACCGCCGAGCGGCTCTTCTTCGTCGACGGCATCGGGGTGACCGGCGTCGACCGCGTCGCGTCCGAGGCGGGCGTCGCCATCGCCACGCTCTACCAGCACGTCGGCAGCAAGGACCGGCTCCTGTCAGCGGTGCTGGAGCGCCGGCTCGCGGCCTGGACCTCCCAGTGGGAAGCCTCGATCGCGGCGGCCGGCTCGCCGCGGGACCGTGTGCTCGCCCTCTTCGACGCGCTGGTCGAGTTCCGCCGCACGTCGGGCACGACCCAGTGGTGCTGCTTCCTCGCGACCGCGTCCGAGCGCCCGCGAGACGGAACGGACGACCCCGTCCTGCGCCTCGTCGAGGCCGACACCACCGCCCTGGTGGAGCGGTTGCGCGAGCTCGTCGACGACGCGGGCCTCGCCGATCCGGAGGCGACGGTCGCCCGGCTCGTCGTGGTCTACAACGGCGCCCTGGCCAGCCTGCTGCGCGGCGCGCCGGCCGATCCGCTGACCGAGGCGCGAGCCATCGCCGAACTGGTCCTGCCGGCAGCGTCCTGATTGCCGCACGTGCGGCGGATGTCACCCCCGCGTGCCGGGATCGAGGGCAACAACTGCCGCACGTGCGCGACAGCCTGCATAACGTAGGCAGTTCGGGCGTACGTCTGGTGCGCCGAGCGCGAGGTGAGCGGGCTGCCGGTTGAACTGCCTACGTTGGTCGCGTCCAGGTCTCGTGACGGGCGCGGGGCGCCCTCCTCGACCAGCGACCGAAGCGGCGTGCGCCTCAGAACACCTGGGGCACGAAGGTCTGCTCGTGCAGCGGCGGCCGGACGTAGGGGATGTCGCGGACCTCGGGCAGCTCGACGCGCGGCGGCGCCACGTCCTCGTAGGCGAACTGCGAGAGCAGGTGGCTGATGCAGTTGAGCCTCGCCGCGCGCTTGTCGTCGGACGGGACGACGTACCAGGGCGCCTGCTTGATGTCGGTGTACTGGAAGGTGGTGTCCTTCGCCATCGAGTAGCGGACGTAGAGCTCGCGCTCGGCGAGGTCCATGTCGGACAGCTTCCACCGCTTGAGCGGCTCGTCGTTGCGGGCCTCGAAGCGGCGTCGCTGCTCCTCGGCACTCACGGAGAACCAGTACTTCAGGACCACGATCCCCGAGCGCACCAGCATCCGCTCGAACTCCGGGCAGCTGCGCAGGAACTCCTGGTGCTCCTCCTCGGTGCAGAAGCCCATCACCCACTCGACGTTCGAGCGGTTGTACCAGCTGCGGTCGAGCAGGACCATCTCCCCGCCGGCCGGAAGGTGCTCGACGTAGCGCTGGAAGTACCACTGGGTGCGCTCGCGGTCGGTCGGCCTCGGCAGCGCCGCGATCCGCACCGTGCGCGGGCTGGTGCGCTCGGTGATCCGCTTGATCACGCCGCCCTTGCCGGCCGAGCCACGGCCCTCGAAGACCACCAGGACCTTGAGCCCCTGGGACTGGATCCAGTACTGCAGCAGCACCAGCTGCTCCTGCAGCCGCTCCATCTCGGTGTCGTACGCCGACCTCCGCAGGCGTCCCGCGGAGTTGTAGCGCTCGTCGTCCCCGGCCATCGCCCCTCCGCTCGTCGTACGGCGTGGTGGCACCGAGACTACGGCGCGCGGAGGTCAGGCGGCGAGACGGTTGAGGACGGTCGTCATGTCGTCCTCGGTGTCGCTGCCGATCTTCTCGAAGACGATCTTCATGACCGGGTCGGCGACCTTGGCCGCCCCCTTGAGCTCGATGACCGCCTCGTAGGTGATGCGGCTGCCCGGACCGTCGGGGCTCGGCACGACCGTGATCGTGTCCACGGAGCGCGCGGTGTCGTTGTGCCCGACCAGCGTGATCGTGTCGTCGGTCAGCTCCTGGAGCGTGTAGGTCAGCTCGGTCGTCACGCCGGCGATCTTCGAGACGTTGTGCCACGACGAGCCCACCTGGACGGGGCCGGAGTCGTGCCGCGTGCACGACTCGGTGCCGGGGTCCCACTGCTCGGCGTTGCCGAAGTCCTTGAGGTAGTCGATGACGACAGCGGGCTGAGGGTGGACGTCGAAGGTGCGGCTGACGGTGGTCATGGCTTCGACACTAGGCAGACGCCTCGGCAGCACAGACCGCCCGAAGGGGTGCGCTCTGCACCCTTGTCCGCGCAGGCTCGGATCGGGTCAGATGGAGCCCATGTCACCCGACCTGCCGGACCTGCCCGGAGCGGCCGACCACCTCGAGCTGTGCCTGCGCCTCGCCGAGGAGGCGCTCGGGGACGGGGACGGCGCCTTCGGCTCGGTGCTGGTGGACGCCTCGGGTGCCGTCCTGCGCAGCGGGCGCAACCGCGAGGTCTCCGGCTCTGACCCGACGGCCCACCCCGAGCTCGAGCTCGCGCAGTGGGCCGCCGCCCACGTGCCCGAGGAGGAGCGCGCGGGCTGCGTCGTCTACACCTCGGGCGAGCACTGCCCGATGTGCGCCGCCGGCCACGCGTGGGTCGGGCTCGGGTCGATCGTGTACGCCGCCTCGTCCGCGCAGCTCTCGCAGTGGCGGGCCGGGTGGGGGCTGCCCGCCTCGCCGGTCGCCGCGCTGCCGATCACCGACGTCGCCCCGGGCGTGAGCGTCCACGGACCCGTGTCGCCGTACGACGACCGCGTCCGTGAGCTGCACCGGCGCGGGCTCGACGGCAGCTGAGGCCCGCCCTCAGGGCAGGATCGCGTCGACGTACCCGCCGTCCACCCGCAGCGCACCGCCCGTGGTCGCGGAGGCGAGCGGGGAGCTGAGGTAGGTCACCATCGCGGCGATCTCGTGGGGCTCGATGAGTCGCTGGAGCAGCGACTGCGGACGGTGCTTCGTCATGAACTCGCGCTGCGCCTCGTCCCACGGGAGGTCGTCACCGACCAGGCTGCGCACGAAGTCCTCGACGCCGCCGGTGTGGGTCGGCCCGGCGATGACGGAGTTCACGGTCACGCCCGTCCCGGCGGCCTCCTTCGCGAAGCCGCGCGAGACCGCCAGCAGTGCCGTCTTGGACATGCCGTAGTGGATCATCTCGACCGGTGTCACGACGGCCGAGTCGCTGGCGATGTAGAGGATCCGGCCCCAGCCGCGCCGCGCCATCTCCGGCAGGTGGTGTCGGGTCAGCCGGACGCTCGCGAGGACGTTGACCTCGAAGACCCGCCGCCACTCCTCGTCGGTGATCTCCAGCGCCGGCCGGCTCTCGAAGATGCCGAGGTTGTTGACCAGCGCGTCGACCTCCGGCATCGCCTCGACCGCCGCGGCGAAGCCGTCGTCGGTGGCGACGTCGGCCACGACGGGTACGACGTCCGCGCCGTGGACCGCGGCCCGGAGCTCGTCGACCGCCCGGCCGACCGACTCCTCGGACCGCCCGTTGACGCCCACCCGGGCGCCCGCGGAGGCGAGGCCTTGGGCGATCGCCAGGCCGATGCCCTGGGTGGATCCGGTGACGAGGGCGCTCTTGCCGGTGAGGTCGATCTGCATGCGATCGACCGTAGCGCGGGCCGGCGGCCTGCCACGATGGGCGCCATGCCGGACACCGTCTTCACCGACGCACGCGTCTTCAACGGCTTCCGCCACCTCGGGGACGTCGGCGACGTGCTCGTGCGCGACGGCCGCGTCGCATCCGTCGGGGGCTCGCTGCGCACTCCCAGCGCCGAGGTCGTCGACTGCGGCGGGGCGCTGCTCCTGCCGGGCTTCACCGACGCACACGTCCACCCGGTGCAGGGCGGGCTCGAACGGCTGACCTGCGACCTCAGCGGCCTGCCGATCGACCGCGCCGCCTACCTCGCCCACGTGGCGTCGTACTCCGACTCCCGTCGTGACCTCGACTGGGTGCAGGGCGGCGGCTGGGCGATGGCGGCCTTCCCGGACGGGCTCCCGACCGCGGCCGAGCTCGACTCCGTCGTCGCCGACCGCCCCGCCGCGCTGGTCAACCGCGACCACCACGGCATATGGGTCAACAGCCGCGCGCTCGAGGTCGCCGGCATCACCCGCGACACCCCCGACCCGGCCGACGGCCGCGTCGAGCGGGACGCCTCGGGCGAACCGACCGGCGTGCTGCACGAGGGTGCGATGGGCCTCGTGCTAGCGGTGCTCCCGACGGCGACGGCCGACGAGCTCCACGCCGGGCTGCTCGAGGGCCAGCGCCACCTGCTCTCACTCGGGATCACCGGCTGGCAGGACGCCATCGTGGGGGCCTACGCCGGCATGCAGGACACCGGACCGACCTACCTGCGCGCTGCCCGTTCGGGCGACCTCGTGGCCTCGGTGGTCGGGGCGCTGTGGTGGGAGCGCGACCGCGGGCTGGAGCAGGTCGCCGAGCTGGTGGAGAAGCGGACGGCGTACTCCCACGGGCGGTTCGCCGCGACCTCGGTGAAGATCATGCAGGACGGTGTCGCGGAGAATGGGACCGCGGCCCTGGTCGAGCCCTACCTCGACCGGTGCGGGCACACGACGACCAACACGGGCCTCTCCTTCGTCGACCCGGTCGCGCTGCGTGGCATCGTCGGTGCTCTCGACGAGGCCGGTTTCCAGGTGCACGTCCACGGGCTCGGCGACCGCGGCGTCCGCGAGGCCCTCGACGCGCTCGAGGGCACCGAACCGCTGCACCGCCACCAGATCGCGCACCTGCAGCTGGTGCACCCGGCCGACGTGCCCCGGTTCGCGGAGCTCCAGGTCGCGGCCAACATCCAGGCGCTCTGGGCCTGCTTCGACGACCAGATGGTCGACCTCACCATCCCGTTCCTCGGCGAGGACCGGGCGGCGCGGCAGTACCCCTTCGGCGACCTCCACCGCGCCGGCGCCCGCCTCGTCGCCGGCAGCGACTGGCCGGTGAGCACGCCCAACCCGCTCGAGGCGATCCACGTCGCGGTCCACCGGATGGCGTACGGGGAACCCGGGCGTACCGGGAGCGAGCCGTTCCTCCCCGATCAGTCCCTCTCCCTCGAGGTCGCCCTCGCGGCCTACACCTCCGGGTCGGCGTGGGTGTGCCACCGCGACGACGCCGGGATGGTCAAGCCCGGCGCGGTCGCCGACCTCGTCCTCCTCGACCGCGACCCCTTCGACGCCCCCGACGAGATCGGCGCCGCCCGGGTCGAGCGGGTGTGGATCGGGGGAGAGGTGGTCACTCCGTGACCTCTCGCCTCGCCGCAGTCCTGTGGGACATGGACGGCACCCTCATCGACAGCGAGCCGATCTGGATCGCCCAACAGTTCGTGCTGGCCGAGAAGCACGGCGGGACCTGGTCGCAGGAGCAGGGACTCGCGCTCGTCGGCGCGGACATGCAGGACACCGCGGTCGCGATGCAGACGGCGGGCGTGGACATGGAGGCGGCCGTGCTCGTCGCGACGCTCGAGCGCGCGGTGATCGACTCGCTGCGCCAGAGCGTGCCGTGGCGGCCCGGAGCGCGGGAGCTCCTCACCGAGCTGAGGCTCGAAGGCATCGCGTGTGCCATCGCCACCACCTCCTCCAACGAGATGGCGTCGCTCGTCGCCGCAGCCGCGCCCGAGGGCGCGATCACCGTGGTCGTCGGGTCCGAGGACGTCACGCGGACCAAGCCATCGCCCGAGCCGTACCTCCGCGCGGCCGAGCTGCTCGGCGTACGTGCCTCCGACTGCGTCGCGATCGAGGACTCGGCCAACGGGCTCGCGTCGGCGATCGCGTCGGGCGCGACCAGCATCGCGGTGCCGAACGACGCGGTCCTGCCGGAGCGCGGTGACTTCGTCGTGTGGCCGACGCTCGCGGGCAGGACCGTCGCCGACCTCCGGGCACTCGTGCGCTGAGGCGGTCGCTAACCTCGAAGCCATGGCTCCGAACATCGCGACGAACACCGAGGTCGGGCTCGACGAGCTGCTGGAGTTCGTACGCCCGCGCCACCGCATGCTGCTGATCACTGAGCGGTCCGACGGCAGTCCGCAGGCCTCGCCGGTCAGCGGCGGCGTCGACGACGGCGGCCGCATCGTCGTCGCCACCTACCCGCAGCGCGCGAAGACGAAGAACGCGCGGCACCGGCCGGGCGTCTCCGTCGTCGTCCTCTCCGACGAGTGGGACGACGCGTGGGTGCAGGTGGACGGCACGTGCGAGGTGCTCGACGCGAGCGAGGGGGAGGAGGCGCTCGACGCGTTCGTCGACTACTTCCGCTGCATCGCCGGCGAGCACTCCGACTGGGAGGAGTACCGGCAGGCGATGGTCGACCAGGGCAAGTCGCTGCTCCGGATCACCCCGACCCGCTGGGGCACCGTCTCCACCGGCGGCTTCCCGCCCGAGGTGGCCGCGCGACGCTAGACATCTGAGCTTCGCGCCGGATGTCACGATGAGGGGCATGCAGACCACCGCTCGCGAGCCCGCCTGGAAGGGGGCCGCGCTCGTCACCGCCGGGTTCGTCGTGCTGCTGTGGCTGCTCGAGCTCTTCGACGCCGCGACGGGCAACCCGCTCGACGCGTACGGCATCCAGCCCCGCAGCGAGGACGGGCTGGTCGGGGTGGCGCTCGCGCCGACCCTGCACTTCGGCTTCGACCACCTGGTCAGCAACACCGTCCCGGTGCTCGTGCTCGGCTTCCTCACCCTCGCGACCGGCCTGGCCCGCGGGCTCGCCGCGACCGCGATCATCTGGGTCGTCGGCGGGCTCGGCGTCTGGCTCTTCGCGCAGCCGGGCAGCACCCACGCCGGGGCGTCGGTGCTGATCTTCGGGTGGATCGTCTACCTGATCGTCCGCGGCATCCTCAACCGTCGCACCGTCGAGATCTTCATCGGGGTCGCGGTCTTCCTGCTCTACAGCGGCGCGCTGCTCGGCGTCCTCCCCGGCCAGCCGGGCGTCTCGTGGCAGGGCCACCTCTTCGGGGCGATCGGCGGCTTCATCGCCGCTCGAGTGCTGACCACCCGGCGGCGCAGTGAGTCGAGCATCACGTACTGATCGGTAACAAACGCCGGACGGGTCCGTCTCCGGCTCCTAGCCTGCCCGTCATGCGCGCCCTCGCCCTCCGCCCCCTCGTCCCCGCCGCACTCCTCGCCGTCCTGCTCGTCCCCGCCCTCGCCGCCTGTGGTGGTGCCGACGCCACCACCGAGGCGTCCGAGTCGGCCTCGCGGGCCGAGGACGAGGCGCTCGCCGACTGGGAGTCGGCGCTCGAGGACGAGCTCGGCACCGGCACCTTCGACTTCGCCGCCCTGCGGCAGACCGCGGCCGCCGACTGCGTACGCACCGACGCCGGCGACTGGACCGTCGAGCTGGCGCTCAGTGGCGACCTCTCCACCTCGACCCTCACCCGCATCGGCCTCGAGCACGCCTGCGCCGAGGTGGTCCCGGCCTTCGACGAGGCCGTGGCCACCGTCGAGCAGGCGGACGACCCGCTCGACCTGGTCTGCGGCCCCGACGTCGAGCTCTCGGCCGAGGCGGCCCTCTCCGCCGACCTGGTCTGCGCCAACCGCTAGGCGGCCATCACGCTGCCCGGTCAGTCGGGGGGCGTATGCACTCCACCCCTGAGGGGTACACCTCAGTCACGCCGGGGGTCGTCCCGCCACGACCTCGGCGAACCAGCGCGGGACCCGCCGGTCCTGACCTTCCGTACGCCGTGGAGGTGACTCCGGCGGGTTTCGTACGCATGCCCATACGTCACCGCCCGCGCGGGTGTGGTGTGGCCTGTGCCGTCGGAGGAGCATCGAGGGCTCAGGCAACACCGATGTGCCGAGGGGATCGTCATGGAGCTGCTGCCGCAGAGTCGGGAGGCGCTGGACGAGTACGTGACGTCGTCCATCGACGACATGGAAGGCCTGCTGCGCGTGATCGAGGGCTGGGCCGTGCGCTCGGTGCCGGACTGTGTCGCGCTCAGCGTCACGCTGCTCGACGAGGACCTGACCTTCACCCTGGTCGACAGCGACGCCACCGGCGCGCCCGTGCAGGACGGGGTCGCCGCGCAGGAGACTCGCGAGGCAGGGCCCGGCCCGCCACCGGGTGAGGCCCACCCCCTCGACGAGCTGGACTGGGCCGACATGGCCCGCGAGCGGGCGTTCGGCTCCATCGCCAGCACCGTGTGCCTGCCGGTGGTGGAGGAAGGACGCGCGGTGCTCAACATCGACCTCTACGCCTCCACGGCCCACGCGTTCAGCGACCGGATCGACGGCCTCGTCGAGGCGCTGGGAGCCTGGCAGGCGGGCGCGGTCACCAACGCGGACCTCGGGTTCGAGACCCTCCGCCGTGCGCAGCACGCACCCGCGAGGCTCCGCGAGCAGCGGCTCATCGACGTGGCCGTGGGCCTCGTCGCGGCGCGGATGGCGGTGACCACGGACATGGCGGCACTGATGCTGAGCGAGGCCGCCGAGCGTGCCGGCGTCTCCGAGTCGGACGCGGCCTGCGTGGCCCGGGTCCTGCTGGCCTAGGGCTTCACCTTCCGGGGCGCATGCGACCCGCCCATCGGGGTACTGCGGGCCATGCAACAGCGACCTATTGCCCCCGTCACCCGCCACGTCAAGGTGGCGATCATGGAGGAGAGCGAGCTCGTCGTCCACGGCCTCCGCGCCATGCTCGAGCCCCACTCCGCGCTGATCACCGTGGTGGCACACCGGGCCGACGGTCCGGCGCCCCTGTGCGACCTCACGCTCTACGAACCCCACCGCCGCACCGCCGGCGTACGCCCCGCTCCGCAGCGCTTCCCGACCCGCATGGTCGCCTTCGGCTGGGACTGCAGCCCCGAGGCGGTCTCCACCGAGATGTCGCGCGGTGCCGCCGGCTTCGTCAGCAAGTGGCTACCGGCCCGGCGCCTCGTGTGGAACCTGCTGCAGGTGGCTGACGGCCGCGTCGTCGTCGATGCGTGGACCGGCCAGGCCGAGGTGGAGAAGGCGGCGGCCGAGAAGTGGCCGCTGACCCAGCGGGAGACCGAGGTGCTCTCGATGATCGCGGCCGGCAAGGCCAACCGCGACATCGCCGAGGAGACCAACCTGAGCATCAACTCCGTGAAGTCCTACATCCGTGGCGCCTACTCCAAGATCGAGGTGACCTCGCGCTCGCAGGCCGTGCTCTGGGCCATCCAGCACGGGCTGCTGATGTCCCACGAACCTGAGCAGGCCCGCCCCCGCGTGAGCGCCCACGCCGCACGCTGACGACCCGGTTCGGCCAGGTCCTCGCGGCCCTCAGTCGTCGTACTCGGGGTCGCCTTCGACGTCCGCCGGCCTGGCCTCGTGGCCCTCTCGTCCGCGCGTGCGTCGCAGCTCCTTCATCTCCGCCTCGAAGACGTGGCGTTGCCCCTCCATGAGCTCGTCGAGGACCCGCTGGTGCAGGCCCTTGGCGCGGGCGTAGAAGCCGTCGTCGAAGGCCTCGACCATCTGGAAGGACCACATCCCCGGCAGCGGGTTCTGGCCGAGCACGTCGCGGTCCATCGCGTCGGCGATGTCGTCGTGTCCCGCCTCGCGCACCAGGTCCTCGGCCTCCTCGAGCGTCGACTCGGCGCTGCCCATGAGGCGGTGGAAGGCGTAGAGGTGGCCGCGCGCGTCCTCGACGTGGTCGAGGGCCGCCGACAGCTTGCCGACCGCCTCGACGGTCGCGTCGGTGACGTCGTCGGGCCGCCGGTGCTCGGGGGAGGGCTGGTCGTCCATGCCTCCGAGGTTCACAGACGGCGAGGGGCTGCCACCACCTGCCAACGGGCGGGTCAGTGGGGCGCGATGGGGCCGGAGATCGTGCGGGCGACGACCCGGGCGGCCAGGTCACGCAGCTTGGTGTTCTCCTGGGACGACAGCCGCCGCAGCACGTCGAAGGCGCGGTCCTCGTCGATGCCGTAGCGCTCCATCAGCATGCCGAGCGCCTGACCGATGACGGTGCGCGACTCGAGGGCCGTGGCGAGCTGCTCGTCGTTGACCGAGCGCGCCAGCGCGACCGCCGCCATCGCCGCGATGATCTGGCCCTGCTGGACGTCCTCCTCGGTGAAGGCGCGCGGCTTCGTGGAGTAGACGTTGAGGGCCCCCCACGTGCGGTCGGGACGGGTGAACAGCCGGAAGCTGAGGCTCGATCGGATCCCGAGCGCGTTCACCATGGCGCGTCCCCACGCCGGCCAGCGTGGGTCGGTGGCGAGGTCGTGGACGACGACGGTCGCGTGGTCGCGGATCGACGCGCGGCACGGACCCCCGCCCAGCTCGTACTGCGCCTCGTCGAGCAGTCGCAGCCGCTCGTTGGTCGCGACCGGGGTGCGGATCCGGTCGCGCTCGACGATCGAGATGCCGACGTAGTCGCAGGACTCGAAGAATTCCGGGGCCATGTCCACCAGGCACCGCAGGGTGTGGGGCGGGTCGGACTGGGCGTCCAGCTCTCGCACGGCGTCGGCGAGCTGGCGCTCGAAGACGTCGTTCATCGCGGCCCTCCCAGGGGGTGGAATCGGTGACTTCCACGGTGCCACCGGGCGACCGGCTCCGGCAAGACACACGTCAGGTGCTCATCCCCCGTGCACGCCGGGGTCTCTCGCGCGCGGGCGCATGGAAGGGGCCGTCCGGGGCACTGGCAGGCACAACCACACGCACGAGCGAACGCACGCACGACGGACCGAGGAGGTCTTCGCTTCCATGAAGGCAGTCACGTGGCAGGGCAAGCAGGACATGCAGGTCAAGGAGGTCCCGGACCCGGTCATCCAGGAACGCACGGACGTCGTCATCGAGGTGACGTCGACCGGGCTGTGCGGATCGGACCTTCACCTCTACGACCCGCTGGCGCCGTTCATGACGACGGGCGACATCGTCGGCCACGAGCCGATGGGCATCGTGCGCGAGGTCGGGTCTGCGGTCACGACCTTGGCGCCCGGCGACCGCGTGGTGGTGCCGTTCAACATCAGCTGCGGCACCTGCTGGATGTGCTCGCGCGGCCTCCACAGCCAGTGCGAGACCACCCAGAACAGGGACACCGGCACCGGCGCGAGCCTGTTCGGCTACAGCAAGCTCTACGGGCAGGTGCCCGGCGGCCAGGCGGAGCTGTTGCGGGTGCCCTTCGGTGACACGCTGCCGATCAAGGTGCCGCACGGCCCGACGGACGACCGCTTCCTGTTCCTCTCCGACGTGCTGCCCACCGCGTGGCAGGCCGTCGAGTACGCCGACGTCGAGGACGGCGGCACGCTCCTGGTCGTCGGCTCCGGCCCGATCGGCGACATGGCGGCCCGGATCGCCCTGCACCGGGGCCTGCGGGTCATCGTCGTCGACTCCGTGCGGGAGCGGCTCGCACGCGTGCACGGCCGCGGCGCCGAGACGATCGACTTCACCGAGGTCGACGGGGTGGGCGACGCCGTCCGCCAGCTCACCGACGGCCGTGGCGCCGACGGCGTGATCGACGCCGTCGGGATGGAGGCGCACGGGTCGCCGGTCGCCGAGACCGCCCAGAAGGCGCTCGGCCTGCTGCCCAAGAAGGTGCAGGAGAAGGTGATGCTCAACTTCGGCGTCGACCGCCTCGCCGCCCTCATGAGCTGCATCGACAGCGTCCGTCGCGGCGGCACCATCAGCATCTCGGGCGTCTACGGCGCCCCCACCGACCCGCTGCCCATGTTCCAGCTGTTCGACAAGCAGGTGCAGGTGCGGATGGGCCAGGCCAACGTCCGCCGCTGGAGCGACGACATCCTCGCGCTGCTCGAGCAGGAGGAGGACGTGCTGGGCGTCGAGTCGTTCGCCACCCACCACCTGCCGCTCGACGACGCCCCCGAGGCCTACCGGAAGTTCCGCGACAAGGAGGACGGCATGGTCAAGGTGGTGTTCACGCCGTGAGGCTGCCCAAGCCGCGCGGCGGGCTGAGCGAGTGGCTCGTCGCCCGGCTCGCCGAGCCGGGGCTCACCGGCTCGGCACCCGGGGCGGACTCGTGGGACGACGAGTCGATCGCGCTCTGGACGCTGCACGAGCTGTCGTTCCGCGGCTTCGAGGACGCCGACGACCGCGCGGAGTGGGACCCCGACTTGCTCGGCGTACGCCGTGACCTCGAGACCGCACTTGAGGACCGGCTGCGCGAGCGATGGGTGGAGGCCCGCGTCGAGGCGACGCCCGCGGCCGCCGACGTACCCACCGTCCTCGAGGACCTCGTCGCCGCCGACGACGGACCCTCGCTGGCCGACTTCGTGCGCCGGCGCGCCGACCGCGACCAGGTGCTCGAGCTGCTGCGGCAGCGCTCGGTCTACCACCTCAAGGAGTCCGACCCGTCGGCCTTCGTCGTGCCGCGGCTGCCCGTGCGGGCCAAGGCCGCGCTGATGGCGCTGCAGTTCGACGAGTACGGCGACGGCGACCCCAACCGGCTTCACTCCCACCTCTTCGCGCGCGGCCTCGAGGCCGTCGGCCTCCGGGCGGAGTACGGCGCCTACGTCGACGACGCCGTCGCGGAGAACCTCGAGATGAACAACGCCGGTTCCCTCTTCGGCCTGCACCGCCGTCTGCGCGGCGCGGCGATGGGGCACCTCGCGGCGTTCGAGATGACCAGCTCGCTGCCCTCGCGCAAGATGGTGCAGGGGCTCGACCGGCTGGGGCTCGAGGGTCCGATGTCGGCCTACTACGACGAGCACGTCGAGGCCGACGCGATCCACGAGCACCTCGCCGCCCGCGACATCTGCGGCACCCTCGCCGACGACGAGCCCGAGCAGGCGGCCGAGATCCTCTTCGGCGCCTTCACCTGCCTCGACGTCGAGGCACGCTTCGCGACCGCGATGCTCGGGGCGTGGGAGGCCCAGCGGTGAGCGAGCGCGACTTCGACCACCCCGACGTGGTGCTCGTGCCGCACGGCCCGATGCTGCTCCGCGGCGCCGAGTCCGTGCAGGACCTCGAGGGCACGGTCCACGCCGTCGACCGCCCCGTCGTCGCCCTCTGCCGCTGCGAGAAGTCGAGCCGCCTGCCCTGGTGCGACGGGACCCACAAGGTCATCCCGCGCTGACGAACTCCGCGCCCCGAGCGGTGCGTGAGCCACATTCCTGCCCCGGCGAATGTGGTTGGGACACCGCCCACCGCAACGTCGGCGGTACGCCGTCAGGCGCGGTCGATGCGCGCGAGCACCCCGCGCACCTGCTGCCGCACCTCCACCATCGCGAGCCGGCCGTCGGCGAAGCAGGGTTCCCGGCGCAGGGCGTCGGTCTGGGCGCGGGTGCCGACCTGGAGCACGGCCGAGCCGCCGGGGGAGAGGTGGTCGTCGATGACCGCGAGGCAGGCGCGGGCGACGTCGAGGCCGTCGTCGCCGCCGTCGATGGCGGTGAGCGGGTCCTCGGGGTAGCGGGAGGTCTGCTCGCGCGGCACCCAGGGCGGGTCGGCGATGATCACCGGGAACGTCTCATCGGGCGCGAGCGCACCCTCAAGCCGCCCCTCGCGCACCTCGACCCGCTCGGCCATCCCGGCGGCGGCGGCGTTGGCCCGGGCGAAGTCGCACGCCACGGGGTTGGCGTCGACGCAGAGCAACCGGCGGCCGGAGGCGGCGACCGCGAGCAGACCGATGTGGCCGGCGCCCGCGCAGAGCTCGAGCACCGTCCCGCCGGGAGCGGTGGCCATCAGGTCGGCCGCCCACTCCGACTGCGCGGCCGTCCACTCCCGTGGCCGCAGCACGCGGTCGTCGTACGCGATCGTCAGGGTGCCGAAGGCGAGGTGGTCGGTCATCTGCGGATCCTTCGGTGCCAGAGGGCGGCGCGGGCGGCGTTCGCACCGGCCGCCCCGTGGACGCCGCCGCCGGGGTGCGCGGAGGCGGAGGCGAGGTAGAGCCCCGGCAGGCCGGTCGACGCGCGGCCGCGCATCGCCGGGACGGGCCGGAAGACCAGCTCCTGGTGCAGCTGCGACGTGCCGCCGTTGACGGCACCACCGACCAGGTTGGCGTTGCGGGCCTCGAGCTCGTGCGGCCCGAGCACCCGGCGCTCGAGGACCAGGTCGCCGAACCCGGGCGCGCGCGCCTCGATCCGCGCCTGCATCCGGTCGGCGAAGCGCTGCGCGTCGTCGTGGCCCCACGCGCCGGTGATCTCGTCCGCAGCGTCGCGGCGGGTCTCCCCCGGCTGCGGGACGTGAGTGTAGGCCCAGAACGACTCGGTGCCGGCGGGGGACCGGGTGGGGTCGCTCGACGTCATCTGGCCGGTCAGCAGGAACGGCCGGTGCGGCACCACGCCCGACGAGACCTGGGCCAGGGTCTCGGTCATCTCCTCAACGGAGTCGGCGATGTGCACCGTGCCCGGCGCGCGGTCCGGCCGGTTGGTCCACGGCACGGGTCCGGAGAGCGCCCAGTCCACCTTCACGGTGCCGGGGTCGAGCTCGAAGTGGCGCATGCCGCGCACGACTCGCGCGGGCAGGTGCTCCTCGGCGACCAGCCGGCCGAAGAGGTGGGTGGCCGACACGTCGGCGAGCACGGCGCGGGTGGCGTACGACTGCCCGTCGCGGGTGCGTACGCCGGCCACGCGGCCGTCGCGGACCTCGACGGCCGTCACCTCGGCGTCGGTGACCAGCTCCGCGCCGAGGGAGGTGCAGCGCGCGACGAGGGCCTCGGTCAGCTGCTGGGCGCCGCCCCGAGGGACGGGGAAGCCGACGGTCTGGCCGAGCATCGTCATCAGCACGCCGAAGACCCCCGAGCCGGGTGAGGCGAGGGGGAAGTCGGCGTGGCCGGCGTTGCCGTTGAGCAGCAGCTGGGCGGCGGGGCCGGAGAAGAGCTCGCGGCCGAGCGAGGCGACCGGGGTCGCCAGTCGCCGCACGGTGTCGAGCCCGCCGGTCCGGGCCAGCGCCGGCACCAGCCGGGCTCCCGCGCGCACCGGAGGGAAGGGGGAGGTGAGCCCGTCGACCAGCGCCGGGCCGATGCGGTCCCAGGTGCGGCACAGCTCCAGCCAGGTGTCGCCGTCGCCCGCGTGGAGCGCGTCGAGGCCGGCCGCCGTGTCGTGGCGGTCGCGGTGCAGGACCGCCCACTGCCCGTCGCCGAAGGGGTGGCCGAGCACGGCCGGGGCGTGCTCCCACGTCAGCCCGTGCTCCTCCAAGCGCAGGTCGGTGATCGCGCGCGACGCCACGGCCAGCGGGTAGAACGCGCTGAACGTGTCGTGGACGAAGTCGGGGTACACCTCCCGGTCGCTGCGGACCGCACCGCCCGGCGTGGCCTGCGCCTCGAGCACCAGCACGCGCCAGCCGGCGTCGACCAGCAGGTTGGCGGCGACCAGCCCGTTGGGGCCGGCACCGACCACGACGGCGTCGTACGCGCCTGTCGAGCCGGCGCTCACTGCGTCCGGCCCTCCACCACGAAGGCCAGTCGTCGCAGGGTCTCGATGTTGCGCCAGTGCAGCTGGACGTCGCGCAGCGGCTTGGGCACGAGGAGACCGGGCCCGGCCGTCGCGTCCTCGGTGATGGTGACGACCGTGGTGTCTCCGGTGGACTGCAGGGAGATGTCGACGTGCGCCTGGCCGGCGGGCCAACCGCGGGCGAGCAGCAGGAGCCGCTCGCCCTCCTCGACCTCGACGACCTCCGTGGTGTCGTCGATCAGCAGCGGCCAGGTGCCGACGCTGTGGTGCAGCTTCGCGCCGACGGCGGGCCACGACGCGTCGACGTCGCGCATCCGGGACGCTCCGACGACGAAGAGGGGGTAGAGCCAGCCGTCGGCCAGCACCTCCCACACCTGCTCGGGCGTGGCGGACACGGATCGGGTCGTCGTGCTCATGGGGTCGTCTCCTTCGTGCTGCTCACAGCTGTCTCCCGGGTCCAGTTCCCATCCTCGCGGCGCACCAGTCCCCGACGCTCGAACTCCTCCAGCCATCCCGTCATCGGCCACTCGCCCCACCGCTCGTGGAAGAGCCGGCCGTTGCGCAGGATGTCGTCGAGGTGCTCGACCGGGGGGTTGCTGACCGGGTGGTGCTGGTGGTAGGCGCGGGCGCCGCCGACCCAGCCGAGGCCGATGCCGCGGGCGATCGCCGTACGACCCAGGTCGGTGTCCTCCCCGCCGTAGCCGGTGTAGCCCTCGCAGAAGCCGCCGAGGCGCTCCCACGTGCGCGGGTGCACGGCGAAGGACAACGACCAGAAGAGGTCGGGATCGTCGGACTCCAGCAGCTCGCCGGGCGCGGGGCTCGGTCGCGCCGGGTGCGGGTCGTCCCAGGCCGTGAGGTCGGCCGGGTCCTCGGGGTAGCCGCCCGGCGGGCGGGGAGGAAGGTAGGTCACCGGTCCCGACCAGATGCGCTCCGGCTGCGCCGTGACCACGTCGGCGTACGACGCCACGAGGCCGGCCGCGGCCAGGCAGTCGACGTCGAGGAGCACGACCACGTCGGCACCGGCGTCGATCGCGGTGCGGACGCCGAGGTTGCGGGCGGCGGCCAGTGGCAGGCCGCCCGCGGGTCCGCGACCGACGGCGACGACCTCGCGGACGAGCCCGTCGACCTGCTCCTCGACGATGGCTGGGTCGTCCATCGCGACCGTGAGGTAGTGGTCGGGCCGGACGGTGCCGCGGGCGAGCGAGCGGTGCTGGGCGGCGAGGTGCTCGTGGCGGCCGTGGGCGATCGTGACGACGGCGACGCGGGTCATCGGGCCGTCCTGTCTACGAGGCGCGCGCGGGTCTGCAGGACCACGTCGGCGAACCGGTCGGCGGCCCGGCCGTCGCACCACTCCGCCCAGCCGCGCGGGTCGAGGTCGGCTGCCCGGTCGAGCACGCCGGCCCACTCGTCGGCGGCGGGCCAGGCGGGTCGGACGACGGCCGGCCAGCCGTCGGCGAGCACGGTGCCGGTGGTCTGCTGCTCGTCGTGGGGTCGGTGCTGCGGCAGGAGGACCGCCGGCCGCCGGGCCGCCGCCGTCTCGGCGAGCGCGTTCTGTCCGGCGTGGGTGACCACCACGTCCGCGCCGGCGAGCACCGCCGACGGGTCGGCGACCCAGGTGCTCCGGTCGGCGCCGAGCACGTGCCAGCGCCAGTCGGGGGTGGCCGCCTGCGCGAGGCGTACGTCGTCGGCGGTGACGTCGTGGCCACCCGACCCGAGCAGCAGGGCGACCGTACGACCGGCTGCCGCGGCCGCGTGGACCGGCTCCGTGCGCACCGGGTGGCGCGACAGCGCCCCCACCGGCACCAGCCGCTCGCGCAGGTCGTCGGGCAGTCCGGGCGTCATGTCGCGCGCCGCGCGCGGCCAGAACCCGACCAGCGCTTCGGCGACGCCGAACCCCAGCAGGTGGGCGCGGTCGTCGCGGCGTCCGGGGAGGACCACGCCGACGGCGGGGATCCCGTGGAGGCGGGCGAGGAGCAGCACCTCGACGGACACGTCGACGACGAGCAGGTCGGGACGGGCGGTCTCCAGCCACGTGCTGAGGGCGGCGGCCCGGGAGCGGGTGCCGTCGTGCAGGACGGGAGCCCAGTGCAGGTGACCGTGGGCCGAGACGTCGCGGGGGTCGCCGTCGTCGTCGCGGGGCAGCCGCACCCAGTCGCCCTCCCAGCCGTCGGGCCGGGGCAGGGACGACAGTCCGGTCACGCCGATGCCGTCGCGCCGCAGCCGGGCGGCGAGCACCTCGGCACGGTGGCGGTGCCCGCTGCCGACGTGGTGGACGTAGTAGCCGACGACCCCCGTGGCGTCGTCGCGGGTCACGCCGCGTCGTCCTGGCGGGTGAGCTCGGCATAGATGTCGAGATAGCTCTCGACCATCGCGTCGGCGCTGCAGGTGGACTCGGCGTAGGCGCGCACGCCGTCCCGGTCGAGCCCGGCCGCGGCCACGACGGCCTCGGCGAGGGCCGCTGCGTCTCCGGGTGCCGCGAGCACGCCGCCCTGCGGCGACACGACCTGGCTGAGCCCACCGCGGGCGAAGGTCGCGACGGGGGTGCCGCTGGCCATGGCCTCGGCGGCGACGAGACCGTAGGGCTCGTCCCACATGGGCGTCACCACCGCCACCGACGCCCGGCGCAGCAGGGCGGAGAGGTCGCGCTGCGCGAGGTGCCCGGCGTAGTGGGCGTCGTCGCCCAGCAGCGGCGCGACCTCCCGGTCGAAGTAGGCCCGGTCCTGCACGGGCCCGGCCAGCACGAGCGGCACGCCCGCGATCCGGCAGGCCTCGATCGCGAGGTGGGGCGCCTTCTCCGGCACGATCCGCCCCGACCACACCGCCGGGCCGCCGCCGGGTCCGGCCGGCCAGTCGCGCAGGTCGAGCCCGTTGAGCACGACGTCGCTGTCGACCGCGTGGCGCCACGACTGCGCCGTCCACTCGCTCACCGCCACGAAGCGCGGCGGGCGCGGGCACAGGGCCAGCGCCGACTCGATCATCGGCAGGGGCGGGGTGTGGAGGGTGGTCACCATCGGGACGTCGACGGCCGCAGCCATCGCGATCGGCAGGTGGTGGAGGCTGTTGTTGTGCACGACGTCGTACTCCTCGGCGCCGGTGCGCGCGAGGGAGAGCATCAGGGCGAGGTAGGCGTGGTGCTCGGCGAGCCATCCCGGTCCGGGCGCGAACTTGTCGGCCATCGCGACGGTGCTGACCTGCACCGTCGACAGCGGCAGGAGGCGCACCGGCAGCGACGTGTCGGACCCGGGTCCGGCGAAGAGCGTGACGTCGTGCCCCCGCTCGGCCAGGCCGCGCGCGGTCGTCCAGGTCATCGACTCAAGACCGCCGGCGAAGGGCTCTCGGATGGGGAAGCGGCTGGAGGCGATGAGGCAGATCCTCACCGTCGACCACCCGCCACGGAGTCGTACACCCGGGCGTGGGCGGTGGCGACCTGCGCCCGCTGTCGCCGTCGCGCGTCGACGTCGATCGGGACGGCTGCGTGGTTCGCGTGGACCTCGCGCACGGCTGCCACCAGGCTGGCCGCGTCGAGGTGGTCCTCGTCGTGCTCGTAGGTCAGCACCGGTCCCTGGTCGGCGTAGTAGCCGCACGAGGGGGCGATGACGGCGGTCCCGAGGTCGCGACAGGCCTCGAGCCAGCCGCTGTGGGTGCCGAAGCGGTAGGGCAGGACCGACACGTCGAGGTCTGCCAGGTAGGCCCACAGCGCGTCGTCGTCGAGGAAGTCGTGGATGCGCAGGTCGACCTCACCGCGGGCCGCGTGGTGCTGGAGTGCAGCAGCGAGCTCGGCGTCGTACCTCGAGCCGTCGGGGAGGAGCACGTCACGGTGCCCGTTGACCTGCAGCACCGCGCCCGGCAGGTCGCGGACGGCATCGACGAGCACGGGGAGCAGCGGGTGGGGGTGCATGCCGGCGCGCAGGCTCTTCACGTGCAGGCCAATGCGGAGCTCGCGGTGGCGCGGCTCACGTCCCAGCACCCCGCGCACGGCGGCGGCGCGGCGCATCACGTCGAGGGGTACGACGTGGGGGTGCGGCACCACGACCGCCTCGCGGCCCCAACGCGCCCGGATCTCGGCGGCGGCGCCCTTCGTCAACGTGATCAGCGCGTCGGCGGCCGGCACGAGGACGTCGAGGTGGCGGTCGTGCGCCTCGCGGTCGAGGTGGTGGGGGTTGCGCAGGTCGTGGACGGTGAAGACCAGCGGCTTGCCGCGTCGGCGGAGCGCGGCGACCAGCTCCTCGAGGTCCGCGGGGCTGCGGGCGTCGAAGCCGAAGTGGAGGTGGAAGACGTCGAAGTCGTGGTCCTCGACCCAGGCGGCGTCGAGCATGACCGGGGGCCACCACTGCTGCGTGGTGGCCGCGCCCGGAGGCGTGGGGTCGGGCAGGCGCACCGGACCCGAGCCGTCCTCGGGCGCGAGGTGACGGACGTACGCGTGGTTGGCGGGCACCGAGGCGATGACGAGGCGCCCGGTCCGCGGACGCGACACGGACGGCGCCGTGCGCGCCCCCGTGGTCATGTCGGAGGTGGTCACGCGCAGATGTACCCGCCCAGGTGGTGCCCATGCGGGAAGAAGGGCTCCGGAGGGCCGAAAATCCGCAAAATCCATCCCAGGGGAGGTGCGACGTCCGGTGAGGCCGGGTGCCGTCAGGCCGGTAGCGACCCGGTCTCGAGGACGTGCTCGGACACGACCCCGATCTTGGTACGACGGCTGCGCGCGGCGTTGCGCAGCGCGTTGAACGCACTGACGGCGTCCAGTGACTGCTTGGCCATGAGGTAGCCCACGGCTCGCTCGATGACCACGCGGTAGTCGAGGGCGTACTGCAGCTGCCGGGCCAGCTCACCCGCAGTGTGCGCCTGCAGGGCGGCGCCCAGGGTCGTCGAGATGATCTCGGCGTACCTCCCGATCGCTGCCTGCTCGCTGTCGTCCCAGTCGTGGGCCCGGCTCTTGTAGACGTCGAGGGTGCCGACCGGCACGCCTCCGAGCAGCACCGGCGTGCCGAGCACGGCCCGCACCGGCTGATCGGCCATGGCGCTGGCCAGCGTGGGCCAGCGATCGGCCTCGGCCGTCACGTCGCGGCTGGTGACCACGCGGCCCTGGACGAACGCCTCGGTGCACGGCCCCTCGCCCGCCTCTGCCTCGGTCTGCTCGAGCAGCCGTCCAGGCCCGTCGCTCGCGGCGGCGTAGACGAGGAGGTCCTGCTCGTCGGCGATGAGCACGCCCGCGCCGTCCACACCGAACAGGTCGGCGCAGGCGGTGACCACGACGTGGAGCGCGGAGACGAGGCTGCCGTCGTCGTCACGGGGCTGGGACAACCGGCGCAGGCTCTCGGCCAGTGCGGCGTCGTCGATGTTCATGCGCTGGATTATCCACCGGACGCAGGGCCTGCCGGCCATCCCGACGCGGGCAGGTGCACGACGAACCTCGCGAGGATCTCGCGATCCTCGGGTCCCGCGCTGCCGTCGTGGGTGGCCACGAGCACCCGCGCGACGGTGCGGACCTTGGTGTTGCTGTCCTGCGAGACGCGCAGGATGGTGCGCCAGGCCTGCTCGGTGCTGAGGCCGAACCGGGCCGACAGCAGCCCGATGGCCATGCCGATGTCGCGCTGCGACTTCACGGCCTCGTGCAGGTGCGCGACCTCGTCGCGCAGGGCGTCGGCGTGGGGGGCTGGCTCGCCCGGAGATAGGGGTGTCCCAGACATCGTCACCTCTTGCATGACGTAGGTCCGCGGACACAGGGCGGAGTATCGAGTGTTCGGTGGTCCACCCTACAGGCTGATCCTGACACCTCCGGATGGGCGGGACGGCCGTTCCCGGGTTAGAGTCGGATCGACTCAAACCGTCGGGTCTCCCACCTCTCCAGCAGGAGGTGTTGCATTGCCGCACACGCGTTCACGGCGTGGCCTGCCCGAAGCCTTCGAGTTCGAGGGGTCCGGCGACGCCGCGCGCGACTGGCTCGAGCAGGCTTTCGGGGCGCGGCTCCGGCTCGCGGGGGAGCTCGGCGACGTACGCCACCACCGCACCGACCACGGGACCGTGGCCTTCGACCATCTCAGCATCGGCGGCCGGGTCACCTTCGACGCCGACGCTCTGCCGACGCTGGTGGTCGTCGACGTCCTGGGCGGGAGCATCACCTACACCCGTGACGGCGCCACCGACACCGCCCACGACGGTGAGACGATCCTGGCGTCGGGGTGGCAGATGCCGTTCACCGGCAACGGCGAGTGCTACGACATCCGACTCACGAGCATCACGGGCGACCTCTTGGCGGCGGCCGTGGCGGAGATCGATCCCGCGCGGTCCGGTCCCGATGCGCGCTTCCGGTCCTACGTCCCCCACTCGCAGGCGGCCGCGGCCCGGTGGCGGGCCACGGTGGACGAGCTGGCCGCCAGCTTTCCCGACGTGTCGGCCGTGCTGGGCCACGCCGACGCGTCGTTGCTGCTCGGCCACACCCTCCTCGACACGTTCCCCAACGACGTCGTGGACGGTTTCACGCGCGCCGGCGCGCGCGGGGAGCTCTACGGGGACAGTCCGTCCGCCGTACGCCGGGCGCTCAACGTCATCGAGGACCGCGCTGACCAGGAGCTCACCCTGGAGCAGCTGGCGAGCACCGTTGCGGTGACGCCTCGCGCGCTGCAGTACGCCTTCCGCAAGGAGCTCGGTTGCACCCCGCAGGACTACCTGCGCCGCGTACGGCTCGACCTCGCCCGCCAGTCCCTGCGGGACGGCTCCTCGGACTCGGTGGGCGACGCTGCCGCCCGGTTCGGCTTCTTCAACCCGGGCAGGTTCGCCTCGGACTACCGCCAGGTCTTCGACGAGAACCCTGGACAGACCATGCAACGCAACCCGTCCTGACGGGGGTGTTCGTTTTGCGGCTGTCCTGGCGGTCCAGACCATGCGAGCGTGGTGGCCGATCGTCTTGCTGGAGACCACGGCAAGCACCATCACACCACCAGGAAGCGAGCCGTGGTCACCATGACTATCGCCCCTGTACGTCCTTCTGGACCCACCCCCGTCCAGTCCCGCCCCATCCAGTCCCGCCCCGTCCAGCCCCTCGAGGGCAAGGCGCGGGCCCGTCGCACCGACGCCATCGTCAGCGACCTTCGTGACGTCAGCCATCAGGCCGACACTGACGAGCTGACCCGTCAGCTCATCGAGACCAACGCGGCAGTGGCCCGCAGCATGGCCTCCCGCTACCGCAACCGGGGCATCGACCTCGACGACCTCGAGCAGGTGGCGCTGCTCGGGCTGACCAAGGCTGCGCAGCGCTTCGATCCCAACGCCGGTCACGACTTCCTGTCGTTCGCCGTGCCCACCGTCCGCGGTGAGCTGCGCCGGCACTTCCGTGACTCCGGCTGGATGGTGCGCCCGCCCCGTCGGGTGCAGGACCTGCAGACCCGCATCGCGTCTGCGCAGGAGGAGCTCGAGTCGCGGCTGGGGCGTTCGCCGCGACCCAGCGAGGTGGCCGCCCACCTCGACGAGAGCACGTCCGACATCGTCGAAGCGCTCGCCGCGGACGGGTGCTTCACGCCCACCTCGCTGGACGCCCGGGTCGCCGACGGCTCGTCGTCGCTCGGCGACCTGCTGGGCGAGGAGGACCGCTCGCTCGCCCAGGCCGAGGCCAAGGTCATGCTCGACCCCCTCATGCGTGGCCTCACGGCGCGCGACCGGCGCATCGTCCGGCTGCGCTACTACCAGGAGCAGACGCAGCAGGAGATCGCCACCTCCGTGGGCCTGACCCAGGCACAGGTGTCACGGGTCCTCACGCGGATCCTGACCGACCTCAAGGCCGGCCTGGTCGAGCGGCCGCCAGCCGCCTGAGGCCCAGCGGCGTCGTTGCGGGTCGCTGTGCCACCATGGCGCGGTGACCCCCTCCCTCGCTGTCGGTTACAAGGCCTCGGCCGAGCAGTTCGGCCCGCGCGAGCTCGTCGAGCTCGGGGTGCGCGCCGAGGAGGCAGGCCTGGACAGCGTCTGGGTCAGCGACCACCTCCAGCCGTGGCGCCACGAGGGCGGCCACGCCCCCAGCGCCCTCGCCGCGCTGGCGGCCCTCGGCGAGCGCACCCAGCGCGTCGTGCTCGGGACGAGCGTGCTGACGCCGACGTTCCGCTACAACCCGGCCGTGCTCGCCCAGCAGCTCGCCACGATCGCCCTGCTCAACCCGGGCCGCGTGGTGCTCGGCGTCGGCACGGGCGAGGCGCTCAACGAGATCTCCGTCGGGCTCCCGGAGTGGCCCGACTTCAAGGAGCGCTGGGCCCGCCTGCGCGAGGCCGTACGCCTCATGCGCGAGCTGTGGGCCGGCGAGCGGGTCACCTTCGACGGCGACTACTACCGCACCGTCGACGCCACCATCTACGACCGGCCCGACGGCGGCGTCCCGATCTGGGTGGCGGCTGGCGGGCCGCAGATGGCGAAGTACGCCGGGCGCGTGGGCGACGGCTTCATCTGCACCAGCGGCAAGGGCATGGACCTCTACGCCGACAAGCTGCTGCCCGCCGTGGACGAGGGGCTCGCCGCGTCGGGCCGGTCCGCGCGTGACTTCGCCAGGATGATCGAGATCAAGCTGTCGTACGCCGCGACCCGCGAGGAGGCACTCGAGAACACCCGCTTCTGGGCGCCGCTGTCACTCAGTGCTGAGGACAAGCACCGGCTCCACGACCCGGTCGAGATGGCCGCGGCCGCCGACCGCCTGCCGATCGAGCAGGTCGCCTCCCGCTGGATCATCGCCACGACGCCGTCCGAGGTGGTCGAGGCGGTTCGGCCCTACGTCGACGCGGGCTTCGACCACCTCGTCCTCCACGGCCCCGGACACGACCAGGGGCAGTTCCTCGCGGACCTCGGCGAGCACCTGGTGCCCGCGATCCGCGCGCTCCGCGGCTGACGTCCGTCAGGAGGTCGACCCCTCGCCCCTCCGCGCGTCGCGCTCGAGGGTGTCGGGGTCGACCTCGAGCCGCTTGGTCTGCGTGCGCTCGGCGCGTTCCATCGCTCGCTCGATCTTGGCGCCCATGTCCGAGACGCCGACCACGACGAGTCCGGCCTGACCCTCGTCTGTACGTGTCGATGGGCATGCCGTCTGCTCGGGTGGACGAGCTGCGGCTACGGCGCCGGCCGGGTGAACTCGGGCTCCACCTCGACCACGGCGAGGGCCCAGATGACCGCGACGTTCAAACCGATGAGGGTGAGCGCCCAGAGGGGGTAGTAGGGCAGCCACATGAAGTTGGCCACCATGGCCAGGACGGCGATCACGATCCCCGCCCAGCGGGCCCACGCGGCACCCGTGAACAGGAAGGCACCCACCGCCATCAGGACCACCCCGATGAGCAGGTGCACCCATCCCCAGGTCGTGAGGTCGAAGTGGTAGGTGTACTCGGGTCCCCTGACCACGATGTCATCGTTGGCCAGGGCGGCGATCGCCTGCAGGATCTGGAACAGTCCGACGGTCAGCAGCATGGCGGCCGCGAAGAGCATCAGCCCGGAGGCCCAGGCGTTGCGGGTGGAGTAGGTCGTCGACATGTGCACCTTCCAGGTCGTAGCCCCCGGCGGGGGCGAGGGGACGAGACGAGCGGCGGGTCAGCCCGCAGCGGTGTAGCCGGCCGGGTCGCGGGTCGGGACCGGCGCTCGCATGCCGAAGCCGATCAGTGCCAGCACGATGCCGACCCCGATGGCCATGAACGCGACGCCGAACGCGACCACCGAGGTGAACAGCGAGGCCTGCAGGAACGCAGAGTCCATCGCGGTGGCCCGGTTGGGGTCCTCGCGGTCGAGCTCGGCGTAGGTGAGGCCGCCGGTGATGGCCTTGGTGTGCTTGTCGATGACGTCGGCCTGGCAGTAGGCGGAGAAGGGTCCGTCGACCTCGTCACCCGCAAGGCAGTTGGCGTCGTCCGCCACGACGATCTTCTGCTCCGACAGGGTGCTGCTGACGACCACCCAGGTGGCGACTCCTGCAACGGCCATCACGATCCCCACCACGATGGCGACCAACGAAGCTGTCTTGCGCATGTGTCATCCCCTCCTCGTCGTTCTCGTGCCACACCTCCCTCCCCCGTCGCGGGAGGTGTGGAGTCCACCCACCGTGGCCGTCGCAGCCCGGACGCGGCATCACCCGGACAGGGTGACCCTGACGCCACGAGGTGGCGCGTCGTTCCGACGAGCGCTTCTCACGCATGTTCGAAAACCGTCCTCCAACATGGGATTCCAGCCCGGTGAGGCAGGTGAGTGTCGGCGTGGGCTCGCGTGCTGGCTGTAACCGAGGCCAAGAGACGATCCTGGAAGCGCCCGCAGGCGTCGACATCTACCCCTGCTAGATGCCCCCGCGTGCGATGGTTCGAAACACACCAATCGCGGCGCAATGACCTGCAGCAGAACTCGTCCTCCCGGGACGAAGGGTTTGGCCCTACATTGCTGTCATGGCTGACATCATCCTGGGCGTCCTCGCCATCGTCGCCGGGGGCGCCATGCTCGTCGCCGGCCAGTTCGTGCTGCGTCTCGTGATCCCCGTCTGGGGCTTCTTCGCCGGTTTCGCCTTCGGCGCCGGCATCGTCGCCGGGTTCGCCGACGAGCGCTTCCTCGGCACCGTGCTCGGGTGGGTGCTCGGCCTGGTCTTCGCGGTGATCTTCGCGGTCCTGGCCTACCTGTACTACTACGTCGCGGTCGTCCTTGCGATGGGCGCGGCCGGGTTCGCGATCGGCTCGGGCATCGTCGTCGCCCTCGGTATCTCCTGGAACTGGGTTGCCGTCCTGGTGGGCCTGGTCGTCGGCGTCGTCCTCGGCCTCCTGTCGGTGTTCACCAACGTGCCGATGATGGTGCTCGTCATCGTCGGGTCAATCGCCGGTGCCGTCGGCGTGACGAGTGGCCTCATGCTGCTGGTGGGCTCACTGAACTCCGCCGACTTCACCAGGGGCGACTTCACCGACCGCGTCTCCAGCAGCTTCGGGTGGTCCCTGCTCCTGCTGGTGCTCGCCCTCGGCGGCATCGCCATCCAAGCCATGGGGCGGGCCCTCAGGCGCCAGACCATCCGCGAAGCCTGGTACGTCGAGGTCCCCTGACTCGGGACGGACGCAGCGGGCAACCCTCGTGACCGGTGGAACAGAGGCTCAGGCCGGGATCAAGGTGGCGCCCATGGCGGCGATGTGCGCCGGCGTCGAGCCGCAACAGCCGCCGACCAGGTCGATCCCGAGCTCGGCCAGCCGGGTGGCGTGCGAAGCCATGTCGCCGGCGGTCGCGTCGTACTCGAAGTGGTCGCCCACGACCTGCGGAAGGCCGGCGTTGGACTGGGCGACCAGGAGGATGTCGTCGGTGCGGGCCTGCGCCATCTCCGCGGCGATGATCTCCATCTCCGCGGGACCGCGACCGCAGTTGGCCCCCGCAGCGTCGGCACCTGCCGCGGCAAGGTGCGCCACAGCGTCGCCCGGGCGGACGCCCATCATGGTGCGCAAGTTGGTGTCGAAGCTCATCGTCACGGCGACCGGAAGACCGGGCGCGACCTCCCGCGCCGCGGCGAGGGCCGCATCAGCCTCACCGAGGTCGCTCAGCGTCTCGACCAGCACCAGGTCGATCCCACCCTCGACCAGCGCGGTGAGCTGTTCGGCGAACAGCGCCTGGGCCTCTTCGCCGGTCAGGGTTCCGAGCGGCGCCAGCAGCTCGCCGGTCGGGCCGAGGTCGCCGGCGACGAGCAGCCCGTGCTCGTCCGCGACCGACCGTGCAAGCCGCGCGGCCGCCCGGTTCACGTCGCCGACACGGTCGCCGAGCCCGTGCAGGTCCAGGCGCGGCCGGGTGCCCCCGAAGCTGTTGGTCGTCAACAGCCGGGCCCCCGCCGTGGCGTAGGCGGCGTGCGCCGCGCGCACCGCGTCGGGGTTCTCGAGGTTCCAGAGCTCTCCGGGTACGCCGTCCTCGAGGCCGCTGTCCTGGAGCAGCGTGCCCATGCCGCCGTCGAGCAGGACCGGACGGTCCGTGCGCAGCAGCGCCCTGAGCCGATTCACCTGCCCAGCTCGTCGAGGTAGTCGGCGATCCTGGCGGCCGGCCACTCCGCGTGGAGCTCGGCGATGACTCGGTCGAGCACCTCGCCCGGCGCACCGTCGGCCTCGGTCCAAGGAGATCGCTGCCAGCCCGCCAGGTAGTCATCGGCCCCGGTGTCACCAAGCCGCATCGCAGCCTCGTCGATCGCCTCCTGGAACCGCGGTGCGAGCTCCGACTTCACCGTCTTCTCGTCCGCCCGTGCCGCAACCATCGACGGAAGGTCGCGCCACCGGGTCACCTGGTACTCCGCCATGTGTCGCAGCCTAGTTCCGGGGCCGCGTCTCTAAGGGGGATGTCCGGAGAGTGACGCCACCAGACCTGCCCACGGCAGATTCGGACGTCCCCCGAAGGCGGCGGAATGGGCCAGGTCACGCAGACACCAGTTCGTGCAGCAGTTCCGTGGTTGGTGGGTTCTGTCGCAGGTGGGTCATGTGGTCACGACGACAGGCCAAGCAGAGACGGTGGCTCCCATTGGAAGCCACCGCCTGCTCGAATCAGAACGTGTCGTTGATGGTGATCTTGTCGAAGGACTTGGGGAGCTTGTCCGTGCTGAGGCAAGACAGCGAGACGGTGGTGCCGACGCCGATGGGCTCGGTGGTGCAGTCTGCGAGTGCCTTGACTTCAGTGCCCTGCCAGAGCTTGATCTCGACGAGGGCCGAGTCCTTGTCGTCCCGGTTGTTGGTGACCTTGAGGCCCTTGACGTCGAGGTCGCCCAGAGCGTCCTTGCCGATTGACCAGCCAGCGGCGTACTTGAATCCGTCGACCTCGAAGGGCTTGCCCTCGTTGATCGGCATCGGATTGTCGGTGCCGCCAGGCTTGTTGGCGTCCTCCTCGATGGACTTGCTGATCTCGTTGGCGGCGCCGCCGACGAGGGCCGTGCAGCCAGCAATACCCAGCCCGGTGATGACCACGAAGGCCAGCAAGAGGTTGCGCACTGTGTGCTTCTTCTTGGGCGGCTTGGTCGGAAGCCAGCCCGTCTCGGTGAAGACGTGACCCTTCTTGGTGTCGCCGACCTGAGGTGCAGCAGGGGTGCTCATTGATTGTTCTCCAGAGCGTTTTGGCCCTAGGCCCTGTGTTGCCGCTCGGCTGGGAGCCGCGTGGCGCCGGCTTCCTCATCCGGTATGGACACCCTATGACGCGCCTATAAGGTTGCTATAGGGCCAAAGGTCCTCGATAGTTCCGGGACTTTCGGTAAGGTTGCACGCATGGCACGCCCCTATTCCGACCCCATCGAGGTCGTGACCGCTCCTATCCCCGCGCAGTCGCCGTTCATCCCCCCGGATTCCAAGATCGTCGTGGGAGCGGTCGCGCCGGCATCGCCCGAGCCGATCCCGATCGTGCTGCTGCCCGGGTTCGAGTACCGGTTACGAGAATGGCGGCATCCAGAGACCCACGAGCTGCATTGGCTGCTCGAGAGAAGGAAGTCTGCCCAGTCCGGCGGAGACGACGAATAGTTGGTGGCGTTCCGCTGACCGGTCATCGGTACCAGTGGACATACCCCGGGTCGGCACGCGGCGAAGTGACGCGAGTCGATGCGCAGCACTTTCAACGGATCGCCGCGACGGCCTCCAAGGCTGCACGGTGCCGCTCCGCGGTGTGACCTATCGGGCGGAGGTTGGTGGGCGGCCGGCGGCGCGCAAGAATCCACGCGCCCGACCGGCGCCGTCCCAGGTGCTGTTGAGCTCGATGACCGCGAGAGCCGAGGTCGGCATGGGTACTCGGCCGGCTGTGAGGGCCCCGGCGAGCTCCTCGATGCCGGGATTGTGACCGACGAGCACGACTGTGTTCAGTGCCTCGTCGAGACTGCGGACCATGTCCAGGAGGTCGTCGGCGGAGGCACCGTAAGCGTCGTCGTCGAGCCGAGTCCTAGGTGGCTCGTCGAGTTCGTCCGAAGCCAGATCCCAGGTGCTCCGAGCACGGTTGGCAGTGGAGACGACCGCCAGGTCGATCGAGTCGACGTTGGCAGCCAGCCACCGACCCGCTTCGGGCGCTTGGCGCCGGCCGCGCTTCGCGAGCGGGCGATCGTGGTCACCCTCTTGGCCCGACCAGTCCGACTTGGCATGTCTCAAGAGGATCAGCGTGTGCTCGGCCACCTACCAAGTGCGCGCCCACGCGGTCATGCCGGGGACGCGACCCGACATGCGGTGACTGAGCTTCCCTGTCCGAGGAGGCAACGCGGCGCGGAGACGCACAATTCGCGGCAGTGTGGTGGAGACGTACACGAACACCCACCAGAACCGGAGGCGCCTGGATTTTCGCCGACCCCACGCATGCGGACTGGCACGGTGCAGTTGCAGCCAAGGCCACCGAACTTCGGCTCGCGCCGGGTCCGCACGATGTCTCGACAGAGGTCCTACGCAACCAGCGAGGTCGACCGTGATTGGCTCGACGCTCTCCTCGTCGTAGCCGCTTGCAAGTACACACTGGTCCGCGTCACGCGCAAGAAGGCCATGGGGAGAAGTCCCTTGACCGTCGACGGCATGAGAGTCAGCCTTGCGGCATGGCCGTCGAGGGGTCAACTGTCACCGGGGTAGGAAGCCACGGCACGCGCCTGACTCCAGACCTTGTCTGCCGCCAGGCCGCTGCGGCTGGTTGTGCTGCGGTCATCGCAGGAACGCTTGTTGGCGGCGTCTTGGGCAGGCTGGCGATGAGCCTTCTGGCGTCCCGTAACCCGGAGGATGCTGGAGTCCTCACAGACGACGGGTTCATCATCGGAGAAGTCACGGTCAGAGGCACCGTCCAGCTGTTCGGGGCTTCCACGTCCATGGCGATGGTCGGCGCGGCCGCCTACATGATGGTGCGGCCACTGCTGTTCGGCACCCGAGCGGAGCGCGTCCTTGTGGCTTCGTATGGATTCGGAGTGACGGCCGCCGCGCTCCTCATCCACCCGGGCGGCCCGGACTTCTCGCTTCTCGAACCCCTGTGGCTGTCGGTCGTGCTATTCGTAGCCCTCCCCGTGGCGCTGGTAGCGGTGTTCGCGACGCTCGTCGAGCATTGGCTAGAACGTGACTCTTGGTTCCTCACCGCTCCCCGGCGCAGGGTCCTGCCGTTGTTGGCAATTGGGTTGGCCGGGGGAGTTGCCCTGGTGATCGTGGTGCCCGTCTTCTTGGCGGCGCTCGTCTGGGCGGCCGTCCAAGTCAGCGAGGACGACGCTCCCCGGTCCGCAGCAACCAGGCGGGTCGGCCAGGTCCTCCTGGCGGCGATCGCCGGGGCCGGCACCTTGGGCCTCATCTCGGATGTCACCGCGATCTTCGCCTGACCGCGCAACCGCACGAACAGTTGGAGCAGGTTGCCGCGAAGGACCTCGTGGCTTGTCGTCATGTTCCCGGTCCCTTTCCCGACGCGGAACTTGGCGCGAAGTCCAAGCTGGCCACAACCTTGACGGTGGTCCAAGCGCGACGGTGGTCGTTGCTGGCGGGAGTCGGCAACACGGTTCCGTGACGCGTGCCTCAGAGGGTCCTCGAGGAGTTGGTAGACGGGCAGTCCGGTCTAGAGGTCGTTGACAGATTCCGTACCCGGATCAATCGTTCAAAGGAGAAGCGAACGCCTGGGCCAGCCAATCCTGGGCGGCGACCGAGTCCAGAGCTCTCGGCACCGACGCGGGTTCGGCCCGTCCGGGACACCAGATGCAGAGTCCATGGATGAGGTGAGCAAGGTGATCGG
Source organism: Nocardioides cavernae (assembly GCF_016907475.1). Classification (NCBI taxonomy): domain Bacteria; kingdom Bacillati; phylum Actinomycetota; class Actinomycetes; order Propionibacteriales; family Nocardioidaceae; genus Nocardioides; species Nocardioides cavernae. The sequence goes on along the minus strand of NZ_JAFBCA010000001.1, from coordinate 60,806 downwards.
CAGGAGCAAGGTACGCAGGTTGATGTTGGCGGGCGCGTCCGCTGTGATCGTGGTGGCGAGTGTGGTCGCGACGAACGCCACTGCGGGGACGGATCGCAAGCACCCCGGTTCCTCGGCCGTGAGGGTCGAGCTGATCGGTGTCGACGGCGCCGCGGTGGGCTGGATGATGCTGCACCAGATACGGGACAAGGTGGTGGTGAGCGGCCTCGCGCAGGGACTGACACCGGGCTTTCACGGATTCCACATCCACGCGGTCGGAGTGTGTGACCCAGCGGCGCCGACCGGGCCCTTCATGTCTGCCGGCAGCCACTACAACCCGACGCTGCTGAACCACGGGGACCACCCAGGCGACATGCCGCCGCTGCTGGTGACCGCCGACGGTCGCGCGTACACCAGCTTCGCCACTGACCGGTTCAGCCTGGACAGCCTGCGCGACGTGGACGGGTCCGCGGTGATGGTCCACGCTGGCCGCGACAACCTTGCCAACATCCCGAGCCGGTACACGGTTGGCGGTGTGGCAGGCCCGGACGGCACGACGCTTGGCACCGGCGACGCGGGCGGCCGCGTGGCGTGCGGTGTGATCGACCCACTCGTTCACTAACCGCCGTTCCCGGGCGGCGATCAGTGCGGAAGGAGCTCGTCAGCGGCCTCGCGCAGGGCTGCGGCACATTGTCGGTGGACGATCACGGTGACGGGAGTGGGCTCCCAGTAGTGCACGCGGGTCGCCTCCCGGCTGGCAGCGTCGTCTTCGCGCTGGGCCAGACGCAGCAGCTCCTGACGTAGCGCGTCGTGGAGGGGGTCGGTCTGGGTGGCGGTCTGGGTGGACATGGTCGGCTCCGTCCGGTCAGCCGTAGGCGTGCGAGAGGTGAACGAGCTTCCAGAGGCGGGAGTGCCGGTTGGCGGACGCGGTCGTGGCGCTGGTGTTGCTGCGGCGCTCGGACTGCTTGACCTCGCGGACGAGGCGCTCGTGGTCTGCCTCTCGGATGCGGTCGGCGATGACGGCTCGGCAGATGGCTTCGCATTCGTTGGGATACATCTCGGGCTCCTTCGCTGGGATCTGTGGGGTGACCCCGATCCTGAGCCGCCGCGATGGAAAGTTCTGTTCGCCCGGAGACACTCCGTCAGATCACTCAAGGACTGCGTCGGCGCAGCTCCGCCGGGTCCAGCACCTCGATCCGCGAGCGGCTCAGCCGGACCACGTTGCGGTCCGCGAGCCGCTGCAGGACCTGGTTGACCGGCGGCCGCGTCGCTCCCACCAGGTCCGCGAGCTGGGCCTGGCTGAGTGGGATGACGACGGCGCCGTCGCCCCCGCCGTAGGCATCTGCGAGGTCCAGGAGACGGCGGTGGACCCGGCGGTCCAGGCTCTCGTACATGGTCTCCAGGAGTCGCCGGCTGAGGAGGTCGATCCGGTCGGCCAGGACTGTGGACACGACCCGCTCGATGCCCGGGTTGTGCTCGCAGAGCCGGTTGAAGGCCGTACCCGCGACCGCGAGGGTCCGGCTCGGTTCCAACGCCGTCACCGTCGCCGTACGACGTCTGTCGGCGCGCAGCAGCGCGAGCTCGCCGAAGTAGTCCCCAGGTGAGAGGACCGTGAAGGTCGCCGCGGCGCCCGACGCCAACGTGCCGTGCACCGCAAGGTGGCCGCGTTCGACCAGGTGCAGCGAGTCCGCCGGGTCGCCCTCGTGGCACAGGACCTCGTTGCGCGCGAACGTGCGGCGGTGGGCGAGGGCGAGGAACGCCTCCCGATCCTCGGCTCGCAGCGGTTCGAGCAGCCGCCACACAGCGTCAGTGCCGGTCGTCGGGGGTCATCCCACGTCTCCGAGGCCGAGGAAGTCCTCCACCTGGTGGGGCAGGGCGCGCACGCTGATCGGCTTCTCGACGTAACCGTCGAATCCCGAGGCGAGCGCCCGCTCGCGGTCGTCGTCCATGGCGAAGGCCGTGACCGCCACGACCGGCACCGAGCGGGTGCTCTCGGCCGCCCGGAGCCGCCGCAGCGCCTCCGTGCCGTCGATCCCGGGCAGCTGCAGGTCCATCAGGACGAGGTCGGGGGCGACCTGTGCGGCGAGGCGCACGCCCTCCTCGCCCGTGGTCGCCTCGACGACCTCGAACCCGTGGTAGGTCAGCACGTCCCGGACGAGCTTGAGGTTCTTGGGATTGTCCTCGACGACGAGGACCCGCCTGCGGCTCGTCACGTCCTCACTCCTCTCCATCGACGCGGGGGCCTGTCTGGACGGAAGGCACGACCCGCGCCAAGGCGTCGAGCAGTGTGTCGCGTCCGACCGGCTTCACGAGATAGGCCGCGGCCCCCAGCGCGGCGCCGCGTTGCTGTTCGTCCACGATCGACACCACGATCACCGGGATGTCGCGGGTGTCGGGGTCCTGCTTGAGGGCGGTCAGCACCGCCCAGCCGTCCATGCCGGGCAGCCTGATGTCGAGCAGGACCGCGCTCGGCCGATTCTGACGCACGGCCTCCAGCCCGGCTGGCCCGTCGCGTGCGGTGGTGACCCGCACGGAGGCGCCGTCGAGGAACGCGGTGAAGAGATCGAGCGAGGGCCGGTCGTCCTCGATGACCACGACCTCGTGGGTGCCCGAGGGCGGGACGGGAGACACCGCGGCGTCGGTGGTGCGTGACGGGAGCGTGAAGCCGAAGGTGCTGCCAACGCCCACCTCGCTCTCCAGCCACATCCGACCGCCGAGCAGCTCGACGATGCGGCGCGACAGGGTCAGCCCGAGTCCGGTGCCTTCCTCGCGTGAGGCGCCCCGCCCACCCTGCTGGAAGGACTCGAAGATGCGTTCACGCTCCGCCTCCGGGACGCCGACCCCGGTGTCGGTCACCGTGACCTCGATGTCGACCGGCGTCCGCCGGGCCCGGACCGCCACCGAGCCGCCGTCCCCGGTGAACTTCACGGCGTTCGTCACGAGGTTGAGCACGACCTGCTTGAGCCGCAGGCGGTCGGAGTACGCATGGCCCAGGCCCGGTTCGACGTCGACACTGAGGTCGATGCCGTGCGCGGTCGCCCGCTCGCGCAGCATGGCCACCGCCTCCTCGAGGAGCACGCGCAGGTCGAACGCCGAGTAGTCGATCTCCATCCGCCCGGCTTCGACCTTCGAGAGGTCGAGGATCTCGTTCAGCAGCTCGAGCAGGTGCTTCCCGGAGCCGTGGATGTCGCGCAGGTACTCCTCCTGTCGCTCGTTGATGTCGCCGAACATGCGCTCGAGCAGCACCTCCGAAAAGCCGAGCACCGCGTTGAGCGGGGTGCGCAGCTCGTGCGACATGCTCGCCAGGAACTCCGACTTGTGCCGGCTCGCCAGCTCCAGGGCCAGGCTCTGCTCCTTCAGCTCCCGGAAGAGCTGCGCGTTCAGGAGCGCCAGCGCCGACTGGCTGGCGAACGTCTCCAAGAGGTCGACGACCTCCGGGGAGAAGTCACCAGTGCGCTTGCGCCGCACGATCAGCGAGCCGACGATCGTGTCCTCGCGAAGCAGGGGGACGGCGACGAGGGAGGCCCATCCGGCGCCGTGCAGGATCTCCAGGTGCGGGTCGAGCTCGACGTCCGCGAGGTCGGGGACGACGATCGGGCGGCGCTCCAGCGCGGCCCTCCCGACGAGCGTCTTGTCGAGGTCGATCCTCACGGAGCGCAGCTGCTCAACGACCTCGGGAGCCGTGCGGTAGACGCTGCGAACGACGAACCGGCGGTCTCGCTCGGCGAACTCCATGATCGAGCCGCCGTCGGTGCCGGACAGTGCGACCGCGTGCTTGGCGATCGTGTCGAGAACGTCCTCCAGGTCGAGGGTGGAGCTGACCGCCTCGCCGACCGCGCGGAGCGCCTCCAGCTCGTCGACCTTGCGGGCCAGCTCCGCTCCCCGCGTCTCGAGCTTCTGGACCAGCCCGACACCGTTGACGGCGATGGCTGCCTGGACGGCAAACGCGCTGACGATGCCCATCTCACGGTCGTCGAACGGGCGGACCTCGTTGCGCCACACGTTGAGGGCGCCGACGACCGCGTCGTCGACGATCATGGGAGCGGCGATCACGGTGCGGAAGCCCGCCGATCTCTGCAGGTCGTGGCGGCCGTAGTCCGGGTCGGCCAGAACGTCGGGGATCTGGAGCGTCCTCCGCTCCAGGCCCACGCGTCCGGTGAGTGTCTCCCGGTCCATCGAGATCGGGTGCTCGGTCAGCAGCTGCCGGGACTTCTCGGACAGCCCGACCGTCCCCATGAGGCGGAACGTGCCGCCTTCCAACAGGTACAGGTGCGCGGCCTCCGACCGGCACAGACGGCATGCGTTCTCGACGATGGTGGTGAGCACCGCGTCTGGGTCGGCGGTCGACCGGCCCATGGCCTCGAGCACCTCTGACGTGGCGCCGAACTGGTCAGCCAGGGCGTCGTAGTCCCGGCGGAGCCGCTCGTGCTCCGCTGCGCTGACGGCTCCCGGGTTCGGGAACGGTGCGGGTTCGACCACGGGCGGTCCTCCTTGCGGTCGGGCGCCCCTCGACCGCACCGACCAGTTTCCACCCGCGTCAGCAAGGTCGGCAACCACCGGCGTTCAGGAGTCGAACCCCAGCCCCGCCCGGTCGAGGACGCGCAGGAAGCCGTTGCGCCGCCCCTGGCGGTGGTCGGCGCGGTCGAGCGACCAGCGGGTGAGGTTGATGCCGGCCGAGGCGAGGGGTTCCGGCGGGAACGGCACCGGACGCTCGCGCACCATCCGCAGCTCGGTGCGCTCGGTCGGCCGACCGGAGAGGAGGTCGAGCAGCACCTCGGCCGCCCAGCGGGTGGCGCCGACGCCGAGACCGGTGAAGCCGGCGGCATGCGCGACCCGGCCGCCGTGGGTCGTTCCGTAGAACGCCGCGAACTGTGTGGACGTGTCGATGGCGCCGGCCCAGCGGTGCGTGAAGCGGACACCCTCGAGCTGCGGGAAGGTCGCGAGGAAGTGGGCCGCGAGGCGCTCGTGGCTCTCGGGACGGTCCTCGTGGCGCGGGTGGAGCCGGCCGCCCGCGGGGTAGACGGCGTCGTACCCGCCCCACAGCACGCGGTCGTCGGCGGTCAGCCGGGCGTAGTGGAACTGGTTGGCGAGGTCGCCGAGCCCCTGCCGCCCGGCCCAGCCGATCGAGGCGCGCTGCTCGGCGGTGAGCGGCTCGGTGACGAGCACGTAGTCGTAGACCGGCACGGTCATCAGCCGGTTGCGGCGCAACAGGGCGGGGAAGACGCCGGTCGCGAGCACGACGTGGTCCGACGTGACGGTTGCGCGATCGGTGGCGACCTCGACGACGTCGCCCTCACGCCGGATCGCGGTCACCGCCGAGTGCTCGTGGACCTCCACGCCAAGGTCCGCAGCGGCGCGCGCCAGCCCCAGCGCGAGACGGGCCGGATGGACCAGGGCGGTCGTGTCGGCTGCGAGCCCGCCGGCCAGGAAGAGCGGGCTGTCGATCGCGGCCCGCACCTGCTCGCGGTCGAGGAAGTGCTGGTCGGGGTGGGCAGGGGAGTCACGCAGCCACTCGACCTGGTGGTCCTCGACCGCGACCGACAGGGCGCCGGTCCGCTCCCACTCGCAGGCCAGGCCGAGGTCGCGCACGTCGGCCTCGAAGGCGTCGAGGTTGGCCGCGCCCAGCCCTTCGAGGACGTCGTGCTCCTCGGGCCAGCGCGACCGGCCGTTGTCCTCGCCGTGCGTCAGCGACGCGTCGCAGAATCCTCCGTTGCGCCCCGACGCCGCCCACCCGACGGTCTGCGCCTCCAGCAGCACCACCCGGCGGCCGGGGTCGCGGCGCTTGGCGTGCACGGCCGCCCAGAGGCCGAGGTAGCCGCCGCCGACGACGGTGAGGTCGGCGCGGGTCGGAGCCGTCAGCGGGTCGTACGCCGGTGCTGCGCCGACGTCGTCGAGCCAGAAGACCGCCTGCACGCTGTCGGCCAGCGACTCCGCCACGAGCCGCGGGTCCGGGGCGTGCCGCTCGTAGGCGGTGAGGTGGGCGGTCAACGGACGTCGGTCGTCAGCCGGCGGCCGCGGCCAGAGCCGCGTCGAGGATCGCGAGACCCTCACGCGCCTCCTCGTCGGTGGTGGTGAGCGGCGGCACGACGTGGATGCGGTTGTAGTTGACGAAGGGCAGCATCCCGCGCTCCTGGCAGCCCTTCACGACCGCAGCCACCTCCGGGCTCGAGCCGCCGTAGGGCGCCAGCGGCGCCCGGGTCTCCCGGTCGCTGACCAGCTCGAGCGCCCAGAAGGCCCCGGTGCCCCGCACCTCGCCGATCCACTCGTGCCGGTCCGCGAGCTCGCGGAGGCCGGGACCGAGCACCTCGGCACCGAGACGGTCGGCGCGACCGACGACGTCGTCGTCCTCCATCGTGCGGATCGTCGCCACCGCCGCAGCGCACGCGAGCGGGTGGCCGGAGTAGGTGAGCCCGCCGGGGTAGGTGCGGTGGGCGAACGTCGCGTGGATCGCGTCGCTGATGGCCACCCCACCGAGCGGGACGTAGCCGGAGTTCACGCCCTTGGCGAAGGTCAGCAGGTCGGGGACGACCCCGCCGTGCTCGACGGCGAACCACCGCCCGGCGCGGCCGAAGCCCGACATCACCTCGTCGGCGACGAGCACGATGCCGTGGCGGTCGCAGATCTCCCGCACGCCGGCGAGGTAGCCCGGCGGCGGCACCATGATCCCGGCGGTGCCGGGGATCGCCTCGAGCACGATCGCGGCGACCGTCGAGGGCCCTTCGAGCGCGACGACCTGCTCGAGGTGCTCGAGCGCCCGCTCGCACTCCTCGGCCTCGGTGGTCGCGTGGAAGGCGCTGCGGTAGAGGAACGGGCCGAAGAAGTGCACAGTGCCGGCCGAGCCGTGGTCGCTGGCCCACCGGCGCGGGTCGCCGGTCATGTTGACGGCGAGGTGGGTGCCGCCGTGATAGCTGCGGTAGGTCGTCAGCACCTTGTGCCGGCCGGTGTGCAGCCGTGCCATGCGTACGGCGTGCTCGTTGGCGTCGGCACCGCCGTTGGTGAAGAAGACGTGGTCGAGGTCGCCTGGGGTGTGGCTCGCGATCAGGCGGGCGGCCTCGGACCGGGTGCCGTTGGCCACCGCCGGGGCGATCGTGCACAGGTGCTCGGCCTGCTCCCTGATCGCGGCGACGATGCGCGGGTGCTGGTGGCCGAGGTTGGTGAAGACCAGCTGCGAGGAGAAGTCGAGGTAGCGCCTCCCGTCGCCGTCCCACACGTGGCTGCCCTCGGCGCGGGTGACCACCATCGGGCTGATCTCGGCCTGGGCCGACCAGGAGTGGAAGACGTGCGCGCGGTCGAGCTCGTAGGCCCGCTGGGGGTCGTACGTGCTGGCCAGGTCGGTGGTGCCGGAGAGGACGTCAGTCATTGCGCGGGAATCCCAGCTCGAGGCCGCCCTCGGGGCGGTTGGCGGGGTCGATCCACCGGGTGGTGACGACCTTGCCGCGGGTGAAGAAGTGGACGCCCTCGGTGCCGTGGGCATGGGTGTCGCCGAACAGCGAGCGCTTCCAGCCGCCGAAGGAGTAGTAGGCGACCGGCACCGGGACGGGCACGTTGACGCCGATCATCCCGACGGTGACGTCGGCCTCGAAACGGCGGGCCGCGCCGCCGTCGTTGGTGAAGACGGCGGTGCCGTTGCCGTACTCGTTGGCGTTGACCAGCGCGACCGCGTCCTCGTACGACCTCGCGCGGACCACCGACAGGACGGGCCCGAAGATCTCCTCGCGGTAGACGTCCATGTCGGGGGTGACGTCGTCGAAGAGCGTCGGGCCGAGCCAGAAGCCCTCCTCGCCGCCGCGGGCCGCGACGTCGCGGCCGTCGACGACCACCTTCGCGCCGGCGGCCTCGCCGGAGTCGATGAACGAGCTGACCCGGTCGCGGTGGGCCCTGGTGACGAGCGGCCCCATGTCGGCTTCCTTCTGCTCGCCCGTCGCCTCGCGGCCACCGTCGCCGATCAGCAGGGTGCGGGTGCGGTCGGCGATCCGGGCCACGAGCTCGTCGCCGATGGGGTCGACCGCGACGAGCACGCTGATCGCCATGCAGCGCTCGCCCGCGCTGCCGTAGCCGGCGTTGACCGCCGAGTCCGCGGCGAGGTCGAGGTCGGCGTCGGGCAGCACGACCATGTGGTTCTTCGCGCCGCCGAGGGCCTGGACGCGCTTGCCGTGCCGGCTCGCGGTCTCATAGACGTACTCCGCGATCGGGGTCGAGCCGACGAAGCTGATGGCCTGCACGTCAGGGCTGGTGAGCAGCGCGTCGACGGCGGTCTTGTCGCCGTGCAGGACGTTGAAGACGCCGTCGGGGAGCCCGGCCTCCTGCCAGAGCGCGGCGATCCAGCTGGCCGCGCTCGGGTCCTTCTCGCTCGGCTTGAGCACGACGGCGTTGCCCGCGGCGATGGCGATGGGGAAGAACCACATCGGCACCATCGCCGGGAAGTTGAAGGGGCTGATGATGCCCACCACGCCGAGCGGCACCCGCTTGGAGTGCACGTCGACGCCGGTCGAGGCCTCCTCGCTGTGGCCGCCCTTGAGCAGGTGGGAGATGCCGCACGCGAACTCCACCACCTCGAGCCCGCGGGCGATCTCGCCCATCGCGTCGGAGTGCACCTTGCCGTGCTCGGCGGTGATGATCGCGGCGAGCTCGTCCTTGCGCGCGTTGAGCAGCTCGCGGAAGGAGAAGAGCACCTGCGTACGACGTGCGAGCGACGTCGTGCCCCAGGTCCGGGCGGCGCGCGACGCGGCGGCGATGACGTGGGCGGCGTCGGCCTCGCTCGCGAGCGCGACGCGACCGGTGACCCGGCCGGTCGCGGGGTTGGTCACGTCGGCCCAGCCGGTGGGGGAGCCGGTCAGGGGCGAGCCGTCGACCCAGTGCACGATCTCGACAGGGACCTCGTCGGGGGTGGAGGTGGTCATGCGGCTCATCCTGCTCGTCGTACGACACCACGGCGGGTGTCGGATCGTCGGCATCGGCCGCACCGGCCGGACACTTCGTCACCCCGCCCGCGCGTAGGCTGGGCGGCGTGGTCGACGTGACGCCGGGGGTGACGCTCCGTGAGGCGCTGGAGCTCCCCACCTTCCGCCGCGCCGCCCCCAAGGTGCTCGCCGGTGCCGCCGGGACTGACCGGGCGATCCGCTGGGTGCACGCCACCGAGCGCCCCGACGTGCGCCAGCTGCTCCGCGCGGGCGACCTCCTGCTCACCATGGGCACCGGCCTGCCGGAGGACGACGACGCGGCCGGCCTGACGTCGTTCGTCGACGAGCTCGCCGACGTCGGAAGCGCGGGAGTGGTCGTCGAGCTCGGCCGGCGGTGGGGGGCCGCGCTGCCCGAGGCCCTGGTCGACGCGTGCGAGCGGCACGGGCTGCCCCTTGTCGTGCTGGCCCGGGAGACCCGCTTCGCGGCGCTCGCGCAGGAGATCGGCGAGCGCGTGGTCGACCAGCAGCTCGCCGAGCTGCGCGAGGCGCAACGCGTGCACGAGACCTTCACCGAGCTCAGCAACGAGCTGGCCAGCCCCGTCGAGGTCCTCCGGGCCGTGCAACGCCTTGCCGACGCGCCCGTGGTCGTGGAGAACGCCCAGCACCGTCCGCTCGACTACTTCGCCGGGCCCGACGAGGACGACGGCTTCCTCGCCGGCTGGCCGGCCCGCTCGCGCCGCGTCGAGGTGGCCGGCCGCACCGGCTGGGACGCCGCCAACGGCTGGCTGGTGACCAGGCTCGGCACGACCGACCGGGCGTGGGGCCGGCTGGTCATCGGGTCGCCGCAGGCGCCGTCGCAGCGGCTGGTCGCCGTGGCCGAGCGCGCCGCGTCGGCCCTCGCGCTCCACCGGCTGCACGACCGCGACCGCGGCACCCTCATGCGTCGCACGCACCTCGAGCTGCTCACCGGGCTGGCGGAGGACCCCGGCTCCGACGACGTACGACGTCGCTGCGAGCTGGCCGGCTTCCCGGTGCACCGCCGCAGCCTCACCGGCGTCGTCGTCCGCGGCCGGATCGGGACGGTGGCGCCGGTGGACCTCGACGAGGTGGCCGCCACGGTCGTCCGGGCGGCGCACGCGCTGCGCGTACCCGCGCTGGTGTGCGAGGTGGAGCGCGACCTGCGGGTGCTCGTCTCGACCACCCCCGGCGCGGACGCCGACGAGCTCGTCGACCGGCTGGCCGCGCGCGTGCTGGCGCACCACGACGTCGTCGTCGCCGCGGGCCGCACCGCACCCGACCGCACCGGCGTCGCCCGCACGGTCGCCGAGGCCGGGCAGGTCGCCGACGCCGCCCCGCAGGCCCGGCGTGAGCAGGACCCCGACGTGCACCGGCTCGCCGACCTCCACCTGCGCGGCCTCCTGGCGCTGCTCGGCGAGGACGAGCGCGTCCGGCTCTTCGTCGAGCGCGAGCTCGGGCCGTTGCAGGAGCACGACAGGGCCGACGGGTCTCGGACCGAGCTCCTCGCTGCCCTGCGCGCGCTGCTGCTGCACCCGTCCAGCAAGACCGAGGCGGCTGCCAGTCTGCACCTGTCGCGGGCAGCCTTCTACGACCGTCTGGCACGGATCGAGGCGGTCCTCGACGCCGACCTCGACGACCCCGACGTCCGCGTCTCGCTCCACGTCGCGCTCGTGGCAGACGAACTGTTGGGCGGGCAGCCGAAGTGACGACAGATCGTCGGCCCACGGGTGCCCCGCCGCTGGGGACGATGCTGGACATGACCCGCGTGACCACCCGTGTCCTCGACGTCGCCACCACGGTGCCGACCACCCCGCTCGACCCCGGCGCCGTCGTCGACGGTGCCCCCGCGGCGGGCTCGCGCGCGCTCGCCGCGGTCTCCGGGGTCGAGGTCGGCGTGTGGGAGATGACGCCGGGCACCGCGACCGACGTCGAGGTCGACGAGGTGTTCGTCGTGCTGTCCGGCTCGGGGACGGTGTCCTTCGACGACGATGGCGAGCAGGTCGAGCTCGCGCCCGGCAGCGTCGTACGCCTGCGGTCCGGAGAGCGCACCACCTGGGTCGTCCGCGAGACCATCCGCAAGATCTACGTCGCCTGAGCACCGGAGGAGTCCCCATGACCGAGCCCACCGACCAGACGGTCCGCAACGTCATCGACGGCGAGCTCGTCGCGTCGGCGACCACCGACTTCATCGACCTCGTCGACCCGGTGACCGGCGAGCCCGACGGCCGCTCGCCGATCTCGACGCACGAGGAGGTCGACCGGGCGTACGCCGCTGCGGAGCGCGCGTCGGCCACGTGGAAGCGGCTCACCCCCGGGGCGCGGCAGGCGTACCTCCTCGACCTCGCCACCGCGATCGCCGGGCGACGCGACGAGATCAGCGCGGTGCAGGCCCGCGACACCGGCCAGCCGGTGCGGTACATCGCGAGCGAGGAGGTCGACCAGGGCGTCGACCAGCTGCGGTTCTTCGCCGGTGCCGCGCGACTGCTCGAGGGGAAGTCGTCGGGGGAGTACCTCGAGGGCCACACCTCGGCGATCCGCCGCGAGCCCATCGGCGTCGTCGGACAGGTGACGCCGTGGAACTACCCGTTCGCGATGGCGATCTGGAAGATCGCGCCCGCCCTGGCCGCCGGCAACACCATCGTGCTGAAGCCGAGCGACACCACGCCCCGCTCCACCGTGCTGCTCGCCGAGATCGCCGGCGCCGTCCTGCCGCCCGGGGTGCTCAACGTCGTCAACGGCGACGCCTCGACCGGCCGCTACCTCGTGGAGCACCCGACCCCCGGCCTGGTCGCCATCACGGGGTCCGTCCGGGCCGGCACGGAGGTCGCGCTCTCGGCGGCGAAGTCCCTCAAACGCGTGCACCTCGAGCTCGGCGGCAAGGCGCCCGTGGTCGTGATGCCGGACGCGGACCTGCCTCGCGCCGCGGAGATGATCGCCGCGGCGGCGTACTTCAACGCCGGCCAGGACTGCACCGCCGCCACCCGCGTGATCGCGCACAGGAGCGTCCACGACGAGCTGGCGGACCTGCTCGTGAAGGCGGCCGAGGGCACGAAGCCCGGCCCGCCGTCGGACGACGAGGCGGAGTACGGGCCGCTCAACAACGCGAGCCACCTCGCGAAGGTCGAGGCGTTCCTCGCGGACCTGCCCGGCCACGCGACCGTCCGCACCGGGGGGAGCCGGCACGGCGAGGCGGGGTTCTTCTTCGCCCCGACTGTCGTCACCGGCGTACGCCAGGACGACCGCATCGTGCAGGAGGAGGTCTTCGGGCCGGTGCTCACCGTGCAGTCCTTCGACGACGAGGCCGACGCGGTCGCGATGGCCAACGGCGTGCCCTACGGGCTCGCCGCCAGCGTGTGGACCCGCGACGTCGGCGTCGCCGACCGGCTCACCCGCGAGCTCGACTTCGGCTGCGTGTGGGTCAACACCCACATCCCGTTCGTCTCCGAGATGCCGCACGGCGGCTTCGGCGCCTCTGGCTACGGCAAGGACCTGTCCGGCTACGGCTTCGACGACTACACGCGCATCAAGCACGTGATGACGGCGCACTACTGACCGGCCGTCGGGGCTCCGACCTCGAACACGTCGAGCAGCTGCGCCAGGGTGCGGTAGTAGCCGACGAGGACCACCAGCTCGGTCGTCGCGCGCGGGCCGAGCCGGGTGGTGAGGACGTCGACGTCGGCGCCGGCAGCGAGCTGACCGTCCTCCAGCAGGTGGCGGCAGAGGTCGTGCGCAGCGACCTCCTGCGGGTCGGCCGAGGAGAACGACCCGTCCGCGAGGGCGGCGAGCTCGTCGTCGGTGAGCCCGACCGCCCGGCCGACGCGCTCGTGGGCGTACGCCTCGAACGCGCTGCCGGTCGCAGCGGCGACGGCGAGGATCGCGAGCTCGCGCACCCGGTCGGTGAGACCGGTGGCGTAGCGCAGTGCGGCCCCGAGCTCCTGCAGCGGCGCGCCGAGCGCGGGCTCGTGGAGCATGATCCCGAACGGCCCGGTCAACGAACCGTCGTCGTGGACCAGCTGGAAGTGCTGGGGCCCGCTGCCACGCGGGCCGCCGAGGATCTGCTCCCGCAGCGCGCGCTGCTCGTCGCTCAGCTCGGCAGGGGTCAGGTCGGGCAGGCGCACGGATCCTCCTGTGGACGGGGTCGGGGCCTCAGGATGACCGACTCGCCCCCTCTGCAGCGCACAGGTCCGGCAGGCATAGTTGGGCCATGCGCTTCACCGAGCACGAGCTGACCGTCGCCGTCACCGCTGCCGCGAAGATCGTCGCCGGCGGCAAGGTCGGGCGCCGCGCCAAGGGCGAGGCGGCGTGGGACTCGATGAGCAAGATCGATCGCTACCACCTCCTCGAGGCCGTGGGCAGCCAGGTGCTGCCCGTGCTGCTCGCGCTGCCCGACGTCGAGGTGCCCGCCGGCACCCGCCCCACCTTCACCGACGCCCAGATCGGGGACGCGGTGGAGCAGACGCTCGGCGAGACCGGGGTGGGCCGGCTGCGCCAGAAGGTCACGGTGGCCGCCCGCCTCACGCTCGTGCGTACGGCGCTCGCGCAGCTCCCGGTGCGCCAGGACCCCGACGCGCTGATCGTGCCCGACTCCCTCGACGGCCTGTGACGGCCGCCACGACCTGAGAACCCTGAGGACGGCGCTCAGGTTGGGTGCGTACCGTCGGGTGCGATGACTTCCACGATGACTTCCCTGTTCAGCACGCGCGCGCGCACGGCCCTCGGCGCCCTCTCGGTCGCCGCCGTCCTCACCCTCTCCGCCTGCGGCGGCTCGGACTCCTCCGACGCCGACGCCGGCAAGGACGCCTCCAAGGACGCCTCGTCGAGCGCGTCGCCGTCGGCGGGTGCCTCGGACGGCGCCGCCGAAGGCCCCCAGCCCGACCTCGACGCCATCCCCGACGTCGTGGCCGAGGTCAACGGCGAAGAGGTGACCAAGGAGGAGTTCGTCCCGATCTACGAGGCGGCGTTCCAGCAGGCGGCCGCCCAGGCCCAGATGGGTGGCGAGGACCCCGACGAGGAGGCGCTCCGCAAGGAGACCGCGGACAACCTCGTCGACACCGAGCTGCTGCTCCAGGAGGCCGAGTCCCGTGGGCTCGAGGTCTCCGACGAGGCCGTCGAGGCCGAGCTCACCAGCCTGGCCGAGCAGAACGGCATGAAGACGGCCGACGAGCTGCTCAAGGCGGTCGAGGCGCAGGGCGTCAGTGCCGACCAGGCGCGCGAGCAGGTCGAGACGCAGGCGATGGTCGAGCAGCTCGTCAAGGACGAGAACGGACCCATCAAGCCCACCGACAAGGAGCTGCGCAAGCTCTACGACCAGGTCAAGAAGCAGCAGGCGGCCTCGGGCGCCGGCGGCCAGAAGATCCCGCCGTTCGCCCAGGTGCGTGACCAGCTCGCGGAGCAGGCGTCGAGCCAGGAGACCGGCAAGGTCGCGACGGCACTCGTGGAGGACCTCCGCAAGCACGCGGACATCACCATCAACCTCTGACCAGGCTCCTGATCAGCTCCAGAGCTCCGCTCCGCCCACGCCGGGCAGGGCGAGCAGGTTGTCGACGGCGGCGAGGAACTCGCCCCGGTTGAACGGTTTCGGCAGGAAGTGCCGGTGCTCGTCTCCGACGTCGAGGTCGCCCGACATGATGAGCACCTTGGTGGACGGGCTGGTGCGGCGCAGCTCGTCGGCGACCGCGAGGCCGGTCATCCGCGGCATGTGGTGGTCGACGACGACCAGGTCGAAGCTCTCCGTCGCCGTGTGCGCGAGGACCTCGGCACCGTCCCCGGCGGTGGTCACGACGTGACCCGCGCGCTCGAGCACGTGGCCGATGAAGTCGCGGATGTCGGGCTCGTCGTCCGCGACGAGGCTTCGCAGCGCCATGGTTCCGAGTGTGGACCCCGGGGGGTGCTGCTGTCCTGCCGTGGCGCGATCCTGGGGCAGATGTGAGCGGATCGTGAGGTTTGGCGTCGGCGGAACGCCCCTCGGGCGCCGACCGCCGGCCGTAGTCTTTGCGCATGACGAGGGCCCTGTCTCCGGCACGGGCAGCAGCCTTCGCCGCGGCGTACGCCCTGCTGACCCTCATCGGGCGGGCCACCGCCACCGAGGGCCTCGTCGTCAGCCTCATCTGGCCGGGCTCGGGCGTCGCCCTCCTCTGGCTGCTCGCCGAGTCGCCACGCCACGTCCTGCGCGTGCTCGTCCCGCTGATGGCCATCCACTTCGGCGTGGTCCTCGCGACCGGGGTGTCACCGCTCCTCGGCTTCTTCGGGGCCGCGTCGGTGACGCTGCAGACCGCCGTGGCCGGACTGCTGCTGCGGCGCTGGTGCCCGACGATGCTCGGAGCGGGTGGCACCGCCAGCATCCGCTCGCCGCGCAACCTGGCGGCCATGGCGGGGGCGGCGGCCATCGGCTGTGCGCTGGGGGCGGTGATCGGGACGCTCGGGCTGTGGGTCGACCAGGCGCCGGTGACGGCCCTGACCCCCGTGGCCTGGTTCGCCCGCCACATCGCGGGCGTCCTGACCGTCGGTGCCGTGGGCCACCTGGCGTGGGAGTGGCGCACCCAGGCGATCCCCGCTCGCACCCACGGCGGCTCGCGCGCCGAGCTGGCGCTGCTCTGGGTCGTCTCGGTCGTCACGACGGTCCTGCTGTTCGTGCAGCCCTACCCGGTCGTCTTCCTCGTCATCGTCTTCGCGGTGTGGTCGGCCGCCCGGTTCCCGACGTTCCCCGCTGCCCTGCACTGCCTGGTCCTCGGTGGCATCGCGCTCTGGCTGAGCCTCACCGGTCACGGCCCGTTCGACGCGATCGGCGACCCGGTGGCCGAGGTGCTCGTCTCGCAGCTCTTCATGGTCGCCGTGCTGCTCACCGGCCTGGCGGTGGGAGCCCTCGGCGACCGGGTCGACGAGTCGTACGCAGCCGCGACCGCCGCCCGCTCAGAGGCAGCCGAGCAGGCCGAGCTCCTGGCCGAGATGACCGAGAGCATGGACGAGGGCCTCGTCGTGCTCGACGCCGACGGCGGGGTCGAGCGCAGCAACGGCGCCAGCCGACGGCTGGCGCACCGGGTGAGCCTGGCAACGACCGATGTCGATGCGCTGGCCGAGCTGGTCGGCCAGCTGCGCGACCCCGATCCGTCCAACACCGGCGCGATGCGCGCCGAGCTGGGCGTCGGCGACGTCGTCATCCCGTTGCGCAGCGGTGAGGAGGTCGTCCTCGCGGTCTCCCACGCGACGCTCTCCCGCGCGAACGGGCGCCCCGGTGTCCTGCTCGTGCTGCGCGAGGTGACCGAGCACCGCTCCGGCCTGCGGCCGCTCGCCGGCTTCGCGTCGACGGCCGCCCACGACCTGCGCGGTCCGCTCTCGGCGATCCGCTCCTGGGTCGGCCTCGCCGCCGACGACCTCGAGCCCGGCTCCCCGGCGGCGGAGCCGCTGCGCCGCGCCGAACGGGCGTCGGAGCAGATGGGGGAGCTCATCGGTGACCTGCTCGAGCACGCCCTCGCGGAGTCGGGGGAGCTCGCCGCCCGCGAGGTGCCCCTCACCGGTCCCGACGGGGTGCTGGACCAGGTCTACGGGCTGCTCGGCCCTGACGACGTCCTGACGGCTGCTCCCGACCTGCCGTCGGTGCGCGCCGACCCGGTGGCGCTGCGGCAGCTCTTCGGCAACCTGGTCGGCAACGCGGTGAAGTACGCCCGGCCCGGCGAGCCCGCGACCATCGCCGTCCGTGCCCGGCGCAAGGGGTCGCGCGTCGTGGTCGAGATCGAGGACTGCGGAGTCGGGGTCGAGGACTCCGAGCGGTCGCTGATCTTCCAGCGCTTCCACCGCAGCGGCGCCGTACGCGCGCACTTCCGCGGGACCGGGATGGGCCTCTCGATCTGCCAGACCATCGTGCAGCGCCACGGTGGCACCATCGAGTGCCTCACGACCCCGCCCGGGAGCGGGACCGTCTTCCGGTTCGACCTGCCGGCAGCCGAGTAGGCCCTCCGGCTCAGACGTTGCGGCGGTACTGCCCGCCGACCTCGAAGAACGCCTCGGTGACCTGCTGGAGCGAGCAGACGCGGGCGGCGTCCATCAGCACGGCGAAGACGTTGTCGCCCGAGATCGCGGCGTCCTTGAGCCGGGCGAGCGCCTCCTGCGCCTCGGCGCCGTGCTCGGCCTGGAAGCCGCGCACGCGGGAGAGCTGCGACTCCTTCTCGGACTCGGTCGCCCGGGCGAGCTCGACCTCCTTGGGCTGTGCGTCCGCCGCGGACTCCTTGACGAAGGTGTTCACGCCGATGATCGGGAGCGAGCCGTCGTGCTTGCGGTGCTCGTAGAGCATCGACTCGTCCTGGATCCGGCCGCGCTGGTAGCCGGTCTCCATTGCGCCGAGCACGCCGCCGCGCTCGTTGATCGAGTCGAACTCGGCCAGCACGGCCGCCTCGACGAGGTCGGTGAGGTCGTCGATGACGTACGAGCCCTGGAGCGGGTTCTCGTTCATCGCCAGGCCCCACTCGCGGTTGATGATCAGCTGGATCGCCAGCGCGCGGCGCACGGACTCCTCGGTCGGGGTCGTCACCGCCTCGTCGTACGCGTTGGTGTGGAGGCTGTTGGCGTTGTCGTAGATCGCGATGAGCGCCTGCAGCGTGGTGCGGATGTCGTTGAAGTCCATCTCCTGCGCGTGCAGCGACCGGCCGCTCGTCTGGACGTGGTACTTCAGCTTCTGCGAGCGCTCGGAGGCGCCGTACTTCTCCTTCATCGTCACCGCCCAGATGCGGCGGGCGACGCGGCCGAGGACGCTGTACTCCGGGTCCATGCCGTTGGAGAAGAAGAACGACAGGTTGGGCGCGAAGTCGTCGATCTTCATGCCGCGCGCCAGGTATGCCTCGACGTAGGTGAAGCCGTTGGCGAGGGTGAAGGCGAGCTGGCTGATGGGGTTCGCCCCGGCCTCGGCGATGTGGTAGCCGGAGATCGACACCGAGTAGAAGTTGCGCACCTGCTGCTCGATGAACCACTCCTGGATGTCGGCCATCATCCGCAGGCAGAACTCCGTGGAGAACAGCGCCGTGTTCTGGCCCTGGTCCTCCTTGAGGATGTCGGCCTGCACGGTGCCGCGGACGTTGGCGAGGGCGTACGCCGCCACGGTCGCGCGCTCCTCGGCCGACGGCTCGCGGCCCTCGCGCTCGGTGAACGCGGCGACCTGCTGGTCGATCGCGGTGTTGAGGAAGAACGCCAGGACGGTGGGGGCGGGGCCGTTGATGGTCAGGGACACCGACGTCGTCGGGGCGACGAGGTCGAAGCCGTCGAACAGCTCCTTCATGTCGTCGAGCGTCGCCACGCTCACACCGGACGTGCCGACCTTGCCGTAGACGTCGGGGCGCGGGTCGGGGTCGCGGCCGTAGAGCGTCACCGAGTCGAACGCCGTCGACAGGCGGGTGGCGTCGTTGCCCTCGGACAGGATCTTGAAGCGGCGGTTGGTGCGCGCGGGATCTCCCTCACCGGCGAACATCCGCGCCGGGTCCTCGTTGTCGCGCTTGAACGGGAAGACGCCGGCGGTGAAGGGGAAGTAACCGGGCAGGTTCTCGTTGCGCCAGAAGCGCACGAGCTCGCCGTGGTCGGTGAAGCGGGGGAGCGCGACGCGCGGGATCTTGTTGCCGCTGAGCGACTCCCTGGTCAGCTTGGTGGTGATCTCGCGGTCGCGCACCACCACGACCTGCTCGTCGCCGGAGTAGGACTCCACGACGGCGGGCCAGCGCTCGATCTGGTCGCTCACCTCGTGAGGCAGCTCCTTGCGCGCCTCCGCGAGGAGGCCGTCGACGCCACCGGTGGGCTCGCCCACGTCGGCCAGCTCGCCGCGTACGACGTCCAGGCGCTGCGTGCGCCGTGCCGCGTCGGCGTACTCCTCGGTGCGCGCGTGGTAGCCGCGCACCGTCTCGGTGATCTCGGACAGGTAGCGGACCCGGTCGGCCGGCACGACCTGGCGGATGCCGGAGGAGTGGCGGACGAAGACATGGGGGAGCGTGCCCTCCTGCACCTCGAGGCCGGCGTCGGCGAGCTCGCCGCGCAGGTGCTGGTAGAGCGCGGTGACGCCGTCGTCGTTGAAGGTCGCGGCGCTGGTGCCGAAGACGGGCATGTCGTGCGGCTGCTTGCCGAAGGCGCCGCGGTTGCGGACGAGCTGGCGGCCGACGTCGCGCAGCGCGTCCTTGGCGCCACGGCGCTCGAACTTGTTGATCGCCACGCTGTCGGCGAAGTCGAGCATGTCGATCTTCTCGAGCTGCGAGGCGGCGCCGAACTCCGGCGTCATGACGTAGAGGGAGTGGTCGACCAGCGGCACGATGCCCGCGTCGCCCTGCCCGATGCCGGGGGTCTCGACGATGACGAGGTCGTTGCCGGCGGCCTTCATCACCGCGATCACGTCGGCGAGGTGCTCGGGCACCTCGTGCGCGCCGCGAGTCGCCAGCGAGCGGAAGAACACGCGGTCGCCGTCGAGGGAGTTGGCGCGGATCCGGTCGCCGAGCAGCGCCCCGCCGCCCTTGCGACGGGTCGGGTCGACCGCGATGACCGCGATGCGGAGCTTGTCCTGCTGGTCGGTGCGGAAGCGGCGGACGATCTCGTCGGTGAGGCTCGACTTGCCCGAGCCGCCGGTGCCGGTGATGCCGAGCACGGGTACGACGCGGCTCGCGGCCGCGCGGCGTACGTCCTCGAGCAGCGACTCGTCGAGGCGACCGCCCTCGGCGCCCGTGATCGCACGGGCGACAGCGAACCGGTCGCCCGAGAGCACCTGCTCGACCGTGACCTGGCGGTCGGCCCACAGGTCGACGTCACAGTCGGCGACGACGGAGTTGATCATCCCGACGAGGCCCATCTTCTGGCCGTCCTCGGGGGAGAAGATCGTGACGCCGGAGTCGCGCAGCCGCTGGATCTCCTTCGGCACGATGACGCCGCCGCCACCGCCCACCACGCGCACGTGGCCCGCGCCGGCAGCACGCAGCGACTCGACGAGGTACTCGAAGTACTCCACGTGGCCGCCCTGGTAGGACGACACCGCGACGCCCTGGACGTCCTCCTCCAGCGCGGCGTCGACGACCTCCTGCACCGAGCGGTTGTGGCCGAGGTGGATGACCTCGCAGCCCTGGCTCATGAAGATCCGCCGCATGATGTTGATCGAGGCGTCGTGGCCGTCGAACAGCGCGGACGCCGTGACGAGGCGGATCGGGTGCGTGGGGGTGTGCAGGTCGGCCATGAGCCGATAGTAGGACTTCCAACTAATACTCGCGAGTCACCAGCTCGCTGCAGGCTCAGACGTCGCCGAGGCCCGCCCGCAGGCCGGTCAGTCGGTCGGTGAGCTCGCGTACGTCGCCCTCGGGCAGCCCGGGGGTCTCGAAGACCTTGCGGTTGAGGGCGTGCGTCGCCTCCTCGACCGCGTCGCGGCCGGCGTCGGTCAGCACGGCGCGTACGACGCGCTTGTCCTCGTCGCTGCGCACGCGCTCGACGTAGCCCTGGGCCACCAGGCGGTCGACCGCGCTGGTGACGCTCGTGGGGTGCACCTGCAGCAGCGACCCGAGCCGCGACATCGGCATCGCGGCGCCGCGGCTGAAGGACAACAGCCGCAGCACCTCGTAGCGGGCGAACGTCAGCCCGCGGGGGCGCAGCACCGCGTCGATGCGCTCCATCAGCAGCTGCTGCGCGCGCACGACCGAGGTCACCATCGCCATCCCGTCGGCGGCACCGGCCCAGCCGTGGGCCACCCACTGCCGGTGGGCCTCGCTGATCGGGTCGCGCGTCATGGGACGGGAGGCTACTCAGCCAGGCCGGTCAGCACGGCGTGCGCCTCGACCATCGCCGGGCCGTACCACGTGAGCAGCCGCCCCGACACGAGCCGCGTCGGCGTCCGCAGCGCCTCGGGGCCGTCGTCGGCGGTGAAGACGTAGGGCTCGTCCGGGAGCAGTACGACGTCCGCGCCGGCGCCGTCGATGTCGTCCGGGGTCACCGTCGGGTAGCGCCCCTCGCGCTCTGCCGGACCGTGGGCGAGCACGTTGGTCAACCCGGCCCGGGTGAGGAGGTCGTCGGTGTAGGTCTGCGACCCGACGACCATCCACGGGTCGCGCCAGATCGGCACGGCGACCCGGAGGCGAGGGACGGCGGGAGCGGACCACAGGGCCCGGGCATCGACCAGCCATGACGGGTCCGGGAGCCCGAGCGCCTCGCGGAGGAGCCGCGACATCGAGTCGAGCGCCTCCTCGACGGTCTCGATCCGCGTCACCCACACCGCGACACCGGCGTCGCGCAGACGACGTACGTCGAGCTCGCGGTTCTCCTCCTTGTTGGCCACGACGAGGTCGGGGGAGAGGGCCCGGATCGCCGCGAGGTCGGGGTTCTTGGTGCCGCGCACCCGGGCGACGTCGAGGTCCGCGGGGTGGGTGCACCAGTCGGTGGCACCGACGAGCCGGTCGGGTGCCGTGACCGCGAGCGCCTCGGTCAGCGACGGCACGAGCGAGACGACCCGCGTCGCCGACACCGGCAGCGGGACGTCGGCCCCGAGGTCGTCGCGCATGTGCCCGAGGCTAGCCACCGCACTCCCATCAGGGACGCACCACCGGGTGATGAACGTCGGGCAGGCGGCGTGGTGGAGTTGCGCCATGAACGCACCCCACGACGTTCTTCTCCTCCGCTGCGCTCCCCCGAACAACGCCGCGGGGACCCCGCAGTGAGCAAGCACGCCCGTCCCCGGGGGCTGCCGGTGGACGGCGTCGAGCGGCCCACGGCCGACGGCTGGACCTTCCCGGCCCGCAACCCGGCGACCGCGGAGCCGCTGTGGGACGTGCCGGACGCCGGGCTCACCGACGCCCGCGACGCGGTCACCGCCGCGCGCCGCGCCTTCGACGCGACGCAGTGGAGCTCCGACGCCGACCTGCGCGCCGACGCCGTACGACGTCTCGCCGCCGCTGTCGCCGAGCACGCCGGCGAGCTGGTGGCGCTGATGGCGGCCGAGACCGGGGTGCCGGTCGCGCTGCGGTCGTCCCACCTCGACGACGCGGTCGCCGCGATGGGGTCCGCGACGGGGTCCGAGCCGCAGCGCGGACCCGCCGGCGTGACGGTCGTCGTCACACCCGCCACCTCGCCCCTGTCCGTCGCGCTCACCGAGATCGGTCGCGTGCTCGTGGAGGGCGGGACCGTCGTGCTCAAGCCCGCGCCGGAGGCCGCGACCGCCGCGACAGAGCTGGGCCGGATCGCCCTCGACGTGCTGCCGCGCGGCGTGCTCAACGTCGTCACCACCCGCGACGTCGACGTCGCGATAGCCCTGACCCTCGACGAGCGCGTCGACGCGGTCTCCCTCACCGGGTCGCCCTTCGTGGCCGAGCGGATGCAGGTCGCCGGCGAGCGGGCCGGCAAGCGCGTCCGCATCGACATGGGCGGGCCGCGCACGGTCCGGGTGGCCGACGACGCCGAGCTCGAGGCGGTCGTCTCCGCGACGGCGTACGACCTCACAGCCAACGCCGGCCAGGGCTGCGGGCTCCCGACGAGCGTCGTCGTGCCCGTGCACCGGCACGCCGAGGCGCTGCAGGCCGCGGTCGCCGCCATGGCGGACGTCGCCGTCGGTGACCCGACCGACCCCGCCACCCGGTGCGGGCCGCTGCGCTCGGTCGTCGCCCGCGACCGGGTGCGCCGCTACGTCGACCTCGGTCACACGGAAGGCGGCGACGTCGCCCTCGGCGGACATCCGCTCGATCGGCCCGGTTGGTGGTTCGCCCCGACGGTCATCGGGGGCCTCGCTCCGGGCTCGCGGCTGGTCCGCGAGGAGGTGCTCGGCCCGGTGCTGATGGTCGTCCCGGCAGGCTGACCCGCGGGCGCCGCGCTCACTCCTCCTCGTCGAGGTGCGGGTCGGCGAGCAGGTACTGCGTGAGCTTTCCCTGGTGGGTGCGGTCGTGGTGGCGTACCGGCTCGGGGACCATGCGCCCCTCCGCGGCGTCCCAGAAGCGGTCGATGCGCCGGGCCACCGCCCGGGCGAAGTGACCCGCCACGCCCTGGTGCGGGATCCACGGGTGCGGGCGGGTGGGCGAGGTGAGCTCGGCGTGGTGGAGACGGGTGCCGAGGTCCTCGGTGCCGTGGTCCTCGTCGAGCAGCGCCTCGGCGAGACGGAGCTCGAGCGCGCACACCGTGTCGAGCTCGCGGCGCACCTCCGCCCAGATCTCGGGCCACGGCCGGTTCACGGCGTAGCTGGAGCCGTAGAGCCGGGCCTTCACCTGGGAGAGGGCCTCTTCGTAGGTGCGGCTGGCGGCGAGGTAGTCGTGGGCGAGGTCGTGGCCCCCGGGGAGGTCGCGCACGAGTGGGGCGATCGCGTCGACCATCGCCGCGTTGTGGCGGCTGGCGATGGCGAGGAAGGTGTCGATCGCGGTGTAGTGGTCGCGGGGATGACGCCGGTCGCCGCGCGCGCTGCTGGCCAGCGCGAGGCGGTACTGGAGGTCGTGGTGGGTCGTCTCGAGGTCGTGGGCGAGGGTGATCACGGCGATCATCTCCTTCGAAGAGCCGTGTCCTTCCAGTCTCGCTCGCCCAGCACCGATCACAAGGTCGAGGGACGCTCCGCGCGGGCCATCGGCACGTGCATGACGCCGTCCTCGTCGAACTCCGGCCCGGTCGCCACGAAGCCGTAGCCCTCGTAGAAGGCGGTGAGCCCGGTTTGGGCGTCGAGTCGCACCTCGCGGTCGCCGCACAGGGCCATCGCCTCGTCCATCATCACGGCCGCCAGCCCACGCCCCCGTGCGGCCGGGGCGACCACCACGCGGCCGATCCGCGACCATCCGCCGTCGTCGAGCACGCGCAGGGTGCCGACCACCGCGTCCTCGTCGTCGAGCAGCACCAGGTGGCGGGTCGAGTCCTCGAGGTCGCGGCCGTCGAGGTCGGGGTAGGGGCAGTCCTGCTCCACGACGAAGACCTGCTGGCGCAGCCGCCACACGTCGTACGCCGTGCGCACCGGCAGCTCGTCGAAGCCGGCGACCAGCACCCTCACCGGAGGAACTCCGTCACCTGACGGAAGGCGCGGGCGCTCTCGGGGACGAAGGGGAGCAGGCCGTAGACGTGGATCAGGTCCGGCTCCTCGATCGCCGTGAGGTCCCAGCCTGCCTCCGCTGCCCGACGCGCCAGCAGGCGGCAGCCGGGCGCGAGCAGGTCGCGGGTGCCGTAGAGCACCAGGGCGCGCGGGAGACCGGTCAGGTCGCCGAGCGCGGGCGACACCTCGGGACGGTCGAGGCCGTCGGCCGACCCCGCCCACCACGCGGCGTACGCCTGCACCTTGCCGATGAACAGCCACGGGTCGATCGCGTCGGCGGCGAAGGTCTCGGGCGTCGAGGTGGTGAGGTCCACCCAGGGCGCGTGCATCACGAGCGACGACGCCTGCGACAGACCGCGGTCGCGCATCGACAGGGCCATCGACAGCGCGAGCCCACCGCCGGCGGAGTCGCCGGCCAGCACCGCACCGCCCTCCGAGCCCGCCCACCGCGCGGCGTCGTCGACCAGCGCGTCGTGGGAGTCCTTCCACGTGTGCTCGGGGGCGAGCGGGTAGTCGGGCATCACCACGCGGGCCTCGATCGCGTCGGCCAGGCGGGTGGCGTAGCGGACGTGGAAGGGGTCGATCGGCGCCATGTAGCCGCCGCCGTGCACGTAGTAGAGGGTCCGCGTCACCGGCCGGCCGCGCGGGGTGAGGACGTGGCAGGGGAAGCCGATGTCGGTGACCGTGGCCTCCCACCGCTTCGCGAAGCGCGGAACCGCGCGGGTCGGCAGGGTCCGGTCGAGCCCCTGGTCGAGGGTGGCGTGCCAGGCCTCGACGCGTGCCCGCTCGGTCGGCTCGTCATCGAGCTCGCGCGAGCGGCGCACCGCGGGCACCAGGCGGGCGAGGAGGTCGTGGCGGCGACTCGGCATGGGAGGCAGCGTAGGGGGAGGCTAGGGTTGGACCACGAAGACAGGGGAGCACGTGCAGGCGTGCTGAGAGTGCGGACCAGCCGCAGACCCTCCGAACCTGATCCGGTTAGCACCGGCGCAAGGGAGTCACACATGTTGCACGTACGCGTCCGCGCTGCCCTCACGGCCTCGAGCCTCGCCTCCGTGGCGGCCTTGTCACTCGTCGGCTGCAGCCTCGCCGGGGGTGGCGGCGACGGGTCGACCGCCACCGAGCCGTCCGCCTCCTCCTCGGGGGCCGAGCAGCGCGGCGGCACCGTCGTCCTGGCCACCCACGAGTCCTTCCACCTGCCCAAGAAGCTGGTCAGGGCGTTCGAGGCCGAGACCGGCTACGACCTTGAGGTCCGCGCCGCGGGCGATGCCGGCACGCTGGCCACCAAGCTCAGCCTCACCGCCGACAACCCGATCGCCGACGCTGCGTTCGGCGTCGACAACACCTTCGCCTCCCGCCCGCTCGGCGAGGGCGCGTTCGCCGAGGTCACCACCACGACGACCCCGCCGGCGGAGTACGCCCTGCCCGAGGGCGGCGACCGGCTGGTGCCGATCGACTCGGCCAACGTGTGCGTCAACGTCGACACCGCGTGGTTCGAGCAGGAGGGCCTCGAGCCGCCGCGCACCCTCGACGACCTCGCCGACGACCGCTACCGCGACCTCTTCGTGACCCCGGGCGCCTCGACCAGCAGCCCGGGGATGGCCTTCTTCCTGGCGACCGTCGCGGCCTTCGGCGACTCGTGGCCCGACTACTGGACCCAGCTGCTCGACAACGGCACCAAGGTCGTCGACGGGTGGGAGGACGCCTACTACGGCGACTTCACCGCCGCCTCCGACAACGGCACCCGCCCGATCGTGGTGTCGTACGACTCCTCCCCGGCCTTCACCGTCAGCGGCGGCAGGACCACGACGGCAGCGCTGCTCGACACCTGCTTCCGGCAGGTGGAGTACGCCGGCGTGCTGGAGGGCGCCGACAACCCCGCGGGCGCCGAGGCGCTGGTCGACTGGATGCTCACCGACGAGGTGCAGAGCGCGCTGCCGGAGTCGATGTACGTCTTCCCCGTGATGCCGGGTGCCACCGTCCCCGAGGACTGGGCCGAGTTCGCGCCGCAGCCGAGCGACCCCTTCGAGGTGGACCCCGCCGAGATCGACGCCAACCGCGAGCAGTGGCTGACCGACTGGACGGACGTCATCTCGCGGTGAGTCTCGATACGCCCGGGCTCGTTCCTCGCCCGGCCACTCGACCACCGAGGGCTTCGCGCCGGATCGCCGGCCTGCTCGCCCTCGCGGCCGCGCCGGTCCTGGTGCTGGGCGTGCTCTTCGTCCTGCCGGTGGCCGGCATGGTCGCCGAGGGGTTCGTGGTGGACGGGCGCTTCGCGCCGGGCGCGGTGCTCGACGTCCTGGCGCGGCCGCGCGTGCACCGAGTCGCCTGGTTCACGGTGTGGACCTCCGGCCTCGCGACGCTGCTCGCGGTCGCCGTCGGGCTGCCGGCGGCGTACGCCCTCCACCGGCTCGCGCTGCCGGGCCGCACGGCGGTGCGCGCGGCGCTGCTCGTGCCGTTCGTGCTCCCGACCGTCGTCGTCGGCGTCGCCTTCCGCCAGCTGCTGGGGGAGGGCGGCCCGCTGGGCTTCCTCGGCCTCGACGGCACGCCCGTCGCCATCGTGTGCGGGCTGGTCTTCTTCAACGTCGCCGTCGTGGTGCGCACCGTCGGGGTCGCGTGGGAGTCGCTCGACCCGCGGCCCGGGCAGGCCGCGGCCGCGCTGGGCGCGTCGCCGTGGCAGGTGCTGCGCACCGTGACCCTGCCGGCGCTGCGGCCCGCGATCGTCGGCTCCGCGAGCATCGTCTTCCTCTTCTGCGCGACCGCCTTCGGCATCGTGCTCACCCTCGGCGGGGTCCGCTACTCGACGGTCGAGACCGAGATCTACCTGCTCACCACCACCGTCTTCGACCTGCAGGCGGCGGCCGCGCTGTCGGTGCTGCAGATCGTGGTGGTCGTCTGCCTGCTCGCCCTCTCCGCGCGACTGCGGGCCACTCCGGACCCGACGGCCCAGCGCGTGGTGACGCCGGTGCGGGCCGTACGCCGCTCCGACGCGCCCGTCGTCGTCGCGACGCTGCTGGTGCTGGCGGCGATGCTGCTGCCGATCCTCACGCTCGTGCTCGGGTCGCTGAGCGTCGGCGACGGCTGGGGGCTCGACAACTACCGTGCGCTCACCACCGCCGGCGACGACCAGGTCCTCCTCGTGCCGGTCACCGCGGCGCTTGCGACGAGCCTGCGCACCGCCGTCGACGCGATGTGGATGGCGCTCCTCGTCGGTGGCGTGGTGTCGCTGATCGTGACGCGCCGCTCGCACTCGGTCGGGGAGCGGCGGGTGCGCTCGACCCTCGACGGCTTCTTCATGCTGCCCCTGGGCGTGAGCGCGGTGACGCTCGGCTTCGGCTTCCTGATCACCCTCGACGAGCCGCCGCTCGACCTCCGCGACTCGCCCCTGCTCGTGCCGATGGCCCAGGCGCTGGTCGCCCTGCCGCTCGTCGTGCGCACCCTCGCCCCGGTGCTGGGCGGCATCGACGACCGGCAGCGCCAGGCCGCCGCCTCGCTGGGCGCCTCCCCGTGGCGGACGCTGCTCACCGTCGACCTGCCGGTGGTCTGGAAGCCGATGCTCGCCGCCTGCGGCTTCGCCTTCGCGGTGTCGCTGGGGGAGTTCGGCGCGACGTCCTTCCTGGCGCGCGACACCAGTCCGACCCTGCCCGTCGTGATCTTCCGGTTGATCGGGCACCCCGGCGAGATGAACTACGGGATGGCCCTGGCCGCCTCCGTCGTGCTCGCTGTCGTCACGGCCGTGGTGGTCCTGGCCGTCGAGCGGCTGCGCGTGCCGGGTGTGGGAGCGTTCTGAGGTGCTGGCCCTGCGGGACGTGACCGTGCGCTACGGCGACACCGCGGCCGTCGACGACGTGTCGCTCGACCTCGCATCGGGACAGGTGCTCGCCGTGCTCGGCCCCTCGGGCTGCGGGAAGTCCACCCTGCTGCGCGCCGTCGCCGGCCTGGAGCCGCTCGCGTCCGGCTCGATCGCCTGGGGCGGCACCGATCTCTCCGGCACGCCCACCCACAAACGCGGCTTCGCGCTGATGTTCCAGGACGGCCAGCTCTTCGCCCACCTGACCGTCGCCCGCAACGTCGCCTACGCGCTCCGGCTCCGTCGTACCCCGTCGGCGCGCGTCGCGGCGCGGGTGCGCGAGCTGCTCGACCTCGTCGGGCTGTCGGGGTACGACGACCGGCTCCCCGGCACCCTGTCCGGGGGAGAGCGGCAGCGGGTCGCCCTCGCCCGGGCGCTCGCCGTCGAGCCGCGACTGATCCTGCTCGACGAGCCGCTGTCGGCGCTCGACGCCTCGCTGCGCGAGCGGCTGGCCGGCGACCTGCGGTCGATCCTGCACGAGGCGGGGACGACCGCCCTGCTGGTCACCCACGACCACGAGGAGGCCTTCGCGCTGGCGGACCGGCTGGCCGTGATGCGCGGCGGACGCGTCGTGCAGCAGGGAGCGATCGACGAGGTGTGGCGCGAACCGGTCGACGAGGAGACCGCCCTGTTCCTCGGCTACGCGCGCGTGCTGCGCGACGACGCCGCGCGCCGCGTGCTCGGGGCCGCCGCGCTGCCGCCGGCGTACGCCGTCGCGCTCCGCCGCTCCGCCCTGGTCGTCGACGACGCCGGCTCCCTGTCCGCTGTCGTCGAGTCCGCGCGCGTGACGCCCGAGCTGGTCCGGCTGGTCGTCCGTGTCGAAGGCGCCGGCATCGTCGACGCCGTCGCTCCGCTCGGCGGCCGGGTCGCCCCCGGCGACGAGGTGTCGCTGCGCGTCGACGTGACGCGTCTCGCTGTGCTGCCGATCACCCGGTGACGGTGCCGCGTCCCTAGACTGACCTTCGTGTACAGACCGGCCTATGCCCTGCTCGTGGGAGTCGCCGCCACCATGGGCGCGCTGGCTGTCACGGCTGCGCTCGTGCTCGACCGCCCCCTGGTCGACCCGGAGGGCTTCCTCGGTCCGTCGTGGCTGCGGCTGCCGCTGCTGATCCTCGGGGCGTTCCTGCTCGACATCCTGCCCCGGACGCTGTGGTACTCGCGGATGAATCCGGCGCTGATGCGCGACATCGCGCGCGAGCGGATCCGTGAGCACTGGGACCGCGAGCGGATCACCCTGGTGGTGCTCGGGCTCGTGTCCTTCTACATCACCTACGTCTGCTACCGGAACCTCAAGTCGTTCCTCCCCTTCATCATGGGCGAGGACAAGTACGACCGCGAGCTGCACCTGGTCGACCGGGCGCTGATGTTCGGCCACGAGCCGGCGACGATCCTGCACACGATGTTCGGCACCGGGTTCTCCGCCCACATCCTGTCCACGATCTACCTGTGGTTCCTGCCGCTCGTGCCGCTGGCGCTCGCCGCCTGGCTGGTGTGGTCGCGCAACATCACCTTCGGCTACTGGTTCGCCACCTCCCAGTGCCTGGCCTGGTCGCTCGGCACCGCGTCCTACTTCGCGCTGCCGACCCTCGGTCCCGGCTTCCAGTACAGCTACCTCTACGCCGACCTCCCCGACACCGGGTCGAGCGCGTTGATGGAGTCACTGTTCTACGGACGCAAGGGGGTCATCCGCGACGGCGCGGAAGGCGCCGTGCAATCCGTGGCCGGCTTCGCCTCGCTCCACGTCGCCATCACCCTGCTCGTCGCGCTGATGGTGCAGTACACGCTCCGCAACAAGGTCCTCCACATCGTGTTCTGGACCAACTTCGCCATCACCGTCGTGGCGACCCTCTACTTCGGCTGGCACTACATCGCCGACGACCTCGCCGGCGTGGTGATCGCCCTCTTCTCCTTCTGGCTCGGCGGGCTCGCGAGCGGGCAGAAGTTCGATCGACATGGCTTGGCGAGCCATCCGACCTCGACGACCAGCCAGGTTCCCGTCGACGCCGAGTGACCGGCGTACGCCTCCGGTCTACTTGCCTGAAGTCCCCGGATATCCGGGGACTCTCACACCTGTCACACCAGATCTCGGCCGACAAGTGTGAGACTCGGGTGCGAAGTCGGGGTCACGCGACCTGCTTGCGTCGCGCAGCGATCACCCCGCGGATCCGGGTCGCCAGCCTCTCGGGGCGCGCCAGGTCGGCCCAGGTGATCCGGATGCAGGTCCAACCGGTGAGCAGGCACACCAGCTCCTCACGCGCCTTCTCGCGCATGAGGAACTCGTCGAGCGTCTCGCCGTCCCTGCGGTAGCGCTCGTACTTCACCTTTCCGTCGAACTCGACGAACACCCCGTGCTCCGGCCACGCGAAGTCCACCCGCGCGACGAGCGTTCCGTCTTCGTCGAAGACCTCGAACTGCGGCTCCGGCTTCGGCAAGCCCTGCCTGTAGGCCAGATAGCTGAATCGGTCCTCGCCCACGGACTCCAACCGAGGGTCGGCCAGCCGCAGGACGAGGTCCGAGGTCAGGCTTCCGGGCCACCGCTGGTGGCACTCCACCTGCTCCATGAAGTCCGCCATCGTCATCGCGCCCGCGTGCAGGAGTCGGTTCACGGCCACGAGGGACCGCTCGACGTCGCTGATCGTCGTCAGCTCGAACGCCGACCTGGCCGCTGTGCTGATGACGACGCCGTTGATCTCTTCATGGTCGTCCTCGCCGAGGACGCCGCGATGCGGCGCCCAGTCGCCCTGTCGCCGGCCGGCGCGCTCCGGCCCGGTGCGGGTGGTGTGGACGACGTCGAGGGTGAAGCCCCAGAGCGGGATGCCCCGCTCGATGATCGACGAGACGTGCGTCAGTGCCGTCGAGGTGTGCGCCCGCGCAAGGACCGCGCGTGCGAGGACGCGGTGCCGGTCCTCGGGTGACAGGTCGTCCCAGACGGCGTGGTCGACGAACGCGCCGTACCTGACGCGTTTGAGGACCTTGGCGCGTACGAGGCTGGTGATCTGGTTGTCGGTCATGCCGTCTGCGATGAGCTGGCGCCGCAGGCGAACGACACCGGTCGGGTCGAACTGTGGTTTGGTCATGCGCGCATGGATGCCCTCGCCGGCGAGGTCGTACGCCCGGGTTCGGCGATCTGTGGACAACGGGCCGGTCACCGTCGGACGACGACTTCGCACCCGAGTTCCCCGGTTGTCGACCCAGATCTCGGGCGCTCAGTGTGAGAGTCCCCGGATATCCGGGGACTTCATGAGCGCGAAACCGAGAACTACATTGATGTAGTTCGCAAGTCGACACGCCGTGCGACGGTGAAAAAGTTGAGGAAAGTGTTCCCAGTGTGACGAAAGTTCACTAACGTGCCTCGAGTTGCCCGTGCGAAGGGGAAGTCGCACGGGCCCGAGACCACCCAGGGAGCCCCGTGCCCGTCGCAGCACCGCACGACCACGAGCCACGACGGCGTACGACGTCGCGCTGGGCGAGCGCGGTCGTCCTCGTCGCCGGCCTGGCCGTCGGGGGCGGGCACGCGGCGTACGCCGACGACGACCCGACGCCCAGCGAGTCCGACGTCGCGGCCGCGAAGGACCGGGCCGACGCCAAGGGGCGCGACGTCGCCACCGTGCAGGCCGACCTGATCCGCGCGAACCTCGCGCTCGAGACCGCCGGTGACCGCGCCGCCCAGGCTGCCGAGGCCTGGAACGGCGCCCGCTGGCGCGCCGAGCAGGCACGGGCCGACGCCGACGAGGCCGAGGAGGCCGCCGAGGCAGCGCGTGAGGACGTCGAGTCGCAGCGGGAGCTGTACGCCGCGACGGTCGTGCAGTCCTACGAGGACGGCACCCAGGTGCAGGGACTCTCGGCGATCGTCGAGGCCGACGGGGTCGAGTCGCTGATCGACCGCACGGTCACGATGGGCAACACCTCGGACGCGCTCAACCACCAGTACGACTCCTTCCTCGCCTCGTCGGCCGTCGCTGACGTCACCGCGTCGACCGCGGCCCAGGCCTCCGAGCGGGCCGAGGTCGCCGAGGCGGACGCCGAGGAGGCGTACGACGCCGCCGGGGCCGCCGAGGCCGCAGCCGGGGCGGAGGCGCAGTCGGTGTCCGCCACGAAGGCCGACCTGATCGCCGAGCTCGCCGAGCTCGAGGGGATCAGCGTCCGCCTCGCCGAGAAGCGGCAGTCCGCGCTCGAGCGGGAAGCCGCCGATGCAGCAGCGGCCGCAGCCCAGGCGCAGGCCGAGGCCGTGGCTCAGGCACAGGCGGAGGCGGAAGCGGAGGCCCAGGCCGTGGCGGACGCCCAGGCGCAGGCCCAGGCGGAGCAGGAGCAGCAGTCCGCGCCGACACCCGCGCCGACGCCGACCAGCACGCCGACCACGAAGCCCACGCCGACGCCGACTCCCGCTCCGACGGCAACGCCGACGCCGACGCCGACCGAGACGCCCACACCCACGCCGACCCCCACTCCGACCCCCACGCCGACCCCCACCCCGACCGAGACGCCGACCCCGGCACCGACGCCGACGACGCCTCCGCCCCCGCCCCCGCCCCCGCCGGCGTCGACGGGTGCCGCGGCCGTGATCGCCTTCGCCGCCGCGCAGATCGGCGACCCGTACAAGTGGGGCGCCTCGGGTCCGAACGCGTGGGACTGCTCAGGCCTCACCGCGGGCGCGTGGGCGGCTGCCGGCAAGGTGCTGCCGCACTACTCGGTCGCGCAGTACACCCAGTCGACGAAGATCACCGCCGCCGAGCTCGCGCCGGGTGACCTCGTCTTCTGGGGGTCCTCGAGCAGCCCGAGCTCGATCTACCACGTCGCCCTCTACATCGGCGACGGCCAGATCATCCACGCCCCGCGCACAGGTCGGCCGGTGAGCCAGGAGTCGATGTACTACTGGCGGGCGCCGAACTTCTTCGCCCGTCCTTGACGACTGTGCACCCGAGTCTCCCGCTTGGCGCCCCAGATCTGGTGTGACCAGCGGGAGAGTCACCGGATATCCGGTGACTCCATCGCGGGCAGTTCCTCAGCGCACCTTGCGCGCCAGCCGCGCGGCCAGCTCGCCGGGGTCGAGCTGCCCGTCGAGGATGAGGCGCGTCGGCCAGGCTGAGGTGTCGATGCCCGACAGCTCCTCGAAGAGCGCGAGGTCCTTGGCGTAGATCTCGGCGACGCGCGCGAGGTCGTCGCCGGTGGGAGCGGTTCCGGGCACCTGCTCGGCGCCGGCGTGCCAGTTCTGCAGCGGCGGCACCTGCTCGAAGCGGGGCAGGTCGAGGAAGTCGGTGGTGCGGTCGACCGTCGCGGAGAAGTCGCCGAGCATCGCGCGCAGCTCGATCAACAGCCACTGCCGCCGGTCGAAGAGCTCGAAGCCGCGCTGCAGCTGCTCGCCGTAGAACCCGCGCGCCAGGCCGGTCATGTGCCGCCACCGCATGGTGCGTACGACGGCGGGATCGGGCACCTCGTCGGGCAGCGAGGTGTGCGGCCACTCGGTCAGGAAGTCCGGCCAGTCGGGCCACGCGAGGTTGCGCGAGCGCAGCATCACCCAGTGGGAGAACAGCCGCTCCAGCGGGTCGCGGAACACGGCGACGAGCGGCATGTCCGGCTTGTAGGCGCGCATCCGCTCCAGCGCGTGCGGCCAGTAGAGGTAGGTGGGCGAGGCGTCGCCGAGCAGCCGGTGCACGCCGGCCCGTCGCGGCGCGGTGTAGTCGCGGTCGTAGTCCGGCGCGGACCAGTCGACGGTCTCGTCGTCGAAGTAGTGGCGCTCCTTGTCGGGCGCCTGGCACACGAGCCGGTGCTGGTTCAGCGTCACCGCCAGCGTCGACGTACCGCCCTTCTGCACGCCCACGACGGCGAAGTTGTAGGGCATCGACCCCAGCGCTTCGCCCGGAGGGGTGGCATCCGACACGTTCATCGCGGTGAACCTACCGGCATGGCTACCTTTGGTGAATGGCCACCGACCAGGTTCCGCCCATCGCCGACGAGATGCCCACCGTCGAGCCGGAGACGGCCCCGGCCCGCGTCGAGGACGACGGGCCCCACGCCGACGACTCGGGCTACCGGCAGCCGGAGGTCGACGTCGACGCGATGCGCAGGCTGCTCGACGGCCGCTACGGCGACGTCCGCGACCTCGTGCGCGACAACCTCACGGAGCACGCGCAGATCCTGGTCGACCAGGAGCAGATGACCACCGCCGACTTCCGCGAGCGCGTGAAGGACGTCGTGGTGATGATGGCCGAGACCGGCCAGACCGGCATGGGCTTCCCGGAGGAGTACGGCGGTGGTGGCGACATCGGCGCCTCGATCGCCGCCTTCGAGACCCTCGCCCTCGGCGACCTGTCGGTGCTCGTGAAGGTCGGCGTGCAGTTCGGCCTCTTCGGGGGCGCGATCCTGCAGCTCGGCACCAGGCACCACCACGACGCGCACCTCGCCGACCTCGTCAGCGGCCGCACGATGGGCTGCTTCGCGATGACCGAGAGCGGCCACGGCTCCAACGTGCAGGCGCTCGGCACCGTGGCGACGTACGACGCCGAGGCGCAGGAGTTCGTGATCACGACGCCCGACGACACGAGCCGCAAGGACTACATCGGCAACGCTGCGGCCCACGCCGAGCTGGCCGTCGTGTTCGCCCAGCTCGAGGTCGGCGGCGAGCGTCATGGCGTGCACGCCTTCGTCGTCCCGGTCCGCGAGGACGGCCGGGTGCTCGACGGCGTCCGCATCGAGGACTGCGGCCCCAAGATGGGCCTCAACGGCGTCGACAACGGACGCATCTGGTTCGACGGGGTCCGGGTGCCGCGCACCGCGCTGCTCAACCAGTTCGCCGAGGTGACGCCCGAGGGCCGCTACCTCTCGCCGATCGACAACCCCAACAAGCGCTTCTTCACGATGCTCGGCACCCTGGTCCAGGGCCGCGTGTGCGTCGGCGGCGCCGGCATCAACGCGTCGAAGGTCGCACTCACCATCGCCACCCGCTACGCCGTGCGCCGCCGCCAGTTCGAGGCGACCGACCCCGACCAGGAGCAGGTGCTCCTCGACTACGGCATGCACCAGCGCCGCCTGCTGCCGCTCATCGCGAGGACGTACGCCCTCCACTTCGCGCAGGAGGTCGTCGCCGGGCAGCTGCACGACGTGTTCTCCGGCCCCGGGCCGATCGAGCAGGGCAGCGACGAGCACGCCCGGCGGATGCTGGAGTCACGCGCCGCCGGCACCAAGGCCCTCGGCACCTGGCACGCCACCCGCACCATCCAGGAGTGCCGCGAGGCCTGCGGCGGGGCGGGCTACCTCAGCGAGAACCGGTTCGCGGCGCTGAAGGCCGACACCGACGTCTTCACCACCTTCGAGGGCGACAACCACGTCCTGCTCCAGCTGGTCGCCAAGGGCCTGCTCACCGACTACGCCGGCGAGTTCGAGGAGATGGACCAGCTCGGCATGGCGCGCTTCGTCGCCGGCCTGGCGGTCGAGACCGTCGTGGAGCGGACGGCGGTGCACAAGCTCGTGCAGTCGGTGCGCGACCTGCTGCCCGGGGGCGACACCTGGGACCAGGAGGCCGGGCTGCTCGACCCGAACTACCAGCTCGCGATGCTGCGCTTCCGCGAGGAGCACATGATCGGCGGCGTTGCGCGCCGGCTCAAGCGAGGGATCGACCAGGGAGCGAACGCCGGCGCCGTCTTCTCCCGCGTCCAGGACCACGTCATCGCGGCCGCCCGCGCCCACACCGAGCGGCTCGTGCTCGAGGCCTTCGTCTCGAAGACCGCGGCCCTGCCCGACGGCGACCTCAAGGTCGCCCTCAACCTGCTGTGCGACCTCCACGCCCTCACCACGATCGAGGCCGACCGGGCCTGGTTCATGGAGCACGGCCGCCTCTCCAGCGCCCGCTCCAAGGCGATCAGCCGCGAGATCAACGCCCTGTGCCGCAAGGCCAGGCCGCTCGCGGTCGACCTCGTCGACGCCTTCGGCGTGCCCGAGGAGATGCTGCGCAGCCCCGAGCTCCTCGGCTGGCCCATCGGGTCGGACCACTGACGTGCGGCTCCCCGGGCTGGGCGGCTGGCACGAGGACCCGCTGTGGTCCTACGTCTACCCCTGGCTCGTTGAGCACGACCGCGTCGGGGGCGCCGCCTGGCGGGCCGGCACCGGCAGCGACCTTGCGCTCCTGCGCGCGACGGCCGACGAGATCGGCACCCTCCCGCGCGGTGCCCGGGTCCTCGACGTGCCGACGGGGTCGGGCGTCGCCCTCCGCGGCCTGCGTCCCGGTCAGGGGATCGACTACGTCGCCGCCGACATCTCGCCGACGATGCTCGGCCGGGCGCGCGCGGCCGCGACCCGGCTCGGCGTCTCCGACCAGGTCACCACCGTCCCGGCCGACGTGGGCGCCCTGCCGTTCGCCGACGCGTCGTTCGACCTCGTCATCTCCCTGACCGGCCTGCACTGCTTCCCCGACCCGCGCCGTGCCATCGCCGAGATGGCGCGCGTGCTGGCGCCCGGTGCCTCGCTCACGGGGAGCTCGCTGTTCACCGACACCGGCCCTCGCTACGAGCTGCTGCGCCGCGTCGGCACGCGCGCCGGGATCCTCGGGCCGATGTGCACCTCGACCGAGGCGGTCACCTGGCTGCGGGAGTCCGGCTGCCGCGACGTCGACCTCACCCTCCACGGCGGGATCGGCTACTTCCACGCGACCAAGCAGGAGGACCGCGGATGACCTTCGGAGGACTGCCCACCCGCTTCGAACCCGAGGGCCGCAGCCGCGGCGTCGCGCTCGTCGCCCCCGGCCGCGCCTACTCGCCGGCCGCGCCGCTGCTCGAGCTCGCCCGGCTCGCGCTCCTGCAGCACGACATCACCGTCCAGCAGATCTGGTGGGACTCGACCACCCGCGGCGACGAGGATGCCGAGGCGTGGGTACGCCGTCACGTGACCGCAGCGCACGCCGGCGAGGACGCCGACCACGTGCTCGTCGTCGGCAAGTCGCTCGGCACCCGCGCAGCGTCGTACGCCGCCGAGCGGGGGCTCGACGCGATCTGGTTCACGCCCCTCCTCGTCGACCCGGTCGTCGCCGAGGGGATCGCCGCCAACGCCGGGCGGCAGCTGCTGGTCGGCGGCCTCGCCGACGAGCTGTGGGACGCCTCCGTCGCCCGCGAGCTCGCCGACGCCGGCTGCGAGGTGCTGGAGGTGCCGGACGCCGACCACGGCATGGGGGTTCCGGGCGACGTGGTGCGGACCGCGGAGATCCACGTCGAGGTGGCGCGGGCCGTCGACGCGTTCCTGTCCGGCCTCTGAGCCTCAGCGTCCCTCGAACGACCACTGCCCGTCGTCGACGGTGATGGCGATCGACGCCGTTCCGCCACCTCCGGCGTGGCGGTAGGCGATGGACAGGCGCTCCTCGGTGGCATCGGTCACCGTCACCTCGAGCCGTGGCACCGGCAGGTCGGTGCCGTCGCCGACGTCGATCGACGTCCGATCGACCTTGACTCCCGGAGGCGGATCCGTGGTGAACCTGCCGCGACGGTCGTCAGGGACGCACAGGAAGAC
Source organism: Nocardioides cavernae (assembly GCF_016907475.1). Lineage (NCBI taxonomy): Bacteria > Bacillati > Actinomycetota > Actinomycetes > Propionibacteriales > Nocardioidaceae > Nocardioides > Nocardioides cavernae. The sequence goes on along the minus strand of NZ_JAFBCA010000001.1, from coordinate 23,578 downwards.
CGTCGTGGATGACCCGAGCGGGCGCTGCTCCTCGGAGTAGGTCACCGTCCAGTCGGAGTCCACGTCTGCGGAGTGGGAGCCACGTTGCTCGCGGCCGGCGCCGTAGCACTCCTCCATCGTGGTGGGCGCGACGAATGGCTCGCTGCACGCCGTCGACGCCGCCAGCAGCAGCGCGACCACGCCCGCTCGCCGAACCCCCATCCGACCGAGTGTCACAGAACCCGACCGGCCGGTGTCTCCATGTCGACGAAAACGTGTGACCCACCAGGAGGAGACATGCCCAGCCAGTTCCGGATCCCGCAGGCACGGCTCGACGGTGCCTACGGCGCACTCATGACCCGCATCGCCACACGCATGTGGGGCAAGGTCCCCGACAACGCCTACGTGCTCTGGCACAACAAGCCGGTCCTCAAGGCGGTCTTCGGCTTCGAGCAGAAGGTCGGCAAGTGGTCCGCGCTCGACCCCCACCTCACGACGTACGCCGAGATGGCCAGCGCCGGGGTGATCGGCTGCTCGTGGTGCCTGGACTTCGGCTACTTCATGGCCCACACCAAGGGCCTCGACGAGGCCAAGGTGCGCGAGGTGCCGCGGTGGCGCGAGTCCGACGTCTTCACCGACCTCGAGCGCGACGTGATGGCGTACGCCGAGGCGATGACCGTGACGCCCCCGGAGGTCACCGACGAGATGGTCGCCGACCTCGACCGGCAGCTCGGCCACGCCGCCGTCGTCGAGCTGACGATGATGGTCGCGGTCGAGAACGAGCGCTCGCGCTTCAACTCCGCGATGGGACTGGCCTCGCAGGGCTTCAGCGACGTCTGCGAGCTGCCGCTCGCCGAGGCTGGGACGATCAGCAGGTGAGCGAGACCGACCACTTCACCACCCACCGCAACCTGCTCTTCACCGTCTCCTACGAGATGCTCGGCTCGGCCGCCGACGCCGAGGACGTGCTGCAGGAGGTCTGGCTGCGGTGGGCGGACGTCGTGGTCGACGAGGTGCGCGACCCGCGGGCCTACCTGGTCAGGATGACCACCCGGCTCTCGCTCAACCGGCTGCGCACCCTCGCCCGGCGTCGCGAGGACTACGTCGGCACCTGGCTGCCCGAGCCGGTGCTCACCGCGCCCGACGTGGCGCAGGACGTGGAGCTCGCCGACAGCGTCTCGACCGCGATGCTGCTCGTGCTGGAGACGCTGCCGCCCACCGAGCGGGCGGTCTTCGTGCTGCGTGAGGTCTTCGACGTGCCGTACGCCGAGATCGCGGAGGCGGTCGAGAAGTCCGAGCCCGCGGTGCGTCAGATCGCCAGCCGCGCGCGGGCGCACGTCGCGGACAAGCGCCCGCGCGCGTCGGTCAGCGCTGCCGAGCGCGACGCGGTGATCGAGCGGTTCCGCGCGGCCACCGAGACGGGCGACCTGCAGGGCCTGATGGACGTGCTCGCCCCCGACGTCGTGCTGATGACCGACGGCGGCGGCAAGGTGAAGGCGGCGCTCAACCCGATCTTCGGGCGCGAGAAGGTCTTCCGCTTCCTCACCGCGGTCGCCCCGGAGGCCCTCGAGCTCGAGCCGGTCTGGCTCAACGGGTCGCCGGCGATCCAGTTCGTGGTCGCCGGGCACCGCGACGGCGTCGGCACGATGCTCGTCGAGGATGGCGTGGTGACGCAGCTGTTCCTGGTCCGCAACCCCGACAAGCTCGGCTCGGTGGCCGGCGGCGAGGTCCCGCTCTCCCGCCTGTAACGCCGGGTTACGGCGGGTACCCACTGGGTTGCTCGGGGGTGGGTACCCCCACTAACCCGGCGTTACAGCGGCCGCGGACCGTTCGCGGTGGGCGAAACCGGAACCGGAACATGCCTCCGGTTCTCCGGCGTTGAGAGGGCATGACGAACAACCTCTCGCTTCCCGTGGTGTTCCTCCACGACACGGTCGTGCTCCCCGGCATGGTCGTGCCCATCGAGCTCGACGACCAGGCCCGCGCGGCCATCGACGCCGCCCGCCTCGCCCACGACGCCGACCCCGACAACGAGCCCACCCGCGTCCTCGTCGCCCCGCGGCTCGAGGACCGCTACGCCACCCACGGCGTGGTGGCCGTGGTCGACCGGGTCGGCCGCTTCGCCGGCGGCAGGCCCGCCGCGGTGCTGCGCGCCGAGCGCCGCGTCGCCATCGGTGCCGGCGTGACGGGACCCGGTGCGGCCCTCTGGGTCGAGGCCGAGCCCGTGCCCGAGACGGTCGTCACCGAGGAGCTCCGCGCGCTCGCGGAGGACTACCGCACCCTCGTCGTCTCCATCCTCGAGCGCCGCGAGGCGTGGCAGGTGATCGAGAACGTACGCCGCCTCGCCGACCCCGACGCGCTCGCCGACATGTCCGGCTACGCGCCGTACCTCTCCGACGACCAGAAGCGTCAGGTGCTGGAGACGCCCGACGTGGGCGACCGGCTCCGCCTGCTCGTCGAGTGGACGCGGGCCTACGACGCCGAGGACGAGGTCAACGACAAGATCAGCGGCGACGTCCGCGAGAGCCTCGAGAAGAACCAGCGCGAGTTCCTGCTCCGTCAGCAGCTCGCCGCCATCCGCAAGGAGCTCGGCGAGGGCGAGCCCGACGGCTCGGACGACTACCGCGCCCGGGTCGAGGCGGCCGACCTGCCCGAGGCTGTCCGCGAGGCCGCAGTGCGCGAGGTCGCCAAGCTCGAGCGCTCCAGCGACCAGGCCCCCGAGGCGGGGTACATCCGCACCTGGCTGGACACCGTCCTCGAGCTGCCGTGGAACGTCCGCACCGAGGACTCCACCGACGTGGCCGCCGCGCGAGCCGTCCTCGACGCCGACCACCACGGCCTCGACGAGGTCAAGGACCGCATCACCGAGTATCTCGCGGTGCGCACCCGCCGGGCCGAGCGCGGCCTGGAGGTCGTGGGCGGTCGGGGCTCCGGCGCCGTGGTCCTGCTGGCCGGTCCTCCCGGCGTCGGCAAGACCTCGCTCGGCGAGTCCGTCGCCCGCACCCTGGGCCGCACGTTCGTCCGGGTCGCCCTCGGTGGCGTGCGCGACGAGGCCGAGATCCGCGGGCACCGGCGCACCTACGTCGGCGCCCTCCCCGGCCGGATCGTACGGGCGATCAAGGAGGCCGGCTCGATGAACCCGGTCGTCCTGCTCGACGAGGTCGACAAGGTCGGCGCGGACTACCGCGGCGACCCGGCTGCGGCGCTGCTCGAGGTGCTCGACCCGGCGCAGAACCACACGTTCCGCGACCACTACCTCGAGCTCGACCTCGACCTGTCAGACGTGCTCTTCATCGCCACCGCCAACGTGGTCGAGCAGATCCCGTCGGCCCTGCTGGACCGCATGGAGCTCGTCACCATCGACGGCTACACCGAGGACGACAAGGTCGCCATCGCGCGCGACTTCCTGATCCCGCGCCAGCTCGAGCGGGCCGCGCTGACCCCCGACGAGGTCACGGTCTCCGACGACGCGCTCGGCGAGCTCGCGGCCAACTACACCCGCGAGGCCGGCGTACGCCAGCTCGAGCGGCTGCTGGCCAAGGCGTTCCGCAAGGCCGCCACCCGGCTCGCGACCGGCGACGTCGAGCGGCTCGACATCGACCTCGACGGGCTGAAGGACCTGGTCGGGCGGCCGCGCTTCACGCCCGACAGCCACGAGCGCACCGACGTGCCCGGTGTCGCCACCGGCCTCGCCGTGACCGGCCTCGGCGGCGACGTGCTCTACGTCGAGACGTCGGTGTCGGCAGGCAAGGAGGGACTCACGGTCACCGGCCAGCTGGGCGACGTGATGAAGGAGTCGGCGTCGATCGCCCTCTCATGGGTGCGGGCGCACGCGGACGAGCTCGGGATCGACCCGGCCGCCTTCGAGCAGTCGATCCACGTCCACTTCCCGGCGGGCGCGATCCCCAAGGACGGCCCGTCCGCGGGCGTGACGATGGTGACCGCGCTCGTGTCGCTGCTCACCGGCCGGCCCGTGCGCTCGGACGTCGGCATGACCGGTGAGGTGACGCTCTCGGGACGGGTGCTGCCGATCGGCGGCGTGAAGCAGAAGCTGCTCGCCGCCCAGCGTGCCGGCCTGTCGACGGTCTACGTCCCGGAGCGCAACCGCGCCGACCTCGACGACGTACCCGCCGAGCTGCTCAGCGAGCTCGACGTGCGTCCGGTCGGGCGGGTGACCGAGATCCTGGCCGAGGCCCTCGAGCCGGCGACCGACGCTGTGGTGGGCGCGGGCCGCGCAGCCTGACGATCGCGGGCGACAGCCTCAGGCGTCCTCGCCGAGGCTGTCGTCGGCGATGTTGGCGAGGTCGTCGCCGTGGCCCTCGGTCTTGAAGCGCTCGAAGGAGGCCTTGACCTCGGCCTCGGCCTCGACGCGACCGACCCAGTCGGCGCCCTCGACGGACTTGCCGGGCTCGAGGTCCTTGTAGACCTCGAAGAAGTGCTGGATCTCGAGGCGGTCGTACTTCGAGACGTGGTTGATGTCGCGCAGGTGCTCCAGGCGGGGGTCGTGCGCAGGCACGCACAGCACCTTGTCGTCACCGCCGGCCTCGTCGGTCATCCGGAACATGCCGATCGCGCGGCAGGCGATGAGGCAGCCCGGGAACGTCGGCGCCTGCAGGATCACCAGTGCGTCGAGCGGGTCGCCGTCCTGGCCGAGGGTGTTCTCGATGAAGCCGTAGTCCGCCGGGTAGGCGGTCGAGGTGAAGAGCATGCGGTCCAGCCGCAGGCGACCGCTCTCGTGGTCGACCTCGTACTTGTTGCGCTCACCCTTGGGGATCTCCACCAGCACGTCGAACTCGAGCACGTCTTCCTCCACACTCTGCGGCACGCCATCGGGCCGCTCTGCCGCGTCGGGCCCGGCCCGACGCATGGGTACGGGGGCAGTGTCGCGCACAATGGCCCCGATGCGCGAAGCGAGAGGGTCGAAAAGGGTGGGACGTGACCTACGCCACTCCGGCCCGCGGCGACGCCGGTGGTCGGTGTGGCACTGGCTGCCGACCGTCCTCGTCCTGACCCTGCTGGCGGCGGGAGTGGGCGCCTACCGCTTCGAGTGGGGCCAGCGCTACCTGCCGGGGCTGGCCGCCGACCCGCAGACCGAGCCGGAGCAGGTGCCCGCGCCCGCCGGCCTCGACCTGCCCGAGTGGACGCCGCCGACCGACCACGCCGTCGCCCTCGACACCGCGGGCGCCCTCGTCCCGGACCGGGTCGCCGCGGCCGTCTCCGACGACCTGGCCGACCCCGACCTGGGCAAGCACGTCGTGGGGGCGGTCGCACCCCTGGCCCCCGGCTCGGCCGAGTGGACGACCGGCGACGGGCGCTACCTGCCTGCCTCGACCACGAAGCTGCTCACCCTGGGCGCCGCACTGGACGTGCTCGGGCCCGACCACACCTTCACCACGCGCGTCGTGCGCGGCACGGGCCCTCGCGACGTCGTGCTGGTCGGCGGGGGAGACCCGCTGCTGGCCAGCAGGTCCCTCACGGTCGCCGAGGCCGAGTCGACGTACCCCGCCCGCGCCGACGTGACCACGCTCGCCCTGCAGGTCGCCGAGGCACTCGGCGGCCAGGGACGCGTCCGGGTCCGCTTCGACGACAGCCTCTTCAGCGGCCCGACCGACAACCCGGCCTGGCGGCGCGACTACGTCCCGGACGACATCGTCAGCCCGATCACCGCGCTCATGGTCGACGGCGGCGACGAGCCCGACAGCGACCTCAAGTCCGACGAGCCGTCGCTGGCGGCCGCCCAGGTCTTCGCCGACGGCCTGCGCGCCGCGGGGCTCCGCGTGAACGGGCAGCCGCAGCGGGTCGTCGCGCCGGCCGGCGCCGAGGAGCTCGCCTCCGTCGAGAGCGCGCCGCTGTCGCAGGTCGCGGAGCGGATCCTCGACGTCAGCGACAACGAGGGCGCCGAGGTGGTGGGCCACCAGGTAGGTCTCGCCACCTCCGGCACCGGGTCGTTCGAGGCGGGCGCCGCCGGGGTGCTCGACACCCTCGGCGGGCTCGGGATCGACGTCGCCGGCGCCGAGGTGTACGACGGCTCCGGCCTGTCGCGGCGCAACCGGGTCTCGACGTCCCTGCTGATCGACCTGATCCAGCACGCCGCCGGCCCGGACGGTGAGGGGATGCGCAGCCTGGTCACCGGGATGCCCGTCGCCGGGTTCACCGGGTCGCTCACCTACCGCTTCGCCGAGGGCCCGGCCGTCGCCCGCGGCCTCGTGCGCGCCAAGACCGGCACGCTCACCGGCGTGCACGCCCTCGCCGGCATCGCCGTCGACCGCGAGGGGCAGCCGCTCGCCTTCGTCTTCGGGGCGGACAAGTCCCCGCCGATCGAGAGCTACGACTCGCAGGAGGCCCTCGACCGCGCCGCAGCCTCCCTCGCCGCCTGCCGCTGCTCGGACTGACGGGCGGTCGAGCACGGCCGGGCTCCCGGGTCTCGATACGCCCCGTCGCGGCCTCGCAGGCTCGGCCGCGGGGCCACTCGACCTCCTTCCCCAATGCCGCGGGCTCATTCTTCGCCCCCGGCTAGGGTCAGGACATGAACCTCGTGGACTGGGACTTCGCCGTCACCGTGGGAGCCCGGGTGGCCGGACCGGGGCCGGACGTGTCGCCCGACGAGGCGGCTGCGGCCGTCGTCGAGCTCCGCGAGGGCGCGACGCGCTCGACCCCGCTGGTCCGTGAGTTCACCGGCCTGCACACCGAGGCCGGCACCGCGCCGGTGCTGGTCGTCGACCGCAGGGGCTGGCTGCGCGCCAACGCCGACGGCTTCGCCAAGCTCCTGACCCCGGTCGTGGACAAGCTCATCGAGAAGAAGGGCCCCCCGTCGGCGTTCGCCGAGGCCGTCGGCACCCGGGTCACGGGCGCCGAGGTCGGCCTGATGCTCGGCTTCCTCAGCAGCAAGGTGCTGGGGCAGTTCGACCCGTTCCACGAGCCGTACGGCCGGCTGCTGCTGGTGGCGCCCAACATCGTCCACGTCGAGCGCGAGATCGGCGCCGACCCGACCGACTTCCGGCTGTGGGTGTGCCTCCACGAGGAGACCCACCGAGTGCAGTTCACGGCCAACCCGTGGCTCGGCCAGCACCTGATGACCCAGATGCACGCGGTCGCCGACACGCTCGAGCCGAGCGCGCTGCTCGACGGGCTCCGCCGCGGCGCCGACGTGATCCGCGGCGGCAATGGCAGCATCATCGACCTCGTCTCATCGCCCGAGCAGAAGGAGATCCTCGACCGGGTCACCGGGGTGATGTCGCTGCTCGAGGGCCACGCCGACGTCGTGATGGACGGCGTCGGTCCCACCGTCATCCCGTCGGTGGCGGAGATCCGCCGCAAGTTCAACCAGCGTCGCAAGGGTGTCGGCTCGGTCGACAAGCTGCTGCGGCGGCTGCTCGGCCTCGACGCCAAGATGGCGCAGTACCGCGACGGAGCCGTGTTCGTCCGCCACGTCGTCGACAAGGTCGGCATGGAGGAGTTCAACGCGGTGTGGACGGGCCCCGAGACCCTGCCGTCCAAGGCCGAGATCACCGACCCCGACGCCTGGGTCGCCCGCGTGCTGTGACGCTCCACCCCTCGGTCGCGGCGGTCCGGCTACCGGTCCGCCGGACGCTGTCCGGCCTCGAGGCTCGGGAAGGCAGGCGGGAGACCGTCGCCGTGGCGTGCAGCGGCGGTGCAGACTCCCTCGCCCTCGCGTCCGCGACCGTCTTCGAGGGGCACAAGGTCGGCCTGCGCGTGGTCGGCGTGACGGTCGACCACGGCCTGCAGGCCGGCTCTGCCGAGCAGGCCGACCGGGTCGTCGCCCAGCTCGCGGCGATGGGCGTCGACGAGACGCTCACCGCGCGCGTCGACGTCGACGCCGCGTCGGGGATGGGGCCGGAGGCTGCCGCCCGCGAGGCGCGGTACGCCGTCCTGGAGCAGGTCGCCGAGCATCTCGAGGCACGGCTCGTGCTGCTCGGCCACACCCTCGACGACCAGGCCGAGACGGTGCTGCTCGGCCTCACGCGCGGCTCGGGCGGCCGGTCCCTGCAGGGCATGCGGCCGTCGTTCGGGGTTTTCGCGCGCCCGCTGCTCGGCGTACGCCGTGCCGACACCGTCACCGCCTGCCTGGTGGAGGGGCTCGAGGCCTGGGCCGACCCCCACAACGCCGACCCGGGCTACACCCGGGTGCGAGTGCGTGACCGGGTGCTGCCGGTCCTCGAGGCCGAGCTCGGCCCCGGGATCGCCGAGGCCCTCGCCCGCACCGCGGACCAGCTGCGCGAGGACACCGCCCTGCTCGACGACCTCACCGACCACGCGCTCGCCCGCGCCCGCCGCGACGGCGGCCTCGACGTCGAGACCCTGCGCCTCGAGCCGACGTCGATCCGGCACCGCGCCCTCCACCGCGCCGCCCTCGACGCCGGGTCGCCGCCCTCCGAGCTGACCCGCGACCACGTCCTCGCCGTCGACGAGCTCCTCGTCGGCTGGCGAGGCCAGAAGTGGATCGACCTCCCCGGCCCGCTCCGCGCCCTCCGCCGCGACGGGCTGCTGCTCATCGAGGCACCGTGAAGGCAGTTCGCGGCACCAGTCACGGCGGTCACGCTCACCGCCGACCGGTGCCGGGCCGAACTGCCTGCACGGTGTCCTCCGTCGCCCCCTAGGCTGACGTCCATGGACTCGTCCCACGTGGAGAACGACCTGGTCAACATCCTCTTCACCGAGGAGCAGATCCAGCAGCGACTGGCCGAGATGGCCCTCCAGATCACCGAGGACTACGAGGGTCGCGACCTGCTCGTCGTCGGCGTCCTGCGGGGGGCGGTGATGGTGATGGCCGACCTCGCGCGGTCGATGCCGCGGCACCTGGAGATGGACTGGATGGCCGTCAGCTCCTACGGGTCGGGCACCAAGTCCAGCGGCGTGGTCCGCATCCTCAAGGACCTCGACACCGACATCAGCGGCCGCGACGTGCTGATCGTCGACGAGATCATCGACACCGGCCTGACACTGAGCTGGCTGGTCAACAACCTCTCGAGCCGCAGCCCCGCGAGCGTCGAGATCGCCACGCTGCTGCGCAAGCCCGAGGCGCTCTCGATGCCCGTCGAGCCGAAGTACATCGGCTGGGACATCCCCAACGAGTTCGTCGTCGGCTACGGCCTCGACTACCGCGAGCGTTACCGCAACCTGCGCGACATCGGCACGCTCGCGCCCCATGTCTACTCCTGAGCGAGCGCGAGCCGAGTACGCCACCGACCTCGAACGGGTCGCCTCGCTTCACCCCGCCTGAAACAATGAGGGCCCCGGTGGCGTGTAGTTTCGCCTCCTCACCTCCGAACCGCTGAAAGTTGCCTGTGAAGCGCATATTCAAGGGTCCCTGGCTGTGGATCGTCCTGTCCGCCTTCGCGGTCCTCCTGGCGATCCAGTTCCTCGCACCCAGCGACGGCTACGACGAGGTCGACACCTCGACCCTGGCCTCCTACATCGACGACGGCAAGGTCGACGAGATCGAGTTCAACGGCGCCGACTTCGAGATCCAGGCGACGCTCGACAAGGGCACGCGCGAGGACGGCGACAAGGTCGTCGCGCAATACATCGACGGGCAGCAGGAGAGTCTCCTCGCGGCCGTCGACGAGCAGGTCGCCGCGGGGACGATCGACAAGGCCAACTCGACCGTGCCGCAGCCGAGCTTCCTGGGCTCGCTGCTGGCGACCCTGCTGCCGTTCGCGCTGATCATCCTGCTGTTCATCTTCCTGATGAACCAGGCGCAGGGCGGCGGTGGCCGCGGCGTCATGCAGTTCGCCAAGTCCAAGGCCAAGCTGATCACCAAGGACATGCCGAAGACGACGTTCAGCGACGTGGCCGGCTGCGAGGAGGCGATCGAGGAGCTCGGCGAGATCAAGGAGTTCCTCACCGACCCGGCCAAGTTCCAGGCCGTCGGCGCCAAGATCCCCAAGGGCGTGCTGCTCTACGGCCCGCCCGGCACCGGCAAGACCCTCCTCGCGCGCGCCGTCGCCGGCGAGGCGGGCGTGCCGTTCTACTCCATCTCCGGCTCCGACTTCGTCGAGATGTTCGTCGGTGTCGGCGCGAGCCGCGTCCGCGACCTGTTCGAGCAGGCCAAGGAGAACCCGCCGGCCATCGTCTTCATCGACGAGATCGACGCCGTCGGTCGCCATCGCGGCGCCGGCATGGGCGGCGGCCACGACGAGCGCGAGCAGACGCTCAACCAGCTGCTCGTCGAGATGGACGGCTTCGACGTGCGCGGCGGGGTCATCCTCATCGCGGCGACCAACCGGCCCGACGTCCTCGACCCGGCGCTGCTGCGCCCGGGCCGCTTCGACCGCCAGATCCAGGTCGACGCCCCCGACCTCAACGGCCGCCACCAGATCCTCAAGGTCCACTCGCGCGGCAAGCCGATCGCGCAGGACATCGACCTGCTGAGCATCGCCCGCCGCACGCCCGGCTTCACCGGCGCCGACCTGGCCAACGTGCTCAACGAGGCGGCGCTGCTCACCGCGCGCGGCAACGCCAAGATGATCACCGACGAGTCCCTCGACGAGGCCATCGACCGCGTCATCGCCGGTCCGCAGCGTCGTACGCGCTTGATGAGCGAGCGCGAGAAGCTCATCACCGCCTACCACGAGGGCGGCCACGCCCTGGTCGCCGCGGCCCTGCCCGGCACCGACCCGGTGCACAAGGTCACGATCCTGCCGCGCGGTCGCGCGCTGGGCTACACGATGGTGCTGCCCGACCGCGACAAGTACTCCCAGACGCGCAGCGAGATGCTCGACTCGCTCGCCTACATGCTCGGCGGCATGGCCGCGGAGGCGCTGATCTTCCACGACGTCACCTCCGGTGCCGGCAACGACATCGAGAAGGCCACCGGCCTGGCGCGCGCGATGGTGACCCAGTACGGCATGACCGAGCGCCTCGGCGCGGTCAAGCTCGGCGACAGCAACTCCGAGCCCTTCCTCGGCCGCGACATGGGCCACACGCGCAACTACTCCGAGGAGACCGCCGCCAAGGTCGACGACGAGATCAAGGCGCTGCTGGGCCACGCCCACCAGGAGGCCTTCGAGATCCTGGAGACCAACCGCCACGTCCTCGACACCCTGGTGCTGGCGCTGCTCGACAAGGAGACCCTCGACAAGGGCGAGATCGCCGAGATCTTCGAGGCACTCACCCTGCACCCCGTGCGGCCCGCCTGGACGGGATCGCCCGAGCGCGTGCCGTCGACGATCCCGCCGGTCGACATCCCGCAGGAGATCCGCGACCGGATCCAGGCCGACGCACTCGCGCAGGAGCCCGGTGCCGGTGCGGTCCTCACGCCGCCCGGTCCCGGAGGAGACGTGCACGGCACACCCGAGGTCGGTCCCGAGACGCCGGTCCCGCCCCACCCGGACGCACCGTGACCGACCCGGTCACCGTGCCGCTGGTCGCGCCGGAGGACGTGCCCGCCTTCGATCAGCCCCGGGCCGAGGCCGCCGTGCGCGAGCTGCTGTACGCGATCGGCGAGGACCCCGAGCGCGAGGGTCTGCTCGAGACGCCGGCGCGGGTCGCCCGTGCGTACGCCGAGCTCACCCAGGGCCTGCGCCAGAGCCCGAGGGACGTGCTGACCACCACCTTCGACCTCGGTCACGAGGAGATGGTGCTGGTGCGTGACATCGAGCTGTGGTCGATGTGCGAGCACCACCTGGTGCCGTTCACCGGGGTGGCCCACGTCGGCTACATCCCGGCCGAGACCGGCAAGATCACCGGCCTGTCCAAGCTCGCGCGGCTCGTCGACGTCTACGCCAAGCGCCCGCAGGTCCAGGAGCGGCTCACCACGCAGGTCGCCGACTCGCTGATGGAGATCCTCGAGGCGCGCGGTGTCATCGTGGTCATCGAGGCCGAGCACCTCTGCATGACGATGCGTGGGGTCCGCAAGGCGGGTGCCCGCACGATCACCTCGGCCGTGCGCGGCATGATGCTCACCCACCAGGCGACCCGCGCCGAGGCGATGGCGCTCATCCGCTCGGGCACCAGGTGAGCGAGGGCGTGCCCCCTGCTGCCCGGTCGACCCGGGTGATGGGGATCGTCAACGTCACGCCCGACTCGTTCTCCGACGGCGGCCGCTGGGACACCACCGAGGCCGCGGTCGCCCACGGCCGGCACCTCGTGGAGCACGGCGCCGACGTCCTCGACATAGGCGGCGAGTCGACCCGGCCGGGCGCGACCCGCCCCCTGGTCGCCGAGGAGCTCGGCCGTGTCGTCCCGGTCATCCGCGAGCTGGCGACCGACGGCGTGGTGGTGTCGGTCGACACGATGCGCGCCGAGGTGGCCGCGGCGGCCATCGACGCCGGCGCGGGGATCGTCAACGACGTCTCCGGCGGCCTCGCCGACCCGCGGATCCTCGACGTCGTCGCCGACAGCGACGCGTCCTACGTCGCGATGCACTGGCGCGCCCACGCCGACCGGATGCGCGACTTCTCCGACTACGGCCCCGACGGCGTCGTAGCGTCCGTACGCCGTGAGCTGGGCGAGCGGCTCGACGCGGTCCTCGCCGCCGGCGTCCCGCGTGAGCGGGTCGTCCTCGACCCCGGACTGGGCTTCGCCAAGAAGCCCGGCCAGAACTGGGAGCTGCTCGCCGCGCTCGACGGCCTGCGCGAGCTGGGCTGCCCGCTGCTGGTGGGTGCCAGCCGCAAGTCGTTCCTCGGCTCGCTGCTGGCCGTCGACGGCGTGCCGCGGCCGGTCGACGAGCGCGAGCACGCCCACGTCGCCCTGGTCACCCTGCTGGCCGTCAGTGGGGTCGACCTCCTGCGCGTGCACGACGTACGAGCCACGCGGGACGCACTGGCGGTCGTGGCAGCCATGGATGGAGGGCAGGCATGACCGACGAGCTGTCCGTGACGGGCATCGAGTGCTTCGCCCACCACGGTGTCTTCGACTTCGAGAGGCGCGAGGGTCAGGTCTTCGTGGTCGACCTGGTGCTCGGCATCGACACCCGGCCTGCGGCTGCCTCCGACGACCTGGTGGACACGGTCAACTACGGCACGCTGGTGGCGGACGTGAAGGCTGCCGTCGAGCGCGACCCGGTCGACCTGATAGAAACCGTCGCTCAACGCATCACGGACGTGTGCCTGTTGGACACTCGTGTTGAATGGGCGCGAGTCACGCTCCACAAACCTGATGCGCCCATCGACGCGACGTACTCGGACGTCGCGCTGACGATCACCAGAACGCGAGGCAACGCTCATGACTGAGACTCCCAACCCCCACATCGTGGACGCCGACTCCCTCACCGGGGAGATGCACCCGATCCGCCGGGTGGTGCTCGGCCTGGGCTCCAACCTCGGCGAACGCCTGGGCTCCCTGCAGGGCGCGGTCAACGCGCTCGCGGACACCCCGGACTTCTTCGTCACAGGCGTCTCGCCGGTCTACGAGACGGAGCCGGTCGACGCGCCCGAGGGCTCGCGCCCCTACCTGAACGCCGTCCTGCTCGCCGACACCACGCTCCCCGCGGCCCGGCTGATGGAGCGTGCGCTGGCCATCGAGGACGCCTTCGACCGCGAGCGCAGCGACATCCGCAACGCCCCGCGCACGCTCGACGTCGACCTGATCGTCGTCGGTGACCGCCGCTCCAACGAGGACTTCCTGCGGCTGCCGCACCCGCGCGCCCACGAGCGCGCCTTCGTCCTGCAGCCGTGGCACGACCTCGAGCCCGACGCGGTCTTCCCCGACCGCGGCCCGATCGCCGAGCTGCTCGACGCCTCCGACTCCTCGGGTGTGAAGAGGCGCGAGGACCTCACCCTCGAGGTCGAGTGAACACCCCACGACCTCCTGCTCCTCCGCTGCGCTCCTCCACAGGACGCCGCGGGGACCCCGAGTGAGGGGGTCCGGCCCGGACACGCCCGACGAGGACCCTGACGAGCCGCGCGGGACGCTCCGTCCCACGTCTGCGCGCGCCATGACGGCGTCCATCGTCGTCGGGCTGGCGCTCGGGTGGGCGATCCACCCGGTGATGACCTCGGTGGCCGGCCGGCCGCCGCTGGTGTCCTGGGCGCAGGCCCTGGTGCTGGTGATGGTCGCCGCGATCATGGGCTTCCTCGCCTGGCACACCTGGCAGACCGTGCACGTGCGGGGTGAACGGCTCGAACCGCACCAGGCGGTCAACCGCCTCGTGCTGGCCCGAGCGTGCGCCCTCGCCGGCGCCGCGGTGACCGCCGGCTACGTCGGCTACGCGGTCAGCTGGCTCGGCGACGAGTCGCAGTACGCCGACCGCTGGGTCCTGCGCTCGCTGGTCGCCGCCGCCGGTGCGGCGGGGGTGACCCTCGCCTCGCTGGCCCTGGAGCGTGCGTGTCGCACGGACGGCGGGCTCCCGCGCGCCTAGTCTGGCGCCATGCCTTCCCAGGAGTCACAGCAGTCACAGGCGTCTCGTACGCCTGCTCGTCGCCGCCAGCGCAGCACGCGCCTGGCTGTGGCCGTCACGCTCCTCGCCGTCGGCGCGGCGCTCGTGATCGGCGCGCTCGCGACCTCGTCGGCCGGACTGACCGCTGTCGCTGCCGTCGTGGCCGTGCTCGCCGGAGCAGCCGCCACCCGCATCACCCACTCCGAGCTCATGCAGGCCCGCCGCGACGCTGCGCGCGACCGCGCCGTGCAGGCGCAGGAGTACCGCGTCCTGACCGAGCGTCGTACGGCCGAGTCCGCCGCCTTCGCCGCCGACATGCGCCGCAAGATCAACGAGCGCGAGGAGGCCATCGACGTCCTCGAGCGCGCCCTCTCGAACGCCCAGAAGAACGCCGCCGAGCAGACCCTCAAGCGCGGCCAGGAGGCACGTCGTGCCGACGCCGCCGAGCGCGGGCGTGACGAGGCCGTCAGCGGCCGCGACGACGCCGAGGGCCGCGCCGCCGAGGCGATCGTGATCGTCGCCGAGCTCGAGGCCGAGATCGACGTCCTCCGCGCGGAGCTCGACTCCCTCCGCGCCGCCGCCGCGCGCCGCGACCACCGGAGCGCCTGAGGCTCCTCGACCTGAGCGGTGGCCCAGCCACGTTCCTGACACCGGGAACGTGGCTGGGCCACCGCTGTTTCTGCGTGTAGGGCGTGTCGCGCCGGCGAGCGGTGCCGCACCTGCATTCCGTACGTCGGAAAGGTGGCTGGCGCACCGCCCGGGAGCGCGTACGGAACAATGGCCGCTCGTGATCCCCGAGGACAACCGGTTCGAGAGCGACCCCGTCGACGCGCTGCCCGATGACCCGGGACTCCCAGCGGGCTGGATGGCCGAGACGCCCGACGGTGACGACGCGGCGACGGTCGAGCGACTGACCGAGCTGCTGCGCGACCACGAGCGGGCCGGCCGCGGCTGGCCCGGCTCGGGCGAGGACGAGGTCCGGGTCGAGGTGTCGGAGCGCGGCGTGGCCATGCGCGAGAACCTCGTCGTGCGCGACCCCGACGGCAGGATCCAGGCCTGGGGCAGCGTCCACGACCGCGCCGAGGGCCGGATGCTCTTCGTCCACATCGTCGGCCGCGAGGTCGACGAGCGGGTGGCCGACCGCTGCAGCGAGGTGCTGTTCGACTGGGCCGAGGCGCAGGCGCGGGCGGTCGGCGCGGCACGCGGCCTGCCCGAGCAGCAGATCGACACCGGCTCCTTCGCCGACGACGAGCGGCAGCACGGCTGGCTGGCCGACGCCGGCTTCGAGCGGGTCCGCACCTGGTGGCAGATGAGCCGCTCGGTGGAGGCCGCCGAGGCCGAGCTCGTGCCCGACCCGGCGCGCTGGGAGCGCAAGGGAGTCGTCTTCCGCCTCGTCGAGCGGCAGGGCGGCCCGGACTCCGACGGGATGCCCGACGAGGGCGACCTGCGCGCGGTGCACGACGTGCTCGAGGGTGCGTTCACCGACCACTTCAACTCGACGGAGGAGACCTTCGACGAGTTCATCCACCGGCTCCGCGAGGACCCGGGCCACCGCTGGGACCACTGGTGGCTGGCCGAGATCGTCGACGGGGAGGGTGGCGAGCCCGAGCCGGCCGGCGCCCTGGTCGGCACGGTGAGCGAGAGCGGCACCGGGCCCGACGGGTCGTACGTCGCCTACCTCGGCGTGCTCGAGTCCGCGCGCGGCCGCGGGGTGGCCACCGGCCTGCTCCGCACGATCATCGCCGACGCCGCGTCCCGTGGCCGCGACCGCGTTGGCCTTGAGGTGGACGCCGACTCACCGACCGGCGCGGACGGCCTCTACACGGCGATGGGCTGGGGAACGAAGTACGTCACGGAGTCCTGGCACAAGGATGTGACGGTCACGTAGGACGCGAGGAACGAGCGTCCTGCGTCCAACTGGCCAGGTCGAGCAAGTCGCCCGGCTGAGCCTGCGAAGCCGGGACCGACGCGTCGAGACAATTGACGGTCTCGTAGGGCTCAGCTCAGCGAGCTCCGCAGCGCGCGGTGCACACCGGCGGGCGTGAGCACGCCGAGGAACGTCGGCCCGCGACGCACGCCGACCATCGGCTTGTCGTCGCGGAGCATCGCGGCGAGGGCGTCCTCGAGCGAGGAGTCGATGTCGATCGCCGAGCCGAGGTCGCCGGTGGCGACGCCGTCGAGCGGTTCGAGGTGCTCCACGCGGAGCCGGGTCACGGTGAGCGTGCGCAGGCCGCCGGAGCCCACGAAGTCGGCCACCTGCTCGTCGGCCGGGTGGGCGAGCAGCTCCCCGGGGGTGGCGTACTGCGCGAGCCGGCCGCCCGCGGCGAAGACGGCGACGCGGTCGCCCATCCGGATCGCCTCGTCGATGTCGTGGGTCACCAGCACCACGGTCTTGCCGAGCTCGTCCTGCAGCCGGCGGAACTCGTCCTGCAGGCGGCCCCGCACGACCGGGTCGACGGCACCGAAGGGCTCGTCCATGAGCAGCACCGGGGGGTTGGCCGCCAGTGCCCGAGCGACGCCGACGCGCTGCCGCTGCCCGCCGGACAGCTCGTGCGGGTACTTCCGGGCGTACTGCGCCGGCTCGAGGCCCACGGTCTCGAGCAGCTCGTGGGCGCGCTCGCGCGCGGTGGCCTTGGACTCGCCGTAGAGCAGCGGCACCGTCATCACGTTCTGCTCGATGCGCTGGTGGGGGAACAGGCCGATCTGCTGGATGACGTAGCCGATGCCGCGGCGCAGCTCGACCGGGTCGGCGTCGGTGACGTCCTGGCCGTCGAGCCAGATCCGACCGGTGGTGGGCTCGATCAGCCGGTTGATCATCTTGAGCGTCGTCGACTTGCCGCAGCCGGACGGGCCGACCAGGCAGACCATCTCGCCGCGTGCCACGTCGAGGTCCAGCTCGTGGACGGCAACGGTCCCGTCGGGGTAGGTCTTGCCCACGCCTTGGAGCCGGATCATCGGCTCGTCGCCCCGTGTAGCGTCCATGCGGTGACCATACTGGGGGCAGCCGATTCCGGGCCGAGCTGCTACAGCCGGTTCGTCAACGAGTGGTTCTGCTGGCAGTACGTCGAGGACCGCCACGTGCAGATCACCGACGCCCTCGTCGAGCACATCGCCATCACGCTGGCCGCCCTCGCGCTCGGCATCGTGATCGCCGTGCCGCTCGCCCTGGTCGCACGCCGGCTGCCGCGCCTGGAGGCCCTCGTGCTCGGGTTCAGCACCGGCATCTACACGATTCCCTCGCTGGCCCTGCTGCCGCTGCTGGTGCCGTTCACCGGCCTCTCCGCGGCCACGGTCGTGATCGGGCTCGGCCTCTACGCGCTGACGATCCTGGTCCGCGCGCTCCTCGACGGGCTGCGGTCCGTGCCCGACGACGTACGTGAGGCGGCGCGGGGCCTCGGCTACGGACGTGCGCGGATGCTCACCCGCATCGAGATGCCGCTCGCGCTGCCGGTCGTGATGGCCGGCCTGCGGGTCGCGGCCGTCTCGACGATCGCGCTGACCACCGTCGGCACCCTGGTGGCGTACGGCGGCCTGGGTGACCTCATCTCCCACGGCGTGCAGCGCGACTTCCGCGCCGAGCTGATGACCGCCGCGGTGCTGTGCGTCGTGCTGGCCGTGGTCCTCGACGTCCTGCTGGTGCTGCTGCAACGGGTGCTGACGCCCTGGACGGCAGGGGCGCGCTGATGGACCTCTTCTCCGAGACCTGGCAGTACCTCCTCGACGCCGACAACTGGACCGGCGCGGAGGGCCTCGTCGCGCGGTTGCTGGAGCAGCTGCTGCTCACCGCGACGGCCCTCGTGGCTGCCATGCTGCTCGGCCTGCCGCTCGCCCTCTGGCTGGGTCACCTCGGCAGGGGCGGCTTCCTCGCCGTCAACATCTCCAACGTCGGCCGCGCCGTCCCGACCTTCGCCCTGCTGGCCCTGCTGGTCGCGGCGGACTGGCCCGGGTCGGCGGACTTCGGCCCCTACGGCCGCGCCGGGCTCGCCACGCTCATCGCGCTCGTGCTGTTCGCCCTCCCGCCGCTGATCACCAACGGCTACGTCGGGATGCGCGAGGTGCCCTCCGACGTGCAGGAGGCCGCCGACGGCATGGGGATGTCGCCGGTCCAGCGCTTCCGGCGCGTGGAGCTCCCGCTCGCGCTGCCGGTGGTCGCGTCGGGCGTGCGCCTCGCGCTCGTGCAGGTGTGGGCCACCGCCACCATCGCGGCCCTGGTCGCCGGGCCGGGGCTCGGCCGCATCATCACCGAGGGGTTCGCGCGCAACGACTACGCCCAGGGCATGGCCGGCGCGGTCGTGGTCGCCGTCGTCGCGCTGGTGCTCGAGCTCGCCGCGGCCGCGGCCCAGCGCGCCGTCGACCCCATGCCGAGCCGTCCGTCACTGGATCGTGATCACGAGTTGTCGGTGCCCTCGACTACGGTGACAGAGGCTCCCACCGGGAGCTGAGCGGACTCGCTCGCATCACCGGACACGCGTGGCTCGGCCACGGGACACAGAAGGTTGAACGACATGCACGTACGACGTCCGCTGATGGCGGTGACCGGCCTGGCCCTCACCGCCCTGCTCGCCGGGTGCGCCGGCGACGACCTGGCCTCGGAGAACGACGAGCCCACCTCCGGCTCGGGCGGTGGTGGCGGCGGCGAGGGCACCTCTGTCGTCATCGGCAGCCAGAGCTTCGACGAGGCCGCGCTCGTCACCGCGATGTACCAGCAGGTCCTCGAGGCCGAGGGCTACGAGGTCGAGACCCGCCTGGTCGACACCCGCCCGATCTACCTCAACGAGATGCCCGACTCCGTCCAGATCGCCCCGGAGTACGTCGCCGGCATCGTCGACCAGCTCAACACCGACGCCAACGGCCCCGACGCCAAGCCGCTGTCGACCAGCGACGCCCAGGAGACGATCGACGCCGGCGCGTCGCTGCTCGAGGAGAAGGGCATCACCCTGCTCGAGCCCTCCGAGGCGTTCTCCGCCAACGGCTACTTCGCCAGCCAGGAGTTCTCCGACTCCGAGGGCGTCACCAAGCTCTCCGACCTCGAGGGCCAGAAGGTGACGTTGGCGGCGGCGCCGGACTGCAAGGGCCGCACCGACTGCGAGAAGGGGCTCGTCGACACCTACGGCATCGACATCACCCTCGAGCCGCTCGGCTACGCCTCCACCGAGACGTTCCAGGCGGTCCTCGACGGCGAGGCCCAGCTCGGCCAGACCAGCACCCTCGACGGCACCCTGGAGGATCAGGGCCTGCTCCTGCTCGAGGACGACAAGGGCATCCAGCCCGCGCAGAACCTCATCCCGGCCGTGTCGACCGACTTCCTCGCCGACCACCCCGACATCGAGGGCCCGCTCAACGACCTGATGGCGGCGCTCGACAACGAGACCCTCGGTGGGTTGCTCGTCAGCGTCCAGATCGACCGCGAGCAGCCGGCCGACGTGGCCAAGGAGTTCCTGGAGTCCGAAGGGCTCCTCTGAGACGCGCAGCGGGGCGCGCTCGCGCGCCCCGCGTGGGCGCGGCCAGATCGAGCAAGGCCCGCGGCTGAGGTACGAAGCCGTGACGGGCGCGTCGAGATCGATCAGATGACCTCGTGGTCCCGCAGCGCCAGCGCTGCGGGATCCACGGTGGTCTCGTCGAGCACCGAGGGCGGCACCGACAGCCGCCAGGCCCCGGTTGCGACGTCCTGCACCCGGGGTGCGGGGCCGTCGAGCGTGGCCACCCACTCCATGAGCGCGGTGACGTCGGCGCGGCGGTCCTGCTCGACCAGCCAGCCGGCGAGCCGGTGGACCGGCGGCAGGCCGCTGTGCACGAGCGAGCGTCGGCCCCAGAGCTCGAGCACGCCTGACCGCAGCAGCCGCCACCACTCGGGCGTGCACCCGGGCACCAGCAGGAAGTAGCGCCAGAGGTCGCCGGCCAGCACCCGGTCGACGAAGACGGCCTCGACCTCGGGCGACCCGTGGCCGCGCACCGAGGCGAGCGACATCCGCTTGGTCTCCCAGCGGTCGCCGAGGTCCTGCAGCGAGGACGCCCGCGTCTGGGTGATCGAGCCCTCCCGGATCCGCCAGCGGTAGACGACCTCCTCGAGCACGTCGAACCTGCCCTCGAGGAACGCCCGCGTGGTGGTGGGTTGGTCCTCGTAGCGCACGCCCTCGGGCCACGACAGCCCGCGCGCGTCCCACCACGACCTGCGGAACACCTTGTTCCAGGCGAAGACGTCGCCGAGGACCTCGGGCCGGTCCTCGACGCGCGCACCCCGCGCCGGCCGGTGGAGGCGCCGCATCCAGGGCGGCTCGACCAGCCGGTCGCCCTCCCAACGCACGATCGAGCCGGTCGCGAAATCGGAGCCCGAGTCGTCGAGCGCGCCCACCAGGTCGGCGTACGCCGTCGGCGGGAGCACGTCGTCGGAGTCGAGGAAGGCGAGGTAGTCGCCGCGCACGTGCTGGACGCCGAGGTTGCGGGCGGCCCCGAGGCCGCCGTTGACGGAGTGCACGACGCTGATGCGGTTGTCGCGTCGCGCCCACGCGTCGGCGATCTCGCCGGTGCGGTCGGTCGCCCCGTCGTCGACGATCACGGCCTCCCAGCGCCGGTGCGTCTGGGCGAGGAGCGATCGCAGGCAATCGTCGAGGTAGTCCTCCACGCCCCACGCCGGGATGACCACCCCGAGGAGCGGTGCCCGGGAGAAGAGGCGCTTCATGGGCGACGACCCTAGGACACGAGTCGGCAGGCAGGACGCCGGTAGGCTGCCCGCCGTGACCGAGCAGCCGAGAGCCATCGACGAGATGAACCCCGACGGAGTGCCGCGGAAGGTCCTCTTCGTCGCCGGGGCCGGCCGCAGCGGCACCAGCACCCTGGCCGGCATCGTGTCGCGACTCGGCATGCACGTGCCGCTGCCCGAGGTGCCGCCGGACGACTCCAACCCGCGCGGCTTCAGCGAGCCGCAGTGGGTCGTCGACGTCCACGACGAGTGGCTGCGCGAGGCGCTGGTGCAGGTCAGCGACAGCCGCCCGGAGGCGTGGTTCGACACCGGCCGCATCTGCAGCCGCGAGCCCGCCCGGATCCGGGTCAGCGAGTGGCTCGAGCCGCACTTCGCCGAGCACCCGGAGCTCGTCGTCAAGGACCCGCGGCTGAGCTGGTTCCTCGGCCTGTGGCGCGTCGCCGCCATCCGCACGGGCGCGACGCCGGTCTTCGCGACCATGCTGCGCCCGCCCGCCGAGGTGGTCGGCTCGAAGCAGAAGTACTACGCCAACAAGCTCGGCTCGGCGCACCTCGCGGCCAGCTGGGTCAACATGCTGCTGCACACCGAGCGGGCCACCCGAAGCGTCGACGGTGTGGGCGAGGCCGACGCCGGGCAGGGTCGCGTCTTCGTTCGCTACGAGGACCTGCTGACCGACTGGGTCAGGACGACGACGGCCATGGGCCACGCGCTCGACCTCCAGACGATCATCCACACCCGCAGCGACCAGATTCGCGAGGTGCACCGCTTCATCGACCCGACCCTGCGCCGGGTCACCGCCACGCTCGACGACCTCGCGCTGCCCAAGCGGCTCCACGACCTCACCGGCCAGACGTGGGAGGAGCTCAACAAGCTCGCCGACGAGGGCGGGGACACCACGGCTGCGCACGCGACCTTCGACCAGCTGCGCGCGGAGTACGTCGACCTCTACGAAGAGGCGGCGGCCATCAGCCGCTCGACCGCCGAGCACGCCCGCCACCAGGCCCGCCGGCGGGCACTCCACGAGGCCGCGGCCGAGGGGGCCTCCAGGTCCCTCGCGGACCGCGTGCCCCACGACGTACGCGCCGCGATCCCGCCGTCGGTGCGCCGCGGCGTCCGCAAGGCCCTCGGGCGCAGCCGAGACGCGACCGGGGACACGCAGCCGTGACCGTTCCGATCGGCTCCGGCCACGGCCTGACCAACGTCGAGGGCCACGAAGACTTCGACATCGTCTGGCCGTGGAACCAGCCCGGCGGTCTCCGGCGCGGCGCGACCGCGGTGCTGCGGGTCAAGAACGAGGCACCCGGCCTGCGCTTCGTGCTGCCGCCGCTGCTCCGCGCGTGCGACCACGTGCTGCTCGTCGACAACGGGTCGGACGACGGCACCGGCGAGGAGGCGCTGCGGGTCGCCGCCGAGCACGGCCTGTCCGACCGGTTCACCCTGAAGGCGTACCCCTTCGAGGTGGCGCGCGCAGGGGCCGAGCACCTCGCGGTCAACGAGCGCTCGGTGCACTCGCTCGCCTACTTCTACAACTGGTGCTTCTCGCACGTCCGCACCCGCTACTCGTGGAAGTGGGACGGCGACATGGTCCTCACCACCGAGGGCGAGGTGTCCATGGCCGACTTGTCCTGGCAGGTGGGGATGGCCGAGGCGGTCATCCGCTTCCCGCGCCACGGCCTCTACATCGAGTCCGACCGCAAGGCCTACCTCGACCTCGGCCTGCGCAACATCGAGGAGTGGGGCTTCCCGATGAGCCCCGACTACGTCTACACGAAGGCGCCGGAGTGGGAGATCCGCACGACGCCCGACCGCATCGAGATGTTCGCGCTGCCGCAGGGCCTGTGCGTCGAGCTGAAGTGGCTCGACGGCGACGAGTTCGCGCACTGGACCAACCCCGAGTCGTTCGCCACCTCCATCCGCAACCGGCGCAAGCGCCGCGAGTGGCTGGTCTGGAACGCCCTCCACGACGGCCAGGTGCCCGAGGGCGTCGTCGAGATCGAGTCTTCGGAGGGTGTGCACGTCGTCGACCACGTGACCCACTCCTGGCTGCCCCGCGCACCGCGCCCGTTCGTCGTCGACGACCCCGACCACGCCAGGCTGCACCTGCGCGCCTGAGCGCTCCCGAGGTCCCGGTCGGAGGTCCCGGTCGAGGGGTAGTGAGGCGGTTCACACCGGCTCGGGGCATATCGGTTTGGTGTCCGGGGGTTCCACCGGTCTAAGGTCGTCGCAGGCTTTGTCATGCTTGTCTACCAACTTAGTTTGGTTAGGCGGCGGCCAGTGGGGGTTCGCGAGCGCGTGCGCGTCCCTGCGCTCCACGACGTACGACGAAAGGCTCCGCCATGTCCGAGAACCACCCGCAGATCGCCCCTCCCGCCAAGCGACGTACGCCGCTCCTGGTCGGCATCGCCGTCCTGGCGATCATCGCCGTGGTGGGCGGCTTCCTCTGGTCCCGGGGCGGCGACGACGCCGGTGCCGCGAGCGGTGAGGAGCGCGAGAAGGTCGTGCTGGGCACCGTCGGCGCCAGCGACCCGTATTGGCAGGTCCTGGTCGACGCCGCCGCCGAC